>NZ_CP043450.1:5088535-6360669 GCF_003286415.2 Mucilaginibacter rubeus | reverse complement strand
CACTTCGTTTACAAAAGTTTGCGGGCAAAGCTCCAAGTCAGGATCCTGGTCAACGCAGATTTAACCGCGATGGCGGAGGTCCCGGCGGGCCAGGCGGCGGCCCGGGTGGGGGTGGACCAGGCGGTCCTGGCTCTTTCTAACGTGTAGCTCCGGACTTAAAAGCATAAAAAAGGCTGATCGTAATAGATCAGCCTTTTTATTTAAGCCTGTTTTAAATCCAACCGCGTTTATCTTCCATATCGCAACGTGTACGGAATAGGTGTAATCTTCTTTTTAGCGATGTTATCCGGGGTTACATATACAAAATCAAGCTTCCTGCCACCTTCTTTTTGAAAATATTCTATCCGCAATGGATAAAACCCTTTTTTCAACGGAACGATGTATGAGCGCTCAATATCACCATCGTGCAAGCCATCCAGATCAATGATGACCTTATCATTCAGATACACTTTACAACCATCGTCCGATCCTAATCCAAAAATATAATAGCCATCCTGTTCAACTTTGAATAGCCCGTCTATAACTAAGCCAAAATTGTTTTGACGCGGAAGTTTATTAATATTGAAGAGGCTATCTTCGGTACCTTCTTTAACCGGTTTTATTGCCTTAAAGTCGGGCAGTTTATCCCATTGGCCTTCGTAGTAAGCATAATGAAAACCGCCGGGTTTATAGTTTTTCCTGAGTGATGATGCGGGCAGATAAGCCCCTCCTTTAAATTCTCCGCTGGAGGTTTTATCAAATTTAGGCCGACCGGCAATCTGCCGCATGGTAACCGTTGCAGGACCGGCTAATTCAATCTCGGGTTTTACAAATGGCGATGTCATTAACGGCAGCGAACCATCAAAAGTATAATGCACCTTAGTTGTATCATCAAAGTACCAGATCTTTATCGGCTTATTTTTTAGCACAATCCCCCGGGACGGGTGAAACTCCAATGGCTTGCCTCCATAATCATTATAGGCAAACCTCAGGCCATCATAAAAGTTTTTCAATCGTACCGTACCATGCGATTCTTTAGGGTACGCTTTAACCACCCATTCAAACCCGGCCGGCGCGTCTTTTTTTAAGAGGCTATCCATCGGGGTAATCCTCATTTCTTTCATACCCTGCCCCTCGCGGCCACCTATGTAAAGCGACTTTTGCAAGCCGGCAAGTGACGGCAATTTCTCTTTAACCTGCTTAAGCATAACACCGTTATCCCACCAATAACTCGGGTCGCCGGCAACGTAATTATTAAAAAGCTGCGGCTCGTTCAACAAGGCGTAAGTAACAAACACACCACCAAAGGAGTGGCCGAAAAGTGTGTTATCACCATCAGATGGATAGGTCTTATTGATATAAGGGATCAGCTCATCCTTAAAAAACTTCAGAAATTTATCGGCTCCGCCCGATGTTTTATTGCCACTGTTATGCGTTGGCAAAAAATCTTTGTCCCGGTCGGTATTTAACACGCCTACAATTATCATTGGCGGCATCGTGTGCTCGTCAAAAATAAAGTGCTGTATATCGCGCCCCAATTTTATATTCCAATCGTCAAGGATATACAACACATTGTATTTAGTTGTTGAGCCTGCTTTATAACCATCGGGCAGTATTACCTGTATCACACGTTTCTCATTCAATACAACCGAATTGATAGAGTCACGTTTACCGGGCATGTCCTGAGCATTTACACGGCCCAATAGGCCGAATGATAGCGCCATAGTAGCAGCTAAAAAAAGATAGGTCCTGGTTTTCATTATGATGGGCATTTTGGTTGTAAGTAAGACTACCCCTTAATCAAGATAGTTACAACAGCCTCTTAAAAAGTAAAGAGGCTGCATCTTTTAACTTTGATACAGCCTCCTTGCTTTTTACTTTAATATCAGTCTACTTTGTGCTCAGCTTATTAAACTTAATGCTGTAAGTAACCATAAAATAGCGTTTCAATGTATTGTTTTGCACGTCGTTAACCGAGTTGCTGTTGATGTAACGGTACACACTTACGTTTTGATTAAAGATATCATAAACAGAAAACTTCAACTCGCCCCTGTCTTTTTTAAGCATTTGCAGGGCCAGTGATGAGCTCACTACGTTAACGCCTTTTTTAAAGCCTGCCGCAACCTGGCCATTGTAATTAAAATCCTGCTTGGTTTCCCAGATTATCTTTTTAGGGAACCTCACCACCAGGCTATTGCTTATGTTATAGGTACCCACTCTTACGCTCCTGAAATCATCATAATGGTATTTGGTATTTGATTGATTAAAGCCCACGCCGGTATTCAGGTCAATTACATCTTTCCAGTTTACGCCAATGTTTTCATGTACCCCATACGAAACCGTGTTTTGCCAACCTTCAACATTATTAAGCAGGTTAAGGCTTTGGTAATAGTTACCATAAAAATTGGTTGATGTGTTAACCTGCCACTCTTTAACCTTTTTAAACCGTTTAAACACCCCAACCGAAAAATTATAGCTTGGCCGGCCATCGCGGTTAACCGTTGTATTGGTTTGCGCGCCATCTGAGCTAATGGCTTGCTGCGTAACCGCCATGTTTTTTTGCGAAGAGATGTTGCCGTATGAGTAAATCCCCAATTGGCTGTCATTAAAGTATTTAAAAAAGTTAATGTAATAGTTGTTGTTTATGCTGGGCACAAGGTTAGGATTACCCGTATAGCTATACAGCGGACTGTAAACTATAGTAATAGGCTGCAAATTTGATATCCCCGGCTGGTTAACCCGGCGCTCATAGCTAAAGGATATCCCATAAGCCTCGATACGGATAGTTGGCAGCAGGAAAAAATAATTTTGCATAAGCCTGCTGGTTACAAAGTTATTGTTGATTTGCTGCCATTGGGTATTAAGCCCTGCGATGATCTGTGTTTTTTTATTAAGCTGATAAGTAATACCCGGCTTAATGTTCTCCGTCCACTGATCACGCTTAAGGTCAGAACTTTGATTGCTGATCAGCGAATCGAGGCCCGTTTTACGATCATAGGTAAAAACCTGGTCACTGGTTTTGTTGTATATGCCCGATGTGGTTACATCAACAATAAGGTTTTTTGTTACCGGGTAGCGGTAACTAAAATCCAGATTGCCCGAAACATTATTTGATGTACGGACAGACAGCCTGTGCAAACTATCTGACAAGTCGGGCCGCTGGTAGTTAACCACATCATTATTGTTGAAATTGTTGCTGTGGTTAGGGTTAATACTCAGGTTATGTGATATGGTAAACGATTCCTTGCTTTTGTTTTTAGATCGCTTATGAAAGTAAAAGCTTTGATTAAACTGCGTTGAATGCCAATCGCCCAGGGAATTTGATACCGACTTGTTTACCGGCATATCAAAATTATTTGAAGTATTGCCCAACGCCGAGGAGCCGCTGTTATTAGAATTATAGCTTAACGATGGATTATAGCGCAGGTTTCGGACAGTATCCGGCTTCCACTCCACAAGCCCGCTAATAGTGTGTGTATGATTGTTTGCATACCTGTTGCTTGAGGCTCGTGTTAACAGGGTAGTATCTTTCAGAAACTGCTGCTGAAAATTGGCTGATTCAATTGTGTTGTTCCGCTGTGTATAAAAATATTGCAGGTTAAGTTTTAGTTTTTCGCCATAGTTCTGGTTAAGGTTAAAGCCTCCAGAGGTGATCTTCTCAATACCACCACCCCAGTTACGGCCACCGTTAAATGAGGTGTTGCCGCCACTGCGGTCAAACCCACCTTGCTGGTTAAGCTCCTCGCGCGAAAAACCCGTATGATTAAGGTTATTACTTAAGCCAATAAAACTCACCTGCAAAGTATCACGGAACATATTGAACAACCCTCCGGCTTCATACCTGTCGCGCGAACCAGCGCCGCCGAACACCTTACCGAAAATGCTCTTTTTAATGGCCTTTTTAAGTTTGATGTTGATAATCTTTTGTACCTGGGTTTCGCTCACCAAATGATCAGGATCGTTTTCGCGGTCATCATAAACCTGTACCTGGGCTACGATTGCCGCATCAAGGTTTTTGGTAGCGATTTTGGGATCGGAGCCAAAAAACTGCTTGCCATCTATTAAAAGTTTGCTGACCTGTTTGCCATTAACGGTAATTGTTCCGTCGCCATCAACCTGTACACCGGGAAGTTTTTTCAAAAGTTCTTCCACAGCGGCATTGGGCCGGGTTTTAAAAGCGGCGGCATCAAACTCAATGGTGTCCTTTTTTACTTTAATAGGCACCCGCTCGGCACGTACCACAACCTCGCTCAGCATTTTGCTGTTGAGCGCAACGGTGCCTAAATCAACGATATCGCCTTTTTTAAAATTAAACCGGCGGATATAACTTTTATATCCGGCAAACGAAATAACCAGGCGCACTTCTTTATCAACAGGCAGGCGCTGCAGTTCAAAGTCGCCATTTTTTTTACTGAGGGTATAAGCAATAAGCGAGGTATCCTTCAGATCAACCATCGCGACGGTACTTAATTCAAGAGGTTGCTTATTTAGTGAGTCGGTGACTTTGCCTTTAATAGCAGCCCGGTTTTGGGCAAAAGACGCCGAAAACAGGCATAGCAGGATCAGTGAAAGAAAAATTGTTTTCATCCAGGTTTAGGTGCAGATGTTATAAGGTTAGATTAATTTATAGGTAGAGATGTAGGGCCGTGGTACTGTTAGGAAACTTAATTCATGAGGTAGTATAGGGTTTAGATGTTAGTGCTCTGGTTAATTATTTTGTTGATAAACGCGCGTCCTGCAAATATCAACTGTAAAGGTTTAAAGCATAAAAAACCATTCCTCTACTTATCCACTACACTACAACCCTACACGGCTGCATTATATGCTATAAAGATGCCCTTATAACAGCAAATTAACGCAAATATTGCGTTGTCTGCGTTCAAAACAGCCTTTTGACGTCGTAATCCGGGATTTGTAACATTTGTTTTACCAAAAATTTCTCTTTTTTCATCAATACGGCAAAAAATAAGACTATTCCCTTCGGTACGATATTTTTTTGCGATATAAGCATCAAACCAAATAAATGAATACAAAAACGATAAAAATCAAACACAATCGCAATAAAATTTTGCCGATTCCGTTTTTAAACCAATATTGTGCAAGTAATATTATTTTGCACCGAATTAATTACCTAAAACCATAACATTATGAAAGCAGCAGAAACCTACAAATCCATTTATGTAACGTTTTACAGGTGGAATGTTAAAAACTTTGGTCACGGCGGATTGCCAAAAGCCAACGCGCTTTTTGGGGCGAGTTTTTTAATGATCATTTTGCTGGCCATTTTAGTAAGCGTGGCGCAATTATTTTTAAACGCCGGTTGGTTTCAGTTAAGCCCGCTATCTGGCCTAATGATATTAATGGGGGCGACAGGTGCGTTTATACTTAACTATTTTGTGTTGTTGAACAGCCGTTTTTTCAAAAAAATTAATACCGCGTTTGCCCGCATCAGCAAACACAACCCTAATACATGGTCAATAATGCTGATGGTTTGCGTAATAGTTTCCTGCACCATGCTATTGATTGTTTGTGAAGCAGGCGCATTTTTAAGATAGGATTGAATTATATGATTATAATAAAACCCGCCGGCACCGGCGGGTTTTTTGTTTTATACCCGAGGAAATCGCTTTAAACTACGAGCCACCTAACGGAGCCTTAAAATTAACTTGAGATTTGCTATAAACACGTTACCCCTCTGGTGTATTAATACTGCTCCCTTAGGAGCTCCTTGTTTATAGTCAAAAACCATGGCAAACTGGCGCGATCGGAGCCACGTATCAGCGATTCGTTTTGAAAGCGATTTCCCGGATTTTATACCGGCGCTGCTTTATCACCTCATCAAAATTCTATATCTTTCGCTTTAAATAAACTTTTATCACAGTGTTGGTTAAAACCTTTGGAAGCGCGGTTTATGGAATACAAGCTATTACCATAACAGTTGAAGTGAATATCAGTGGCGGCAAATTAGCTTATTTTGTTGTTGGGTTACCTGATAATGCAGTGCGCGAGTCTATGCAGCGTGTAGAGACCGCTTTACAAACCAATGGCTTTCGAATGCCTCGCCAGCGTATTGTAGTTAATATGGCCCCGGCAGATATCCGCAAAGAAGGTTCGGCATATGATCTTACTATTGCCGTTGCCATCATGGCGGCTTCAAACCAAATAGATATTGAAACCCTTGATAAATTCATCATCATGGGCGAGCTTTCGCTTGATGGAAGCCTGCAGCCGATAAAAGGTGCTTTACCTATAGCCATACAAGCCCGTAAAGATGGCTTTAAAGGCTTTATCCTCCCTAAACAAAACGCCCGTGAAGCAGCCATTGTAAATGATCTTGAGGTTTACGGCGTTGAAAGCATTAAAGATGTTGTTGAATTTTTTAACGGCACATCTCAACTAAAACCCGAAATAGTAAACACACGAGAAGAATTTTACGACAGCCTCTGTAATTACGACAGCGATTTCAGCGAAGTAAAAGGTCAGGAAAATATCAAGCGTGCACTGGAAATAGCCGCGGCAGGAGGTCATAATGTGATCCTGATCGGTCCGCCGGGGGCTGGCAAAACCATGCTGGCGCGCAGACTGCCATCTATTTTGCCACCTTTAAGTTTATATGAATCATTAGAAACCACCAAGATCCATTCGGTAGCAGGTAAACTTGCCGCCGCAGACGCGCTGGTGACTATCCGCCCGTTCAGAAGCCCTCACCATACCATCAGCGATGTGGCTTTGGTAGGAGGGGGAAGCAACCCTGCCCCCGGCGAGATTTCGCTGGCACACAACGGTGTTTTATTTTTGGATGAATTGCCTGAATTTAAACGCAGCGCGCTGGAAGTTATGCGTCAGCCATTGGAAGAGCGTCGCGTCACCATATCGCGCGCTAAGTTTACGGTTGATTACCCCAGCAGCTTTATGCTGGTAGCCAGTATGAACCCGTGCCCGTGCGGTTATTATAATCACCCCGAAAAAGAATGTATCTGCCCTCCCGGTATGGTACAAAAATACCTGAGCAAAATCTCGGGCCCGCTGCTGGACAGGATTGACCTGCACGTGGAGGTAACGCCCGTTAATTTCAGCGAACTATCATCTGACAGGGCGGCCGAAAAAAGCGAACTCATCCGTGAACGGGTGATCCGGGCAAGGGAAATCCAGGTAGAGCGCTTCGGAAACCGGCCCGACCTGCACGCCAACGCGCAAATGAGCTCCCAAATGGTTCGCGACCTTTGCAAAATTGATGCCGCCGGTCAAATGTTGCTTAAAAAGGCAATGGAAAAGCTCGGCCTCTCGGCCCGGGCTTACGACCGCATCCTCAAAGTGTCCCGCACTATCGCCGACCTTGCGGGAAGCGAGGAGATCAAATTGGAACATTTGGCAGAGGCCATACATTTCAGGAGTTTGGATAGAGAAGGCTGGGCCGGGTAAAAACCAATCGTACTTATGGGGCTTTTAATATTTGTTCCCTGGCGCAAGTATGATGGGCGAGCCATGTGTGTAAAGGCTACTTGTGCCAAATAGAACGCTATGAGTAACAAATATAAATTTCACGATCAGGACAAATTATACTTTGTAAGCTTTTCTGTTGTATACTGGATAGACCTTTTCATAAGAAACGAATACAAACAGATATTGCTTGAAAGCTGGAAACATTGCCAGAAACATAAAGGGCTCGAAATATATGGATGGTGTATCATGACCAGTCACGTTCACATGATTATTGGAAGTAATGGCGACAAAATGGAAGACATTTTGCGGGATATAAAAAGGCATTCTGCAGCCGCACTTAGACAGGCAATCGAAAATAACCCCTTTGAAAGCAGGAAGGAATGGATGCGGTGGATGATGAAGCGCGCCGGAACAAAAAATAGCAATAATGAAAGATTTCAATTGTGGCAGCAGGACAATCATCCTATTATGTTATTCAATCATAACGTATTACATCAAAAATTAGACTACATTCATAACAACCCGGTTGAAGCCGGCTTTGTAGAGAACCCTGAAGATTATCTATATAGCAGCGCCCGGAATTATTATGACTTACCCGGCCTGTTAGACATTATATTAGTTGATCCGCTGCTAGCCGAATAAATAGGCACAAGTAGCCATCGCTATATCCAACCCTTCATACTTGCGCCAGGGAAAGTAAAACAGCCTGTGCAGCATTATTTCTTCAGAATTTAATTTCTTTTAAATAATATTTTCAAAATTAAATTCTGATTCTGTTGTTTTTATGTATGCTAAATTCTAATTTAGCATACATCAGCCGGTGCAAACACGGTTTTAAAACCCAACCTATGAAAATCTTAAGCAAATCATTAATCCTCCCCCTGCTGTTATTTATACAGCTGTCTGTTCTCGCGCAAAACAATACTCAGGATAAAATCAAGCAAGTAGAGAACGGCTTGGTTGGCAATATCCAGATTGAAGGCGAACAGCCAGGTAATCTGTTAAACCGGATGGCTTACTATAAAATTCCGGGACTAAGTATAGCCATTATTCAAAACTATAAAATTGCCTGGGCCAAAGGTTATGGTATGGCAAACGATAGCGCCAAAATTCCGGTGACCGCAAAAACGCTTTTCCAGGCGGCATCTATCAGCAAATCCCTTAACTCGGTTGGGGTGCTTAAGCTGGTGCAGGATAAAAAACTCGATCTTAATACAGATATCAATGTTTATCTTAAAAGCTGGAAGTTTCCTTACGATAGCGTATCCAAAGGCAAAAAGATCACCATAGCAAACCTGTTAAGCCATAGCGCCGGTTTAACGGTGCACGGCTTTGGCGGATATGAACCGGGAGTTCCATTGCCTACCATTGTTCAAGTGCTTAATGGTGAAAACCCGGCCAATTCACCTGCCGTTAAATCTATGTTTGAGCCAGGGTTGCGCTATGAGTATTCGGGCGGCGGCACTACCATCACACAAATGATTGTGATGGACATAACCCATATGCCTTACGCCGATTATATGAAAAAAGAGGTGTTAAAACCGCTCGGCATGACAGGTAGTACATACGCTCAGCCGCCTTATGATGTGGATCAGAACCTGCTTGCTGTTGCCTACAGCCCTGATGGCAAACCTAAAAAGGGGAACTATCACATTTACCCGGAGCAAGCTGCGGCAGGCTTATGGACCAACCCAACCGACCTGGCAAAATACATTATTGAAACCCAGCTGGCCTATGAGGGTAAATCAGCAAAAGTTTTAAACCAGGAAACCACTAAGATCAGGCTATCTGTTCATGCTGGGAATGATGTGGGTTTTGGCGCATTTATAGATAAAAAGGATAGTGTTTTATATTTCAGCCATAGTGGGGTAAACGAGGGCTTCCGCTGCATTTATTATGGAAGTATGGAGGGCGGCAATGGCGTAGTCGTAATGGTTAACAGCGATAATGATAACGTTATCCCGGAACTGATCAACAGCGTGGCTAAGGTTTACAACTTTAAAGGATTGTTCCATTCCAACATCAAGAAAGTTGCATCGGTACCTGCTGAGGTTTTAAAAAGCTACGCCGGTAAATTTTATATCGGTCCGCCAAGAACTTTAACTATAAGCGAAGATGGGGGTAAACTTTATGCCCTGGCCGCCGGCGAGGGTAAGCGGGAACTTTATCCGCAATCAAACAATCGCTTTTTCATGAAAGATTTGCCTTACGAGCTGGAGTTTAACAAAGATGCCGATGGCAAAATTCACGTTACACTTATTGATGGTGGCAATAAGATGGAACTGAAACGGGCGGAGTAAAGCATCTAAGAAATTTTTCTTCCGACGCTTTTAAATATGAATAATTATGAAAGAAGCATCAACACATAGAGAAATGTGCCTGTTATTGGTTTCATTGTCGATTATATTGAGTGCTTGTCATTCATCTAACAAGAAAAATGACAGTGGGCGTGATAGCATAAAAACCGAACTACTTTCTAAGAAAAGGTTTCAGGATTCGATACAAAGAGGACTCACTCCCACAATAATCGATACTGCGCATTATTTTGATATGGATAAGATCCCGAATTCCAAACCCGATTCGAATCAGAAAATGCCAGTGGTTCGTATTGACTCATTAAATAAGTATTTATGAGATCTGCGGTTTGATAGCCTGTATGCAACAAGCAATCCTTATTTAATTCATTACAATTGGCTGGCGTGGTGTTACCAGCCTTACTTTATGGCTTATATATCCCTCCCTCTTCGTTTTTTCAACGATGTAAAAAATATATAACGTTTGTGCAGTTAAATCGGTAGTTGTTTTTGCAAGATCAATAAGTGAGCCGAGACTAATAAATTTGATCTTGGTTATTTGATCCTTATTTATCTTACGCCCCTGCTCCTTTACATCAAATAGAAATGTAGGATAATTATTAAATTTAAGACAAGGGCATTTAATTGTATAATATTTGTATTTCGATTCGATGCCAATATCCCACATACGATCATTTAGCGGCGTATTAGCAGTATCCAAAAGATAATTCACCGTATCGATATTGTTCACACCCTTTTGAGCATATGTCGTAAAGAAAGTGAAGCACAAACATATTATTAAGATGGCTTTCATGTTATTTTACGATGCAATTTATTTATAATATGTGCAAATGTTAAATATCTGCCCTCAAATGTTAAATCCAACACTCAGATATATCTTTTCCCCAGGTAAATACGTTTTCATGATTATCATTTAAACCTATACCATGTATCTGAAATATCTCTGTTTATGCTTAGTTATACTATTTTCCTACAAAAGTAGAGCGCAGGAAAAGCAAAACTTCGCCCAACCGCTTCACATAGCCGACTCCCTATTTGCAGCAAAGCAATACAAAAAAGCGGCCCCGGTTTATGCTAAGGTGCGTGAACTCAATTATGGCGTGTTGGATACCGCGCATTTGTATAAAGCGGCTGCCAGCTGGGCTAATATCGGTAAACGGGACAGCGCGTTTTTATACCTCGAATTTATAGCCGGCCGTGGTTTTGAAAATGAAAGGATGCTATCTGCCGATCCGCTTTTTATCAGATTACACCGCGATAGTCAATGGGAGACCATTGTGGCCGCTATTCATCAAAACAGGGTTAAACTAATTCCCTCGGTAGCGATGGAGCTATCTCAAATGCTTAAAAATTATAAGGAAGATTTTGAGCAATACCAGCAACTGGTTGATCAGCATGGTAAAACATCCAAAGAGGCAACATCATTTAAACTCCACCTCCGCGAAACGGATTCGGTTAATTATATCAAAATAACATCCATAGTTAACACTTATGGCTGGAAAGGCAAGGAATATTTTGGACCCGATGGGCCGGAGGCCCTGATCACAACCTTGCTACATGCCAATATTGCCAACCAGAAAAAATACTTTGCCATAGTGCGGATTGCCGCGCTCAACGGATCACTCCCGGCCGAAGGTTTTGCTATCCTGGCCGACAATATCGCGTTGTATGAAAATAATACACAAATCTATGGCACACATCTGCGGCTCAACAATGGGCAATACGAAGCTTATGCCATTGCCGACGAGACCGGCGTTGATACCCGGCGAAACCAGATTGGTTTATGTACGTTAGCGGTTTACCTGCAAAACTTTAGGTCTTACAGTGAATTGTACTATTACATAAAATAACCCGGCTAAACCGGGTTTAAAAAAAGCATGGCCCGCGGCTGCTGCCAATTGGAAACTTGTTAACCCTGCCGTGCTGGTGATCGCAATGCGTATGATCACGATACATTTTTTGATGCGGCGGCTGGCAATTTACGGATAATGGATGTGTAGTCTCAGTCTTATCAGGCTGACAAACTATGTTAGCTTGTTTTTTCATAACGAAATCCCCTGTTTACTGTTTAGATTATACTGATAATTGGTATAATAAATTTAACTATAAAAACAGTTAATTACAATAGCTTTTATAAGAAAAATAATATTATGCTTTTAGCTCCTCAAACGTTGTTACATTAGGTCAACGATACTTAAAAATGCAAACAGCCGGTACATTATTCTTTGCACCGGCTGTTCAATATTGTTTAGCGTTTAAATATTATTTGCCCTTCCAAAACTGCAGGTAATGCAGGTTATACCCGCCATTGTTGGCCAATACTTTTATTTTGTTTGTACCCGCTTTTAAAACAATGTTTTTAACGGCAATAACCTGCCATTTTTTTAATCCGCCGGTGTTAGGTACAGCCACTTCTTTTGCCTGGGTGGTGTTGTTAACCAGTATCGATAATTTACTATCATCAGTTGCCGCGGCTACTTTCAGGCTAATGGAATAAACGCCTGCTGTTTTAACCTGAACGGTGTATTGTGTCCACTCGCCGGTTTCAATATGATCTACATAGTAACTGTTATATTGGGTTGAATCCTTGCTGATATCAACGCCATCGTTGCGGTAAACATGCCCTTTGTTGCCTACACCTGGCTTTCCAGATGTATGATAGTCGGCAGTGTCGGTATCAAAATAAGCGTAACCATTGCGGCCAAGATCATAATCTACCGCGTTGATGGTAGTTCCGTTACCTATTTTATTGGCCTTAAACGGCTTGGTAACCGTGGTATGAGGCTGGCGGAAAATGGCATCTATCACATCATGATGAATGATGGTGTTTTCTAATTTGGCATAAGTGGCCAGCTCCAGGGTTCCGCTATACACGTTACTTTCTTTTGGTTTATGCCTGCCGGTATTCAGGTATTTGGCCACATCATCGTAGTTCAGGTTTGAAACAATTTCCATCGGGTTATTATTACCCAATTTTTTTAACGGCCATAACGACCAGCCAATGTTGTTTTTCTCCAACAAACCAATAGCCTCGGTTATCCAGGTATTGGAGTTTTCGCCGGTTTCGCCCAACCACACCGGGACGTTATACTGGTCGCGGACTTTTACGATGTGGTCAACAGACTTTTGATCATTAAAATTCCAGTATTTATGGAAGCTCAGCACCATGTTTTTATCCCACTGAGGTAAAATACCATTGTAGTTATTCCCCCAGCCGTTGCCTTCAATAATAATGATGTGTTTTTTATCTACCTCGCGGATAGCAGCGGTAATATCAACCATCAGTTTTCTTAACGGACCATTGGTTTTTTCCTTCAAACCATTCTTGTCATTCTGCGGATCGTCAAAGCCCCAGTTTGGCTCGTTGATGATATCGTAAGCACCAATGTTTGGCTCATTCTTATAGCGCTCGGCCAGTTTACGCCAAAGGGCGATGGTTTTTTGCTTATTGGCCTCGCTGTCCCAAAGCGACGGTTTATCGGGGTCACGATCGGAGATATTCAGGTCGTTTCCCTGCCCGCCGGGTGTAGCATGCAGGTCAAGGATCAGGAACATGTGGTTTGCTTTACACCAGGCCAGCAAATCATCGGTCATTTTAAAGCCTTTATCCAGCCAGGTGTTTTGCCCGGCTACCGGTTCTTTATCAACAGGAAGTGTATACAGGTTGTAATGCATCGGCAGGCGGATAGAGTTAAAACCCCAGCGTTTCATCGAGTCCACATCAATTTTGCGGGTATTGTTGGCCAGCCAGGTATCATAAAACTCTTTAGTTTCGGCGGGGCCCATCAATTCTTCCAGGCGTTCACGGATGCGGTACTGACGGCTGTCTTTATTAATGTGCAGCATATAGCCTTCCTGTAGCATCCATCCGCCCAAACCCATACCGCGCAGCAATACGTTCTGGCCTTTTTCATCAACTATTTTTTTGCCGTCGGCCTTTAAAAAGCCGGTTTGCGCATTACCTTGCAATGAAACAAATAGGGCAGGAGCCGCGGCCAGCAAGACTTTAATCCCTGATTTTAACTTTATATTTTTTATTAACGATGTTAACATGTTGTTGTGCGTTTAATTTTTCTGAACCTGTTTATACTACCAGATATATGTTCCTACCGAGCCTTTATCGAGCTTAACAGCCAATATTTTACCCTCGTATTTGATGTTGAAACCCTGCGTACCTTCGCCGGTATTAGCCACAATCAGCACTTTTTTGCCGTCGGGCGTTTTGAAAGCCACGTTAGGCAACGTCTCTGAACTGTTTGAAGCTATACGTACCGAGCCCGGACGCACAAATTTGGAAGCATGGGCAACTGAATAATAAGCCACATTTTTCTTAACCTCATTTTTATCAATAGTAACCGCACCCTGACACATCGGGCAGCCTCCTCGATCTGTATATGGTTTATATTCCGGATCGGCAGCAAGGTTCCACTCCAGTACATTGCGGCTCCAGTTGCGGGTAGCGCCAATTATCAGGCTTTTAACGGGCCATGCTATATTGATTGTGCTTTGGTTTTCCGGCTCAACGGTCATTTGTTCGGTGAAATAGATGTTTTTGTCAGGATGGGCATTATGCACATCGGTAAGGGCCGAAATATCACCACCGTACAGGTGGAAGCCTGAGCCATCCACGTATTTACGGGTTGCAGGATCATTCAGTATCGAGATAGGGTAGTCGGGCCTGTCGGCATTATGATCGTATAGAATGATCTTGGTTTTAATGCCTGCGGCTTTAAATGCGGGGCCAAGGTTGTTTTTGATAAAATCGCCTTCATCTGGTGCAGCCATCAGCAAACTTGGGTTATTGCCCGGGTGCAATGGTTCGTTCTGAATGGTGATCGCATCGATATTAATCCCATTAGCTTTCATAGCCTGGATATATTTAACCAGATATTTAGCATAAACCGGGTAGCAATCGGGTTTTAACCTGCCGCCACGGGTATCGTTATTGGTTTTCATCCATGCCGGTGGCGACCATGGAGAACCCAGTATTTTAATAGCAGGATTAATAGCCAGGATCTGTTTCATTACAGGGATCACATCAGTTTTATCCGGACCAAGATCAAAATGCTTCATCGTTGGGTCGGTTTGACCTTCGGGCATATCATCGTAGGAGAAAACTTTTTCGTTCAGATCCGACGCACCGATACTTAGCCTTAGATAGCTGATGCCAATATCGTTCCCGGTTACAGCAAAAAGGTTCTTCAATAAGGCGGCCCTACTCTCAGCGCTCATGCGGATGATGTGCATAGCGCTGCCTCCGGTTAGTGCAAACCCAAATCCATCTATAGGCTGGTAGTGCTGCTTATCGTCAACGGTAATAGTGGTGCCGTCGGATTCGCCAGTTTTAAAGGTAAGCGGGTCTTTTTGCTGTTCAAAAAGCACCGACCTATCGGCCTTTGTGAGCCATAGGCTTGCCTTTGTTGCTTGTGCGTTTGCTGCCGCGGTAGTGCCCAGCAGCATAGCGCCCAATAAAATCGATTTGATTTGCGTATTCATGAAACAGAATTTACAGGTGTTTATTGGTATAACAGGAATTAATAAAGGGTTAATGAAATTGGATAGGTAAAAATATTACTGTTTTCAGTAAAACGCCGTAATTAATCGGTTACAAAATCAATTATCAGGCTTTGTAGTGGTTAAGAAGTGGTATTTATTCTGATAATTTGAATCAAAAAGAGAGAAAAACCCGTTTAAACACGCTAAATTTAATTAGGAATTTAAAACATTTGGTTTAATGAAAAGATGTTTATAAATTCACGTACAACTATCTCATGAGTACTTCACACAAAAAGATTGTCATATTTGATGACGACGAGGATATCCTGTCTATTTGCAGTTACATTTTAGAAGAACAGGGATGGGAAGTGCATACCTTTAGCGATTGCAATAACATCATTGAAAAGGTTTCGGGCATTTTACCTGATGTGATCATGATGGATAACTGGATCCCCGACTCGGGCGGGATCATCGCCACACAAACCCTCAAAAAAACAGAAGGCCTTAAAGATATTCCTGTTATTTATTTTTCGGCTAACAGCGATATTCAGATCCTGGCCAACCACGCCGGCGCTCAAACTTATTTAGCCAAGCCTTTCGATCTGGAAGACTTGGAGAAGGTAATTAGTACGGTTATCGCCGCGTAGCTTTAAATAGATTTTCACAGCCCAGCGATAGAGCGGAGGTCGGTGCGATTCCCCTCTTGAGAGGGGTGGAGGGGGTGTGTCTTTGCGTATCGCCTTTTATAATAACACACCCCTGCCATCGCTCTTTCCTCTACGCCCCCTCTCAAGAGGGGAATTAAACGTTCCTTAATAATTATTAATTTCCCGGAAGATCCTTGTTATTTATTCTCTTCAAACGTTGCCAGCAGGTTTACGTTCGGGTCGATCTTTACATCCGCAGGCCTTGCTTTTAGCTGAAAACGCGCTGTAGCAGATTTTTCTTTTACAGGTATTGTCAACACCTGGCCATCAACAGAAATCTCCAGCGCCAGGTTGTAAACATTTTCCTGGGTTTGGGTTACATTGATAGTGATATTATTATCCTTTTCATCAAACTTCCAGCTAACAACCAAATTTGGATGCCCTGCAGTACGCAGCCATTGGGTAAAAAACTGTTTAAGGTCTTTTCCGCTGGCTTGCTCCATCACACGCCTCAAATCATCGGTATTGGCATTGCCTCCCTGGTATTTTGAATAGTAGTTTCTTATACCTCTCCAAAAAATATCATCGCCCAGTTTTCGCCTCAACATGTGCAGCACCCAACCGCCTTTTTGGTAGCTGTTGGCATTAAGCAGTTGCATATATTGGGTTTTAACGGCAGTATCCACAACCGGCGATAATCTCGACTTTTCAAACTTAAGCACCGTTTTACGGTCGGCCATTAAGCGGACTTTTAGTGTATCCGGGCCATATTTGTTTTCGAGGTACAGGTTAGTCATATAAGTGGCAAAGCCTTCGCTTAACCATAAATGCCCGAAACTTTTTTCACTTGCTCCGTCACCAAACCATTGATGTGCTATTTCATGCGCCATCAGCTCTTCTATTTCAGGACTTTTAACCGATTCTTCAAAATAGAATATGGCGCTGGCATTTTCCATGCCGCCAAAAATGGTTTTGGATTGTACGTTAGCCAATTTCTCATAGCTGTAAGGGCCTACGTTTTTTATAAAGTAGGGGAGAATGTCTTTGGCCACCGCGTAGCTTTTAAAACCAGCCTCTTTGCTTTCCGGAAAAACATATGTAAAAACAGGGATGCCATTAACATCACCCGGACGATCAACAGCAAATTCGGCTACACCAATTACCATTACTTTGGTTGGCAGGGCAACGGTTTCAACCCAATGGGTCAGCTTTAGTTTTCCGTCGAGCTGTTTTTCTTCAGTTTGCAGGCCATTTGATACCACCTGGTAATGATCAGGCGCAGTTACAATAAAATCAACCGGGGCTTTGTCGGCAATATTATCAACGCAAGGCAGCCAGTTATGCGCACGGTTTGGCCAGTTGTCACCAAAAAAAGTACGGTGACCAAAGGCATTGGTTGATATGATAAGTCCATCAGCAGGTACGCCACTATAGCTTATGGTATAGTCGCGGGTGTTGCCTTTATAGGCGCGTGTACTTATTTTTAGTTGTTCATCTTCCTGGGTAAATTTTAGCGGCTTTCCGTTTTCAGTTACCGCTGATACCAGCATCCCTTTGCCCGCTGCATTCTTTTTCACCAAATCAAGGTTAAAGCCGTCCGCAGCATTCAAAAACCTTACTGTAACGGTGGCCTTTCCTTCAATATTATTATCGGCATCGTTCAGTTTTATTTCAAATGTATAGTGCTTAACATCAATTGGCGCCCCGGGAGCCTGGGCAAATGTTGGCGTAGTAAATAGGGTAGGTAACGATAGAAGAACTAAAAATATCCTGCGCATAAGCTTCCTGCTGTTTGTTGTGTTCTGCAACAAAGCTAATAAAAAAGCCTCCTCTTTTTTGCTTCGTGATGCGCTACTTTAACAATGCCTTAACAGCCGTATCAAAATTTGTTTTATTGATATTGATCAGGCTGTTTACTGCTGCCAGATAGTTATCATCGCCCTTGCCACAATTGATCAGCGCTATAATTCCTGACGTACCTCTTTGTCGTTCCACTTCATCGCATATAACACCGGAAATAACCGACCTTACTTTGGCCATAGAATTAAACACCACCGGATTTTTCGAGAACATATCATATAAACCGGCGCTGGGGTGTTGCTGCAGATACAATCTTAATTGTATCACCAGGTCCTTTTGCAATATCATTTCACCCTTTTCATCGGTGTAATATGCATTTCCCCAACTATATGCAATACCTTCTTCCGCGGCTGTGTTTCTTGGAACCTTACGTACCTTGGCTGCATAATAGTGAAATAAATCATGCGAAAAATCTTCGTTGTGCATCACGGAGAAAATGCAATTAGCATCAACACCATAGCCATTCCTGGTATTTCCGTTAGCTTCTGCACTATACCCTAAACCCAACAATGGTAATATCTCCTGGTAGTTATTACATAAATAAAAATCCATGCTTTCGGGTTGCAGGCCTAATTTGGTTGGAATAAGCGTGTTCTTTTTATCGAATTTCTTAGCCCGGTCTATATTGATCTCATCCGGAGAGTGATAAATGATGTTGCCTACCTTTCGGGTCTTCCACAAACGGGTGAGATAATTTAGCGGCAAGGCAAAGGTTATTTTCCCGCCGCTGTCATTTCCTATCAAATTAATGATCTTTTTTAACAAGGGCGAAGTGCCGTTTGAGCCCATTATTGCTACCGAAATAAAATATTGCCCCGGCGCAACGGGATACAGATTAATTAACTGTTTTGGACTTGTAGTATCATTTATATCCGCTTGCTGGTCTTTTAAAATGGATACCGTTAACCCGCCTTTATCTTGCTCAACATCATTAATATTTAGCTTACCGGACCCTATTTTATATACAAGGCTATCCAATGCATTAATTATCTGCTGTTTAGTTACATCCGGGATATCTGTATGAATGTTTTTGCCAACCATAACAGATTGCGCGTTTATTTGAGCAGCAATAAATAACCCAACAACAAATAGCAGTTTCTTCATTGTATTAAAAATAAATATAACCCCATCAATACCAATGCATACGTACGTTCATATTTGAAAATATTTTGCGATACAAAAAATGCCCCTTGTTTCGCAAGGGGCATTTTATAATTCAGATAAAAGTTGCTTTACATCTTCGGCATCCTGCGCATCATGTTGGCCATGGCTGCAGGGTTACTCATCTGCTTCATCACCTTTTTCATATCATCAAACTGCTTCATTAAGCGGTTTACTTCCTGTATATCGGTACCCGAACCTTTGGCTATACGGTTGCGGCGACTTTGATTGATTGTTTCAGGATTTTCTTTTTCAAAAGGGGTCATTGATTGGATAATAGCCTCGATAGCTTTGAAAGCGTTATCATCAACCTCAACATCCTTCATCATTTTGCCTACACCAGGAATCATGCCCATCAGATCTTTCATGTTACCCATTTTCTTGATCTGCTGGATCTGGCCGTAAAAGTCATTAAAGTCGAACTTATTTTTGCGGATCTTCTTTTGTAGTTCGGCTGCTTCCTTTTCATCAAACTGCTGCTGTGCGCGTTCTACCAGCGATACCACGTCGCCCATGCCCAGGATCCTTGATGCCATACGATCGGGGTGGAAAACGTCAAGCGCTTCCATCTTTTCGCCGGTACCAATGAACTTAATAGGCTTGTTAACAACCGATTTGATAGATAATGCAGCACCACCACGGGTATCACCATCTAACTTGGTTAATACAACACCCGTAAAGTCAAGGCGATCATTGAACACCTTGGCAGTATTCACCGCATCCTGACCGGTCATGGAGTCAACTACAAACAGGATCTCGTGTGGCTTCACCGCATCTTTTACCTGCTCAATCTCCACCATCATGGCCTCATCAATAGCCAAACGACCGGCGGTATCTATAATTACCACGTTTTGGCCGTTTTGCTTTGCCTGTGCTATACCTTCGCGGGCAATGGCAACAGGATCTTTCGATTCGCGGTTAGCATAAACCGGGATGCCTATTTGCTGTCCCAATACTTCCAGCTGATCAATAGCCGCAGGGCGGTAAATATCATCAGCAACCAGTAATGGCTTTTTGTTGCGTTGTGTTTTTAAGTAGTTGGCAAGCTTACCGGTAAAAGTTGTTTTACCTGCACCGTTCAAACCTGCAATCAATATAACAGTAGGAGTGGCCGGAAAATTCAGATCGGCAGTGGTACCACCCATCAGGCTGGTAAGCTCATCGTTCATGAGCTTGGTAAGCAACTGTCCCGGCGAAATAGATGTTAATACATTATTACCAAGCGCCTTTTGCCTAACATCATCTGTAAATGCTTTGGCGGTTTTATAGTTTACGTCGGCGTCAAGAAGGGCCTTGCGGATCTCCTTCATGGTTTCGGCCACGTTTATTTCTGTAATTGTTCCCTGACCCTTCAGGACCTTGAACGCCCTGTCGAGTTTATCCGAAAGATTTTCAAACATTATATTAAAAAACTTTAATCTTTTTTATAAGGATACAAAGGTATGATTTTGAACTATATTAACTCAATTACTTGGCACATTAACTTATAGCCCAATTGCACTTTCTGCAAACAAAACAGGCTCCATAAATATGAAGCCTGTTAATGTTATTAATATTTTACAAAATCCTTTACGGGAACCTATACAGCATCCCCAGTCCAATACCTTCGTAGCCCTGGGCTGCGGAGGCGGTGTGTTTATCGTAAAGCAAGGTTCCGTTAACTGTTGCACTAATGAGCCTGTTAACCTTTGCCGATAATACCAAATCGACACGGTGCGTGATAAACTTGGGCGATTGCGCATAGGGGATAAACAGCGCGTAACGCGTATTAAGGTGAATGTTTTTAGCAATATCCTTATCAAACAGGGCAACAATCTGGAATGCCAGATCATTCTTCACCGTTTTTAATGTATCCACACCATAGTTATCTGTTTGGAATTTATGAATGGCGTGATCAAGTACAAAAGTTTGTCTTGCGGTACCGGTACCTAAACGCAAATCGAACCAACTTTTTGGCTTATACTCAAAACCGACAGATTCGGTTAAGTAGCCCGGTGACATGAAATTGGATATATACTGCGGTGTAAATGTTCCGTTGCCATTATCAACATAATTAAACCCTTTATCAAACTGCGACTCGAAGGTTAACGCACCGAAAAAGTACCAGCTTTTTGATAATTGAGAAGCTACTTTGTTATCAAAATAAATACGGTCCTGCGTTTTACGCTTGCCCTGGCCTTTGTTTTTTGATACACCGTAGGTGAGGTTTAGCTCGGATACATAACTGAATGGAGCCTTGTTATATTCTGTATGGTAAATAAAGTTTGAGCCCAAAGCTACCGCGCTTACACCACCCGCCGCGTAATTGTTACTAAACGCCGACTGGCTAAAATTGAGGCCAAATGTAACGGCCTTTTTCCAGTAGTTTACTTTGTAGTCGAGCATGGTTACCGGTACCATTTCGCGTTGAATTTGTATGGGCCGAACCCGGGTTGGGATAGCGTTTTTGCGGGAATTTATCCGGTATTTATTGAGTACCGCGGTGTCTATTTTAACAGTGTCTTTTTTCAGGGAATCCGTTTGTGCCCTGGCTGGCAAAATACACGTGACTAATAATGCAAGTAATAGAAATCCAGGTAGTGTTTTAAACATAGTAAACAAATTAAAGCAAAAAATCTTCTTTTTTACCTACAATAAACAAAATTGTTGCCCCATGGTTTAATCAGGTTAACGACTTTGACGCAAAAATATTGGAATTATCGGATATTAAAATGAACCTTTTATTAAGGTTTATCAAAGTTAATCCTTACCCAGATCCTTCTTGCTGTCTTCTGGAGTAACAAGAGGGGTAAGCGAATACGGGCGTTTTTTATACTTTAAAAAACGGTTAAGGTTGGTTTTGATAGAGGCTATAAACTCATAATCGCTCGCGGTTTTTACCAGGTAATAGCCCGGGCGATAACGTAACATAAAATCGGTAAGCTGCTGATCTTTCAGGTTAGTTATAGCCCCAACGTAGGTACGGTTAAAGCGGTAGTCGATAACACTTTGCTGGTAATCTTTTTCGATAGTTTCACGAAGCTTGGCGGCATTCCGTCCGCTGCGGCTTAGCGCATTATAAATGGCATCAATGCTTAAACCAGCTCCACCGGGGCCAAAGCTCAGCAAATCTTTATTATTGAGCGGACCGAAGATCTTGGTATAGTCGTTCTTGGTAGCCGCCAGTCGCTTTTGCGGGTTAAGCAAAGTATCGCGTACAATAACTTCCTTAAGTTGTATGGCCGTACGCTTCATATACACAGCCAGCGATTCGCCGCCTTGAATTTTTAAGGTATCGGGATGATGGTCGGATTTTGTAAAAACAAGTACATCGCCGGGCTGCGCCTCAATTTTAAATTCGCCTTTAAAAGTGTTGTAAATGGATTTGCCGGTTGTGATGTTCTGTACATTTACCTTGGCTATCCGATCCTTGCTGTCTTTATCAAACACAACCCCGTCAACGGTTTTTTGCTGGGCAAAAACGTTAGCTGCAGGCAGCACAAAACATATCAAGAGCGTCCACAATTTCATTGAGGAGGCAAAAATACGTGTTGCACAACGGGTAGTCATATAATTTAACAACAATTAACTTTTAGGGGGCTGCGAGAGTCAAGATGTCAGGAATCAAAATACAAGACTACTTCGGAGATACTAATCTCCTTTTCTCTTGATTCATGGTTCTTGCTATCTCACTTCTTTATTTAACTACAACAAGCTTCTGGCCAATTTTAATGCTGTTGTCGTTCATACTGTTTAACGCCCGCAGGTCGTCGACAGTTATTCCAAAACGTTTAGAAATGTTGTATAGTGTATCGCCCTGTTTAACGGTGTAGATCTTATCGTCGGGCGGGGTTTTGGATAGGGTATCCTGTGCGGGTTTATTGATGTTGTTATTGATCTGGGTTAAAACACGGTCTTCCCGTTTAATTTTGGCTATTTCACCTTCAGGGCGATCGTATTGGGCCAGGTTGTATTTTTCAATGATATTGATCAGCAACTGCGGATAATTAGGATTGGTTGCATATCCTGCTTTTTTCAAGCCATATGCCCAACCTTTATAATCATCCTTATCCAGCTCAAAAAGCTTGGCGTAGTTTTTACGTTTTAAAAAGTTAGAGTGGTCACGGAAAGAATCCTCGGGGTTATCATAAACGCGGAAACAATCGTTTACATTGTCGTCGTCCTTATAATAGCTTTTGCCTGTCCAGTCGCTGGTGCATTTTATACCGAAGTGGTTGTTAGCATATTTAGCCAGATCGCTGCTGCCGGCACCCGATTCAAACAGTCCCTGGCCAAGAGTAATACTGGCCGGGATACCATACTGGTTCATTTCCTGTATGGCAATAGCTTTAAAACGTTCAATGTATTCTAAAGAAGTGTATGATTTGTAGTTAGCAACGGCATCTTTATTTGCTTTTTGAATGCTGTTGTTATTCCGTCGGGCATCGCGGTTTGATACAGTCGACGTTTTTTTACGGGCAGAGCACGAACTAAAGCAGGCTACAGCAATAAACAGGTATATAATTTTTCGCATTATGCTTAAATCTTATTGAGTGGCATATAAATAGGGGCCAAATTAAGATTTATAAACGTAAATATTATTGTTTAGTTGTCGCGTCGGCCAGTTGCGTTTGGGTTGCCGGGTTTTCGTCAAGTTCGTTAAGGTCATATTTATTAATAATACCTAATACCTGCGCGGCCCATTTGCGGCTGCCTGCATAACCGGCACGCTGAATACCTTTTGCCCATCCTTTATAATCATAATGGGTAAGCGCGTCGGCCAGGTGGCTGAACTGTTTACGCTCGGTCATGATACGGGCAAAGTCCTGGAATGAATCAAAAACCGAATCGTATTTTTTATATGAAGTACGAACTTTTTTGTTGTGTTTGGTATAAACTACAGTGTTGTAACCTTTTACTCCAAATTGGTTATTAAGGTTTTGTGCGATGGTGCTGTTGCCACAACCAGATTCGTGCATGGCTACACCTAAAACGATGCTTGCCGGGATCCCGGTTTCGTGCATGATGCGAATGGCATCATCTTTGAATTTATCAATGTACGATAATGAGGTATTTTTCTGTGCTGAAGCAGCTAATGTTGAAATCAACAGTGTTGTAATCAGTAAGATTTTCTTCATAATTTATTTTTTTCTGATAACCAGCAGCCCGTCGCGTACTGGCAGGATCAACTTTTCTATCCTGCTATCAACAGCTATCTGGTCATTTAGTTTGCGGATTCCTTCAGTATCGGCATCTTTTTCGGGGCCGTACACCTTTCCTTTCCACAAAACATTGTCAATTATTATTAATCCTCCGGATCTGACTTTGTCAAAAACTAATTGAAAGTAAGTATAATTATTCTTTTTATCCGCATCTATAAACACCAAATCGAAAATATCTTCCTGTAAATCAGCAATAATGGTCTCTGCAGGCCCAAAATACAGTTTTATTTTATTTTCAACATCTGTTAGTTTAAGGTGTGAATTTATGATTTCCTCCATCTCGCGATTAACTTCAATGGTATGGAGGATGCCGTCTTCGGCTAAACCTTCGGCCAGGCAAATAGCAGAGTAGCCTGTGTAGGTACCTATCTCCAGGATGCGCTTAGGCTGTACCATTTTGCTCAAAAAACTGAGCAAACGGCCCTGGTAATGTCCGGATAACATGTTAGGTTTTAACACCTTGATATGCGTTTCGCGGTTGAGCTTTTTAAGCACTTCCGGCTCCGGGTCGCAATGGTCATCTAAGTAAGCCAATAAGGCATTAGGGAGAATATCCATGACGCAAATGTACGGAATTTATTTTTAGTGGGATTTAAATGAGATTTATGCATTGATTAACAATATGTTAAATACAAAAAACGATTTAAAGACTAAAAAAAAACGTCATTGCGAGGTACGAAGCAATCCCAGACTATACAGGGCGAATCTGCTACTCGGGGATTGCTTCGTACCTCGCAATGACGCTTCAATATTTTTATCATTCCAGAGTCGGCATACCAGCTACCTGCTCCAAAATTATCTCCGGCAAATAAGGCCTTCCACCGGCTGAGATACAGGTGCCGGTAAATACGCCGGTGGTCATAACCTTACCGCGACAGGTAATGGTTTGTTTAAAATGTAAGCGGGGCAGGCCTTTGGCATCACCGAACAAATCGCAGCTTACGGTAAACTCATCGCCGCTTTTTAGTGAGCGTACAAATTTTATTGAATACTCAGACAGTACCATGTTCACACCCAAATGTGCCTGTTCTTCAAAATCAAAGCCAAGTACTTCACGAATAAAATCATGGCGGCACCATTCCATATAAAAAGGATAGTATAATCCATCCATGATATTTTGAACATCAATATGTTCTTCTTTTACAGTATAAGTTTTAGTAAAGCTCATTTGAGGCTTGTTTTTAAAGGTTGATTAAAGGCTATAGTAACGGAAAATAGCTTTATAAATTACAGTCTGTCAAAAAATCCTGTAATCAAGCAAATCATGGTTCAGAACCTTGTCCCCATCCAGCTTTGCAGTAAAATCACGGCCGATATGGTATCTACCAGCTCCTTATTTTGACGGTTCTTTTTGTTCATGCCGCTTTGGGCTATAGTTGCCGATGCCATTTTTGAGGTAAAACGTTCGTCAACCATTTCGATAGGTATTTCCGGGAAAGTTTTCTTTAACAAGTTTACGAAGCCCTTTACGTGCACGGCCGATTGTGAAGGGGTATTATCCATCTGCTTGGGTTCGCCCACAATAAAACGCTCTACCTGTTCGGTTTGAAGATATTTTTTTAAAAACTCGATGATACTGTTGGGGTGGATATTATCAAGGCCTGTCGCGATGATCTGCAGGGGGTCGGTAACCGCTATGCCGATGCGCTTGGTGCCATAATCAAATGCCATTACTCTCATTTAGTTCTTAGATTTTAGACGTGAGATATGAGAAGTGAGATTTCATCCGGTAAAGATAGTAGAAGTAATATGAATCTTGCGAGAAGCGCTATCGGTAAAGATTGTAAACAGCCCTGCAACCCGTCTCATATCTCACATCTAAAATCTCATATCTTTTTCAAAAAATATATCCCTCTCATATCTCACATCTAAAATCTCATATCTAATTACTATTTTGCACCAAATGCAGTTTAAAGAAATAGTAGGACAGGAAGCAATTAAGCAACGTTTACTTAACACGGTGAGCGAGAACCGGGTAAGCCACGCGCAATTATTTTTAGGCCCCGAAGGTTCGGGCAGCCTGGCGCTTGCTGTTGCCTATGCTCAGTATCTGTCCTGCGAAGATAAACAGCCCGCAGATTCATGCGGTGTATGCTCTTCTTGCAGAAAGTATCAAAAACTTATGCATCCGGATCTGCATTTTTCGTACCCGTTCTTTGCTAAACATAAGGATGATACGGCACTTACGTTTATTGAGCAATGGCGCGGAGCTTTAACCACCAACCCGTATTTAAGCCTCGATACCTGGCGCGGATACCTTGATGCCGAAAACAAACAGGCCAACATCAACATTGCCGAATGCCACCAAATCATCAAGAAATTAAGCTTCAAGCCTTTTGAATCAGAATACAAGATACTGATACTTTGGCTGCCTGAGTACCTGGATAAGGAGGGTAACTCACTGCTTAAAATTATTGAAGAACCGCAACCAAACACCTTGTTTTTATTAGTTGCCCAAAATCAGGATCAAATCCTGAATACCATATTATCACGTACGCAACTGGTTAAAATACCATCGCTCGAGTACGATGAAATTAAAGAATATTTAATAAGCGCCCATCACCAAACAGAAGAAGCCGCTGCCGAAATAGCCTACCTGAGCAACGGCAACATGACCGAAGCTTTGGCCATGCTACAGCAAGATAACAAAAGCTATCATGAGCTGTTTGTACAATGGTTGCGCTATTGCTTTGGCAATAAAGGTATTGAAGTAATGGCCTTTGTTGAGCAGTTTGCCAAAATGGGGCGCGAAAACCAAAAGAATTTTTTGCGTTACGGCACAAGCTTTATCCGCGAATGCTGTTTACTGCTTGCCGGAGCCGGTAGCTTGGTACATTTACCTGCAAGAGAATTGGATACAGCGCAAAAAATGAGTAACGTGCTGAGTATTGGCAAATCGCAAATGATTATTGATGAGCTGGAAAAAGCGCATTATCACGTGGAGCGAAACGCTAATCCTAAAATCTTATTTTTAGATGTATCTTTACAAATTATTAAAATACTAATTAATAAAAATGTCCCTGCGGGGAATCAATATATGCCAAGTTAATTATGGGATGTGGAAGTTGCTCAACAGGTGGCGGATGTACGCCTGCGGGCTGCAAAAGTAACGGCAGTTGCCTTACTAATGGTTGCAGCAAATTAGATGTTTACGATTGGCTGTCGCATATGGACATGCCGACTAACTATAAGCCTTTCCAGGTTATTGAAGTTAAGTTTAAAGGCTCGCGCAAGGAGTTTTATTTAAACAACGATAATATTTACCTCGAATCAGGAGAGTTGGTAGCTGTTGAAGCTACTACCGGTGGTTATGATATAGGCCACGTTTCGCTTACCGGCGAACTGGTGCGCATGCAGATGGTAAAACGCCATGTGAAGGAAGCTGATGTGATTAAAAAGATCTACCGTAAAGCTACCGTTGCCGATGTTGACAAATGGAAAGCCGCCAAGGATATGGAATGGGAAACCATGCATAAATCGCGCAAGCTGGCGCTTGACCTTAACCTGAGCATGAAGCTGAGCGACGTGGATTACCAGGGCGATAAAACCAAAGCTACATTTTATTATACAGCCGAAGGCCGCGTTGATTTCAGGGAACTGATCAAGAAGATGGCCGAAACCTTCCGCATCCGTATCGAGATGAGGCAGATAGGTATGAGGCAGGAGGCGAGCCGCCTGGGCGGCATAGGCTCATGTGGGCGCGAACTGTGCTGCTCAACCTGGCTTACCGATTTTAAAACGGTATCAACCTCGGCTGCCCGCTATCAAAATCTTTCCTTAAATACCCTGAAACTGGCTGGCCAGTGTGGTAAGCTGAAATGCTGCCTTAACTATGAGCTGGATACTTACATGGATGCATTAAAACACATCCCCGATAATGTAAACATACTCAGAACCCAAAAAGGTGATGCCCGTCTGCAAAAAACCGACATCTTTAAACGGATGATGTGGTTTAGCTATCCTGGAGAAGAATCATGGGTTCCGCTGCCAATAAAAAAGGTTAAAGAGATCCAGCAGCAGAATAAAGATGGTGTGCTCCCTGAAGATCTGGGCGAAATTGTTGTGGTTGAAGCGGCACCGGCAAAAGTGCTTGATTACGAAAACGTAGTTGGTCAGGACAGTCTTACCCGTTTGGATGAGCGCCGTAACAACAATAAAAAGAAGAACAAAAACCGCAATAAAAACCAAAAACCCGGAGGCCAGGCACAAGCGGCAGAAGGAAAACCCGCCAATCAGCAGCAACCACGCCCGCAACAGCCTCAGCAGGGTTCAGGCAATCTGCAGGAAAAACCGGCGCAACAACAGCAACGTCCTGAGGGAAATCGCCAGCAACAAAACAACAAACCACAGGGAAACCGTCCTCCTCAGCAAAATAAACCGCAAGGAGAAGGAAAACCACAGGGTGAGGCTAAACCACAAAAAGAAGGAAGGCCACAAGGAGAACCAAGACCTCCGCAAGGTGAGGGGAAACCACAAGGTGAAGGCAGCGGTAATAATAACAGGCGCCGCAGGCCAAACCGCCCAAACCGGAATAATAATAACAACAATCAACAGGCAAAACCTGAATGAAACGGGCATTAAACATCATTTACCCGGCAGCATTGTTACTGATAACGATGTTTGCCGGGTCGTGTACCGATCCTAACAGCATTATTGATACCAACACCGAAATTGCCGACCACAACTGGTCGTATGTTAACCGCGTAAATTTTGATGTTAAAATTAATGATGAAAAAGCAGCCTATAACCAGTACCTCAATTTGCGGGTAACAGGCAACTACAAATACTCCAATATATTCGTGCTGGTTTACCAGATCACGCCTGATAAAAAAACACAAACCACCCGTTTTGAAGTAAAACTGGCCAATCCCGACGGCGAATGGCTGGGCAAAGGATCGGGTAATTTATACAGTTACCAGGTACTTTTACGTAAAAATTATCACTTTCCTTCAAAAGGCGTTTACCGGTTCCAGATAGAGCAAAACATGCGCGATAACCCGCTGCATGAGATCAGCGATGTGGGTTTACGGGTAGAAAAGGCTCAATAATTAGCGTTTAAGGAATATCATAGCTAACCGAAACTGAGCTATGGGTAACTATCTCCCTGTCGGTATCCTGTACCACTATCTTATCGTTATCCGAAATTTTGTAGGTTACCGTATTGGAAACATCTGAGGCAATAACCAATGTTACTTCGTCATTTTGGTTCAGCGTAGTGCTGTAACTATATGAAGATCCCTGCGCAACAGCTTTTGTATCGACAACCTGGGGGCTGCTATCCGTTGTTTTATACACAGATAATGAAACGCTAAAAGCATCCGATCCACTTACTGTAACTTTTATGGTATGTGGCTGCGGTGGTTGATCCGTGCTCTTTTTTGAGCATGATACAAATAGCACGCTTATTAGTAGCCCGTAAATCAGTTGCTTCATAATTGGTTTTTATTTGTGAATATGCTTAATTTATACCAGTCAACAAAATTTGCTTTAATTACGATAACAAAACTGAGCTATTTAATAACCGTTAAACCGTAAGCGTCACCCATGAAAAAATTCGTTTTTCTTTTTTTAATCACTGCCACAATAGCCTTTACAGCCTGCCACAGCAACGATAAAAGCCCTAACCGTACAAATGATACCAGCGCGGCGAAAGGTAGCGGCGGCCCTGCCGATTCATCCAAAACTGCAACACCCGGGAACAGTGCATCTACACCTAACTCATCAGACACTACGACACTTGGTGCAGATACAGATTCGGCTGTGCATCCGGTGCATTAATTTATTAGCATTTATTAAATTTAATACTTTACTTTGCTAATATTTTTATCAAATAAATGACTGGTATTATATTAGTAATTGTATCCCTGATCATCCTGCTGATTGCTGTTTTTTTATTCCTGAAAAAGCCAAAAGCGGTTGAGCTGATCTCTGCCGAAGAGTTGAGTAAACTTCGTTATGATCATGATCAGCTTAAAATTTCATTGGCCAAAGCCGAAGAAAAATCTAACGGCTTAGCTGCTGAAAAAGAAAGTATTACCAACTTTTTAAAGGAGGAAAAGAACCGCCTGATTGACGAACTTTTATACGAACGTACCCAGTTGGCGCAGGCCAATCAATCCTTAGAAAGTGCCCGTGCTTATTATAAATCACAGCAGGAAAAACTGCAGGAGCAAAAAGTCGAGATAGAGCAGATCCGCACGCAGTTTCAGCGCGAATTTGAAAACGTAGCCGAAAAACTGCTAAAAGAAAAATCGAAGGAGTTTACCGATATCAACCGTAGTAATTTGGATGTTATCCTTAACCCGCTAAAGGAAAACCTGAAGGCTTTTGAGGATAAAGTAGAGAAAGTTTATAACATGGAAGCCGCAGAACGAAACACGCTTAAAGGCGTAATTACCCAGCTGATGGACCTGAATAAACAGATCAGCGATGAGGCTCAAAACCTAACCAAAGCACTCAAAGGCGATAACAAAAAACAAGGTAACTGGGGCGAGATGATACTGGAGCGGATACTGGAACGCTCAGGCCTGGTTAAAGACCAGGAATACCGGATTCAGGCCGCTATGCAGGCTACCGATGGTACAAGATATCAACCCGATGTCATTATCGATTTACCGGATGATAAGCACCTGATCATCGACTCTAAAGTATCGCTGATTGCCTATGAAAAACTGGTTAATGCCGATACGGAGGATGACCGCAAGCTCTTCGCCAAGGCTCATATTGAATCTATCCGTGGCCACGTGGCCGGCCTTTCTGCCAAAAAATATCACGATTTGTATAAGATCAATTCCCCTGATTTTGTGTTGCTTTTTGTGCCGATAGAGTCCTCATTCAGTATAGCGGTACAGCTTGATAATGAATTGTTTAATTACGCCTGGGACAGGAAAGTAGTAATCGTTAGTCCGTCTACATTATTGGCAACGCTGCGTACAATTGCCAGTATGTGGAAACAGGAACGTCAAAACCGTAATGTACTGGAAATAGCCCGCTTGAGTGGTGATATGTACGATAAATTTGTCGGCTTTTTAAGTGATATGGATAGCATTGGCAAAAACATTAATCAAACACAATCCGCCTATAATAATGCTGTCAATAAGTTATCGGAGGGTAGGGGTAACCTTACCATTACCGCCGAAAAGATCAAGAAACTTGGCGCTAAAGCGGATAAGCAAATAGATCAGAAGTTTATTGGTGAAGAGTAAATAAGTAATAAAATTGCCACATAAAAACCATGTCATTGCGAGGTACGAAGCAATCGCATGCTATACAGAGCGGCTCTACTTCCGTGCGATTGCCACGCTTCGCTCGCAATGACATAAAATATTTCGGAGCCGAGCGGTGGCTAAGTTTTCTTTTTTAATTATTCTTCCGTTCAAACCACCAATCTGCCTGCTTGGTAAACATCAGGGCCCATCCCCATAGCTCAACAATAATCTCGGCGAAGGTTAAAACGATGAGGTAAACCGGCATTTGGATAGCCTTTTTTGGAACGCCGCTATCATGCAAAATCCCAAAACTATACAACAGCGATGATCCCAGGAAAAATACATTCAGCAATATCAAAACAGAAAGGATGATCCTTGCCCATTTTTTTCCTTCACCAGTTACAAAAACCAGGAAGCCAACGGCAAAAAATACAAACAGGATAGCCGAAAAATTAAACCCATCGAGGTAATTGTTAACCGTTTGGATCAGTAAGCCCAGGTAAAGCAATAAAATTCCCTTTACAAATATCATCGGCGGCTTGCCATCGGGATGGTTGTTGAGGTAAAATTTATCAAATGCTCCCTGTAACATTATTCTGCTTTTTTAAACGCGTTCCAACCCTGGGCTTTCAATTCATGAACAGTGCCACTTTTGGTGATCAGGTTACAACCGGCCGATGGTTCGGTGATATACCCGATAATGCTGATATCCATTTTAAATTTGATCTTATCGTAATCGGCCTGCTTTACGGTGAACAATAATTCATAATCCTCACCGCCACTTAAGGCACAAATAGTGGGGTCGAGGTTAAATTCGCGGGCGGTTTCAAAAGTCATCGGATCAAGCGGTATTTTTTCCTCGTACAGGTTACAACCCTTATTGCTTTGCTTGCAGATGTGCAGTAACTCAGAAGCTAAACCGTCGGATACATCGATCATAGCAGTAGGTTTTACCTCTATACTTTTCAGCAATTCAACCACATCACGGCGGGCCTCCGGTTTTAGCTGCCGTTCAACAATGTAATCCTTACCTTCCAGATCTGGCTGAATATTAGGATTTTCCAGGTAAACCAATTTTTCACGTTCCAATAATTGCAAACCGGTATAAGCACCACCCAAATCTCCGGATACACAAATCAAATCGCCTTCTTCGGCACCGTTACGGTACACAATATCAGCTTCATCGGCATAGCCAATTGAAGTTACACTAATCACCAAGCCTTGTTTTGACGATGTTGTATCACCGCCAATCAAGTCTACATTATATTTTTCACAGGCGATATAAATCCCCTGGTAAAGCTCCTCAATGGCTTCGAGCGGAAATTTGCTCGACATGCCGATAGATACAGTAACCTGCGACGCTATGCCATTCATCGCGTAAATATCACTCAGATTTACCTGTATCGCTTTGTAACCCAAGTGCTTAAGCGGCGTGTATGCTAAATCAAAATGGATTCCTTCCAACAGCATATCGGTACTTACCAGCACTTGTTTGCCGCCAAAATCAAGCACCGCTGCATCATCGCCAACTCCCTTTTTCGAGCTTTCGTTGGTGAGCTTGATATTTTTGGTGAGATGACCGATAAGGCCAAATTCGCCAAGCTCCTCTAAATTGGTTCTATCCTGATTTTCAAACATATTTAACCCTTTAAATTTCACCGCCGAAGGCGGAAAAACTTTTAAATTTTTAATTCTTTATATTTTGGGCCGCAACCCGGTTTACTCCATCCGCCGAAGGCGGGAAAAATTTTTTGGCTTTTTAGACTACTTCAAGCTTCAGACCTCCAATTACCCGAAATTGGGCTACAAATATATCGACGCCTTTCCCTGTTTGCAGCTTATCCCCACCTTATACTTTTTAACAATAATGTGGATAACCCAATTTTCCGGGCCGCAACCTGTCTACATTATATCCGCCTATGGCGGAAAAATTTTTTACGATTTTTAGCCTTTTTACCAGCCTGAAGGAACTTTTCCAGTAAAAATACCTTCATTTTAATACCTACGGGTTTTCCACAATTACCCGGTTTATAAGTTTTACCCAGAGGCAATCTCACCAACAAAAAATCAGTTAAATCAACCTCTATATTTTCAGACTTACGAAGTTTTAAAACTTCGTAAGTCTTTATTCTTCTACAATCCCAGCTGGGCCGAAATTTCAAGCATGCGCTCTATTGGTTTTACCGCTTTTTCAATGATATGCTCTGGTACAATTACCTCAGGCGTTTCATTTTTCAAACACAGGTATAATTTTTCCAATGTGTTACGCTTCATATGCGGACAATCGTTACATGCGCAGTTGTTATTTGGCGGCGCCGGAATAAATATTTTATCCGGATTTTCCTTCTGCATCTGGTGTAAAATACCCGATTCTGTTGCTACAATAAATTCCTTATCCTGGCGGCTGCCGGCATATTTCAAAATACCGGTTGTTGAACCAACATAATCGGCCATTTCCAGGATAACATCCTCGCACTCAGGGTGCGCCAGCAGTTTTGCTCCCGGATGCCTTTCTTTCAGCTTAGTGATTTTTTCTCTCGAAAATATCTCATGCACCATACAAGCACCGTTCCACAATACCAGGTCGCGACCGGTTTTCTTGGCTACATACGCGCCAAGGTTTTTATCAGGACCGAAAATGATCTTCTGATCCTTCGGTAAGCTCTCCACAATCTGTACGGCATTGCTTGATGTACAAACAATGTCAGTTAAAGCTTTCAGTTCGGCCGTACAGTTTACATACGTGATCACCAGGTGATCGGGATAGTTTTCCTTAAACTTTTTAAACAAGTGAGGCGGGCAACTATCTGCTAATGAACAACCTGCCTTCATATCCGGCAGCAAAACCTTCTTTGTTGGCGACAGGATCTTGGCTGTTTCTGCCATGAAATGTACGCCTGCAAAAACAATGATGTCGGCATCCGTTTTGGCAGCTTGTTGGGATAATCCCAAACTATCGCCAATGTAATCGGCAATATCTTGTATATCACCGTCCTGGTAATAGTGCGCCAGGATCACCGCATTTTTTTGCTTTTTTAATTTTTCAATTTCCGCGAAAAGATCAAGCGTCGGATCAATTTCTTCATCCACGTATCCTTTCAGATTTATTTCTTCGAAGGTATTCATTTCCACAATTCAATTAATAACAACTAATTTTTAATATAAAAAGACTTATTGTTTATTGGGGTGTTGGTAATGTGCAAAAGTCGGAGTAATTTTTGTTTTAAAAGTTAGTTTTCACAATTTATTAACACTTATAAACATTTTTCCACCAAAAAGTATGCTGATTTTTAGATATCTGTGACAATCAATTTTTATTTGAAAAAGTTTTATGTTAATATTTTCAGGGTTGACAAAATGTTAGCTTTATGACTAAAGTGTCGGAAAAGTCGATCAAAAAATATTGATATTCGACCTGAGAAAGGGAGTTATACACACTGTAAACTATTTTTCACTTTTTGTTTACATAAACTTAACAGGTTTTACAGCTGTTATTAACATTAGTACTACTTTTACACACATTTCATATAAAACATGACCCGAACTGTTGATTTCCTTGTAGTGGGTTCAGGAATTGCCGGATTAAGTTTTGCGCTCAAGGCCGCGAAGCATGGTAAGGTTCTGATAGTTACAAAATCTAACGAAGATGAATCCAACACCAAATATGCCCAGGGAGGCGTTGCGGTTGTTGTGGATAAAAAAGAGGATTCTTTTGAAAAACATATCCAGGACACCTTAATAAGTGGAGATGGCCTTTGCGACCGTGAAGTTGTTGAAGCTGTTGTTAAAGAAGGTCCGGCGCGTATTAACGAAATAATTGATTACGGAACCAATTTCGACAAGACTAATGAAGGTGTTTATGACCTGGCCAAAGAGGGTGGGCATTCCGAGTTTCGTGTATTGCATTATAAAGATGTAACTGGCTGGGAGATAGAGCGTTCGCTTTTGGAGGAAATTCATAAAAACCCTAATATTGAGATACTTACGCATTATTTTGCTGTCGACCTGATCACACAGCACCATTTAGGTGAGCTGGTGGGTAAATCAAGTACCGATATTACCTGCTTCGGGATTTATGCCTTTAATACAGAGACCAAGATTGTTGAAAAGATTCTTTCGAAGGTTACCGTAATGGCTGCAGGTGGGGCAGGGCATATTTATGCGGTTACTACCAACCCAACCATTGCTACCGGTGACGGCATCGCTATGGTTTATCGTGCAAAAGGTAAAGTACGTAATATGGAGTTCATGCAATTCCACCCTACAGCCTTATATAATCCTGGTGAATATCCATCATTCCTGATATCTGAAGCTGTACGTGGTTTTGGAGGTGTGTTGAAACGTACCAATGGTGAAGAATTTATGCACGAGTATGACGAGCGTAAATCATTAGCGCCCCGTGATATTACTGCAAGGGCTATTGATGCCGAAATAAAAAAATCAGGTGAGGACTTTGTTTATTTAGATGTAAGGCATCGCAGTAAGAAAGATATCCTGAACCATTTCCCTAATATCTATGCTAAATGTTTGGAAATTGGTATTGATATGACTAAGGATATGATCCCGGTTGCGCCGGCTTGTCATTATATGTGTGGCGGTATTTTGGTTGATCATGTTGGCCAGTCATCTATATTAAGATTATATGCCTGCGGCGAATGTTCGTCAACAGGCCTGCATGGAGCAAATCGTTTAGCTTCAAATTCGTTACTGGAGGCGCTGGTTTTTGCGCATCGCATTTATGAAGATGCCATCAAACAATTTGAAAATAATGTGATCCCGGATAATATTCCTGACTGGGATGAGAAAGGTGTTCAGCTGTCAAATGAGGATATCCTGGTGACCCACAACGTGCGCGAAATGCAGAAGTTAATGAATGACTATGTGGGTATTGTCCGTTCGGATTTCAGGCTGGATAGGGCCTTGCGCAGGTTGAAATTATTATATGAAGAGACTGAAGATTTCTATAAAAAAACAAAGCTTTCTGTAAAACTTTGCGAGCTACGTAACCTGATCCAGGTTTCATTTATTGTAGTAAAATCGGCTATGCTACGTAAGGAGAGTAGAGGATTGCATTACACTACTGATTATCCTGAACATGCTGATAAGGTACAGGATACGGTATTTTAAAAAAAGTAAATATATAAACCGTCATTGCGAGGTACGAAGCAATCCCCTACAAGCAGGTCCGCCCTGTACAGCTCGCGATTGCTTCCTACCTCGCAATGACGATTGTTTAAGGAAAATTTTGTGAGTGAGCGAAAAACGGGATTCGAACCCGCGGCCTTCAGTTTGGGAAACTGACGCTCTACCGACTGAGCTATTTTCGCTTATTTTATATTCAAACATAACTAAAATTTCGGATTTCGGAATTTAGATTTCGGATTTTTAAATTACCATTTAATAATTAATCTATGCCTGTTATTTTGCCTGTAAAAGATAAAAGCCCTGTTTGGGGTAATGATTGTTTTATTGCCGAAAACTGTACTATAGTTGGGGATGTGGTGATGGGTGATAATTGTTCGGTATGGTTTAACGCCGTGATCCGTGGCGATGTCCATTATATTAAAATAGGTAATAATACCAATATTCAGGATGGCGCGGTGATCCATGCTACTTATTTGAAAGCCCCAACCAATATAGGTAACAGTGTTTCTATAGGGCATAACGCGCTTGTACACGGCTGTACTCTGCACGACCATACTTTGGTAGGCATGGGTGCTATTGTGATGGATCACGCGGTTGTAAATGAGTTTGTGATCATAGCTGCAGGTGCTGTGGTGTTGGAAAATACCATCTGTGAGTCAGGGTATTTATATGCCGGTATTCCTGCAAAAAAAATAAAGCCCCTTACTGATGAGCAAAGGGCTATGTTGAAGCAATTGCCTCAAAATTATATTATGTACTCCGGCTGGTTTAAGGAGTAACTTTTTCTTTTGGAATAGTGACCGTTTCTTCGGCTTCCCAGTTTGGCCGCAGGGTGATGAGTTTTTCGTTCAGCCAGATATTTTCGGGTTGCCGTTTTAGCTTTACGTTACCGCTATCCCATTTACCGTTTTTGTTTTCATCATAAATGATCCTGACGTAATATTTGGCTGCCAAAATACCCTTATAAACCAGCGAGGTACTTTTAGTAATGGCATCACTTTGAATAAGCTTTTTGTCTTCGCTTAAAAGCTCAACGACATATGCTTTTGCCGTATCGGGAACGGTTAGCTTCACAGTAAGCTGGCTATAATTGTCGAGCTTATTGATTTGGAATTTTTTGGATAAGCGTTTATTCTTATCGCCGTAAATATCGGTTAAAGCGCCATCGTTAATTATCAACTCGTATTTACTTGCTTCCCGCCAGCGGTATTTTATGTTAAGCAGTTTATAATTTCCCGTATCTTTTTGAATGGTATAATCGCTTGTGGCAACCGAATCCTCATTTAAAGTAATTTGGGATTGGTCGAAGCTTTCAATAGGAATGCTTGCAGTGACTACCAGGTTGCTGCCGGGTTTTAGTTTGCTATCGTTACCAATATTGTAACTTGCCGTTAAAGTGCGTGTAAAGCTTTCGTTTTTACGCTTTAATTGGTAAATAGTATCTATCGCTTTACCCTTATCAAATATGGCTACCCTTAACGAATCAAAGTTCATGTTGCGCAGGTAAACAGATGCGGTATCCTTGGTACGGGAAAAGGATACTTGTTTCCGGTTATCTACGTCAGAAGGGTAGAGGATCTTAACGGCCGGCTGCGTTAAACCTTTATTGAAAACCAACAGTAATTTTCCGTCGGTATCAAAACGCTTTTCTGATACTCTGAATTTTTCAGGATCCTGCTTAAATAAGTTTAATTGAATGTTTGAAGTATCGGCCCTAAGATGGATCGGTTTTTTAAGGAAGGCGATCAGTTCGTCATCGCGGTTAAATATTTTATCCGGGCTTGCTTCTTTTAAGGCGTAGATCCGATAGTCGTCTTCACGCAGATTATTCAAAGCAAAATTTCCTGATGAATCCGTAAGTGCGAAAATGGATGGCTTCTTTTTTCCGAAGAGTGTATCCTGTTTCACCGGGAAAATAAATACTAATACGTCTTTCTCTTTTTCCTGGGTGAGCGTGTTGGTGACAGAACCGCTAATGCTCAACGAGTCGATATGACTGCCTGTCGAAAAAACGTAAGTGAAATTTTTTAGGATGTTACTTTCGTTCACATCTTGTATCGCCTTCCCAAAATTGATAACGTAAGTTGTATTTTTCAGAAGGGTGTCTTTAAACTCGATTTTTAATTTTCTTTTGTTGGATGAGTACTCGGGTTGTTTTTCCATAGCCGGGCTCATGCTAATCTCCTGGTAAGCGTTGGTGAGTTTGATAAACTCATCAAATTCAAGGTCGATTTGTTTGGCATTAAAATTCCTGGTTTTATTTCCGGGAATTGCCTTCACTAATTTGGGCGGAGTCTGGTCGCGCGGCCCTCCTTGCGGTGGTTGTTGGGCCGCGCATCCAAAAATGAATAAAACGATAAAAATCAGTAACGAATTTTTGTAAAAAATAGCCGATTTTGTATTTAACATGGTTTTTAGGCGATATAAGCGATTTTTATGTTTTTATAACAAGTACTATTAAAAATTAAAAATAATCGATTTTAAAGGATATTTTATAATCAATTAATTATCAGTTATTTACGTGTTATCTTGATACGTGAACCATTAAAACAGAGATATCGGACGGCGAAACGCCTGATATGCGTGATGCCTGACCTAAAGTGCGCGGTTTTATCCGCATCAATTTTTCACGGGCCTCTTTTGACAACGACACCAAAGTGTGATAATCAAAATTTGGATTGATCTCACGGTCTTCCATTTTTTTCATCTTGTCTACAATCTCCATCTCTTTGATGAAATAACTCTCATATTTGATTTTTATTTCAGCCTGCTCAATAGTTTCTTTATCATAGGCCGAGAATAGTTCTGCCAAAGGAGCGTCTGCTTTTTTAAGATCATCAAAAGTAACCTGTGGGCGGCTCAATAAATTGAATAGCTTATTACTTTGTGTAAGCGCGCTGGTGCCTAATTCTTCTAACAGGCCATTTACCGTTGAAGGATCGATTGACTTGCTTTTGGTATAAGCTACAATGTCGTCGGAGTTTTTTACTTTTTGGTTTACCTTTTCCAAACGTTCATCACTAATCAGGCCTAACTCATGACCCATAGGAGAGAGCCTGATATCAGCATTATCCTGGCGTAATAACAAGCGGTGCTCGGCTCTTGAAGTGAACATGCGGTAAGGCTCTTCCGTACCTTTGGTCACCAGGTCGTCTATCAAAACACCTATATATGATTCTGATCTTTTCAGGATCAACTCATGTTTATCATTGATTTTTTGGTGCGCGTTGATACCCGCAATAAAGCCTTGTGATGCCGCTTCCTCATAGCCGGTAGTGCCATTGATTTGCCCGGCGAAGTATAGGTTGCTGATCTGTTTAGTCTCCAGCGTTAAGCCTAATTGTGTAGGAGGGAAGAAATCGTATTCGATAGCATAGCCTGGCCTGAACATTTTCGCATTTTCAAATCCCGGGATTTTGGTCAGTGCTTTGTATTGTACATCCTCAGGCAGGGAGGTAGAGAAACCATTTACGTAGATCTCAACTGTATTCAATCCTTCCGGTTCAACAAAAATTTGGTGACGGTCACGCTCAGCAAAACGGTTGATCTTGTCTTCAATTGATGGACAATAACGCGGGCCTAAACCTTTGATGCGGCCGGTAAACATCGGCGATTTTTCGAAGCCTTCTTTCAAAGTTTCGTGTACATCAGTGTTAGTATAGGTAATCCAGCAGCAGCGTTGCTCTTCTATAAAAGGTACATCGGTGAAGGAAAATTTACCCCTTATAGGGTCTCCCCATTGCTCTTCCATCAGGCTATAGTTAAGACTGCGGCCATCTACACGGGGTGGGGTACCGGTCTTCATACGGCCTGCTTCAAAGCCTAACTCCACCAATTGCTCGGTTAAACCGGTAGCTGCTTTCTCACCTGTACGGCCTCCGCCAAACTTTTTTTCACCAATATGGATCACACCATTCAGGAAAGTCCCGTTGGTTAATACTACTGCATCCGCTTCAATTTCGATACCTATGGAAGTACGTACACCACAAACGGTGTTGTTTTTTACCAATAATGAGGTTACGGTATCCTGCCAAAAATCGACATTAGGAGTACGCTCTAAGGATAAACGCCACTCTTCGGCAAACCTCATGCGGTCGCTTTGAGCGCGTGGGCTCCACATCGCAGGGCCTTTTGACTGGTTAAGCATCCTGAATTGGATAGATGTTTTATCAGTTATAATGCCCGAATATCCTCCCAACGCATCTATTTCACGTACTATCTGTCCCTTGGCTACACCGCCCATAGCAGGGTTGCAGCTCATCTGAGCAAGAGTACCCATATTCATGGTTATCAGTAATACTGATGAACCTAAGTTGGCAGCAGCAGCGGCAGCTTCACAGCCCGCATGCCCCGCACCAACTACAATTACATTATATTTCCTAAACATTTTATCCTCCTTGTTCCACGTGGAACGTTGCTTTTTTAAGTCTTGAGTCGGTAGTTCGGAGCCGTAAGTCTAATTTTATACTTGACTTAAAGTTTGAACCTTTGACTTTGAAAAACGTTCCACGTGGAACGTTTTGTTATAATATATATCAGAATTTTGAATGAAGACTTTAAGCGTTAGGCTTACTACTTCATGTTTAAACTACAAAATTACCTCATCTAAGCAGATGTTCCACGTGGAACCCTGAATAATGATATTAAAGCTACAATTGCCCAAATGCTTTCTAAAACCACAAAAGGGTAGAAGCCTATCATGTACGAAGCATAGCCGCAGGTACCTGCTCCTATAAAATTCATTAAGCTGTACAGCTTGCTCTGAGCCGATAATTTACCGGCTAAATTCAATAAGAATGCAATCAAAAGGATGATTACACCCGTTGTAGCTATGATATCTGAAGTTTTCATTATCCTTCGTTTAGCTCGGTTAATTCCATCCAGCGGGCACTTTTGTCGTCCAGTTGCTTATTTAAAACCTCTATTTGCTTTAATATCTCATCAAGCTTTTTAGGATCGATGCCTACTGTATCAAGTTGTGCAGTTTTATCCTTTATGCTTGCTTCAATAGTATTGATTTCTCCTTCAATGTTTTCTAATTCCTTTGCTTCTTTAAAGCTTAACTTGCTTTTTTTAGCTGCCGGTGCAGTGGTTTGAGCTACTGGAGCAGGTTTCTTAGCTTGTTGTTTGGCTTCTTCCAATTCCAAACGATATGACGAATAGTTACCATTAAAGATCCTTACATGGCCTTTTTCTTCCATGATGAATAGCTGATCAGTTAGTTTATCCAGCAAATACCTATCGTGCGATACCATCATTAATACACCGCCGTAGTTGGTTAAAAACTCTTCCAGCACGTTTAATGTGTCAATATCCAAATCATTGGTGGGCTCATCCAGTATCAGGAAGTTCGGGTTCTTCATCAGGATGCTCATTAGCTGCAAACGTTTCTTTTCGCCACCACTTAGCTTTGATATAAAACCATATTGCTTGGCAGGAGGGAAGAGGAACAAGGTAAGCAGTGCAGAAGCCGAAATAGTTTTACCATCGGCCATGGTAATAAACTCCGCAACGTTCTTTACGATATCAATAACACGCTCATCATCCTTAAAAGTGATACCAGCCTGGTGAAAATAGCCTATTACAGTTGTTTCTCCCTTCACTACAGTTCCTTTATCTGGCTGTAAAGCGCCTGTGATTATATTTAAAAGGGTCGATTTACCGCTACCATTACGGCCAGCTAAACCAATCCTGTCGCCTTTTTTAAATATATAGCTGAAGTTATTGATATAGGTATTACCATTGAATGACTTGTACAGGTTGTCCATCTCCATGATCTTGTTGCCCTGGCGCGCTGTTTTAACGCTCAATTCAACCTTATCACGGATGCCGCCATTCTTGGTTTTCTCTTCCAGATCATAATAAGCATCAATACGGGCTTTTGATTTAGTACCACGGGCCTGGGGTTGGCGGCGCATCCATTCAAGCTCTTTCCTTAACAAGTTTGAGTTTTTCTGAAATGCTGCTTCATCTGCTGCTTCACGTTCAGCTTTCTTTTCGAGGTAATAGCCGTAGCTGCCATTATAAGGCTGTATCTTGCCACGATCAATCTCTAATATCTCATTACATACGTTATCCAGGAAATACCTGTCATGCGTTACCATCAAAATGGTTTTGTTTCCCTCGGTCAATAATTTCTCCAGCCATTCAATAGTATCAATGTCCAGGTGGTTGGTAGGCTCATCTAAAATGTAAACTTCAGGGTCTTCAATTAGTAGCTTGGCTAAAGCCAAACGTTTCTTTTGCCCGCCCGATAGGGTAGTGATGTGTTGATTGAGATGATGGATATCTAAGCGGCCTAAAATGGTTTTGATCTTGTACTCATATTCCCAGGCATCAACCTCACTCATCTCTTCCATTACCTTTTCAATGGCTTTGGTATTTTCAGGATCGTTCTCCATCAACTCCTCATACCTGCGGATCAGCTGCTGCTGCACATCATCGGCATGAAAAATATAATCGCTGATGGTAACCGCGTTTTTGAAGTTTGGATCCTGCTCCAGGTAACCCATATTAAGGTCACGGGCCTGTACTACTTTACCTTCGGTAGGTTTTATAGTACCACCCAATATTTTTAAGAGGGTTGATTTGCCGGCACCATTAACGCCTACAAGAGCAACCTTACGGCCGCGATTAATACCTATGGTTACATTTTTAAATAACCAGTTGTCATGAAATTGATGGCCAAGGTTCTCGGCAGAAAGATAAGTACTCACGATAGTTGTTTTATGTTATCCGACTCGTATATAAATACACCAGCCGCGTTTTTTATTGATTGTTGATACATGGCCGTAGCAACCGTAGATGCCGCTATGCTTCGGTATTTTTTCCAGCTGCCAAAAAGCAGTGGGTTTACCACTTTCATTAAGCCATTAACAAGTTTTTCCATTGGCCTGCTTTCTTGCCTGTCACCCACTAAAAAGGATGGCCTGTAAATATGTACCGCAGGTACACCTACGGCGCTGATATCAGCCTCGGTTTCACCTTTGGTTTTAGTATAGAAATTAACCCCGTTTATATCGGCTCCTATTGATGAAACTAAATGATATTGCTCAATACCGTTTTGTTTAGCTAATTGTGCCAGTAATAACGGATAATCATGATCAATCTTGCGATAGATAGTTAAATCGGGTGTTTTCTTTTTGGTTGATCCTAAACAACAAAACAAAGCATGGCCGGTCAGCTCTTTTTGGTATGTTTCGGGCTGTTCAAAGTCAATAACAAGCTGCGTTAATTTATGATGCTGAAGTGGTAGTTTTTTTCTGACCAGGATCAATACTTCATCAAAATAGGCTTGTTCCAATAAAATTTGCAGGAGATGACTGCCAATAAGTCCGCTTGAGCCTGCAATCACAGCTTTTTTTGCCATTACTTATTGATTTTCCGCAAAAATACGCATAATTAAATTGTGGAATAAATATTGTGTGTTTAAACATATATTTTAAATAGCATGAAAACAATATTTTATCCCGAAGCAGAACGGGGACACAACGATATAGGATGGTTAAAAGCAAACTTTTCATTCAGCTTTGCATCCTATTACAACCCTGAGAAAATGAATTTCGGCGCATTGCGCGTATTAAATGATGATATCATTGCAGCCGGTCGTGGTTTTGGCAGTCACCCTCATGATAATATGGAAATTATCACTATACCTTTAAAAGGAGGGTTGGAGCATAAAGACAGCATGGGCAATGCCGGTGTAGTTAACGCGGGCGAAGTACAGGTAATGTCGGCCGGGACAGGCGTTTATCATTCCGAATATAATGCTTCGCATAAAGAAGCGGCTAATACCCTGCAAATTTGGCTGTTTCCTAAAGAAAGAAATATCCAGCCCCGTTATGATCAGATGAATTTTAAAGACAGGTTTAAATTGAATGAGCTAACCACACTGATTTCTCCCGAAAAAAGCAACGATAAACTCTGGATAAACCAGGACGCTACATTTTCAATGGGAGAGTTTGAAGCCGGGCAAACCATTAACTATGATATTAAAACTAAGGGCAACGGCGCTTACGTATTTGTATTGGATGGAGTGGCTAAAATAAACAACCAGGTTTTAAACAAAAAAGATGCGCTGGGCGTTTATGATACAAGTTCACTTACAATTATAACCGAAGAGCCCTCCAGTTTCCTGATCATTGACGTACCAATGTCGTAATCAGTATTTACCTAAGTCCAGAAAGTGAATATTACTGAAAGTTCAAAAACAATTGAGCCTTGCTTTGTTGTAGTTAACAATTATTTAAGATTCACTGATGGAAGCACAGCAGGAACTAAGCGGATGGAGAAAATGGCTTGAAGGCATAGGCGACTATGTAGTATTCTTCACGCGGTTTTTTCGCAACATATTTGCCGGCGGCTTTGAATGGTCAGAGTTTGTGAGGCAATGCTATGAAATAGGCTACAGATCCATGATGCTGGTGGGCATTACCTCCTTCATCATGGGCCTGGTGCTTATTTTGCAACTCAGGCCATCACTCATTACACTCGGAGCCGAGAGTATGTTACCCAAAACACTTTCGGTTGCGCTTGTTCGTGAAATAGGGCCGGTTATTACTGCCATTATCTGCGCCGGCAAAATAGCATCAAGTATTGGTGCCGAGCTGGGCAGTATGAAGGTTACCGAGCAGATTGATGCCATGGAAGTATCTGGCGCCAACCCGGTGCAATACCTGGTGGTTACACGGATATTGGCTACCAGTTTCATGATCCCATTATTGGCCATTATAGGTGATGCTATCGGCCTGTTTGGTGGTTTCCTGGCGTTAAACTTTACCGATAGTATCAGTTTCTCTCTTTACTTCAATAAATGTATTGCCTCGCTTGATTTTACCGACCTGCTGCCCGCTGTAGCTAAAACTGTGCTTTTTGGCTTTGCGGTGGGCTTTGTGGGATGTTATAAAGGTTATCACTCCGATAAAGGTACCGAAAGCGTAGGTGTTGCGGCTAATTCGGCCGTAGTGACTGCCTCGTTATGGATCTTCATTATTGATGCGATAGCTGTCCAGATCACCAGTTTGTTATTTTATAAATAAAGATGAAAAAAGCAGACGAACATACCGAGGCTAAGAAAAAGGAACCTGAACAAAAGCAGGAGGTGGTGATACATGCTAAAGGCATCAAAAAATCCTTTGGTAAAAAGAAAGTGCTTAAGAATATCACTTTCGACCTGAAGAAAGGCGAGAACATTGTGGTGCTGGGTAAATCGGGCCAGGGAAAATCTGTGACTATTCAGTGCGTGGTTGGTATGCTGCAACCCGATGGTGGTGAGTTGGAAGTTTTTGGTGAGAATATAACTACCATGAACGATGACGAGCTGAAGCAGTTAAGAATGAAGATAGGCTTCCTTTTTCAGGGAGGGGCATTGTATGATTCCATGACAGTGCGTGATAACCTGGAGTTTCCGCTTACAAGGGTGTTAAAACTGAAAGATCAGAAAGAGATTAACAAAAAGGTTGAGGGCGTACTGGATGCCGTTGGTTTGTTAGACGCGATAGATAAAATGCCTTCCGATTTGTCAGGAGGGATGAGGAAGAGGGTAGGTCTGGCCCGTACGCTGATCGTTAACCCAGAGATTATGCTTTACGATGAGCCTACTACAGGGCTTGATCCCATTACATCCCGCGAAATTAGTGAGCTCATTAATCGCCTGCAGCGCAAATATGAAATATCATCTGTCATTATCACCCACGATATGGAATGTGCCCGTATCACGGCCGACCGGATCCTGGTAATGGATGATGGCGAATATATAGCCGAGGGCTCCTATAAAGAGCTTGAAAAATCGGATAACGAAATGGTTAGATCTTTTTTTAATGAACCTTCATGAAAACTACGTCATCTCAAAAAATAAAAATAGGCCTGTTTACCTTTTTGGGGTTAGCTGTGCTGTTGGTAGCTATATTTTTAATAGGTAATCAAAAAAGTCTGTTCAATTCAACCTTTCATGTTTACGGGCGGTTCAAAAATGTAAGCGGCTTACAGGTAGGTAATAATGTGCGGTTTGCGGGTATTAACATAGGTGTAGTACAGTCAATTAATATTGTTACCGATAGTTCGGTACGGGTTGACCTTACACTGAATAAAAGCGTTAAAAAGTTTATCAAGAAGGATTCGAAGCTAAGTATAGGCAGCGATGGTTTAATGGGGGATAAGCTGGTGGTAATAGCGCCTGGAGGTATTGTAAGCCACGAGGAGGTTGAAGATGGTGGAAAGTTAGGGTCGATAAACCCGGTTGATGTAGACAGGATTATCAATAAACTTACCCGAGTAGCAGATAACGCTGAATCGCTGACCGAAAACCTGACCGGCATAGTTGCCAAGATTAATAATGGGCAGGGGAGTATAGGTCGTTTGCTTAACAGCGACAAAATGGCCCGCGACCTGGAGGGTACCGTTAAACAAGCCCAAACTACCATTAAAACAGTTCACAGCACAACCAATACCCTTAATGAAGACCTAACTGCTGCCCAGCATAACTTTTTGCTGAGAGGTTTCTTTAATAAGAAAAAGAAAATGGAGCAAAAGCGTCAGGACAGTATTAAAAAAGTAAAGGAGCAAATTCAGGAGGATAAAGAAAAGGCAGCCAAAGAAGCCCAAAAACAAAAGGAAAAAGCGGCTAAAGAAGCTGCGGATAAGCAGAAGGAGAGTAATTGATTGAAAGCGGGGGAATGCGTGGTTCCCCTCTTGAGAGGGGTGGAGGAGTGTGTTTCTACTCTGGTAATCGCTCGTACAAACACACCCCTGCTTTCGCTCATTCCATCGCGCCCCCTCTCAAGAGGGGATTTGTAATTTTATTTTCTATTGACTGTAAATCAAGTACTTGTATTAAATTTAATTAACTTTCTCCAATCTCGCTGCCCAGCCTCCTCCGGAAGCCAGTTTAATATTCAGCTTATCTTTTGAGGTTAAATTAACCACAGTTCGCTTATAATCAGTACCATCCCTGTCGGCGTTGATGCCATCTTCAAAAATTACGGCCTTGTAAGTGCCTTCGCCTAAAAAGGAAAGATCGATAGCTAATTCACGTGCATCCCAATTAGTCATTGCGCCAATGTGCCACGTGGAACTTTTTCTGCGGGCGATGGCTACGTATTCACCTACTTTCCCGGTGAGGGCTACAGTTTCATCAAAAGTTGTAGGCACGGCTGCTATGAAATCGGTGCTTTCCTGTTCTTTTTGATAAGCGGTTGGGTTATCGGCCATCATTTGCAACGGGGCTTCAAAAATGGTATACATGGCCAACTGATGGCAGCGCGTTCCCTGGCTAATGGGGTTACCATTAACCGGGCGAAAATTGGCTTTACTGGCATTACGCATAGCTCCGGGAGTATAGTCCATCGGACCGGAAAGCATCCGGATAAAGGGAATACTTACATCATAAACAGGATGATCTTTAACGCCCCATTTTACGTTTTCCAGGCCTTTAACTCCCTCAAAATTAAGGATATTAGGAAAAGTACGCTGGATGCCGCTGGGTTTATACATACCGTGATAATCTACAATTAAATGATTATCAGATGCTTTCTGCGCTATTTCATATAATGAAGAAACCATTTTTTGATCATCACGATCAATAAAATCTATCTTGAAACCTTTAACGCCCATTTTTGAAAATTTGGCCATAGCCGCATCCGTTTGCCGGGTGAGGGCGTACCAGCTTGTCCACAAAATAAGGCCAACATTTTTTTGTTTGGCGTAATCTATCAATTCCTGTAGATTAATATCCGGCGAAATCTGGTTCAGATCAACAATGTTCGACCAGCCTTCATCCAATACCACATACTCTACTTTATTGGCCGATGCAAAATCGATGTAATATTTATAGGTTGGGTTGTTGATGCCCGCTTTAAAATCAACATGGGTGATATTCCAATCGTTCCACCAGTCCCAGGCTACTTTACCTGGTTTTATCCAGGATACATCTTTAACCCGCGATGGTTCGGATATTTTTTGAACTATATCATTGTTAACCAGTTGTTTATCATCTGTACTAATGATCACAACCCGCCACGGAAAGCTGCGTGTACCTTTAATTTTAGCGATATAATCGGCGCGACCATCAACCACATAATTCATATTGGCATACCCGCCGGTAGTTTCAACTGTAGGATATTTTGCGAACGCTCCCTGCAAACTTTGCTCATTTCCGGTTAAATACATTCCTGGATAATCCTGCAGATCAGCTTCCAGGATAGCGGCTTTTTTACTGCTGCCGACATCTACCAAAACCGGTAAAAACGCCAGGCTGTCTTTTGTTACTTCCGAAAGTTTAAGCTTGCTATACAATGCTTCGAAAGAAGTTGTCCATTTATCCTTATTACGGTAATCATTTACAAAGGGGAGGTACGCCTTATCATCATCCTTAAAATTGAAGTTTGCTTCTTCGTTCATAATGGTGATATTGCCTTTTTTCTGTGTATTGAAGCGATAAGCCACACCATCATTATAAGCCCTGAATATCAGCGAATAATCTCCTTTTAAATTGATAATGAGCTGATTGTATTGATCGTGTACTTTGTCTTTTTTATAGATAGGTGTATTGAAATACTGATCGATAGATGTAGCTTTTGTATTTTTTACCATGGGTGATTTTCCCAAAACTTCGCCACCCTGAAGCGTCATAGATATATCCGACGGCATGATAATCTCGGTATCCTCGTGTTTCACCGACCATGTTATTTTATCGCCGGTTGCTACGCTCAAATCTATCTTGCCATCAGGCGATTTAATGTGATAGTTTTTTGTCGTTTGGGCAATCGAAATTGACACGAAAAAGCAAAGGAAAAGCGCGAATAACAGTTTAATCTTCATCAGGAATGTTATTAAGGGTTTAAATGATGGTTTACAGCAATCTAAACTAAGTAATAATCAATTCAATGAGTGATGATTTTATGACGATTTGTGGTGAGATATATACTAAAACTATGTCATTGCGAGGAGGGACGACGAAGCAATCGCATGCTATACAGGGCGGTTATGCTTAGGTGCGGTTGCCAGCGTCTGAATCAGAATTTACAGAATTAGAGAATTTGCAGAATAGAAGAAAAAACGCATGCCGACGCTCGGCTGGAGCCCACAGGTGTTGGGAAGAGAAATAGAAATTGTATTTTTAGTGGCATATGCGTGTGCCCGACTTGTTAAAGTTAATTCCAGAGGAGCGTCTTGCGTTTTTGGCTGACTATCATAAAACAGACCATAAGGTAAAGAAACTACCGGTCTCAGTCCTTTTTAAGCTATTACTTTACAGTCAGTTCGAAGTAAAGCACAATAGCCTCAGGGTAATGGAGAATATCTTTAATTCGTATGCTTTCAGTCATTTATCTGACAAATCCGAAGCGCAAAAGATACATTACAGTTCAATCAGCGAACGCCTAAGCCGTGCGGACGCGGTTTTTTTTGAAGCTTTATACCAGGATTGTATTGAACGTTTTTCAGCCCAATTACCTTCGAAAGATAATAAACAGCATCAGTTGTTGCGTTTTGATTCAACGCTGATATCACTTTCATCCAAGCTGATCAGGATCGGATTTCGTTCCGGAGGAAGCCAGGAACATGTAAAACAGCTTAAATTTACTATAGGCTATTCAGAAATACCTGAGTATGTGGCTTTTCATCATCAGGCTACATTTAACAGTGAGAACGTAGCTTTGAAACAAGCCATTGTTGGCTGTCCTGCATCTAATAAAAGTATCGTTATAGTCGATGCCGGCCTACAATCAAGAGACGCCTATGATGAGCTCTTTGACCAGGGAATCAATTTTATTACACGAATCAATCCGAACCCACGTAGTGTAGTTGTTGAAGAGAATAACTTATTTGAAGCTACTCCTGATGACTATAAGCTTAGGCTGGTAACAGACCGTAAGCTTTACCTATATAACAGGAAGGGAAAAAAGACAAAGAACGTTTATCGATATATCGAAGCAGTCAAACCCAATGGAGAAGTACTCGCTTTTTTGACCAATATCTTTGATTTTCAAGCTTATGAAATAACCGCACTGTATAAGAAAAGATGGGATATAGAAGTGTTCTTCAAATTCATCAAACAAGAACTTAACTTCTCACATCTACTATCCAGAAGCATAAACGGCATCAAAGCCGTACTGTATGTCAGGATGATCCTATCGCTGTTAATAATAACTTACCAAAAGTTAAATCGAATTAAAAGTAGTAAGTCTGCTAAACAACAGTTTGCCTTGGAAATGGAAGCCGAACTCATGAAATTTATTGTAAGACTTTATGGTGGAGATCCCGATAAACCTCCCACAAATGGACACATCCCTTTTTGGTAACTCTTCCCAACACCTGTGGGCTCCTGCCGAGTGTCTGTTATTGTCCGGCCCCCAGGCCGGTGTATGCTGTAGAAAGGCCAGAGGCCTTGGGATAGTTACCACTCGGCAGGAGCCGAGCGGTGGCGAAACTGAAGTCGAAGAAGAATACTACAGTGAAACTATCACCCCTCCAAACACCTTGAACCCGTTCCTGAATGCGCCATTCATCTGGGTTTTATCAACCTCACCGCTGCTGAGATAAAGTTCGTCAGTACCGTTACCGGTTTGCCAGTGCAGGTACCCGCCGCCGGCTTGTATAGCTATAAGTTTGCTGATGGAGTAGGCCAATGTGCCATTCATATTTAAGCCATAGCCGTTGGCATGGTGGTGGTAACTAACCGGATGCTGAAAAGTTGTGATCAGGTTCCAGTTACCCAGGGCATTATAACTTACCTGGTTATAGGTGATATCACTATTGAATCTTAATTTTTCGATCAGTTTAAATGAAGCGATGGCCTTAATAAATGCACCTTTCCATTTTGTTTGGTAGCTACTATTTAAACCCGGAAAGCGGTTAGCATCATCATATAAATATAACGATTGCCTGTTATCACTGTAACCGGCATAAGGAGTAAGCTTAAGCCAATTGTTATTAATTAATTGATATCCAATGCCTAACGACCAGCCTTGTGTATGACCTTTGCCGGCATTAAAAGTTTCGTTATAAGTATTGCCGGTGCGGTTATCACCACTGTAATCCGAATCCTTTACTGAGCCTGATGTGATAAATTGGCGGGTATAATCAGCATAAACACTAAACTTTTGATATACATTCCATTGCAGGGATGCTCCAATACTTTGTCCGCTGAGTTTTGTCCATTTCAGTTCTGAAAAAACATTAGGGTTTTGCCCATTGCTGTTACCGGCTATCGACCAGTGAAAGCTTTCACATTGGTAGCCATCGGTAATATTAAACAGCAATTTGTTATTATCAGATTGGGCATATAACACAGGAGTGCTTATCATCAGCCAAAAAAAACAAAAGCCGGTAAGTTTTTTCATGGATAGGTTTATAAAACAGAAGCCTGCTCTTAATTACAAGAGCAGGCTAAATATATCATTTTAAATTATTGATTTACACCAAAAGCTTCCCAGCCCGATGCTGTTGCACGGGTACAGGTCATCGGTTGTGTGCCGTTTTCGCTTGATATAAACTTGCCATTATTACCCCTGAAGGTAACTTTACCATCGGCAGTTGGCACCCAGTCAAATTTTTCCCAGTCGCCTACGGTAGTGCGGTTACAGGTGATGGCTTGTGTTCCATTTTCACTTGATACATATTTACCCATAGCCTGTAGCGCTACTTTGCCTCCGCCGGCATCAACTACAGTAAATTGTTCCCAGGCCGACGCAGTAGGGCGGTTACAATTCATGGCTTGTGTGCCGTTTTCGCTGCTAACGTATTGGTTGTTAAATCCTTTTAAGGTAATGGTTTGACCAATAGGAGGGTTAGTACTGGTACCTGAAAGGTCATAAACCCGTACGTAGTCAACCACCATATTACAAGGTAACGCGCCATCGTTAATGGTATTACCAGGCAAATCGCCACCAATAGCCAGGTTAAGGATGATAAAGAATGGATTATGGAACGCACCGGTATTGTTAATGTTATTGGCAATGTTACCGGTTACATACAAGGTATTATCCACATACCAGCGGATAGAATTAGCATCCCATTCAACCGCGTAGGTATGGAAGCCGGTTGGCGTTGTGGTAGTGCTGCCTCCATATTGTACGTGCCCCCCGTTATTATACCAGTGCATGGTACCTAAAATAGTATTGGAGGTGTTTACCTGCTCCATAATATCTATTTCGCCGCATTGTGGCCAGCCTACGGTGCCGATATTTGCACCCAGCATCCAAAATGCGGGCCAGGTGCCCTGTACGCCCGGAAGTTTGATGCTTGCCTCAATACGGCCTGATGTTGGTTGGTATTTACCGGCAGTAGTCAGTTTGGCCGATGTATACGGTTGACCACCAACTGTTTGCTTACGTGCTGTAATGGTGAGGAACCCTCCTGATACAGTAGCATTTGCTGATTGATAATATTCTTTTTCATTGTTAACCCCGGGGTTGCCGTTATCAATGTTCCAGTTAGCTGTGTTAACACTGGTTCCGTTAAATTCATCGCTCCAGAGCAGCGTACCGGCCCTTGGTGTGGTGCTTGAGCCGCTTGTTGTTTCATCGGCTGTTTTAATGGCAGGTGCCGGCCTGTTCAAATCCTTGCTGCAGGATGAAATTAAGAGCATGAACGCCGATGCGGTAACGGCACTCTTCGCAAAGTTTAAAAGTTGTTTCATAATGATGGTATTGGTGAATAATTAATTGGTTTCGTTAAGTAATTATTGGTTTACACCAAATGCTTCCCAGCCCGATGCCGTAGCACGGGTACATGTCATGGCCTGCGTGCCATTCTCGCTGGAGATGAATTTGCCGTTATTGCCCCTTAAGGTAACCTTGCCGTCTGTTGTAGGTACCCAGTCAAATTTTTCCCAATCGCCATAGGTTGTGCGGTTACAGGTAATAGCTTGGGTGCCGTTTTCGGAGGATACATATTTACCCATCGACTGCAACGCTATTTTGCCGGCTCCTGCATCAACAACAAGAAATTGCTCCCATGCAGATGCTGTAGGGCGGTTGCAATTCATGGCCTGAGTGCCATTTTCACTGCTTACATATTGATTATTAAAGCCTTTTAGGGTGATGGTTGAGCCAATAGGCGCGCCAGAGCTTGAACCACTTGATTGTGTGCCTGTCCATTTAAAGGTTACTACGGCACCCGCGGCTAAAGTGTAAGTGAAAGATTCGGCACCCCATTTTACTTTAAAGCTGGTGCTTGACGAGCCATTGTTAAGGGCAATAAGCACTTTGCTACCATCCGAATTTTTGAAAGCCACGTTTTGGATACTACCCGATAGGTTTGAGGCAATACGCACAGCTCCCGGACGTACAAATTTTGAGGCATGGCCGATAATGTAATAACCAACGTTGCGGGTAATAGATGTACCGCTAACGGTGATGCCGCCTAAACAGGTGCTGCAGCCTCCCGCTGTATGCGGGTTATTGTTGGGATCGGCAGCCAGGTTCCATTCAAGCACATTACGGCTCCAGTTGCGGGTAGCGCCGATGATCAGCGTGTTAACGTGCCATGACAGATCGCCGCCAAAATTGCTTGGCGCACCAACCCATTGCTCGGTGAAGTAAACGTTTTTGTTAGGATAGGCATTATGCACATCGGTTAACGAGCTGATATTGCCTGCGTACAGGTGAAATGCCGAGCCGTCAACGTAAGGATTAGCACCACCATCGGCCAGTACAGTTTCGGGATAATCTATCCTGTCGGTATTATGGTCATAGGCAATGATCTTAGTCTGGAAACCGGCTGCCCTGATTTGCGGACCGAGGTTGTTTTTGATAAAATTAGCCTGCTCATTGGGCTGCATCACCATACTGGGGTTATTGTAAGGGTTAAGCGGCTCATTCTGGGGTGTTATAGCATCTATAGTAATGCCCTGTGCCTGCATAGCCTGCAGGTATTTTACAAAGTAGCGGGCGTATGCATCATAATAACCGGCTGCTGTGTTCAAGCTACCGCCGGTGTATCCGTTATTGCCGGTAGTATTCACTTTCATCCAGGTAGGGGCTGTCCATGGGGTAGCTATGATTTTGATAGATGGATTTATGGCGATGATCTTTTTCAGGATGGGCAGCAGGTCCTGGTTTTCGGCACTGATGCTGAAATTGTTCATGTTAAAGTCGCCGGCGGTTTGGTTGTAGGTAAAATCGTTGGCGCTGAGGTCGGAAGCACCAATACTGATACGGATATAGCTGATACCAATTTGTCCGTTGGCTGTACCAAAAAGTTCATTAAGTACATTGGTTTGGTTGGCTCCGAGGCCGTTAAGCAGTCCGGCGCTGCCGCCGGTTAAGGTGAAACCAAAGCCATCAATACCCTGGTAGGTTTGGGTTTCGTCTACCGTAATGGTTGTTGCGTTGGTACCGGCATCGGCGGCAAAGTTAAAGCTGGTTTGAGCCTGTAGAAGCTTAGACTGATCGGCAGTAGTAAGCCAGGCGTTTACTACTTCGTTGGCTGCGCGGGCCACGGTACCGCTTTGCTTTTGATCAGGTGCTTCAGGGGCGTTAACATTCTTTTTACAGGAGTAAAAAGTAGCGGCAGAGAGCAGGGTGAGGACTGCAATCCGCATTAATTTGTAATTGATTTTCATTTAGTTATTATTTAGTTGATTGATTTGATATTCAAAAAATAACACATAAGCTGCTATACCACAGCTAAATACATATAATGATATTTAACTGTCGCTTAAGAATATCAAAGCATTGTTTTGGGACTAATGCACCCATACAACACTGTTTTCCATAAAGCAGAGCTATGTATAGCTTAAAATTGGTTGTAGCAAATCTACAGGAATTTAAACGGATCAATCAAGTAAAATGTTCATAAATAATTGATTTATAGTGTATTATATAAATTTTAATACGCTTGCATCACATGATTTGAAACAGTAAAAATTACTTTAAATGGCCTGCGCAACGTTTTTGTTGCAATAAATTTTTTTTTGTGATACGCTTATTTCGCAATTGCTTTTAAAGAAAAAAGGAGTAAGTATAGCTTTGAGCTATAAATAAATAGGAGGAGAGGGGGTGGGAGTAAAAAATAGATGCTATCGAAGAAACTTAAAAAAGGCTTTTTTTTACTGGCGCAAGTATGAAGGGTCGGCAATATGGGCAAAGGCTACTTGGGCCTTTTTTTAGCAAGGCAAAGGCACAAGTAGCCTTCGCGCACCCGCTCGCTACATACTTGCGCCAGTCAAGAGCAAGTATGAAGGGCCGGCAATATGGGTAAATGCTACTTGGGCCTTTGTCGAGGCACAAGTAGCCTATGCGCAACCCTCGCCACATACTTGCGCCAGTCAAAACTTAAAAAAGACTTCATTGCGAGTGGAGTGGAAGTTAAGGATTCGTGCTGTTATCAATCACCAATTTGCTCCATCCTTTATCACCGGCATTTTTGATCTCTTTTTTGCGTTGCTCCATTACTTTTTTAATGCGCGAGCTATATGCCCAGCAGGTGCTTTGGCGAATAGAGAGGATTTCGGAAAGTTTATGTGATGAGATCTTGCCCTTGGTTGAGTACATCAGGAAGATCATATAAAAAGCTTTATTGATAGGGATGCGGGTATTTTGCAGAATGGTGTAGGCTATCACCGATTCTTCATAACCACATTTTGAACATCTGCGACTATAGGGGAGATGCCCGCTGCCATAGTGGGTATTGCTGCATTTACGGCAGGCATAACCATGTTCCCATTTCAGGTCGGAAAGGAATTTGAAACAGGTTTCCCTGTCCGGATAGATACGGCTGAACTCTTCAAAATCAACTTCGGTAAGCATCACCCTGTCGTGGGTTACTTTTTCAATATCGTTGTGCAGTATAATATTGTCTTTCTCCAGCAGCACATTCATGCGCGAGATCTCTTCGGCTTGCTGCTGCAGCAATTCGTTAACTGATTTTAGTTCTTCATTTTGCTCGGCAATCATCGATGATTTTTCGACCAGCTCGCGGGTACGTTCCTGCACCTGGGCTTCAAGGCTTCGGTTAAGCGTATCTTTCAACTCCTCATTTTGCTTCATCTGCGCTATGATATTTTGCTGGGCAACGTCTTTTTCCTTTTTCAGAATTCGAACCTTATCGCCAATAGCAAAAGAGATGAACAGCATCTCCATAATAAAACAAACACTCAGACTATAATAATCAAACTCGGTAACAGGTAACCACCAGATATTTAGTGCTATGCAGGTTTTAATGATAAAGCCCGTAAGCAGGAATGTATAACCGATAACAAAGAAGCGTGCCGGTTTATAGCCTTTGATCAATACATAACAACCGGCATAAAAGGAGATGCATAGCGGTAAAAATTCAATGATCTTGTAATTGAACCAGGCCATATTAATGGTTATACAGGCCAGGAAATAAAGACATCTGAAAACGATAACCCCTTTTATCACTTTGTTTAAACGAGGGGCGTTCACTTTTAAATTAAGCAATTTTTGCGCGAAAAGAATGGCGAAAATACTGGCCGAAAACAAGGCTATACCGTAAGCATAATTGTTCCAGGCAGGGTAATCCGGCCAGATGTATTGGTAGGCTATCCCATCGGCGCACATTTCATAAAGGCCGATGCTGAGGTTATAGATAATGTAGTACAGGTATTGTACCTGGCGCATGGCTATGAACATCATGAAATTATACAGGCCAAAAACCAGGATCATCCCGTAAAAAACACCGAAAAAGAAATATTCGTCAAGCGCATAGCCGATAAACCGGCTTACCGTGCGTAAAACCATGATCACATTAACCGAGTGCCCCGAACGGATGCGGATGTAATAAACATCATCGGGCCCATGGTTGCTGTTTATGTTTACACTAAAGTTTTTGTGTTTGTAGAAACGGGCGGAAAAAGGATGACTACTGCCTAATGAAGTTGCCCGGTAAGTATCGTTAACCGGCGAGTAAACGGTAATGCTATCAATGGTTTGATCAAAAAACTCCAGGATCCAATTGTTATTGGTGGCATTGGCCTTCCCAATTTTTATGCGGTACCAATAGGCCGAGTTATTATGCTGGGTAACGGGGGTGGGTTGCGGATTTGTCTGAAATTTACCCGCGAGATAAGCGGCGTGGATGCCATCCAGACCAAGCTTTCCGGTTGTATCCTCAAAATAAATGATCTGCTTATATTCAAAAATGTGCTGGTTTACATTATCATTTATTTGAACGGTAGTTTGAGCCTTGATGCCTGTTGAAAAGCATAAGCAAAACACAACAATACCGATAAATGATCTCAGTAGCAGTTTAAACATAGGCTCAGCAAAAAGGATGTTTTTCGCACCTGTAATGTTGGATTCATTACAGGCGCGAATGAAATGGTTGTTTGGTTAGCGTCAGGCCGGATACAATTATAATATTTTTATTTTTCTATTCCTATTAAAAGTACGATATACAGTTATTTAAATTGTTAATTTTTAGCTATTTGTTGTTAATATACGGTTTTTACCACACATAAGTGGCTACCGAACCGTTGGCTAAAGTGCTTGAGGCTGTTTTTCCATCTATCTTAAAATTAAAGGTTTGCTGACTTCCGCTTGAATTTAGCACTATTAAAACTGTGCTGCCATCGGTATTTTTGAAGGCCACGTTTGGTAAGCCCGCTACGTTATCAGAAGAGATCCGGACAGCGCCTGGTCTGACAAATTTTGAGGCATGTGCAATGATATAATACGACACATTTTTTGTTACTGCCGATGAAGAAGTAACGGTTAAAGCTCCGCGGCAGGTTGTACAGCCTCCATCCGTGTGTGGACCGTATTCTGGATCGGTAGCAAGGTTCCACTCCAGTACATTGCGGCACCAGTTACGTGTTGCGCCAATAATGAGGTTGCTTACATGCCATGACAAATCGCCGCCGAAGCCGCCGTTCGATGGAGTATATTGTTCGGTAAAATAAAGGTTTTTGTTAGGGAAGGCATCATGCAGCGGCCCAAGCGCGTTAATATCGCCATTATATAAGTGGAAGGCCGATCCATCAACAAAAGGGTTAGCTGCGGCATCGCTGAAAATATCTACGGGATAACGGGTATTATCGGCATTGTGATCATAAATAATGATCTTGGTGGTAATACCAGCCGTTTTAAATTGAGGGCCAAGGTTGTTTTTGATAAAGTTAGCCTGCTCGTTTGATGGCATATACATAGCCGGGTTGTTATTTGCGTTCAGCGGCTCGTTTTGCGGTGTTATGGCATCAATTGTAATGCCCTCAGCTTTCATGGCCTGGATGTATTTTACAAAGTAGCGGGCGTATGCATCGTAATATGCTGTATTCAGACTGCCACCTTTAAAGCCATTATTGCCAAGGGGGTTAACTTTCATCCAGGTAGGGGCCGTCCAGGGGCTGCCTAATATTTTAATGTTCGGGTTGATAGCAAGGATCTTTTTCAAGACGGGAATGAGATCGGCTTTTTCGGCATCAATAGAAAAGCTTTTCAGGTCGACATCCGTTTGACCGGGCGTTACTTCATCATAAGTATAATCGGTAGCACTCATATCAGATGCGCCTATGCTAATGCGGAGATAACTTACGCCAATGTGGGTATCATCAGTCTGGAAAAGATCTTTTAGCACCTCATCCTGTTTTTGGGCGGTAAGTTTATTAAGTACCATAGCGCTGCCGCCGGTAAGGCAATAACCAAAACCATCAATAGTTTGGTAAGTAGTGGCTGCATTGATATTAATAGTTGAGCCACTGGCCGCTGTTGTGCTAAAATTAATAGCTGCATTTTGTTTAGCGAAAGCAATGGTCTGATCGGCAGTAGTGAGCCACATAGCAACATCGCTTTTTACAGGTGTTACTACCGGTGGCGTAACGGGCGGAACAGTGGGCGCTGGCGTAACGGTTGATTTTTTGCCGCAGGCCTCGCCACTAAAAACACCAACAGTAATAAATGAGGCTAACAGAACTCTTGTAAAATTATTTTTCATTCAGGGGATACGTTTAAAGCCGGGTTGACTGAAGTTTAGCGGCTTTATTTTTGTTAAAAATTGGTTTATTTGATAGCTTAACATTACTAATATATGAACCGCTTATGGCTATAACAAGCGTATATTTGTGGTGCTATGGTATCAAAGAGCCGTTTTTAAGAAATTATGATACGCTTCAATACCAAACGAAACTATTGCCTGCAAGGCAAAAAACTATAAAAGCTATGCAAAGCGAACAATACAATACCAATTCAAAAAAAGTAATATTTTTTTTATTTGCCCTGCTGTTTACGGCAGGTTTAAGTGTAAACGCGCAGAATATCCGGGTTGCGGCAGCAGCCAACCTGCAGCCGGTAATGGAGGTTTTGCAAAAAAACTTTAAGCAAAAAACGGGAATTAGTATTGACGCCGTAATAGGCTCGTCGGGTAAGTTGGTAGCACAGATTAGTAACGGAGCGCCGTTTGATGTGTTTTTATCTGCCGATATGAGCTTTCCGGAGACATTATTTAAAAACGGTTTCGCTAAAGAGAAGCCGGTAGTGTACGTCTCCGGTAGCCTGATTATTTGCAGCACACAAAATATCGGGTTTGAAAACTGGGAGCGGTTGCTGCTTTCGGCTCGGGTAAAAAAGATCGCGGTAGCTAATCCTGCTATTGCTCCTTATGGTAAAGCCGCCGAGCAGTCCCTTCAGGATAAAGGCATTTTAGATGATGCCAAACCTAAAATAGTTTATGGCGAAAGCATCTCGCAGGTAAATACTTATATCACCACGGGAGTGGCCGATGTTGGTTTCACCACACAATCGCTGGTGAAGGAACTCGGAAATAAAACGACATTATATTATAAGGTTATCGATCCCAAAACCTATGAGCCGATACAACAAGGTATCGTGATCCTGAAACATGGGGCAGATAACCCATCGGCAGATAAATTTTATCGCTACATTTTAAGCCCGGCCGCGAAAAGTATTTTCAAAGCGTATGGTTACCGGGTACAATAATTTGTATTTTTATTGATGGACCTATCGCCCATATGGCTTACTTTAAAATTAGCAGGCATTACCACGCTGCTGCTGTTGCTTATCGGTTTGCCGTTTGCCTGGTGGCTTTCGCGGGGCAGATCATTTATTAAGCTCATCATCGAAGCAATTATTACCATGCCTTTGGTGCTGCCGCCATCGGTACTGGGCTTTTATTTGCTGCTGGCTTTTAGTCCGCAGCATGGTTTGGGGAAATGGCTTCATGATACTTTTGATGTACAGCTTGTTTTTTCTTTTCCTGGGCTAATTCTTGCCTCAGTGATTTACAGCATGCCTTTTATGGTGGGCCCGGTAAAATCAGCTTTGCAGCAAATACCGGCGTCATTTGCAGAAGCTTCATACACATTGGGAAAAACCGAATGGCAAACTTTCCGGTATGTGTTGTTACCCAATATCAAACCATCATTATTAACCGCGACAGTATTAACTTTTGCTCATACTTTGGGCGAGTTTGGTGTGGTGCTGATGATAGGAGGGAACATTCCCGGTGTTACAAGGGTGGCATCTATTGCTGTGTATGACTTGGTAGAAAAGATGGATTATGCCTCGGCAAATAATTACTCGCTCATTTTATTTTCCATTACGTTTATCTTAGTGATGACTGTTTTTATATTCAATAAATACCAAGCGAAGGGTCCTTTAGCATGATCAGCGTAGATATCGAAATAAAACTAAAGACCTATCACGACAGGCAGTTGCTAAAAATTAAAAGGCAGTTTGCCACGGGCAGTATCACTAAAATTTTAGGGCCATCCGGTTCGGGAAAAACTACTTTGCTGAAAATGATAGCCGGTTTGGCATCGCCCGAAAACGGGACAATTGTAGTTGATGGCATTACATGGTTTGATGCTGTACGGAAAATTAGCCTGTCGCCTCAAAAAAGGCATACCGGGTTTGTATTTCAAAACTATGCCCTGTTCCCAAACATGACTGTACAACAGCACCTGGAATATGCCACAACTGATGCGGGCTGGATAAATCAATTAGTAAAACTTGGGCAACTGGATAAATTTGTTGATCATAAACCCGACCATCTGTCCGGAGGACAACAACAGCGGTTGGCCATTTTGAGGGCCTTAGCTATCAAGCCCAAGCTACTTTTAATGGATGAACCATTTTCGGCACTGGATAGCAAAATGAAATCGTTGCTTATATCGGAGCTTAAATCTTTAATTAAGAAATTGGATATTACTACAATCATAGTAAGCCATAATTTGCAGGAGCTGGAATTGTTTGAAGGGGAGGTAATGGATTTTGAAGGGTTAGTTTGAGGGTGATTCAGCTATGTGGATGCTACCAACTACAAGAAATAAAAAACTATGTCATTGCGAGCGCAGCGTGGCAACCGCACGGAAGCATATCCATCTGTATAGCATGCGATTGCTTCGTCGTTCCTCCTCGCAATGACATAGATTTTTACACCAATATTTTCAATTGATCCGGAGCCGAGCGGTGGCGTTTTATTTTCAAATTCGTTATGCAGCTGTTATTGTCACCAATAATAACATAGAGGAAAATCCTTAATTATTTACTATTGCTCTTATCCCCGTCAGATATTGATTTGATGAGGCTGCCCCAAGCAAGCGGGTTTAGCAGCGGGTTAGGGGTAAGCGAGTGCGAGTTCAGGATAGTGGTGTGCATGCTTTGCGCATTGGCCGATTGTATTTCCTGGGCATCGCGGGGTAAAGTATTGTACAGTGCCGATAAAGTTGCTTTGCTGATGTTTTTGCGGGCTATTTCCAAATCGTCATCAGCAAGTTTTATAGCCAGGAAGTCTTTTTTAAACTCATCGGTAGTTGCCCACGGAAACACGTGGAACGTAGGCAGGTTAATGATCTGCGCCTTAAGGGATACCTGGGTGGTATAGCTTTCATTCGGCAGGTTTGACGGGATAACAACCGTAACCGGCGCATAGCCAACACAGGTAAAACGCAAGGTATCGCGTTCGTGTACCACAAACGAAAAGTATCCCTTGTAGTTGGATACGTTAATAATGTTATGTGCTGTAGTATTGGTTATGGTTACGTAAGGGATAGTGATCTTGACACTATCGGCATTATGTGTGATGCCTGTAAACTGCACAACAGGGCGGTCTTTGCTTTGTGCAAAAGCTCCCATTGATACAAACAGAAATAACAGGCCAACTAAATACTTCATAAAACCATTAACTACTTACCTCAACATATATTACGCTGACAGGGTTAAAATAGTTTTTAAACTTCATCAAAAGTAAGTCATATCCCCAAATTGAACCGGGGATTTAACATTACTTAACAATTACCTTAAATTTTCCGGAAGCACGGCATTAGGGTCGTCAATGTCCGTTAGGTTAATGGCCTCAATGGCGGTAACTTCAGGCACGGCTTTTTTAATGGCCTGCTCAATACCGGCCTTAAGGGTCATGATGCTCATTGGGCATGATCCGCATGAACCCAATAGTTTTAGTTTAACTACACCTTCAGGAGTTATCTCCTCAACAGAAACATTCCCCCCATCAGCCTCCAAATACGGACGGATAGTATCTAAAGCTGCTTCAACCTGATTTAATAAACTCATTTTTATTAATTTATAACGTTATGTAAAGTTATTAATTATTTACAATATTTTCTGCACTGAGTGCTTTGGCGTTTGATATGGCAACCTGCTGGGCAACGCGCTCTGCCATTTCAACAAAGGCGGCTGTCATTGGGCCATCCTCTTCAAGCACAGTAGGCTTGCCGGCATCGCCCGAATCACTGATCCCTTTAATTAATGGGATCTCACCAAGAAAAGGGACTTCCAATATCTCGGCCAGTTTGTGGCCACCGCCTTTTCCAAATATATAATATTTATTTTCCGGCAGTTCGGCAGGGGTAAAGTACGACATATTTTCAACCACACCTAATATAGGCACATTGATAGCCGGCATCATAAACATACCAATACCTTTTTTAGCATCGGCAAGCGCTACGTTTTGCGGCGTAGTAACAATTACGGCACCTGTTACCGGGAAACTTTGTGTTACTGTGATATGGATGTCGCCGGTACCCGGAGGCAGGTCGATCACTAAATAGTCAAGGTCGCCCCAGTCGGCATCATTAAACAACTGTTTTACCGCGGTTGATACCATCGGCCCACGCCATGGTACGGGTTGGTTAGGATCTGTAAAGAAACCTATCGACAGTAATTTGATGCCATATTTTTCAATAGGCTCAATGCGTGTTTTGCCATCAACCTGGCTGGCCATAGGGCGTGCGCCCTCTAAACCAAACATGATAGGTACCGATGGGCCATATATATCGGCATCAATCAAACCAACTTGTGCGCCCGATTTTGCCAGGCCTAAAGCCAGGTTTGCAGCTACCGTTGATTTACCAACGCCGCCTTTACCAGAGGCTACAGCAATTATATTTTTTACACCCGGAACGCCAGTGTTTTTTTGCGTTGTTACCTGCGAGGTCATGTTGATATTAATAACGGCCTCTTTGCTCACAAAATGGAGGATGGCATTGCGACATGCATTCTCGATCATGGCCTTTAACGGGCATGCCGGTGTGGTAAGCACAACCGAGAAGCTTACGTTGTTGCCATCGATACGGATGTCCTGGATCATGTTAAGGGTTACGAGGTCTTTTTTCAGATCCGGTTCCTCAACATTGCCCAGCGCCTGTAATACTTGTTCTTTAGTAATTGTCATAATATGAGGCAAATTTATGAAAACAGGTCGTTGATTAAGTTTATTGGGAAACAATTTGCATAAACAACCGTTTGCAGGGGATAAGATTTAGTTTAGTTTTGGATAAAATTAACAAATGAAGCGCCTTAATCCTAAATATATACGCATAGCCGCATACATTCTCGTTCCCTTAATTCTTATTCTGCTTATCGGCGGATATATTGCCTACTCAAAACGCGGAGCACTGCTCGAAAAAGCCATTGACAAAGCTAAATTAAAAGCCAAAAGAGATTATAATTTAGATGTAAAAATAGGATCGGCCCAATTTACCGGACTAAGTACCGTTTCATTTTCGGATATCAGCATTGTACCCGACGGCCGGGATAGTTTGTTGAACATCAAAAACTTTGTGGTGAGTGTAAGGATTATGCCGCTGGTGTTGGGTGAGGTAAAACTATCGGATGTGGTATTACAGGACGGCTTCATTCACCTTATCGATAAGAATGGGGTTAAAAACTTCGACTTCCTGTTTAAAAAGAAAAAGGATTCGACGGCTACTGATACCAAAGCTGATTTGAGCAATATAGCCCATAACCTGATTAACGAAGTACTTTATAAGATCCCGGATAACTTAGCCCTCAACAATTTCATGATCAGCTTTAAGAGCGACAGTGCGCAGCTTAAGCTTTTAGCACAAACAGCCCTGATCAAAGATGGACAGCTAAGCTCAACCATAAAAGTAAACGATGGGGAAGCTAACTGGCATTTTGCCGGTAAAATGCATCCATCGGATAAAGATATCGACGTAATGCTTTATGCCGATAATCGCCAAAAAGTGGAGCTGCCTTTCATCGAAAAGAAATTTAACCTGAAGCTTAACTTCGATACGCTGCAAACCAAACTAACCAAGGAGGATCACAGCAGCGGTGAAACATCTATTTCGGGCTCATGGTCGGTGAAAAACTTGCTGATCCATCATCCTGGCATTTCATCTACGGATATCGTATTCCCGGAGGCGGCTATTGACGCCGATGTTAAAGTAGGTACCAATTATGTATCTATCGATAGTACCTCCACCATCCATGTAAAAAAATTAACAGCCCATCCATTTATTAAATACACGCTTAACCCGGTAAAAATTTATGAACTGAAGCTGAACACCGGATGGCTTAACGCCGCCGATATGTTTGATTCGTTCCCTACCGGGATGTTTGACGCGCTTGATGGTATCCAGGTTGCCGGTAAGCTGAACTATCACATGAACTTTTTCATGGATACTTCAAAACCTGATGATCTGATATTTGATTCGGGGATGGATAAAGACAACTTCCGGATCCTGAAATTTGGTCGCACTGATTTAACCAAATTGAACAGCCCATTCATTTATACGCCATACGAAAAAGGCAAGCCAATGGCACCGCATTTGATTGGCCCGGAAAACCCTGAGTTTACCCCGCTGCAGCAGATTTCGCCTAATTTGAGAAACGCGGTGATGACAGCCGAGGATCCTTCATTTTACACCAACCATGGTTTTGTGATGGAGGCTATCCGTAAATCGATAGCTACCGACTTTAAAACAAAAAAATATAAACGCGGTGGTAGCGGTATATCACAGCAGCTGGTTAAAAACGCTTTCCTGAGCCGTGAAAAAACCATGGCCCGTAAAATAGAAGAGATCCTGATTGTTTGGCTTATTGAGAATAACCGCATCATGACCAAAGACAGGATGCTGGAGGTTTACTTTAACATTATTGAATGGGGAAAGAATATTTATGGTATTGCCGAAGCTTCACATTATTATTTCGGTAAGGCTCCGTCCGAACTTAGTTTGGGCGAAAGTATTTACCTGGCCAGCATTGTTCCTTACCCTAAAGGCGGATTATACGCGTTTCAGCCGGATGGCAGTTTACGACCGGGACTGCATGGCTATTTTAACCTGATAGGAAAGCTGATGGCGATAAAAGGTTATACCGCTCGCGATACCAATGCCTATGGTTTTTACGAAGTGCGCTTAAGAGAGAGCCTGCGTCGCCAGATTGCACCTGTTGATACTGCAACTGCCGATAGCCTCATGAAACAAGGCGGAGCAGACGATGACAGCATTTTACCTGTTGTTGAAGAGCCAGTAAAAAAACCGAACTTTTTCCAGCGCCTTTTTGGTAAAAAAGATACTACCGAACAAAAGGCTGAAGAAAAACAGAAACAAAAAGAACAGACCATAAAGGAGCAGATCAAAGCTCAGATAGAAGCCCTAAAAGCCGAATACAAGCTCAAGATTGACGCAGTGGATACCACCGGAGGCCGGACCCGAAAAGAAGTGCGGCAGGAAAAACGACGGTTAAGGAATGAAGAGGATGAAAAGGAGAAGGAACTGAAGGATAAAATGCCGTAATATCCCTATGTAATTGCGAACGAAGCGAGGCAATCGTACGGAAGCAAGGCCGCCCTGTATAGCATGCGAGATTGCTTCGTCGTACCTACTCAATGACATATGGTAATAAACAAAACGGGCATTCTGTAAATCAGAATGCCCGTTTTGTATTTAATAATACCCGAAGAAATTATCAATTTACAATTACATGGCTAAACTTATATGTTTAAACATATATATTTGTTTCAACAATTGAGATAATCATGTCATTAGTAGAAAAATTACAATGGAGATCGGCTGTTAAAAAATTCGATCCCAGCAAAAAAATAAGTGCAGAACAATTAGATGCTTTAAAAACAGCTATCCAGTTAGCACCATCATCATTAGGTTTGCAATCATATAAAGTGATTGTTGTACAGGATGCCGAAACCAAACAAAAACTACGTGCGGTTGGGTATGACCAGGCACAAATCACCGATTCATCGGCCCTGTTTGTATTTGCTTCATTAACAAATCTTGATGAAGATTTCGGCAAAAAATTCATCGACCTTGTTGCCTCAACCCGCAGCATAGCCCGCGAAAACCTTGCAGGTTACGAGCAAATGGTATTAGGAACTTTGGCCAGCCGTACAGATGCGCAAAAAGTTGAATGGTCGCACAAACAGGCTTATATCGCCTTGGGCGTTTTATTGGCCGAAGCTGCAGAGCTTGGTGTTGATGCCGCTCCGATGGAAGGTTTTGACGCTGCAAAATTTGACGAGATCCTTGGCCTTAAAGAAAAAGGGTTAACCACCACAGTAATTGCAGCGGTAGGTTTCCGTGCGGAAGATGACGCATACAGCAAAATGATAAAAGTACGCCGCCCACAAAGCGAGCTTTTTATTGAAGCGTAAGTTTTTAGTTCATAGATGATGGTTCATAGTTCATAGCCATCTTGTAAAACAGGCGATAGAATTATTTCTATCGCCTGTTTTTTTATGTATCCTACTTTCTTACTATGAACCATCAACCATGAACTATGAACCCGAAGATGACTTCCTGATAAACAGTTTCGACTTCAGCACATGCTCCTTTTTGGAAGCATTGCCGTTATTTTCGAGCACATCGAACAATAACGTTGCTGCTTTTACACCCATTTCGTAGGCTGGTTGCGTAATGGTTGAGAGGGGAGGGCACAATAGCGGGGCTACCCTCAAGCTCGAAAAGCTGATCACCTTCAGATCATTGGGTATCGAAATACCAAGGTCATTGCAAACATAATAGGTGGCGAAAGCCAAACGCTCTACCGAGCTGAAAATACCATCGGGCTTAATTTCCTGCAGGGACTTTTTAAGGATTTTATAATTCACCTTTTCGTCGTTACTGCAGTCGATAACGAGGTTATCATCAAACGCGATCTTGTGTTTAGCCAGGGCGTCCAAATACCCTTGCATCCTCACCTTACCAATAGAAATGCTTTTATTAACCACCAGGTAGGCTATTTTTTTGCAGCCGGTTTTAATCAGGTGTTCGGTAGCCGAAAAACTGCTGTCGTAGTCATTGGTGGTTACTTTTGCAGCCTCAATATCCTCATAAACACGGTCGAAGAAAACAACCGGAACGTGTTTTTTTTCCAGTTGACCTAAATAATTATGATCATTAGCCTCTCCGGATACAGACATGATAATACCATCGGCCTTGCCATTGTTAAGATAGTTTACAAACGAAACCTCTTTTTCAAAAACATCGTCGGTACGGTAAAGTAAAATATAAAAGCCTTTTTTACGGGCAACCTCTTCAATTCCGTTTATAGCCTGCGAAAAAAAATCATTTGCAATTTCAGGAACAATAACGGCCAGGGTTTTGGTCTTTTTATCTCGAAGGTTGCTGGCGTAGTGGTTAGGTAAATAATTATGCTGCTTGGCGTAGGCCAGGATGCGCTCTTTGGTATCTTTATTAATATCAGTATTTCCGTTAAAGGCCCTCGATACAGTTGATGTGGATATGTTGAGCTCCTTTGCCAGTTTCTTGATATTAATATTATCCATTTTTACCTGCTAAATCTATTTACTACATGCCAAATGTAATAAAACAGATCAATTGTGTTTAATAATCAAGGCGATAAATGTTAAAATCTCATTAGAAAAACAGACACTGTTTGATATAGGGTTTTGCCGCTTAACTGTAAGTTAATCAATGGCATGTGCTTTGCATTGCTATTATGACCTTAAGAAGGGCACGGATATGGCGAAACGAATTTTGATAGTTGATGATAACGAGCTGATGATAGAGGTAATGACCTACATTTTGCTCGGTAAAGGTTACCAGGTAGCCTCATCAACCCGTGTCCAGGAAATTTTTAAGATCATTAAAGCTTGTCATCCAGACCTGGTGATCCTGGATATTGTTAATGCGGGTATGGACGGGCGGGAGCTTTGCCGGCTTATTAAATTGAACTCGGCCACCAAAAATCTGCGTGTAATTGTTTGCTCAGAAAGTGAAGAAACGGATGCAATTATACCACAAAAAGGAGGTCCGGACGACGTTTTGCACAAGCCATTTGGTATGAATAGCCTGATCCGCAAGGTTGAATTACAGCTGGCCGCGTAATCGGGTTTGTAAAATAATTCACTGTAACAAAGGAAGTTAAGATATTAATTGAAGCCATAAACCAACTGTTGTTGTTTTTATAACATGGGATATGTATGTTTACCGGAGAGAAGATAAAGATGGGATTGCCACTAAGAATAACTTTTAACGATACCGATTACGTGTATCAAATCAACACCTCGCCAATTACCCCGGCCACCAGCGAACTTGAAATTTTACTGAACGGAGAAAAGATACTTCTTCAAAAAGACGCCCGCCGTGTATGGGTACAAACCGGCGAAGGCCCCGTGATTGAACCCGATTTTGCCCAAGCTTTAGGACGCTCTGTGGCTTTGCGGTTCAGAATGTAATAGCTTTAATTACAGATAAATTTTTGCCTCTTAATTTGGTAAGTGATGAAAGCATATCACCTTGATTGTTTGTGTCCAATATCAATCCAATAAAGAACGCATTGGGCGTTCTGTCGCCAATTTCTACGCTTTTGATTTTAATTACTACTTCATCAAGACAGATATAATCGCCCGAATTAATCTGCCCTTCAGTAATCTGGCCAGCTATCACTAATCCGCGACCGCTGATATTGAACCAATCCTGTAAAAGAAATAGGGCTGTGTTATGCATGGGTTTTAAAGTAAGAAAAAGTTGCAACCATTTGCATCAGGTAACAACTTTCTCTGATTTAATATTACATCAATCCCAACATCACAACCCCCATTAAAATCATCAGGCCATCTTCAATAATGGTTACGGTGCTCATGGGCAGGTTAAACACAGCGCCAAGGCATGCGCAACGGATCTGCCTTTTATTGAAAACGCTTTGCAGTACACCAATAAGACTTATAGTCATTACTATAACCATGATAGTGTTGACTGCTACCGGCGCTATATTCAATGCAAAGGCAAGGCCCAGGCCCAATTCAACAAAAACATAAATGTAGCCCCATCCTCGCCAGCGTTTGGCTACTACATCGTACATACTGTAGCTATCGGCAAAGCCACCAATATCCAGCAGCTTGAAAAATGAAAACACCAGGAAAAAGCCGCTCATGAATACGCGCATCATGGTCATGATGTTAAATGCACTGCTATATCCAGCAATTAATGATGCCGCCAGCAGATATCCGAATATAAGCAGGATGGGTTTATAAGTTTGAAGCCATGTGCGGTTTTCGGTATCATCATTGATGCTCATCGCATGGTGGTGCGGCTCCGCTTCACTAAGTTGGTATTTGGGATAGGTGGCAAGCGCCTGCTGAAGATCGGCTGTTGATACGTGCTTTTTCATGGTGATATCGGCGGTACCTTCGGCCAATGAGATATCAACCTTTTCAATATTGGGAACCTGCTGTAGCAGGCCTTGTACCTTGGCAAGACATCCGGTGCAGGTCATTCCGGTAATGTTATATGTATGTGTCATGATAATTTGTATTTGTTGATACAAAATTACCATGAGGTTGTGCCCAAGCTGTTACAGTATTATAGTTATGATTTATGATATTTACAGTTGAGGAAGAAAAGGGATGATAATAAGATAAGCTAATAAGTACTTGTCATCCTGAGCGATAGCGAAAGGATCTTCTTTAATATACAGAGCCGCCATGCATGGTGAAGAAGATGCTTCGTTCCTCAGCATGACATAATTAAAACCGGTTTTTCGCAGCAGATCAGCTTCGGGTGAAAACGGGCAGAACAATGCGGGGAATGTGCGGCTGTAAGGGCATAGCAAGTTTTTGCAGAAGCTGGGGATAGTGCGAATCGGGGCAAAATAATTGCAGCCCGTGGTTCTGTTCGTTTTGCAGGGCAAATGCCGAGTGGTGGACTTAGGGTAGGGTGTGGGCAAAGAAGCCTTTCTGCTGCAAGCCTTTTTGGGTACTTTTGAGGCTACAAAAGTACCTGTCCACGCGCGGCCAGAGCGCGACGATGTAAGTTCATTACAACAATAGTCGTTACCTGCCTATCGGGGATTGCTTCGTGCCTCGCAATGACGCCGCGGATATGTCATTTGACCTTCACAGATCTCTATTTTCTTCCACTCAGGATGACAATTGTTGTACACGCATTTTTCTTTTATAATGAATAAAGGTCGCAGGGTTAGATATCCTCCAGATTCCTTCGTTTACTGCCTTGTAAGACTTTAAAAGCCGAAGGCGTCATCCCGGTTACCTGTTTAAACTGGCTGGACAGATAGGCAACGCTGCTATAGCCTAACTGAAAGGCTATTTCAGAAAGGTTGAGCTCATTGTAAATCAGCAGCTCTTTTACTTTTTCAATCCGTTGGGCGATGTGGTATTTTTCGATAGTTGTACCTTCTACTGCTGAAAACAGGTTGCTAAGGTAGCCGTAATCATAATTAAGCTTCGATGTAAGTAGCGCCGAAAGTTTTAAGGGCGATTGCGTTTCATTATAGTGAACGTGCTCAATGATGAGCGTTTTGATCTGCTCAATAAGGCGGCTTTTTTGATCATCTATTAATTCAAACCCGAGTTCATTAAGCGAACTTTCCAATTCCTTAAGCTGTGATGTGGATGGGGCTTCCTTAACTTCTACTTCGCCAAGGTCAACAGATAGGGGCTGTAACCCTACTTTTTCAAGTTCGGTTTTCACCATCATTTTGCAGCGACTGCAAACCATGTTTTTAATATACAGCTTCATGCCTGCAAAACTACTACTTTACGGCTTCATCCACCAGTTGCTTCAATTCCTTGTAGTGTTGCTGCCGACCGTCGTTTTTAAGATAGAAAGTCATCATAAAGGCGGCATATTTTTTATCCTTGTCAATCCAGGGGAAACTCCCGAACAATCCCGGACTGCTTACTGTGTGCTCATCAAATACCCACTCGCCATATCCGTAACCTAAACCTCCGGCTTCGGCAGGGGAGTAGGCTATCTTTACGTCGGGCGTGATCCTGTTTATTTGCATCTGGGCTATACTGTTCTCGCTCAGTATTCGCTTGCCGTTAAAAACGCCCCGGTTCATGATCATGGTTAAAAAATTCAGGTAATCTTCGGGTGTACTATAAGCCCCGCCAGCGGGTAAGGCCACTTTGGCGTTACCAAAATCTGTATGAAGCATATTCAGCGGACGTGCAATGCGCTCGGCAAAAAGGGTTTCGAAACTTTTGCCGCTGATCTTCTCAATGATGGCACCGGCAATCTGCAAACCGGCGTTGCTGTAATGAAAAACTTTTCCGGGTGTGCCTTCCATTGGTAAGGCCGCGATATCGGCAATGGCATCGTCCATCGAGTTATCCTGGCGCATATCTTCCAGGCTTTCTTTTAATGGAGGGGTTTTAATCCCTGTTTGATGGGATAGGCATTGCCCTATGGTGATGCTGCCTTTTCCATGTTGGGAAAGCACAGGCAGGTATTTGCCAACGGTATCGGTAAGTTTTAGTTTACCCTCATCAACAAAGGTCATTACCAATGCGGCACTTAGCCATTTGCTGCAACTGGCTATAGCAGCCCTTGAAGTAGAGGTGTAATCATCCAGATCGGCCTTTTTACCTTGTTTGCGGGCAACCATCCGACTTACAAATTTTTGCCTCATGTTCATATCATTTGCGGCGTGGTTATAAACGATCTTGCCATCCTTATAAACAACAAGTACCACCCGGCCACCCATTTCTGAAGCGTGGTCGTTCAGCCAGGTGTCGACTTTGCCAAAATTGTATTGCGCATCCGCTTTAATAGCGCAAAGGGAAATAAGCAGTAAGAGTAAGATTGATCTTGTTTTCATTTGTTTGGATGATTTATGCGCGTGTTTGACTGCCAAGCTAATTTAAAGTTTATTCGGATATGTTAATTAGATCGTTGATGCTGAAAACATTGCAAATGAATAATTAAAAAGCGGAGCCTGGTGCGATTCCCTCCCCAGGGAGGGTGTAGGGAGGGGTTTCTGACAGACTCCCGGTGTTATAAAATGTGTATAGACCCCTCCCTGCCATTACGCATCCCCGCCGCACCCCTCCCAAGGGAGGGAATAAAAATGGTGCACAAAAACAACCCGTTTTGTAGTTTCAACTTCCTTTTTTACCCGTTTAACGATTGTTTTCACCTGCTCAACTAATTGTAATATTCATTGTTAATGATTGTACTTTTCTTTGTATCACAAAACCGAGAGGCTATGAGAACCAACAGAAAACCTTTATATCAACGAAAAGCATTCATCATTATCATGATTTTATTCCTGGGCTTTGTGGGCATCCAGTTTGTACGCCCTGATGTTCCCAATCCACCCGTAACCGGCGATCTGGAAGTCCCTGCCGATGTGAAGGCCATTGTTCAGCGCGCTTGTTATGATTGCCACTCTAACAACACCAATTTACGCTGGTACGATAAGATAGTCCCGGTTTATTGGGGAGTAGCATCACATATCAAGGATGGCAGGGCTGATCTTAATTTTTCGGAATGGAATAAACTCGCTCCCGCCGATCAGAAAGCAAAACTTTGGGAATCTATCAATCAAATTATTTCAGGAGCCATGCCTTTGCCAAGCTATACGGCGGTCCATACCGAAGCCAAGGTATCTCCAGCCGATCTGGCTGTGCTTAAAAATTATCTTGCAAGTATGGTTCATAACAAACCTGCCGATACCGCTGCTATCAACGCGGCAGATAAGCAATATCAGCATTGGGAGAAAAATGAAACAGCGATCGCCAAATTGCCAACAGCTGCCAACGGTATTGCTTATATCCCCGATTATAAAAACTGGCAGCCCATCAGCACAACCGAGCGTTTTGATAATAATACCTTACGCGTAATTTTTGGTAATGACATAGCTGTAAAAGCCATCAAAGAAAACAATATCCACCCATGGCCAAACGGAGCCATTTTTGCTAAAGTTGCCTGGGCACAATTACAGGATAAAGACGGAACAACCCATACCGGCGAGTTTAAACAGGTTGAGTACATGATAAAGGATGATAAAAAATACGCGTCGACCTATGGCTGGGGATGGGCGAGGTTTAAAACTCCGAAAATGGTTCCGTACGGAGGCGCGAATGTATTATTTACAAATGAGTGTATGAATTGCCATAAGCCAATGGCCGCCGAAGATTTTGTATTCACCCTACCCATTAAACACTAAACCCATGAAAGCATTATATAGTTTACTTGCAGCATGCACACTAATGTTGGCGGCCTGCTCAGATAATAAACCGGTTGAATTGTACAACAACAAAGCCGCGCTGCCTTCGTCGCCAAAATATAACCTCGACGGACTTAAAGTAATTACCTCCTTTGTTAATAAAACAAAAGGAACGGCTTCAACGCTTTATGGTAATGACCTGGCATTAAAAGCAGCAATAGAAGGGAATAAGATAATTGCTGCGAAAGAGGTTTTTACATTGGTAACCTGGAAACAGCAGGATGATGACCACTGGTTTGGCGCAAAGATCCCATCAGATGTTGAATCGGTGGAAGTGATCAAAACCGCTTCGTCGGGCAATAATGTCGCTGTTAATTATGAGCAGTTAGAAGGTAGAAACCTCGACTTAAAAACAGATACATCAGGCCAGGCCGAAAGGATTAAATACATCCTTGGTCAAAAACCTTCAGTTTTGCCGTAAAAAAACGAACGGGAGATTATTAGTTTCATGAAATAAAAAAGCATGGGCTGCGGGATTCCCCTCTTGAGAGGGGTGGAGGGGTGTGTTTCTGCTTTGATAAGCTAATTACATAAACACACCCCTGCCAACACACATTCCTTCGCGCCCCCTCTCAAGAGGGGATAAAGAATGGATACTCAATCTGCTTTTAGCTTTTTAGGCGATATCAATCTCTGTACGATCTCCATCCGCAGGAGGCACATCAAGTGCTTTTGCCGGCTCCAATCCGGAAGCATAGCCAAACAGGCGCCGTTCTTTGATAATAGAGGCAACTTCTGCAGGTACAAATTCTTCCCAACCGGTGGCGCCCAGTTTTATCAACTCCAGCACATTGTCGGTTTCAACGTTAAGGTTGTTTTCGTTATAATGCCTGATATCTTCTATTTTATTATTGGCTATCAGGTAGCGGTACAAGTCTATCAGGTGCGGCGGCAGATAAAAACGTAAACAGTTCCAGATTACGCCATCGCGCAGGGTTGGGTATATGAATAATTTTACCTTACGGCTGAATAATGTAGCGAACGATTCCAAAATGCCGCCCGGCAGGTCTTTATAATGCTCTTCAGAGAAGATATACTCCAGGTTAGGGAAACCAAGTACCACGCCCATTTTAAGTTTGGTGATCTTTGACAGGTAGGCTACCAGCTTATAATACTCGTGGAAGTTAGAGATCATTACCGTTTGCCCCAGTGAGCCAAGGATGTCTACCCGGTCAAGGAAGTCCTTTTCATCAATATCGGCGTTGATATCGGCATTACGCTCCTTAAGGGCTTGTAGTGTGAGCTCGGTAACTACCACTACATTTTCTTTGTCAACATCCGATTCCTGCAGGAATTGTTTAACACCGGTGTTCAACATGTCCATATGCACGTTAATGACCGGGCGGAAACGGCCGCGCACCATTACAATGTGCTTTTTGTACAAAACTTCTGAAGGCTGCAGGTTTTTACCATCCGGCCCGAACAGCGCGGCGTCCGAAAAGCCATATTTTACCAGGTGAAGGCTCATCAAGCGGTTATCAACCTTGGTAAAGTTTGGCCCCTCAAAGCGGATCATGTCAATCTGGATTCTATCGCGCGAGAGGTTATCCATTAGCGACAGTAGGAATACCGGCGGGATCTCATTGTAATAAAAGCAGGCATACATCAGGTTTACACCCAAAATACCTACGGCCTGCTGCTGCAGGTTATTATCGTTATCCAGCAATTTAACGTGAATGATCACATCGTTGTACTGCCCGTTAGGTTCCAGCTGAAAGCGTACACCCATCCAGCCATGACCTTCGTTGGTTTTGTTGTAGTTGAGGGCCGATACCGTATCCGCGAAAGCAAAAAATGTTGATGTATCGCCGCGCTGAGCACCAAGACGCTCAATGATAAGACCGTATTCGTGGCTAAGCATAGCCATTAATCGCGGTTCGCTCACATAACGGCGGCTTTGCTGTACCCCATAAATGGCATCTGAAAAAAGCATGTCATAAGCCGACATGGTTTTGGCTATGGTGCCGGATGATGCCCCGGCTTTAAAAAAGTTTGCTGCTACGTCCTGTCCTGCTCCAATTTCGGCAAATGAGCCATAAATTTCGGGGTTAAGATTAATGGCCAGTGCTTTTTGCTTGGTCCCAATATCTTTATTGTGAATGGCATTCATACCCATAAATTATTATAGTTTACTGTTACCAGTAGTATAACCTAAGAAGACCTAAAATTACACTTTTTTAAGCGAAGGCGTGTTAAGAATGTATTACAAAATAAGTAATGGCCCATTTTATTACTTTCAGAAAATAAATTAATGTGTTTTTGACAGGTTATCGCGGCGTGCGGGAAGGTTTGTGGATCAATAAGATATCTTCATGCAGCAGCGCTGAACAGGCGGGTTTGCCCTAATCAAAAACTGAACAATCTGAACAGCCCTCTTTTGGCACTCATATGTTTAAATTTATATGAATGCAAAAGTTTTAAATCATAGGTTATTTAAATCCCTTTCAGAAATGGATCTAAAAAACGGACAAATCGACGTTTCGTTCATGCCTATCTCCAGCAGGTGTGGTACAGCCGTATTTGAGAATAAGGTAACGAAGCAAGTGTATCATTGTAAATTTGTTGAGATAGGTTCAACATACCGCATAACGGCAGTAATGACAAACGGAAAATCATGGTTTGGGCCGGAAAGCCATTTGATGGCTGCCAGAATGCTTACTTCTCCGTTGGTGGATGTACCGAAATTAAAGGTTATCACCAATTAAACTACCCTTTCCCTGAAGTACTAAGTCGTCTGTAAAAAAATGTTAAAAACATTTGCGTAGTTAAATGGCTACATTTATATTTGTAGCCAAATAGCCACATGATGAATTTAAGACGAGACGTATTCCAGGCCATAGCCGACCCAACCAGGAGGGCTATCCTTTTGCTTGTGGCCACCCAAGCCATGACTGCCGGCGTAATTGCATCCAATTTTGACACTGCCCGGCCCACAGTTTCCAAGCACCTTCAAATACTTACCGAGTGCGAATTGCTTAAACAGGAGCAAAACGGCAGGGAGATCTATTATCATATTAATGCTGAAAGAATGAAAGACGTAGCCGACTTTATTGAGCCCTTCCGCGCTATGTGGGAAGAGCGGTTCAACAAATTAGAAGATATCATGAAAAATTATAAAGGCAAATAACATGGAGAAGAAAACCAAAATTGACGCCGAAAATGGCAAACAGGATTTAACCATAACCAGGGTATTTGAATTACCTGTGGAACTGCTTTTTAAAGCCTATACCGAGGCCGAAATTGTTGAGCAATGGATGGGAACCAAGGTGCTGAAGCTGGAAAATAAAAAGCACGGCAGCTGGCAGTTTGAAACCAAAGACCCGCATGGTAACGTGGTTTTTAAAGCCAACGGAACTGTTCATGAGTTTATCCCGGATCAAAAAATTACCCGCACGTTTGAAATGGACAACGCGCCATTTGATGTACAGTTGGAGTTCTTGGAGTTTGAAAAACTTACCAACGATACCAGCAGGCTTAATATGCATGTGGTGTACAGAACGCCGGAGCTCAGGGATCAGATGCTGAAACTGCCATTTGAATATGGCATAAACATGGCACATAACCGCCTGCAGGAAGTATTAAACAAATTAAAATAGTAGCCTGTTATGAAAAGAAATAAAATTATTTACTGGATTGCTACCCTTTGGCTTGCTTTAGGGATGGTATCAACTGGGGCGGTACAGTTAATGAAAATGAAATCGGGGGCGGGAGGGGCCGATAGTGTGGCTCATTTGGGTTATCCCGCTTATTTTCTGACGATATTGGGTTTCTGGAAAGTTCTGGGTGTCATAGCGGTACTCGTTCCTAAATTTCCGGTGGTGAAAGAATGGGCTTACGCTGGTTTCTTCTTTGCTATGTCGGGAGCGATTTTTTCGCATCTTGCGGCGGGTAACGCGGTGAATGAGATATTTCCTGCTTTGCTTTTACTGGTACTAACAGTAATTTCGTGGTATTTCAGACCGGCAGACAGAAAGATGAGCCCGGTTAACCAATAATAAACAACATGAACCCTAAGGTTGATTTTTATTTTAACGAAGCCGAAAAGTGGCGGGAAGAAATAGAGCAATTGAGATTAATTGCCCTTGATTGCGGATTGACCGAAGAATTGAAATGGGGTTGCCCATGTTATACCTACCGCGAAAGCAACATTGTTTTAATACACGTATTTAAAGAATACTGCGCGTTTTTATTTTTCAAGGGCGCGTTGTTAAGCGACACACATCAGATCCTGATCCAGCAATCGGAAAATGTGCAGGCAGCACGGCAGATCCGGTTTACCAATGTTGAAGAGGTAACCGAACAAAGGAGTATTCTGAAATCCTACATTTATGAAGCCATTGAGGTGGAAAAGGCAGGCTTAAAGGTAACCCTGAAAAAGACGGAAGATTTTGCCGTGGCCGACGAGTTTCAACGCAAATTAGATTCGATTCCGGCATTGAAAACCGCATTTGAAGCCCTGACGCCAGGCCGCCAAAAGGCCTATCTGCTGCATTTTTCGCAACCCAAACAATCATCAACCCGGGAGGCCAGGGTTGAGAAATGGATGCCACAGATTTTAAATGGCAAGGGATTGAATGATTAATTATATAACCCGAAAAGGCGGGGCTGCGCGATTCCCCTCTTGAGAGGGGTGTAGGGGTGTGTTATTCTGGAGGTCATGAACGCCGAAGAAACACACCCCTGCCAAGGGAGGGAATGAATAGGATTATCAACGAATAAACCATAATCAACAATAACATGAAGCTATCACCAGAACAACAGCAGGAACTTATTGGAATATTGAAAACCCGCTTTGAAAAAAACATGAACCGCCATACCGGCGTGGAGTGGGCCAAAGTACAGACAAAGCTGGACGCCAGTGCTGAAAAGCTATGGTCTCTTAATGAGATGGAAATAACCGGCGGCGAACCGGATGTTGTTGCTTATGATGAAAATACCGGCGAATATATTTTTTATGATTGTGTTGCCGAAAGCCCCAAAGGCAGGCGGAGTGTTTGTTACGATCATGAAGCGTTGGAAGCCCGTAAAGAATATAAACCTGCAAACAGCGCCGTTGAAATGGCCAGGGATATGGGTATTGAGCTTTTAAATGAAGAACAGTACCGCGAACTGCATAAGCTGGGAAAGTTTGATACCAAAACATCAAGCTGGATAAAAACACCTACAGCTATCAGGAAACTTGGCGGGGGCATTTTTGCCGATTATCGTTACGATACTATTTTTATTTACCATAACGGTGCCGAGTCGTACTATGCTGCCAGGGGTTTCAGAGGAGCGTTAAGGGTTTAAAATCAAAAACTCCCGAAATTGAAATCAGATGGCCGGGTGGGGGTAAATAAAGTAATGCGTCGTGATTTGGCGGATGGATTAAACAGGCTTTCTCCCAGTGTTTTTATTTCCTGCTCTGTAAGAATGCCGGTTTTACCTTCCCATTGTGAACAGCGCTTTTCCTGAAAATCAACGCGAAAGCTGCCTAAGTAATATTTTTCAAAGTCCTGACCTACGTTAATGATAAATTCATCCGTTTTAAACCGGTCGCTCAGTTCTTCTTGTTCCAGTGCTGCTTTATAGCTATCATCTTTTAATTCTATATAAAAGAATAATTTCTCAATATTGCCTGATTTGAGATTGGGTGGTATTTTGGATTGCAGCAAAAATGGACTTATAAAAATTTCCTTTTCTCCGGCTTCTGTTTGAAGGTTGATCGTATACGAATTGAGCATTTATCGGTTGTTATGTAATCAGAGTTTCTGAGTAGGGTGCAAAAAGCAGAGTATTCAGAAAGATTTCGTAAATCATTCTGAATGACCAAGCTACATAAAATCAGGAATATTGCAATAAGATGAAAACGTTTCGCCACATCATCTGTAGTTAGTTTATTTACTAACATGGTGGCAGAAAATACTACTCTAATTGTAAGCGCATTTTCAGGACTTGCCGGGGCGTTGATTTCACAAACGCTTACCGGCCTGTTTGCCTATTTGGGCGATAGGAGGAAAGCAGATATCGACCTGAAAAAACGCTATCGGAGCAAACAGGTAGAAATAGCCGAAAGCTATTATTACGTCACCGGCGAAACGATGTCTATCCTCAAAAAAAGCGTTCAGCTATGGAAGGGGCGGAGCATTCCCCGGAGCGAAGCCAGCTACCGTTCAATGACCGAAAGTTTGAAGGAGGCCGATGCTCAGCTCAAAAAAATGAACATCGACAACTGGAAACATAACCTGATCGGTTTGTACTTTAACGTATCGCTATCCTATGATGAACTGATTGCCGCCAATAATAAATCGCATGAGTTGTATCTCAACGTGCTAGACCTTGCCGATAAAATAAAAAACTCGAATGATGAAGAATCCCGGGAAAGATATATCGGCCAGTACAGCGTTGGCATTTTTGATTTGTGCAGCCAGTATGATACGGTTTACAATATTCTTGCCGGTGATATGGAAAAAGTTAAAGTGGAATTAATGAAGAGTTTTGAGTTATAAAGAGCGGGCTGGCAAGCGAGTTTATTCATAAATAGCGGCACCCTTTAACATATCGGCAAACACCCGCCAAGAAGCCGTGTCGGCATTAATGCTCAGATCAAGATTATCGTAGTAACCTTGAATATCTTCGGCATAAGAAGCCAGGGCGTCAAGGAAACTTGCTAAATCTATATTTTCCCAGGAATTTCCCTTTGTCTCAAGATCTTTCTTCAATCCAAGGACAAATTTTATAAATGAATCACGATCATTGACATCTGCTGGTGTTATATTATTGCTCATGATAAGGCTTTGTCAAAGATACTATTTGTGACTAAAGCTATTATTTATTTGACTGTAATTTTCCGTTGATATTATCGCTGACATGAACTACAGACATGCTGCATTTGGTCAGCGCCTCCCGCACCCTTTCCAGTTCGGCTTTCATGCCATCTAAATGGAAATTATATTCTGTTTCCAACTGCTGAATAGCCTCTAAAATGCGTCGTTCGCCTGCTAATAAAATGTCATATTCTGTTGGCTTCATAGTGGTAATGTTTGTAATCGCTACAATCAACCAACATTTGACATTCACATATAGGTTGCTGTAACAGGATATAATTGCGCATGCCGCTTTCTGGGATGTGATTAAGGTGCGGCATGTTTAACAAATGAAAAGTTTTGAATTTCAATATCAAAACAGAATCGACGATTAGCGTGAATGTGTCGATGAATGTGGATAACCGGAACTTGAATGTTTTATTGTGTTTAAAAGACGCAATAAATGTAACCCTGTAACGGAATTATCGTAATAGGCTTAAAATCAGTAAAGAAGGCGGGCGGTGTTTAAACATTCTGAAGAAGAAATTGAGTTATTAAAGAAACAAGTTTTGATTAATGCAGATATATTCCCGGCTATTGAGGCCGACATGGAGGCTTTAACCGACAAGATTAGGCAAGTTACACGTAAAGAGCTAAGCCCAATCTCCTTGTGCAAATTGTACGGGTTTAAAGAAACAAAGTTTAAGCCATCATTACATACACTTAATGTGCTGTCAAACTTCTGCGGATACAAAAGCTGGAAGAAGTTTTGCGAATTAACATAACCGTAGGAAATGGATACCGGTGTAAGTTCTTCTCTTAGTCGACTCTTTTTCCCAGAATTTTTAACCCTCTTTCCTGATTGTCCAGGATAGCTATATTGGGGAGGTTTCCCCATTCTTCGAACCCAAAGTTTTTGAATAGCCGCAAACTGGGCTCATTATGCGCGAAAATGAAACCGATCAGGGTTTTTATTTGAAGCGATGGAGCAGCAGCAATACAGTGTTCAAGTAATTTTTTTCCAAGCCCTTTGCCCCGATGGGTGGCATCGATATAAATGCTGATCTCGACGGTTGCATTGTAGGCCGGTCGCCCGTAAAAGGATTGAAAGCTGATCCAGCCAACAACATTATTGTTGCCATCCTCCGCTATCCATAAAGGCCTGGTATGACCATGCTCATAAAACCACTTTTTTCTGCTTTCAACAGAAACGGATTCGGTATCAGCCGTTGACATCCGTGATGCAACGGTTGAATTATATATTTCAACTATTTTGCTTAAGTCGGCTTCCGTAGCATCTCTAAACTTTATCGGCTCCATAACATGTCATTTAAAACGTCTTTATCCAAAGTTAGGAGGATAATATATGTGAAAAAATGCCGATTTGTTATCTGTTAATGCGCGGGTTGCATTAGTTGTATTTGTGAAAGACGCGTTATAAGTTAGGCATCCGATTGGTTTTATAAAATATTGGTGCTCGAAAGGAATTACTTGCATTTGATTTGAACACTAAAAAATAAACACGGGCGACAAGTCTTGATTAAAATTAGTTGCAACTCGCTCTTCTACTTCTCTTTTTTTCTTCTTAGTTGAAATTTATAATTATCTAATTCCTGCTTCGGATTTATTCTGACCATTTTATAACGCCCTTTCGTCAATTCACCACCAGAATCCTGATGGTAATGTCCTTGAAAAGAATCAATTTGATTGGAACCACTTCGGGCTTCAACCTTTCCATAAATAACACCTATTATATTACGATCTTCCGTTTCGATCTTATAATTTAGTATGAATGATCTATCATGAAAAATAATTGCTTTTTGTGTGTCCCATTGATATGGAGGTTTAAACAACTGCAACGGCATCAACTTACTGGCTTTCATCCAGCATCTTCTTCCCTGCAATTGCCAATCTATAAGATTGCCGAAGGAATTGACCATCGTAATGTCACACAGTCCCCCATGACTGTAACCGACATTAGTGCGATAGCAAATATATTCATAAGTCCCTTTAATGTTGAATGGCACACCTCGCTTTACCTTTAGATAGTTCTCGTTGCTCAAATAGCTGGTTAGAGGAGACAAAACAGGAGAATCTGAATCGTATGCTATTTTCATTTTTACCAATTTCTTAAGTAATGTATTATGAAACAATAGATATTCAGGCTGGCTTTCTTCAAGGGACTCGATTTCGTCTGGGTAAATGACATGATTATAGGAGCTTAAATCAAACTTAAATTCGGTTGATTTATCCTTTATAATCAACACAGGCATGTCAAAACCTACACGAAGTCCAAGTTCGAATAATACATTAGGATTATATCCACTAACGTCACAAATCACAATTGGGATAGTAAAAATATTATTAAAAATAGTTTCTTTTATATTTAAGCTAACAGGGTCGTAACTGACAATCTCTGCCTCTCCAAAACCCGCCTCGCCCACTATCTTGTCTAACAGTTTTTTAATAAACTGCCAATGCTGTTCAGTATATTTTCCAAGCCCCGAAATGGGCATTATATAACCACAAATCTTTTCGTTCATCGATCAAATTTATTATAGCGTTAATATATAATATAAAAGAAATATATAGACATTTTTTCCAGTGAAAATACACATATCTTGCAATAAAACAATCGATTAGGATTATTTGCATATTGTATATGCAACCAGATAAGCATTAATTAGATTCGTTTCGAATGGAATACATATTTAGATGAAAAGTTTTATATTATAATAGTAGCACTTTTTATAAATTCAATGTTGAGAGGATTAAGCATAAACGCAGGAAAAGGGGGCTCGATTAACAATACAAACACTCAGGTATAATCTAATTATTTCTGTAAATCCACTTGCCTGGATTCAAACTCATAACCACCGGCGATAACGATTGAACCTGTAAGATGAGTTCTGGCTGTGCAATACAAAATGCAACAGGTATTTGAAGGAAAACCATTATAGGATTTCATTAAGTCGAAACGGCTGATCTGCACGTGTGATCAGCCGTTTTGCATTACTACGAAAACTCGATGTTTAATTTGTAAAATGGACTTCAACACGCCTGTTTTTCTGACGGCCGGCAATTGTTTTATTTGACGCTACAGGATGGGTATAACCATATTCGGTAGCTGCAATACGTGCTGAATCGGCGCCGTTTTGTACAAGATATGTTTTGACAGCTTCGGCCCGTGCTTTTGATAGCATCCAGTTGTAAACGTATGCGCCCCTGTTATCGGCATAGCCACCCAGCTTGAGTGAGGCATTGTTGTCTTTCATCAGTTTAGCAACATTTTTCAAGTTGTTGTGGGCGTTATCCGGGATGGTTGATTTGTTAAACCCAAACTCGATGTTTTTGATTTTCATGTTGGCCAATGCTTTCGGCGATAGTTTTTTGGGAGAATCGTCTTTTTTTGTGCCTGGTTTATCCGGATTCCCTGCCATTGCGGCGAAGTTTAGCAAACAAAACAATACGGCTAAAGCCGTTGTGATTGGTTTTAAATAATTCGTTTTCATGGTTTTAATGTTTATATTTTTAATTGATATTCTTCATTTTAAGATTGTTTTTAATGAGCGGTCTCTCTTTTAGATATCAAATGTTCATTGAATGCCAGCAACAAAGAGGGCAATATCAAACCTGCCAACAGTGCTAAAAGATATATTAACAGTGATCTCGGAACCGTCGATTCCCGGGTGTCCGACTGTTCAATTACAGTAAGGCTTAAATCAGCCGCCTGTGTACCTGATCCATGTATCAGCCTGGTATATTGTTGCTGCTTGTTTTTGATAACAGCGTCTACGAAGGTCAGGGAGTCGTTTAATTGTTTTGATAAAAAGGCCCCTACAGATCTTGTCCATTTAGGCTGGCTGCTGTCCCTAATCCGTTTGTCCCTGAACGTTATGGCATTTAAAAGTTTTTTCTGTAATGATCCGATCTCCAAATTGAAAGCAGATGCGTTTGTATCTGAATCCTGTAACTGTCGCTGCTTTTCAAGTTGCGCGTTGTTAAAATCCGTTATTAGTTTTTCGATATGACTGTCGCCAACATCATAGCCGTCGGGGATTAAAACAAAAGTGTAGAGGGGTTTGGTGAGATAAGGTTTAATGGCGTCAAATGCATCTAAAGCAACCTGCTCTTTTTCGGATGTAACTGTTGGTATCGTTTTTCTTATGTGGTTCAGCACGTTCTGCTGCTGCCGGTATTTATTTGCAATTCCCTTATAATATGTTATGCTATCATTTAACTCAGGGATTAATGATTTGTCAATAGCTGTTTTGCCGGTTAAGCTTGTTTTCGCGTATCGGTTGTTTATAATTTCTATCAGCTTATTTAAAAAGGCCTGGCCCTTTTGAGCATTATTTACATTTATACTCAGTTCAAAACTATTACTGCTTAAAACTTTTGCATTCAAATTTTTACTAAACAGTTCAGTCAAATTAGCAAAGGGTGTGATTTTAAGCGTTAGCGGCGGTTGCGTTGGTTTAAAAGCAGGACCTTTTATTATGGTATAACTTAAAGAACCATATTTAACAGGATGGTACAATGGCACATCTGTAAGGACATTGTTTTGATCGATCCTGCAGACGCTGCCATTGATTAAATTAATAGTAATTTCAGTAGGAGAATTATAGGTACTCCCTTTGCCAAGCATAAATTTAATGGGTAACGAATCTCCATAGAGTTCCGTTGTTTTAAAAGTACCTTTGCGATAGTAGCTTACCTGAAGCTTTAGCGCTTTAACGGCATTTTTTATCGCAGCTTCAGACCGTAGTTCGTTGATTGCGGTAATCGGTAATTGCCAATTGTTGGATATGGCCACTTCTACCCGCACTTTGTATTTGGGTGATGAAAAAAGCAAATAAGCAGAAGCCGCTAACACAAATACTGTTACAGAAGCAATAATGAGATATTTGTTGCGGAATAAAAGACCTGAAATATTCCTTCCCGGCCCTTTGTTGTGAGCATCGTTCATAGAATATATTGATTTTGTTAATTATAAATAGCTGTAATGTAGAATGTTATATATTTGGAACAGGTGCATTAAAGGTTTGTTTCTTTGGGGAGTGTTGACTTCCTGATTTTCGTAGTGCTTCACATCTTTGTTATAGCTAAACTTCACATTTCTACCTCAAAAATTGTAAAGTGGTGGAAGCAACATATAGTGGTCAGTTTACTGATGATTTTTCACTTAAAGCGATGCTTTTTGCGTGGTTATACCCAAGGCTTTAATGGTCCTGGGTATTGATGTGTCTGGTAATGAGGCTTTAACAGGTGGCTGTTTTTGCTTGGAACCAATTGACCATTTGCCGTACCTTTGGCGATGGAGAGCGGGCTTGTTTTGCAAAAATGCGTCCCACTTTATTGAATAGCCAAGCTTAATGCAAGCATTGGATTAGTACTAACATAAACCCGATACACGAATGCAACCTGCTGTGACTAAAGCATTATACGGAACTTTTAATATAGATATGTTGCCTGCAGAAACTATTGATGTTTCTGAGAAAATCAATGATTATGTAGATGGTGACTTTATACGGATACCTAAAGATCTCGTTTTTCATAAGGCCTTTGGGCAAGTTAGTGGTAATGATAAAAAATATCTGCAAATATCAATAGGTGATCGGGTTTACAACATCCTCGAAGATCAGTATGCAGAAGATATAACCATTTCGATCGCGCAAAAGGGCAGTACAATAAAGATCATATATTATTTTTTTACCAGTCCGCATTCAAACTGGCGCGCCATCCTCGCAGGGCAGCTATTTCAATTAAAGGGTTATGGGATTTTATCCGAAGCGGAGTTTTATATTCATGTAACCGATACCAACAACTATACAGCAGAAATAAAGGAGATCATAGGCAAAATTACTCCTTCGGCAATAGTAAGCGTTTCTATAATCAATCAATTTGAATATCCTGCATTTAAATTAATGCACGATTTAGCAAAACAGGATCCAAAGAGCACTTTTTTATACTTTCATAGTAAAGGAATGACACATAACCTGCATTCCCGCTCACTTGAAGAGATCCTTTTGTTTACAAAAACGTTTGAAAACTGGAGGAAAAACATACAGTTATTAAATAAAGAAGATAAGCAAAAGGCGGGACTATTCCCGTCGGAAGAAGGGTGGATCTGGTTTAACTTCTGGTATGCAAAAGGGGCGTATCTGGCTAAATGTGAAGAGCCGGAAATAACAGATTACCGATATTATTATGAAGCCTGGCTCGGCCGCGCTAATCCCGAAAAAACAGTACCACCAACTGATTGCCTTAGTCTTTATAAAATTAAAAATGCATCTAAGTATTACTTCTCGCCTGCCGAAGCTAACATATATAAGGGAAACCTTATGGAAAAATTCTTTTCAAAGGATAAAGAGTTTAAAATTGTACGAACACCAGCTATGATACATACCCAGCTAACGATAGATTCATTTTTTAAACAGTTTAAGAAGTTGGTTAAAAAAGGCTAACGGTCTTTAAATTAGGAACCACCATAGATAGCTCTTAGTGTTATAGTATATAAAAAGGGAGATTTCATCACATACCATAACTTTTAAATAAAAAAGAGCATATCTTATCGGTAAAATTACCGCTCAATATGCTCTTCAACGATGGTTTCAAGTCGGGATGGCGGGATTCGAACCCACGACCTCCAGCACCCCATGCTGGCGCGATACCGGGCTACGCTACATCCCGATTAATGTATGGCCGGATTGCAAATATAATTGTTGTGAGTATTATTCAAAATGCAAGCATCAAAAAGGACGCTTTTGATTTTTTACCGGATAACAAAGTGCGATACCCCTACTTTTTTGCCGGCAACTCGCTATAAGTAAACGCGAATTTTCCGGATAGTTTTAATGGGATTCCAAGCTCGTTGTATTGTACATGGCCTATTGCTTTTATCTCTCTTGGCCGGCTGCCATCTAAAGGGTTAATGAGGTAAGTCATTGAAAAATCGGCCCCGGTATTAAATGAGTTTTCAATAGCATCTATTACTGCCTGGCGGTACCGGGGATCAATAACCGTAACGGCTTCGTCAAACGCGGGCTTGTCATCTTCTGAAAAACCGCGGATCCGCAAGCCATACGCTGAAAGTGTAACCTCCCGACTACTGTAATCCAGCGACCAGTCCCAGGGGTTATGATCATAAATTACAGTTAGTTCAAGGCAGTCCAGTATTTCTGATAGCTGATCATTAAGCCTGTCAGATTTCATGTACGAAAGTTCTAACTCTTCGCCCAATGCCAATAGCTCTTTTTTAAGGATAGCTATTTCTTCGGCATTTGTTTTATATAAGGCCTTGGCTGAAGTGTCTGCAGTGGATTGATTCTGTTCCTCGTTTTCGGCAGGTATATCGGTAACAAGCTGTAGCTTATATGTTTTCTTTCGCCGGGTTAAAAAAAGGTTAATATATAAAAGGCAAATAATAATACCATAAAACACAATGTTTTGCCAAACGCTACCCACACTAAAATAGTTCAATATAGAAGGATCAAGGTGATTAGGTGTAGTCATGATAGGGGGTGTCGGCTAAGTGAATGCAAGGTAATAATTAACTATACGCTTAACAACCCGTTAAATCACCTATTTTACGTTAATTTAATACATTGAAATTAATTGGTGGTTAATGATTATGGAGGGAGGGTAAATGAGTCAGTTACGTTATTTATTATGAGTCTTTACTTCTTTTAGTCAGAGATAGGGTTCAGGTTAGCAGTCCTTATCTATAAAAGAAAAAAATCAGTTGATGCAGAGATAATTTTTAATAAAAAAAACAGTTTTATAATTTACCAATAAGCCTGTTAAAGCGTTGTATTGCTTTTAAATTATTATTGTTTTATAACTATTAAAAATAGCATCGCTATTTATACATAAAGCAAATTGCCTGCAAGTAGGGGCTATTGTTATTTTATTGCTTGCTATGTATATTGTTGGCGCACTTAATAAATTATGAACAGGTCATTTACATATAGCTTAAAGGTTTGGCTGATGCTGGTTATTGTGGCACCTCTGCTGCAATTGGTTCTATCGTGGTTTATTATTCAGAATCCTCAAATAAGCCTTGTTGATGAGATCAGGAAAGATTACATCATTTTTGCCGATATGATTTTGCTGGTCACTATTCCCTTTGCCTTTATATTTTGGATGGCCGTTTATTATTTATCAAAAAAAAGAGATCCGCTTTATATCAAAACCGGTTTAACCACAGCAATTCTCATCATTACGGTACTCTCCTTTTTTGAACTACTGTTCGAAAAAAAAGTTTCGGCCATATCTTCTGTTGCGGTAATTATATTCCCATATTCAATTACAGGTATAGCTGGCATCTGGCTGCATAAGCTCGAACCAGAAATGGTTGAGGAAGAAGAAAGGGCGTAGAACAAAAAAGCGGAATTATCCTTAAATTGCTATGTTATCCCGGTTTGTAGCCGTATCTATCCCGGTAATGCGGGCCAATCATTTTTTATTGTCATAAAACAGTTAACATTTTATTATTATTGCTTTAATTTTTTAACTTAAACCAACACGTATATATTTAATACATTGCTTTTGCGTTTAACCAGGGAGTGTATTTGACTTTTTTTTACCTGTACCATGGCCTCGACAGAAAACTATGAAATTTTGCTTGGCAAAATCAATACTTTCACCCGGAAGTATTATTTCAATAATTTTCTGCGTGGGTTAATATTTTTAGGCGCTGGTCTTTTCACAGCTTACGTGGTTGTAACCCTGAGCGAGTATTTTGGCAATTTCAGCATTCTGCTGCGCACCATACTTTTCTACTTTTTTATCCTGCTTAATACCGTATTGGTTTGCTGGTTGGTTTTACCCTCATTACTGGCCTGGCTTAAATTGGGCAAAACATTAACGCATGACGAAGCGGCCGAAATTATAGGCAGGCATTTTAACGATGTTCATGACAAACTGCTTAACACCCTGCAGCTAAAAAAACTGGCTGCCGAAGATGACAATCACCGCGCCCTCATCGAAGCCAGTATCGACCAAAAGATAGAAGCCCTTAAACCGGTAAGTTTCCCGTCGGCCATCAACCTTAAGGAGAACACCAAGTATTTAAAATGGGCGCTTGGTCCGCTGGGGGTAATCGCTATTATAGCATTGGCTGCGCCATCGGTACTAACCGAAAGTACTAAAAGGCTCATCAGGCATAATGAATACTTTGTGCCAGCCGCCCCGTTTAAATTTATTATGCTGAACAAAACCCTATCGGTTGTTCAGGGGAATGATTTAAAGGTTGATATTAAACTGGAAGGAGATAAGCTGCCGGCCGATGTATACGTTGAAACCGGAGAGAATACCTTTAAGCTGGATAAGGATAACATCAGTCGTTTTCATTACCAGTTTAGCAACCTACAGCAAAATACCCGGTTTAAATTATCGGGTAACGGATTTAGTTCGGTGGTTTACGAGATCAAGGTGAACCAGAAACCGGCATTGCTTCATTTTGATGTTGAGCTGAATTACCCGGCATATCTGCATAAAAAAAATGAGAAGCTGTTAAATGCCGGCGATTTAACTGTCCCGGCCGGTACAACGGTGAATTGGCAGCTGCATACGCAATATGCCAGCGCGCTCTTGTTTGATATGAATGGCCAAAGCCGCCCGACAGTGCAAAACGGGGCTGATTTGTTTGAGCACCGCGAACGGGTGCTTAAAAATTCTGTTTATAAACTTTTACCGGTTAACGCACAAGTAAATCAAAGCGATTCGGCTTCGTATCGTATTAATGTTATTACTGATGAGGCTCCATCTATCATGGTTGATGAAAAGCCGGATTCGGTAAGTATGAAAGCCTTCTATTTTAATGGCAAGATCCAGGATGATCATGGATTTTCGTCGCTAACGTTTCATTATACTATTGAAGCTGCCGGTAACAGCAAAGCAAAAGAGTTTACCAAAAAGGTTAATGCTGATTTGGCCCAGACACAAACAGATTTCTTTTATTACTGGAACCTGAAGGAAATGGGCATCAATCCGGGCGACCATGTGAGCTACTTTTTTGAGGTTGCCGATAACGACGAAGTGACCGGCCACAAAACAGCCCGTACAGCAAAACATACACTAAATGTCCCTGACAGCAAGGAGATTAACCAACAGTTAAACGCGGGGTCAAAAGCTATAAAAGAAAAAATGCAATCGGCCATTAAATTAGCCGGCCAGGTTGAGCGCGATGCGCAAAAGCTGAACCAGAACCTGTTGAATAAAAATACGCTCTCCTTTGATGAGAAAAAGCAGGTGGAAGATCTGATGCAAAAACGTAAAGACCTGGAAGATTTAGTAAAGGATATCCAGGCCGATAACAAAAAGAATTTATACAACCGGCAGGAAAACCAACAGCAAACGGACGAGATCATGGCTAAGCAAAAACAGATAGAGGACCTGTTTAATAATGTGCTTGATCAGAAAACAAAGGAGCTGCTTCAAAACCTGCAGCAAATGCTTAATGAGCAGCAAAAAGATGCCACCCGAGATGAATTATCTAAAATGCAAATGGATAATAAATCATTGAAAAAGGAGCTGGACAGGGTGTTGGAATTGTATAAGAAACTGGAGTTTGAGCAAAAGCTGAATCAAAACCTCGACCAGCTGAATAAACTGGCAGATCAACAGCAAAAGCTATCCGAACAAACCAAACAGTCCGGAGCCGATCAAAAGAATTTGCAGCAGCAACAGGATAAGCTGAAACAGGATTTTCAGGATGTGAAGAAAGGCTTTGACGAATTACAGAAAGCCAACGATCAGGCCGAACGTAAATCCGACTATCAGAACCCCGAAAACGAAACAAAAGATATTGAGCAGCAGATGGATCAAAGCGCCGGCGATCTGCAAAAAAAGGATAACTCAAAGGCTTCAAAATCGCAGCAGCAGGCTGCAAAACAAATGAAAGAGCTTGCCGCCAAAATGCAAAAAGACAGCGACGAGGGCGAATCAAAAGAGAATGCCGTTGATGCGCAGCAGTTAAGGGAATTGTTGAAAAGCCTCGTTAACAGCTCATTTAACCAGGAAAAGCTGATGCAAACGCTTAAAAACACTAATCCTACAGATCCGTCTTACGTTACTTTATCGCAAAGCCAGAAGGATATCAAGGATAACCTGAAAACGGCCGAAGATAGCCTGTATGCCATCAGCAGGAGGGTGCCGCAAATCCAATCGACTGTAAATAAAGAGATAGCCAGTATCAACGAGCATATTGATCAGGCCCTTGAGCAGTTGGGCGACAGGCGGACGCTTGAAGCAAACCGCAATCAGCAATATGCCATGACATCTATGAACAACCTGGCCCTGATGCTGAGCGAAGCGCTTGAGCAAATGCAAAAAATGATGAACAAGGGTGGTAAAGGGGGCAAAGGGAAACAACAGTCGATATCACAGTTGGCCAAGATGCAGCAGCAGCTTAGTCAGAATATGCAAAAGGCACGTGAGCAAATGCAGCAACAGGGCAATCAGGGTAAAGGCCAGCAGGGCAATAGTGGCAACATGAGCGAACAGTTTGCTAAAATGGCACGTCAGCAGCAGATGATACGGCAGGCTTTGCAACAAATTGACAGGGACGAAAATAAAGACGGGACCGGCGGATTGGGCAATTTGGATAAAATTTCGAAAGAAATGGAACAAACGGAACGTGATCTCGTAAACAGGAGGATTACAGATGACGCGCTAAAAAGGCAGCAGCAGATACAAACCCGATTATTAGAGGCCGAAAAGGCCGAGCAGCAACGAGATCAGGATCAGCAACGGGAGAGCAATGCGGGCAAGGATTTGCCACCGGGTTATATAAAAGCACTGCAGGGGTACCAGCAACAAAAAGCGAAACAAACGGAGCAGATCAGAACAGTATCTCCGGCACTTAATTTGTATTATAAACAAAAAATAAAATCTTACTTTGATCAACTTAACGCCAAATAATATGGAAGAGGCAAATGTTCAAACCAGCGAGCTATACACGTTGCAGCTACCGTCAAAACCGGAGAGCATAGCGTTGCTTGAGCAGCTGATAGAAGAAATTGCTGATAAATATCATGTTGAGGAAGATACCTTCGCCAATATGATGACCTGCCTTAATGAAGCGGTTATTAACGCCATCATACACGGTAACAAACAGGATGAGACTAAAAAGGTGATTGTTAATGCGGAAGTAGAACCGAAACGTATTATCTGGACCGTTACCGATGAAGGCCCCGGCTTCGACTATAATAACCTTGCCGATCCTACTGCCCCCGAAAACCTGGAGAACCTTACCGGCCGCGGCGTGTTTATCATTAAACACCTTGCCGATCAATGTATTTTCAACGCCTCGGGTAATGAAATTGAACTTCACTTTAAGATCTGATGCCCGCTATTAATTTTTTTGAGGAAGACACTACTTTTAAGCCGAAACAAAAAGCACAATTAAGACAGTGGATAAAGGACACGGTAATTGCTGAAGGCTTTAAATTGAAAGAGCTTAATTATATTTTTTGCTCAGACGCGTACCTGCTGCAAATAAACCAGCAATACCTTGATCATGATACTTTTACCGATATCGTAACTTTTGACAATTCGGAAGTTGAGGGCGATATTGTTGGTGATATTTTTATCTCGATTGACCGCATCCGCGAGAATGGATCCAAATTTAAAACTGGCGAAACCAACGAGCTGCACCGTGTTATTATTCACGGGGCATTGCACCTTTTGGGTTACACCGATAAAAGTGTTGTTACAAAAGAAAAAATGACACAAAAAGAAGATGAGTACTTAGCTAAAAGAAATTTTTAGCTTTACTTTTATGCTGGATTATTAACAATCAATTGTAAAAACCATGAAAACACTGGCACTCATCATCGCCTTATTATTTGCTGCCGCACCATCTTCAGTATATGATTTTAAACTGAAAACCATCGACGGCAAAGATTTTAGCTTAGCTAAATACAAAGGCAAAAAAGTATTGATCGTAAACACGGCCTCAAAATGTGGCTTCACTAAACAATACGCCGATCTGGAAAAACTGTCTGAGCAATACAAAGGCAAGCTGGTAGTAGTAGGCTTCCCGGCCAATAACTTTGGCGGCCAGGAACCAGGTACAAACCAGGACATCAAAACCTTTTGCAAAGAAAATTTCAACGTGAAATTTCCGATGAGCGGAAAGGTTAGCGTTTTAGGTTTGGATATCGATCCCTTGTTCCAATACCTTACAACTGCTCCAAACCCAGATTTTACCGGCGACATTAAATGGAACTTTGAAAAATTCCTGATAGACGAAAATGGCAAACTAATCCACCGTTTCAGGTCACAAACAACTCCGCTATCTGAGGATATCACTAAATATCTGAACTAAACGTTTTGTTATTGAAGAAATGCAGGCCCCGGCAATAGCCGGGGCTTTTTTATTAACAGAAATTAAAAAAGCCGATGTCATTTCGATAGAGCAAGGGAGGAGCGGTGCGTAGGGGCGAAAGAGAAATCTTATACGCCAACTGCTTGCGAGGAAAGGACAGTTTGATCCGATTTTTAGTGTCAAAACAACACAATGTATTGGCGCAATAAAACTTTTTCCTATCTTTGGCCCATCAACAAATGATGACAGCAAACATTAAATATGGCACTAAAGGGAATCTCAAATCTCTTATCCGGACATTTTTGGTCTCGGAGCCTTTTTTTAATGATCCACCATTCTTTCTTTTTTGCTAATCAAAACCGGTTGTAGTGCAACTGTATTTGATCCTTTTTCAACACTATTTTCAAAACAAATTAATTAAACGCGGGCAATCATATGCATCGTTGTGTGCCCGCTCAATCTTATTTTAGCAAAAAATGAAAAAAACATTTGTTCTGTTACATATAGCTGTAGTTCTTGCCGGTTTTACCGGCGTGTTCGGGAAACTTATCTCTTTAAATGAATATTTACTTACCTGGTACCGCACCCTGTTTTCTTTTTTATTCCTTGTAGTTATTGTTTGGATTCAAAGGGCGCAGTTTAACCACTCACGGGTCAACATTTGGGAAATGGGGAAGGCCGGGTTATTGATAGCCTTTCACTGGGTGTTTTTTTATGCCAGTATCAAATATTCAAATGTATCTGTAGGCGTAGTTTGTTATTGCCTTACCAGCTTCTTTACCGCGTTCCTGGCCCCGCTTATCAACAGGAAGCCGTTTAACATAACCGAGCTGCTGTTGAGCACGCTTACATTGGCTGGCATTGGTTTGATCTTTCATTTCGATACCTCGTTCCGCACCGGTATTGTACTGGGGGTAATATCATCTTTCCTGGCATCGCTGTATACCATTTTTAATGAACGACTGGTTAAAAAGTACGATGCCACGGTGATGAATATGTACCAGATGCTGACCGGAAGCGCTGCCTTAACTATAGTGTTACCAGTATATCTGTATTTCTTCCCGTCAAAAACAATATTGCCGGGCACTTTGGATATATTTTACCTGCTAATTTTGGCGCTTTTTTGCACCGTTGGGCTATATGTAATGGTGGCTGAGGTTTTAAAGAAGATTTCTGCCTTTACGGTCAACCTAACCTTTAACCTGGAACCTGTTTACAGCATTTTACTGGCGATGGTTTTATTCAATGAATCCCGCCAGCTTAATGTGTCTTTTTATGCGGGGCTGTTAGTGATCATAATTTCGGTTGTTTTGCAGGCGGGATTAAGTAGAAGGAAAAGAATAGAGGTTATTTAATATTTATGTCATTGCTGTAAGGAACGAAGCAATCTCGTAGCCAATGCCTGTTCGATCGAATAGCGACGAGATTGCCACGCTTTGCTCGTAATGGCATTTCTGTTTTTGCAATTCAACCCTGCTCCGAAACCCTGGCCGCGGCCTTCGCCGGTAAATCCATATTACCATCCTGCTTAATGAGGTTAAGCTTATGCTTGGTGATGATCCATTTGCCATCCGTTTCAATAAGTTCGGTATCATAAGTGCCTTCCACAATCCATAGCTCGTCGCCAATAAAATGATCAGCCTTGCCATAATAATGCACCAGGGCTACCGTGCCGTTTTGCATCACATAAAAATCTGCCAGTTGATGATGTGTCCTGTCGAAGCCGGGCAAGAAGCCCCGCCATGCGGCAATGATATCAGCGGATGATGCGATGCTGGCCGGGTTTCCGGTCATGGAGCTATAGTCAAGTTCTACATTTTCGGCAAATGCGTTTTTTACTTTGGCCCAGTCCCGTTCATCGGCTCCGCTAAACAGGGCAGTTACTGTAGCAATTATTTGATCTTTCATAGGTTCGGTATCGATGTTTTTATAACCAAATATCAATTATCCGGCTCATTTTACATATTAACAACAATCTTTTATATAAACTTGTACTGTTAATGGTTGTTTTCCCAAAACAGCCCACCATAAAACATGAGTCAGGATTTTTATCAACATATTTTTGCTAAACAGCAAAACCTGGAGGCTGTGCCTTCAAACCGTGAAATTACGGCCTGGGCGCTTAAAGTGATTCATTTACTGTACCCCGAGCAAACCGGCAAACAGTTTGCTTCGGTGGAGGAACTGAAGGATGAGTTTTTGAGGCTTGAGAATGAATTGTGCGAAATTATGCATGCCACCAAGGCTTGCAGCAATTGCGATACCTCAAAACTGTCAAAAAAATTCTTTGAGGGGCTTCCCGAATTATTTCGTGTGCTGAATACCGACATCCAGGCCATTTTTAACGGCGACCCTGCTGCCCGCAGCGAGTTTGAGGTGATCCGCACTTATCCGGGCTTTTATGCCATTTCGCTTTATCGTGTGGCGCATAGCCTGTATGTTGATGATATTCCTTTGCTGCCGCGCATCCTTACCGAATACGCGCATTCAAAAACGGGAATCGACATCCATCCTGCTGCCAAAATAGACGAGTATTTCTATATAGATCATGGCACCGGTATTGTTATTGGCGAAAGCTGCGTAATAGGCAAGCATGTAAAACTATATCAGGGTGTTACACTCGGGGCCTTGAGCGTAGATAAAAGCATGGCAAATACCAAAAGACACCCTACAGTTCAGGATAATGTAGTAATTTACTCAGGTGCTACTATTTTAGGCGGAGAAACCATTATTGGGCACAATAGCGTAGTAGGAGGGAACGTTTGGCTTACCAAAAGTTTGCCACCCAACTCAAAGGTTTACCACGCCCCAAATCATAGGATCTTGAAAAGGCTGAGCATAAAACTGTTCGGGCACAAAAAATAAAATTTACCTAATAAAAATATACAATGGCTGGATTAATAGACCTGATAGGCAATACTCCTATGGTAGAAATAAAAAAGCTGAATCCGAATCCCAAAGTGCAGATCTTCGCCAAGCTGGAGGGAAATAACCCCGGTGGCAGCGTGAAAGACCGCGCATCACTCAATATGATCAGAAGCGCCATTGAGCGTGGTGATATCAAACCCGGTACCAAGCTGATTGAAGCAACAAGCGGTAACACGGGTATTGCGCTGGCGATGATAGCCCGTTTATTTGACCTGGAGATAGAACTGGTCATGCCCTCAAACTCCACCCGCGAGCGTACACTTACCATGGAAGCCTTTGGTGCTAAAGTTACTTTGCTGGAAGGTATAGAGCTTTGCCGCGATTATGCCGAAGAAAAAGCCGCTACCGGCGAATATTTTCTGTTGAACCAGTTTGCTAACCCGGATAACTATATGGCCCACGTGAAAACTACAGGTCCCGAGATCTGGAAGGATACGGAAGGCAAGATCACTCACTTTGTAAGTGCTATGGGTACAACCGGTACCATTATGGGCTGTTCGAGATATTTGAAGGGGCAAAATGCCAATGTGCAGATTGTAGGCTGTCAGCCCGTTGAGGGTTCATCGATCCCGGGTATCCGCAGGTGGCCGGAGGAATATTTACCTAAGATTTTTGATGCCACACGGGTTGACCGGGTTATGGATATCTCACAGGAAGATGCAACTCAAATGGCACGCCAGATGGCCAAAGTGGAAGGGGTATTTGCGGGGATGAGCAGCGGCGGAGCGCTATCGGCAGCAATAAAACTGGCGCAGGAACTGGAAGAAGGCGTGATCGTATTTATTTGCTGCGACCGTGGCGACAGGTATTTGAGCAGTGAATTGTTTGGATAATAAATTATCTTAATTATGGAGCCTACAGAAGACCTAAGCAATTACAAATACGGCGTGTTTTACTACAACAAGGATGACAACCGTATAATCGTACCCAAAAGAATTAAATATCTCGGCTGGACACTGAATTTTGCCCGGCCGGTTAGCTATTTGATTATGGGAATATTATTGGCGCTGGTAGTTGTAGCATGGATAATAGCGCCAAGCAAGTAAGTTTATTTTCAACCGCAGGCCGTGTCCCCACGGCCGACCTGCGATTTTTGTCCCTCCCGGCCCCCGTGTCCCGGCTTGAAATGCTTTTATAATACCTCCAAGCCTTTCAACGCTGTCTCCAAAGCCTCTGCCGATGTAAAGTGAATGCTTTTAATCCCCATTTTTTCGGCAGCTAAAATATTACGGTAATTATCATCAATAAATAAAGCTTCGTTGGCTTTTACATCATAACGATCAAGCAGAAGCTGATAAAAAGCCGGTGATGGCTTACGCATTTTTTCGGCACCGGACATTACAATACCATCAAACCAGTTTAAAAAATCATAACGCTCTAAAGCAAATGGGAAAGTCTCGGCCGACCAGTTGGTTAAAGCATAGACCTTGTACCTGCCGCTCGCTTTTAATTGTCTGAAAATTTCAACGGTACCATGAAGAGGTTCGCCCAGCATCTCTACCCAGCGGGAATAAAAGGCACGAATATTAGCTTCATGCTCCGGGTATTGAGCAACAAGCAAATCAGTACCTTCTTGTAACGACCGGCCGGCATCCTGTTCTTCATTCCAGTCGGATGTACAGATATTGGCCAGAAAATCTTTCATTTCCTGCTCATCGGTAAACAGGGTGTGATATAAATAATGCGGGTTCCAATCAATCAGGACAGCGCCCAGATCAAATATTATGGTGTTGATCATGCTATGTGAAAACTTAAAGCTAATAAACACTTTAAATTTTAATTAGTAAATTTAGATTATTAAATAGTTAATGATGTTGACGAAAGAAGAAGTGTTGAAAACGGTAAATGAGCTGCCCGGAGAATTTAGCTGTGAGGAAATATTAGACCGGTTAATGCTGTTGAATAAAATCGAAATTGGTATTGAGGAATCAAACAAAAACGAAATACTTTCAACGGAAGAAGCAAAGAAAAGTCTGGGTAAATGGTTGAAATAAACTGGACTAAACAGGCTGTTAAAGACATTGACAACATAGCCGAATTTATAGCCAAGGATTCAGAGCATTACGCCCAAATACAGGTTCAACGCTTACTATTAAGCGTTAAGCCATTGGAACGATTCCCGAAAAGAGGTAAAGTTGTTCCCGAAAAACAAGATCCTTCAATAAGAGAGGTGCTTGTTGGTAGTTATCGGGTGATTTATAGAATTGTAAGCAAAACCAGAATAGATGTGCCGTTCATCACAGCAAACGATTACTTAAAAACAGCCCTGCCTTCAAAACAAAATAATCATTTCTTCTTCGGATGGGTTTCATGAACCTCGGCCTTGGTAACCACCGAATCTTTCAGGAAAACAACAAGTGTTTGAGTGTAAGTTAATACACCTTTGTCGTATTTCCTGTCAAGGTCATACACCATACTGTCCTTGCTGCTTAACTGCGGCCGGTGAAGCAGGTGGATCACCTGTTGATATTTAAGATTGTTGAGCTGCTTGCTGGCTATCAGGTCATCAACCAAAGCTGGCCGGTAAGCAAATGTAATACCGTCCCCATCGTCCCATTTATCACGGTCGAACTTTTGTTTGCGGCTGCAGGCAGTGAGGCAAACTGCCACAAGGTAGCTAAATATCAGGGTTTTGTTAAGCATTTTATATTTCGGTATTGAATCAGACGCTGGTTGTGCCTACCCAACGATGTCATTGCGAGGAACGAAGCAATCGCACGGAGGCAGAGCGGATCTGCACAGTTTGCGATTGCTTCGTTCCTCGCAATGACATGTTGGTGACGGCCTCCTTTCTTGCAGAAGCCTATTTCCAGCATCTAAAAATACTGAAATTAATCAACCCCTAAAAGGTAGCCTTTAAAATCAGCAAAATCTTTACTGATGGCTATAGCCAGCTTTGTTTTTGATTCCAGTTCTTTTACCTGTTCCGGTACGTCAATTTTAGCTGCAACCTCTTCACTAAAAACATCAGGGAATTTACAAGGATGCGCGGTTGAAAGGAATACGCCTGCAGTATCAGTGGCGGCGTGATCTTGTTTATAATCAGTTAGTGCCTGCCATGCAATAGCTGTATGCGGGCAAACTACGTAACCATAGTTGTCAAACACCCAGTTAATGGCCTTTACGGTTTCTTCATCATCATATTTAAAGCCTACAACCAGTTCCTTAAGAGCTTCGGTATCGTTTTTAAACAGGTCGGCAATACGTACCCAGTTGCTTGGGTTACCTACGTCCATCGCGTTTGAAAGCGTGGCTACCGATGGTTTTGGTTCATAAACGCCGGTTTTTAAAAACTCGGGCACAGTATCATTAGCATTGGTGGCTGCGATAAATTTCTCGACAGGCAAACCCATTTTCCAGGCTAACAAACCGGCGCCGATATTGCCGAAGTTACCGCTTGGTACCGAGAAAACAACTTTTTTAATGCCTTGTCTTAACAACTGTGCGTAAGCATTGAAGTAATAAAAAGTTTGCGGAACCAAACGCGCTATATTAATAGAATTGGCCGATGTAAGGCGGAACTTCTCGTTCAACTCATCATCAACAAAAGCTTGTTTTACCAGTGCCTGGCAATCATCAAAAGTGCCGTCAACTTCTAATGCGCGGATATTTTGACCGTTGGTAGTTAGTTGCTGCTCCTGTACGCCGCTCACTTTGCCTTTTGGATATAGGATAGTTACCCGGGTATTTGGAACGCCTAAAAAGCCAAGGGCAACAGCGCCGCCGGTATCGCCGCTGGTAGCAACCAGAACATCCAGTTGTTTTTCGCCTGGCTCAAGGAAATAGCTCATAACACGGCTCATAAAGCGTGCACCAAAATCCTTGAACGCCAATGATGGTCCGTGGAAAAGCTCAAGAACGTATACGTTGTCTTCCAGTTTTACAATTGGGGCAGGGAAGTTAATGGCCTCATCAATCAAGGCTTTCAGGTCAGCCTCCGGGATGGAGTCACCAAGCAGGTTTTGGGCTACTTTAAAAGCAATTTCGGGCAGGGTATATTTATCAATGTTATTGATAAACTCATCATCCAAGCGAGGGATGGTGTATGGCATGTAAAGGCCTTTATCCTGCGGCATGCTGTTAAAAACCGCGTCTTTGAACGATACTTCGGATAGGGTATTATTGGTACTGTAGAGTTTCATTTTTGATTTCGGAATTCGGATGTTCGATTTCGGATTTAATTTCAATTTGTGGATTTCTCCACCTCGTCATTGCGAGGTACGAAGCAATTGCGAACTATACAGGGCGAACCTGCTAATCGGAGATTGCTTCGTACCTTATAATGACATGGCTTTTATTGGGTTGACTTAAAACTTATAACTCAAAATTTCAGACTTAGGACTATCCCAAAACCTTAGGCCCTGCGTCATTAATGGTTGATACGTAACTGTTTGAGCCGATCTTAAGACCGGTTAAATGTTGTTGTAGCTTTTGGGTGATGGCGCGGGCGGTTGCTTCATCTTTAGTAAAGGCAAATACCGAAGGACCTGAGCCCGATATACCAAAGCTTACAGCGCCGAGCTCCATGGCCATTTCGCGCATTTTATAAAAGTCGGGGATCAGCATAGAACGTACAGGTTCAACCAACACATCTTTCATGCTGCGGCCAATCAGGTCGATATCCTGCATAAACAAGCCGCTCACCAGGCCGGCGATATTGCCCCACTGGGTTACGGCATCCTTCATCTGGATATTTTTGCGGATGATCTGACGGGCTTCCCTTGTTGGTACATCCACATCCGGGAATACGATAGCGCACCACAGGTTTTTAGGATGCGGCAGCCTTACCACATCAAGCGGCTCATAACTGCGGATGAGCACAAAACCACCGAACAGGGCAGGGGCAACGTTATCCGCGTGACCATGACCGCAGGCCATTTCCTCGCCTTTCATAGCAAAAGGCAACAGTTTTATTGGATCGGCATCATCACCTAATAATGTTTTGATGGCAAACAAACCGGCAACAGTACTGGCCGAGCTTGAGCCCAAACCACTACCGATAGGCATTTTTTTATGTAGCTCGATATCCAAACCAATATCGCTACGGCCAACACTTTGTAAATAATGCTGAACACTAACACTTACCGTGTTTTTTGCCGGATCAAGCGGCAGGCGACCGTCATCGCCGGTAATTTTGCTGATGGTGATGCCCGGTTTGCCGGTCAGGCGCATGATTACCTCATCACCAGGCTCATCAACCGCGAAACCCAGTACATCAAAACCGCAAACCACGTTGGCCACAGTTGCCGGAGCAAAAACCTTAATTCCCCCCCCGCCCCCTAAAGGGGGAGCTGATGGAGTTGGCTTCTTTAAATCATTTACTGTATTTTCCATTATTCAAAATATCAAACTTTAGTTCCCCTTCAGGGAAACAGAGGATTAAACTATTTCACCCCCTTTAGGGGGCCGGGGGGCTCTTAATTTGCACCCACGTTTATTAAATCAGCAAATACGCCGGCGGCGGTTACTTCGGCACCTGCGCCAGGGCCTTTTACAACTAGTGGGCGCTCGCGATACCTGTCGGTAGTGAAGGATATGATGTTATCACTGCCCGACAGCATGTAGAACGGATGGTTTTCATCAACCATTTGCAGGGTGATGCTTACTTTGCCATCCTCCAGTTTACCAATATAGCGTAATACTTTGCCGTCTTTTTCGGCTGCATCTTTTAGTTTGGCAAAATGCGCATCTTCAGTTTTTAGTGTCGCGTAAAAATCTTCAACGCTTTTTGCTTCCAGACTTGCTTTTGGCAGTACGCTTTCAATTTCTACATCACTTTCTTCGAGCGCATAACCGGCATCGCGGGCAAGGATGAGCATTTTGCGCATAAAATCCTTTCCGCTCAGGTCGTCGCGCGGATCTGGTTCGGTATAGCCCTTGTCTTGCGCCTCTTTTACCACATCGTGGAAATTGGCATCACCCTTAAAGTTATTAAAGATGAACGATATAGTGCCCGAAAGTATTGCTTCAATGCGTTGCACCCTGTCGCCGCTGTTCATTAGGTTTTTAAGGGTATTGATGATTGGCAGACCGGCACCAACATTGGTTTCATAAAAGAAATCGACGCCATGGGCGCGGGCGGTATCCTTAAATGTACGGTATTGCTGATAGCTGCCAGAGTTGCCTATTTTATTACAAGTGATCACCGAGATATTGGCTTTAAAAACCTCTTCGTAAAAACCAATCGGAACCGGGCTTGCAGTGTTGTCGATAAACACACAGTTTGGCAGGTTCATTTCTTTCATACGGTTGATGAATGATTGCAGATCGGCCTCATAAGGAGATGCCTGCAAATCATCCTGCCAGGTATCTAACGAAATACCATCACTGTTGAATGTCATTTTGCGGGTATTGCTGATACCGGCTATTTTAACCTGGATGCCGTTATTGTCTTTCAGATACTCGCTGTGGGCGTTAAGCTGGTTAAACATAGTTTTGCCGATGTTGCCGGTGCCCAGGCAAAACGCGTGCAGGGTTTTGGTAAGCTGCACGAAGAAAGCGTCATGTACGGCGTTCAAGGCTTTTGATAAATCGTTGGCCGAGATGATCACCGAGATATTATATTCTGACGAGCCCTGAGCAATAGCCCTTACGTTAACACCATTACGGCCAAGCGCATGGAACAATTTGCCCGACATGCCAGGCGTTTGTTTCATGTTTTCGCCTACGATAGCCAGGATAGCCAGATTTTTTTCGATTACTAAATGCTCCAGTTTTTTGGCGGCAAGTTCCAGTTCAAACTCCTGCTCTATGACTTGTTTAGCCTTTTCGGTATCCTGTGGCTGAACAGCAAAGGTGATGCTATGCTCAGATGATGATTGGGTGATCAGGATCACGTTGATCTGCTCGCGGGCAAGCAGGGAGAATAAGCGGCCGCTAAAGCCCGATTTGCCTACCATGCCGCTACCTTCTAAATTGAGGATGCTAATATTGTTGATAGATGAAATACCTTTAATTGGCAGGGTAGAGGCCTTGCAATCATGACGGATTACGGTACCTGCAAACTCGGGCTCAAAAGTGTTTTTGATAACGATAGGGATCTTCTTTAAGAACGCCGGGATCATGGTTGGCGGATAGATCACCTTGGCACCGAAGTAAGAAAGCTCCATAGCTTCGGTATAAGTAAGCTCGGTTAAAGAGAACGCTTTTTTAACCATGCGCGGATCGGCGGTCATCATGCCGTTAACATCTGTCCAGATCTGGATTTCCTGCGCGTTTAGTGCCGCGCCAAAAATGGCAGCGGTATAGTCAGAACCACCGCGACCTAAAGTTGTGGTTTGCCCGGCATCGTTTGAGGCGATGAAACCGGTAACGATTAATGTTTTGCCTTTATTTTCGGCATACAGGCCCTGTACCAGTCTTTCGGTAAGCTCGGTGTTTACCTTGGCATTGCCGAAAGCGCTGTCGGTTTTGATCACGTCGGCAGCATCAACAAACAGTACATCGCCAAAATGCTGGGCGGCAACTTTGCTCACCATAAGGGTTGAGCAGCGCTCACCGAAGGCCAGCACCTGATCGCGCGTTTTCGGGGTAAGTTCGCGAAGAGTAAGCACGCCCTGTAAAAGTTCTTCCAGTTGGTTGAAGTGAATTTTTAAACGGGTAAGCGCCGGGTTTTGGTTTTGAACATCCAAAAGGGCTTTTACCGTATCAAAGTGGCGTTTTTCCAATTCGGCCAAACCGGCGGTGAACTCTTTACCGTTTGCCGCGTCTTCGGCCATAGCCGAAAGCAGGTTGGTTACGCCGCCCATGGCAGATAATACTACCACCGGCTTCTCTTCATTTTTTACTTCATCCTTCAGGATGCTTAACAGGGTTTGGATACTGGCTGCCGATCCAACGGAAGTACCTCCGAATTTTAAAACTTTCATTTATGGGTTAGTAATCGTTCTATAACAAAAAAACCTTCCTCTTTGCGGAGGAAGGTTTTTCTTTTGGTTTTCATTTTATGTTTTTACACCATACGATTATCTTCCTCCGAGGTTTATGCCGGTGGTAATAATAATTGTAGTAATGGTGTTGTTAATTGTCATATATAATGTCTGTAAAGTAAGTAGATTATTTTTTAATAAGCAAGGATTATTTTACAAATTATGATTTTCGCAATAATTATCAGGTAGTTGGGTAGGTAAATGATGGATTTGATAATGAGGGCGATAAGTAAAAGGTTTTATCATGGGCTATGTGTTACTGGAGGTTGACAAAGGGGACTGCGGAGCTATCGAGCTTTAAATAAAAACGCGTCATTGCGAGGTACGAAGCAATCCCCAATTCGCAGAGCGGCTAAGCAAGTCCCCTATAAAGTCGGGGATTGCTTCGTGCCTTACAGCAATGACGATAGTATAAGAGTCTGATCCCAGAATCTGCAATAAATTTAATTTGCTACTTTTGAGGCTCGATAATATGCAGGGATTAATAACAAAATCAACCGGAAGCTGGTACCAGGTACAAACCCCCGATGGGCAAAAGATAGATTGCCGCATTAAGGGCAAGTTCCGTATAAAAGGTATTACTACGACCAACCCTATCGCGGTTGGCGACGTGGTTGACTTTGAAATGGAGCCAGATCGTGAAGACGGTGTGATCACTAACCTGCATCAACGCAAAAATTATATCATCCGTAAGGCAATTAACCTGAGCAAACAGGCGCAGATCATAGCTGCCAATCTTGATCAGGCCATACTGGTGGTAACACTCGCGTCACCGCGCACCTCCCTCGGTTTTATCGACCGTTTTTTGGTAACCGCCGAAGCCTACGATATCCCGGCAAGGTTGGTATTTAACAAGCTTGACCTTTTCAGCGACGAAGGCCTGGAGATTTTAGCCGATTATAAGGCTATTTATGAAGATATCGGCTATCCCTGCTATGAAGTTTCGGCGCTTCAGGGAACTAATATCAGCCAGGTACAGGACCTGCTTAAAGATAAGGTAACCCTGTTTTCGGGTCACTCCGGTGTTGGTAAGTCAAGCTTGATCAACGCGCTGCTGCCCGAGCTGGAGCTACGCACCCACATGATATCCGATTGGAGCGACAAGGGTATGCACACCACTACCTTTGCCGAAATGTTTGAGCTGCCACAGGGCGGCTTCATCATTGATACCCCCGGCATCCGCGAACTGGGCGTTATCGACATTGAAAAACCGGAGCTCGGCCATTTCTTCCCAGAAATGCGCGAACGCATGAACGAATGCCGTTTTAATAATTGCCGCCACATTAACGAACCCGGCTGCGCCGTGCTTGAAGCTTTGGAAGAAGGCGAGATTTCGCCGACACGTTATGATAGTTACCTGAGTATTTACAACGGGAACGACACAAGGGCTTAGCGAGAGGCAAGACTGTTAGAGTCAGGAAGCAGGAAAAAAGAATCAGGACTGTTAGAATCAAGAGCCAGGAAAGCAAGCATTTTTTAAGCAAGGCCTCGTTAAAAAATATGTCATTGCGAGCGCAGCGTGGCAATCTCGTAGCCAATGCATGACCGATCTGTATAGTTACGAGATTGCTTCGTCGTTCCTCCTCGCAATGACATTGTTTTTTAGGCTGATGATCACCTCGCTATTTTTAGGTTTACTTACTTCTTCGCCGCCTCCTTCACCAACACATCAACAATAGCCTGCTTATTAGGCAGATATTTATTAGTTAGGAACAAGCCTCCTTTGCCAGTTGTGGTATTAAAAAACAAAAAGGTTCCAATGCCCGGATCATCGCCATCATGACCAATGGTGCCATTGGTGTACAGGTTCCAGAAAATGCCCTTATTGCGGTAGGTTAAATTGATGTTTTTGGGCGGATGCTCTTTACTGAACTGCGCCGTAAACATGGCCTGATATGATGCTTCGGTTAGCAGTCTTTTGTCATGCCTGGCAATCGCCATTAAATACTTGCTCAAATCTTCAGGCGAAGTCTTGAGGCCACCGTCGGGATAAGTAACCAGGTCATATAACGGAAACCGGTTCTTGAGGTCGAGATATAAATAAGCGTGATTTTTTAAATCCATATCTGGGATATGCCAGTCTGAATGATCCATTTTTAACGGTTTAAGAATATATTTCCTGGTGAAATCCGCGTAAGTAAATCCCGATTTAATCTCGATAAGATATGCCACCAGCGCCGAACCGATGTTGCAGTATGAGGACGTGCTTCCCGCGGGCCCTTCGCCAAAATTGGCTTTGCTGTAATACTGGCCTTGTGGCGATAAATAGTTAAAAAAGAATTGAGCCAGGGTAGTATCCCTTAGTTTATCGCCAAAGCCCATCTGATTCAGGGTGTTTATCGAAACACTGTCATAAGCCCTTAGTTTAGGATAAAAGTGATAGCTGTAGTGATAAATTTCGGGGTTATCAACAATGCCCGATGTGTGGTTGGTTAATTCCCTGATGGTTATTTTTCCGTTGGGATCATTAGGATTGGTTACTTTAAAAGGCAACACATCGTTAATGTCTGTTTCCAATGTAAAATACCTTAACTCGATAGCTTTCATCAAAGCAACGGCTATAACTGTTTTGCTCACCGAGCCAATGTTTTGAATAGTGCTGGCCGAATAGGGGACCTGGTTGGCAACATCGGCATAGCCAAAACCATGCGAGTAGGTAATTTTACCACCATCGGTCATGATCACATACATGCCGGGCAGGCTTTCCGTCGTAAAGGCCTGCTGCAATTTAGTTGTTAAAGAATCTGGGTTGGTTTGTGCTGCAATGACGTTTGACAGCAGCACGAAGGTCAGAATGGAAAGAAGTGTTTTCAAGGTTTTATAGGTTTTCATATGTCTATATTACAACAAACAGAATATAAACCCCTATTGGTTATTGAAAATTATTTTGCATGCTGATAAGATAGTTTTGCCAAATAATCATTCAATAAAAAAGGCCTTGTGAATAACACAAGGCCTCAGTATTTATTCGCCTAAAGCGGTTTTGAAATCTTCAAGTAAATCGTCAAGGTCTTCAATACCTACCGACAGACGGATCATACTTTCGGGGATGCCCATTTCGGCGCGGCGTTCGGCACCAAGCTCAAAGAAAATGGTTTGAGCAACCGGGATAGCCAATGTGCGCGTATCACCAAGGTTGCTTGATTTTACTACCAGTTTCAGTTTATTCAAAAATGCAAGGCAATCGATACTTTCATCCAACTCGATGCTCATCAAACCGCCGTAGCGGGCGAAGAGCTCGCCTGCCAAAGCATGCTGTGGGTGCGACTCGATGCCTGGATAAAACACCTTTTTAACCATCGGGTGATTATCAAAATATTTAGCCAGCGCCAAAGCATTGCTGCAGGCACGGTCAAGGCGTAGAGCTAATGTTTCGGCACCTACAGAAATGCTGTGCGCAGCCTCTGGCGATAACGTACCACCGCCGTCACGTAAACCTTTCTTGCGGATCTGGGTCATGCCCAGATTCTCTGGTTTAACAGTTGCTTTAAAGCCGGGGAAAATGTTTGGATAATTTGCCCAGTCAAACAAGCCGGTGTTGGTTACCGCGCCACCAAGGGCATTGCCGTGACCGCCAATGTATTTGGTAAGCGAGTTAATTACCAAACTGGCTTTAACGTTTATCGGGTTAAACAAATATGGCGAGGTCATGGTGTTATCAACCACGTACATAATGCCTTTCTCTTCGCACAGGTCGCCAATGTTTTTAAGATCGGCAATTTGAGTGGCGGGGTTGGCAATGGTTTCAACAAACACCATGCGGGTATTTTCTTTTACTGCCGCGCGTACATGATCAACGTTGGTAGCATCAACAAAATCAATGCTGATACCCATATCAATAAAGGTTTGGAAAATGCTGCGGCTGTTACCAAACAGGAATGAGCTGGCTACAATATGATCGGTACCTTTAATAAGCGCCATTACCGTTGCCGAAATAGCCGCCATACCGGTTGAGAAAGCGATACTTGACACACCATTTTCCATTTGGGTTACCTTTTGCTCTAAAGCGGTAACGGTAGGGTTACCCTGGCGCGAATAAGCGTAGCCGCTTTTTTTGTTCTGGAAAATATCAACCAAATCCTGCACATCTTCGTGTCCGTAGGTTACCGAGGTGTGAATGGGTTTATGCAATGAACCGTGTTCGGGTTTGCCCAAACGGTCGGCATGTAATATGGTGGTAGTGAAGCCTCTTTTGGTACTCATTTTTTATCCTATTAATTAGATATACATAATAGCGGTTGCGAACTTAATTAATTACGCCCTAATTAAACGAATGATGGGCTACGAAAATTCATTAACCGGCCGAATTGACACTAATGTTATCAAAATAGTACCCGGAAATTTGCGAAAATCGTTTTATTCGTAAAAAATTAATGTTCGATAAGATATGAGAGCTGTTCTGCAACGCGTTACCCAGGCAAGCTGTACTGTTGATGGAAAAGTCACCGGTGAGATAGCCGCCGGCTTTTTGGTTTTATTAGGCATTGAAGATGCAGATACCGCCGAAGACCTGCAATGGCTGGCCAATAAGATAGTAGGCATGCGTGTTTTTGGCGACGAGAACGGCCTGATGAACAAAGCCCTTGCCGATATTGATGGCGATATTTTGCTCATCTCCCAGTTTACGCTTTTTGCCCAAACCAAAAAGGGCAATCGCCCATCGTTTTTGAGGGCAGCTAAGCCCGATAAGGCCATACCCATGTATGAGCAGATGATCCAAACGCTTGAATCGCTAACCGGCAAAAAAGTAGCCACCGGTATTTTTGGCGCAGATATGAAAATCAACCTGCTGAACGATGGCCCGGTCACGATTATCATGGATACCAGGGATAAGGATAATCATTAGAAATGATCACTGTTGGGTGGCTACAAGTGCTACAAAAAAATAAAAATATTAACGTATAAGTTATATTTTTATAGCTTATTGTAATCCGACTTAAACCAATTCAATGAGTAAAATTAAAGTTGAGGGGATTGAGATTTCTTTTTTTTCTGTTAATGAGAGTGATTTTATCTCTTTGACGGACATGGCTAAAAGCCAGCATGAAAATATTATTATCACAAAATGGCTTAGTTTAAAAAACACGATTGAATATTTGGGCGAATGGGAGATCCTTTACAATAAAGATTTTAATTATACCGAATTCGGTATAATTAAAAATGCGGCAGGTAGTAACAGTTTTGTATTGTCTGTAAAAGAGTGGATACAGAAAACAAATGCAGTTGGGATAACTGCCAAAGCCGGAAGATATGGGGGCACTTATGCTCATAAGGATATAGCCTTTCAATTTGGAATGTGGATAAGTCCTCGATTTCAACTATTGTTGGTAAAAGAGTTTCAAAGATTAAAGGAAGAAGAACAAAAGCGGCTTGGATCAGAATGGGATTATCGTCGCTTTTTATCAAAGGCTAATTACACTATACATACTGCCGCAGTTAAAGATTTTGTTATTCCAAAACTAAATATTGAAAAAGAGAAAGAATGGCTGATTTACGCAAGTGAGGCCGATTTATTAAGTGTTGCCGTATTTGGTTATACTGCGAAGCAATGGCGTGAAGCAAACCCCAAGCTTCATTTGAAAGGGTTAAATATGCGAGATTTAGCAGATGCCCATCAATTACTTGTTCTTTCAAATCTTGAAGGCTACAATGCTATATTAATTGAGCAAGGGATTGAAAAACTCCAACGCCTGCTTTCATTAAAAAAAGCAGCAGAACAGCAGATCAAAGCATTAAGAAACTCCATTTATACGGAGGAAAAAATTCAAAGCCCGTTTTTACCGGATAGAAAAATCAAGAACGAGTAATAAAGATGCCCTCTGCAGCCTCATTAAAAAAAATACGTCCGATACAGCTTGTCGCTGTTATTTTCTTTACTGTATCCGGTGGCCCCTACGGCCTCGAGCCGCTGTTAAGCTATGCCGGTGATCATGGGGCATTGATCATTCTGCTGATAACCCCTTTAATGTGGGACGTGCCGGCCATTTTTACAGTGCTTGAACTGAATAGCATGATGCCGATAACCGGAGGCTATTATAAATGGGTGAAATATGCACTCGGCACACATTGGGGTTTTATTGAAGGCTGGTGGACCTGGCTTTATACATTTGTAGACCTGGCCATTTATCCCGTGCTGTTTGTACAATACGCCGGTTTCTTTTTCCCCGAGCTGTTAAACTTTCAGATCCCGGTTTGTTTGGTGATCATCTGGGCATCGGCAGGTTTAAACATTTTGGGTATTATGCCGGTGGGCAAGGTTTCGGTATTTTTAAGTGCTGCTGTACTCGCGCCAATTATCTTGCTGATAGCATTGGGCATATACCATTATAGCGGAGCAATGCATATTCCGGCAACTTCACTAAAAGGGTTAAGTTTTCCATCATTCGGGATGGCATTATATACTGTAATGTGGAACTGCCTTGGCTGGGATAACGTCACTACCTATGCCGAAGAGGTTGAAAAGCCGGTGCGCTCTTACCTGGTTTCTATTTTTACTGCTTTTGCCCTGGTGATGGTGGTATACTTTTTTGCCATTTGGGTTGCCCAGCAATCGGGCATTAATCATGATACCTTAACCGATAGCGGATTCCCGGCATTGGGTGTGCTTATTGGCGGGCATTGGCTGGGGATAGTGGTGGCAGCGGGTGGCATGGCCAGCACTTTGGGTATTTACACCGCGGTATTGTTATCCGTATCGCGTGTGCCGCAGGTAATGTCCGAAGATAATTTATTGCCCAAAGGGCTCAACAGGCTTCACCCTCGTTTTAAAACCCCCTTTATTTCCATCATTATCTGCTCTATAGTGGTAAGCTTTATGGTGTTGTGGACTTTTGCCGACCTGCTCATCATCGATGTAACGGTTTATGGCGCCGGGCTTTCGTTAGAATATATCGCGCTTATAAAACTCCGCGTTAAAGAGCCGTTAAAAGAAAGGCCATTCCGCATCCCGCTTAGCGTTACGGGGTTATGTTTGGTTTTACTGTTGCCATTTATTGTTTACAGTGTGGCGCTTGGCGGGGCATTAAGCTCGACGCCAAAAGCGCTTTCTGCTGCCATATTCGCGTTGGTAGCTTTATCAAGCGCGGAGGTGGCCTGGCAACTGATCAAGCTAAGCAGGCCCGAGTTGAAGCTTAAAAAATAACGGTAAATGAATAATTCCGGCTAAAATCCTCCTCGTGGAGGGTGCCCATTGGATAATTGCCGGGGATTTGTGTAAATTCGGTTCTTTCTCAAAAATTTCTCATCAATATGAAAATCAAACACAGATACCTAATGCTCTTAGGCGGTCTTGCTATTTTTGCAGGCTGCCAGAATAACAAAAACGTACCCGCCGAAAAAGCCATTACCGCTGCCGAAATCAAAAAGTATATCTCGGCTTTAGCTAATGATTCGATGATGGGCCGCAAGCCTTTCACCGCCGGGGAAGACAAGGCTATCAAATACATCTCCGAGCAATTTAAGGCAGCCGGACTTGAGCCGGGTAACAACGGAAGCTATTTTCAGGATGTACCCATGGTGCAAATCATCAGTACGCCATCGCCTGTAATGGAGATCACCGGCGGTAAAACTCCGCTAAGCCTTAAAGCTACTACTGATTTTGTGACGTTCAGTCGCCGTGAGGTTGATTCGGTAACGCTTAAAAACTCGCCGCTTGTTTTTGCGGGATATGGCGTTGTTGCGCCGGAATATCACTGGAATGATTATGCCGGCCTTGATGTTAAAGGCAAAACTGTGGTGGTGTTGGTGAACGACCCAGGATTTAAAAATGGTGATCCTACATTTTTCAAAGGCGATACCATGACCTATTACGGCCGCTGGACTTATAAGTATGAAGAAGCTGCCCGCCAGGGAGCAGCGGGAGTGCTCATCATTCACCAAAAAGAACCGGCAAGTTATGGCTGGGAAGTAGTGGCTAACAGTAATACCGGCGCCAAACTTTACCTGCAGCAAAAAGATAAGCATATGAACCGTTGCAAGGTTGAAGGCTGGATCACCGAAGATATGGGTAAAAAGCTATTGGCTGAGGCCGGCATCACAGGCGATTTTCGTGCGCTGGCCCGCAAAAAAGATTTTAAGGCTATCCCGCTAAAACAGTCTGTTAACCTCACTATTACCAACCAGTTGAAGTACTCTACATCGCACAATGTTATAGGTACACTCAAAGGCAGTTCCAAACCGGATGAATATATCTTGTACACAGCCCATTGGGACCATCTTGGGGTAGGTAAGCCCGATGCTAAAGGCGACAGTATTTATAATGGCGCTGTTGACAATGCCGATGGCGTTGCAGCTATCATAAGCGTAGCAAAAGCTTTCAGCAAGGCAAAAGAAAAACCAAAACGCTCTATCGTGTTTTTAGCAGTTACTGCCGAAGAGCAGGGTTTGCTGGGTTCAGAATATTATGCCACTCACCCAATTTACCCGGTTAACAAAACCGTTGCCGACCTGAATATGGACGCCTTGGGTGATTATGGCGAAACCAAAGATATCGCCGTAACCGGTAAAGGCCAGAACGAACTGGAAGATTACGTTGATGAGATTGTTAAAGCGCAAGGCCTGAGCACGGTTGGCGACAGGCATCCCGGTTCTGGCAGTTACTACCGGTCAGATCATTTTAACTTTGCTAAAGTGGGGATCCCGGCACTTGATATTAACAATGGAAGCATCAGCGTAATACATGATGGCAGTTATGGCGAAGCCAAACAAAAGGACTATGGCGATAACCGATATCACCAGCAGGCAGATAATTATTCTGACACCATGGATGCCACCGGTATGGCGCAAATAGCTAATATTCTGTACGAGGTTGGCACCAGGCTGAGCAACGAAACAACTTTCCCCGGTTGGAAAAATGGTTCGGAATTTAAAGCGATAAGGGAGAAATCGATGAAATAAAGGTACAGATGTCATTGCGAAGCGAAGCGTGGCAACCGCACAGGAGCACAGCCGCCCTGTAGAGCATGCGATTGCTTCGTCGTTCCTCCTCGCAATGACATGATTTTGGTTGTTTATGTTCAATATAAAAAAATCCACCCCGTAACAGAAGGTGGATTTTTTTATTGATATATAGTGAAACTATACCCTTAAAGGGATTTAGTTGCTCATTTTAGCGATGTTGAAGCTTTCATAGGCCATTTGCCTGTTGTAATCGTTGGCGATGGTTTTATAGTTGATCAGGTCGACAATGGTACCGATGAAACAGAAACCGGCGGTGAAAAAGTAAAGGATCCCCATACCAATCTGATCTGTCATGAAGCGTTGTACGCCGGATACACCAAGGAAGCCGGCAAGGGTAGCGAACATGATATCTTGCGGGTTGCGCCTTTTACTGGCATAAAATGACATAAAAGTACGGGCCTGGTCTTCTGTTAGTGAGGCAGTAGCCTGTTGCAGAAATGTATATTCTTCGGAAGTGATACCGTCGAATGACATATATGGATTTTGATAAGCGTTCATCTCAGTAAGTTTTAAAGTTTGCGATTGTTTTATGATATAAAGGTACGGCGGTACCCATAAAACGCCTACGGGAGATAGGTTAGCGGAGATAAGTAGTCGGTGAAATGAAGGGTTTTGACGGTGAAAAGTATCGGGGAAATCTTACCGATGGGTAACTAAAGATGTGTCATTGCGAAGCGAAGCGCGGCAATCGCAAGGAAGCAAATCCGCTCTGTACAGCATGCGATTGCCACGTCGCGCCCATGCGCTTTCCCGTCGCGCTCCTCGCAATGACATGTTTTTTGACTTTAAGTCCGTGCCGGCGTTAACAACATACCCAATAAGAATCAAGTTAAGCTTTTAAACTGACTTCTCTCCATCAACCTCGCCTTGGTGAGTACATAAATGCGGTTGAAGATCACGGCTACGGCAGGGATGCCAAGCCAGTGTGCACGGAACGAATTGCTGATATCGCCGTGAAAAAGATAAATAATACTATGCCCCAGGCCACAGCCAGGGCACCAGCCAATGCCCATTAGCTTGAGGGGGCACAGCGTAAAGTGCGACGCCTCCGTTGGCGAACTCATAGCCAACGAAAGCATCGCTGCTGTCCAGAACAATAGTTCGAAATATTTTGAAAAATAACGCTTAATCAAGTTTATTTGCTTTGTTGGCGAACAATAATGATACCGCGAAGGCGAGCAGTACCCCAACTATCAACGCACCAAAAATCCGTTCAGAAAAATCCTTTATGTTATCGCCCGATGATGATACATAGCTGATATAAAGGATAGAACCAAAAACGGCTATGATACCGCCTACTATTAATATTTTAAAGCTTTGAAAAAGGGCCTCTAAAAACCCCATCTGGCCGTTACAGTCGTTTTTTCGATAACTCATGATACCGAAGAAAAGCCCGATGGCCGGTATTATAAATGAAAAGTATTCGGCCGGGGATACCACATCTTTTTGCGGCATAACGCCTAAACGCGGCATGGCAAAAATCCAGATAATACTTAGTATGCCAATAATGCCCCCTGATAAAACTGCATTCTTCATAATTATAAATTTATATAGGTTTATAAGTGCGTCTATGCTTGTTTACACGCATAAATTTATCATTAAAAAGTAAATAAGTCTGCATATTGTTTTCATTAATTTTTACCATAACGCTTTTTAATTTGGTTTTTCTTTTTTACTTATCTTTGCGCCGATTTGAATATCCGTGATATATTAGACAGATACAAAGCTGATGACCGGATCAAAGCGTTAGCTACCGCGCTTAACGCGTCAAAAAATCCGAGAGTGCAGTTACGTGGTTTGGTGGGATCAAGCGATTCGGCCATGGCGGTAGCATTGTATTTTCTGCAGCATAAACACATGGTGTTTGTACTGCCCGACCGTGAAGAAGCGGGTTATTTTCAGGCCGACCTGGAAAACCTTACCGGTAAAGAAGCTTTATTATTTCCTTCATCGTACCGTAAGCCATTTGAATTTACCCAGCCAGATAGCAGTAATGTGCTTGCACGTGCCGAGGTTTTGAATGAGCTTAACCATAGTACAGAGTACGGCCAGCTGATTGTTACCTATCCCGAAGCCCTGGCCGAAAAGGTGATAGATCGTTCCTCGCTCGAAAAAAACACACTTGAAATAGCTGTTGAAAATAAACTCAGCATCGATTTTATCAATGAATTTTTAATAGAGTACGATTTTGAGCGGGTTGATTTTGTGTATGAGCCGGGGCAATTCTCCATTCGCGGTGGTATCGTTGATATCTTCTCGTTTTCGCACATGCTCCCTTACAGGGTAGAGTTCTTCGGCGATTACATCGAATCCATCCGTACGTTTGAGATCGAAAGCCAGCTATCGGCAGAGCGGGTTAAAAGCATTACCATTGTACCTAATGTACAATCTAAGTTTTTAACCGAAAATAATATCTCCCTGTTGGAATATGTTGAGCCTGGTACGCAGGTGTGGATAAAAGATGTTCAGTTTACGCTGGATATTATCCAAACCGGGTACAAAAAAGCGGTAAACCTGTGGAAGGCTTTATCTGCCGATGAGAAAGCTCAAAACCCGGAATGGATTGACCCTAAGTTTGGCTTCACCGACGAAAAGCTGATTGCCGATCAATTACATGATTTTCCGGTGGTGGAGTTTGGTAAGCAGTTCTTTTATCATGATGCTATCGTTGTCAATTTTGATATGCGGCCGCAGCCATCGTTCAATAAAGACTTTACGCTGCTCATCCACAACTTTAAAAACAACGAGGCCGAAAAGATTGAGAATTTCATCCTGACCGATTCGGCCAAGCAGGTTGAGCGTTTATATGCAATTTTAGATGATCTGGATAAAACGGTAAAATTTACGCCCATAAGTATTTCGGTACGCGAAGGTTTTATCGACCAGGAACAAAAACTGGCCTGCTATACCGATCACCAGATTTTTGACCGTTACTATAAATACAAAACCCGGAAGGGCTATCAGCGTTCACAAGCTATCACCCTTAAAGAACTTCGTGACCTTAAACCCGGCGATTACGTTACCCATATAGATCATGGCATAGGCAAATATGCCGGATTGGAAAAGGTTGATGTAAACGGCAAGCAACAGGAAATGATCAGGCTCATTTATGCCGATAACGACCTGCTGTATGTGAACATCAACTCGCTTAACCGCATTTCTAAATTCAGCGGCAAAGAGGGCTCTGTTCCCAAAATGAATAAGCTGGGGACTGATACCTGGGAACGTCTTAAGAAAACAACAAAAAAAAAAGTTAAGGACATAGCCCGAGATCTGATCAAGCTTTACGCCCTCCGTAAAGCCCAGCACGGTAATGCCTTTTCGCCCGATAGTTATCTGCAAACCGAATTGGAAGCATCGTTCCTTTACGAGGATACGCCCGATCAGGAAAAGGCCACTGCCGATTTCAAAAAAGACATGGAATCGCCACACCCTATGGATCGCCTCATTTGTGGCGACGTAGGCTTTGGTAAAACCGAAGTGGCTGTTCGTGCTGCATTTAAAGCTGTTGCTGATAGCAAGCAGGTGGCCATACTGGTACCTACAACTATCCTCGCGGCACAGCATTATAAAACTTTTACCGACAGGCTCAAGGGCTTCCCTGCTAACATTGATTATGTTAACCGTTTTAAGTCAACCAGGCAGATCAAGGATACCTTAGAGAAACTGAAGGAAGGCAAGGTTGACATCATCATAGGCACCCATCGTTTGGTAAGTAAGGATGTGAAGTTTAAAGACCTTGGCCTCATGATCATTGACGAGGAGCAGAAGTTTGGCGTATCAACCAAAGAAAAGCTGAAACAGATGCGCGCCAATGTGGACACACTTACGTTAACTGCAACGCCTATCCCACGTACGCTGCACTTTTCGTTAATGGGTGCACGTGACCTTTCTATCATATCAACGCCGCCGCCAAACCGTCAGCCGGTTGTTACCGAGTTGCACGTGTTTAATGATAAGCTCATTAAGGAAGCAGTAGAATTTGAAATAGACCGTGGCGGACAGATCTTCTTTATTCATAACCGTGTGGCCGATCTGCCGCAATTGGGAGGGATGATCCGCAAATTGGTCCCTAAGGCCCGTATTGGTATAGCGCACGGGCAACTGGAAGGTGACGATCTGGAAGACGTGATGTTGAAGTTTGTGAACCACGAGTATGATGTATTGGTTGCCACAACAATTATTGAGGCCGGGTTGGATATTCCTAATGCCAATACCATCATCATCAACTACGCCCACATGTTTGGCCTGAGCGATTTGCACCAGATGCGTGGCCGTGTAGGGAGGAGCAATAAAAAAGCATATTGTTATCTGTTAAGTCCGCCATTGTCAACACTTACCAGCGAGGCCCGTAAACGTCTTAGCGCCATTGAAGAGTTCAGCGACCTGGGCAGTGGTTTCAACGTAGCCATGCGAGATTTGGATATCCGCGGAAGCGGTAACCTGCTTGGCGCCGAGCAAAGTGGTTTCATTGCCGAAATAGGCTTTGAAATGTACCACAAGATATTGGACGAGGCTATTCAGGAGTTGAAGGATGATGAATTTAAAGAGGTATTCCCTGAAGATAAACCTCGGCCATACATTTCTTTCACCCAGATAGATACCGACCTGGAGATCCTGATCCCTGATGAATATGTGACTAATCTCTCTGAACGATATAACCTGTATACCGAGCTTTCTAAACTGGAAAACGAAGTTGAGCTAAACGCTTTCAGGCAAAAACTGCACGACCGGTTTGGCCCTGTTCCGCCGCAGGTTGACAGTTTGCTGAACACCATGCGTTTGCAATGGCTGGGCAAGGCTATTGGATTTGAAAAAATCTCGCTTAAGAAAAACGTGTTGAGGGGTTACTTTATCACCAACCAACAATCAAGCTATTTTGAAACGGAGGCTTTCCGCAATGTGCTCGATTTTGTAAAAAATAATCCAAGGCGTACTAATTTAAAAGAGGTTAAGAACACGCTTCGTTTGGGCATTGAGGGTATTGATAGTGTTGATGAGGCGGTGAGGATGCTGAGTGAAGTGGCGGGGATAGCGTAATTATCCTTTCATACTTTTTCCCGTTGCCGTGCCCTCACGGCAACATCGCTTTCAATAAAACGAGTTAGCGTGGGGACACGCCAACGGGGACTAAAAATGTGCCTTGATACCTCCACCTCCGGTTGCCGTGTCCTCACGGCAACATGCACACAACGCAACGTAATTCACATTGCATCCATATAATGCGTTAGCCAATCAAATTTCATATCGTCCTGATCATAAAACGAACATGATGAAAAATAATAATCATTAGGATCATCGGCCAAATTCCAATGGGCTTGCAGCGGATTGAGGTGAATATAGTCTAACTTTTGTTCTAACATTTTCCGATCAAGCACTTTTATAGGCAATGAGTTGGTTTGCCAGAAGAGGTAATTTCTATTTTTTAGGTTAGTTTCGAATTTTGTCAGGAATTGTTGATCTGTTGTTCGCAGTTCGTTTAAAAATTGATGACCGGTAAACTTCATGAAACTTGCAAATGGCTTTTCTTTACCATTCATCTTTGAGCCCGACCAAATGAGGTGAATATGATTTGGCATGATCACAAAACCATAAATTTCGATTTTTTTCTGCTTAACAAGATGAATCAGGCTGTTTAAAACAATGTGCTTAAATTTATCTGATTGCAATAGTGGGATCCAATTGTTAATTGTAGCAGTATAAAAATAGACCTCATCAAATTCCATTAAATAAACATAATAAGAATTGAGGGAATACCGTGGCCCAATAATTTAGTTTATCAGGTATGTTGTCGTTAGGGCACGACAACCTGGGCGGAGAGGGGGCATGGTGAATTTAATAAAAAAGCTATCGGATTTATCCGATAGCTTTTTTATTATTTTATCCTGTTGCCGTGTCCTCACGGCAACTTTAAACTTCTTAATAAACCGCGGTACTGTAAGTTAGCGTTTGCCCTGATTCCAGGAACAAGAGCGGCGCATGCGTTTTGTCCGAATCATTAATAACACCATCGCCATTAGTATCTTTAAACTTTACCGAACCTATTGTTGCAGCCGGAGTTTGCTTTGGGCTTGCGTCGATATCCGATTGTGTTTTGAAAATTCCTATCGGAATAAGGCCGCCGTAATAGCTTTTGCGGGCGCCGTTTTCAGCAACAACGTAATAGCCGCCAATATAGGCAACCGGTGCAGATATTTTTCCTGAAGCATCTGCAGTAAGTGTATATGCAGGGGCTTCACCGGTGTTGGGTTTATTTACGTCGTCGTATAATTTTACAGTCGCCCCGGCTGATCCGGCTCCGGTTAAGCCATCGGTTACAGTAATAGCAACATTTGAGGTTGTTGACGTTTCTTTATCACATGAAGAGAACAAGAACGATGCTGCTACGCAGCCTGATAAAAGTAAAGATGTATATTTCATAAACCCTAAAACGGCATAGGCCGGTCTTTGTTTTAATCGGGTGTTAAAAAAATTGCGCGCAACTTCCTATAAACCAATCGAAATGCCGGATTGCTTTATCCTACTTTTTTGTAAATATCGGCCAGGTTCCTGCCCATTTCTTTATAGTCGAGCCCGTAACCCACAACAAATTCGTTTTCAATTTCGAAGCCTATATACTTAAGTTCTTCTATTTTCTTTTGCAGGGCGGCCGGTTTTAGTAGTAACGAACACATTTTTAATGAGGCGGGCTCCCTTTCTTTTAATTTCTCAATTAAATAATGAGCGGTATTGCCGGTATCAACAATATCTTCAATAATAAGCACATCGCGGCCTTTTATATCAACGGTTAAATCAATATCCTCTCTTATTTTTAAAGTACTGGTGGTACCTCCATAATAGGAAGCCAGCTTGGTAAAATTGATCTCGCAGGGAATAGATACTTTTTTAATTAAATCGGCAATAAAAAGGAAGCTGCCGTTAAGTACGCCTACTAAAACCGGAACGGTGTCTTTAAAATCTTCGCTTATTTGTGCGCCAATAGCTTTCACCCTTTCTTCGATCTGTTGGGCGGTAATCATTGGTTCAAATTCAAGGTCGGCAATTTGTTTTTTCATTGGGGTCAGTCTTTTTGTTTTTCAATGTGTTAAATATTGCTATTTAACGGTAGATGTAGTTGGATTTAAGCGCCTAAAATACCATAAATCACTTACAATAGCGTGAAAAATAATTATGACTTATAAGCGTATCTTTGCAGCCGAATGATTGACTATCAACTTTATACTTTGCCCAATGGCATTCGTATACTTTACAAACACTGGCCATCGGCAATTACACATTGCTGTTTTATAGTAAATACAGGTTCGAGAGACGAGCTTCCGGGACAGGAGGGGCTTGCACACTTTATTGAACACCTGCTGTTTAAAGAAACCGAAAGGCGCAATACCAGCCAGATCCTCAACAGGCTTGAGCTTGTTGGTGCCGATCTGAATGCGTATACCACTAAGGAATATACCTGCATCCATGCGTCGCTGCTTAACCAGCATCTCGACCGCACGATGGATCTGTTTGAGGATATTTTATTTCATTCCACCTTTCCGGATGATGAGCAGGAAAAGGAGCGGGGTGTTATTTTAGATGAAATAGCATCTTATCTTGATCAGCCGGAAGAAGCTATCCAGGATGATTTTGAGGAGCTTTTGTTTAAGGGCCATCCAATGGGGCAAAACATTCTGGGAACTCCCGAAACGGTTGGCAGGCTTAATGGCGATGATATCCGCAACTTTATCTCGGCCAATTACAACACCACAGAAATGATTTTTGCTGTTCATGGCAATTATGATTTCAAAAAACTGGTGGCCATGTCCGAAAAATATTTCGGGCATGTACCTTTCAATCAGCTTCAGAAAAACAGGGTGCAGCCGGTGTTAAGCCCGGCCGGTATCCATCTCGTTAATAAACCTATTTCGCAAACGCATTGCATTATTGGTACGCAGGCTTATTCAACGGCACATGAACACAAATGGGGTTTGTTGTTGCTTAATAACCTGCTGGGCGGCGTTGGCATGAGCAGCCGCTTAAACCTCGAGATCAGGGAAAAGTACGGAATAGCCTATACTGTCGAATCAAACTATACCCCGTTAACCGATACCGGGATCTTCTCGATATATTTTGGTACCGATGCCGAAAAGGCGGCCAAGGCCTCAAAACTGGTGCATAAAGAGTTGAAGAAGCTGAGGGAGCAAAAGCTGGGTACATTACAGTTGCACCAGGCCCGGCAAAAATTTATAGGGCAAATAGCCCTGGCCGAGGAAAACCGCATGAGCCTTATTATAGCCATGGCCAAAAGCATGGTTGATTTTAACCGCATTGATACACTGGAAGAGATCTTTGCTAAAATTAACCAGGTGAGTGCCGAGCAATTACTGGAGATCAGCAATGAAATTTTTGATAATAACCGCTTGATAACTTTGCTATTTGAGCCTAAGCAATAATCCGTTATTTTTGCACGATGAAGTATCCTATCATTGCCTACGGTGATCCTGTTTTAAGAAAAAAAGCTACGGCCATTGAGCCCGACGAATACCCGCATATAAAAGAATTGGTTGAAAACATGTTTGAAACCATGTATGCTGCCCGCGGTGTTGGTTTGGCTGCTCCGCAGGTAGGTATGTCTATGCGTTTATTTGTGGTTGATGCTACCCCATTTGATGATGATGAGCCGGAATTGAAAGATTTCAAAAAGGCATTCATTAATGCTACTATTTTGGAAGAAACAGGTGAGGAGTGGGGCTTTAACGAGGGTTGCCTGAGCATTCCGGATATCCGCGAGGATGTATACCGCAAACCGGTTGTGCGCATGTCATACTATGATGCCGACTGGAAACACCACGAAGAGACTTTTAAAGGTATGGCAGCACGCGTTATTCAGCATGAGTATGACCATATTGAAGGTAAGCTGTTTACCGATAAGCTAAGCCCGCTGCGCAAGCGCCTGATCGAAAAAAAGCTTAACGATATTTCAAAAGGTATGGTTGATGTAGATTATAAAATGAAATTTCCGAACGTTAAAAAAGGAAGATAATTTTAAAAATATTGAATTAGAAGGCCGCTTTAGCGGCCTTTTTTGTTGAGCCTAATCCTGTTTGTATTATTTTTATTGGATACGGCATTAAACCAATCAATGTTGTTTGTGTCTTTGAATTGGCATTTTTAATGTGTTATATTTACACAACCAATCAAAAAACATAACCAATGACTACCAGACGCTCTTTCCTTAAAACCTCGGCGCTACTTTCAGCAGGCTTGCTGGCAGCTCCTAATTTGTTTGCTTATGATAAAAAATACATTGGCTTACAATTATATACTGTACGCGATGCTATGGCTGTCGATCCGGTTGCCGCGTTAGCAAAAGTTGCCAAAACAGGCTTCACATCTGTTGAAGGTGCAACCTATACCGGTACCGAATTATTTTATGGCATGCGTCCAAAGGATTTTGCCAATGTTTTAAAACAGAACGGCCTGATTATGCCAAGCGCGCACTATCGCTTAGGCGAAGAACTTGTTAATGGCGAACACCAGAAAGGTACCATCATGAACGACTGGAAAAAGGCTGTTGACGATGCTGCCGAAGCAGGTGTAAAATACATGGTTTGCGCTTATCTGTCGCAATCTGAGCGTGGCAACCTTGATCATTATAAAAACGTTGCCAACATGCTTGATATAGCCGGCGAAACCTGTAAAGGTGCAGGCATCCAGCTTTGCTACCATAACCACGATTTTGAATTTATCCAGGAAAACGGAAAATACCCTTATGAGATTTTGTTGGATAGTACCGATAAAAGCCTTGTAAAAATGGAGATGGACCTTTATTGGGTAACCAAAGCCAACCAGGACCCTATCGCGTTGATCAACAAGCATCCGGGCCGCTTCCCGTTATGGCATGTTAAGGATATGGATAAAACACCTGAAAAGAAATTTACTGAGGTAGGTAACGGTACTATCGACTTTAAAAAGATCTTTACCCAGGCCAAAAAATCAGGCCTTCAGTATTTCTTTGTTGAGCAGGATGTTTGCCCTGGCGATCCTTTCGATAGTATCAGCCAAAGTATCAGTTACATTAAGAAGAATTTGGTGTAATATTGCTTTTACACACAGATATAAGGGCCTGCAATTAAAACAAATTGCAGGCTTTTTTATTTCATAAGTACAAATCGCTGTGTGACACATTTAACGTAAGTAAGGAAAATGAGCCCAACCATGATCAAATACCTCATTGCCGTTTTACTGGCTTCGTTTCTTTTTGCCTGTGCCGCCGAAGCGCAAAGCAGCAAACAGCTTGTATCCGGCGATAAAATACCCACATTTTCGCTTACCGACCAAAACGGCAAAACCTTTAACACTGACGATTATGTAGGTAAAAAGGTATTGGTAATTTATTTTTATCCTAAAGATGAAAGTATGGTTTGTACAAAGGAAGCCTGCGCGTTTAGGGACAGCTTTGATAAATTTACCAAAGCTGGCGCTATGGTTATTGGCATAAACAATGGTACCGTAGCAAGCCATAAGGCTTTTGCCGATCATTATAAATTGCCTTTTACCGTTTTGAGCGATCCCGACAATAAGGTTTACGATATGTTTGGTGTAAAGAAAAAGTTCTTCATGTCTGGCCGGGAAACTTTTGTAGTTGACTTGAAGGGTAAGATAGTTTATACCCATGAGGCTATGTTACAAGGTAAAGAACATGCCGATGATGCTTTAGCGTTTATCAATTCGGCTAAAGCAAAATAGGTGGTAAGCTTTCTGAAAATATTATTCAGTATTGTGTTTGTATGGATGTGTTACGCTGTTGTAAACACAAGCCTGGAGCATAACCTTTTTAAAGAGTGGGATTATTTAGGTGCTGTAGCCTGGATGCGGGCCACGCTTTGGGATTTTTATGCCAACATCCTGGTTATTTACGTATGGATTTGCTACAAAGAGAAAAACTGGCTTTGGAAAATAGTTTGGCTCATATTACTTATTACTTTGGGTAGCCTGGCCAGCTGTGCTTACGTACTTATCCAGCTGTTCAGACTAAAAGATAAAGAAGGTTTAAAAGAATTTTTCGGCCGGCAAAATGGATAACTCAGTTTGGATGTTATTGGTATATTGCCTTATCGTCTGCTGCGGTATCATGGCCCTGGTGTGGCTATGGGCTTACAAGATCAGGAACGCCGGCGTGGTTGATATTTTTTGGTCATATAATTTCCCCGTCATAGCTGTTGTTTTATTTTTTCTTGCTCCTGGTTATCATGACCGGAAGGTGCTCATTTGCGCAATGGTGATTATTGCGGGCGTACGCCTCGGTACACATTTGGCAAAGCGCGTTATTACTCATTTGCATGAAGAGGAGGGGCGCTATCTGCAGCTTCGTAAAGAGTGGGCGCCAAATGCCGAAAGAAAGTTTTTCTTCTTTTTTCAGTTTCAGGCCATGTCAAATGTGCTGCTGGCCATCCCGTTTTTTATAAGCTGCATGAACACCAAAAACGCACTGTCGCCCCTTGAATACATGGGTTTTATCCTTTGGTTCATCAGCGTAACAGGTGAGGCTATCGCCGACAGGCAACTCGCCTTCTTCAAAAAGAACGCGGCAAATAAGGGCAAGGTTTGCAATACTGGTTTGTGGAGCTATTCGCGCCACCCTAATTACTTCTTTGAATGGCTGATGTGGGTTTCCTACTCCATCTTTGCTCTGGCATCGCCCTATGGTTATTTAGCGCTCATCAGTCCGGCAATCATCCTTTATTTGTTATTAAAAGTAACCGGTATCCCTGCTACCGAAGAGCAGGCTATCCGTTCTAAAGGTGAGGCCTATAAACGCTACCAGGAAAGCACCAGTGTTTTTGTGCCCTGGTTTAAAAAACAGTAGCACTCAAAATCCATAGCACTCTTCTTAACGTATAACCATAAAATACAAAATACATTCAGCGTAAAACGTGCTGCGTAATACGTTCAACCTAAAATTATGTGGTACGATAAACTAATAGAACAAGGTCGCGTTCCTGATTTTTTATTGCGGAAAGGTATCCGCAAACTGTTGCAACAACGCCTTGCCGACGAAAACAAAGGCAATGTTGAAGCGCAACAGGCCCATTTAATGAATCTGATAGCCGAACTTAAGGCATCGCCAATTGCTGTAAATACCACCGATGCCAATGAACAGCATTACGAAGTTCCCACTCAATTTTATCAGTACTGCCTGGGTAGAAACCTCAAATATTCAAGCGGGTATTGGAAACCAGGAGTAACCGATATAAACACCTCCGAAGATGATATGCTTGAACTTACCTGCCTGCGGGCCGAGCTTAAGAGTGGGCAGGATGTATTGGAGCTGGGTTGTGGCTGGGGATCGCTGTCTTTATATATGGCAGCTAAGTTTCCGCAAAGCAATTTTAAAGTTGTATCCAACTCGCGCACCCAAAAGGTTTACATTGATGAGCAGGCTCAAAAGCGGGGTATTAGCAACCTGACGGTGATTACTGCAGATATGAACACATTTGATATTGAAGAAAAGTTTGATAGGGTGGTATCTGTAGAGATGTTTGAGCATATGCGTAATTATGAGTTGCTGCTTAAAAAAGTGGCATCATTCCTGAAAGCAGACGGCAAACTGTGGATCCATATTTTTACGCATAAGGAGTACACTTATAAGTTTGAGGTAATTGACGAAACCGACTGGATGAGCAAATACTTTTTTACAGGAGGTATTATGCCCAGCGATGACCTCATGTTTTATTTTAATGATGACCTGGTGGTTGAAAAACACTGGCACGTGAGCGGCAACCACTACAGCAAAACATCAGAGGCATGGCTAAAAAATATGGACAGCCATAAAAGCCAGATCATGCCGCTGTTTGAACAAATCTATGGTGCAGATCAAGCTGTAAAATGGTGGGTATACTGGCGCTTATTTTACATGGCTTGCGCCGAGCTTTGGAATTTCAACAATGGCAACGAGTGGATTGTAAGTCACTATTTATTTCATAAAACCACTGCATGATCCGTCTGGTTATTATCATTATATTATTCCTGGTATCGCTGCTAACTGTTTTTAAAGCATTTGAATACTACATGTGGATGTTTGCCATTATTGCAACTGAGTTTTCCTGGTTTTTTATTTTGTTAACACTAATAGCATTAGGAAGTGGCTACTACACCAATAAATATCAACTTGCCGGCACCATTTTGGGTTTGATTGCCTTGCCGTTTTTTATTTCGCCGATTGTACGGGCCTACACTGTAGCTGGCAGCCTGAAACAAGATTTTACTAAAGCATTTGGGGCCGGGAGTACCATTATCAACGGAGATAATAACCAGAAGTCTTTTAGCTTTTGGAAAATGTTTTCGGGCAATAAAACAGTGAATTACAAACAGCTTAACTATGTTTCGTATGCTGATGGCACAACGCTTTCCATGGATTTCTATCCATCACAAATTGTGGGTAACAGGGCTTGTGTAATTGTAGTGCACGGAGGCGCGTGGAACAAAGGAGATAACAAACAACTCCCCGAACTAAACAGCCATTTGGCGCTGATGGGCTATAATGTAGCTGTGATCAACTATCGGCTTGCACCTCGATATCAAAATCCAGCCCCGGTTGAGGATGTCAATGCCGCTCTTGCTTTTTTAAAAAAACGGGCTGCGGATCTGCATATCGATGCTGGCAGCTTTGTGTTACTTGGCCGTTCGGCCGGAGCGCAGATAGCTTTATTGACTGCTTATGCAGGTCATGATAAAAGCATTAAAGGTGTGATTGATTACTACGGGCCGGCAGATATGGTTTGGGGATATTCTATACCTTCAAGCCCGCTTATTATGGATTCACGCCAGGTAATGCGCGACTATATCGGCGGCTCGTATCAGCAAGTTCCTGAAAAGTTTGCAGCAAGCTCGCCATTGGAATTCATTGATCATCAGTCGCCGCCAACGCTTATTATTCATGGCGATAATGATGTATTGGTATCACCTGAGCATAGCAGGCGCATGAACGAAAAACTGGCTGAGAACGGCGTAAAACATTTTCTGCTTAAGCTTCCGTGGGCAACCCATGGTTTTGATTTTAATTTGAACGGTCCCGGCGGGCAGCTGGCTACCTATACTGTCGAACGCTTTTTAAACACGGTAACCAGATAATATGTTAAAAACAGCCATCATAGGTACAGGCATAGCGGGTATGGGTAGCGCCCATTTCCTCCACAAAACACATGACATTACCATTTACGAGCAAAACGATTACATTGGTGGCCATACCAATACCGTAATTGTTGATGAAGATGGCAGCCCCGTTTACATTGACACCGGCTTTATGGTTTTTAATTATAAAACCTATCCCAACCTTTGCCGCCTGTTTGCAGAGATTGGAGCGCCCGTGAAAAAAACCGATATGAGTTTCAGTGTTCAGCATGTGCCAACAGGCCTGGAGTATTCGGGTTCAAGTGTTAACCATCTGTTTGCCCAGCGCAAAAATATCTTCAATATTAAATATCTAAAAATGCTGATGCAGATCAAGCGTTTTAATGAAGAAAGTATCAAAATTTTGGATGATCCAAAGTATGCCGATTACTCCATCGGGCAATATATCGAGGAGCTTGGCTTTGGCAAGGATATGCTTTGGAAATATCTTGTTCCCATGAGTTCGGCAGTATGGTCTACCCCAATGGAGCAGATGCTTGATTTTCCGGCGGTAACGCTCATCCGTTTTTTTCAAAACCATGGTTTTTTAGGGCTTGATACGCAGCACCAGTGGTATACACTGGATAGGGGCAGCCAAAGCTACCGGGAAATTTTGATCCGGCCGTTTAAGGATCGTATCCACATCAATCGTAAAGCGGTGAAGGTAACCCGCGCAAATGGTAAGGTTACGGTGTATGCTTCAGACGGCACGGCAGAAGCATATGACAGGGTAATCATCGCCACCCATGGCGATCAGGCCCTGAATCTTTTGGAAGCGCCAACCATTGATGAGCAACACGTGCTTTCGTGTTTCAAATATCAGTATAACAAAGCAACCCTGCATACCGACGAAAGTATTATGCCCAAAGCTAAGTTAGCATGGAGCAGCTGGAACTACCGGATACAACAACAAAACGGACAACTTGCGCCAAGCACCATTTACTGGATGAATCAGTTGCAGGGTGTGTCTGATAAAAAGAACTATTTCGTATCCATCAATCCGCATGATAATATCGACTCAAAAAAAATCATCAGGGAAATAGATTATGAACACCCTTTGTTTGATGTACCGGCAATAAATGCCCAGGCCCAGCTGCATAAATTAAACCAAAGCGGACCTGTATATTTTTGCGGCAGTTATTTTAAATATGGTTTTCATGAAGATGCGTTTGCCAGCGCGGTGCAGCTTAGCTCTCAGTTGTTAGGAAAAGCTGTTTATGATCATACACTCATCCAGCCGCCGGTATAACCCGTATATTAACAAAATGGCAAATACGGCTATCAATTCATGCTTATACAAAGCCAAAGTGATGCACCACAGGCTTGCTCCCAAAGAGCATAGCTTTCACTATAATGTTTTCATGTTTTATCTTGACCTGGATGAGATAGACATGCTGGGCAAAAGGCTGAAATTCATGAGCCGAAACCATTTCAACCTGTTTAATTTTAGGGATAAAGACCACTTGCAGTTACCCCGCGAAAACCCGGATATCACGAAAAATGTGCGCCGGCATATTGCTGCTTACCTGCAACAAAACGGGGTATATATTGGAAATGGTCGTATCATGGTACTTACCAATCTGTGTACGCTGGGCTACCAGTTTAACCCGGTGTCGTTTTATTTTTGTTATGACGAGGCCGGTTTGCCGGTTTGCTCGGTTGTTGAGGTTTGCAATACTTTTTTGGAGATGAAGCCCTATTTTTTAGGCCCGGATACCCGGCAGGGAGAGGGATTTAAACTCAATACCGAAAAGTATTTTTATGTGTCGCCCTTCATTGATATGGATACCAATTTTGATTTTGACCTGGGCATTCCGGGTGAAAAGCTAAATGTTAAAATTGACGATTACGATAAACAAGGCAAGCTTTTTTTTATCAGCACACTTCTTGGCGTTAAAAAGCCACTTAGCGATAAAAACCTATTATTATATTTTATTGGTTTTCCGCTCATCACAATAAAAGTGATCGCGCTTATCCACTGGCAGGCATTTAAGCTTTGGCTCAAGAAAATCCCATTTCATAAAAAAGACAGTAACAAGGAGCTACAAAAAGAGGTTTACCGGCCTTACTCATAAAATGAATAGTTCTGCTTAAAACTATCAGGCCGCCTAATTCGTAACTATGGTAATTCAATTATATATCAGCAAATTATGGCAGGCACCTTGTCCGTTGTTAAAAAAAGCAGTTTTTACCAGTATTTAATTCTGAAGTTTTTATCTAAAATGGATAAAGGCACATTACACTTAACGCTTCCCCATGGCGAACAAATTGCTATTGGTACCGGCGAGGGCAATATCAGCGCGAATATCGTGGTAAACGATGAGGATTTTTACAAACGCCTTATCCTGTTTGGTGATATCGGTTTTGGTGAAGCTTATGTTGACGGCTTGTGGGATACCAATAACATTACCAATGTGATAAAATGGGTACTACTTAATATTGAAAACGCTCCCGGCGTATCAGGCAGCAAAACGCAGGCGCTATCATTAAACTTGCTCAGGTTTTTTAACAAGCTTTCGCATTTTAAAAGAGCTAATACGGTAGATGGCTCGCGCAAGAATATATCTGAACATTACGACCTCAATAACGATTTTTTTGCCAGTTTCCTTGATCCCACTATGACTTATTCGGCCGCATATTTTTATAAAGACGGACTAAGCCTGGAGGAAGCACAGCTGGCTAAATATGAAAGGTTATCCCGACAACTACACCTCAAACCCAGTGATCATGTACTGGAGATTGGCAGTGGATGGGGCGGCAACGCCATTTATATGGCCAAAACATACGGCTGTAGGGTAACATCGCTAACAATATCTGAAGAACAACACAAACTGGCAGTTGAACGTGTTGAGGAAGCCGGTTTAGCCGACAAGGTGAGCATTGAACTTAAAGATTACCGCCAAATGGAGGGGATGTTTGATAAGATCGTATCGGTAGAGATGTTGGAAGCCGTGGGACATAATTTTATGGATGTGTACTTTAAAAAATGCCACGACCTGCTTAAAAAGAACGGCATCCTGGCCATACAAGTTATTACATCGCCCGATTCGAGGTATGTCGCGCTTCGCAAGGGGGTAGATTGGATCCAGAAGCATATCTTCCCGGGTTCGCTTTTGCCATCGGTAGGGGCTATCAACAACTCTATCAACCGAACAGGTGATATGACCATGGTAGACCTGAAGGATATGGGCCTGGATTACGCTACAACGCTCAAACTTTGGTTCAATGCATTTAACGCCAATCTGCCAACTGTACGGTCTTTAGGTTTTGATGATCGTTTTATCCGCAAGTGGAATTACTACCTTTGCTACTGCGAAGCAGCATTTGAAATGCGCAATATTAACGTGATGCATTTGGTTTACACAAGGCCCAATAATATTGGCAGATAAATAACCATAGCGGCTAATTAACTACTTACCCGCTTCTCGTCTTCCCTAAACCTGCTGAAGAACACGATTGCCAGCAGGCATAGCACACAGCCGCAAATACCATTTAAACGCAGTCCGTAATCATTGCCCGGATCTTTACCATACACCGTCAGGAAAGCAAACAATGCTATCCCCAGCGTTTGGCCGAGTTTTACAAACAGGTATTTTACCGCGAAGAACATGCCCTCCCGGTTTTCACCGGTTTGTTGGGCGTCGTTTTGGGCTATTTCGGCAAGAATAGCGTTGGGTAATATACCTAACGAAGCCAGCGGAAAAGAGGCGCTGAGTACCAAAGCATAGATCTGTACTTTTGGTGCCATAGGAAATTTTCCCAGGAAAAATATGGCTATAAAAACGAGGCTCAGCAAACCAAAAGAAAATATCACAATCGGTTTTTTTCCTATTTTTTTACTGAGATAATTTACCAGTGGATAAAACACCAGGGATACCAGAACCATGGAGCCCATCAATTCGCCGCCCAGAGATTCGGGCAGTCCCAGCAACGATTTTAAAAAGAATAACAGTCCGCTTGATATGATGCTGAGCGCCATATAAAACGAAAAGTCTGAGATGAGATAATATTTAAAATTGCGGTTTGCGAAAGTTTTTTGAATAGCAGGCAGCAATGGCAGGTGCGATGGCTGACTGTTTGAATATCGTTTTTCATCAATGGCAAACACAGGTACGAGCATCACCAGCCCTGCAAAAATTGCAAGTCCCCAAATGGTATATTGTACCGCGGTATCACGACTGGTAATATGTGTGAAACTTTGTAACCAATCGGCAAAGTTGTTTACCATGGCCGACAGGATAATGCCTATCACAAAACCAACCTGTTGCAAGGATGATAATTCAACCCGTTCGGCGCCGGTGCGTGTAAGCTCGGGGAGCAGCGCATTATAGGGTATAATGTAGGCCGTAGCGCCCATAAAAAAGCAGATAAGGGTAAAAACGAGCCAGTATGCGTTGTGGATGCTTTCGCCCTTTACCAGCGGGCAAAAAGTAAGGGAGCAAAAAACAACAGCCGGAATAATGGCCCATTTCATATATGGGATTCGCCTGCCTTTGCGGTTTTCGCTTTTATCGCTTAGCGAAGCAATAAAAGGATCAAAAAAAGCATCAACCAAACGCCCCGAAGCAGTTATGGCCGACATGATATTAAACACCCCGAAAAGCAGCAGCTGGGGAACTAAGGGAGTAAGCCGGGCATTACTTGGCGGCAAATAAAAGTAGGGCAGCATCACAATAATAATATTGGTCATGATGCTCCAGCCTATCATTCCGCAGGCATAGGCAAGCTGTTTGGAAAGTGGTGGTTTATCCGCTGGCATCTAATGCAATATGCAAATATTACATCAGATATCTCAAAGGTTTAACGGGATCTTTACAACCCGGCGTAATAATCATATCCCTGTTCGGCCCAGTAATCGGGGGGGCGGGTATTGCTAAAGTTGATACTCCCAATCCGCTTCAGGTTTTTGATGCCATATTTAACCGGAATAATGAGCCGTAACGGCGCGCCATGTTTAGGCGGCAGCGGTTTTTCATTTACCTCATAGGCCAGTAAGGTTTGCGGGTGCATAGCGCTCGGCATATCAACCCCCACATAATATTCCTTATCGGGTGTCTCCATGCCAACATATTCAAATTGAGTTTCGGCGTCAAGCTTAAAATGCGCTATAAAATCGCTGAATTTTACACCGCCCCAGTGCGAGATCTGGTCCCAGCCCTCAACACATTTAAAATCATAAATGATTTCGGTTTTGGGTAGTTTCCTTATTTCGTCGATACCAATATTCAGCACCTCGCCGCTATTTTTTTTGACTGATAATTTCCAGGCATCTACATCAATTAGTCCTTCCGATCCTATATCGCTGTTATGGCGCACCACTTTGGCTGCCATTTCTTTTGGATAAGTTTTTACAAGGTTGTGATTGCTGTATAACTGGCGCACTACTTTTTCGTTGGCGTTAAGTACGTCACGTAATGGGCCATGGGCACCTGCGGTTATGCCGCCTGTTTCTTCGGGCGAAGTGTACAGCCAGCGCCAGCCGCCATAAGCCGCGCTGCCCAAAGCCAGGAAACTACCGAAGGCGATAAAATTGCGGCGACTTATCTTCTGCTCAACAGTAAGCTCCTTTTTGGGGGCTTTATTTTTGCTGAAAACCTTACTCAGCTTTTTCGTTAATTTCATCGTTTTGAATTTGAATAGCGGGTTGCGGTTTTTCGTCAATCACCTCAAAGCCCGAAATAACCGATCTGAAATTGTTCCAGCCGGCAAGTACAACCTGTACAACATGTACCAGGAAAAACAACACATAACCAATGGTGAGTACAAAATGCCATATGCGCGCTAAATGGTAACCGCCGCAAAGCCAGGCCAGGTAATTAAACTGTACCGGCTTGTATATGGCCAGTCCTGTAATTAACGAGCCAAAGCCCATTACAATTATGGCGGTGTAGGCAATACGTTGGGCGGCGTTGTATTTGTTTTGAGGTGGCGCCATTTTACGGATATGCAGGTCGTGCAAAATCACCAGCCAGGCTTCTTTAAATGAATGTTTATTGGGCACCAGTTCCCGCCACTGACCGGATATAATGGTGTATGATACGTACAGAAACCCGTTCAGCGCGAAAAACCACATAAACAAAAAGTGGAAAGCCATACCCTCGGCCAAACGTTTTGGGATATGCAAGGCGTCATAAAACTCCTGCGGAAAAAACCGGATAAAAGTAACGCCAAAAAGCGTGAACGTATAGGTGTCGTTAGCCCAGTAAATAAGCAGCCCGCTCCAGATCATGATGGTCAGGATAGGGAAGTTTACCCAGTGTGTCCAGCGCATTAACAGCGGGTGTTTTTCTTTAATCACTTTCATTTAAATGGCCGTTTTAGTTTTTGCACAAACCGTGTTTAACTATTGTATGTTTTTAGCTTCCCCTGGGCCGCCGCTATCTGCCGATACTTTAAATGAGGTCTTTGCCGCGCTTAAAATATTTCCGTTACCGGTATTTTGCACAAAGCCTATTATTTCCCATCCCTGGGTATCAAACCCTGCGGGTAAGGCGATGTTCGCGTTGCCGCTTGTGTTGTTTAAAGGGATTGTTTGCAGGTTGCGTACAATTTGGGTATGTGCCAGTGTGCGGCCGCCATTTTCGCCACGCTCAACTTTTACAACAGCTTGTTTTTGAACCAATGCGAGGGATATTACACTGTGTGGGTTATCTGTTTCTCCTTCAATTTTATATTGTACCGAAGCTGAATTGTTGGCATTGCGTGTAGCGTTGAGCATTAACCTTGTACTGCTGTTGCCTTGCAGCCCGGCTTTGATGGCGTTGCGTAAAGCGCCTTCCTGCGAACCTACAAATTCCGTTTTGCCATTAACCACAATCTGCGGGGTATATACCTGCGACAGGTTCAACCAATTAGCGTACTCATTTTGCCGTTTCGAATAATCGGCACTGCTGAAAACATCTTTCCAGCCAAGACGGTTCCAATAATCAACATGGTAGGCTAAAATATAAATGGGCTTATCGCCAATTTCTTTCTGCACTTTGGCCACCAGGTTATCGGCCGATGGACAGCTTGAGCATCCTTCAGAAGTGAATAGCTCTACCAATGCAAAGCCTTTACCATCAAACACCGGCGTTTTACTATTTCCTTTGGCTGTATTTTTACAATTAGTAAAAGCGACTGAAAGAGCTATCGCGCCGATTAAAAGCGGCACGAGCGCGATTACTTTGATCTTTTCCATATTATTTAGATTAAATGATATACGTTTTTACTGCTTTGTCGGGTTTACGGGGATAACCTTACAATAAATTTTTTCTTTTTTGGCTGATATAAATATCGGCATAATAAGCTCATTATCAATGAGGATAATGCAGGGTGTAATAAATGGAATGGCTTGGTTTAAAATAAACCTAATTTTGAGTTTAATTTGTAAGGATTAGCGCCTGCGCCCGACTAACGTGGTATTGTATCAGCTTAAGCATTCATGATATCCGAAACTAATGTATTAAACCCGCACAAATGGGTTGCCACCTATGCCGATTACCTGTATATGTATGCCATTGTGCGTATCAATGACGAGGACCTGGCTAAAGACCTGGTGCAGGAAACTTTTTTAGCAGCGCTTGAAAGGGTTGACAGGTTTGAGGGCAGGAGCACCGAACGAACGTGGCTTACAGCAATTCTTAAAAATAAAATTATTGATGTGTACCGGAAAAAATCGTCAGGCTTGGCTATAGCTGCTGCAAATAAAGCCACACAGGAGCAGGATGAATTTTTTGATGAAGGGAATGGTCATTGGAAACCTGAGTATGCGCCGCAACCCATTGCCGGGATGGATGAGCAGGATCCATTATTGAAAAAGGAACTGAACAAAATTTTACAATTATGCCTGCAAAAGCTCCCTGCACTGTGGAACGCGGTTTTTACCATGAAGCACATTGATGATGCCGCAACCGAGCATATTTGCACCGAACTTCATGTTACCCAGGCTAATTTCTGGGTAATTATTCACCGGGCAAAAGTTAACCTGAGGGCTTGCCTCCAAAAAAACTGGAATTAAAAATGAGTTACCTGAAAAAAGTCATATACAACTGTAAACAAGCTACTTTCCTTATCGAAAAAAAGCAGCTTAAACGGCTTAGCTTTCGCGAGGAAATAGAGTTGCGCATTCACCTGGCGGGTTGCGGCATGTGTGTGTTATACAATAAACAAAGTCGCATTATCAATAATATGGTAAAGCAACTTTTTCATGATTCGTTAAAGAATGAGCTGAAATTGGACGAGGATTTTAAAGCAGAGCTGCAAGCAAAGATTGAGGAAGGGTTGGGTAATAATTAGATCTTATTGTGAAGACATATATACCACACCTTTGACGCAAGTGTTGTGTGGCTACCTGCGGGTATTGCTCCCTTGTGCCTGCCCACGAGCGTTAACGGGTATCATGCTGAGCCAGTCAAAGCATAGTGGGTAGGGCCTCTGCGCGCGTTCTTCGACTGGTTCAGGGTGACAGTCCCTATACATTTAATGTCACTTCACTTTTTAAAAGTTTAATTTTCTCCTTCCCCAGGAATAACAAGTTTTCAAACGAAAAAAGGGCCAGCTTTTCAGCCGGCCCTCCATTATTAATAAAACATATCTTATATACTCAACCACTTTTTCCTTACAACCAGTTGCTGTTCGGTTGGGTTGTCAATTGTAGCAATGTTGTATTTAACGCGGTTGCTTTTCAGCAGGGTAACCGGCAGGATAATGGCTTGTCCGTCGCGGGTTACAGTAACCTGGATCTTATCTCCCGGGTTTTTATCTTTGATCATGGTTGCCGCGTCGGTAACGGGATTGCCATCAATAGCGGTGATTTCGTCGTTAACGTTAATGCCGTCTATATAGGCTGCAGTGCCGCGTTGTACTCCGGTAACAATAATTTTTTTGGCGGCGTTTGTGGCTGTAGTGATTCCTAAGGCCGCATCGTTTTTGCCAGCCAGTTCATCAACTATCTTGTAACCCGCATAGCCCAAGTATTTGCTATAATCTACAGGAGTTAAGCCATTGATGTATTTAGCATAAAAGTCATCCAGTTTTTTACCAGCAAATTTTTCAAAGGCGGCTTTAAACTCTGCATCGGTATAACCGCGTTTTTTTGTTTTGTAAAACTGGGTATACATATATCTCATCGCATCATCTAAGGAGTATTTGCCTTTGCTGTCGTTAATGATCTGCAGGTCCAGCATCATACCAATAATCGCTCCCTTGTTGTAGTACGATATGGTGCTGTTGTTTGAGTTTTCGTTAGGGCGATATGCCTTGATCCAGGCGTCGAAGCTTGATTCGGCAACGGTTTGTACATCCTTGCCCGGCAGGTTTTCAAGGATGTTGAATTCGCCCTCCAAAGTGTCAAAATAATTTTCGACAGGGAACAATTGCGTACGGCGAACAATAATGCCCTGGTAATATTCGGTAAAGCCTTCGGCTATCCACAGGTTGGTGGTATAGTTTTCATTATCATAATCAAACGGACCTAAAACAATTGGGCGCAGGCGTTTTACATTCCACAAATGAAAATGCTCATGCGCAACCAGGCCTAAAAAGCTTTGGTAGCCTTTATCGTTAGCGTAATTGTCGCGCGAAGCGCCTAAAACAGTCGAGCTCAGGTGCTCCAAACCACCACCGTTGCGTTGGCGATTATGTACTATAAATACATAGTGCTTGTTAGGGTTTTCACCAAATACAGCAGTTTCCTGGTCAACAATTTTGTGGATATCGGCTTTTAGCTTCTCCCTGTCGTAGTTGCCACCGCCATACATGCAAATTTCATAATGAACGCCAGATGCGTCAAAGCCAAAAACATCCTGGTTACCCACTTCAATAGGCGAATCAAACAGGATATCGAAATTGGGCGATAACCGGGTAAAAGGATCATTATTTACCATATCTAAGCTGGTGGAAACCTTATCCCAGTTTTTATAAGGCTTAATATGGATGGTAGCCGGCGAATGCAGCATGTTGGCCGGATAAATAAAGATGCCGGTAGTTGAAAGGAATGCATGTGACGCATCAATAAAGCTGGTGCGTACCGAAAGCTCAAAGGCATAAACGCGGTATTTTACTGTTACCGATGAAATTCCTTTTGTAACAATTTGCCAGGTGTTCTTATTGATTTTGGGTGCTGCAACCGGCTTGCCGCTGGTTTCGGCACTTAATGATTCGATGTTTTTAGCGAATTCGCGGACAAGGTATGAACCGGGTGTCCATACCGGCATTTTCAGTTCAAGGGTGTTTTGCTGAAGCCCGGTAATATGCATTTCGATATCGGCATAATGGGCCTGGGCTTCTGGAAACGAAACATTGTAGGTAATCTGAGCGTTGGCGGCTGCCTCGCTGATGGTAGTACTCATAATTAAAATCGTTAGAAAAAATAACGTGCGTAGGTTGGTCAGTTTCATGCACGCAATTTATAAAAATTATATAATCAGTTAAATATCTGGCATTCCTGTGCCCAAAACGCCGTTGTAAAATGGTTGATACATGCAACTATTGTTAATATTATGCTATTAGTTTTACAACGATTTTAAGTAAAATGGAACTGATTGAACCTATTTCGCGCAAGCTGCTCCGCTTGGGTAAATTGTACCTGGATGTACTGGTAAAGCAAACCGCTCATCTGGAAGTTACAAGGTACCATTATATCCTTTCGCTCATTTATGTTCATGACGGACAGCTTACGCAAAACGCGCTGGCGCATATGCTGGGCAAGGATAAATCGGCCATGGTGAACATCATTAACCTGCTATCGTCAAGAGGATTTGTTTACCGCGAAAATAACCCGAACGACAGGCGCCAACAATTACTACGGGTAACCGAAAAGGCTAAACTGGCCGTACCCCAGATACTCGAAACATTTGAAAACATAAACACTGATATTACCGATGGCATATCTGAAGCCGATATGCAGGTGTTTGAAAGTGTACTTACCCGGATGCACAAAAATTTAAAACCATTAATATCACCCGAAACAACCCTACAAGCTAAACCACACACGGATTAAACAAAGTATGAAAACGAAATATATTATTTACACGGCGCTGGCCCTGCTGGTTGCCTATTTAATTTACAACAAATTTTTTAGCGAGGGGGCAAAAAAATCGGCCGCGGCTATGGCTTCGGGCAAGGGTGATAAGAAAAAAGGAGGCGGCCCCGTAGGTGTTAACGTCATGATAGTTAAGGATACCGCCGTAAATAATATCATTGATATAACCGGTACTATTGATGCTAATGAAAAAGTGAGCCTGATAAGCCAGACAGCGGGGAATATCACAGGCATATATTTTAATGAAGGTAGTAAAGTAACAAAGGGACAGTTGCTGGTAAAAGTTTACAACCAGGACCTGGAAGCATCCCTGCAACAAAACCAGTACCAGGTAGCATTGGCAAAGCAGCAAGAAAGCCGTAACCGTCAGTTGCTTCAAAAAGAAGCTATAAGCCAGGAAGAATATGATACTTCATTAACCGCATTAAACTCGTTAAAGGCGGCTGCCGATGTAATCAAGGCGCAAATTGCGCGTACCGAGATCCGTGCACCATTTTCAGGTATTATTGGTTTAAGAAATGTGAGCCCGGGCAGTTACCTGTCGCCGTCGTCGCCAATAGCTAATTTGGTTAATATCGATCCGGCTAAAGTAACTTTTTCTGTTCCTGAAAGATACCTTTCTATCCTTGGTCCGGGCAGCAAGATCAGGTTCAGGACAGAAAGCTCGATGGAGAATTTTACAGGTACAGTGTACGCTATCGACCCTTCAATTGATGCCAGCTCACGTACCATTACCGTACGTGCTAAAGCGCCAAACCCTAAGGGAATACTTACAGCAGGCAGCTTTGCCAAAATCAACCTGACATTAGATCAGATTCCAAAAACTATTTTGCTGCCAACAGAGGCGGTTATCCCCGATTTGAAAAGTAGCCTGGTGTGGATTTACCATAACGGCATCGCGGTGTCAAAACCGGTTAAAACAGATCTGCGTACCGATACCAAGATCCAGGTTATTGAAGGTTTACAACCCGGCGATAGCGTGGTAGTATCAGGCTTGATCCAAATGCGACCAAAAGTGCCTTTGAAAATTTTAAAAGTTATTAAATAAACCAGATATGAGTTTATCCTCAGTAAGTATTAAACGGCCGGTATTGGCAACAGTAATGTCTGTGGTTATTGTTGTGTTTGGTATTATCGGTTATAAGTTTTTAGGGGTGAGGGATTTCCCTTCGGTAGATCCGCCTATTATTTCGGTATCAACCAGTTATTCTGGTGCCAATGCCGATGTAATTGAATCACAGATAACGGAGCCGCTTGAAAAATCAATCAACGGTGTGCCGGGCATCCGTAATATATCGTCAACCAGTTCTGTTGGTCAGAGTAATATTACGGTTGAGTTTGACCTTGATGCCGACCTGGAAACGGCCGCTAACGACGTGCGCGACAAAGTGAGCCAGGCCCAGCGCCAGCTGCCACAGGATATTAACGCCCCGCCGGTAGTAACTAAAGCGGATGCCAGCGCCGACCAGATCATTACCCTTACCGTAAGCAGTAATACCCGTAACATAAACCAGCTGGATGATTACGCGGAGAACGTGCTGCTGGAAGGTTTGCAAACCATCCCGGGGGTAAGTACCATCAACGTACAGGGACAGCGCCAGTATGCTATGCGCCTTTGGATTGACCCAAAGAAACTTTCGGCGCTTGGGGTTACAGCCACTGATATTGGGGCCGCCCTGGCCAAAGAGAACGTGGAATTGCCTGCCGGTAAAATTGAAGGTAATAATACCGAGGTTACCATCAGGGCATTGGGTAAACTGGCAACCGAAAAAGATTTTAACAACCTCATTATTCGTGCAGATAGCAGCAGGGTGATCAGGCTGAGCGATATTGGTTATGCCGTATTGGGTTCGGCTAATGAGGAAACCATATTTAAAGAGTCGGGCGTACCGATGGTTGGTTTAGCCCTTGTGCCGCAGCCTGGTGCCAATTATGTGCAGATAGCCAAAGATTTTTATGCCCGTTTGGAGCAGATCAAAAAAGATCTTCCGCCAGATATTTCAGTAAAAGTAGCTTTGGATAATACAAGGTTCATTAACCAGTCGATATCTGAAGTGCAGGAAACACTCATCGTGGCGTTTGTGTTGGTGGTAATTATCATTTACCTTTTCTTCCGCGACTGGCTTATCGCTTTCCGTCCGTTGATAGATATCCCGGTATCCCTGATCGGGGCCTTCTTTATCATGTATATCTTCGGTTTCTCCATCAATATATTAACCCTGCTGGGGATAGTACTGGCAACAGGCCTGGTGGTGGATGACGGTATAGTAGTAACGGAGAATATCTATAAAAAGGTGGAGGCTGGTATGGCTATCCGCAAAGCGGCTTTTGAAGGCTCGGCCGAGATCTTTTTCGCGGTGGTATCCACATCGGTTACGTTGGCCGCTGTGTTTTTACCCATTGTGTTTTTACAGGGCTTCACCGGTCGTTTATTCCGCGAATTTGCGGTGGTGGTAGCGGGGGCGGTGTTGATATCAGCGTTCGTGTCCCTGTCATTAACACCGATGCTTAACGTTAAGCTGATCCGTAAAAATCAAAAGAAATCGAAGTTTTACGAAAGAACAGAGCCATTCTTTGTAAATATGATCAACTCTTATTCAGAGTCGCTTGTTAAGTTTATGAAGCGTAAATGGGTATCGTTCGTTATTCTGGCGGCATCACTTGTTATTATTGGCATTCTGGTAAAAGTTATCCCATCTGAGCTTGCTCCGCTTGACGACCGCAGCTTACTCCGGTACAGCGTTACCGGATCGGAAGGTGCAACCTATGAATACATGACCCGCTACATGGATAAGGTATCCAACCTTGTTGCCGACTCCATTCCTGAGGCTAACGTTAACCTTGAAATTGTTTCACCGTCATTTGGCGGTGGCGGAGCTTCAAATACCGGCTTTGGTAGGGTAGGGCTTGTTGGCCCGGAGGAGCGTAAGCGTACCCAGCAGGAACTTGCCGACTGGTTGAATGGCAAACTGCGTAAAATGCCTGATGCCCGTGCTATTGTGGTGCAGGAGCAAACCATCAGCGGCGGCGGTTCAGGTTCAAAAACATCGTTACCGGTTCAGTATGTTATCCAGAACCAGGATTTTGAAAAGATCCGGAAGGTGCTGCCAACTTTTTTTGCCGAGGTATCAAAAAGCCCGGTTTTCCAGGGGACAGACGTTAACCTGAAATTTACCAAGCCTGAGCTGCGCGTGGTTACCGACCGTGAGCGCGCCCGCGATTTGGGTGTTTCGGTTGATGATATAGCTCAAACGCTGCAATTGTATTACAGCGCCGGCCGTTTGGATTACTTCCTGATAAACGGTAAGCAATATCAGGTAATAGCACAGGTTGACCGTGCCAACCGCGATCAGCCGCTCGATCTGCGGTCTATTTACGTACGCAGCTCAAAAGGCACTTTGGTGCAGCTGGATAACGTAGTTAAAACTACCGAAGGAGCAACGCCGCCCGCTATTTACCATTTTAACCGCTACAAATCAGCAACACTCTCGGCCGGGTTGGCCCCGGGTTATACTGTTGGGGATGGTATCAAGGAAATGGACAGGATTTCGAAAAGTCTGCTCGATGATACTTTTAGTACTGCGCTAAGCGGTCCTTCGCGTGACTACGCCGAAGGTTCATCAAACATTCTCTTTGCATTCGGTTTCGCGTTGTTGCTCATCTACCTGGTGCTTGCAGCCCAGTTTGAAAGCTTTATGGATCCGCTTATTGTGATGCTTACCGTGCCGCTGGCTATCTCTGGCGCATTTTTATCACTGTGGCTGTTTAACCAAACCCTTAATATTTTCAGCGAGATCGGGATCATTACCCTCGTGGGCTTAGTAACCAAAAATGGTATTTTGATTGTGGAGTTTGCCAACCAGCGTATGGAGCAGGGCGTAGCCAAATATGAGGCTGTTGTTGAAGCTGCCACGGCGCGTTTACGCCCGATATTAATGACAAGTTTGGCCGTGGTGCTCGGTGCCGTACCTATCGCGTTTGCATTGGGTGCCGGTGCAAAAAGCCGTGTATCATTAGGTATTGTTATTATGGGTGGGATGTTATTTTCACTGGTGCTAACCCTGTACATTATCCCGATGATGTATTTGCTGCTGGCCGCTAAATCCCGTAAAGATCACGACCATGACCCAGAGGATCTGGCTGCCGAAGCCGAAATAGCTGAGGCCGCCCGTCACCCACATCACCACGAACCTAAACTGATCGAAAACCTGTAATATAATATGATGATCAAGAAAATAGCTTGCCTGGTTTTTACTTTCGCGATGGCATCGGCCATCGCGAAAGCCCAGCAGCCGGCGCAACCATTGCTATCCCTTAAAGACGCGGTGGAAATAGCCCTAAAGAATAACTATAATATTAAGTTGTCGCAAAACAATTCAACCATCGCGTCAAACAACGTTAGTGCGGGTAACGCGGGTATGCTGCCACAACTTAATGGTAGCTTTACCGATAACAACAGCCGCCAGTCAACCAAACAAACGCTTAACACTGGCAAATACAATAACATTAATGCCCATAACTCTAACAACAGCTATGGCGTAAACCTTAACTGGACAATTTTTGACGGCTTTGGTATGTTCGCCAACTACGATCAGCTTAAACAGCTGGATAAGCTTGGTGTTTTAAGGTTACAGGATACCGTACAACGTACCGTTGCCAGTGTGATCAATACATATTACGACCTCATTAGTCAAAACGAACAGGTTAAGGCATTGAAAGGGGCGATAGACATATCCAGGACACAGCTACGTATTGCTACCGATAAATTTAATGTAGGTCGCGCCTCGAGGCTTGATGTATTAAACGCGCAGGTAAATTTGAATACTGATACCGGTAATCTGATTATCCAGTACCAGTTATTTAAATCAACCAAAATACAGCTTAACCAGTTATTGATCCGCGATCTGCAAACGGATTTTTCGGTGGCAGACACCATTGTGGTTGATGATAAACTTATTTTGGCCGATGTACTTAACAACGCGCAGCTGCAAAACCCGGGAATCTTATCGGCACAAATTAACCAGCGCCTGGCCGAGATCAATCTGAAACAGGTACGCTCGACACGTTACCCGCAGGTTGGTTTAACGTCTGGCTATGTGTTTACCAATAGCAAAACACCCGCAGGTTTTACCATATCACAAAATGCACACGGGCTTAACTACGGACTAACCGCAAGCATTAATATTTTTGACGGCTTTAACCAAAACAGGCGCGAAAAAAATGCTAAGATCCAGATTGATAATGCCGGTATTGCTGCCAAACAAACCAAGCTGAATATTGAAAGCCAGATCAACAGTTTGTTTGTTGCCTACCTTTCGGGGCTCGACCTGGTAAAACTGGAAGAAGCTAACGTGAACCTTAACAAAAAGAACCTGGATATTACGCTTGATAAATATAAGCTGGGCAATATTACGCCACTTGAGGTAAGGGAAGCACAACGCAATTACCTCGACGCGCAATCAAAATTTTTTGCCGCGCAGTACCAGAGTAAACAGGCCGAGATCATGTTAAAACAAATCACCAATAGTATTAACATCCAATAAAAAATATTTTAAAAATAGGTTTAAAAGCCTACTTTTGAGATATGACTACCCCTTTTAAAACCTGCCTGCTTATTGATGATAACTACATTGATAACTTCATAACGCGGCGGGTTTTAGAGAGCAGTAATTTTGCCGAGAACATCATTGTGCGTCAGTCGCCGATGGAGGCCATTGAATCATTAAGGGACGGATCGGTAGATCCCGACGTTATTTTTTTAGATATCAGGATGCCAATGATGAGCGGTTTTGAATTTCTGCACGAATATGATGGGTTAGAAATAGCTAAAAAAGGAATTAAAATATATATGTTATCGTCATCGCTTGATCCTACAGATATGAAGCAGTCAAGTGATAATAAGCATATTACTCAGTTTATTCATAAACCACTTACCGTTAAAGTGCTCGAAGAAATTTGTCAATGATATTAGTTGCAGATAGCGGGTCATCAAAAACCGACTGGCTGCTGACCGTTTCAGACCAGGAAACCCGCTCGTTCCTTACAGCCGGGTTAAACCCTTATTTTTTAACCGAAAAGGAGATTGCCCGTATTATTCTTGAACAGGCACCTGAAATGGTAGCGTTTGCGGCCGAAATTTCTGAAGTATACTTTTTTGGCGCTGGTTGCAGCAGCCCGGATAGGCATGAGGTTGTATCTAATGCCCTAAGCCAGCATTTTGGCAAAGCATATATTAGTGTCGACAGCGATTTGCTGGGATGCGCCTATGCAACCTGCGGCCATGAAAAGGGTATCTGCTGTGTGTTAGGTACCGGCAGTAATATTTCCTTTTTTGACGGCGAAGATATCTACGATGGCCAGCACGGCCTTGGCTTTGTTTTGGGCGATGAAGGTTCAGGTACCTGGTTCGGCAAAAAACTGATCACCGATTTTTTATACGGCAATATGCCGCATGAGATCAGCCAAAAATTTGATAAGGCTTATCACCTGAATAAGGAAATCGTGATCAAAAATGTATACCAGAAACCTAATGCCAACACTTATCTGGCATCGTTCAGTAAGTTTGTAAGCGAGATCAAGGAAACCGAATATGGCCACTCCATGCTGGTTGATGGTCTGGTAGAATTTATTGAGAGCAACATTAAATCATACCCCGAGTACCATAAATACAAATGTCATTTTGTAGGTTCCATAGCCTACTCTTTTGCCGATGAATTAACCGCGCTTTGCACGCTGCATGGAGTAAAAACCGGCAAGATCATCAAGCAGCCAATCAACGATCTGATGGCTTTTGTGCTCAAGCGCAATGAAATGGCTACTGAGGAGTAGGGTTTTTCATACAGAGCATCTTTATTGCAAACCAATAACCCCGTTTGTCATTTCGAACGAACAGTGGGATGGAAAAGCGCAGGGAGTGAGGAGAAATCTTATACGCTCGCCTTTAAAGCATGAATGATGGATATACAGGGCGTATAAGATTTCTCTTTCGCCACCGGCGCTCTATGCCCAATGGGCTCTTTCGAAATGACATTCTTTATTTAACTGTCCGTTTTTTAGTCCAAAAAACATAAGGTGCTTTTGTCATCCCAGCCTAATAAAAAATAATTACGGAACGTTTATTCCAAAATGGATTTACCTTTACGGAACGATTGATCCAAAATAAAATTAATCTTCCAGAAAATGAAAAAATTAGAGAACAAAGTTGCAGTTGTAACAGGGGCATCAAAAGGTATTGGCGCAGGCATAGCTAAAAGCCTGGCTTCAGAAGGTGCAGCAGTAGTGGTAAATTATGCATCAGACAAAACAGGTGCTGATAAAGTGGTTGCTGAAATCACAGCAAATGGTGGCAAAGCCATCGCGGTACAAGGTAGCGTAGCAGTAAAAGCAGATGTTGATCGCCTTTTTGCGGAAACCCAGGAAGCTTTTGGTGGCGTTGACGTTTTGGTAAACAACGCAGGTGTATATCAATTTACACCGATAGAAGCAGTTACTGAAGATGAGTTTCACCGCCAGTTTAATACCAATGTGCTTGGTTTATTACTTGCATCACAAGCCGCGGTTAACAGCTTTGGCGATAAAGGTGGCAGTATAATTAACGTAAGCTCGACTGTAACCCGTATCACTCCGCCGCAAAGCGCTATTTATACAGGTACCAAAGGCGCTGTTGATTCTATCACACAGGTATTATCTAAAGAACTTGGTCCCAAAAAAATCCGCGTAAACGCTATCAATCCCGGTATGGTTGAAACTGAAGGAACGCACACTGCAGGCTTTATAGGTAGCGATTTCCAGATAGAGATAGAGAAAACTACACCGCTTGGCCGTATTGGTCAGCCGGATGATATCGCTCCAGTTGCCGTGTTCCTGGCTTCTGACGACTCTCGCTGGTTAACCGGCGAAATTATCATTGCCAGCGGCGGTGTAAGATAATTAGGCTTATAAATAGGATGCGGAACGAGGCTCCTGCGTAGCCCCAGAATTTATTTTATAAAATAGCTATAAACACGATACTCCTAACGGAGTTCTAAAACATATAGAAAATACCCCGGAGGGATAACGTATAGCAAATTAGATGCATATTTTGGGCTCCGTAGGTGCCTCCTGAAGTTTGATGGGCTGTAAGCTACAGACAACATTAACAATTAATTAAAAATGAATAGCTTTGCCCACAAACGGGTAAAGCTTTTCTGTTATGGCACGAAGTAAAGATTTTGATGAAGCCGAGGTACTGAGCAAGGCCGTTTGCATTTTTTGGCATAAAGGCTACAATGGCACGTCTATGCAGGACCTGGTGGAAGGTTTGGGTATAAGTCGTTCCAGTTTGTACGATACCTTTGGCGATAAGCATGCTTTATATATTAAAGCTTTGGATAGTTATCAAAAGTCGGGGGGCGACCAGATGTGCAGCATCATAAAAGATGAAGCATCGGCCAAAGAAGCGATAAAAAAACTTTTGGAGCTCACCACGCGCGATTTGTTAAATGACGAACAGCGCAAAGGCTGCTTCATGGTAAACGCCGAAATTGAACTTGCCGCGCATGATGCCGAGGTAAAGGAGATGATATGCCGCAACGAGCAGCAGTTTGAAAAGGCCGTTTACCTTGCCGTAAAAAAAGGGCAGGACAGCGGCGAGATCCATAACCGTCAGGATGCCCTGGCGCTGGCCCGGTTTATCATTAACGCCGTGCGTGGCATGCAGGTATCGGCCAAGGCAACTGCCGACAAGGCATTTTTTGATGATATTATAAAAACGACCCTGTCGGTACTTGATTAAGCGGTTAGCGTCTGTTTTTTCCTCAATCTCATCCCCAGTAAAAATATCATTCCAATTCCTGCCAGTATGCTACCTGCTTGCGGTATGTAATCGCCGTGTTTAACGTAAAAGGTAAGTTCGCTGTTAAGGTTAATATCTTGTTTGATGGCCGTTTTGGTCCACCATTCGGTATGTTTAACAACATCTCCGCGTTGATTGATGAAGCCGGAGATACCGGTATTTGCCGATTGACAAACCCAACGTCGTGTTTCAATAGCTCGAAGTTTGGCGTATTGTAAATGCTGGTCTTTACCCGACGTGTTTTCCCACCAGCCATCATTGGTGATAATGGCGATAAATTGTGCCCCTTTTTTAACGGAGCGGGCAATATAGCCTCCCCATATCGATTCGTAGCAGATAACGGGATCAACGCCGATGCCGCTTTGCGAGTAAAGCACTTTCGCGTCTTTGTCGGGAGCATAGTTACCGGTAGCACCACCTAAATGCTCAAATACAGGTTTCAGGAATGAGAGCGCTTCGCCAAAAGGCATGGATTCGGCCCCGGGCACAAAGCGCGATTTATGATAGGTTTGGATCCTGTCGCCATTCTCTAAGTTAAGCGCTGTGCTGTAAAAATCAGCAAACTGGTCGCCGCCAAATGGTGAAGGTATAGCTGTTGGGGTAGCCCTGTTGTTATAAAGCCTGTATGTTTCGGCACCGGTAACCAGGTTGCCATTCGGATATTTGCGTAAAAAGAATTGGGCTTGCTTGATGAAAGTGTTTTGGCCTATCTGTTCTTCATTAATATAAACAGGCGCAGGGATAGCTGTTTCCGGCCAGATAAAAAACTCGGTATTGGGTTGTGCTACCTGCCTGGAAAGGTGGATGAGGATATCAACCTGCAAAGCAGGAGGAATGGTGCCATCCTTCTCATAAGGATCGATATTGGGCTGGGCAACAACAATATTTGAAGGGTTTACTTCCTCAACATAATTGCTGTAAACAGATAATGAATAGCCGATAGGAGCTATGATAACAATCAGCAAAGCTCCGGACAATGCCATTCGGTTTTTTTTTGTCTGAGCTTCGCGGAAGCCAATGTAAATTAAAAAGGCCAGGATATTGGCAGCCCAAATCCATACAGTACCTCCGTATACACCTGTGTATTCATACCATTGTATCCACTGATGCGCTACGGCAAAGCCATTGCCGAGTGTCATCCACGGAAAATAAAGGTCCCAGCTTTGATGTAGATATTCGTACCCGATCCAGAAACAAACCAGGCCAATGAGCGCTACCCAACGGGGCGCGACCAGCCTTAACCGGTAATATAACCAGAAGGCAGCTGCCATCAACAAGGGCCCAAGCGAATAGGGGATGAGCGTGATAGGAACAGCTACAAGCTCGCCCACTATTTTAAGCGCGTTATAAACCCAGTAAACAGATAATGAGTTCCAGATAAAAAAGCCAATAAAAGTTACATTAAATACCCGCCTGCCTTTTTTAGGCTTATCATCATTAATGATGTTTTCGACAGCCAGCAGCATAGGCACAAAGCCAATGAAAAGTAAAAAGGTAGTATAAGGAGTAGGCGGCCAGGCTATCCACAAAAGCAAGCCCGATAGTATGGCTAATGGTAGGTTTTTTTTCATGTAGAGTGATATTCACATGCGTCATTGCGAGGAACGAAGCAATCCCCGATGAGCATGACAGCTCTGCAAGGTTTGGGATTGCTTCGTTCCTCGCAATGACGGATTTTTATTTAGTTATATTAAAATATGTCATTGCGAGCGAAGCGTGGCAATCGCATGCTATACAGAGCGGTTCTGCCTCCGTGCGATTGCCACGCTTCGCTCGCAATGACATGGTTGTGTTTACCGGCTATTCCTCCTCCTCGTCCCTGTCATATTTCCCTTTAGCAGGTTTAGCAGTTGCCCCGGCCACGCACATTACGAATTCGCCTTTCATGGGGTGGGTTTCAAAGTATTGTTTTACTTCGATAACAGTGCCCCGTACGGTTTCTTCAAACATTTTGGTAAGCTCGCGCGATACCGAGATCTGCCTGTCGGCACCAAAATAGGTAGCCATCTCATCCAGTGTTTTTAACAAACGGTGGGGCGATTCATATAGTATGATGGTGCGCTCTTCTTCGGCCAAAAACTTGTACCTGGTTTGGCGACCTTTTTTCAGCGGTAAAAAACCTTCAAAACAGAATTTATCTGTCGGGAAACCAGAGTTGACCAGGGCCGGTACAAAGGCCGTAGCTCCCGGAAGGCATTCTACCGCGATGTTAAACTTTAAAGCCTCGCGTACCAGGAAAAAACCCGGATCGGAAATAGCAGGCGTACCCGCGTCCGAAATAAGCGCGATGTTTTTACCTTCCAGCAAAAACTTAACAATCTCGTTACTTGATTGGTGCTCATTATGCTGATGATGCGCGAATACTTTTTGATTGATCTCAAAGTGTTTCAACAACGGGGCGGAAGTACGGGTATCCTCGGCCAGTATCAGATCCACCTCTTTTAGTATCCGGATAGCCCTGAAGGTCATATCCTCCAGATTACCTATCGGGGTGGGGACTAAGTATAGTTTGCCTGTTTGTGTTTGGTTCATGAGTTTTTAGTGGCAGTTGCAGTGGGTAGTTGCAGTTATCAGGCTATGTTCTAAAAAAAACTGCCGCTGCTACTTAAAACTGCTACTTAAAAAATATCTTTGCCTAAAAAATAAAATAATGCTGCAAGTTAGTTATATCCGTGATAACCGGGAACAGGTTTTGGAACGTTTGGCTGTAAAAAATTTTAAACAGCCCCAACTGGTTGATGAAATAATTGAACTGGACGACAAACGTCGCTCCACTCAAACCAGTATGGATAATGTTTCGGCCGAGGCCAATGCAGCTGCAAAACAAATTGGCGAGTTGATGCGCGCCGGTAAAAAAGAAGAAGCCGAAGGCCTTAAAGGTAAAACAGGTGCATGGAAAGAAGAAATCAAAAAACTTGGTGATCTGCTTACCATTACCGAAGAAGAACTATATCAGAAATTAGTATTGCTGCCTAACTTGCCACACAGCTCGGTACCTAAAGGCCTTACGCCTGAGGATAACGAAGTGGTTTTGGAAAACGGTGACAAACCGGAACTGCCTGCCGATGCTTTGCCGCATTGGGAGCTGGCAGCAAAATATAACCTCATTGATTTTGAACTGGGCGTTAAAATAACCGGAGCCGGATTCCCTGTATACAAAAACAAAGGTGCTAAGCTGCAACGCGCTTTGATCAATTATTTTATTGACGAAGCAGAAAAAGCGGGCTACAGCGAAGTAAGCGTACCATTAATGGTGAATGAAGCATCAGGATTTGGTACTTCACAATTGCCGGATAAAGAAGGGCAGATGTACCATGTAGGTGTTGATAATCTGTACCTGATACCTACTGCTGAAGTGCCTATTACCAACCTGTACCGCGAAGTAATATTAAAAGAAGATCAGTTACCGGTACGTAACTGTGGCCATACCCCATGTTTCCGTCGTGAAGCAGGTTCTTATGGCGCGCACGTGCGTGGCCTGAACCGCTTACACCAGTTTGATAAGGTGGAGATTGTAACCATTGCTCATCCCGATAAATCATACGAGATATTGGAACTCATGAGCAGTCACGTACAAGGATTGTTGCAAAAATTAGGTTTGCCTTACCGTGTATTGCGTCTTTGTGGTGGCGATATGGGTTTTGGCTCTGCCTTAACTTATGATATGGAAACCTGGAGCGCTGCACAACAGCGCTGGCTGGAAGTATCATCAGTATCAAACTTTGAAACTTTTCAAAGCAACAGGCTTAAACTGCGTTTCCGTAATGCCGATGGTAAAACACAGTTGGCACATACGCTGAATGGTAGCGCGCTGGCCTTGCCACGTATAGTAGCTACGCTGTTAGAAAATAATCAGACTGAAAAAGGCATTAAAGTACCGGAAGTGCTTGTGCCTTATACCAAGTTTGAGTGGATTGATTAAGTTTTTTAATCAGCTAATAACAGAAACGCGCTATTGTGATATCCTCATAATGGCGCGTTTTTATTATAAAGCGATGCTATTATATCCGTGTCCCATCAGGGTCTCTCGGAGAGGACCCTGATGCTCTGCGCCATGCTATTGCAAAGCTTCGTTTCGTCACAACATATCTATTGGCTAATCAATCCAAATCTCCATTGCCAAATGTGTCCCCCTGGTTAATATCCCCGGTTTCGAACCCTTTTTTAAACCAGTACATCCGTTGGGCGCTGGTTCCATGGGTAAAGCTATCCGGCTCAACATGCCCCTGGGCTTGTTTTTGCAGCCGGTCGTCGCCAATGGCATTTGCGGCATTCAGGGCTTCTTCTATGTCGCCTTTATCAAGCACGTTTTTCATGCTTTTTTCGTAATGTGCCCATACGCCGGCATAAAAATCGGCTTGTAACTCCAGCTTTACCGATAGTTTATTGTATGCACGTCCGCTAAGTCTTGATCGTGCAGCATCCATTTTTTGCGAGATCCCCAATAGGTTTTGCACGTGATGCCCAACTTCATGCGCAATCACATAAGCCTGGGCAAAATCACCCGCCGCGCCAAAACGGTTCTTAAGTTCATCATAAAATGAAAGATCAATATAAACCTGCGAATCACCCGGGCAGTAAAACGGACCGCTTGCAGAGCTGGCCCTCCCACAGGCCGACTCAACATAGTCATTAAATAACGTTAGCTGAGGTTTTTCATAGGTGCGGCCCATATCGTTAAACAGCTTTGTCCAGATATCTTCAGTATCGGCCAAAACAACACGTACAAAATGCTTTCCGGCATCTTCGGGGCCTTTGTTGGCTGTTTGCTCCTGCCGGGCGGACTGATTGGTGGACACCTGGTTAAGCAGAGCAGAAGGATCAACCCCGGTAAAAAAATAAATAGCAGCGGCTATAAGGCCAAGCACCCCGCCACCTATGGCTAACCTGCCACCACCACCGCCGCGTTCATCATTAACGTTATCGCTTTCGCGTCTGCCAAACCATTGCATATTTGCCCCGGCTCCCTAAAGGGGGAGCCATAATCAAGAAAATAAAAAAAGCCTCTGTTTGTTTTAACAGAGGCTTCAGATTTTTTCGCTCCCCTTTAGGGGGACCGGGGGCCAATTACTTCACAATCTCAAATACTGCCTGGATCTGGAAGTTTAGCTTGATGGTTTTGAAGCTGATATCCGAATCACCAACATTGGCATCAGCCGAAGCTTTGAACATCATGGTGTTGGCATAAACACGTGGCTGAGGGAAACTGCTGTTATCACTTTCGGTGATGTTAATGGCGCCGCCTAATTTTTCGCCAAGGGCAGCAAGCAGATAAGTCGCTTTATCGCGGGCGGCAAGCAGGGCTTTAATTTTAAGGTCGCGTTTCAGATCGGCCATTTTTGAATAGTCGTAGCTTTCAATATTGGTAGACTGGATACCTTTAGGATCAATTTTCGACATGATCTGGTTAAACTTGTTCAAATCGCGCACACGTAAACCATATTGTTTGCTGGCCAAAAAATCAGGTGCTTTTTTCTTTTGATAGGTGTTGTTCCAGGCCGATACATTGTTCACTGTAAAATCAGAAGATGGAATGCCGGCATCTTTAACGGCTTTTTCCAGTTGGTCTTCCAGGTCATTAATGGCGATGTGTTTTTTGCCATCCATGTATTCCTGTAGTGATATGGTTACGTTTATAATATCAGGAGTAACTTCCTGTTCGGCAATGCCGGTAACTTCAATTTTACGCCTAAGGTCAACGTTTTGGGCAAATGCTCCAACAGTAGTTGCTAATAGTGCGGCAAGGATAAATAGCTTTTTCATGTGTATTTTATTTGATGTTATGACTAAGGTAACGTGTATTTAGTTTAATATGTAACAGGAAGGCTACAATTATTTCCTAAAGCATTGGTATGCTTGTAAATAAATGAGGGGCTGGTTTTGTTTGGGGGATAGTCGATTATAAGAAATAAAAGGCCATTGGGGGATTTTGAGTGGGTTGGGCCGTGCGATTCCCTCCTCTGGGAGGGTGTAGGGAGGGGTTTTGCCTGCTACCTCTGCTTTTGCTGCTCCGAATTTCCAAACCCTTTACACCCTTTATGGTTATATTACAATACATTAAGTTATTGGGCTATGAGATCAATATGGAAAGGTTCGATAGGGTTTGGGTTGGTGAGCATCCCGGTTAAATTGTATTCGGCAGTACAAACGAGCTCGCTTGATTTTGACATGCTGGATAGTCGTGATCATGCACGCATCCGTTATCAGCGGGTTAATGAAAACACCCATAAAGAAGTACCTTATGACAAAATTGTAAAAGGTTATAAGCTTGATGAGGAATATGTGATCATGGATGAGCAGGATTTTGAAGATGCCGCGCCCGAAAAAAGCAAAGTAATTGAAATAGAAAGCTTTGTTGATATTGCCGATGTAAACCCCATGTTTTACGAAACCTCTTATTACACCGAGCCAGATACCAAAAACAATAAAGCCTACGCCCTGCTTATCCAGGCCTTAACGCAATCAAAAAAAGCCGGGCTGGCGCGTTTTGTATTGCGCAGTACCGAAAGCCTTTGCATTGTCCATCCGTTAAAAAATGTATTGGTAGTAACCCGCATTCGTTTTGCACAGGAAATTCGTGATACGGAAGATCTTAACCTACCCGATAAAATTGACGTGAGCAAAAAGGAGTTGGATATGGGGCTTACGCTGATCAACCAGTACGCTGAGGATTTTGATGTATCCAAATTTAAAGATGAATACAACGATGAGTTACTTAAGATCATCGAGGCTAAATCAAAAGGCAAACGTGCGAAGGTTAAGAAACTTAAACCACGCAAAACCGGCAGCGACGATTTGTACGACCAGCTGATGGCCAGCTTAAAAACCAAGAAAGGGGCTTAGGTAAGTCTTAAGCCGGGAGTTGGAAGCCCTAAGTCAACCTGGTGAATTCCTTAAAACCGGGCATGCTGTATATTTTTTAGAACTTGTAGTTGTAAAACAAGGAGATCGAAAACACCTTATTCAGATAGAAATTTAAGTTAAAATTATCCTAATAATTAATTTACTTATTTAAAATAATAAAATTGGCTTTGTGTTTGTAGATGTTATATCACAAAAACATTAAAACATCTACCATGGCAACAACTAAAGTAAAATCACCCGAACAAACCAACAATGTGCAGGAATCGGCCCTGAACGAATTGTTTATTGATGAACTGAAGGACATTTACTGGGCCGAAAAGCACCTTTCAAAGGCATTGCCTAAAATGGCCAAAGCTGCAACTTCAGACGAGTTGCGTTCGGCTATTGAAAATCATCAGGCCGAAACTGAGCGCCAAATCATCCGCCTGGAGGATGCTTTCGCTTCTATAGGTCAAAAAGCTGTAGCTGTAAAATGTGAAGCGATGGCCGGGCTTATCAAAGAAGGAGAGGAAATTGTGGCTGAAACCGAAAAAGGCAGCATCACCCGTGACGCCGGTATTATTTCGGCCGCGCAAAAAATTGAACATTATGAAATTGCTTCGTATGGTACGCTCCGCACATTGGCCAGTGTATTAGGTTATGAGCATGCCGCCGAACTGCTTGATTCAACCCTGAATGAGGAAAAAACATGCGATAGCCTGCTTACCCAAATTGCCGAAGCAGGCATTAACCAGGCATCGAAAATTGAAAAAGCTTAACCGTTTATTAGTTTTTTAAGAGCGGTCGTGAGGGAGCTATTCCTCGCGGCCGTTTTTTATTAAAAATTCTAATGCCAAATTGGGGCCTTGCGCGATTCCCTCCCCTGGGAGGGTGTAGGGAGGGGTTGCTTCGATAGGTTTATAACAAAAGTAGAAACCCCTCCCTGCAACCCCTACTGCCATCACACCCCTCCCAAGGGAGGGAATTGAGCTTCTCATCAACATTAATTGCATATTAATTAAAACATTTCCACAAACAATAGTTGGCAAATGCGGTTTATCGACAAAAAACCGACGCCCTATGAAACAATTCAGCCTGGTACTATTTGCCTTGTTATGTTGCTTTTACGATCATGTTTTTGCCCAGGATAAGTTAGATGGCGTTTATGCCGGATGCGAGTTTTCGCCAAGCCCCATATTTGGCGGTGGAATGAACAGGCGGGATGTTTCCGTATTGTTCAGGCCCGATGGTACGTTCAATGATTTGCTTAACCGGAACGACTGGCAAACCAATGTAAGCGGCAGATATACAATAAACAAAGGGGAGGTAACGCTTAAATATACCAAAAGCTCGTCTGTTTATACCATAACCAAGTACGGGAGCCTTTCTAATTACGCGCATGAGTTGTTCAAACTTCAGGGTAACATTATACCGGAAGGTTACTATTCATTTATCAGCGCTATGGGTGGCGGCGGTGCGGCCTATGGTACAACTTATGTTGGCGCTTTGAGTACACAGGGATTAAATTTTGATGGTAAAGGACATTTCAGCAATTCGCGCTATTCGGGTTCCGTTGTAGCCGGTGAAAATGTTGGTGGCGGCAGTTCAAGCAGCAAGGACGGTAGTGGTACCTATAAAATAAACAAGGGTGTACTTACGCTTACCTATACAGATGGCCATACCGAATTGCACAGCTTTTTTTGCGACATGGGCGGTAAAACCCGCATGGCCGTAGTTGATGGGCGGGTGTTTTTCGTAGATAATAATGATAACGCCGCTTCTAATAATACAAAGTCGCCAACTGCGGCAAAAAAAGCTTCAGGTAATTCTACAACTGCAGATAATACCACCGCGCCCGATGGTAAAACACTACTTTTAAAAGCTAATGCCGCGCATGGTGGTGATAAATTGAACGCTTTGAAAACAGCGCGTTTAACCGGTTCGGTTTCGGGATTAAAAGTTGTGGAGCTGATTGATATTCCAAATAGTAAGGTGCGTGTTGAAATATGGAAAAACGGCAAACCTGTTTCGGTGCAGCAAACCGAGGGTAATACCGGGTGGCAGTGGAGCAGCGGCAACAAATCTGAATTGCCGGCCAATAACGTAGCCGAGGTAAAAACTGCCCTGTACACTGGCGTTATCGGCTTACGTAAATCATTGCTTGATCAAATGCAGATTATGAATACGCAAAAAATCCCCAACAATAACATGTACACGGTTCAATGCAAGTTAAACGGCAACGAATATGTGTTTGCTATAAATGATCAAAACCAACTGATGGCTTATGGCTATAAAGTAGGCGACAAAACGCTTTTTTCCATGTTGTCAGATCTTAGGCCGGTACAGGGTATCACCATTCCCTATCGTGAGGCAACCACAAGCGGTCAGCAAAAGCTCAACATTCAGTATGATAATATGGACGTAAACCCCGTTTTAGATGGGCAAAGCTGGGCGGTACCAGCTGGAAATTAAAGCGTCAATTGGTCCGATAATTTGCATGTAATCATTAACCGTTGACTTTAGTCAACGGTTAATGAACTGAGATAAGAGGCTTTAGCCACAATACAACTTGCTTAATTAAGCTAAAGCCAAAACGTTCTATTAATTTTATCCGTCGACTAAAGTCAACGGCCATGAAGCGTTTTAATTTTTACAAAGCTTCTAAAGCTTTTTTATTCAGCTCGATAGCTTATTTGGCTTCAAATACACGTAATCATTCTTAAAATCGAGGATCATATTAAACCGTTTTAAAAGGCCGTTGCCCAGATAGTTGATTTCAAAACCAAGCGGATTCTTATTGCTCAAAATAAGTGTAGGTATATTGGCAGCAGGGAAGCCATTGAGCCTGAACAGCGGGGCTTCCACTATTTTCATTTCATATTTTACGCCACGCGGATCGCTGATGGTTGAGGATTTGATAAGTTTTAAGTCTGTGGGGAAATTGTTTTTAGCTACCCAGGCGCTATCCAGGATCAACGACTGATCGGAACCCGTATCCATTGTAAAATTGCCGGTGTATTTTTTACCAGCTATTTCAAATGTTCCGGTAGCATAAGGAAACGACTTGATAAAGCCGATTTTCGACCGTTCGTAGCCTTTCAATCCTTTTGGCATTTTGTTATAAATGATCATGCGGTTGTTGTCGTAATCAACTTCTACCTGTTTGCCTTCAAACAGGTTCCAGGCAAAGCGGCCATCCATTTCGTACGAGGTTAGTCCGGTGGGCAGTATCTCCTGGTTAAGCCAAACCGCGGTTCCCATCTGTAGCTTTTGGGCTTTATTCATCCCGTTAAAATTAGGCTTGGCTTTGCCTGCCAGTACATCGGCCTGGTTGGGGAGCAGCTTTGTCTTTTTTATAATAGCATCTCTTGTTAAATGAACATCGAACGAGCTTGCGTCAAAATGCAGGTTTAAAGTATCGGTATCATTCAGTATGGCCTTTACCGCTATGGCATTATAGGCTGAAAGTTTGAAAGGAATGGTATCGTTTTTAATTGATACCTGGTGTTTATCTACCGGTGGAATAGCGCTTGCTACCTGCGTATAGCAGGAGTCTTTCCCGTTAAGCAGGATGATGAAATCATATCGTGTACCAGGCTTAACTTTCACCTTTATCGAATCTATATCGGTATAAAAAGTAACCCATTTGGTTTCCCGCGTTCTGTCGGCAGTATAAATATCGGGCCTTGTTTTTGGCGAAAGCGACCAGGCATTTTTATCCAGAAAGCCACCATCATTAATAGCAACACTTTTTGATGTGGCACGGATAACCGGCAACTTTGATTGAGCATTGACAACAGTGGCGACAGTTAGCAGGCACGCAGACAGAAAAATATATTTCATTGTTTTCATGGGTTAGGAGCCTAAATATACATCAGGAATAATTCTCACCCAAACGCAGCTGTAAATGAGCTCTATCTGCGATGAAAATTACAAAACTTAAAACTTTTGGGCGGCATTAGCTATTATACAGATATCTATGAAAATCATTAATTAAAAACAATTATTATGAACTCACTCCTGTATATAATTGCAGTCATCCTGATTATAGGATGGGCAATTGGCGTATTCTTTACAACTGTAGGCGGCCTTATTCATATTTTACTGGTGATAGCCGTTATCGCGCTTTTATTAGGCGTAATAAGGCGGTCGACAGCGATATAAGGTTGACAGAAATATAAAGCTGAATAGGCTATCTCAAAAAGGAACCTTGATACGCTTGATTTACGGATTTCCCTGACTAAATCAGAATGTCTTTAAATCAAATGCATCAAGGTTTTTTGTATACTTGTTTTAAATCATCAGTGTAAATCCTAAAATCAAGCAAATCAAGGTTTGAAAAATAGATACATTTTACTAATAACCGCTTCGATAGCTGCCATCAGCGCATGCTCGCCTAAAGTACAGCCCTATGCCGCTACCAATAAAGTATATCATACACAAACCGACTCGTTAGTTGAAGTGATTAGCCGGGAGCCGCCCGCTATGCTGGTTGACAGCGCCGGCGGAGCCATCCCATCGGAATGGGTGGGCACCGTGAACTTTAACCTGCGTAAGCCTAATTATGTGATCATTCACTATACCGCACAGGATTCTGTTAAACAAACCCTAAATACGTTTACTTTGGTAAAACCACAGGTGAGCGCGCATTATGTAGTGGGTAAAGACGGCAAAGTTTACCACATGCTTAATGATTACCTGCGGGCCTGGCATGCAGGCATCAGTAAATGGGGGAGCATCAGCGATATGAACAGCTGCTCTATCGGTATCGAAATTGATAACAACGGGCACGAGCCTTTTAATGATATACAGGTTAAAAGCTTGTTGGCGCTGCTGGCACAGCTCAAGAAAACCTATAATATTCCGCAGGCCAATTTTATAGGGCATCAGGATATAGCGCCACTGCGCAAACCCGATCCGGGGCCATTGTTCCCCTGGAAACTGTTAGCACAAAAAGGCTTTGGCTTTTGGCGGGAAGAACTGCTTGAGCTGCCGCCGGATAATTTTGATTATGCCACAGCGCTTAAGCTAATAGGTTATGATATCAGTAACCTCCCTGTAGCTATTGTTGCTTTTAAACGCCATTTTGTTCAGACTGACGAAACACCAACAATGACACAATTGGATTTGAATATTCTTTATAACGTGTATAGGAAATATTAGCCCGTAGCCCTAAAGGGGGAGTAGGAAATGGTTTATCAGGTAAAATAATGATTACCTTTATCAAGCCTTTATAATATCATGCAAATAGCACCACACCCTTTGCTCTCGGGTATTGTTAAGCACTATTTAATTATAGCGCATGATAAGCGTACTGCCATAAATTACCGCCTGTTTTCTGACGGCAATCCCGGAATGGTGTTTCATTTAAAAGCGCCGTTGTTACAGTACGATCAGCATAGCACGGTTGCCAGCAAACAGCCGGATAGTTTTGTTTATGGGCAGATAACGCATTACAACGATATCATGTCGGTTGATGAGTTGGCCATGCTGATAGTGGTTTTGCAGCCCAACGCGTTATTAACCCTCCTTGGTGTGGCTGCTTATGAACTTAATAACAATACTGTGCCCTTAAAAGATTTTTTTGGACAGGATGCTGCCGATCTTGAAGATCGGATTGCAAACGTCACGGATCTCTCCACAGCAGCATGTATTACCGAACAATTTTTATTGAGAAAAATGGCTTTTAAAGATAGGGGAGTAAGCATTACAGACCGCGCTATAAGCATTATTCATAAGCACAGCGGTATTATCAATGTTAAAGGCTTGCTGGATGTGCTACCCGTAACCGAACGACAGCTCGAGCGCAGGTTCAATGAGGAAGTAGGGATCTCACCTAAAAAATTTATCGATGCGGTTAAATTTCAAAATTATCTCAAACAGCTTCAAAAGCTCAGTTCTATAAAAGATGTAGGCAGCCTGAGCTATGCTTGCGGGTACTACGACCAGGCACATCTTAACAATTTTTTCCGGAAGCACACGGGCGTCACGCCTCTGCAATACAAAGCCAATCATAACCTGCTGGCTATAAATTTTATGCCCCTCGCTTAAAATACGTTTGTCGGTTTTTTACAATGCCTTTCGTTATGTTCCTGATAGTTTTGGAGTGTTAAAACAAGATCAGAGCATATGGAAAACTTAACGATAGCCACGGCGCAGTTTGAAAATAAAAGCGGGGATAAAGCCTATAACCTGTCAATCATTGAGCAAATGGCGGCCGATGCTGGGGCAAAAGGGGCCAAAGCCATAGCATTTCATGAATGTTCGGTAACGGGTTATACGTTTGCCCGGAATCTGGACAACGCACAGATGCTTGACCTTGCCGAAGAAATCCCCAACGGACCGAGCATCATAGCACTGACCGAATACGCCCGGCGGTATGATATTGCCATACTGGCCGGTCTGTTTGAAAAGGATCAAGACGATAACCTATTTAAGGCTTATGTATGCGTTGATAAAACAGGGCTGATTGCCAAACACCGCAAATTACATCCTTTTATTAACCCACATCTTTTACCGGGAACGGCCTATACCGTATTTGATTTATACGGATGGAAATGCGGTATACTTATCTGTTATGACAATAATATAATTGAAAATGTACGCGCAACTACTTTGCTTGGCGCCCAGGTAATTTTTATGCCGCACGTTACCATGTGTACACCATCAACCCGGCCTGGAGCAGGTTTTGTTGACCCAGAGCTATGGAAGAACAAAGAAGCCAATGCGCAACTGCTGCGGCAGGAGTTTGACAGCCTTAAAGGCAGGCAATGGTTAATGAAATGGTTGCCCGCCCGGGCGTATGATAATGCCATTTATGCCGTAATCTCTAACCCAATTGGGATGGACGATGATCAACTAAAAAACGGCTGCTCCATGATCATTGACCCTTATGGTGATATTATGAGCGAATGCAGATCATTAGAAAATGAGTTTGCAATGGCCGAGCTAACGCCAGATAAGCTGACCAAAGCAGGCGGCTATCGTTACATCCAGGCCAGAAAGCCTGAGTTATATCGGGATATCATTGGCCAGGAGCATCAAAGCTTTCAAAAAGTGGTTTGGTTGTAAAATTAGGGTACCTGAGTAGGCTACAAACACCCCGTTGTAAATAAACTGGGCAGCTGTGCTTCCGTGCGGTTGCTTCGTTCCTCGCAATGACATGGTTTTGATGGCTTATCGTGTTGCTTCCTGACTCTAATAGTCTTGTTTCTTTCCCCAACTCCGTCAGCAGGTAAGCTTCGGGCGAAAGCGGGCAGAACGATGGTGGCTTGCGCGGCTGCAGGGGCATCGCAAGTTTTTGCAGAAGAGGAGGGCTATGAGCGAGCGAAGCTGGGCAAAATAATTGCAGCCCGTGGTTCTGTTCGCTTTGCGGGGTAAAGGCCTGTGCGGCAAAGAAGCCTATCTGCTGACTTGATTTTTGGTTCTTTTTATCAAGAAAAAGAACAAAGCCCTCCCGCGGCGATTGAGCGGGCCAATGATTGTTAAATACAATAAAGGGTACTTTAAAACAGATTAATCCCGAAACTCCATCCAACCCAACCAGTCCAGTTACGATTATCACGGATAAAAGAATGGTGCAGGTCCCGGACATAAGCATAGCCATCAACCGGACTGCGCTGATCTGAATACAGGAAATTTAATGATGGTCCGGCGAAAATGGAAAACTTGCGGCTTACCTTGTAAGTAAAATCCAGGTTGAATTTGTTAAGCTGATTGGTTTTTAACCATGTGCCCTGGTACAGATAACTTGAACCGATTTCGGTATTGATAGCCAGATGCTGGCCTAACCCAAATTCCCGGCCGAAGCCTAATCCGAATGAATAGAGTTTGCTGTTCTCATCCACCCGCATACCACCCTGCCAAATGGTGTATAGCTTATTATTGCCATTTTTAAAGGTGAGGTTGATATTCTGCGTTTCGTTGGTGGAGATAGCCAGTTTGTGGTAACCGCTATTGATAATATTCAGCAGACCAATACTAAACCCAGACGAAGTATCGGCAATGTTCACCAACGCAAGCTGTACGCCGCTAAGATGTTTGGCATAATTGAACAAGCCCGCCACCTGCAGCCCGCCAAACTTTTGTTGGGCGATATTACCAATGCCGCCAATCTGCAGCGCGTCGGAGTTTTTACCGGCGATGTTACCTATCGCCCCTAGCTGAATCCCCCGGACTGAGCCCCGGGTATGATTATATAGTGCCGATAGCTGCAAACCATTCATGTTTTGTTTTACGCTGTTATGCAGCAGCGCCAGTTGAATGCCCCGCATATTGCCTAATACATTGTTGTATAAACCACCAACCTGGATGCCATTGACAGAGCCGCCGACAACGTTAAAAATCCCAGCTATTTGTACCGCACCAACATCACCTTTATCTAAATTGAAAATGATACCCATTTCAAAACCATCTACACCGGCATTATACCCGCCAACCGCGTTTAGGGAAACAACGTTTACCACCTGTCCGCTGAAATTGCCGTGAGTACTTACACCCGGTATGGCCGAAGCCTGGAATGGCGCCTGCGCAATCAGTCCGCCGAGATTAGCAGCCTGGATCTGTTGTTTGGTGGAGAGGAATAGCTTGCCCAGTGCAGTATTTTCAACGCCCGAATAATCATCGCTTAGTATATAACCCAACAGGCTGCGTTTTTTCTTCAGGGTAGTATCGGTACTTCTTACATTAACATCTGCCAGGAAAGTAACCGTGGTATCTTTATAAAACTGCCTGCTGATGGTGAGGGTGATTGGCTGACCTTCGTTGCGGAGCGTCATATCAAAATGGCCCTCTTTATCAGTGAGTACCGATTGCAATTGTTCGTGCGAGTACACGCTGGCGTTCGGTAGTTTGTAGCCGGTCTGTTCATCGGTAACCGTACCGCTGATGCTATAGCTATCGCCCTCGGTTGCGGCTTTGTCGGTAACTATGGTGAGTTGGAGGGGCGCATATCTCAGGATGATGAAATTCTTCGTCTCGCGGTATTCAAACCGGTAGCTGAGCATATGGTCCAGCACTTCCTTTATCGTCCAGTTATCGGCATTAACGGTAACCAGGCTATCTGTTTTTACGATACTGCTATTGTACGAGAAGTAAAAATTCCCTTTTTGTTCGATGGTTTTAAGCACCGTTCCCAGGCGCATTTCGGTTACATGGACGGATATGTTTTTTGATAGGATAGAATCGGCATGGGCGGTTAAGGCCGTGAGGAGGAGCAGGCAACAGGTATAGTTTAGGTAACGATGTAGTTTATACAACATAAATATCTAAAATTATGTCATTGCGAGGAGGAACGACGAAGCAATCGCATGCTATACAGAGCGGCCCTGCTGCCGTGCGATTGCCACGCTTCGCTCGCAATGACATGGTTTTATAGTAATGCCCGTTTCTATTTATAGTGCAGTGCTTACTTCAACACAATCCCCTTTTTACCGTGCTCCACTTTAATCTTAAAGGTCTCAGAAATCACCAGCAACGTTTCATCTAACGACTGATCTTTGAACACCGTGGTAATAGGCAGGTTATTAATAGCCTTGTTGCCGATAACAATATGTGATCCGTAAATCTCATTCAGCGAACCTACCAGCTCATGCAGCGGGGTTTCGTCGCAAACCAGTTCGTGAGTTGCATAATAGTTATACAAACGCCCTTTAATAATCTCCTTGGCCTGTAAGCCGTCCTTTTTGGTAACTAATACCTTTTCGCCGGGGTTAAGGTTTACATTCTTGCTCTTCTCGCTAACGTTAACAATGCCTGTTTCCACAATTACCTGCGTTTTATCATCGCGGCTTTTCACATTGAATGACGTGCCAACCACCCTAACCGTTACGCCGTTCACCTTAATTATAAAAGGTTTTGTTTTATCTGGCGTTACCTTGAAGAACGCCTCGCCCAGCATGGTAACCGGACGGATGGTACCTGTAAACTTTTCCGGGTAAATAAGGGTACTGTGACTGTTCAGTGTAACTACCGAACCATCGGGCAGGGTTTGCATACGGGTTTTAGCTTCGCTATCTATCTTAACAAAAGCAATAGCACGGTTATCGTAATAATGGCTGATTGTTAGCCAGGCCACGGTACAAATCAATAATAACGATGCCGCTATGCCAAGCCACCAGCTGGGTTTCATTTTGCGGACTTGCGCTGATCGCGCTTCAACGTTCGGTGTTGTGTTGTTTAGCCTTTTTTGCAGGCGGAGATAGGCGGCATCTTCATCCAAGGCTTTGGTAGAGGCGATATGCTGGCTCTCATCCCAAATCAGTTTAAAATTATCAAACTCCTGCCTGTTAGCAGGCGACGCGACAATCCAGTTCTGTATAGCTTCCGCCTCGGCAGGCGTAGCTTCGCCAACCAGGTATTTCACCAGCAAATCATCATCTATGGGCATACCGGTATAGCTCATACAAACCAATTAATAAATAACAATAAAATAATGGGTAAAAACTCCGCCAGTTTTTGGCGCATTACCCGTAGCGCCTTGCCCATCTGGTTTTCGATGGTTTTGATCGAAAGCCCCATCTGATCGGCAATTTGCCGGTACTTAAGTTGCTCAAACCTGCTTAGCTGAAAAATGATGCGGCACTGCTCGGGCAGCTCGCTTAGGGCTTTTTCTATATGCTTTTGCAGTTCGGCCGTGAGCAGTTTTTTTGAAGCCGAATCATCGTTGCCTGCCTGCTCCATTTCATCGGCATAATAAACGCCGAAATTGGCACGTACCTTCTGGTGTTTTAAGTAGTTCAAACTTTCGTTATGTACCGAGCGGTACAGGTAAGCCTTGATACTACCATCGGTTTTAAGCTGATCGCGTTTTTCCCAAATGCGGCAAAAAACATTTTGTACTACCTCTTCGGCCATTTCATCATCCTTTAAAAAAGTGTAGGCATAGGCGTGCAGGCTTTTAAAGTGATCTTTAAAAAGTCGCTCAAAAGCCTTCTGGCTTCCCTGTTTAATTAAACCAATGGCCGTGCTATCGCTATATTCCACTTTAAGAGGGGAGATGTTAGCGCTAAAGATAGCTTGTTTGGCCGTTAAATTCATAGAGCCCAAATGTTAAAAATCAATCAGGCCAGCTGGATCTGGATGGTGTACAACGTGTGGTGAATGTCAACCTTACTGCACACACCGTTGGTATAGCTGTAGAAATTGTAGTTACCATCGGGCAAGTCTATCCGGTATACATGCGGACTTACCTGTTTAACCTGCAAAAACTGCTGAAAATTATCAGAATATACCTGAGCCTGGTTTTCGGGTTCGCGGCAGTAGAGCAGCATCAGGTTGGCGGCAATTTGTTTTTGATCAACAGTCTTGCCGCATTTGCCTTCGGCGATGGTTTGGTAGCCTGAAGCGATGGCTTTAGTTTGGCGATTACACTTCTCAGTTCCGTTAACATTACGGCATACCTGCGAACTGATGAGCTTGCCATTATTAAAAGTGCTCTCTTCCTGGATATCAACCTTAACGCTGAAAATGAAGCGCATTTTTACCTCGGAGATCATTTTGAGGTATAGCTCATCGCCCTGGTGTTTTTGGTACAGGTTCATGTGGCCAACCACCTTGCCGCTGTGCAGCACGTTGTACTTAACTGTTTGTTCCTGCGCCAAGGCTCCCACAGCAAGGCACAATAAAGCCACAACCATAGCAGCCCATTTGAGCGGACCGAATACATTTAACGTTGGGAAAGTTTTGTTTTGGAGGGCAGGCCGGATATATTTTTTAAATAACCAAATTATTAAAGCGGGTATCATGGGTAATTATTTTAAAGTGATTGAATAAAGCTTTTAACGCGTTTACTTTATTACAACACTCTAAACTTTTACCCCTATGCCTTTGCATTATTTTGTTTGATTAATTAAATACTACTATGTCTATGTGAATTATATAGATTGTAAATGTAGAAAAATAAATGGAAAGAAAAGAGAAACTTAACTCTCCATATAATATTTAACAATTGCCACATCCGCCTCCGCCCAATCCAAAGCTAACAATTCATCTTTAGCAACCCATTTAAAATCAAGATGCTCTTTAAGAATAATCTCGCCAGAGGTAATTCTACAAACAAAAGGGATCAGTTGTATGGTCACATTAGGATACTGATGTGTGTTAGCGGGTAGGGGTGCTACAATCTCAATATCCACATGAAGCTCTTCTTTAATCTCGCGGATGAGGCAGGCTTCGGCGGTTTCGCCGGGTTCAATTTTACCGCCGGGGAATTCCCACTTTAGCGGCAGGCTCATGGTTGCGTTTCGCTGGGCAGCGAGAACGAGTCCGTCGGCATTAACAATAATAGCGCAGGTTACTTTAATCACGTTTCTAAGATATGAGTTTGGAAGAAGAAACAAGACGGCAAGAGTCAGGAAGCAAGACCGTAAAGTTTATAAAGAACAGAAGGCATTATTATCCCCAAAACAAAAGCGCGCCGGCCCGACAAAAAAGCGGGCCTGGGAGTATAGCCTGTGGGGGGAAGCATTTTTTTGTCTTGATGTTTGGTTACTTTGCATCTAAGGTAAAGTAACTGGCCTCCGCGGCCAAGAGCGGACGATGTAAGTTAAAACTCCGAGAATTTCAACCATCCTCCAAAACCAACAAAGAAGCGGGTTGACTATCGCAGAAACACACCCCTCCGCCCCTCTCAAGAGGGGAGTCGCGCAAGGCCACGCTTTTTATAAATCTCTATAAAAAGAAAGCCCCGATCCTAAAAGAACCGGGGCTTCATATATAAAATCACTTAAAAAACTTATTGCGCCGGGAACGCGCTGCTGAAGTGCGAACCATCAGGGTAGATACCGGCAATAATAATGTTGCCTTGTATCGGTTTTACAATTGCCCTGTCAATATCATCAATACTGCCGATAGCTATTTTATTGATGCTGGTGATCACCACACCTTCAGGAATTTCGGCAGCATCAAATAAGCCACCTTCGCGTACCTGGGTTACCAGTACACCACCGTTAACATGCAGTTTTGCTTTTTCGGCCGGGGTTAAAGCGTGGAAGCTTGCGCCCAGTTTGTTAAACAGCTCTTCGGCCGATTTAGATGTGGCTGTAGTACGGTTAGTTGCCGGTGCCGCGTCGCCTTTAAGAGTTACCGCGAAATCTTTATCCTTGCCATCGCGCAATACGGTGACGTTAATCTTGTCGCCAGGTTGCAAACGGCCTACGCGTTCCTGCAAGTCGGATGATTCATAAACCTGCTGACCTTCAACTTTAACAATGATATCGCCTTTCTTTAAACCAGCCTGTTCGGCGCCACCGCCCGGTACCAGATCGTTAACGTATAAACCGTTGGTGGTTGTTACGTCAAGTTTCTGGGCTACATCCGGGTTAAGTTCGGTGAAAGTAACACCTACAAAACCGCGTTTCACAGTACCGAATTTTTTGATATCGTTCAATACTTTTTTAGCCAGGTTAACCGGGATAGCAAAACCATAACCTTCGTATGAGCCGGTGTGTGAAGCAATAGCGGCGTTAATACCGATCAGCTCGCCACGGGTGTTAACCAACGCGCCTCCGCTGTTTCCAGGGTTAATGGCCGCGTCTGTTTGAATAAACGACTCGATAGCTTTATTCAATTTTGGAGCTGTTTGCTGACGGGTACGGCCGAACGGATTTTCGTCCGAATTATCTTCGCTGCCTATGATGCCAATGTTACGGCCTTTAGCGCTAATGATACCTGCTGTAACGGTTGAAGTTAAGTTAAAAGGGTTACCAACGGCTAAAACCCATTCGCCAACTTTAGCGTCGTCGCTGTTGCCTAATTTTACAATAGGCAGGTTGGTAGCGCTTACTTTAATCAGGGCCAGGTCGGTGCTTGGATCGGTACCGATAACTTTGGCGCTAAATGTACGGTGATCATTGGTGGCAACAGTAATTTTGTCGGCCTTTTCAACCACGTGGTTGTTGGTTACGATATAGCCATCAGGCGAAATGATAACGCCCGAACCAGATGCCATTTGCGGACCTTGCGGACGCGAACGCTGACCAAACATATCGCCAAACATTTGCTCCAGCTGATCCTGACCGCCACCGCTGGCTTTGCTGCTATACGTGGTGCGGATGTAAACCACCGCTGGGGTAGCTACGGCAGCTGCTTGTGTAAAATCCAGATCGCCGGTTGATGATACCGGGGCCGACGGATTACTGGTAAAATATACTTTCTGTTTGTCCTCAAAGCTCATGTTGTCTGAGTACTTGTTTTCGATAACCTTGTATACCCCTAAGGCCATCGCCCCTCCAACAAAAGCGGTTAATAGTGTTAAACCTATCTTTTTCATTTATAATTTGCCTTTCTTATTATTAAGTTTACTTATTTTACAAATCAAATTTAATACCATATAGACGAGATAATCAACGATAAGTTATTGCGTTTTATGTTAAAATTTGTTAAATAGATCAACATTGGCTTTTTTGATTGTTAGCATGGGTTTTGCTAATACTAATAAGCTGACATTAAATAGTATAATAACGTGAATTTACATTTTTATAAGTACCAGGGCGCCGGAAATGATTTTATTTTGATAGACAATCGCGATAACAGCGTTGATCATCACAATCCTAAGCTAATTTCAAGCCTTTGCGACCGCCGTTTTGGTATCGGGGGCGATGGCCTCATGCTGCTGCAGAATAAAGAAGGGTACGATTTTGAGATGGTTTATTACAATGCCGATGGTCAGCCGAGCAGCATGTGCGGCAATGGCGGACGTTGCATTGTAGCTTTTGCCAAATTTTTAGGCGTTATTGAGTCGGAGACTGAATTTTTGGCCGTTGATGGTCCGCATTATGCCAAAATTTCAGACGAAGGTGATTGGGTGAGCCTGCAAATGACAGATGTAAACGATGTTAGCAAAGATGCCGAAGCCTACGTGCTCAATACCGGCTCGCCACACTATGTAAAACTGGTTGACGGCCTGGCCGAGCGCGATATGTATACCGAAGGCTATGCCATCCGCAATAATGAAACCTATCATGAAAAAGGCATCAATGTAAACTTTGTTGAACCTGCCGAAGACGGTTATTTTGTACGCACTTTTGAGCGCGGGGTAGAGGATGAAACTTTTGCCTGCGGTACGGGTGTTACAGCGGTAGCATTAGCCATGGCCCAACATAACGAGCAAACCGGGCACATCACCACCCCTATAAAAGTATTAGGAGGTAACCTCAATATCCGCTTTGATTATGATGGCAAAGCTTTTACCGATATCTTCTTAGAAGGTCCGGCTGTTAAGGTTTTTGAGGGAGAAGTGGTTATTTAAGAATCAGGACTGTTAGATTCAGGAATCAAGAGTTTTGGAGTTGAAAAACGGGGGCAAAAAACTATGTCATTGCGAGCGAAGCGTAGCAACCGCACGGAAGCAGAGTAGCTCTGTATAGTATGCGATTGCTTCGTCGTTCCTCCTCGCAATGACATGAAATAATAGCGCGGCTCTTAATGTACCGGTTTTAGTAAGTTGAAAAACGTCCCATCCATTATAACGTCGCCAATGGCTTCAAAGGCGGTTTTGCGTGAGGCTTCCTGCTTCATGTCTTCAGCGTAAAAAATATGATCAACGCCTAAGGTTTTCAGGAAAGGATCAATTTTAGAATGCCATTTGTTTTTGTAGCAACAGATCTTAATGTTTCTGTATGCCGGGTTTGAACTTATGCGACGAAGGATTTTTTCGATATCCTGAACAAGATAGTCGTAATCGAGTATGAGCAGGTTGGGTTTGATATCATGTATGACCGGAAAGATAGCCGCGGTTGTTGAAATATGTTTAAAAACCTTGTTATTAGGCAATACCTCAAGCCCAACTACATGTGGGGCAACCAACAGTACAACTTTAGACCGTACACGGATCATGATCAATCAATTAGGATGCTTAAAATTAGCGTTAAATTTCTACTTGTCAAGCATTTATTAATTAATTTAATAAAGATTCTACTCTTATAATTAAATCTTCATAAAGTAATACCTTTTATCATTTTCGGTTTTTATAATTTTAATATTAAATTAACTTTTGCGATAATTTTTACACCTCGCTTATAATATTTGCTTTTCTCCGCCTTTTCCAACGCCTGATCAGCAGCAGAAGGATGACAGCGCCTATCATTAAAGGCCACAATGCTATAAGCGCGAAAAACAGGTTTTGTAAAACTTCCCAGCCTTCGCCAAGTGCGGTTTTAAATTTATAACCAAAGCCGTTGCCAGTGTTTACTTCTCCTGTATGACGGGTATAAAAGCTGATATCAAGCGAGCTGTAACTAACCTGGCTGCTCAGGTAATTAAGTTGTCCCTGGGCCGAATCGATGGTTGTACGGATACTGGCCAGTTTATCTTCTATCGCCAGCAGATCGGTCATTTTGGTTGCTTTGGCTGCCAGTTGCAGATAACGTTGTTCTAACTGTTTGTTATTGCCGATCTCGGCGCGAACATCTATAAACTGCGTGGTTACATCGCGGATATGGATATTCTTTGATTCGATATGGTCTGCACTGGACGTTAAATTGTTTAAAAATACATCGAAGTTTTTGGATGGAACCCTGATCTTGAGGCTATACTCTTTTTGATTGGTTTCGCTGCTGGTGGTTTCGTTTTCTTCGGCAAGATAACCGCCTAACTTTTTTAGTGAAGAGACGATATTTTGTTTAGCCGCCTTTGGGTTACCCGTTTCAAAGCGAATATCACCTTCCTTAATGATCTTTTTGGCGGTATCGGCAATGGCAGGATTAGGCGCGGCCGGTTTAGCTATATTGTTATCTTCCAGCTGATCAGCAGCTGCAATGCTCTTTTCTTCTACAGGAGGAGGTGGCGCTAACACTACGTCTTGCACCTTTACTTTTTGTTCTGTATTATGTTTGCATGAGGTTAGTACAAGCAAAAAACTTATTGACAGGAAAAAATAGGTTTTCATAATAAGGCTGTTTAATTGTTTTAGATTAAACGGCTTTTGCCTTATTAAATTGTATTAAAATTAATTTTTAAAGAATTTAATTTTGTTTTCATGAAATAAATAAAATTAAATTTTAGTTATTTCAGTTTTTCATTGTTTTTATGCCGCTCAGCATCTCGGATACTTTTTTTCTGCATGTTTTTTTCAAGAGCTTCGGTAAGGTCGATGCCGGTTTGATTGGCCAGGCAAATGAGCACGAAAAGCACGTCGGCCATTTCATCGGCAAGGTTAACTTCGGTATCTGATTTTTTGAATGATTGCTCGCCGTATTGTCTGGCCATGATGCGGGCTACTTCACCAACCTCTTCCATTAAGATGGCGGTGTTGGTGAGTTCGTTAAAGTACCGGATCCCCATTGTTTTTATCCAGTTATCTACCAGTTTTTGTGCTTCGCTGATCTCCATAAAACAGTTTTATTGTGGCCTAATTTCATGAAATTTTTTGGAATGAGGCGAATAGGCATCTACCGAAAACAAAATGAAAATACATTGTAAGGTTTCGTTGCCCGGCACGACTAAGGAGCAAACAACTTAAAAAATCAAACATGAAAACCAGATCAATCATTTCAGGCACACTTGTCGCCATTTTTGCTGTTGCCGGCCTTACAGTTAATGTACAGGCTAAAACATCGGCTCCTTTGCATAATACCGTTTTACTTAGTGATACCGGTAAAATGAAAAAGGATAAGATGAGTAAAGACAAAATGAGTCATGATAAAATGGCTTCGGACAAAATGGGCAAAGACAAGATGGGTTCGGACAAAATGAGCCACGATAAAATGGCATCAGACAAAATGGGCGCTGATAAAATGTCAAAAGACAAAATGGGTTCAGATAAAATGAACCACGATAAAATGTCTAAAAGTAAAATGAGTAAAGGTAAAATGGGCAAAGACAGCTCAGGTAAAATGTAACCTTGCTTTTGTTTTGTGATTGTTTAAAGGGAGCCCGCAGGAGCTCCCTTTTTGCTTTTAATGGATCCTGCCTTTCTCGTCCTGGTTGCCGGTATCCTGTTTCTCTGCCTTAGTTAAGCTATTCCCAAAACGATAGCTGATGCCCACCAGGGCATACCTGTTGATCTGGAAGTTGGTATATTTTTGCCGTACACCATTAACAACGGTAGTAACTGCCGAAGCGCTGCTCCTGAAAACATCATTCATCACAAATGAAACATCTACCTTCTTTTTAAAAACGAAGGCCTTAATACCGAGATCAAGTTTATAATAGGCATCACTCCGGCCAATATGGTCAATCTCCGGGAACTGGTACCAGAAATTCACCGCTCCTGAAAAACTTTTATCCGCATTAAAATAAATATTATTGTTGGTAGCGATATAGACCCCGAACCCGCTGATCCCTTTTACTGCCGCTAATGCCGATTTTGCATCGGTATGGTAAAAGGTGAACTGGTTATTATTATCCAGCCAGCTCAACAACTGCATCGAATAATTTTCGGAGATGCCAAGCCGGTAAGTTTTAATAAAGTTGAGCGGCGTAGTATAAACCAGGTTGGTATCTGCCCGGGCAATGGTTACGTTGTTGAAACCGTTGTTGGTGACGTTTAAAAATATGGCCGATGTAAGCCTGTTTTTGTAGGTATGCGAAAGTTCAAAATTGGTATTGTATTCGGGCTGGAGGTAAGGATTGCCCTCGCCATAACTGTAAGCCGTGAACAGGCTCTTGAATGGGTTTAGGTTCCAGAATGTTGGCCGGTTAACCCGCCTGCCGAAATTTAGCGCAAGGCTGTGGTCGACTCCGGCCTGGTAACTAACTGTTGCCGAGGGGAACAACCGGGTGTAATTGTTAATGGTAGTTTGATTAAGCGTATGCGAAAAACCTTTGGTTTCGGTACGTTCAACACGCAGGCCGGCCTGGTATTTCCATTTACCATCTTCGCGGTTGATACTGCCATAAACCGATTGAGTGTTTTCGGTGTAAGTAAACTCGTTACTCAGGTTACGGTCATAGCTTAAGGAATCATTAGCAGCTTTTTTATAGTAAAAGGCATTACTGTAATTGTTGATAAAGCTCAATTTACCGCCAAAAGCAAAACGGGCGTATTTGGTAGGCAAAAAGGCATCGGCTTTAAAAGTGTAAATATTGATATCCTGTTTATTGGTATCGTGATAGCGGTTGCGACTGGCGGCATTCAAAGTGCCATCGGCAAGGTAGGTGTTGCTTTCAAAATCAGATCGGTCGGTGCGGTAGTAATTAAAATAGTCGGCATTAAGCAGCAGTTTTGCGCCGGAGGTATCCAGGCTGATGGTGCTATGCAGGTTCACCGCGTTGCTGATGGCTACCGGGTGATAGGTGGCGTAGGTTTTCAGCGTTGAATCGATAGCGCCGCTGCCGTTGTTGATGATAGGGTTATTCACATGGTCCGACCCATCATAAGTATTTTTTCCGCCCTGGTAATTTATCCCTGCGGTAACCTTGGGACTAAACCGGTAATCGGCCCCGGCAATAAAATTTAAATTATGATAGCGGTAATTGCCGGTATCAGTTTGCAGCCAGGTTTGTTTGGGATAATAAATATCGGTTTCAAAACCTTCCAGCTCGTGGTCATGATCAACATTTACACTGGCATAAGCCGATAGTTTGGCCGTGTTATAATTGATGTCGCCACTTGCGTTAAGCCACCAGTAATTGCTGGTGCCATAAACCGAGGCCGGATTATGCAACCATTGTTTTTGATTTACCTGTACACTGCCCGAATAGCCCTGCTTTTTGCTATGTTTTAAAGTGATATTGATAAGCCCGGCGTTTCCTTCGGCATCATAAGCGGCCCCCGGATTTTTAATCAGTTCGATGGTGCCAACCTGGCTTGCGGATAACGACCGCAGGTAACGGAGCAGATCGGCACCCGCCAATTGCACCAACCGTTCGTTTACCATAACTTTAACACTGCCTTTGCCAACAATACTTAAATCGTTATCGCCAACTTTTACACCCGGTACACGGCCAATAACTGTGAGCGCATCCGCCCCGGCAGATGTTGCACTTGTAGATACATTGTAAACCAGTTTATCGCTTTTATTTTCGACAGAGGCTTTGCTCGCGGTTACTTTTACTTCATTTAACTGTGTGGTATTATCCACAAGGGTAACGGATAAGGTAGTATCCTGCTGCAGGCTTAATTTAAGCACGGTTGTTTGATAGCCGGTATAAGTGACGGTTAGGTTGTAATTGCCTTTATCAACAGCAGTAAAACTGAATATACCAGCCGAATCGGTTTGTACCGCCCGGGTTTGCTCGGAGTCTTGCTGTTGCAGATTAACAACGGCAAAGACTAAGGGATTTTGGGAGACGCCGGTTACTTTACCGGATACTTTTACCTGGGCAAACAGGCCGCTATAAATCAAACTGAAAAACAGAACGCTGTAGATATGTTTCAAACGGGGGCAGGTTGTGGTTTATAATGTTTGTAAAATAAATAAAAAACCGTCGCTAATTGTTTAGCGACGGCTCTATTTTATTTTCAGATATGTTTCGGGAGGCTTGGCCTGGTATTAGATTTCGCTTTTTACATGTTCCAATCCCCCGTTTTCGGTAACGTAATATTCAGAACGCAAATGCGCGTCCGGATTGATGTTACTGTCTTTCTTTTTGCTTTTTCGGGGACCCGACACGGCCAGGATAATGGCTGCCAGGAAGAGGGTTATCTCTATCAAACTCACTAACATGGGGAGATGTATTTATTTTCTTCATGATGTTGATTGATTGGGTGATTGTTTTTTGTTCAATTTAGTTTGATTGTAAAATAAGAAAATAAAACCTCATGTTATTAACCCAGGTGAAAATTACTGTGGTTTTTTGTGCCGATATTTGGAATGATTACGCTTTGTTAACAGTATGGAATCAAAACAGGAAGTATTGAACGATTTGCTTGGCAAGTTTGCCGAGCTATCGGCAAACGATGTCAACGTCAGTTTGCCTTACTGGCGCACCCGTAAAATTGAGAAGAGCGATTTTTTTAACATGCAGAACATTGTATGTACCGATCTGGCGCTGATTACCAAAGGCCTGTTCCGGATCTACTATGTACATCCCGAAACGCAGGAAGAAAAGAATATCTACTTTTTCTCTGAGCGGCAGTTCCTGGTATCCTTCCGGAGTTTTGTCAATCAGTATCCCTGCGCTTATTATATCCAGGCTATGGAAGATGCCGAGATCATCTCCATCAATTACAACGACCTGCAGTATCTTTATGGCACGCCAACCGGCTGGCCACGCTTCGGTCGCCTGATAGCCGAATTATTCTTTAACCAATCGCAGGCCCGTACCGAAGAATTTATGTTCAATACCGCCGAAGAACGTTATTTAAAAATGATAACCCAGCACCCCAATATTGTAAGCCGTATTCCTGCATATCACATTTCATCCTACCTCGGCATAAAAAACCCATCGCTTACCCGCATCAAAAAGCGGTTATCGCAGCAAAAGCCCTAAAAACGAAATTCCGCTGACAAATGCCCTCTGTAGTTTTCACCCAGGTGAAAATTACTGCTTCGTTTTGTGCCCAACTTTGCTTCATCAAACAAGACACAAACAAAAAATTGAAAATCATGTCAGCAAATAAAACATTGATCATAGAAACATCAGCCGCGGCTAATACAGCGCGCGAGCTACGCAAACTTTATTTTATCAGGGTAGCATTTTCAGTTACCTGGGTATTATTGGTAGCCTTGTTAGCCAAAACGTCTTACACAGCAGCTGTAGTACTGTTGGTGATCTACCCGCTGTGGGATGTTGTAGGTACATTCCTCGATATCCGCGCCAATAAGGGTAATGGTACATCCTTAACACCGCAGTATGTCAATGTTGCCATCAGTATTGTTACTACCTTGACAGTAGGTTTTGCTATAACCAAAGGCGTACCTGCGGCCTTAATTGTATTTGGGGCCTGGGCATTATTAACAGGGTTGATCCAGCTGGTATTGGGTTTAAAAAGACGGAAAGAATTTGGCGGCCAGTGGCCAATGATACTGAGCGGCGGCCAGTCCATGCTTGCTGGCGTATCATTCATCGCCATGGCACATTCGCCTAATATGGGTATTGTGAATTTGGCAGGATATTCGGCCTTCGGCGCTTTTTATTACTTATTAGCGGCTATCAGGTTAGGTAAAAGTGCGAAAGCGGTTGGGCAGAAATAATAGTTAACATTAGCCAACGAGAGCGGGGGATGTGCGATTCCCTCCCCTGGGAGGGTGTAGGGAGGGGTTTCTTCAATATGCTTATTCGGTAAATAAGGCGGATAAACCCCTCCCTGCCACTACTCGTTTCCTTCGCACCCCTCCCCAGGGAGGGAATTAAGGAGTGGCATATTTCTATTGAAAAATTCCCTTAAATTTCAAAAATACAACTCCTTCATTCACCAACTGCGCATCCGCTTTAAGCTGCTCATCAAGCAAGCTGATCTTGATCTCCAACCCAACCTGCTCGTGTTGATTAGGATCAATGAACGATAGAAACTTGATGTTATCGGCCTTAATAAGCTTTAGCTTTTTATTCGAAGAGCTCTCCAATATCTCTTTAATCATCTGCATCATGCATACGCCCGGCACAACAGGGTTGCCCGGAAAATGCCCTTTGAAAATATCATGCGCCGGGTTAAGGGTAATGGTGGTTTTAATCAAACCGCCATCAAATTCAGGAGTGCTGAAAGTAAAAAAGGTATCTTTGAGCATTATCGTTTAAGGCGTTTGAGGCCAATATTAAATTTAAAGTTTTTATGGCTGATGCCTATGGTATCGGGAATGCCATCATGAAAATCATGCATAATGGCCTGCACTACAGGTTGCCTGTCGGATGAGCGCTCCATACGGATGAGTTCTGTTCCTGCTTGGTTGGTAATGTAATAATTAGCGCCTTTTTCTTGCGGGAAAACATAGTATAATAAACTATCATCCTTACGCATATAACCTATTTCCGGGTTTTGTTTACGCATCATTATCAGTTCAAAATCTTTTTGCAGGGTGATGATCACCGGACGTTTATCCATCTGCTTAATGATGTAGTATACCTTAAAGCCGCCGGCGGGTTTAAACTCAAAATCGAAGAATTTGAAGCCCATCTCATTACTGAATACCATGCGTACGCTTTTATCGGGCAGGGTTTTAATAAGCAGAAGTCCGCTCAAATGGTGACCGCCTACAACATCTACCTCGGTTTTATAAAGTACGTTGGTGAAATCGGGCGCGAATTTTTTGATCTCACGTATGTTGCCCTCTGCCGGTTTCAGGTTTTTGTAAACCGATGAGCAGCCGGCCAGCACGAGCAAGCAACTACTTAATAGCAAAAAGCGCATCCGGAATATTGGCATTGATCTCTTTATTAGTGAAATGCAGGATGGTGCTATCGCCCGAGCTTTCCAGCATTTCGATGGCGTTTACCGAATAATCTTTTTTATCTACGGTGATTTCAATGGTTTTGAAAAAATCGCTCAGTTGTTTGTTAACCGGCGAAAGCGAAACCAGGTACGTGCCCTTGTTTTCATAAACCGCCGATTTGAAATCGCCGCTGTTAAGGGCTGTGCCCTGGATGCAATCGACCACAATTTTATTGATCTGTTTAAAAACTTTATTTGAACGGGTGGATACCTTGTTTTCCTTTTGACCGTCTTTAATGTATACATTATCCTTATTCAGGATCATGAGGTAACTGAATGGCTGGGTATATTCCATCCGCAGCATATTGGGTTTCCGGTACCAGAATTTTCCTTTTGAGGTAATCTTTTCCGATAGCATGCTCAGGTTTTTTTCCTGGGTGAAATCGCTTTTAATGCTGTTTGTTTTCGCGGCAACTTCGGCAAACTGCTGTTTGAATTTGGTGAGATCAGAGAGTTGGGTGTAGCCTGCGTGTTGAGCCTGGGCGTTAAAAGTCAGACAAATAACAGCAACTAAAATCATTGCCAATTTAAAAAGCAGGGGCCCGCGCGATTCCCCTCTTGAGAGGGGTGTAGGGGTGTGTTTCTGCTTTGATAAGCCAATCGCAGGAACACACCCCTGCTGCCGCTCGTTGCCTTCGCACCCCCTCTCGAGAGGGGAGCTTGGTATCGTTATTTCTTTACACATAAGCCTGTAAATTTAGCATTTTATCCAGTCGCACTATCTCGTAGCCCTTTGCTTTGGCCTGTTCAATAAACAGGGGCAATACCAAAATTGTTGCGGTTCCCGTATCATGAAACAGGAAAATTGCTCCGGGGTTTAAGCGGCGGGTGATCTTTTTTAATAGTTTTTCAGGATCACTAATAACGGTGTCCATTGATCGTACGCTCCAGCCAATAGGTATCGCCCTGCTTCTTAAAATTGCTTTTTTAAGGTTGGGGTTGATCACTCCGTAAGGTGGCCTGAACAATAGCGGGCTTAAATTGATGGTCTGCCTGACCAGCTGGTTGGCCTGAAGCAGGTCATCGAGCATTTTGGCTGAAGAAAACAGATCGAACCAAAAATGATGTGAAAAACTATGGTTGCCGATAATGTGGCCCTGTTCATGAATTTGTTTTACAATAGCTTCATTGTCCTGGATCCTATTGCCGATGCAAAAAAATGCTGCCAGGGTGTTATGCTGTTTTAAAATATCCAGGATCTGAGGGGTAGCCGCGGCATCCGGCCCGTCATCGAAAGTAATGGCGATGATTTTTTTGTTTGTTTTAAGCGAACACATCACCCGCATAAAAAAGTTGGAGCCAATATAATAGCATCCGTAAAACAATATCAGCGAGTAAACAAAGATCAGCACCGGGTAACTCCACCATGATACCCCTTCTGTAATGTGCTGCCAGATTATTAACCCCAGCAGGCCAATAAAAAGGATATTGGTATTCCTGAAGTTTAGCATGCCGAAAGCAGGATTAACGAGTGGTGGATATTTTGATAGTGATTATAAATGAGCACTTTCTTTAACGGAATTTCTTCGCTTTCTGGTACAAATGAACAGGTGCCATTTTTAATTTCATGGGCAGCCAGCCACATTGCAAACGCAGAAGAGGTTGGGTATTCGCCACAGAGGGCTTTGTAATTAATCGCGGGCACATTCGCAAAATCATATTGCTGCAATTGCCCGTAAACAGCATCATTTTTTAAATCCCCGTTATTGCCGGTTATTACCAGGTCTATCTCATGGATATTGGTGTTTTGGCTTTGCAAAAAGATGCTGATCTGTTGCTTTATTTCAGCAGTATTACGCGGTTTATAAAAGCTGGATACACCATCAATTTTAGCCCAATCAGCACCGGAGGCTTCCTTGCTTAAGATAAAAAACGCTGAACCTTCGCCTGCCATGGTTCCCTTACCGGGAGTATTAAGCAGTTCAAAGTTTGAGACCGGTTGTCTGCGATATAAGCCCGTGCGCTTTAAAATGGCGTGGCTGTTAGCGGTAATTTCGTCTATGCCACCAACTAATACGTTGGAGGCCTCTCCCTCGTACAAAAGCATCATGGCATCAAGTAACGCGTTTTCAAATGATGCTCCGCCATTTACAAATGTGTTGTTGTATTGATGGCATTGCAGTAACAATGCTATCTGCGCGCTGATGGTATTATGAGTTGATTGGATGAACGCGGTAGGGGCAAGCGCTTCTTCGTTTTGCTGCACCATTTTACCCAGGAAAGTATTGGTATCTTCCAAACAGCCATAAGCAGTTCCGGTGATGATGGCATCGGGTATTTGGATCCCGGCTTGATGCAAACAATCCATTCCGGCGGCTACGCCCATTTTAATGATGCGGCTCATGCGGCGGATGAGTTTGGGATCGATCAGGGCTTTATAATCCGGTTCGATACAGCTAAGCCTGTCGCCGTTGTATTCGGCCAGGTCCTGAAGGAACGGCTGATTACCGAAAGTGTTTTGTGGCGATATATTACTTGCTGCCCTGATGTACATCGCCTATAGTTTTGAAAATATTAATGATGAACAATTGCCGCCAAACCCGAACGAGTTGGATAGTACATGTTTTATTTCCGGCTGTGATGAAAAGCGGGTTTCTGGCGTAAAGGGAAATCCTTCAATAGGAGTTTCAAAACGAAGATTAGAGTATACCCAACTACTCTGTACCGACAGAGCCGAAAATACGGCTTCAATACCACCGCTGGCTCCAAGCGTATGCCCGGTAAAAGCTTTGGTAGAGCTCATTTTGGGAGTATGCCCTGCAAACAGCTTGCTGATAGCCGCCCCTTCCGAACTATCATTATTTTGTGTGCCTGTACCGTGTAAATTAATATAACCGATATCAGCAGGTTGCAAACCACTTCTTTTTAATGCCCCTTCCATCGCCAGTAATGATCCTGTTCCCGTAGGCGATGATGCTGTTTGATGATAGGCATCATTGGCATTGTGATAGCCGCTTAAAGTACAATACAATTCTTTTTTAAGCGATGCCGCTATTCGCTCAGACACCAGTACTACATAGCCTGCACCTTCGCCGAGATTAAGGCCACGGCGATTGGCATCAAATGGTTGACAAGGCTGCTTATCCAATATCATAAGGGTATTAAAGCCATTAAGCGTAAAACGGGTTAGGGCATCTGTACCTCCGGCTATCACCACATCGAGCATGTTATTTTTGATGAGCCTTGCACCGTACATAATGGCGTTGGCCGATGAAGAACATGCCGTGCTGATGGTACTCACATAATGCCGGATTCCCAGTTGATCTGCAACTAAATTGGTAACTGCTCCACATTCGTGGTTAACTACGTTGCGTAACCTGCCTTTGGCATTATCGCTTAAAAAATCCCTGAAAAAATCTTCGGTTTTATCCATGCCGCCAACGGTATTTGCAGAAATGAAGCCTGTTCTTAAGCCTGCAAGATTGGCGATCCCTGCATCGGTTAGAGCCTCCCGTACGGCGATTAAACTCAGCATAGCCGTGCGGCTGATTCCGGGTTTAAATCCCGACAGTTCCGCAAGCTCATCATTGCTTAGTTTAACCTCGCCAACCGGAAATTCATCCCGGTGTTCGGTATCCAGGTACCGGATAGGGGCAATGCCCGTTTTTTCCTGTTCAAGCGACAGCAGGTTTTGAGCCACAGTATTACCTATGGCCGAAATTACCCCTAAGCCGGCTATAAAAACAGGTTGATCCATTGCTTAGGCGTTCGGGATCTTGTTACTTTCAATAAACTCGGCAATGGTACGTACCGAACGGAAGATTTTCGGGCCGTCCTCTGCATTGGAGAGTTTTACTTTGTATTTCTGCTGCAACAATACAATTAGCTCCAGCGCGTCTATCGAATCAAGTCCCAAGCCATCACCAAAAAGCGCCTGATCATCACCGATATCCTCTGGCTTCACATCCTGTAAGTTCAACTGTTCGATGATCTGCTCTTTCAGATCGGCTATTAATTTATCCATTTGCTGTACTGTAAATTTTATTAATATTTTCTGTTGTGAAGTCCATTAGACTTCGTCTTTAGTATCATCTGTTATTTAATTCATTGCCGTTGGTTTTAACCAACGGAGTATTTATCCGGAACAAAAGGGCTTTAGCCAAAATACCGCTTTAATAGTGCGGCTAAAGCCGGGGTTTTTCAGTTCTTTTTACCGTTGGTTAAAACCAACGGCAATGAACAGCTTTTCTATGCTTACCGCATCGAAAAGTATCGAATTTTCTTTTTCGTCTTTCTCCACCAAAAACAAAACGGCTTTATAGCCTGTGGCAGTCATTTCCACCCAGCCGCAGATGCAGGCTTGTAGTTGCCCTGGCTCCAGTAAAACCGAAACATAGCTGCTTATGAAATCGGCATTGAACCGCTCAAAAATATAAAAAGCGTTTTCGCCTTTAAAATGATGACGGATGCAGATCTCTCCAATAACAATATTGGGCAAGGTATAAACAAACAATGCCGGACTTGCAATATCCTGTACCGACTCAAAATACCGCTTATCGGCATCAAGGCTCGAACTTGCATTGGTTAATACCACGCCGATGTCAGTCGGTAAATATTTAACCTTATCGAAATCCTTCAGCAAAACCTCGGCGGCAAGCCAGCCCAGTTTTGACAGGTTATCCATTTTATAAAACTTGGGATATTTTATCCCAAGGTGCTGGTAAACCGACAACAAAAAGGCGGGAATATCACCCTCTATACCCTCAAACACAACTTCGCTATTATAACGAACAAGGTTATTGCTGATACTACAATGGGACGATATGTAATATTGTTCCGGCAAAATTTATTCGGCTTTATCGGCTGCTACCAGATCCCTTAACGTAATGGTGCGGGCCAGTTTATGTAATGCTGTTTCGTGATTTTTAACATACGGGTTATCCAGGTCCCAAACATAACCAGCCAATACCGAGCAGATCTGACTTTTAACAAGCGGGTCCTGGTTGTCTGCAAAAAATATGGTATCCAGCACGCCCTCATACCATGAGGTAACATATGAGCGGAAGGTATTTACACCCTGCATCATATGCTGCATGTATTCTTTGTCCCAATCCACGGTTTCTCCGTTCAATTTGCGGATCACCAGTTTGGCTGCTGTCTGGCTCGACACCGTTGCCAGCGTTACGCCTGACGAAAATATCGGATCAAGGAACTCCGTAACGTTGCCCGTGAGCACAAAGCCATCGCCATAAAACTTATCAGTAGTGGCCGACCATGACTCCAAAACCCTTGGCGCAAAGACAAACTCCACATCCTCAAAACGCCCGGCAAAGTAAGGCTGCGACGCGATTAAGCCACGCAGAATTTCCTCGTCGGTACCTTCGTATTGTTTAAAAAACTCCGGATTGCCCACAAAGCCAAGCGAGGTAATGCCGTTGGCAAAAGGGATGATCCAGATCCAAACGCCGGGCTGATGAACCACGATGGTAATGCGGTTTGGCTCATCGGCCATTGATCGTTTTTTATCAACCGTATGCACGAAAAGCGCTTTGCGTGGAACCTGGGTTGACGGCCTGTCGAGGTTAAACAGTTTGGGGATCACCCGGCCGTAGCCGCTGCCGTCGATAATAAAACGGGCGGAGATTTCAGTTGGGTTACCCTCTTTATCTTCAACAGTAGTTACCGAATCCTGACCGTTAAAAACGATGTTGGCAACGGTAGTTTCGTAATGAACAGGCACACCCATCTTTTCGACTGTATCGGCCAATGTTTTATCAAAATCGGCGCGGGGCACCTGCCAGGTCCAGTTCCAACCGGGAGTGAATTGATCGGCAAATTGATAATCGCAGATCTTGCTCTCTTTCACAAATTTGGCACCTGCCTTTTGCTGAAAGCCTTTTTCGCTTACGGCATCTACAAAACCTGCTTCGGATAATGCTTCCATGCAGCGTGGCAGTAAGCTTTCGCCAATTACAAAGCGGGGGAAAAGCTGTTTCTCTACAATTTTTACCTTAAAACCTGCCTGGTGTACAATGGATGCGGCTACCGTTCCCGCCGGACCGGCACCTATTATCAATACGTCTACCTGTTCTGTATTCATGTTATGAAATATCCTGTTGTGATTTGGTTAAAATTATAGCCGCGTTACAGCCCCCAAAGCCCGATGCTATTTTAAGGCAATTGCTGAGCGGCTTTGACATCAATTGACTGCAAACATTTACCGGGTTAGCATCGCCCTGCTTGCTAAAGCCCTTTGTTGGTATAATAGTATTTTGCCTCAGCGATTGCGCTGAAATAATAGCTTCTATCAAGCCCGAAGCCCCTAACGTATGCCCATAAAATCCTTTCAGGCTGTTGAGCGGAACATTTTGCAAACCCGCCAGCGTTACGGCCTTTGCTTCCATTTCGTCGTTATAGAGGGTCGCGGTGCCATGGGCCGATATAAAACCAATTGCTTCCGGCTTTAAGCCTGCCGTATCCATCGCTTTATTGATGGCATAATATAATTCCTCGCCGGTGCGCGATGGGCCTGAAATATGGTTGGCATCGTTGCTCACCGCACCGGAAACTAATTCAATAGCTTCCCCTTTGGGTTTTTCAGCTGATAGAATAACAGTAGCCGCACCTTCGCCTAGGTTGATCCCATCCCGGTCGGCATCAAAAGGCTTGCACAAGCCTGGACTGACAGCCTGGAAAGATTGAAAACCAGATAATACAAATTTTGAGATCACATCGGCCCCGGCAACAACAACATGGTCGTATTGCCCGGATTGGATTAACCGCATTCCGGTGATCATTGCAGCTAAACCCGAGATACAGGCATGCGAAATAACTATAGGTTCATTTACAAAACCAAAATGCCGGGCTATTTTTTTTGCTGAAGTATGCAGGGCAATGCGCGCATCTAATTCCGGGCTTGGTTCTTCAGTTTCCAACAGCCTGATATTGCCTTTGGTGGTAGAAATGATCAGAACAGCTTTTTTGTCGGATATATTTTTATCGACTCCATACAAGATTTCGGTTAACGAAGCGATAAGGAGATGCTCGAATTTTGTCCAGCACTCATCAGTTTGAAAATATCCTTTTTCAAATAACGATGCGAAAAAAAGCTCATCAGACATGGTTTTATCATAATGTTGCCTTACGCCCGTAATGTCGTTAACCAAGTGCTCAAAGTTTTGCGCAGTCGTAGTGCCCAGCGGCGAGGTAATATTATCGGCAACAAGGAAAACCTTCTTCATCGTGGAGTTGTGTTATATCAATCCTTGTTTTTGTTTCCAGTCCAAAAAGAAATCCGGATTGGTGAGTTGTAGTTCAAAATTTTCGCGGCGTACAAATACCTGCACGGTTGAGCCTTTAACGATCAGCTCGCCGGTTTGAGCGTTGAGCAGCCGGTAGGTGAAATTGATCTTCGCCGATTCGGTAGGGGTATAGCTGGTTTCGATGATCACCTTATCCTCGTAGCGTAAAAAGCGTTTATAATCGCAGTTTACGTTAACTATAGGTACAACATAGCCAGCGTTATACACATCCATATAACCCAGGCCATATTGCTTGCCGAAAGCCTCGCGGCCATCTTCAAAATAGCGGATATAGTTGCCATGCCAAACCACACCCAGCATATCCACATCGCTGAATTTGACCTCTATTTCGATAGTATTTATTAAAGATTGCTGCAAAACGCTATTGGCTTAGTATCTTTTGAAAAGGTCGAAATCTTTACCAAAATCTTTCAGGATCTCATACCATGGGTGTGCCCAGTAATTTTTAAAGCCAAAACCAAAGCTGCTGCCGGTACGGTATACGGTGTACAGTACGGTTTTGTCGTTCATATTAACGAAAGTTACCCAGGCGCCGGCTTCTTTACGGCCTTTGTCCATGCCCTCAACAATCAGCAACATACCAATACCTTTATTACCCATGAAATCGTAGTTTTTAACCAGGGCATCAATGTCTTTTTCGGTGAGTACTTTAAAGTCGTTAGGGTTGGTATCAAAAAAGTTTTTGGTAAGCGCGTTGTTCACCTTTTCGGTAACGTTCATGGCAAAATGAACAGAGTCGCGATGCACTGCTTTGGCCGGATTGTATTTTTTAGGTTCGATGATAAAGAAATTGGCCCAGGCCGGGATGTATTTGCCAACAAATTCGGCATTGATCACCTCGCCTTTGTAAGCAGCCTCCGAACCAATGAATTTCATCTGCGAAAAATCCAGTCCCAGCCAGGTAACGGGTGTTTTTTTGTCGAAGACTTCTGCCTTGGTTTGGGCTGATGTAGGTTTTAAGAAAGCGGTTAGTAAAACTATAAGTAAACTCAGTTTAATTGCGGTTTTTTTCATGGTTGATATTATTGTTGGGGTTGAATAAATATTTTCATTTCGCATTGGGCCAACGTACAGCCTTTGCAGATAACTCTTCCTTTGATGATGGTAACGTCAAAAACCTGGTTCTCAATTTTTACTTCGGTTGCTATGATGTCGCCAACTTTTGGCAAAGCAAAAACTTCCAGGTTTTTTACAGCGCCAATAAAGCCTGGTTGCACAGGTTTGCCCAATTGCTGTGCGGCATATCCGGCGCCTGCCGCAGCCGTTTGGGCAATGTTCTCCACCAGGCCGGCTTCGCTTAGTTCACCGTCACTTACCAATACATTTTCTGATAGTATCAGCAGCGAGGTCAACGTGGTATTATCAGATGAAGACACCAGTGTATCAACCATCACAAATGGTGGGCGTTGCGGAATCAGGGATAAAATATCCTGTGTTGGTAAGATCATTGCCAAAAATTATAATAGTTGTACCACTGTTCGGGATACGTTTTTACCTTATTTTCAAAGCTGGTGATAAAATCATCTGCAAGCTGCTCCATCCCTTTACCTCTTGGTAAATCTGAATAATCTTTTACCGGACTCGAAAAAAAATGATAGTGCAACGCGCTTTCTTTAAGGGCGTAAACAAATGTTACCGGCACTTTAAATTTTTCGGCCATTACAAAAGGGCCTGCGGGAAATTTCGCATCCTCACCTAAAAACTCCCGTGTTATGGTTTTATTGCCCTCGATATACCTGTCGGCGTGCATGCAAACCAGTTCATTGTTCTGAAACGCCGCATTGATCCGGAATATGTGCGACAGATCATTTTTGATCACAATGATATTTATTTTCCGCTCGCCGGTTACCGAATCCATGTACTGTTTGATCTGCCTGTCCTCGCCATCAAACATCACAATGTTAATGCGGGTATTGATATGGTCAAGCAGTTCGCCTGCTATTTCCCAGCTGCCAATGTGCGAGCTAAGCAGCAGACCTCCTTTGTTCATGGCGGCTATCTGCCTCAGGTTATCTATCCCATCAAAATTAAAGGTAAACTTGTTGGGAATGCCCGACATGATCACCACCTTATCAATAATACTTTGCCCAAACAGGTAGTAATTACGATAGAGCTTGAATATTGATTTTACCTTGCCGTAACCGAGCCGCTTATGGAAATAGTAATACGTGCCTTTGGATGTTTGCCACGAAAACAGGAAGTAGTAAAGCGCTACAAACCTCAGCATAAAATAAGCCGGCATTACACCGGCAGTTTTTAAAACGCTTACAAAAATGCGATAGCCAAGGGTGTTGCCTTTAGACTTTCCCTGCCAGGCGGGCATTATGCAAGCTCCTTAGGTTGTACGCGTGATACTACGTAATCGTAAAAATCCTGGAAGGTAACAATGCCCGTAAAATCCTCGGGTTTTACTTTGAACCCAAAGTTGCTTTCAATCACAACAACAAGGTCGATATAATCAAGGCTATCCAGGTCGAGGGTCTCTTTCAGGTTTGCTGTGGGTACCATTTTATCTGCATCAACCTCAAATTCTTCGGCCAGGAAGCTGTTGATTCTTTCAATGATCTCTTCAATTTGCATAATGGCTGGTTTAAATATACTTTTTAATAATCAGGGACGAATTGGTGCCGCCAAACCCAAACGAGTTTGACAGGAATGTATCTATATTTTTCTCGACGGTTTCGGTAGCGATATTAAGCTTAGCCGAATCTTCATCGGGGTTTTCAAAATTAATGTTGGGTGCCACGAACGAGTTTTGCATCATCAGCATCGAGTAAACGATCTCGCTCGCGCCTGCCATCCAGCATTCATGGCCGGTCATGGATTTGGTAGAGCTTACTAATGGCTTATAATCGCCAAAAACCTCGTCGATAGCCTTGGCCTCGCTTGCGTCGCCGGCAGGGGTGGAGGTAGCGTGGGCGTTGATATAATCAATTTCAGAGGCCTGTATACCGGCATCCTTCAGCGCCATATTAAGCGAGCGAACAGGGCCTTCAACCGTTGGGTTTGAGATATGGCCCCCATTTGATGAAAAGCCGTAACCTACAATCTCGCCCAAAATGGTAGCCCCCCTTTTCAGTGCAGAGTCCAAACTTTCCAGGATTACGGTAGCTGCGCCGCCGCTCGGAACCAGTCCGTCGCGGTCACGATCGAACGGGCGAGAGGCTTTGGCGGGATCTGCTTCGTGTACCGAAAATGCCGAAAGCGCGTCAAAACTGCCCATAGAATAATGGCTCAGTTCCTGCGCGCCGCCGCAAATGATACAATCCTGCATGCCGCTTTTGATCAGGTGATAGCCCATGCCTATAGAATGCGAACCGCTGGCGCAAGCCGCGCTGATGGTAAAATTAACCCCGCGAAGCTTAAATATGGTAGCCAGGTTCATGGTAACGGTAGAATTCATGGTTTGAAACACCGCACCTGAACCAATAAGCATGGTGTCTTTTTTCTCGCGAATGATATCAGTAGTTTCAATAACAGCTTTGGCTGTGCTATCGTTACCATATAAAATACCCACATCGGTTTGGGCGATGTATTCAGCGTCGATACCGGCCTGCTGTAATGCTTCGATAGTGGCTATGTAGGCGTATTCGCCTTGTTCGGGCAGCATAATGCGAGCCCGGCGGTCAAGCGTACCTTTCAGGTTGGGTTTTTCAACCGCGCCGGTTAAGCCTGAGCGGTAACCAAAATCTTTACGGATAGCATCGTATACAATGCCTGAACGGCCGGTATAAAGGGATTCTTTAACTTCATCAAGATTTTTCCCAATACACGAATAGATACCCATCCCTGTTATCACAACCCTATTCATATTTGAGCAAAAACTGATAATACATAGTCAACAAAATATGATAAAAATACAAAAAAATTAAACTTCAATGCTTTTGTATGTATCGCGTTCCTTTAGTGTTTCAAATATAAGCGGTTAAAATACCTGTATGTTAATAGCTTATAATTAAGTTAATATTAAGAGTTAATTATTCTAAATCAATTTGCCACCGCTCGGCTCCAGCCGAGTGGTAATTATTTCCAGGCCTCTGGCCTCCTTTGCTTCGGCGGCCAGAGGCCGCTTGATAGTTGCCACTCGGCTGGAGCCGAGCGGCGGCTTTTTTCTTGCAAACGAGCGCAGGGGCAAAATATGTCATTGCGAGGAGGAACGACGAAGCAATCGCATGCAATACAGAGCGGATCTGCTTCCGTGCGGTTGCCACGCTTCGCTCGCAATGACATGGTTTTTGTTTGTTTTCCAAGCGACTTTTATCCGCCCCATGTCCCTCGGTTGCTTTCTTTACGAATACAATCCCCCATTTATCGAAAGCACCTCGGCAGTAATATAAGCGGCTTCCGGCGAAGCCAGAAAACCTACCGCATGGGCAACCTCCTCCGGTGTGCCGAATCTTTTTAGCGGCACCATCGCTTTCAATTCCTTTTCATCAAGCCCGGCAGTCATATCCGTAGCTATAAAGCCCGGGGCTACAGCATTTACTGTTATACCCCGGCGACCAACTTCCTGCGCTAATGCCTTGGTAGCACCAATAACCCCCGCTTTGGCGGCCGAGTAATTTACTTGTCCCGGTAAGCCTTTCAACCCCGAAAGCGAAACCACATTAACAATGCGACCGTATTTTTTAACCAGCATGCTGTTTAACACCAGACGGGTAACATAAAAGAAACCGTTTAAGCTGGTGTTCAGCACGCCATCCCATTGTTGGTCCGTCATCCACATCATCAGGCCATCGTCTTTAACGCCGGCGTTGTTTATTAAAACTTCAATGTACTTTTCGGTATTGGTTTCTATCCAGCTACCTAATTTTTGTTGGATATCGTTCTTGTCGGCCACATTAAATTGCAACAGTTCTCCATCGCCGCCATTGGCTTTGATCTCGGCGAGGGTGTTGTCGGCTTCATCAATGTTGCCTTTATAATTAACAAGCACATAATAACCCATGGCGGCCATTTTGTAGCAAATGGCCCTGCCAATTCCTCTTGAGCCGCCGGTTACTAATGCACATTTCATATGATATTTTTGGTGTTAAAAGGTTTAATAATTCAGGAAATAAGTTCGGCCGATTCAAAATAGGCTTTCACTTGTTGCAGGTCCTGGTATTTGGGTTTATCCTCAATAAATTTAGGAAAAATAGCCCTTAAGTCTGTATAAACTTTGTTGGTTTGGTTTGATAGCCTGTTGGCGCAATCAAGATAATCGACGGCCTGTAGCAGGGTCATAGCCTGTATCGCCAATACCTCGAAACTATTATCGATCACCTTTTTGGTTAATAACGCCGCGTTACAGCCCATGCTTACAATATCCTGGTTATCATTATTGTTTGGGATACTGTGTACGTACATTGGGTACGAAAGGGTTTGATTTTCGGCAACAGTTGAGGTGGCCGTAAACTGCATGCCCTGCATGCCGAAGTTAAAACCGAGCACCCCCAGGTTTAAAAACGGTGGAAATTTCTGATTTAGTTTATCGTTGAGCAGGTAATTGAGCTGCCTTTCGGATAACATGGATACGCGGGTAACGGCTATTTTTAGTTTATCCATCTCCAGCGAAACATAATCGCCGTGGAAATTGCCACCGTGAAAAATATTATGATTTTCATGATCGATAACCGGGTTATCATTTACCGAGTTAAGCTCATCTACAACCACATGTTCGGCCTGGGCAATGGTGTCATAAACCGGACCGAGGATCTGTGTAACACAACGGAGCGAATAGTATTCCTGTACCTTATCCTCAAATACTTCCTGATCGATATTTTCGGGATTGTACAAATGCTCTGACCGGCTGCGGGTCATTTGGCTGTTTTTCAGGATTTCCCTCAGTTGTGACGCTACAGCGTTTTGCCCGGTATGGTGTTTTACCCTGTTCAGTTCGTGTGAATAATGATCATCAAAAGCGCCCACAACCTCGTTGATCATAGCCGAGAGCATTACCGACCAGCCGAGTAGTTTTTTAGCACGGATAATATTCAGCAAACCAATCCCTGTCATGGCCGATGTACCATTGATAATGGCCAATCCTTCACGGATATGGATCTGCAAGGGTTTAATATTCAGTTGCTCAAAAACAAAAGCAGTTGATTTTACTTCACCATTGCAAATCACTTCGCCTTCGCCTATGAGTACCAGGGCAAGGTGGGCTAACTGCACCAGGTCGCCGCTGGCACCTACGCCGCCATGTTCAAATATGCAGGGGATAACGTTTTTGTTGATAAGTTCGGCAAGGAGGTTCACCAGTTCGGGATGCACACCTGAATGTGCCTGCATAAAGCTGTTAAGCCGTGCAAGCATTAAAGCTTTTACCAGTTGGGGCTGCATTAAATTGCCACCGCCCGAGGCATGACTGCGGATGAGGTTGTACTGTAATTGCAACCGGTTTTCATCGCTCACCTTATATTGTGCCATGGGGCCAAAGCCGGTATTGATACCGTAAATCAACTTATTGGATGAAAAATTGCCAAGAAAGTTAAAGCTGGCCTCTACCTTTTCGAGCGCCTGTTCGTTGGGAACAATCGCGGTGTTTTTAAAAATTACCTGGTAAAAATCATCCAGTGTAAGGGCTTTTCCTCCAACCTGTAGTATGGGCACAGCAGTTTTATTTAATAAGGTTTGATTATTCTTTTCCACAAAATCAGGGCGAAAATAAGGTAAATGTTCGGATTTGAAAATAACACAGTCACCGCCCGGCTCCAGCCGGGTGGCAACTATCAAACGGCCTCTGGCCGACGGGTATTGTATGAATCTTTACGCTTTGTCATGCTGAATGGAAGAAAATAGAGATCTGTGAAGGTAAGATAACATTAGGTGTGGAGGGATTGTCATCCTGAGGAACGAAGCATGACAAAATACTTTTTAATAAACAACATACTTCCACACAAAAATTTAACGTTTAATTTAACCCGAAAGAATAACTTTGTAAAGCATTAAACGTAAACCCACAAAACCCATTGATAAAAACCTGGACTGAAGCCGGTACGTGCGATTGATTATATGACGGATAACTTACAACTTATACAGGCAAAGTTTAAACAATTACAGGTATGCGTTATTATACCCACCTATAATAACGAGGGCACGCTGGCCGCTGTTATTGCCGATGTTTTAGCTTATACTGATCAGGTTATTGTAGTAAACGATGGCTCAACCGACAGCACACAGGCCGTTATCCAATCATTTCCGCAGGTTAAATCCGTAAGCTATACCCAAAATGTAGGCAAGGGCTGGGCTTTGCGCAAAGCTTTTGAGTTTGCCACAGAACATGGTTATCAGCACGCCATCACCATTGACTCGGACGGGCAGCATTTTGCAGCCGACCTGCCCGCTTTTATTGAAAAGCTGGAACAGGAACCGGATTCGCTGATCATTGGTTCGCGCAATATGGAGCAATCATCGGTGCCGGGGAAAAGCAGTTTCGGACATAAGTTTTCTAATTTTTGGTTTTGGGTGGAGACCGGGATCAAATGCCCGGATACGCAATCGGGTTACCGTTTGTATCCAATTCATCTGCTCAAAAACACTAAATTCATCACCCGTAAATACGAGTTTGAGATAGAGGTAATAGTGCGTGCCGCCTGGAAAGGTATCAAGATAGATTGGGTGCCGGTAAAAGTTTACTATGCCCCGAAAGAAACCCGGGTATCGCATTTTCGCCCCTTTCAGGATTTCTCGCGCATCAGTGTGCTTAACACTGTATTGGTGATCATTACATTCGCTTACATCAAACCCCGCGACTTTTTCAGAACCCTTTTTGATAAAAAAAAAGCGAAGCAGATGCTCAAAAACCTGTTCTTTAACCCCGAGCATTCACCGCAGCTTAAAGCTAGATCTGTAGCCTTTGGCGTTTTTATGGGGATTGTGCCCATCTGGGGTTTTCAGTTGCTGGTGGCTATTTCACTGGCTTTTATATTCAGGCTTAACAAGGCTATTGTAATAACCGCGGCGCATATTAGTTTTCCGCCAATGATCCCGGTCATCATTTTTTTGAGCTATAAAACAGGTAGTTTGTGGATGGGCAGCGGTAATGTGGAGATCCCTTTGGATAAAATTTCGATCAAAGCCATCGGCGAACATCTGGAACAATATCTTTACGGCAGCATTTCGCTGGCAATTTTTGCAGGTATTATAGCAGGATTGCTCACTTTTGCGTTACTAAAGCTGTTTAAGCGGAGGCCTGTCCCCGCGTTGTAATTCATGGAAAAAATCCTGGTAGGCATCTATAATTATTTTAATGCCCGCAAGCCGCTGTTTTATACGGTGTTTGCGTTAAGCTTTGTGCTTGTAGGTTTTTTTGCTTCGCGGATAAGGTTTGAGGAGGATATCTCCAAAATACTGCCCAGGGATAAAAAGATAGAAAAGCTTAACTACATTTTCCAGAACTCCAAATTTGTTGATAAGCTGGTGGTGATGGTGTCGCTTAAAGATTCCGCACAGCAGCAACCCGATAGCCTCATCGCTTTCGCTGATAATTTTACGGAAACCATTCAGCAAAAACTGCTACGGTATATCAGTAAGATAAATTCCAAGGTTGATGATGGGCTGGTGTTGGAGCTGTTTGGCACTATTAATAAAAGCCTACCCATTTACCTCACCGAACGTGATTACCTGAACATCGATACGCTCATCCACCCGGATAAGGTCAAAGAAACCCTGGCCCGCGATCTGCGTACGCTTACCTCACCCGCCGGACTTGCACTGAAAAGCATGATCAGCAGCGATCCTGTTGGTATTTCATACCTCGGCTTAAAAAAACTACAGCAGCTACAGTACGACGAAAATTTTGAACTGTATGATAGCTATGTGATGACTAAAGATCACAAGAACCTGTTGCTGTTCATCACGCCAAAATACTCACCTAATAATACCGGCGAGAACGCGGTAATGCTCAAGGGTATCGACCAGGTTATTGATAGCCTGGAAGCTAAAAGTTTTAAAACCGTCAATTGCAGCTACTTCGGCACTACAGCCGTATCGGTAGGCAATGCCCTGCAATTACGCCGCGACTCCATGTTTACCCAGGGCATTACGGTGGTGTTCCTGATCGTGTTTCTGGGTTTTTATTTCAGAAAAAAGCGAGCCCCGGTTGTGATCCTGGTGCCGGTGTTGTTTGGCGCGTTGTTTTCGCTGGCGGTAGTTTATTTTGTGAAAGGCAGTATTTCGGTAATAGCTTTGGGCACAGGCTCGGTAGTGTTGGGCATAGCGGTTAATTATTCGCTGCATGTGTTTAACCATTACCGCCATACCCGCAGCATTGAACAAGTGATCCGTGATTTAGCCATGCCGCTTACTGTGGGCAGTTTTACAACTATAGGCGGTTTCTTTTGCCTGGAGTTTGTACAATCCGAAATGCTGAAAGACCTTGGTCTGTTCGCGGCCTTTAGTTTAATCGGCGCTTCGTTTTGCTCGCTGGTGTTCCTGCCGCATTTCATCGCCTCAAAAAAGGAGCAGCATGAGCATATCGCGCAGCTTTCCTGGATCGACAAGCTGTCGGCCTACAACCCCGAGTATAATAAAATTATTATTTCGGCTATTGTGGTACTTACGGTGGTATTTAGCTACACAGCCCGCAACGTGAGTTTTGAAACGGATATGAACCGCATGAATTTCATGACCGATAAGCTCAAAGCATCCGAAGCCAAACTGAACGCCATTAATAAATATGCCCTGCAATCGGTTTATCTCCTGGCCGAGGGCAAGACACTGGATCAAGCTCTTCAGACTAACGAAAAACTCTCGGCCCGGATAGACTCATTGAAAGAAAAGAATATCGTCAAAAAATACTCCGGAGTATCATCGCTTATCATATCTGATTCGCTGCAAAAAGCCCGAATTGCCCGGTGGAACAGTTACTGGACACCCGCTAAGAAACAGCAATTGATGGCGGTATTGATTAAAGAAGGAACCGCGTTAGGTTTCAAACCATCCGCTTTTGATCATTTTCAGGAGTTGATCAACAAAAACTTTAAACCGGTTGGACAGCAGGAAATGGCCGGTATCCGCAAAAGCTTGCTGGATGATTATATCACCGAGCGACCGGGCCGGGCCGGCGTGATCACACTGGTTAAAATATCCCCGGAGGATAAAACCAAACTGTACAACCTGTTTGAGAATTCAACGAATGTTACTGTAGTTGATAAGCAATACCTTACCAATAGATTTGTGGGTATCATTAACAATGATTTTGCAAGCATCGCCATCATGTCGTCGCTGCTGGTGTTTACCGTGCTGTTGCTTACGTATGGGCGCATTGAGCTTACGCTGGTTTCATTTATACCGATGTTTATTTCCTGGATCTGGATATTGGGTTTAATGGGATTGCTGGGCATCCAGTTCAATATCGTAAACATCATCATATCGGCCCTGATATTTGGTTTAGGCGATGACTATAGCCTGTTTATTATGGATGGGCTGTTGCAGGAGTATAAAACAGGCAAAAAAAACCTGTCGTCGTACAAGTCATCTATATTCCTGTCGGCCATTACTACGGTAGTAGGTTTAGGCGTGTTGATATTTGCTAAACACCCGGCTTTGCGTTCCATCGCGTTGATCTCCATCATCGGGATAGTTTGCGTGGTGGTGATGGCCCAGATCCTGATCCCGTTTTTGTTTAACCTGCTGATCAGGAATAGGGTAAAGGCTAAACGCTTCCCGTGGACTATAAGCGGTTTTGTGATCTCGGTTTTCGCGTTCACATATTTTGTGAGCGGTTGCCTGTTATCAAGCCTTATTGGTTTACTGCTAATCAAGCTTAATCCGTTTAAAGGCGAAAGAAGCAAATATGTTTATCATGTTATCCTGTCGAAGTTTTGCTGGTCGATGATGTACATTATGCCCAACCTGCGTAAGCGCGTGGTTGATAAGGATAGCTTTGAAAAGCCTGCCGTTGTGATCAGCAACCATCAATCGTTTTTGGATATTTTGGTGCTGATCATGCAGCATCCTAAGCTCATCCTGTTTACCAATCATTGGGTATGGAATTCGCCGGTGTTTGGGGCTGTAGTGCGGATGGCAGGCTACTTCCCGGTGGCCGAAGGAGTGGAGCAGAACATTGATGAGCTGGCCGAAAAGGTGAAACAAGGCTACTCGATGGTGATCTTCCCCGAAGGCAGTCGCTCACCCGATGGTAAAATGAAACGTTTCCATAAAGGTGCGTTCTTTTTAGCCGAGCAAACAGGAATGGATATCCTGCCTATTGTGCTGCATGGTACAGGCTACAACATGACCAAAGGCGATTTTCTGTTGAAAAACGGAACCATCACCATCAAGTACCTGCCGCGTATAGCAGCTGATGATGCTTCATTCGGTACCGGCTATACCGAGCGGACTAAAATTATCAGCCGTTATTTTAAAGAAGAATACCAGAGATTAAGCGCCGAAATTGAGCAGCCTGCTTATTTTAAGGAGCAGCTGATATACAACTACCTGTACAAAGGCCCGGTGCTGGAATGGTACATGCGTATCAAGCTAAGGCTCGAAAAAAACTACCAGGTATTTCATGATCTGCTGCCTAAACAGGGCAAAATGCTTGATATGGGTTGTGGGTATGGCTTTATGCCTTACATGCTGCATTTTGTAGCACCAGGTCGTGAGTTTACCGGGGTTGATTACGATGAGGAAAAAATAGAGATGGCTGCAAATTGCTTCGGTAAAACAGACGGTATCAATTTTGTTTATGCCGATGCCCTTGCCTTTGAAATGCAGCATTACGATGCCATTATCATGGCCGATATGCTGCACTATTTACAGCCCGATGATCAAACGCGATTGATTGAAAAGTGTATCGCCAATTTAAATCCTGCGGGTACGCTTATTATTCGCGATGGGGATGCTGATTTGCAGCAGAGGCAAAAGGGAACAGCTTTAACCGAGCTTTTCTCCACCCGTTTATTGGGCTTTAATAAAACAGGGAAAAAAGGTTTGTCGTTTATTTCGGGGAAAGCGCTCCGGGAGCTGGCCGCGGCGCATGGTATGTCATGCACTCAGGTTGACAATAGCCGGTACACATCAAATATTATTTTTGTGATGAAAAAGGAAGGGAAGCAGGTTTAAATGGACGATAAGTTTGATGTACTGATCATTGGCAGCGGCATGGGCGGGTTGGTTTGCGCCGATATGCTCGGCCGCGAAGGTTACCGTGTTTGCGTTGTTGAAAAGAACAGGCAGCTTGGTGGCTCATTGCAAACCTATGTGCGCGATAGGGTGATCTTTGATTCGGGGGTGCACTATCTTGGTGGACTTGATAAAGGCCAGAACTTATACCAGATTTTTAAGTACATCGATATTATTGATAACCTGAAGCTGGAAAAGCAAAATCCCGATGCCTTTGACAAGATCATGATCGATAACGATCCTGTTGAATATCCGCAGGCGCAGGGCTATGATAATTTCATCAAACAACTGCTGGTTTATTTTCCGGATGAAGAGCATGCTTTGCGTGCTTATTGTGACAAGTTGAAGGAGGTTTGTGATAAATTCCCGCTGTATAACCTGCGCTCGTCGGATGATTTTTATGAAAAGGCCGATGTGCTGGAGGTAGATACTGAAGCATTCCTGGCATCTATCACCAGTAACAAAAAACTACAGCAGGTGCTGGCGGGTAATAACTCTTTATATGCCGGGGAAGCCGATAAAACGCCGCTATACGTGCACGCACTCATCCTCAATAGCTATATTGAAAGCTCCTGGAAATGTGTTGATGGCGGTTCGCAGATTGCTAAACTCATTGCCCGCAATATCCGCGACAGGGGCGGCGTTATCATCCGGAATAAAGCCGTAAAAAAATTGGTGGAACAGGATGGTAAAATAGCGTATGTTGAATTGCAGCACGGCGAAAAGCTGTATGCCGGTCATTTTATATCCAACATTCACCCGGTAAAAACACTGGAAATGACGGATTCGGCAGTAATCAAGAACGTGTACCGTAATCGCTTGAAAAGCCTGGAAAACTCGGTATCATCGTTCACCATTAACATTGTATTTAAAAAAGATACGTTCAAATATTTTAGCCACAACGTTTACAGTTTTAAGGACGGACAGGTATGGCATATGGCCAATTACACCCAGCAAAACTGGCCGTTGGGTTATGCCGTATTCATGACGCCATCGTCGAAAAATAAAGAATACGCCGATGGCATGACCATCCTGGCATATATGCGCTATGAGGAAGTAAAGCCCTGGGAGGATACTTTTAATACTGTATCTGACGAAGCATATCGCGGAGAAACCTATGAGCAATTTAAAAAGCGTAAAGCCGAAGTTTTACTGGATGATGTGGAACTGAAGTTTCCGGGTTTAAGGGATAAGATCTATTCATACTATACCGCCACACCGCTCTCGTACCGCGACTACATTGGCAATGACGATGGCTCCCTTTACGGCATTGCCAAAGATTATAAACACCCGCTGAAAACGTTTATTTCGCCACGCACCAAACTGCCTAATTTGTACTTCACGGGGCAAAACCTTAATTTACATGGCATTTTGGGGGCAGCCATGAGCGGGATAGTAACCTGTTGCGCTTTGCTGGGTAATGATGATCTGATAGATAAAATAAGAAATGCGTAACAGGAAATTCAGCTGGAAGCGGTTTGGGAAACGGTTGCTGTACACAGGCCTGGTGTTTGTGGGGCTGCTGCTTATTGGCTTTATTTACCTGTATTGTGTAGCTATTGATTATCCGCCCAAACCTGCCGATTTGAGTAGCTTGCAGTTACAGCGCAAGCAACCTTCGCCGGGCTTTTATACCATCAATAATAACTGGTTCAGGAAAAGTAAAAGCGGTTTGTTTGAGATGTATGTAGAGGGTAAACCTTTTGAACGTGGGGTGATTAACGGTAAACTGAGTAAAGAACTGGTGGTTAACCAGGAAGTCTACTTTACCGACCAGATCAACAAGATCATCCCTTCAAAATCATACCTGTCATTCCTGAAATATTTTATAGCCTGGTTTAACCGCGATCTGGCCAAGAATGTGAGCGAGGAATATAAAGAGGAGATTTACGGCATCTCTAAATCGGCCTCGGATAAATACCAGTACATCGGGTCAAATTATCAGCGGATATTGAATTACCATGCCGCGCATGATATCGGGCACGCTTTGCAGAGCATGGCCTTGGTGGGCTGTACCTCCTTTGGTACCTGGAATGATCGCTCGGCCGATGGTACCATGATTGTAGGCCGCAATTTTGATTTTTATGTGGGCGATAATTTTGCGCACGATAAAATAGTGGCGTTCTTTAACCCATCCGAAGGGCATAAATTCATGACCATAACCTGGGGCGGTTTTGTAGGGGCGGTATCGGGCATGAACGAAAAGGGCCTGAGCGTTACCATCAACGCCGATAAAACCAATATCCCATCAGGTTCGGCTACGCCGGTATCTTTAGTGGCCCGTGAGATCCTACAGTACGCCCAAAACATTAATGAAGCCATAGCTATCGCCAAAAAACGCAAGATGTTTGTGTCCGAATCATTCCTGGTAGCCTCGGCAGAGGATAATAAAGCGGTGGTGATCGAAAAAACGCCCGATACGCTGGATGTGTATGACCCGCACCAAAACTATATAGTTTGCGCCAACCATTTTCAAAGTAAGGGACTGGCACATTCAAAAGAAAACCTGGTACAGCTAAGCAATAGCGCCTCGCCGTACCGTTATCAGCGTTTAATGGAACTGCTGAACGCCGAGGGCAAAAACACCGTGCAAAAAACGGTTGATATTTTACGCGACCGCCAGGGTTTACACGGCGAAGATATTGGCATGGGCAACGAGAAAGCGCTTAATCAGCTGATCGCGCACCATTCGGTAGTGTTTGAACCGCAGAAGCTGCTGGTTTGGGTATCAACCTCGCCATGGCAGCTGGGGCAATTTGTGGCTTACGATCTGAAAAAGATTTTTGCCATGAAAGGCATGCAAACCGATCATGAAGTTATCGACAGCGCCCTAACCATTAAACCGGACCCGTTTTTAAATACCAGGGCTTATCATGATTTCATAACTTTCCGTACACTGAAACAAAAAGCTTTTGATGGCGGCAAGATCAATCCCGATAGCGTAGTAGCCAGTAACCCGCAGTTTTACCACGCGTACGTAATAGCCGGCGACTACTTGTTTAAGCACAACGATTATAAAAAAGCCCTGGGGTATTATAAAACGGCTTTAACCAAAGTTGTTGCTACCGTAAATGAGGAAAACTATATTAAAAAGCAAGTTGAAAAATGTACTAAAAAGCTAAGTTCATGACGGTAGCAGGAGTAGGTATTGATATGATAGAGGTGGAGCGTGTGCAAAGCAGCATTGCCAAAGAACAGGGTTTTCGTGAGCTGGTTTTTTCGGCAAGGGAAATTGCTTATTGCGAAGGCAAAGCCAACAAGTATCAGCACTACGCAGCCCGCTTTGCCGCTAAGGAGGCTTTTTTTAAAGCGCTGGGCACAGGTTGGCTAAAAGATACCGCCTTTAACGAAATTGAGATCAGTAATGACGAGAACGGGAAACCATATCTTGAACCTATTGGTGAAAGCGCCATAGTGATCAATCGTGATGGCCCGCTGAAAATCTCCGTATCATTAACCCATTTAAAAACAATGGCATCAGCCGTGGTAATTATCGAAAAGTGATAGCATATCCACCTAAATCATTAGCATACCAACCCAAACAAGAGGTTGTTGAAATACAAGAGCAAAAATTGCAGGAATTGCTGGCTTATCTCAGCCTCAACTCGCCGTTTTATAAAGACCTTTTTGTTAAGCATCATATTGATGTCAGTCAGGTCAAAACACTTGATGATCTGCGGCTGATCCCGACAACGACCAAAGAAGATTTGCAAAAGCATAACGATGAATTTTTATGTGTAGATAAGGGGAGGATCATTGAGTACAGTTCTACATCAGGCACGCTGGGCAGCCCGGTAACTATCGCGCTTACCGAAAATGATTTGGAACGGTTGGCCTATAACGAATATAATTCTTTCACATGTGCCGATGGATCGCCTGCCGATTTGTACCAGTTGATGCTCACGCTCGACAGGCAGTTTATGGCTGGAATGGCTTATTACTCGGGAATCCGTAAGATAGGCGCCGGTATTATAAGGCTGGGGCCGGGCGTGCCCTCATTGCAGTGGGAAACCATTTTAAGGCTGAAACCTACGGCTATTGTAGCCGTGCCATCATTCATTTTAAAGCTGATCCAGTTTGCGCAGGAGCACAATATCGATATCAGTGCTTCGTCGGTTAAAAAGGCGGTTTGTATAGGTGAGAATATCCGCAATACCGATTTTAGCCTGAATATCCTCGGCCAAAAAATAACCGAAGCCTGGGATATCAAGCTGTATTCCACCTATGCATCAACCGAAATGCAAACCGCCTTTACCGAGTGCGGTGAGGGCAGGGGCGGGCATCACCAACCCGAGCTGTTAATAGTGGAAGTATTGGATGAGCATAATAATCCGGTTGCTCCCGGCGAATCGGGCGAGGTGACCATTACTACGCTTGGCGTGGAGGGCATGCCATTACTGCGGTACAAAACCGGCGATATCTGCCATTGTTTTGATGAACCCTGTGCCTGCGGACGTACAAGTATCAGGCTGTCATCCATCGTTGGCCGTAAAAAGCAGATGATCAAATTTAAAGGGACAACCCTTTACCCGCCGGCATTGTTCGATCTGCTGAATGGTATGGAAGAGATCAAAGATTTTGTAGCCGAAGTATACTCTAACGAAATAGGAATGGATGAAGTGCTACTGCATCTGTTGCCACTAAACTACACCGATGAGTGCGACCGGAAGATCCGTGCAAATTTACAGGCCCGACTGAGGGTGAGCCCGCACATCACTTATTTAAAACACGATGAAATGCAGAAATTACAATTCCCTGAGGCGGTACGTAAGCCGGTTAAATTCATCGATAAAAGAAAGTAAGTGATTATGTGCTAACTTTGCGGCATGCATAATGCCGATATCCTGGGCCGGTTAACGCAGCAGTTTGAATTGCCGTTTAGTAACCCGGTACTCGTTTTCTCGCTGATACTTTTGATCATTTTACTTGCTCCTATTGTTATGGGCAAGTTCAGGTTTCCGGGCATAGTGGGTTTTATTCTGGCCGGAATCGCAATTGGTCCACACGGGTTAAACTTGCTCAAGAAAAATTCGGCTATTGATTTGTTCTCGACCATCGGTTTGCTGTACATTATGTTTATTGCCGGTGTTGAGCTTGACCTGAACGAGTTTAAACAGAAAAAGCACCGCAGCCTGGTGTTCGGCTTTTTTACCTTTTGTATTCCTATACTCATTGGCTTCCCAATATGTTATTACCTGCTGGGTTATCCGCTCATCACATCGGCGCTTACAGCAAGCATGTTTGCTACCCATACACTGGTAGCTTATCCTATTGTGAGCAAATATGGTATGGCTAAAAATGAGGCCGTGGCCATTAGCGTTGGCGGTACTATCCTCACCGATACCGCCGTACTGATATTGTTACCCGTAATTATGGGTGCTAAAAACGGCGGGTTGGGTTTCAGCTTTTGGTTACAGCTGATGATCTCGCTGTCGATATTTGCCTTTATCATGTTTGTGCTGATCCCGCCGCTGGCGCGCTGGTTCTTTAACCGCTATCGCGACAGCAAAACATTGCCTTATGTATTTGTGCTGTTCATCGTATTCCTGTCGGCCTTTCTTTCGCAGCTGGCCGGGGTTGAACCTATTATCGGGGCCTTTGTGGCCGGGTTAGCGTTGAATAAAGCGGTACAGCAATCGCAGCAATTAATGCACCGGATTGATTTTGTAGGTAATGCCATATTTATTCCATTCTTCCTCATCAGCGTGGGCATGCTGGTTGATCTGCGGGTGCTTACGCGTGGTCCGCAGGCTACTATTGTAGCCCTAAGCCTTACGCTTGGCGCTTTGTTAGGGAAATGGCTGGCGGCACTATCTACCCAAAAAATATTCAAATATTCGGCAACACAGCGTACGCTAATATTTGGCCTAAGCAGTGCCCATGCCGCCGCTACACTGGCAATTATATTGGTTGGCTTTAAGGCACAAATCATAGATGATAATATTTTGAACGGCACCATTATCCTGATCCTGGTTACCTGCGTGGTGGCTTCATTTGCTACCGAGCATGCCGGTAAGAAATTGGTTAAGCGTTTAGAAGAACCGCCCGTTTTAACAGAAGAAGAACAAACTATCGGCTAAAACCGATGACAATATGAGAAGAAGGATACACAGGCACATACGTACGGCGAAATACATTGTTTACAAAGAAACCCTTGTTGATTTCAGGGAACACTTTTGGACATTCATCAGTTCGTTTTCGGGGATAGCGCTTATCGGCTTGCTAAACAGCAGGTACTTTACCGCTTCCGATAATCTATTCCTGATAGGTTCGTTCGGCGCCTCGTCTGTATTGATATATGGGGTTATTAACAGCCCGCTGGCACAGCCTCGCAACCTGATAGGCGGACATGTGCTTTGCGCTTTGGTTGGCGTTACCATTCATAAGCTTGTTCCCAATGAGTTGTGGCTGGCAGCGGCGCTTTCGGTATCCATAGCGATAGTGCTGATGCAGGTCACTAAAACCCTGCATCCGCCGGGAGGCGCTACAGCATTGATAGCCAATATCGGTTCGGAAAAAATAAAGGCGCTGGGTTATATGTATGTATTTAGCCCGGTTTTTTCGGGAGCGCTGATCCTGCTGCTGGTGGCGTTATTGTTTAACAACATGACTAAGCACAGGCATTATCCCAATAATAAAAAGTGGCTACAGGTTTGGAGAAGATACCAGCGGTAATAATTGTACATCATTATTGCCTGTGCTCCTGCTGAAACAGCTTTTTGATAAGGTTCATAAACTAATTAGTTTTAACCTGTGTTGTTAAAGATACCGGCAAACAAACTGTTGTTCCTGCTTTGATTTTAAATTCAAGCGATTTCAATTTAATTGGTCGCGGTGTATTATTACCCTCGGTGATTTGTAAAAACTGGTTGGGTGCTATATTTCTGAAATATTGCTTTTCCGTGGTTCCAGCCCATTTTATCTCTATTTCGGCAATTGATTTGGCTTGGCCTATCCCTATCTCCTGCCGCAGGGGCGACGAGCCAAAACTACCGCCGGAGTTTACATCCTTGTAAACGCTGCGTTTTACGCCGTTCTCCATAAATGTTAGTTTAATGCGACTGCCAATAGCCGATTTATTGGCTTTGGTGCCCTCCAGTTTCAGGCCGATCCAATTGTTGTCGTTTTGGCCAGGATTTACGTATAGTGGGTTAGCATACGAGTCGCCGTTATAAGTTCCACCCATTTCGGCATAAATATCTTGTTTGCCAATGTTCCTGAAGTCGGCAAAAGCAATGCCATGACCTTTTTGCAGGTTGCCAACCCGGGCCGATGTAGTTACATCAGCAAAACGTTTCCCACTCATATTACGAAACAATTTGTTGGGCACCAGCGAACGGAAATCGGGGTTTCCGGTGCCAAAATACATATCGGGATAGCCATCGTTATCAATATCGCCAAAGTTGCAGCCCATGGCAAATACTACCCTGGTTAGCCCGGCCAGGTCGGTTATATCGGTAAAAGTGCCGTTCTTGTTATTTCGGAACAGAAAGATGTTACCGGCTCCTTTTACGGGTTTACCGAGGGCTTCGGAGGCGGCAAAGTAACCTAATGTGGTGGTATAGCTTTTAAAGTTGAAATTACAGGCTACCAGGTCAAGGTAACCATCGTTATTGTAGTCAAAAAACCAGGTGCCAAAGGTTGGGTTTGTATTATTTGCAAAACCGGCCTTGTCGGTCACGTTTTCAAAATTTACATTTTTTCCGGGCTGTGTTGTGTTGTGCAGCAGGAATTTTTTTCCGTCGATGCAGGATACAAAAATATCGGGTTTACCGTCGTTGTCATAGTCGCCGGAGGTAACGCCTTTTACAAAACCAACCACATCACAGTGGGCCTGTTCAGCCACGTTAACAAAGCCTTCGCCATGGTTGTTGATGTATAGCGCACATTTTTCAATGTCATCGGGCGTTTTGCTTTCGTAGCCTATAAAAACATCCAGCCAACCATCGTTGTTAAAATCGGCCCAGGTAGCGGTTTGGGTGGAGTGATAAAAGAGCAGGCCGCTTGGTATAGTTACATCCGTAAATGTGCCATCGCCATTGTTGCGAAGCAGGGAACTTGGCTGGTTGCCAAAGCCCTTATCAAGCCAGGCTCCCCGCAAAACAAAAATATCGGGTTTGCCATCGTTATTATAATCGGTTTGTTGAATGTTTAAGCCGCCGGTTATGCCTTTCAGTCCGGCGGTTTCCGCAATATCAGTAAATGTGCCATCCTTATTGTTTCTGAAGTAATGCATAGCATCATCAAAGCCCATACCCGATGTTATGAGGTCAATATAGCCATCACCATTAAAATCATCCGCAATAACGCCGCCTGCTTTGTTATTAACACTTAAGTTAAGACTGGGGCCTGCATCAACAAATGGTTTTACTTTAAAACCGGTATCGGCGTTGAGGTTGGGAATAAGCAGGTTATGAGGTACTTCCTGCGGATATTTACCCAAAGTCATAAACGCTATATTCAGCAGCCATCTTGATTCCAGATCACCGGGGTTTTGTTTCAGGATCTGTTCATAAATTTCGATGGCTTTGGTTGATCCTGTTTTAATTACATGTACACCTTCGTCCCGGATAGGAAATACACACGATGAGCCGGTATGGTTAAGCATACAATTATTGCGCTCCCCAACACGCATATAGGCTATGGCCACTTCGGGCAGCATTTGCTTGCTCACTTCGGGATCCATCCTGTCCAGCAGATTTTGATATATAGATACCGCCTTTTCTTCCTGGCCAACCCTTACTAACAACGAAGCCTTCGCATAATTCAGGAAATTGATATTACCCTGGTCTGTAACGGTATGCAGGTCCGAATCGCAATGCAGTAACTGAGCTTCCGGGCAATTTGCATTCAGCCTGCTAAAGGTTCGTTTACTCTCGTTATGAAGAATATCTATCATATCCTGGTGTGATGAACCGCCGCATGACGCAATTAAGCATGCTAAAAACGTAATTGTCAAAAAAAACAAATAGCCTTTTATAACGCTGATATAGATGTGTTGCAAACGCATAATTGAGTTGAACAATGGTAGAAATTGGTGTGCGCCGGCTGTTTAGTAAATATAGGCCGGACTAAATTTGTAGCCTTTCTTTAAATGTGTATAAAGTGCTGATTATAAAGATACTGTTTTAATGCCAAAGGATATTGTAACATCTGCGTGAGGCTGAAATAATCATAAAAGTTTTGTAAGGAGATTTTTATAATGTATATGATTTACATAACTTTATAAGTGTTTTTTGACACCGTTTTATAGATGGCCCTTGACCATCCCTTCCTAATCAAATCAATACTAACCCTTAAATTATGTGTCATGAAAAAATTTGTTATTGAACGGGAGTTGCCCGGTGCGGGTAACCTTTCGCCCGAAGAATTACAGGCCATTTCACAAACTTCATGTTCGGTTGTAAATGACCTGGGCAAGCCATACCACTGGATCCAATCGTTTGTTACCGCCGATAAGATCTATTGCATCCACATTGCCGAAAGCGAAGATGTTATTCGCGAACACGCTATGAAAGGCGGTTTCCCGGTAACCAGTATTGCCGAGGTTAAAGCCGTCATCGATCCCACAACAAGTACCGTTACAGTTTAATATCACACAAAAGAAAAGGCCTGTAGTCAACTACAGGCCTTTTCTTTTTGCGTTTTGTATAGATCAATTTCCAACAGAATCTTGTGATCCGGTTTGAAACAGTGGATCGGGTTTAAAATACGTACCGCCATTAAAGCTGATCACGTAATCAGAATTAAAATGGGTGCTTTTTTTATAATAATCGGTACTGATGATCTGCGCGCCGGATTTTTGTGCCGCTTCAAATGAACTCATGTCATTAGCACGGGCTTCCTGGGTATCCGAATCGGCACGGGTACGGATGATGTAACCTTTCTTTACCAGTTTTTGAATAGCTGCCAGGTCTTTTTTAGCATCGTTCATGATGTGTATAGCCGCTTCCGGTGTTCCCGGCAACGCGTCGGCAAATAATACACGGCCTTTTAATGAAGGGTGGCCAACTATGTAAGTCGCCCTCTTTTCGCCTTTTTCATCAAGAATAAAAATGAACTTGCCTTTAGCCGCTTTTAGTGTTGGCCAGTTGTTGTGCAATACAGCCGCTTCGAGGGTTTTGTATGATCCGCGCACATCATCAGGAGTAATTAAATACTGTTTGCCAAGGTAGGTCAAAATTTCTTTGTCTAAATCGGCAAAGGTTTGGGCTGTAAATTTTTCAGGAACGGTAAAGCCGGGTTTGTCCATGGGCTCATCCTTCGCGTTCATGGTGATATAGATGGGGTTATGATCCGGGTGTTCATCGCTCCATTTTTTCAACTCCTGCAAGCAAAGCTTAAAAGTGGCGCAATTGCTGCGGAAGTCGATATCCTCGATATGGAAAACCTTAAAGCCCGGCTCCTTCATTACGCCCTGGGTATCAAATGCCGGTTGGCCCGGTACCCAGTCTAACCCCTTTGGATGAGCATATTTACCCCCTTTTGGATCGGCATACACATCAATCTCCAAAGCGTTCAAACCTAAGTTTAGTTGATCACTAAGACTGATGTGCTCATAATCTATCTTGCTCATGCCAACAGAATCGCGCTGCTGCAAAAAACGGAACAGCTTGGGGTTAATAGCCTGTTTGTAGCTATTGTGCGATCCTATCACCTGGAAGTGGTTCATTTTCTGATCGTCGGGGTTGTTCAATAACGCTGATGCTGAAAGAACAATGCCTGCGATTAATCCGCCTGTAAATTTCATTTTGATAGAAATATTATTGGTTTAACGAAATAAAGCGCAAAAGGATTCCCTTTTGCGCTTTATAAAAAATGTTAATGATTAATAACCCGGGTTTTGTTTCAGGTTAGGGTTAGTTTTTAATTCGGTTGAAGGAATTGGGTATAACCTGCGGGTTGGGTCGGTGTTCATTTTCAGATCATCGGTTTTGCCACCCATAACCGGCAGCGAATATTCTTTCTCGAATAAACCGTAACGGATCAGGTCATTACGACGCCATGCTTCCCATGAAAGCTCACGGGCACGCTCGTCCAATAAACCATCCAGGTCAATTGAGGTGGCGGCCTGTGCGTGGGCACGGGTGCGTAGTTTGTTTACCAGGGTAAGCGGAGTTTGCGCATCACCGTTGATGGTAGTAGGCGCGGCACCACGTAAAATAGCTTCGGCTTTCATCAGGTAAATATCGGCCAAACGGAATACGGGTACGTCGTTACTGTTTAAACGGGTTGCCTGGATAATGTTAACATCCGGGTAGTATTTAATTGAACGTACACCTTCTGATTGTGCGTTAAGTACATCGTTACCTAAGTCCATTGGTTTTAAACCGGTAAGTATCAGATCGGGTTTAATGTTGATCTGTGTGTTAGCCGGAACGCCTGCGGTGCCGGTAGGATAGTAAACAGGCTGACTGGTAAAGCCGCCGTTGCCATCTGGGTAATATTGCGGACCTGCTAACCATGTTTTGGTACGGTCGTCACCAGGGATATTAAAACGGTTATAGAATTCAGGCGTAGTACTCATAGCGATACTTAAACCTACGTTAAATCCGTAAGCTTGTGCCAGGTAGTAAAAGAACCCGAAACGGGTGAACTGATTACCCGGAATTTGCTGATCATAAGGAACCGCGAAGATAGTTTCATTGATTTGTGGACCGTTTGTCGGCAAAAATATATCACGGAACTTAGCGTCAAGGAAATAGTTGGTGTTAGTCTGTACGCTATCGCACATGGCAACGGTTTCCTGATAACGGTTAGTACCGATATAAACACCAGAGTTAAGGTACATTTTTGCAAGCAGGGCAAACACCATACCTTTAGTTGGGCGACCGTATTGACCTACGTTTGTTGCCGCGTTGCTGCTTTTAGCTGGCAATAAAGGTAAAACGGTTTTAAGCTCGCTTTCGATAAACTCGTACACTTTAGCACGTGGCTGATTGGCTGGTTGTGTAGTTACCGGGAAATCGGTAATGATTGGCACGTTGCCATACAGATCCATCATGAAATAAAGGTACAGGGCGCGCATGGCTTTAACTTCGGCAACAGACGAAGCTTTTTTAGCCGCTGATGATGACGACGCGTTAATAACGCTGATGATACGGTTACAGGTATTGATACCACCGAAACCCCATTGCCATACGCTGATAACGTTTGGATGGTCAAAGGTCCAGCTGTGGTAGTGTAACTGGCGGTACTGGCCACCATCGTCAAAGTTACCATCGCGGGCAGGCAGGATAGCCTCATCTGTAGACATATCCTGCATACGCCAGTAAGGTACGGCATAGCTTGACGAAAGGTTTGAGTAAATAGTACCCAGCAATGCAGTATAATCGGCATCGGTAACCGGGAAGTTTGATGTTACGTATTGTGACTCAACGGGTACATCTAATTTTGTACATGAATATGTGCCGATCATGGTAGCGAAAGCGGCACATGCTAAAAATATCTTTTTCATCTTTTGTCTTTCTGAGGTTTATTAGAATTGTGCAGTTATACCTAAGCTGAACGTGCGTGTTTTAGGATAGTAATCGCGGTTATCGATACCCGGGGTTAAGCCGCCGATGTTAACTTCGGGATCAACACCACGGTATTTGGTAATGATGAAAATGTTATTGCCCGAAGCATAAAAACGTAAGCTTTTGATAGCCTGGATATGCGGTTTAATGGTGTAACCTAAAGTAGCGTTATCCAAACGCAGGTATGAGCCGCTTTCAAGGAAACGATCAGAGATCAGGTAAGCGTTGATATCCTTAAATGATTCGCCTAAGGTAAACCTCGGGATATTCTGCAGTTTTGAATCGGCAGGGTTGTTCAATGAAGCAAGGGTTGCATTCAATACCTTGTTACCATAAACACCACGAACCAGGAAGTTTAAGTCGAAGCCTTTGTAGAAGAAACTGTTGCTCCAACCGTAGATCAGCTTAGGCTGCGCGTCGTATTTAATAAACTGATCAGTAGTAAGCGGCTGTGTAGCTGTTGTTGAGCCATCTGCTTTTTCATAGGTACTTACGCCGTTACCGTTTTTGCCCAGGTAATGCCATAAGTCAAACGTACCGATAGCATAGCCTGGCTGAATGATCTGACTGTAGTTACCTGACTGGCCTTTACCACCCAACTGTGCAGTTTGGATAAAGTTAAGGCCGAACTGGCTGTTTGATAAGCTTTCAACTACGTTTTTGTTATGCGAAACGTTGAATGAAGTGCGCCATGTAAAGGCTTGTGATTTTACCGGTACAGCGTTTAAAACAACCTCGATACCGCTGTTTTTAATTTTACCTACGTTAGCAGTGTAAAAAGGATAGAAGTAAAGTGTGGTTGATACCGGGTAGGTATAGATCAGGTCAGATGTTTTCTTGATATAATAATCTACCGAACCGGTTAAACGGTTGTTGAACAAACCAAAATCCAAACCGATGTTTGTAGTAGCAGTACTTTCCCATTTCAGGTCAGGGTTATCGTTACGTACCGGGCCAATAGGGTTTACAATGTTACCATTGCTCAGGAATTTACCACCACCCGGAGGCACACCGTAAATTAAACGTGCAGTAAAGGCATCAAAACCTAAGCTGTTACCAGATACACCGTAACCAGCCCTTAATTTCAGGTCGCTGATTACAGGAATTGATTTCATGAAATCTTCGTTGATGATTTTCCAGCCGGCAGAAGCTGCAGGGAAGTAACCGTGACGTTGGTTGATACCAAATGCTGATGAACCGTCTTCCCTTAACGAAGCTTGTAACAGGTATTTATCTGAAAACTCATACTGGGCACGAGCGTAGAACGATACGAACCTCAATGTTGAGATATAGGCAGGGTTAAATACTATCTGTGATAATTGGGTTGGGTTTGAAAGCGCCAGGTAGTTGTAAGTTAAAGCATCATTTGAAAAGCCTTGTGTTTGTACGCCAAAACCGTCGTTGTTACGATCCTGCTGGTAAGAGTAACCACCTAATAATTTCAGTGAGTGTTTACCAAATACACGATCATAATTAAAGTAAGCTTCAACAACGTTGCTGGTATTGGTATAAGCGCTGCGTACAGCTACACCACCGGCATTAACATAAATACCAGATTGGCTGGTAGAGTAGGTGTTAACGTTATTTTGCTCTTTTTGGGTTGATCCGGATACGGTGAACTTTAAGCCTTTCAAAATGTCCAAAGATGCAAAACCATTGATCAGGGTTTTGTTATTCTCTGTCCTGGTAAAGTTGTTATTGATCAATGACAACGGGTTTAAAGGTCCACTACCTGTACGGCTGTAGTTTTCTTTATAGGTGCCATCTGCGTTATAAGGGCCAACCGTTGGCAGGTAAAATAAAATACCTGATAATACCTGGCTTTGGAAAATGTCGTTGTTTTTGGTAGCACTGTTGGTAAGGGTGATACCTAACTTTAAACGGTCATTAAAAAAGCGCTGGTTGATATAGCCTTTGTAGATGGTACGCTCAAGGCTGGTATTGTTCAGGATACCATTGTTTTTCATGTAGTTTACGCTTGCGCCGTACTCTGAGTTAGTGCCCGCGCCACCATATGAAAGGTTATGGTTTTGAGAGTAACCGGTTCTTTCGGCCAGTTTTTGCCAGTTGGTATTTGAACCGTCATCATCGGCCGCGCTTAATTTAGGCACGCCATTGTCGGTTAAATATTTACGCAGTTCATCGCCTGTAAGTACGTCGATGTTTTTTGATACGTTTTCAACAGCAGCGTAAGCGCTGTAAGTTAAACGGGTTTGGCCGGCTTTAGCCCTGCGGGTTGTAACAATGATTACACCATTAGCAGCACGTGAACCGTAAATAGCAGTTGAAGACGCGTCTTTCAGTACGTCGATGCTTTCGATATCGGCTGGCGCTAAAAGGTCAATAGAAGCGCCCGGCACGCCGTCAATTACATAGAATGGTTGCTGAGCAGCACCTTCACGTAATGTAGACGGGCCCCTTAATATAGTAGCCGGTTGTTTGTTAGGGTCGCCGCTTTTGGTGATGTTCAAACCTGCAACCTTACCTTGTAATAACTCGGCAGGTGTGGTTAATACACCGGCGTTAAAATCTTCGGCTTTAACCGAGGTGATAGCGCCTGTTACGTCTTTACGGCTTGCGGTACCGTAACCAATAACCACAACATCTTTAAGTTGTTTAGTATCGGTTACCATGGTAACGTTAACAACTTTTTTGTCACCAACGGTAACTTCTTTTGGTAATGAGCCTAAGAAAGTAAATTTGATTACGTCTTCAGGTCCGCTTACTGTAACCTGATAAATACCGTTAGCTGTGGTTGAAGTGGCTTTACCTGTACTTTTAACCGTTACTACTACCCCTGGTAATGGTAAGTTTGTTTCGTCGGTAACGGTACCCCTGATGGTACGTTGCTGCGCGAAAGCCATTGATGTGGCCATGAACATCAGCATAAAAAGACAAATCGTTTTACTCGACCTGTGGCATAGCCTTAAGATAGATCTGTAATGTTTTTCCATAGTTTTTAATTAATGATAAACCCCTTTTAATAGTTGCCCAAGTTGAGAATAGGAGGGCGATAAATTGCTGCAAAGCAACGGTTGTTTTATTATCGGGAAATAAATGTGGGGTTAACTTATCTATTAATTAAAATTGATGTTGGTTTTTTAAAATGTGCTATTTTGGGTTGATTCTCAGTCTTTTGCCACCTGCAAACAAATTAGCTCTGTTAACAGAGGGTTAACCGGTTTTAAACTTTAGCGTTTTGTAAAAAGCCTGTTGTCGGGCAACCCGCAAAACACAAATAGAATTTTAGGCTTTTTTCAATCGATGGAATATTGGGGCATGTAAACGGAAGCACCATGAAAAATTACCGGTAGGCCAGCGAGATCATGGTATAATCTGCATTGGTTTGAATGGTGAACATGAATTCGTCGTTTTGAAAGATCTTACTACCGGGTTTAGTATAAATGATATCTCTGAATTCGTGATTTTCGAGATAATCCTGGAATGAATGGTCGTGCAATACGGGGCACATGTACAGGAGTTGTTCCAGCCTGATGGCAAGGGCTGTTTTTCGCTTATTGTTTTCCCATCGGTCTTTATCCTGGTTAAATGTCCATCCGGCATTGATCTTGTTGAGTTCAGTTGTATAAACGCCGGGGCCGTCTTTCATAAGTCGGATCATATCGGCCGGGTTTATTTCTCTTTCTGCAGTGCCTGATGATTTACGCCATGAGTGAAAAGCTAATAATGACACCAATGCTGCAACAATCAGCAAGCCGGCCCACAGGTAGGCGCGGTTACTTTTAGGCTCAATGATTAACGGATATTCGTCGGGAAACAATTCGTTTTTGACCACAGACAGTGTGTATTTTGCTTCGGCCCGCGCAACACCCTCTCCAACCAGCAGGGCTTCAATTTCATGGTCCGCGTTTCCATCGGCAATCATCCATTTAATCTGATCAATAATTTGTTGTTTTTCCATAGGTGATGAGGTTAGGTTTGTTTTGGAAATTCAAGATACATTTTTTGTGAAAACAACGCAATAGGAAATAAAATTGCGAACGATATCGCTACTATAATTAGGAGGCACCTATCGGATATTGGCTCCGTAGGCGCCCCCTCTCAAAATGGAAGATTCGGAAAAAAAGACAGCTTTCTTAAAGCACAGTTTATAACTATTATTGTGCACATTAATCAACGCGTTAAAACGTTTGATAAAACCCAATGACACGTATCCTCCCGGTAATTGTACTGTCTCAATTTTTTTGCACCTCATTATGGTTTGCAGGTAACGCGGTTATGGGCGATATCGCCAAACAATTACAGCTTGAACCTTCCTATCTGGCTTATTTAACAAGCGCCGTTCAATTGGGCTTTATCACCGGAACCTTGGTTTTTGCTATCCTGAGCATTGCCGACAGATTTTCGCCCGTGCGGGTATTTTTTATCTGTGCGCTTATTGCCGCAGCTGTTAACGCCCTGGCCTGCTTGCCGGGAACGGATGCCACGATCATTTTGGTGTTGAGATATACAACAGGCTTTTTCCTGGCCGGAATTTACCCGGTGGGAATGAAGATAGCGTCCGATCATTACCCGCAGGGATTAGGTAAAGCTTTGGGTTTTTTGGTGGGTGCTTTGGTATTAGGCACGTCGTTTCCGCATTTGCTTAAAAGCCTGATGGCAGCACTGCCCTGGCGTTACGTAATATTATCAACTTCAATATTGGCTGCCATAGGCGGTTGTGCAATGGTATTGCTTGTGCCCGATGGCCCCGCAAGAAAACCGGGCGCTGCACTGAACCCGGCCACCTTTTTGAAAAATTTTGGCAACAGGCAATTCAGGTCTGCTGCTTTTGGATATTTCGGGCACATGTGGGAGCTTTATGCGTTTTGGGCTTTTGTGCCGGTTATGCTAAGCGCTTATAATAGCCGTTACTCAGATGCTAATTTAAACGTTCCGCTCTTATCCTTTCTTATTATTGGCGTTGGGGCGTTTGCCTGTGTGGGCAGCGGGATCATTTCAGGCTATATCGGCGTAAAGAAAGTAGCCACGATGGCATTGACAATTTCCGGTGTATGTTGTTTAGTATCGCCGCTGTTTTTGTTCGCCGGTTCAGCGTGGATATTGATTGTGTTTTTATTGGTTTGGAGCATGGCTGTTATTGCCGATTCTCCATTATTTTCAACCCTAATTGCACAAAATGCCGATCAGCAATTAAAAGGTACCGCGCTCACTATTGTTAATTGCATTGGCTTTGCTATTACCATTGTAAGTATTCAACTTATCACCGCTTTACGGACGGTTGAAAACGCGCGATATATTTATATGCTGCTGGCTATAGGCCCGTTACTGGGTTTACTGGCATTGTTGAAACGTTCCCAATAGCTAACCGGCATTATTATGCCAATGTTATTAAATAATATTGATGTAGGGTATTTGTGAATAATTGGTAGCTTTATAATGATTTATAAACCTTATGACATGAAAAAATCTTACACCTTATTAGTATTTATATTATTTATTGGCATTTCTATCTGTAAAGCGCAAGATTACCAACCAGGCTATGTAATAATGAATGATGGCACACGTGTGGGTGGTGTAATAGCCCTTAACGAAGCCGAGCCCTGGTATAATCAGCGCTATATCCGGGTTAAAGATTCAGTCGCTTTTGCTAAAGATCCGAATGTAAAGCCAAAGCGGATCAAGGCCGATGATATGAAGTTTTATGTGGTTGGTACCCGTTTGTTTGATAAAGTGCATTATGTTGACCTGCAAAACCTTCAACTTAAAAGTATGGGCACTAACGACCATATGATGGAACGGCTGGCTGTTGGCCGGATCACCGCACATCGTTTTTATGAATATCCCGCTGATGTTGCCGTTTATGTAGCCAGCGAAGAAGAGATAGAAAGAAGAGAGAAAGAGAAAAAGGATGCTTTGATCCGCGGGTATTTTATTTTGGCTCAGAAGGATAATGATAAACTGCGAAATGCTTTTGATTATGACCTTCAGAAATATTTTGAAGATACGCCGGAGGTGCTGGAGAAATACAAAAGTGGAAGCTACGGAAATCAGCCCGTTAAAAAAGGATTGGCTGCCCGTATGGTAGCAATGGCCAAAAAGACCGCTTTTAAACAGGAGGAAGCAGATGGTATAGTAGCCGCGTTTAATGACTACAATTCGAAAAACGCAACTAAATAGATTGCATTATAAAAAAGAAAGAAGCCCGGGTAAATTTACCCGGGCTTCTTTCTTTTATGCGTTATCGAATTATCTGAATTTAATATTAACGCTACCGCCGGATGCCTCGGCTTTAACCGGGATGCCGCCGCCGTTGTATTTGCCGTTAACCCGTTCTTTTTCCCATTGGCCGTTAAATTTGGCAACCGATGATGGAGATACACCTTCGCCCCTGAGGTCAAGATCATAGCCCTGGTTTTGAGGAAGCTCGATATCGACATTGCCCGCGCTTGATTGCAGTTTAAGGTATTTACCAACTTTAAGCATTTGCGCGTACAATCCGCCACCGCTTGTTTCAGCGCTAACACTGGCCGCCATACGTTTAAGATCAATGCTGCCGCCTGATGTGCTGGTGATCAATTCGCCGGTGATGTTATTGCCGTTAACGCCGCCACCGCTGGTTTCGGCATTGATGGTGCCTTTAAGGTTTTCTAAAGTGATGCCGCCGCCGCTGGTTTCAAGTCTGATTTTTCCGTTGCAGTTTTTCGCCTCGATGCCGCCACCGCTGGTTTCAAGAGAGATATCATCGCCTGAGTTAGAAACATGGATGCCGCCGCCCGAGGTATTACCGCGAATAACGCCATTGAGCCTGTCTATCTGTAAGCCGCCGCCGCTGGTGCTAAATTTCTCGTTACCTTTTAAATTATCCAGACCAATACCGCCGCCACTGGTTTCCAGATCGGTTGAGCATTGCTGCGGCACATAAATGCGGAACGAGATGCTCAGTGAGCTTCTCCAGTTAAAAAAGCTTTGGCGTTTACTTTTGGCTATGGCTTTCACTTCATGTCCGGTTACCGAAATATCAAGGGTATAATCTTTATCCAGGCGTTTTTTGATCTCTTCTTTTGAAAGTTCGTTGCCGTTATTGCCTTTAATATAAACTTCAACACGCGGTGCCTGTCCGGCTTGTCCGCTAACTACAATGCCACCTGCCGATGTGCGTACTACAGCACTGGTAATGGCATCGTTGGCTAATGACCTGGTGAGGTATAATGAACGGCTATCGCCATCCTGCGCGGCCGCAACAGCAGTTTGGCCGGCAAGTAGAAGGAGTAAAATATAATTCTTCATAAAAGGGGTTTTTAATAGTGATACAACTATGACCACATATTACCCCTATACGTTACAGGTGTTTTAAGTTTTATTTATTATACGCCAATTGCAAGTTTTTATGTGGCCTTTTCAGCGGTAAAGCGGTAAGCATAAATTCAACCCAGCAAGTCCCATAAATTACCAAAGGGATCTTTAAAAACGGCAACTGTGCCATATGATTCAGCCTTGGGTTCACGTACAAACTCTATGTTTCTGTTCCGCATTGCATGGTAGTCGCGCCAGAAATCATCGGTTCTTAAAAAAAGAAATACGCGGCCGCCCGTTTGCCGGCCTATTCTCTGTTGTTGTTCTTCTCCTACAGCCTTTGCTAATAGCAAACTGCATTCCGATGAACCCTTCGGCCTTACTAAAACCCATCTTTTATTTTCATTGATCAGCGTATCTTCAATTAAGTCGAAATTCAATTTCTCCGTGTAAAACTGAATTGCTTCATCGTAGTTGCTGACAACTACCGTAATATGTGCTATAAATTGTTTCATGAATCAGATTATGGCCGCCATTTGAACGACATACTATCGATGGCGCGCATGGTGCACAAAATGCCGTTTAAATGATCATTCTCGTGCTGCATCAGTTCGGACAGGGCATCGGTCATTGCCCATTGTTGCTGCTGCCAGTTTTCGTCAAGATAGTTTACAGTGATAGTTTTATGCCTCTTAACTTTTACCAGCAGGTTTGGAAAGCTCATACAATCGTCCCAAAGTTCAAAAAGTTCATCGCTGACATCCTGTATTTCCGGGTTGATGAAAATAACCGGGTTGTCGATATTCATGTAAACCAGCCGCTTCATAATACCCAACTGCGGCGCTGCAATAGCCCGGCCGAAGTTGTATTTCTGCCTGATCTCCTTCATTACGTTATGCATATCGGCTATCCAGCCATTTAACAAAGGGAGTTCGTTTTGCATTACCGGATCACAAACCTGGTAAAGGCGCTCATCGCCCAGCAGCAAAATATCATTCAGTTTTTTCATGCTATAGTAAAAGTAAATTTTTTATGGCCGGTAATGTTGCAACAAAATATAATTGACTTAATTTTACTTAAACCAATTGTACCTGCTATTTCTGCAATGGCGAAACTAAAATAAGCGGAAGCCGTATAAACGAGAAAGTTAAGCGTTAACTTCCTTGTCCAAATTTGAGTTTTTGTAGTTATTTTATATATCATGCAGCCTAAAGAAATTTTAAAAGAACACGTAAGCAAAACCATTACTTTAACCGACGAACAGTTCGATTATTTCTTTTCGCATTTTACCTACAAAACCTTTAAAAAAGGCCAGACTATAATAGGCGAGGGTGATAAGGTAGACTGTGAGTATTTTGTGCTTTCAGGCTATCTGAAATCGTTTTTTATTAACGATGATATGAAAATGTTCATCCTGCAGTTTGCCATGCCAACCTGGTGGGCTTCGGACTACAACGCCCTTTACAGTGGTGAGCGCGCTACAGTTAACGTAGACTGTATTACTGATGCCGAAGTGCTTTGCCTCACCAGCCAGGACCGTGAAAAACTTTGCAGGGAAATTCATGAAGGGGAGCACTTCTTTCGCTGGCGTACCAATAAAGGTTACGTGGCCACGCAAAAAAGGCTTTTATCGTTCATGAATAACGATGCCAAACACCGTTATGAAGAGTTACTGGCACAATATCCAACATTGTATAATATAGTTCCAAAACAACTAATAGCCTCTTACTTAGGTGTTTCAAGGGAAACGCTGAGCCGTTTATACCATTCCTGAAATGTGATGCAGATCACATAAATAAGGCGGCGTTTCAATTGTGATGTAGGTCACACAGTTTCCAGGCTATTTGCCCCCAACTTTGTATTGTCATTAAAGACAAAACAAAATGGAAACTCAAAAATTTGAAATCATCAGCGCAAAAAGTAACATCGACTGGGTTGGTCGGAAGGTTACAGGCGCACACAATGGTACCATCGCTATAAAAGAAGGCTCTTTAAATTTTGCCGATGGACAATTAGCCGACGGTAAATTCACTATCGACACCACTTCTATCAAAATACTTGACGTAACTGATCCGGCTACCAACGCCCAGTTTGCAGGTCACCTCGCTTCTGACGACTTCTTCAATTCTGACAATTACCCTGAAGCTCAGTTTGTAATTACAGCTATCAGCAAAGAAAGCAATGATACTTATCGTATCATCGGTAACCTGACTATAAAAGGTATTACTCATCCTGTAAGTTTTGACGCACAGGTTACCACCACCGCTGACATTGTAAGCGCAACAGGTAAGGTTGTAGTTGACCGTACCAAATACGGCATGAGGTTCCGTTCCGGAAACTTTTTTAAAGACCTGGGCGATACCCTGATCTATAATGATTTTGACCTGAATGTAAACATAACCGCTAAAGCTGTTTAATCAACAGCTTTAGCTTAAAAACCAAAGCTATGCCATACGTAAAAATTGAACTGACCCGCGAAGGTGTTACCCGCGAGCAGAAACAAACCCTGATAAAGGGTGTAACCGATTTAATAACCAATACCCTGAATAAAGATCCGCACTTAACCCATGTGGTGATCAACGAAGTTGAACTGGATGATTGGGGTTATGCCGGCGAACAGGTATCGGTATTAAGAGAAAAAGGCATTACTGCCGATAAAAAGTAAGACAATGAAAAAGCAAACCATAATAGTTACCGGTGCATCATCTGGTATAGGTAAAGAAATAGCCCGTTATTTTTTAGAAAAGGGCGATAATGTAGTTATTAACTCAACAACTGCCGATAAGCTGGAAGCAGTTTACCAGGAACTTGGCGCAGGCGATAACCTTGCCGCAGTTGCCGGAAACGTAAGCGATAAGGCAACAGGCGAAAAGCTGGCCCAAATAGCTATTGATAAATTTGGAAGTGTAGATGTTTTAGTGAACAACGCCGGTATCTTTGAAACCAGGCCATTCCTTGAGGTTGACGAAGCATACCTTGACCGTTTTTTAGATACCAATCTTAAAGGCACCTATTTTACCACCCAGGCCGTGATCCCGCAAATGATTAAACAGCACGATGGGGTAGTGATCAATATTGGCACGCCATTGGTTAACCATGCGCTTAGCGGAGTTCCTATTACAGCGCAAATGGCTTCAAAAGGAGCGGTACACGCGCTTACCATACAACTGGCCGGTGAGTTTGGCAAAGACAACATCAGGGTAAATACAATTGCTCCCGGTACCATTCGTACGCCAATGCACGGCGATAATGCAGATCAAACTGCAGGCCTGCACTTGCTTAACCGCGTTGGTGAAGTGGAAGACATAGCTCAAATGGCTTACTCGGTTGCTAAAAGCAATTTTATTACCGGGGCTATTATCAATGTTGATGGCGGCACAGCAGCAGGCCGTAATTTAAATTAAGTGTAAAAATTTATAGTAACCGCATTATGCCTCGCTAAATGGCAGGCATAATGCTTTAATTTATCATCAAAATGGAAACTAATAATCAAGCTAAAGCAGCCATTGAACAGGCGCTTGAAAATTATTACTTCAAAGGGATTTACGAAGGTAATTTGGATTTGTTAAACCAGGTAATGAATGCCGGTACCTTGCTTTTTGGCGATGTAAAAGGCGAGCCTTACGCTAAAACATTGGATGTTTACCTCGATGGTGTAAAAAACAGGGTAAGTCCTAAGGATTCGGGCAAACCATTTGAAGGGAAAATTATTTCTGTTAAGGCGGTAAATTCAATCGCGGTTGCCGAAGTACAGGTAAAAATGTACGATTTCAACTACCATGAGTTTCTATCGTTCCATAAACTTAACGGTAAATGGCTCATCGTAAATAAAATGATCAGCGATACTAATTAATCTCTTTGGTCTAAAGTTGTAAGTTCCAAGTAAAAAGGGAAAATCAGACTCATGACTTGCGACTTAGTACTATCGACTTAACAAAATAATATTAAAGCCATGTGGTATAACACAAAAGCAACAGAAATACTGGGTATTGATTACCCGATTATGCAGGGGCCTTTTGGCGGTAATTTATCCTCGGTCGAGTTGGTATCAACCGTATCAAACGCGGGAGGGTTAGGCGGCTACGGGGCTTATACCCTTAGCGGCTCAGAAATTGTCGAGATAGACAGGCGGATCAGGGCGGCGACCAACAAACCTTACAATATCAATATCTGGGTTTCGGAAACCGATGCGCCAAACGGCGAGGCAACAGATGAGCAGTTTGAACATGCGGCACAGTTGTTTAAACCTTATTTTGATGAGGCCGGGATTCCACTCCCTCCTAAGCCTGCACCTTTTAAATTGCGGTTTGAAAATCAATTACAAGTTATCCTCGACCTGCGCCCGAAGGTATTCAGCTTTATGTTTGGTACACTACCTGCCGATGTGATGGAACAATGCCGCAGACTGGGCATAGTTACAGTAGGCGCGGCTACTACCTTAGATGAAGCTATTGCATTGGAGGCAAGTGGTGTAGATATGATCATAGCTTCGGGCTTTGAAGCGGGTGGTCACAGGCCATCATTCCTTGCACAGGCAGAAGCGTCAACTACCGGTACTTTTGTGTTGCTTCAGTTGATAAAGGAAAAAGTTAAAACGCCTGTTATCGCTGCCGGAGGTATAGCTAATGGCAGGGGAGTAGCAGGGGCCCTGATACTGGGTGCTGATGCAGTGCAAATAGGTACAGCCTTTTTAGCCTGTGATGAATCGGGTGCGCTTCCTGTTCACCGACAAATGCTTTTTTCTGACGCGGCAAAATATACTACACTGTCACGGGCATTTACAGGAAGGCTTGGCCGGGGGATCACCAGCCGGGTAGCTAAAGACCTGATAGGAAAAGAAGCCGGTTTTTTGCCTTTCCCATTGCAAACAACCTTTATGTCGCCATTACGCAAAGCGGCTCTTGAGCAACAAAAGTTAGATATGGTTTTGTTTTGGGGCGGACAGATTGCGCCTGTATTAAAACATACCAAAGCCGCAGAGCTGATGCAATCCATCATAGCAGATACAACCAAAATTATGAACCCATGAAAAACGAAGTTAATGTAACCTACATTGGTGGCCCGACCGTTATTTTAGAAATTGGCGGCTTACGGTTCATGACCGACCCCACGCTTGACCCGGTCGGCGAGCAATTCATGATCAATGATAAACCCGCATATCACAAAACAGAAGGCCCGGCGACTACTGATATTGGTAAGATTGATGTAGTTTTGCTAAGCCACGACCAGCACGGCGATAATTTGGACAACGCGGGCAGGGAGTTGCTGAAACAGGTATCTAAAACATTAACCACAAAAATTGGGGCGGAAAGATTAGGTGGTAATACCATTGGCCTGGCCCCATGGGAAAGTATCTCTTTAAACGATAACGTAGTGATTACCGGCACGCCTGCAAGGCATGGCCCCGCAGGAAGTGAAAAGCTAACCGGAGATGTAACGGGTTTTATTGTAACTGTTGCAGGGTTCCAGATCTATTTTACAGGCGACACCGTTTTTTATGATGGCATAAAAGAAGTAGCGGAGAAATTTAAGCCTCAATATGTGTTCATTTTTGCAGGTGCAGCCAAACCGCGAGGGCCATTTAATGTAACCATGGGCACCAACGACGCTATAGACACCGCGTTTGCTTTTCCTGATGCCACTATTATACCGGTGCATTTTGAGGGCTGGTCGCATTATACCGAAACCGGGGAAATGCTGCAGCAGTCATTCAACGCGCTTGGTATTGGCGGGCAGCTTAAGATTCTTGCGCCTGGCATAAAAACAAGTTTATAAATAATTACCTGCGTGAGTTTATGGGCTGCTAAAAAATGCGGACTGAATGGCTCATGCCTAAAACGTTTCAACCATGAACTCAACAAAAGTATGGTATGTAACCGGGGCGTCCCAGGGATTGGGACTTACCTTGGTGAAGAAATTATTGGATAACGGCCACCGTGTAGCAGCCACATCACGCAACGCGCAAACCTTAAAACAAGCGGTTGGTTTAATAGATACAGACAGGTTCTTGCCATTGGCTGTTGATTTAAGCAACCCGGATTGTATTGAAGAGTCCATCCGTGAAACACTTAAAGCATTTGGGCAGATTGATGTACTGGTAAATAATGCCGGTTATGGCATGGCCGGTACGGTTGAAGAAATTGAAGGACAAAAGATCCGTGATATATTTAATGTAAACGTGCTGGCTGCTATTGATGTAACTAAGGCTGTGCTTCCTGTTATGCGGGGGCAAGGCTCCGGTTATGTTATCAATATTGGTTCAGTTGCCGGTTTTGTTGGCGCGCCTGGCTGGTCGGTTTACTCGGCTACCAAAGCTGCTATTGCCGCGTTTTCGGAAGTGTTGGCGCTTGACGTTAAGGAGTTTGGGATTAAGGTAACTGTGGTTGAACCTTCGGGTTTCCGTACGGGGTTTTTGACTACAGGCTCGTTGGCTTTTACAGAAAGTAATATAGAAGGATACCAGGCCGTTAAAAATGCCCAGCAACGTTACCTTGCCGCTGATGGTAAACAACCCGGTGACCCAGAAAAGGCTTCGGAAATAATCATGAGTTTAATAGATATGGACGAACCGCCGCTGCATCTTTATCTTGGAGAGGATGCCTATAAACGTGCCTCTGAAAAGCTCAGAATAATGACCGCGGAATTGGAAAAATGGAAAGAGTTTACCATATCGGCCGATTTTAAGTCGTGATTTGGTTTAAACTTATGCCGGTTTAACCGGCTCAAGGCCATGCTTTTTCATAATGACAACTACCTTTTGCATATCTGGCGGGCCTCCGGCATTGATCACCTCTGCAATTTCACGAAAATAAGCAGGGCCGATAGATGCGGGAGAAAGGGTACAGAGCGCCCTTGCTGTGGATTCATGCAGGTTATTAAAACCATGAATGGTGCCTCGCTTTATAAAACAATGATCGCCGGGATGTAGCTCCAGGGTTTCTGTACCAACTAATTGTGTAAGCGTGCCTTCCAGTATGTATAGGGTTTCATCTACTTCAACGTGAAAATGAGGTGCCGGTACCTTTACGCCAGGCGGAACAACAAGCTCAAATTGTACAAGCGAGCCATCGGTATCATCGCCATCAAGTAAAAAATTGATTTCAAGGCTGCCAAAGCTGATGCGTTCTTTAAAATGAGGAAACATGCGTGGTTGGGTTTACGATTGGTGTGGTAATAAAGCTATGTAATTTGCAATGTAAATGCAAGCCACAAATTCGTATCGGTAAGGTATTTAACCTGGAAGATATCGCTGAGGCTTGCCGCCTGATGGATAGCAATGCGGCCAACGGTAAGATTGTTGTGCTGGCCTGAGACTTCGCTCAATCATCCAAAGGATCATGCCACTTTGCGAAGCCGTTTACCGCGCTTTCAGCGTTTAGGTCTGAAATGATGCACCCTTGTATAGTCTCAATCTTTGGCTTTTCGGCGTAAACCGTCTTTATCCATTTATCGATGGTTTTATGGTTTTTGAAGCGTTCCGGATGACGGTAATAATATTCAATTGCGGTTAATCTTGAGGTAGGATTGATACTGTACATTAAAGTTACAATCTGATCGGGCGACAATCTTTTGATGATTTCGTTAAACATCGTCCGGTTTGAGGTAAGACTTATCGGCAGCCCCCCATAATGACCATACAAAGTACCGGATAAGGGCGACATATATTGCAGCATTTGAAGCGGAATGGCTTGGTTTTTATAAGCAGAATGTGCAATATCGCTTAGGGAAGCGAAAATGCGATCTTCACCGAATTTGTAATATAAACGGCCAGCAGAATCAACAGGCAGCGCTTTACGAAGTAAGGAATCATATTTATTCGTCAGCGTTTTTCTGTTGGAAGGTTGCGAGGAAAGGGCATAACTAACAACCTCGCCGTTGTGTGTATAATATTCGAGGGTTACCGAAATATACCCAGCTGCCTTACCCGTATAAATATACGTCCATCCGAAACCCAAAGTATCTTGCCGGGGACGACTATCTACCGGTGGGGCGAAGAAATCGACAATGGCCTGGGGATTACTTTTATCTAATGCGACAACCTGGTTAATTAATTTGATATCGTTATTAACCCAGTCGGTATGAAGTGTATCTTCTTCTATCCCTTCTACCCATTCTGTTTTGTAAGCAGCCATCCGCAAAAAATTAAACAGATAGGTGTATGGCTCAATTTTATGGGCATGTTTAACACTTGTAGGCAATTTAATCTGTACAGATGATTTGATCATCGAGTCTATTACCATCAAATCTTCGGGGGTAAGGCTGGTGTTTTTTGCAATTATAAACTTCACATCGTCTACACGGCCGGCGGTATTAAACTGGAGCAATAGTGTCATATCCGGGTTGCGGGCGAGCGCTATGGACCGTTGGCGCGAAATTGCTTTGATATATTTGCGTGCAAATTCTCCGCGGTTAATAAAATCGCCATTGATATACGCCGCATCGTTTGTTAGTGTTTTGTTTTCTTCTCCTGAATGTAGAAACGCCTTGTTGGTGCTTATGCTGTAGGTGTTTTTAGATGGCGTGATATAAACGACTTTCCCTCTGACTATCAAAGAGTCTTTATCAAATACCGATTGCGCAAAGCAGCGAGAGGTGCCTGAAATAAATACTAAAAAGAAAAATAAGGTATAGGTAGCTTTAAGCGTCATTTTGTAGTCCCCGGAAGTTATAAGCCCTTAAAATTAAAAAATAAGCCTGATAACTTACCGGGGACAGATGTTTAAACAATGTATTTATATTTTTAGTACGCCTAATCATTCACTCCGTAAACTCTTCACCGGGTTTGCTTTTGCTGCTTTTATAGCCTGGAAGCTTATGGTGGCCAGCGCTATAACTGTCGCGGCAAATCCGCCTGCGGCAAATAACCACCAGCTGATTTTAATGCGGTAAACATAATCCTGCAGCCATTGGTGCATGTAATACCAGGCAATAGGCGTGGCAATAGCAAAGGCAATGGCTATGAGTATGATAAACTCTTTTGAAAAAAGATAAACGATACTGCCCGAGGTAGCGCCGAGCACTTTACGAATACCAACTTCTTTTATCCGTTGTACGGCCATAAACGAGGCTAAGCCATATAAGCCAAGGCAGCTCAAAAATATCGCGATAGCCGCGAAGATTTTATACAATTGTGCCAATTGGTTTTCCTGTTTGTAAAAGCCCGCGATTTTATCATCAAGGAATTTGTACTCATAAACAAAATCGGGAAATGTTTGCTCCCATACCTTCTTAATGGCTTCCAGTGTGGCCGGCATGTTTGTAGTCGACAGCTTGATCCCGGCCTGGTTGTACATTACGTTGTCCGTAGTAATAAGCAGTGGTGCCAGTTCCTGGCGGAAGGATCGGTCGTTAAAATCTTTCAATACACCCACAACCGGGCATTCGATCAGGCCGCCCCAGATGCTTATTTCTTTATTTAGGATATCTTCAGGCTTTTTTATGCCTAAGCTTTTCAGCAGCGACTCGTTGACTAAAAACTCCCTCGTCATAGCGGATGGTTTCAGGTTTCGTCCGGCTATCAATTGTAGTTTATAAGCAGGGACATAATCCTGGTCGGCAAATTTGGTAATGGCCTTAAAGTCTGTTTCTTTTTGTGCGTGATCGTATTTGACAGCGCTCCAGGTATCGTTGCCATTTTCAATGGGTGTATTGGAACTGAAGCTAACCGATCTTACTTCGTTTATTGATGTGAGCTGGTTCTTTAAATATTCCATTTTGCTTAGGCGGAGACTATCTACCCGGAAAGGAACATTGATAATGGCCTCTTTATCGAAGCCTAAGGGCTGATCCATAAAGTAATTCATCTGCTTTACAATGATGAGCGTTCCGATAATGAGCGCCTGCGCAATGATGAATTGAAATACTACCAATCCTCTTCTTAGCGAAATCCCATTTGCCGGGTCTGTTGAAAGTTTGCTTTTTAAAGCATTAACAGGGTTGAAACGCGATAAAACGATGGAGGGATAAAAACCAGCCAACGCCGTTACCGCAACCGTTACAACCAAGAGAAATACAACAATTGCCGGATTACTGAATATGTTGAACGACAGCGATAGTTCCAAAAGCGCCCCGACGTAGGGTAGCGCAAGCACAGTAATGATAATTGCGAATAGCACAGCGCTTGCCACTATCAAAAATGTTTCGACGATGAACTGGAGTTGTAATTGAGATTTATTACTTCCCAACACTTTCCTTACGCCAACTTCTTTTGCCCGGTTAACAGCCTGCGCCGTGGAGAGGTTAATGAAATTTACACAGGCAATTAACAGGATGAACGCGGCGATAAGCCACAATACATTAAGTAGTTCATGGCTGATTGTTTTGTTGCTGTAATTGCCTACCTGGGTATCATAATGTACTGCGTTTAATGCCTGTATGGTATGGCTGTCTTTATTATCGGCAGATTTTACCTTTTGTGAGAAGGCGCTTAGCTGCCGGTTAAAATTACCGGCAGAAAGGTTTTGAGGCAATAAGATGTAGCAGCCAAAATCGGCTATCGTTCTGTTCCAATCGGTAGATTTTGCTAAATAATCGCCGGTAAATCCTGTGCCAAAGCTAACAACAAGTTTCAGTTGAAAGTCGGAGTTTGCCGGGATGTTTGCCAGGATTCCCGAAACTCTTAACACATCTGTGCCGTGCTCAAACATAAAGCCGCCCATTTCCAGTTTAATGGTTTTGCCCATCGCGGATTTCCAGTCGCCAAAATATTTTTCGGCAACTTCTTTGGTAAGCAATACATTGTCCGGATCTTTTAACGAAGTATACGAACCGGCAAGCAGCGGAAAGTCGAATATTTTAAAGAATGAGGGATTGGTATAAAACAGTCCCCTTTGTTCCTTGAACATTTTTACGGTAGCCCCATTTTCGTCGGGGATGATCAACTGGTCGTTTTGACTTGCAAAAATTGGGGCTACCTGTTCTACTTGCGGGAAGGCGGTTTTTAATCCCAATGGAAAAGGGAAGGGGACGTCTTTGCCATAAGTAATATTGCCCGTTTCGGCATGATGGTATTCAGTTAAGACGCGAAAGATGCGGTCTTTTTTGGAGTGAAAATTATCAAAGCTTGTTTGAAATTGTATAATGATAAAAATCACCATACAGACGGTAATACCCACAGCCAGACCGGTGATGTTAATGACGGCGTAGCTTTTATTCCGGGTTAAATTACGCCATGCGATTTTAAAATAATTCTTAAACATAAAGTTGCGGTTAAATTTGTCATGAAACCATTTACTGGTGGTTTCATGATTTAAAATTACCGGCGCAGCCTGTGCCCCACTTCTCAAATTATAAGATGGCAACTCTTTTTTAAGCTCATTTTTAAACTCTACAGGGCTTTTGCCCGTTATTTGTTTAAAAATACGGTTAAAGGAACTTTGTGAATTAAACCCGGATTCATAGGCAATTCCCAACAGAGTGATATGGTCATAAGCGGCATCCTGCATTTTGCGGATGGCCGATTGTACGCGATATTCATTGATAAAATCATTAAAGCTTTTTTTAAGTACGGTATTAAAGATCCGGGATAGCTCATGGGTAGTTAAGCCAAGTTTTTCGGCAAGAGAACTTAGACTCAATTCTGAATCCTGATAATACAGATTTTCTTTAATCACCTTTTTTAGCCAGATCCCTTTTTGCCTCAGATCCTCCGGTAGTAATGGTTTTAAAACGGGGGCAGTAATTGGCAGGGCCGTAATTTCGGGCTTTAAAAAAGTCCGTGCTGCCATCCAGATGATCATCAGCATTAAGAGCAGGTACAGGGGATAGTAAGCCTGAGCGCCTAATAGCTGATTGTAATAATAATAATCAACCGCTACAAATGGGATCCACAGGACCCATAACAGGCCGAAAGCCAATAGTAGATTATTTATCCACCGTAATTCGTGCCGGTACCGGTCGCCTCCGTTAAATTTTTGCCGCTGATAGAAATTTTCGATTAGCGTTCGGCACAGGTATAAATAGACAATCACCGAGATAAATGCCAATACCTGGAATGTTGGATTTACCCGTTGAAATATTACTGTATTATAAGTAGGAGCACCTGTTTTTATACTTTCTATAATTGTGGAGATCTGGACACTTACCTCAAGGAGCAACGGACTAAAATGCAGCAGATCCTTACGCCTGAATTTATATTCGGGCCGGGTTACTTTGAGTACATAAAAAAACAGGAGCGGGCCTATGGCCAATGAAAATTGCAGCGGCAGCCGATTCCAGGAAGGGATATAGGCCGACAGTTGGATGTCAATTGCAAGTATCCGCGCTATCCACAAAACGGCAGTGGCCAATGCCATAGCCAAAAAGCGGTTTGCCGACCTGTTTGCTTTCCCGGCGAACCATAAAAGCAAGATAAAGTTGAAGCCGATAAAGAGCATCCCAAAAAACGCAGCATCATAAAGGGAAATATGGAATGTATACGGTTTCAAATTGGTTAATTCAATAAATCATCACTCCAAATTAGTAAAATACTAATAGATAAAATGTTAACGAATTAATTAAAATGGATGATATACTAAAGCAGAATAGAGTAACGCCTGTTTGGGACAATGATAATCCGGATATTTAGCGTATTTTTTTAAAAAGCATTACCATGCCTAAATCAGGGTCGTCAAAAGTAACTATCAATCCGTAAGGTGCTTCGCTGCCTGTAAAACCAATGTTTGTTAAACTTTCATCAATAGATGTTAAGGTAATTCCCCAGTTTGGTTTGGGATGTCCCAACCCGGTATCAACTGAGCCAATTGTTTCAATTTTCCATGTTCCTTTGGCAGAAATGTATTTATGATTTTCGGCGGCGGCGGCACCAAAAACATTGGGTATGTCCTGGGCCTGGTACGTACCGTCTGGTTTTAGCGTGATTGTTGCTTTTACTCCGCGTTTGTCTATCGGGATTTCGGAAATTGTTTGCTCTTTAAATTGATAAACGCCTACAATATCTTCCCTTTTAGGTTGTTCTGTGGTCATGTCGCCAGCATATGGGTCAGACTGGCAACCCAATATGAGCATAGAACACGCTAATGAGAAAATAATTAGGATAAGATTTTTCACTCATTAAAAATAAAGCCTTTGGATAAACATCCAAAGGCTTGTATATGATTTTCAGAAACCTCGTCGTTCTGTTTGATTACTTCAGCGTGCGTACTTGACAGAATTAATCCCAAATGCCATTCTGTGAAGTAAATATTACCGGTGCGCCACCGGTTACCATAATGGTGTGCTCGTGCTGTGCAACAAAACCGCCTTTATTTCCTTTTAGTGTCCAGCCATCGGCTTGTGTATCGGCGATGGTTGATTTTGTAGAAATGAATGTCTCTATCGCCACTACCGAATTTTTTTTAAAACGTGTGGTATTATACCTGTCGCAAAAGTTGGCAATCTCGTGTGGTTCTTCATGCAGGCTGCGGCCAACACCATGACCTGTCAGGTTTTTTATTACCGTATAGCCAGCTTTTTTTGCTTCAGTTTCAATCAACTTACCAATTTCCGAGATCCGGACACCGCCTTTAATATTGCTGATGGCTTTTTTTAAGATCTCTTTAGATGCCTCTACCAGTTTGCCATGGCCGTGAATATCCTCTCCGAGGATGAAAGAACCGCCGTTATCGGCCCAGTAGCCATTTAGTTCTGCCGATACGTCGATATTTATTAAATCGCCTTCTTTAAGAATCTGATCTGCCGAGGGTACACCATGCGCAACCTCATCATTAACGCTTATGCAAGTATAGCCGGGAAACTTATAAGTAAGCAAAGGGGCCGACTTTGCGCCCAGTTGCGTGAGTAATTCGCCGCCATATTCATCAAGCTCTTTGGTAGATATACCCGGTTTAGCGTAATCACGCATTTTCTTGAGCGTAATGGCTACGGCGTCACTTGCCTGCTGCATGCCGTTTCTTTCGTCTTCGGTACTTATCGACATCTTTTAATTTTTATCTGCTGCAAAATTAACAATTAATATACATGGCTCCATTTACCCAGTGTCAGTTTATAAGCAGCACATCAAAAAAACTGAGTAATGGTTCATGGTTTTTTCATGGATTATCTGTGAAAAACCGTTCAATTGCGGGTAATATGCTACGATTTTTCCAACAACTATACGTTGTGTTCGTAAAGCGGTAGCTTTGCTTTATGAATGTAGCCTTTTGTGTTAACAAGCTTGCACTCATTGGTTTGGGTGTAACTTTGAACTCCCTCGCTCAAAATTGTTTCCGCGCAAAATCCTTAAATATCTGGTTTTTGTGTGCCGACTTGAGCGATGCTGATAAATCAAACATCAGCCATTTATTAAAAGAAGCCAACTATTCCGGAAGCTGGCATTTTATTGATTTTGATCCCATAAAACATTTCGGACAACTCCGGTCATTACATGGCGACTGGACACCTTATGGCAGATTGCTGCTCCCCGAAATTTTAACCACCGAGAAGACAGTATTATATCTTGATGCCGATTTGGTTGTTGATTTGGATGTCACCGATTTAGAAGATTTTGATATAGAAAATTCGGCTATCGCCGCCGTGGCAACAGGCACTGTTGAATATGCGATAGAGCATAAGTTCCTGATCAGGGAGTTTAATTTATCACCCGAGTCGCCATATTTCAACTCGGGTGTATTGTTGATGAACCTTGATGTTTGGAGGCGTGATAATATTAAACAGGCTTGTTTGGATGTTGGAAATAAATTCCCCTCAGAACTGCTTGCGGTAGATCAGACAATTTTAAACGCCTTATTCAGCAATAAATTTAAAACCCTTCCCCGCAGGTTTAATTGTGCCTGGTATGCGAATTTCGAAAGACCGGATTTAGCCGAGCAGATGATATTTCATTTCGTGGGTTCGCCCAAGCCCTGGGATTTATTTGCTTTTGCCTTACATCAAGGCTATGCAGAATGGGAAAAGTATTTAACGAGATTTTGGGCTTCTAAATACAGAAGAACAACGTATGGCGACCTGGTAAGGGCATGGAATATCCGGCGCTCATACGGAAGATTGATCAAACATAAACTCAAAACCCCAACCTCAAAGTAAGAGGGTTGAGTGCTTCTTTTATCAGTCTATAAACGTCAAAAAGCCGCTCTGGATTTTCAGAGTGGCTTTTTTATCCTCCTTTATGAGGTTATTAGATACCTGATTTAATTGCTATCAATTAGCACGTGTGCTGTATGAAAGATCAAAATGAAGGCGTAGGTAACCATTGTCCAATTTTTTCTGGTGACCGGCAGCATCAAATACAAGTGCGGTAAATTTTGCCTCCAGGTTGTAATGACCGCCATCTTCAAATGCTGATTTGGTAAAGCTTGTGATTTCGAATGTGGAGTTTTTTTGGAACCCGGGAGGAAGTTCAACCGTATTCAGTCCATTATAAGCATTATAAGATAAATAGTCTTCGTTATTGGTTGATACATTGATGGCAATACCATTCTGTGAATTTTTCCATTCAAAGTCTTCTGCTAAGGGGTGTTTGCCGGTAGTGAATAATTTAAGCACATCACTTAGCCCCGGCATCCAGGTAGTGCCTGCTTTGTTCCGGATATATTTTTTTAAAAAGAACACCTGGATATGCACGTCGCTGGTAGCTATTGAATTTTTTTGATAATACATTACAGAGTCCGGAGCGCCAACAAGGGAATACACGTGTTTATTGGTATTATCAGGATAAATAAGCTTCCGGTTTGCATCCTGGCCACCGGCCGAAGATGAATTAATGTTTACACCACCGGCCGAATATGTTTTACCGTCAATAGTATAAGAAACCGAGTCTCTGATGGCTGTTGTTGCTGGAAGAGCGGGCTTGTTTGGAGTAGTTTCCTGGTTACTGTCTTTTTTACATGATACAAATGCCGAAAAAAGTAAAAAGGCATAGATAAGGTTAAGGTTTTTCATGAATTTAATTAAAACGCAAATAAAAGCATTTTAATTGACTCTTTTTGTTGTTGTTCAAACTAAAGGCTACAGTTATTAACTATAAGGGGGGATTTATTTACTGATTGTTTTTTATCTTGTAATATTAAATAGGGGGGAGTTATTTGTTGATAAACAATGTCGGCAGAGAAAGAGAACGTCAACATCTTGTCGCGATTTCCCCCTTAACTTGTCGTTTTTACACAGGACAAAATACTGAAATGCCATAGATATTTGTATTGTCAATCAAATCGAAACAATTAAAAAACGTCTTATGAAAAGAGTACTTAAAGGATCTAATATCCTTCGGTCTGCATCAATAATTGCTGTGCTTCTTTTTACCACTGTACTTCGGTCAAAAGGGCAACAGAGCAAACCTGCTGAAAGCGGCTACGCACCAGTTAATGGCATTAAGGTTTATTACGAGGTTTATGGTACAGGCAAGCCGGTAATTTTATTGCATGGCGCTTTTATGACTATTGAAGGTAACTGGAGCCAGTTAATTCCCGAGCTTTCTAAAACGAGGAAAGTAATTGCCATTGAAATGCAGGGGCACGGGCATACGCAATTTTCAGAACGAAAATTATCACATGCTGCTATGGCAAGCGATGTGGAAGGTGTAATGGATCATTTGAAAATTGACAGTGCCGATGTGGTTGGTTATAGCATGGGCGGTTCTATCGCCTATAAGTTTGCTATCCAAAGCCCTAAACGCTTAAAAAAATTAGTGATCATTTCGTCTACCTATAAGAGCAATGGCTGGCTCCCCGAAGTAACCGCCGCTTTTAAATCATGGAAGCCGGAATTTTTTACAAACACCCCTATGAAAACCGCGTATGACGCTGTGGCGCCCGATAAAACCAAATGGACAAAGTTCATAGAACAGATGATCGTTTTCGCCGCGGAACCATTTGATTTTGGCGATGACAATATTGCTAAAATTACAGCCCCTGTTTTGATCATAGCCGGCGACAATGACGGGCTTGATAAAGTTGAGCTGGCAAAAACATATAAATTATTGGGCGGCGGTGTTATTGCCGATATGGGCCCGATGCCAAAATCGCATTTGGCTATTGTTCCGGCGCAAGGGCACGTGAGTCTGATGATGCAGACGAACACGATATTGGGTTATTTGAATGGGTTTTTGAAGTAAGCCGCTTTTAATAGGCAATGTGATATTATTTAGCGCTAACTTAGGCGATATGAGTTATCACATCATCGTAAACAAAAATCAGAACGTTACATATGGGCAACTGCTCAAGAATCGTTTCGTTCGTGATGATGTTTGCATAAGCAGAAAAGTTGAGGCTGCTGCTATTGTCGTTGGCTATAGCAAGTTCTATTTACATAACGAGTCGTCGCGCGGCGTGGCACTCACCGTTAATGATGAAGTATATGATGTAGAATTGAATATTTGTGCAAGTGCAGCTGATTATATGCTGGCAGCTAAACTTGCCTTGGCGATCGCCGAAATCAATAATGCAACTATTTCCCCCGAATTTGATGATGAGCTTTCATTAGATGAATTTGAAGCCCGATACGACGCTCGTTGGGCGCATTCATCTCGGTTAAATGGTGCTGACTCGCTGAAATTTCTTTTACAAGAAAGCGATGAGGTCAAGTTGCCGGGCTGTGTTCGGCCATTTTATTTCGGAAATTATGTTCTTGATAAAATTTCGCAGGATCAGCCCAATGAAGAGCAGTTTGCCGACCGTGTTATAGATGAGATTAAAAACATACAGTTTATTGAACATACGGTAGAAGGGTTGGAAGTGCCAACCCTTATAGACGGAAGTTTTCCGGAAGGAGTGCAAACGGTTCAAGTTATATTACCGGAATATAGACTGTTACTTCAAAAGTCGGATTGGGTTATCCTGAAGGTGGGTAGCGAAATATTAAAAGTCGACCGAGAGCAATTCATGCGGCACCCATCCCTTGAGCTAACAAGGCTTGACGAATCGCAATATGTACTTCAGCCGATTGAAATGAAGCTGTATTTAGAGATCGTAAAACATTTTTCTTTGCTTGAAAGTCCCCCGGATGAAGTAATGCCAGTCGGACAGAAGTTGATAGAAACGAATGTTCAAACAACTGCTGCTAACGGTAAATGGTGGCAATTTTGGAAACAGTAAACTATTTATAGGGTATTGCTATAATGCCACCCATTTTAGAGGTATAGATATCACATCAATGGAACAAAAAGACTTATCACAACTAACAAGCGAAGAATTATTACAAGAGGCAAAAAAAATTAAATCGGGCAATATTTTAGATGCAGCAATCATCGGTTTTTTAATTGGGGTTGCCGTTTACAGTACTGTTAGGAACGGTTTTGGTTTCCTGACTTTTCTTCCGCTCGTCTATTTACCGATAGCAACTAAAAATAAGTTGAGAAATAAGGAAGTAGAAAAACTGGTAAAAGAAAAAGGTTTAAAATAGGCGCACCAGCCCGCTAATAAAGCACACTACATACACATCTTTCAATGCGCCGTTAGGCGCTACCTGTTTGTAGAAAAATTAAGATTGCCTTTTGCCTCGTAGAGACTACCCTTTTAACAATGTTCATTTCGACTAAATCAAACGCAGATTTGGATAAATCCAGCAATTGATATCGCCCCATCTTTGTATCAACAAAAAGATACAAAATGAAAGTATTTGTTACAGGAGCCACAGGCTTCATCGGAACTGCCATTGTGCAGGAGTTAATCGGTGCCGGTCACCAGGTATTGGGATTGGCACGTTCGGATGCATCGGCCCAAAAGTTGATCGCGGCAGGTGCCGAAGTTCACCGGGGCGATCTGGAAGATTTGGAAAGCCTGCGCAGCGGCGCTGCCGCTGCTGACGGCGTAATTCATGCCGGATTTGTTCACGATTTTACGCGTTTACAGGAAATCTGCCAAATAGATAAAACTGCCATTGAAACCATAGGCGATGTACTGGCCGGTTCTAACCGTCCGTTCATTGTTGCTTCGGGTACGGCATTGGTGAGCCCTGGAAAAATAGCCACTGAAGATATTATTCCACCGGTTAGTCCGGGTTGGCCGCGCGCTTCCGAACAAACAGCAGATGCTGTAGCCACGAAAGGTGTTCGTGCTGCAGCCGTTCGCCTGTCGCCATCGGTACATGGCAATGAAGATAAACACGGTTTTATTCCCATACTCGTGAATATTGCCCGCGAAAAAGGTGTTTCGGCTTATATTGGAGAGGGCGCTAACCGATGGAACGCGGTACATCGGCTGGATGCGGTTAGTCTTTTCCGCCTTGCGTTAGAAAACGCTGCGCCTGCAGCCCGTTATCATGCCTCGGCCGAAGAAGCAATCCCGGTCAAAACAATAGCCGAAGCTATAGGCCGGGAGTTGAACTTGCCGGTAGTTTCCATCTCTCCGGAAGCCGCTGCCGAACATTTTGGTTGGTTTGCGCATATGGCGGCCATTGATTGCCCGGCATCAAGCGAATGGACCCAGCAAACTTTGAACTGGAAGCCAACCCATAGTACTTTGCTCGAGGATATTACAAACGGTGTTTATACCAAATAACAAGCCATGAAAATTATTGTGACTGGTTCGTTAGGTAATATCAGCTTACCGCTAACGCAGGTTTTAGTTGCCGGATGGCATAACGTAACGGTAGTAAGCAGCGATCCGGCTAAGCAAACGGCTATTGAAAATTTAGGAGCAACAGCCGCCATCGGCTCCATGTCGGATGGTAGCTTCCTTGCCGATACCTTTAAAGGAGCCGATGCAGTTTATGCCATGATCCCGCTGAGCTTTACTGAACCCGACCTTGGCGGCTATATGCACCGGATTGCACAAAATTATGCTACCGCCCTTCAGTCGGCAGGGGTAAAACGGGTTGTGTTATTAAGCGGCTGGGCGGCAGATTTGGTTAAAGCCGAAAATGTTGAGCATTTGTTTGACGGGCTAAACGCATCTGTTACCATCATGCGGCCTGCTGCTTTCTACACTAATTTTTACCAGTCTATCGACCTTATTCGGGGCAAAGGTTTTATCGGCAAATTCCTCACCCTGCGTTATTCGGGCCTTTGGGGATTGCTAAGCGGCAAAACAGGCCTGTTAATGGGCAACTATGGCGGGGATGACCGTATTGTTTTCGTATCGCCAAAAGATATTGCCGATGCCGTTGCAGAAGAACTGCTGTTGCTGCCACAGGAAAAAACGGTCAGGTATGTAGGCAGCGAAGAAATGACCTGTAACGAAGCTGCCCGGATCATCGGCATTGCGGTAGGGAAATCCTGGCTAAAATGGGTGCGGCTTTCAGACAAAGAAATGTTGCAGGGATTGAAGATGGCTAAAGTGCCCGAGAAATTGGCGGAAACGCTTATTGAAATGGGGGCAGCAATGCACAGCGGCAAAACGCTCGAAAATTTTCATAAAGCCAAACCGAAGATGGGTAAGGTAAAACTCGCAGACTTCGCGAAGGAATTTGCGGTGGTTTATCAGCAGAAATAACGATCTTTAAGAAGATATGAATAATCAACCTTTATATCGGTTCCATTCAATCACGGAATATCACCGGGCTGCGGGCCTGCCTGCGCCCGCACATCCGCAGATTAGTCTTGTGCGCATGGAGAACCTGACCCGCCCATTGGCAGAGGGTTCCTTTAGCCTGATCTATGATTTTTATTCCATCTCGATGAAAAGGGTGAAGAATATCAAGTTCAAATACGGACAACAAGCCAGTGATTTTGATGAAGGCGTACTGTTCTTCATGTCGCCCGGCCAGGTGTTTGGTGTAGAAATAGAGAAAGGCCGTGAAATGCACCACCCAGAGGGATGGATGCTGCTCATTCACCCGGATTTTTTATGGAATACGCCGCTTGCAAAAAGCATCAAACAACATGAGTTTTTTGGTTATTCGGTTTATGAGGCGCTTTACCTGTCCGATAAAGAGGAAGCGATGCTCAATATCATCACGCAAAATATCGAGCAGGAGTATAATGCCAATATCGACCGCTTTAGCCAGAGTGTGATCATTGCCCAGCTTGAATTGCTGCTGGCCTATTCAGAGCGGTTTTACCAGCGGCAGTTTATCACCCGAAAAATCGCTAACCATGAAATATTGGCCAAGCTGGAAAATCTGCTTGCCGGTTACTTTAGCAGCGGCGAGCTTGCCAGGAAAGGACTGCCAAGTGTTACCTATATTGCCGAAAGCCTGAACATTTCGCCCGGATACCTGAGCGGTCTGCTTAAATCTTTAACCGGGCAAAATACTCAGCAACACCTGCACAATAAACTGATTGATCTGGCTAAGGAAAAACTATCCACAACAAACCTTACTGTAAGTGAGATTGCTTACCAACTGGGTTTTGAGCACCTACAATCCTTCAGTAAGCTGTTTAAAACCAAAACAAACCTGTCGCCATTGGAGTTTCGACATTCTTTTAATTGAGGGTAAATGGCAGCGGCAATGTAGTTTTCTTTCTGAAATTTATTGTATTTAATTATTTGATATATAGTTATTTACTGGTATATTTATTTGCCTTGTCGCAAGTTTTAATTTCATGTTTATGTTCCGTGTTATAAAACGAAAACCCAAAGGTTTTATAATATTGTTATTTTCCGTTTTCTCTCTGTGATTATGACAATTTCGGTTATCAAACGAGTTATCCTTTGCGCTTGATAAATCGAATGTTATGTCAATACTAACTTTTATAAAAAAGATAATTTTCGGGTACGACATTTTTGTTTCCTATTCGAGGCTCGACGGGTTAAATTATGCTTATGCAGTTGCTCAGCATTTTCTGGCTTTAGGCTATGAGTGTTATATAGATCAACTATCGAGCTCAGCCCCAGGCGAAAAATTACCACTTAGTATACGATATGCTGTGAAAAGGTCAACTTCATTTGTACTCATTGGCAGTGGAGGCGCTCAAAACTCAGTACCAATCGCAGACGAAATCAAATTGTTTCTTGAGAACAATAAAAATCTCCCGCTGATTCCGATCACAATTGATGGGGCTATAAACGGCAAAGCAATATGGTATAAACAAATAGCCGGCTTGGCTCTTATAGATGACTCAATCCAAAATCTAAGCGATGGAATACCAGCGCCAGCAGTCCTTGAAAGAATTAAAAACGCGTTGAAATTTACAAAGAAAAGCGTAAGGTTAAGAAATATCACATTGGCCATTTTAGCAGGAATTATAATTATATCTGCTATAGCCGGTTATTATTCATATATCAAAACATTGGAAGCGAAGAGAGCAATAGATGACAAAGAGAAGGCGACTGTTACAATGGCTAAGGCATTACGTGCAAAACGGGTAGCAGATTTATCGAAGAGCGAGGCGGATTCTCTAAGGAAAGAAGCTGATAGTGCCAGGGGGATTGCACTACGAGATAAAGATTTTGCACAACATTTAGCTGATTCGGCCCGGCACGAGGCGGAAAAGTCGGGATTAATTGCAAAATCTAACTACCTGATTAACTTATCGAACAATTTTTCAAACAAATATTTTGCTTTGGATACTGCATTAAAAGCAATAAAATTGAATCCTACGTCTTCATCGGAAAATAACCTGATTCAGTTGTTTCTGAAGTACCCTTTTGTGTATGGTACTGACCTGCATTATCTCGATATTCCTAATAAATTGCTGAGTCGTAAACAAAATTTGATCTATTATCTTGATGGTTCAATAAAACAGCACGATATTACAAATCCTCGGCAAAGCGATGTTGTTAAACAAAAGATAGAAGGATATCCCAATATTATAAAGGACAGCATTATTCTTGTTTTTAATGGTAAGCAGGTCATTAAACATATAGTTCATGCCCTTTCAAATACAGTTGGCACAAGTAAAATTAATTTTGATCCTCCTGTTTATTTATCCGGGGCTAATTTATTAAATGGCAGGATCATACATGAGCAGGGTAATTTCGGCAAGCCAATAGATAACACTATTAAAATTACAGAGTACAATGGAAAAAGTTTAGACTTGATTACCGTGCCTTTAGGATTGAGTAATGAAGACAAGATCGAAAACACAAAAATGTTTTATTCTGACAGTAACTATTTTTTGGCTGTTGAATTAGCTGCGAATGATAAGGATATTAGTAATAAGGAAGTTAGGATTGTGATATATGCTCTCACGGAAAAGTTTCAATATATCGGAAAGAATATGATTTCAATTGGTAAGGTGCTTTTTCCAAACTATGACTTTACGGATTTTAACGATATAGTTCGATATACCGATGACGGAGACACTCTTTTGCTTCTTTTTTTTAACCAAAAAATTTGCCGCTATAGTCTAACTGAAAACCGTGAAAGGAATGGTATTAAAGTTTCACAAGACAGTTATGTTGAGGATAGAGCTTTCATTCCGGAAAAGAATGTAATGGTTGTTAAAAATGGTCCAAATCTGATTGTTGAATACCTCAAGGATCTTGAAAGGTCCGACCCTTTTTCAACACAGAGCTACGTAGTTACTCTTCCTGAGAATGGGTTTTCTTTTTTGGTTGCGGGAGATTACATCCTTATTTTGACCCAATCAGGTTGTTTCTACGTGCTTGATATCAAAATCAACCCAAACGTTCCGAATAATTATTTACCCGTCGATGAAATCTTGGAAACCCGGGCAAAAAGTAGGGGAGAGTTTTTTAAATATATCCTGTCAAACTAACTTACCCCTTTTTATTTCTATTTCATGAAGCTGGTTGATAGGCTATATATAATCAAGCTTCTGTTTGAATGAACTGGTCTTTTAACGCTCGCGCATCCACGATAGCTATTAAAGCCCCTTGCAAGTACTAACAAAAATAATTGCAAATAAATTTGCGCAACTCAAAAGTTGCATATATATTCGTATATGCAACTTTTGAGTTGCGCTTTTTGACATGAAACAGGATATATTCCAGGCCATAGCCGACCCAACACGGAGGGCTATTTTAACTTTAATTGCTATTCAGGCATTAACGCCGAATGCAATGGCCGAAAAATTTGACATGAGCCGGCAAGCGGTATCGAAACATATTAAGGTATTGTACGAATGCGATTTAATTAAACCCGAACATTCTGGCAGGGAAATTTATTACCATTTCAACGCCAAGAAAATGCAGGAATTTGATAATTGGTTAGCTCAATTCAGGCAAAGCTGGGAAACTCAATTTAATCAACTGGATAAAGTATTATCAACAATTAAAAAACAAAAAAAATGAACAACGATTTGCTATTTGATTTTACTGTTGACAAAGCAGCGCAAACTGTTTATATAACCCGGGAATTTGATGCGGAGCTCCCGTTGGTATGGGATGCCTTTACCAAGCAGGAAATACTGGATCAATGGGCGGCACCGGCACCTATGCGCTGTAAAACCAAATACATGAATTTTGAAGTTGGTGGCCGAAGGTTTTATGCCATGATAAGCCCCGATGGACAAGAGCGCTGGCTGCTTCAAAAATATACTTCTATCACACCCAAAACCAATTTTAAACTATATAACTCTTTTGCCGATAAAGACGAAAATCCTGAATTACCGGGCTCTGAATGGGACTACAACTTCAGCGAGCAAAATGGCATAACCAAAGTGAATATTTCCATTTATAATGAATCGCTTGAACGAATGGAAAGGTTGACGGATGGTTTCAGCAAAGGATTTACTTTGATGTTAGCAAATCTGGACGACCTGCTTATAACCTTATCGCGAAAATCATAAAAAATCACCGTTTGTACTAATAACCAAATAGATAAACAGAAGAACATACAATTTAAAAACTAAAATTATGAGAGCAATTAATCCCTGGATCAACTTCAATGGCAATGCCCAGGAAGCATTCAATTTTTACAAATCAGTTTTTGGCGGAGAGTTCACCAAGATCATCCGTTTCAAAGATTTGGCAAGCGCCGAGTTTCAGGTGGCAGAAAGTGAAGAAAATAAGATCATGTACATTGGATTGCCTATCGGTAAAAACAATGTGCTAATAGCCAACGATGTTCCTGAATTTATAGGACGGGTAAGCGAAAATGAAAACCGGTCTAAAATATATGCCAGCACTGAAAGCCGTGAAGAGGCCGACAAAATATTTAACGGACTATCGGCAGGAGGAGAGGTTGAAGGCCCGATTGGCGACAGCCCATGGGGGACCTATGCAGGAATGTTCAGGGATAAGTATGGTATTGAATGGATTGTAGAATTTGATCCAAGTTTATAAGGGGTAAAATTTCTAAATTGTCCCACGTAAAAAGCCGCCTAACGAAAGTTGAGCGGCTTTTTACGCATTCGGGATTTAGGCTTCTGCTCTAAAAATTCATGCTTACTATGGTTTACTGGTTTGCGGTAATAGGAATAGGATATAAGATGAATTATTGATTATTTAGCTTTACAAATATTTATATGGACGCTAATAGTAATCAAATAATAAGATCGGACCAGGTAACACACGCTTTTGTTATTTACGAGATTAAAAGGTGTCTTTTTAAACCTAATGATCACTTTAAATGGGCAAGGTTTTATGAAAGCAATTCGAAATTTGTACAACTCAGCCCCGAAATGCAATTAGATCTGGAAGAAGATGAGTTGATCATTTGTTCAACCATTATCGATACAGACAACTACAGTTTATTAACAACCCAGCGCATTGTTACCAAAGAAAATGGCATTGAAGATATTGGTGATATGACAGGTGCAACGCATCATGATTATGGCATAAAAGTTAAACTTGAAAAGTTTAATTATGTTGTTGGAACCGTTTTGCTGCAAAACGGAAATGAATTCAGGCATTTTATAGAAGCAGGAAAAGCTGCTGCGGTAATGATATACGGAATCAAGACCTTGGTTTGGTCTCAGGAACTTACCGACAAGCAAATGTTAAACCTGATGAGGATTTGGGATAAAAAGAGAGAAGCTTTAAACAAGGCCTTATATGAGCAACGTAAAAACACAAAAGTCGATTAACCCCTGCGGGATGCTTGTATGACAGGGATTATCATTTATAGAAATGTGTAATAATAAACTGGCAAATAGTGTAACTTAATCGGGTTGAGTTTTTCCTGAAGAAATTATTTTATGAGCTATATCACCTACAACCTAATTGCTAAAATTGAAAATAATCGTGACGCCTTAATAGAGGCCCTTACCAAGAATTTAAGATATCAATATGTGCATGAATTTTTCACGCCATTTCATGGGGTTGTTTGCCAAACGAACGATAATCTGAGAGAAATTCCATTTACCCGGTTTACCGAAGAGAATTTCAACAACGAGGCGGATAAGATTTATAAAGTGGAGAATCAATTAAGAGATTACAGCATCGAGCTTTCGAAAAGTTTTGCCGATACAGAAATCGCATTTATAAATGTTGACTGTTTTGGCGGTAAATGTTCGTCAAATGGGTTTGTTGTTAAAAACGGGCAGAAAATATACGAGAATGATGGTCATCACTCTGCGCACATGGATGTTTTAAAAAAAATATCTGCCGATTATTCAGGCTGGCATTTCCACCCCTTCACCAGGAATTTTTACTCCCGCAAGGCCGGAGTTAAGGGAGGTATCGTGGGTGATATTGTCAACTTCACGTTGCCCGCGATTTGGATGTCTTTTGATATAGAGTTTGGCAAAAATCCAGCTTATCGGATCGTAATCGCAAAAAATGAACTATTGGTAGAAAAGGCGAATTTTTTTGAATTCTACTTTATGAAAATTGATGATAATTGGCTGAAGGTTTTAGGTACCATATTTGATGATTCTGCGGAAAATTTGGCTGATATGGAAAACACGATGTCAGAAAATTTATCGGGTCTTGAATATCAGGTACAATTTGATTTGTTTGATGGCTCATTTCAAAAAAAGATTGGAACGCTACCTGTTGAACGTGGGTTTGAAGTTGCTCAACAGAGTTACAGATATAAGGCTTTCAATGAAAGGCCTTTCCAGTTTCAGCCCCCTGGAAATAATTCACAGCAAACAGGTTTAAAACAAGACGAAAATGCCGGGGGATTTTCTAATGATAAGAAAGGTTTTTTCAGCAGGCTGTTTCGGAGGAAATAGTATGTTGGAAACAGAAAGCCGCTTTTTACTATCGAACGAAAAGCGGCTTTTTACTTATAAAGGATTGGCTTTAAAAAAAAAGATTGAAAATAGCTATCAATTTTTGTTGCCGTCTGTAGTTGTGATTATTACAATTCCATTTTGGGTTTTTGCCTTAATTCCCGGCCTCTTCATATTGAATGGTCCAGCCATGAGATTTTATGTTATCGGGTGCAACTCAATAGAAATATCCTGATCGAGAGCCTTCAAATCACCTCTTATCGTATATTCTATTACACCAGAAGGAGCGCCGGTAATATAGTAGGTACTGAGAGCGTTGCCTATTGGATGGTTATAATAAAACTCAATCTCGATTTTTCCTCCATCGGTTTCATAGGTTATAGTTCCTTTCGGGCCAGGACCTCCGTTGGACTGGGAAGTACAAGTCCAACTTCCCGATTCCTCAATTGTCAATGGAGGATCAATAGCAAATTTTCCATGCAAGGGCTTTGACATTTCTGGCTTCAACCTTAACACCTTACCTGTATTATTGCTTACCGTTATTTTAACTCGTCTCATAATTTAAGTAGTTAGTTTGGATTTGATGTGGTTAATGGCCCGTTACACTAAACTATTATGCCTGTCATCACTTTTTATTTTCTTTTATAATAAGGCATAAACTCTTGTATATAACAAGATTTATCCGTTTTAAATATTCCTTTCTCGAATGCCCTTTTATGTAATTCCGATACTTTCTTAAATCTTTTCATTCGAAGTTTATCTATCCGCTTTAGAGTTATAAAATCATAAGTACTGCTTAGCATCATTACAACCTCTACTTCATTGCATTTATCCGCAAGCTTTATAGTTGCGGGCTCTATTCCAACAGTGCTAAATGTTATTTTTTCCACGGAAATAGGAATATCTATATGGAAAAAACCATTTAAATCTGTTTTGCCAACCTTAACTGTGTCATTAATCAAGATTGATACGTATGGTAAAGTTTCCAAATCATCATCAATTAGCCGTCCTTTAATTGTTTTATTCTGAGAATAAAGACTGGATGTTGAAAAACTCAGGAAAATAAAAATGGTTAGTAATTTCTCCAAATTGTTGTCATTATTGGATGACTAAATATTAGTGAGCATGACTCAATTAGCCGAAACTCTCAATTTCCACTAAAAATATCTGAAGTTTTTAACTTCCGCAAAGCACAGACAACAAAAAAAGCCGCTCTACTTTCGTAAAGCGGCTTCGTAGCCCGTAGGGGAATCGAACCCCTGTTTGAAGAATGAAAATCTCCTGTCCTAACCCCTAGACGAACGGGCCATTCTTATTTTATTTCCCATGGCTGGGATGGTGTAAATGCTTAATCGCAACTATACGAACGATTAAGGTATTAAAAAACCCCAGATCTTTCGACTTGAGGTTTGTGTCTTGGTAGCCCGTAGGGGAATCGAACCCCTGTTTGAAGAATGAAAATCTCCTGTCCTAACCCCTAGACGAACGGGCCTTTTTTATTTTGTTTCCCTTGATTTGGGATTGCAAAGATAGAGTTTAAGTGATAAAATTAAAACAAATAGTAAAAAAAAGTTTAATATTTCATGAAAGTGTCTGTTTGTCAGCGTGATAAAATAAAATTTGGGGATGGGGCTTGCAATCTTTGTTGGGTTAAGGCTATCTTTATTCCATAAATCAATCATCTTTTTATGAAAGCTATCTGGAATAACCAGGTCATTGCCGAAAGCAATGACACTATTGTTGTTGAAAATAATCATTACTTCCCTAAAGAAAGCGTTAAGGCCGAGTATCTTAAAGAAACCGATATACACACCACTTGCCCGTGGAAAGGCAAGGCATCATATTATACCCTCGACGTTGATGGTAAGGAAAACCAGGATGCCGCATGGTATTATCCTGAGCCCAAGGAGGCCGCTAAAAACATTACCAACTATGTGGCGTTTTGGAAAGGTGTAAAAATTACTGAATAAGAAACTATGAAAACATACGATGCCATCGTTATAGGCGCCGGTCAGGCCGGTGCCCCTTTAGCCAAAAGACTGGCTAAGGCCGGGAAAAAGACTGTTATAATTGAGAAGCGATTTTATGGCGGTACCTGCGTTAATGATGGCTGTACACCCACTAAAACCATGATTGCTTCGGCAAAGGCGGCTTATATGGCTGGTAAAAGTCATGAACTGGGTGTGCCTGTAAAAAAGTTTTCGGTTGATCTGGCTGCCATAAAAAAGCGCAAGGATGAAATTGTACTGCGCTCACGTAATGGTGGACTTAAAGCTGCCGAAAAAACACAAAACCTTGATGTGGTATTTGGTGAGGCTGTTTTCACAGGCGAGAAAACAGTGGAGGTAAAGCTTAACAGCGGCAAGATCCAAACGTTTACTGCTGATCTTGTCTTTTTAAATCCCGGCGCATTGCCTTTAATCCCCGAGATTGAAGGTCTGAACGAGATTCAATACCTTAATTCAACCACTATACTTGATCTGGAAGAGGTGCCGGAACACCTGCTGGTACTTGGTGGAAATTATATCGGCCTGGAGTTTGGGCAGATGTTTCGCCGCTTTGGCAGTAAGGTTACTATCCTGGAAAAGTCTGAGCGGATAGTATCACACGAGGATCTGGATATTTCAGAAGAGATGCAGAAGATCCTCGAATTGGAATCTATTAGTATCCATTGCAATACGCAGGCTATTAAGTTTAAACAAAAAACGGGCGGCAAAATAACAGTGACCACTTCGCGAAAAGGAGAGGAGCATAAGATCAAGTGTACCCATGTATTGGTAGCTATAGGCCGCAAACCGCAAACGGAGGCTTTAAATTTGCCCGCCGCCGGGATCGAGACTGATGAGCATGGCAATATTAAAGTGAACGATACGCTGGAAACTACCGCTACTGGTGTTTATGCGCTTGGTGATGCCAAGGGCGGTCCTGCATTTACACATATTTCCTATAACGATTACACTATTGTTTACCGTAACCTTTTTGAAGGTACCGATTATACCATAAAAGATCGCCCGGTGCCTTACTGTATGTTTACCGATCCGCAGTTGGGCCGTATTGGGATCGATGAAACTGAGGCCAAAAAACTGGGCATCAAATATAAAGTTGCCAAGCTGCCCATGGCCCATGTAGCCCGTGCCATTGAAACCGGCGATACTCGAGGCTTTATGAAAGCTATTGTCGATCCGGATACAAAGAAAATATTAGGTGCAACCGTACTTGGCCCTGAAGGCGGCGAGATCATGACCGTGCTGCAAATGGCCATGGAGGGTGGTATTACTTATGACAGGATCCGTTATTGTGTTTTTGCCCATCCGCTATATTCCGAATCGCTGAACAACCTGTTCATGACCCTTGGCGACTAAAACCAACGCGCATGATAAAAGTTGACAATGTAAGTAAACATTTTGGCGGGGTTAAAGCGGTTGACGGCGTATCGTTTGATGTGGCAGATCAGGAAAACCTGATCCTGTTAGGTACAAGCGGCTGCGGCAAAACCACCACGCTGAAAATGATCAACCGGCTTATTGAGCCAACAAGCGGCACTATTTATATCGATGGTAAAAATATCATGGAGCAGCCACCCGAGGCCCTGCGCCGTGGAATTGGCTATGTGCTGCAAAATAATGGCTTGTTCCCTCATTATACGGTTGCTCAGAACATTGCAGTTGTACCCAACCTGTTAAAATGGGATAAGCAGAAAACAGAAAAGCGCACAGCCGAACTGATGGAGAAGCTTCATCTTGATGCATCATATTTAGATGTTTATCCAAATGAACTAAGCGGTGGTCAGCAGCAGCGTATCGGCCTGGCAAGGGCATTGGTATCCGATCCGCCGGTGTTGCTGATGGATGAGCCTTTCGGGGCGCTGGATAATGTTACCCGCTCAAAAATTCATGCCGAGTTTAAAGCGCTTGACGAGTTGAAGCGTAAAACCATCATCATGGTAACGCATGATGTACAGGAGGCTTTTGAACTGGGCGATAGGATTTGCCTGATGGATAAGGGTAAAATTATCCAGTCGGGTACACCTGCTCAATTACTGTTTAACCCGGTTAATGATTTTGTAAAAGATTTTCTGAAACATCAGCGCCTGCAATTGGAGTTTAAAGCCATTAAACTGACCGACCTATGGGAGCTGCTGCCTGAACTGAATAAAGAAGCAAAAGCATCATCATTTAATGCAGGTAGTAACCTTTGGGAAACACTTGAAAGCTTTAAGTTTAATAACGGCGAAACTGTTAACATCAGCAAGGATCAAAATGAGTCAAAAACTGTAAGTTTTGAGCAGCTAATGTCGGCTTTTTATCACTATAAAAATCACCAGGCCCATGAATGAGCAGCAGCAAACGTTATGGCAGTTTATGCAGCAGCAGTCGGGCAAGCTACAGGAGCAAACCCTGCAGCATATCGGGCTTACCTTTATTTCGCTTTGCATAGCCGTATTGGTTGGTTTGCCTCTGGGTATCTTCATTGTTCGGAAAAAACAACTTTCGGGATTAGTATTAGGTATTGCCGGGGTATTGCAAACTATTCCCAGCATAGCACTGCTTGGTTTTATGATCCCGTTACTGGGCATCGGCCCCAAGCCTGCTATCGTCGCCTTACTGCTATACGCTTTATTGCCGATAATCCGTAATACATACACGGGTATTTTAGGAGTTGATACTGCGGTTAAGGAAGCGGCAGTTGCTATGGGCATGAGCAAATGGCAGATCTTGTTTAAGGTAGAATTGCCCTTGGCTATGCCCATAATATTTGCAGGTATCCGCACCGCTACGGTCATTAATGTGGGGGTTGCTACGCTGGCCTCGCTTATTGCTGCTGGTGGCTTGGGCGAGTTCATTTTCGGCGGTATTTCGCTTAATAATACCAATATGATATTGGCGGGCGCCATTCCTTCGGCGCTGCTTGCCATTATATTTGATTTGTTGTTGTCGATGGTGCAGAAGATCAGCTTTAAAAAACTGAAACGTGTTGTATATGTGTTTCCGGTATTACTGATATTGTTGTGTCTGTTTTATATAGTCCCCGCCAAATCAGAAGGAAAGCTTACCGCGGGTTTTACGCCCGAGTTTATGGGGCGGCAGGATGGTGATCTGGGCCTCAGGAGTAAGTACGGTTTAAAGATCCATACCATAGTCATCAGCGATGCGGTGATGTACAAAGCCGCGTTTGAAAAACACCTGGACGTGATTAGTGGTTACTCAACCGATGGCAGGTTAAAAGCTTATGATTTAGTTGTGCTGGACGATGATAAGCATATTTTTCCGCCATATTACGCAGCGCCCATAGTGCGTGATGATGTCCTGAAAAAATTTCCTGACCTTGAGCCGACATTGAACCTGCTCGCAGGCAAAATAAATGATTCAGTTATGACGGTTTTAAACTACCGCACCGACTATCTTCACCAAAGTCCGGAAAAGGTGGCTAAGGATTTTTTGGTTGCCAGTAAATTATGGCGAGCAGAGCGTGGTGGGAGCGATGGCGTAGTGCGCATAGGCTCAAAGATATTTGGTGAGCAATACATCCTGGCCAACATATACAGCATGCTGATAAAGGGATATACCGATCATGATGTATCAACAAAAACAGGCCTCGGTGGCACTAAAATATGTTTTGACGCGCTAACCAATAACCAGATAGATTTTTATCCTGAATATACCGGGACTGGTTTGCTGGCTATTTTGCAGGCATCGCCAAAAACAGTTAACGAGGTAACGGAAAACAGGGATAGCACATACAACTATGTACAACGCCAGTTTGAAAGTAAGTATCAAATTAAATGGCTTAAACCAATAGGTTTTAATAATGCTTATGCTTTAATGATGAGGCAGCAGCAGGCCAAGCAATTGGGTATTAAAACAATTTCAAACTTAAAGCGGTTTTTGGATAAGAAATAACTTAGATGGATTTAATTACCCGGTATAAAGAAGTACGCCAGCGTACAGAAAAAATTTGCTCCTACTTGCAAACGGAAGACTATGTAGTACAACCCGTGGTTGATGTTAGTCCGCCTAAATGGCATATTGGTCATGTCACCTGGTTTTTTGAAACCTTTATTCTTAAGCCGTACTTTATGGGCTACCAGGAGTATAATCCCGATTATAATTATGTTTTCAACAGCTATTATGAAACTGTTGGTACACGGGTGATCCGTACCGATCGTGGCAACTTGAGCCGCCCTACGGTGGTTGAAATTTACAGTTATCGTAAATACGTTGACGAGGCTATGGAAAGCTTTTTATGCGGCGATATAAGCGGCGATGTTAAAGAATTGCTCATCCTCGGCTTTAATCACGAGGAGCAGCATCAGGAACTTTTAATGACCGATATTAAGTTTATTTTAGGACATAACCCTTTATTCCCGGCTTATAGTAAAAGTTATGCTACGCCTCATATTGATGAGGGGGAAAGTGACGCTTTTATTAGCATAGATGAAGGTATTTACGAAATTGGTTTTACCGGAGTAGGCTTTTGCTTTGATAATGAATTAAATCGGCATAAAGTATATCTTAACCAGTACGAAATAAGCCCGAAGCTGGTAACCAATGCCGAGTACCTGGAGTTTATCAACAGTGGCGGTTATCATGATTTTCGTCACTGGCATGCCGAAGGCTGGGATTGGGTTAAAACCAATAAGGTTGAAGCGCCATTGTACTGGCATTTGATAGATAACAAATGGTATAGCTACACTTATCGTGGTTTAGAGCCTTTGCATTTAAAAGGTGCTGTTACACATATCAGTTATTTTGAAGCTTATGCTTACGCCTCATGGAAAGGTTTAAGATTGCCTACGGAATTTGAGTGGGAAGCCGCATCCGGAAAGTTTAATTGGGGGCGCCGTTGGGAATGGACAGAGAGCTCGTACCTGCCTTACCCGGGTTTTGCCAAGGCGCCGGGTGCAATAGGCGAATATAATGGTAAATTTATGGTTAACCAGAAAGTGCTGCGCGGCGCGTCGGAAGTTACGCCTCCGGGTCATAGCCGTGCAACTTATCGCAATTTTTTTCAGACAAATTTACGCTGGCAGTTTACTGGCATAAGACTTGCGAGGTAAATTGTCACAAAACCACCACCACCTATGGATCAAGTTTTTACACCAACAACCGTCAATTGTACCATAAGCGAAGAAAACAGGCAGTTTTATGCTGATGTTATAGCGGGGTTACAAGCGGAGCCAAAGCACCTTAACTCAAAGTATTTTTATGATGCTAACGGCGATAAGCTGTTCCAGGAGTTGATGAACTGCCCGGAGTATTATCCAACCAATTGCGAACTGGAAATATTTTCGGAAAAAACAGCCGAGATCTGCGACGCGTTGATTGCTGATGGAGATGCTTTCGATTTGATAGAGCTTGGTGCCGGTGATGCAACCAAATCAACTTACCTGCTTAAGTATCTGCTGGATAAAAAAGCTGATTTTACTTATCTGCCCATTGATATATCCGAAAATGTTATATCCTATCTCAACATAACCCTGCCAGTAACCTTGCCGGGCTTAAAAATTACCGGACTTAACGGCGAATATTTTGAAATGCTGAAGAAGGCTGCAGCTATTTCGCCAAGGCGTAAGGTGGTGTTGTTTTTAGGTTCAAATATTGGTAATATGTCGCTTGACGGAGCTATTGAGTTTTGCCGTGAATTAAGAAATAACCTGTCGGAAGGGGATATGGTGCTGATTGGGATGGATCTGAAAAAAGATCCGCGGGTTGTACTTGCCGCTTATAATGATAAGGAGGGCATTACCCGCGAGTTTAATCTCAATCTGCTCCGTCGTATCAATCGTGAGCTGCATGGCAATTTTGATGTGAGCAAGTTTGAACATTATCCAACGTATGATCCCGCAACCGGGGCCTGCAAAAGTTACCTCATCAGTTTACAGGATCAGCAGGTTGCTATCGGCCACGAAAAAATAGATTTCAAAAAGGATGAGTACATCTACATGGAGATTTCCCAGAAGTTTACCATCATGCAAACCGATCAGATAGCCATTAACACAGGCTTTCAGCCGGTAGGCCAGTTTTTTGATACTAAAAAATGGTTTATCGACGCGGTATGGGTGGCAGCGTGACCTAACCATGATTTGCCTGATTTTAGGATTAAAGGATGTTCTTGTTATCAAGTCATCCTTTAATCAAGCTAATCAAGGTTCTGTTTACAATACCTTCGGATTTAATTCTGAATCTATCAAGCCACCAATGGGCTTACTCATGAGCCATTTATGGTGATCATTTTTTTGCCATTCGTTTTTGTAGGGGGTAACGCGGGCGCCATCGGCTACGTAAATAATGGTCATTACCTCGCGCATTTTATCCGAGTTGTTACCGGGGGCGTTGTGGATGGTAAAACCACGGTGCCATGTCGCGTCGCCGGCTTTCATGGTTTTGGCCCGGGTTATTTCAAATCCTTTCTCCTTAACATATTCATCAAATGCCGATTCAGATTCGTCGGAAATTTCGGTGTTAAACACAGCTCCGTTAACGTATGAGCCCGATGCAAAGGTTAGCATACCCATGTTTACATCAATATCAACCAGGGGCATCCAAAGGGTTACGGTGTTGTTGGTGTCAATTGGCCAGTAGTATTGATCCTGGTGCCACGGGGTTGGTCCGCCGCCGGGTTCTTTAAATAGTGCCTGGTCATGATAAATGCGTACATTTTCAACACCCATCAGGTCGGCGGCAATTTTGCCGAGGCGTTTGGCCATTACAAAGGTTTTAACATCTTCATCAACCTGCCATAAATTCATGATCTGTAAAAAAGCTTTACCATAGGTGTCGCGCTCTTCCAGTTTACGTTTTTCGGTATTGTACCTGTCGGCCGCCCCAACAATGACTGGGCGATAAGCTGCAATCTCGTCTTTTGTAAGCACTTCGTGCACAAGGGTATGGCCTTTTTCGCGAAATTCATTAATATTGTGGTTAGATATTTTTATGAAATTTTCGAGCGACGGAAGGTGAGCGATCTGTGTATTCATAGCTTTTAGGTTTATATTTCAAAGTAAACTCATCTTTTGTTGAAAAAAAATGAAATGAATGGTACATTTATGGGTGATTTTATCCGTAATTTGATTTGAAATAATATTTACGTTAATATATGCAATGATAAAGGCCTCGTACGAAATTCTTCAACCTACCAATACACAGTCGTTTCTGATAAGGAAATTTGATAAGCTGGCATTTGATGCGCCTTATCATTTTCACGAAGAATATGAACTGACGTGTATTATTAGCGGCTCCGGCAAACGCTATGTTGGCAGCCATATGGAGGATTTTGCCTCGGGCGATCTGGTTTTGCTCGGCCCCAATTTGCCGCACTGCTGGAAACTTGAACACAATGAAGTAGTGCTGCGCGAGGCGAGCGCCGTGGTGATCCAGTTTAACGATGCTTTTTTGGGTGAAGAGTTTTTTAACAAGTTTGAGCTGCAGCTTATCAAAAAGCTTTTTCAACAAAGCGGATGCGGAGTGTCGTTCTATGGAGAAACCGGAGTTGAAGTAAAAAAATTATTGCTTAACCTGGTTAATGAAAAAAGCAATTTCAGAATGCTGATAGGGTTGCTGGAGATCTTGCACCGGATGGCTTCGTCGGATGAATATGTGCTGCTCGATCAGCATCGTATTATTGGCGAACGTACCAATACCGAGCGGGAGCGGATCAATCCCGTGTTTGCTTATCTGGTTGAAAATTTCAGAAAGCATGTATCGTTAGATAAAGCTGCCAGTATTGCCAACATGACCCCAAATGCCTTTTGCAAATACTTTAAAAAAGTTACCCGCAAAACATTTATGGAAACCATAATTGAGTACCGGCTTAATTATGCTATACAGCAGTTAGTACAAACAGATAAGCCTATTTCAGAGATTTCGTTTGAGAGTGGCTTTGGCGATGTATCGCACTTTTACAAAATGTTTAAAGCAAAAATGAACCTGAGCCCGCTTAATTACCGCAAAAGGTTTATGCGTAATTTGGCAGGGGATAAGAAGTTATCGGCGTAGTTGTTAAGTACAAAGTCTTGAGTCGGAAGCCCAAAGTCGGAAGTCAGGTTCTTCTCCTTTAGACTTAGAACTTGTGACTTAAGACTAAGTAACATTAATAATGCCGCGTTTAATGGCATATATAACAAGCCCTACTAAATTCTTGGAACCGGTTTTTTCAAATAACCTTGCACGGTAGCCTTCAACGGTACGCACACTCAGAAAAATCTTATCCGCAATTTCCTGGTTGGAGCATTCCTGGCAAACCAGCTTAAGCACTTCAATTTCGCGTTCGTTAAGATCAGTTTTGTTATTGGGGATATTATCGGCCTGGTCATTACCTACCAGTTGTTTGATGAGCGTTATAGAAAGGTGCTCGTTAAAATAAAAGCCTTTGTTGTGAACGGTTGATACCGCCTCAATGATCTCTTCCGGCTCGGCATTTTTTAGCAGATATCCCGATGCTCCGGCTTTCATCATATCCACAATATATTTGTCTTCGTTAAACATGGACAGTGCCAGGATTTTGATTTCCTTAAAATGCTGGTGAACATAGGCGGCTGTTTGAATGCCATCCATCTCTGGCATTTTAATGTCCATCAATATAACGTCGGGGGTTTTGTCGGTTAATAAGCCTATCAGCTCTTTGCCGTTTGAAGCTTCGAGTAACAGTTCAAAATCCCCGCAATCTTCAAGCGTAGCTTTTAAACCATTTCTGAAAATTTTATGGTCGTCTACTATACCTAATTTAATTGGGCCCATTGGTTGCTTTCAAAATTCAAATAATCAATAAATATAGGCTATTGATTTTAACTATGCTACTTTTAATTTAATGATTGTGATTGCTCCGCTAAGCGGTTTGCTGTATGTATTTATTTCACCGTTAATGAGTTGCACGCGGCTCTGTAAGTTTTTAAGCCCGAAGCCCTGTTTAACATCGTCCATATTAAAGCCCTTGCCGTTATCCTTAAATTCCATAACCAGGTAACCGGCATCAAGGGCCATATTGAGGTTTATAGCAGTGGCTTCCGAGTGTTTGATGGCATTGCCAAAAAGCTCCTGCGCTATGCGGTAAAATGCAAGTTCAATATCGTTAGGGAAGCGTTTGTCGGCAAAGTTTTTAGTGAACTTAACTTTGATATGGGTATTGTGCTCAACTTTGGTACACAGTGCTTCAACCGCAACAAGCAGTCCGTAATCGGTAAGTATCGGGGGCAATACATTTTGGATGATGTTCCTGATCTCCTGGATACATTCGTCGGCCAGTTTGCGGGTATCTAAAAGCAGGGGTTGGGTAACTTCGTTTACACAATTTTTATCCAACCTGTGCAGGTTAAGCTTTATAGCCGAAAGCACCTGGCCAACACTGTCATGCAGATCTTCGGCCAGGCGCCGGCGTTCACTTTCCTGGGTTTCAAAAACGGCATTCATCAATTCGGTTTGGCGTGCATCATTAAGCTCTCGTAACTCTGCCTGGTTTTTGAGCATCCTCCGCTGGTAAATAATTACGAAGAAGAATAAAAAAATAATTAATACAACAACTACAAGTGTCCCAATAATTAGTACTGGAATTAGTCCGTTTTGGGATATTTGTAAGATAGGGGTGTTGTACATGATTATAATAACGCCGATACGTTTAGACGGTTTTTTGTGGTTTGCAGAATAAACCTATCGAATATAACACGTTAGCGATGATATTGGAAATACTATTTATAATATAATAATTATGTTGGTCTTCAAGTGGTATTTGAGTGAATATCATAAAAAGGAATATATTGACCGCCGAGTAAAACAATACGCCGGCGTTTATCCAAAAAAGACTCTGCTTTTCAATGTTTACAAATGTTAGTGGGTTTAGGAGCTGGTAAAAATAGATCAACGAAAGTAAGATAAGCAAAATACTTAATGCAGTATTAGACTCTGAAGGATACTCGGCAAAGTTTCGATTATAAACCATCATAACAATAAATGTTATGATGGAAAATATTATGGTGATTCTCTTTAGAACAAGTGTTGAAAAAAGGATGCAGTATATTATCGTAAAAAAAAATAATGTTACTATAACATTGATGTGAATAACTGGCATGTTGTTTTTTGATCCGGTTTGTGTTAATATCCACATTAACGGATCGAAAACCGATGAGATAACAAAGAATAAAAAAACAATCTTTAATATATGATCTAATAATTTATAATTATACCAACCGGCAAATACAGGAAAAAAACCTGATGCCCCGGAAATCAATACAAATATTACGTCAATTGGCATATCCAACTAAGCTTACATTATTCGTCGCCTGTTAATTTATTTTTGGGGCAACCAGTTGAACCAGGGCAAGGATAAGATTGATCGCCGATAAAGTTACTTTGATCTCCACCAGAGGTAGTTAGTGAATAAGTTTTGAATGTGACGTTGTCTTGTTTTGGAGGGAGATTAATATTATCACTGGGGAGAAGGTCATTGCCAAGTTCATTAACCGCACTAATGATGAGATGTTTTTCTCCATCTATATTTCCGAGTACTTTTAATATGAAGTTGCTTAAGGAAACACATAGTTTTTGCCAGCCTGTTAAGCTTGTATCATTGGCATAATATATCCGGATACCTTTGCTTCCTTCTAAGTTCAATAAATTATTGAGAATCTCTCTGCCAAAGAAATGTGATATGGTATCATTTGGGTGGCGTTGACGATAATTCTTGGTCCAGTTTGCCGCTTTGTTAAGCTCAATTGGCGCACCTTCCTGCCCCGTAATCGGTGATAGAGGTCTTCTTTCTTGTGTTTCCATAAAAAATAATAGCGTGTAGAGAGTTTTTTACATAAAACTAATACTAATAAGCTACTCTTTCAATGATATCCCCCGGCTATGTAATGTATTTGATGATTTTTGATTTGAGTTAATGTATTGATAATTAGTGTTTTAATTTTATTAATCCGTTTTATTACGGTTTTATTATACGTATTTCTACGTATCAGAAACTGTAATCTTACGTGGCTTATAACGGCAGTTTTTTGTGGGTTTTATATATGAATAAGATGTTTTAAGCTGATCGAAATTTTATATTAGAATATAAATATTATTTATTAACTTGCTTTAAGTAATATTTATATTAAGTGCGGTCTTGTACAGTGCCGGGAGCTATAATCTCGCGGCGGAACCGAGGCCATGCAGTCCTTTACTTAACCAGTAGCAAATCAAAATTTATGGGGCGCGCTTTTCCTTAATCAGGAAGGCGCTTTTTTCTTTGATTGTTATTTCTCTTACGCGTAGTTCTACGCCAGGTTCAATGTTGGTGATACGTCTTTAAATCGCGTACAAGCACAGGTTGTATTAGCGTGGTAGCAACGTTGATTGCCTTTAAGTTTTGCCCAAACTTTGACTCAGCAAATAAGCCGTAATACAGCTTGCTTGTGGTGGAGTATGCTGAAAATCCAGTTTAAAGAGTAAGCCGGTACAAATTCTAACCAAAAACGTATGAACTACATTATTAAAGGAAACCTGCGCGGGCTATTATGTTCTGACTGCGAACTGCCTGTTGCCGGCACATCGGTAAAAGTTTACCGACCATCCGATCAGCAAAATGAAACCCGGCTTGCTGTGGCCGATCCAAAACAAACCTTTCACCAGGTAAATGACGAAGAACTAAAAGCTAAGGAACGCCTGTTTATCACTCAAGCCGACGTACAGGAGAACGGCGACTTTACCATTGAAATAGATGGCGCTAAAGCAGGCTATGAAGGTGGAAGCATTGATGTGGACTGGTATTGTGGCAATGTACCTTTCAAAATTCCACTGCCAAAAAAAGGGCCATTGTTACAGTTTCATATTACTACGTTGCAGCCCCTGTATAAAACTACCCAGGAAAATGCTCAATACGCGAGATTTGATTATAAAATAGATGCCAAGTGGTTTTGCCGGATCCTTACGCTGCTGGATATTTGGGTGGTTTGCGGTTATGTAAACGATTGTGAAACCAAGAAGCCAATTCCGGGAGTTAAGGTTTTTGCCTATGATGTTGACCTGTTGCAGGACGACTTTTTGGGTACAGCTTATACCGATAATAATGGCAAATTCACCATCGTATATCCAGGCGACAATTTCAGAAAAACCTTATTGCCATGGCTTAACGTAGAGTGGCCTGCCGGGCCGGATTATTATTTCAGGATTGAAAGCTCATCGGGCACAGTGCTATTGGCCGAAGACCGTACCCGTGGCCGCCAAAATGACCGCCACAATGCCAATAACTGCTTCTGCGTAAAACTATGCATCCCAGGCGGGGGAATCATCACCAGCGATACGCCATGGTTTACATCGGTAGGTAATTTTAGTATCACATCTGATATTGATGGCAGTGGCAAAACTCTCATCAGTAAATTTGGAGCAGGGGGCACCGGCTTCGGTTTCTTTGGTTCGGTTAAGCTGGGAGGCTATGCTACCAAGAAAGTACCTACAGCGCCCACCAGTCCGCTTTATTACCGCTTTTTGTTCTCGACAGATAATGTGAACTTCAGCCCGGTAACTACCGATCAGATGGAAGCTACTGCGCTTAAAGTTGCTACCCGCCAAATCACCTGGAATGGTACTACGGCATTTCAGGATGTGGTGATTGATATTAATCAGCCAGCATCTGTACCAGACAGCGTACCTGCTGATAATTATCCTAACCCGATACCAGATCATGTACTGCACCCTGACGCCAATGGTTGGGTAAGGGTAGATCAGCCCGCGCTTGATAATGGCTTTTATGGTTCGCTTTTTTACCTGAATACTACAACTATTATTGGCGGGGGAGATGCCAGCACCGGGTTAACTCCAGGTTTGGACGTGCCGGTTGCCAGTCAGAAAAATGGCAAAATGCTATATATCAAATTTCAAACTACAGACGATCCGGCAAATTCTGCATCGCCAAACCTTAACACGCAATCGCTTATCGGCAAAATCTACGTCAATAATTGGAACGAAGTGAGTTTGCTGAAGCTGGAAGAGCTTTTTGCGGGTGGGGGCAGTGGTTGCACCCCGGTAAGTGGAGTCGCCCATGCCGATTATACTGTTGATCATGAACTGATTGCCAGTTGGCAATTGGGGGTATGGTCAAACGCTACCGGCAATGTGAGCGGTTTGCCGGGCGGAACAATTCCGCGTGGTGAGGCTAAGAAATTTAACCTGGCCGCTCCGGCACCTTTTGTTTTAACTCCTCCTTTTAGCGCGTGGCCCTCATGCGCGTATAGCCTAACCCTGACAACTTATCGCAAATTAACCACAGGCGAAAGTAATGACTGGGCAAAAACGAACCAGGTTATCTTTTGCAAGTAACCTGCAATGTGGACGGGGAAGAGGGTGTCGTTGCATGTCGGCACCCTCTCATTTAAGTCGTCAAAACAACCTTAAAATATACGATGTTTCGTACAGGATAAACAGGATCACCAAAACTGCATGAAACTTCCTGTTCTCTACCTTTATGGCTACCATACATAATATGAAGTGGCTGATATTGCGGATGGGGTACTCGATGTTGTAATGATGTACGTAGGTAGGCCCTTTTATTTCGGTATCAATAAGATCAAGCAGATAGCTTGCCCCCAAAATACTAAAGATCCATTTGCGCCGCGAGTAGAAATAATCTTTATAACCCTGATAATCCTTCAGATCGTCGGGATATAGCAGGGCACAAACGCTATAGTAAGTTACTATATAGATGATGATAAAAAAGTACTCGGCAAAAAGCCAATGCTTTATTTCGTGTAGGTTGATCTCCCACCACCAAAAATGCAGCAGTAAAATAAACAGGTAAAGTGTCCACAGATTATGCACCCAATAGGGCTTATCCCGGCCGGGATGCTGAATTTGTTTGGCCGCGCCTTTAAGCAGATGAGTAATGCTAAGGCCCAGTGTAATGCTGATAACAGCCTTGATGTGACTAAAGGTATCCATAGGCAGGCGTTGGATTGATAACTAAAAGTAAATATTTTAATTTGTCAATCACAACAAAACCAGTGGTTTAGGCGTCAGGCATTATAAAAACATGTCATTGCGAGGAGGAACGACGAAGCAATCGCATACTCTACAGAGCGGCTATGCTTCCGTGCGGTTGCCACGCTTCGCTCGCAATGACATTTGATACAGTATGCCTAAAATATCGCCTCAGCAATACGTTTGGTTGGGCCGGCGTTGCTCATGGTATAAAAATGCAGTACGGGCGCTCCAAAGGCAATCAGTTCTTTACATTGGTTTATCATCCATTCGATGCCCACTTCTTTTACAGCTTTTTCGTTTTCGCAGGCGTGGATAGCATCACTCAGATCATCAGGGATATCGATATGGAAGGTTTTTGACAGCGTTACCAATTGTTTAGATGAGGTAATCGGTTTTAGGCCCGGAATAATTGGTACGTTAATACCATTGGCACGACAGCCGTTAACAAACTCTTTGTATTTATTAATATCAAAAAACATTTGGGTTACAATGAACTGCGCGCCCATTTCAACCTTTTGTTTCAGGTATTTGAAATCTGTTTTAAGGTTCGGAGCCTCAAAATGTTTTTCGGGGTAACCGGCAACACCTATGCAGAAATTGGTTTTGGCGGTGTTGCCATGATCTTCATGCAGGTAGATGCCGTTATTAAGGTTTACTACCTGTTGCAGCAACTCGGTAGCATAGCAATGGCCATTAGGTGTGGGTACAAATGACGAATCGCCAAGGCGGGCATCGCCACGTAGTACCAGCACGTTCTCAATACCTAAAAATTCAAGCTCAATAAGGGCGTTCTCGGTTTCATCTTTAGTAAAGCCACCGCAAAGCAAATGGGGCACGGTGTCTACCTTATACTTGTTCATGATAGCCGCGCAGATGGCAATAGTCCCCGGACGTTTGCGATATGATAGTTTCTCGAGCAGTCCGCTTGGGTGCTGCTTGTAGATAAAATCCTCGCGCAGGGTAGTAACATCAATAAACGGAGGTTTAAACTCCATCAACGGATCAATGGCGTTATAAATTCCCTGGATGCTCTGCCCCTTTAAAGGCGGAATCAATTCAAAAGAAAAAAGTGTTTTGCCGTTAGCGTTGGCTATATGTTCAGGTATTTTCATTTGCCCTTTTGGTAGTAGCAGTTGCAGTAGCAGTTGCAGTATTGTAAGCTGCGATTGTTATTGCAGTAGCAAGTTTCTTTTATATTTTATTAGTTTGAAATATTATTTATGCTCAGCTTTTAGGTAGAAATTTTTCAGGGTTTTGAGCCATGCTGTTCAACATCCTGCCTATCTCCTGATATTTAGCCTGGAGAGCAGCATGGATTTGTTGATCGATGTACTCACAGTCTAAAGCGAAGTCGAGCCAAATTGATGTTTCAGTCGCTTCTCCGTCGGCATCAGTCATCTTGGATGTGAAGTGTTTCGGATAAATTCGCTTTCTATATCCCTCACCAATATTGACACAAACAGATCGCGATGATCTTCTTATCTGATCAGTAAGTGAATATCGCTCTTCTTTAGGAAAAGCTTTTGAAAGCTTGAAAATATCGCTCGCTGTTTCAAATGCAAGCTTATAAACTTTTAAATCCTTAAAACTTCCGGTCATGTTAGGGTTAGATAATTGCACTAATTTATAAAATGACTGCTACTAAAAACTGCAACTGCCACTAATAATTAATATTCGGCCCTAACCATCTTTCTACATCCTCAAGCGGCATTTGCTTCCTAACCGCATAATCCTCAACCTGGTCCTTGCTGATTTTTCCTAATCCAAAATACCTTGCCTGCGGATGCGCGAAGTAGAAACCGCTTACCGATGCAGCCGGCAACATAGCCAGGCTTTCGGTAAGGTGCATGTTGGCATTATCTTCAGCTTTAAGCAACTCAAACAAGGTTGTTTTTTCGGTATGATCCGGACAGGCGGGATAACCCGGTGCCGGACGGATGCCCTGGTATTCTTCCTTGATCAGTTCCTGGTTACTTAGCTGCTCGCCTTTCGCATAGCCCCAGTATTCCTTACGTACCAGTTCATGCATTTTCTCTGCAAACGCTTCGGCAAGGCGGTCGGCAAGGGCTTTGGCCATGATGCTGTTATAATCGTCATGATCGCGCTCAAATTCGGCAACCAACTCGTCGCAACCTAAACCGGTTGTTACCGCGAAGCCGCCGAAATAATCAGGCACACCGCTTTCTTTCGGCGCTATGAAATCAGACAATGCATAATAAGGGTCGTTCTTTACCTTTTCGGCCTGTTGGCGAAGGGTATGAATGCGATTTAAAACAGTTGTGCGGCTTTCGTCGGTATAAAGCTCAATGTCATCACCTACGGCATTGGCCGGCCAGAAACCTATTACGCCTTTCGCGGTAAATAGTTTTTCATCAACAACGCGTTTCATCAATACTTGTGCGTCGTCAAACAGCTTTTTAGCTTCGTCGCCTACGTACTTGTCTTCAAATATCTTCGGATAGCTGCCGCGCAATTCCCAGGTATGGAAAAACGGTGTCCAGTCGATATAAGGGAGCAACTCTTCCAGCGGATAGTTTTCAATTACCTTAGTGCCTGTAAATGCAGGTTTCGGTGCCACATCGCCATCAAGGCTGATCTGGAATTTTCCGGCACGGGCCTCTTCAATGGTCACAAAACGCTTGTCTGACTTTTTATTAGCATGTGCTTCACGGGCTTTAGCATATTCATCTTTAATACCCTGGATATAGGCATCGCGATTATCTTTACTCATTAGGCTGCTGCATACCGTAACACTGCGTGAAGCATCCAGTACGTGAATAGCCGCGCCCGAATATTGCGGAGCGATCTTCACCGCTGCGTGGATGCGTGAAGTGGTGGCGCCACCAACAATTAGTGGAATGGTGAAGTTTTCGCGCTCCATTTCTTTGGCAAAATGCACCATCTCGTCAAGCGATGGCGTTATCAACCCGCTTAAGCCAATAATATCAACGTTTTGCTTTTTAGCTTCTTCAATAATGCGTTGCGCAGGCACCATTACTCCAAGGTCAATAACTTCGAAGTTGTTACAGGCCAGTACTACGCCAACTATATTTTTACCAATGTCATGCACATCGCCTTTTACGGTGGCCATTAAAACCTTACCGGCGTTCGAGCGCTGATCGGCACCTGCGTTATTCTTTTTTTCTTCTTCGATGAAGGGCAACAGGTAAGCCACGGCCTTTTTCATTACACGGGCCGATTTAACTACCTGCGGCAGGAACATTTTGCCCGCACCAAACAGGTCACCTACTACGTTCATGCCATCCATCAGCGGGCCTTCAATTACTTCAAGCGGCCTTGCATAAGCCTGGCGGGCTTCTTCCACATCGTTATCAAGGTATTCAACAATGCCTTTTACCAACGAGTGCGACAGGCGCTCCTGAACGGTGCCTTTACGCCATTCTTCGTCACGTACAATCTCTTTGCCTTTACTTTTGATGGTATCGGCAAACTCCACCAGGCGCTCTGTAGCATCCTGGCGACGGTTAAGCAGTACATCTTCAACCAACTCAAGCAGGTTTTTAGGAATTTGCTCGTAAACTTCAAGCATACCGGCGTTAACAATACCCATATCCATACCCGCTTTAATGGCGTGATACAAGAATGCCGAGTGCATAGCCTCGCGCACAGTATTGTTACCCCTGAAAGAGAACGAAATATTACTTACCCCACCGCTCACCTTGGCGTGAGGCAGATTTTGTTTTATCCAGCGCGTAGCTTCAATAAAATCAACCGCGTAGTTATTATGCTCTTCCAAACCGGTAGCTACGGTAAGGATGTTGGGGTCAAAAATGATATCCTGTGGCGGGAAGCCTACTTCGTTCACCAATATATCGTATGATCTTTTACAGATCTCGATACGGCGTTCTAATGAGTCGGCCTGACCAACTTCATCAAATGCCATTACTACGGTAGCTGCACCATAGCTTAGTATTTTGCGGGCTTGCTCTTTAAACTTTTCTTCGCCTTCCTTAAGGGAGATAGAGTTTACTATACCCTTACCCTGTACGCATTTCAAACCCGCCTCAATCACTGTCCATTTAGATGAATCGATCATGATAGGCAGTTTGGCTATGTCCGGCTCAGATGCAACAAGGTTCAGGAACTTTGTCATCACCGCTTCAGAGTCGATCATGCCCTCGTCCATGTTAATGTCGATAACCTGGGCTCCACCTTCAACTTGCTGCAGCGCAACAGATAGCGCTGCCTCATAATCCTCGGCCAAAATCAGTTTAGAAAACTTGGGCGAACCGGTGATATTGGTACGCTCACCCACGTTTACGAAAATGCTTTCGGGCTTAATGGTAACCGATTCCAACCCGCTCAGACGCATATCCGGCTCAATTTCAGGGATAGGGCGCGGGGGGAAGGATGCAGCTTTATCGGCAATGCATTTGATGTGATCGGGTGTGGTACCGCAACATCCGCCTACGATATTTACCAGCCCGGCTTTAATGAAATCATCAACCTGGTGAGCGGTTTCGTGTGGGGTTTCGTCGTACTGGCCAAACTCATTTGGTAGGCCTGCGTTTGGATAAGCCGAAATATATACGCCTGCTTTTTCAGAAAGTTCGGCAAGGTGCGGGCGCATTTCCCTTGCACCTAAAGCGCAGTTTAAACCTACCGATAGCAGGTTGGCATGACTTATCGAGTTCCAGAAAGCCTCAACCGTTTGCCCCGAAAGGGTACGGCCCGAAGCATCGGTAATAGTACCCGAGATCATGATACCACCCGAATCCCTGAAAGCAGGGAAATCCTTTCCGGCAGCTTTACATTCATCCTCATAACGTTTTATGGCGAACAGGGCAGCCTTGGCATTCAGGGTATCAAAGATGGTTTCAACCAGCAGCAAATGCGAGCCGCCGTCAACCAAACCACGCACCTGGTCATAGTAGGCATCGGCCAGATCATCAAACGTAACAGCGCGGTAGCCCGGGTCATTAACATCAGGCGACAATGAAGCGGTGCGGTTTGTTGGCCCGATAGCGCCGGCGACAAAGCGCGGCTTTTCGGGATTGCGTTGGGTATATTCATCGGCTACCTCGCGTGCAATACGGGCGCCTTCATAGCTTAATTCGTATGCCAATTCTTCCAGGTGATAATCGGCAAGGGAAATTACCTGTGTGCTGAATGTGTTGGTTTCAATAATATCAGCCCCTGCATCCAAATATTCGGCATGGATAGCCTTAATAATGTCTGGGCGTGTGATATTGAGCAGGTCGTTATTGCCCTGCAGGTCGCTTTTATGATCGCGAAAACGCTCGCCACGAAAATCCTTCTCCGTGAGCTGGTACCTTTGAATCATGGTACCCATTGCTCCGTCAATCACCAGGATGCGTTTCTGTAATTCTTTTCTAATGTCCATTTTTTGAGATGTGAGATATGAGATGTGAGATATGAGACTGGAGAAAATTCAGCACTCAGATCTTTATCTCATATATCTGATAAAAAGACACTAAACAGACGATCTGAAAAAGCAAAAACTATCTCAAATCTCAAATCTAATATCTCAAATCTAAATAAAAGCTTATCTCGAAAAGTCGGGTGTTATTATGACTTTCGCTTATCTGTCCGGGCGCTTAATTGCTGCCTGGTAGAATGTAGCACCTTGTGAAGCACAGGTTGCTAAGACATCGCAGGGTCTAATCCCTCCGTCTTTCTCCATAAGCACTGCAAATTTGCGCAATAAAGTTGTCATTTGCAAGTGTATAACAAACGCTATATATCATAACTAAGCCACATTGTTAAACAAAAAAAGCTGCCTTTTGCGGAGGCAGCTTTCTGAATAATTTCTTTTGGGTTGATTATCGCCTTCTGCCGCCAAATAAGCGAAGAACGAAAAGGAAAAGGTTGATGAAGTCAAGATATAGAGTCAACCCACCCATTAGCGCCATTTTCTTGGCAGAAGCGTCGCCGTACTCTATACCGGCGCCAATGCGTTTAAGTTTCTGAACATCGTAAGCGGTTAAACCGGTAAACACTGCTACACCAAAATAGCTGATGATGTAATCAAAAGCTTCGCTGTGTAAGAACATATTTACCAGAGAGGCGATGATGATGCCAATCAGCAACATGATCAGGATACCGCCAAAGTTGGTCAGGTCTGTTTTTGTAGTATAACCGGCAATAGCCATTACACCAAAAACCAGCGCGGATACGCCAAAAGCTAATGTTACTTTTGATGCTGTGTATATCAAAAGGATATAGCAAAGGCTCATTCCTGTTGCGGCAGCGTATGCAATAAATAACAGCGCAAGTACAGGATATGACAAGCGGTTTAAGCCAAAGCGCATAATTAAAACAAATGCCAAAGGCAAAAACATAACTATCATGCCCAACCCGGTTGAGTGACCTGTGTTAAAATCAAACAGCAGGTTTAATAATTGAGGTGTACCGGCAAATACAAACGCGCAAACGCTTGAAATACCTAAGGCAACAAACATCCATAAAAATACACTTGCTATAAATTTACGTGATGCATCCTGTTCGTTTAATTGTATTACGTTTTTATAAACGTATTCGGGATCTTTAAATTCCATTTTGTGTTAAAAATTATACTACGAATTTATGAATAAAAAGTGAATGTCAGGTGAAGAATGCGTGTGTGCCTTTCCATCTCGTCATTGCGAGGTGTGTTAGCGTTAGTTTAAACGACGCATCAGCTGCTCTTCTACCTTTTTGAAAACCTGTACGGGTTTTAGGGTGCGCCAACCGAGGTTATCCAATTCGCCACCGAAGTTAATGTAATAGTCGATGTTGCTATTTTTAAACTCATCTATCACATGTTCGCGGAAGTTGATGCCTGCTATCCAGCCATCCTCTACATCCTGAAACCATTCTTCATAATAACAATCATCACTTGAGTGAAAGTTCAAAACGTTTTCACCTATCAGGATAAAATGCGTGATGCCATTATCTATCATGAGGTCAAGTAGTTCGCGCTTTAACAGCATGATGTCGTTGTTGATAGCGTCATTCCATTCGCCAATTAATTCAATGATGGTGTAGCCTTTATCATAGTCGGCAAAAAGCACCTTAAGGTAAAGTGTATTGGAGCCGAACGAATCCCATTGCGGGTGCAGCAGGTAATTATACACCTGCTTATCAAATTCAAACTCGCTGTATTCGGTTGCGTAAAAAGGTGAAAACTCATCTTCCGATGCTACGTAATCATCTCTCCAGCGGTAATATGGTTCAATATCGTGCATGTTTTAATTCGAAATTTGTCTGAACCTGAATTTTTTGAATTTGAAAATTTATCGAATGCAGTAGAGCATTTTCAAATTTCCAAATCAGCACATCTTCAAATTCAGTTTATTTTTTAAAATGATCAACAGCGCTTCGTACGCTGCCGTATTGTTTCAATAGCCCGGCTGCTTCTTCTTCATTCAGCCCGGTTTCGTCCATAACCATGCGGGTGCCCCTGTTCACCAGTTTGTGGTTGCTTAATTGCATATCAACCATCCTGTTTCCTTTTACGCGGCCAAGCTGTATCATTACGCTTGTGCTTAGCATATTTAAAACTAATTTTTGCGCGGTGCCGGCTTTCATACGGGTTGATCCCGTTAAAAACTCGGGTCCGGTAACTACCTCAACCGGGTATTGTGCTGCCGCCGCTACCGGGCTGCCGCTATTACAAACAATGCAGCCGGTAACTATATTGTGTTCGTTGGCCGTTTTTAAGCCGCCAATCACATAAGGCGTAGTGCCCGAAGCAGCAATGCCAACCACTACGTCTTTATCATTTATATTAAAAGCTTCCAGGTCTTTCCAGGCTTGTACGGCATCATCTTCGGCAAATTCAACGGCTTTGCGGATAGCACTGTCGCCACCGGCTATCAGGCCCACAACCATATCAAACGGCACGCCGAATGTCGGCGGACATTCTGAGGCATCAACTACACCTAAACGGCCACTGGTACCGGCGCCTATGTAAAACAAACGACCACCGTTTTTCATCCTTTCGGCGGTAATGGTTGCCAGGGCTTCTATTTGTGGTAGTGCCTTTTCCACAGCAAGGGGAACGGTTTTATCCTCGTTATTAATGTTTTCTAAAATTTCACGTACGGTTTGTTTTTCGAGGTTTTTATAGTGCGATTCCCTTTCGGTGGTGGTTTCCATAGCCTATTTTAAAATATTTTATAACAAAATTCGGTAAAATTCATCAAATGCAAGGATGCAGGTAAAAAATATTGGCCTTGCAATTGTTAACTTTGTGTTATAAGTTATGAAGAGGACCGCGGGTGTAATTTTCCGGACAATGATCCTGCTATTTTTGGGGATAATGATAGGCTTGTTGCTTAACAGGGATTTTGCGACCCATAACCTCGGCCTTTCATTTACAGCGAACAGCAAAATTGCCAAGGTGCTGCAACTGGTCGACCGTAATTATGTTGACAGTGTAAACATTGACAGCATTGAAGGTGTATCGGTTAATAATCTGCTTCAAAACCTCGACCCGCATTCGCTTTACTTACCCAAACAGCAGGCACAATCTATAAACGAACGGTTGGATGGTGGCTTTAACGGTATCGGTATCGAATATCAGCTGCTGCGCGATACGCTGATCATTACGCAGGTTTATGCGGGCGGCCCGGCCGAAAAGGCTGGGTTGCTGGTAGGCAGTAAGGTAATTAATGTTGATGATCAAAAGTTTTCGGGTAGCAAGCTTACAGCAACCCGTATCAATAAAGTTTTTAGGGGCGATAAGGATGAGGAAATAAAACTGACCGTGGTTCCGCCTTTAAGCAATGATTTAAAAGTGCTTAGTGTTAAACGCGACCATGTAGATTTAAGCAGTGTTGATGCCGCATATATGGCCGATGCTAAGACCGGTTATATCAAGATCAGCAAATTTTCGGCTACTACCGATGTTGATTTCAGGAAGGCTTTAACCGAACTGAAAATTGACGGCATGGATAAACTACTGCTCGATCTGCGTGGCAATGGCGGGGGGTACCTCAATGCTGCTACTTCCTTAGCTGATGAATTTTTAACCGAAGGAAAACTGATAGTTTATACCAAAGGTATCCATGAGCCCCGTACCGATTATTTTGCTACCGATTCGGGCATGTTCCAGAAAGGGCAACTTACTGTGCTTATTGATGAGTATTCGGCCTCGGCAAGTGAAATTTTAGCCGGTGCATTGCAAGACCTGGACAGGGCTACTATTGTTGGCCGCCGGTCGTTTGGTAAAGGCCTGGTGCAACAGCAATTTGCTTTTGACGACGGTTCGGCAGTGAATTTAACGGTGGCGAGGTATTATACCCCTTCGGGCAGGTCTATCCAGAAATCATACAAAAATGGGGTTGACAGTTATCGCAATGAGCTGGCCCAGCGCATGCAAAAGGGCGAGCTGTTTTCGGAGCAAAGCAACCTGAATGACAGCGTTTTCAAAGGAACCCCATCATATCATACTTCAAGCGGTCGCAAGGTTTTTAGTGGCGGAGGTATCATGCCCGATGTTTTTGTACCGGCAGATACCAGCAAATTCACTCCGCTTATCCAGGATTTGAGCCAGCAGCAATTGTTTACAGCTTACGTTATCGACCGTCAGCAACCATTGCTAAAGAAATATCCTACCGAAGCGGAGTTTTTAAAACAATATGCCGTTAGCAACGATGACGTGGATAAATTTATCCTGTATGCTTCGCAAACCATTAAAGAGATGGATTCGCGTGAAGTGAAGATTTCGAGGGATCCGATCAAAACTATTCTAAAAGCCCAGACGGCGCGTTTTAAATGGGGAGATAATGCCTACTTTAAAGTGATCAATGCCGATGATGTAACCTTTAAAAAAGGGCTGGAGCAGTAAAGTTCTAATCAAAAATTGTCATTTCGAGTGAGCTGTGGGAGGACCTGGCGCAGGGGCGAAAGAGAAATCTTGTACGCCATAACCTTGTAGATACAGGTCGTACAAGATTTCTCCTCACGGCAGTCACAAAATCCAATGCTTGTTCGTCGAAATGACGACAGTTTGTGAATACTTTCCTTATTCCTTTACAAGAAAAACTTCATCAATCAATTCCAGATTTGCCATAACCCCTGCCATTGTGCCGCTGTTAACCCCGTTGGCTATTGAGCGAATGCCCGAGGCACTGTCGCCGGCAGCGTAAATACCGGGTATCGTTGTTTTTTGCTTTGCGTCAACCTGAATATGACCTTGTTCGGTAAATTGGCAACCCAGCTGCAAGGCGATATCACTATGTTGTGTAAATGGGAGCCTTGCATATAGTGCTTTTAACTTTATTTCGGAACCATTACGTAACCGGAGGGCATTTATTTGGCCGTTGTGCTGGTCAAGTGCTTCTATCTCATCCTCTACAATTTGAATGTCATTGTTATGGATGATGGCTTGCTGCTCTTCGGTTAGCGTTGATTTGCCATTGGTAAACAAGGTGAGATCTTTTGTCCAGTTGGAGATAAGTTTAGCCATTTCGAAAGCGGTTTCGCCATTGGCAAAGATTCCGGTACGCTGATGGCCGTATTCGTAACCATGGCAGTAGGGGCAATGGATAACCGATATACCCCAGCATTCGGCAAAGCCCGGGATATCCGGCATCTGATCTTTGATCCCTGCAGCCAGGATAACCTTTTTTGTGCTGAAGGTTTCTCCTGATCTTGTGCTAACCTCAAAGCCGTTTGTTATTGGGCTGCAATGAGTTGCTTCACTATGGAGGAGTGTAACAGTTGGGTATTTCAATGTCTGCTCGCGGGCTATGGTCAAAATCTCATGCGGGGTTTGACCGTCGCGGGTGAAAAAGTTGTGGGAGTGGGGCGTTTGGCTATTGCAGGGCTTGCCGCTATCGATAATTAATATTTTTCGCATAGCCCGGCCTAAAGCCATGCCAGAAGATAAACCGGCACTGCTACCGCCGATAATGATCACATCAAAATCCTTCATATGATATGGGGTTAATAGCGATAAAGATAAATGCCAAAAACACAAAATGCAACTTAGTTGCATTTTGTGTTTTTGAAGTGACAAAATAAGACAGTCACAAATGCAAGGTATTTGATGGCTTTGATATGATGAAGAGACTTGGGATGGGGAGATTTACGAAGTTTTTAAAACTTCGTAAATCTGAACTATATAAAATAAAAACGTCATTGCTGTAAGGAACGAAGCAATCGCGGACTATACAGGGCGAACCTGCAAATTGGGGATTGCTTCGTTCCTCGCAATGACGAGGTGATGAAACTTTGTAAGTCTGGATTTTATAAGGATAAAACTCAAGTTAATCCTCAAGTCCTAAAAATCAAGGTTCTGTTTCTTATTTCTGCCTGAACCAAACTTGTATTGGCGCGCCTGAAAAATCGAAGTTTTCGCGGAGCTTATTTTCAATAAAGCGGTAGTAAGGTTCTTTAACGTATTGCGGTAAATTGCAGAAAAACGCGAACATTGGCGAAGTACCTGCAATTTGGGTAATGTATTTAATTTTTACGTATTTACCTTTTATCGATGGCGGAGGATAGTTTTCGATAATCGGCAGCATCACCTCGTTCAGTTTTGAAGTAGGTATTTTGCGGGCGCGGTTCTGGTAAACCTGGTTGGCCACATCAATCACTTTTAATACCCTTTGCTTTTCGGTTACCGAAGTAAATACAATAGGTACATCAGTAAAAGGGGCTATCTTATCGCGGATCTGCTCTTCAAAAACTTTAATGGTTTTGCTGTTCTTCTCAATCAAATCCCATTTGTTAACTACGATAACCACGCCTTTTTTATTCTTTTCGGCCAGGTGGAAGATGTTGATATCCTGCGATTCAAAACCTTCGACAGCGTCAATCATCAGGATGATAACATCGGCCTCTTCCAATGCCTTGATGGTACGCATCACCGAGTAAAACTCGATATTCTCTTTAACCTTGGTTTTTTTACGCATACCGGCGGTGTCTATCAGCATAAAATCATGACCATATTGGTTATAATGTATGTGGATAGAATCACGGGTGGTACCGGCTATCGGGGTAACAATGTTGCGGTCTTTACCAATAAGGGCATTGATAATAGATGATTTACCTACGTTAGGACGACCAACAATGGCGTATTTAGGGCGGGTGTTTTCTTCCAGCACTTCATCTTCAAAGTGTTTTACTACTTCATCAAGCAATTCGCCTGTGCCTGAACCTGTCATTGATGATATGGTAAAGATCTCACCAAGACCGAGACTGTAAAATACCATGGCATCGGCAACCTGGTTGTTATTGTCCAGTTTGTTTACTACAACAAAAACCGGTTTTTTGCTTTTGCGCAGGCGGTTAGCAATCTCGTCGTCAAGATCGGTAATGCCGGTGGTAACATCCACAACAAACAGGATCACGGTAGCCTCTTCAATCGCGATGTCAACCTGCTCACGGATGGCCGCTTCAAAAACATCGTCAGAATTGGCAACGTAGCCACCGGTGTCAATAACCGTAAAGTTATGGTTAAGCCATTCGGCAACACCGTAATGCCTGTCGCGTGTAACGCCGCTAAAGTCATCGACAATAGCCTTGCGACTTTCGGTTAAACGGTTATATAATGTTGATTTGCCTACGTTGGGCCTGCCCACAATGGCTACTATGTTACTCATATTGTTTGGATTTGAGATGTGAGATTTGAGATATGAGACCGGGCTTCATATTCATCCAAAATCAACATCAAAATTAATGCTTTATAAACAGGGCGAAAGATTTATCTCAAATCTTTCGCCTCAATATTCTTGTCTTAAACTAGTGGTTTAAAAATTAAGAGTGAGCATTGTCTCCAATCTCACATCTCAATTCTCATATCTATCCCTCGTACCCGAACTGTTTAAGATAGTTCTTCTTGGTGCGCCAGTCGGGGATCACTTTTACAAACATTTCCAGGAATATCTTACGCTGAAAAAAGTCTTCCATGGAGCGGCGGGCATAGGTACCGGTGATCTTGAGCATTTCGCCGCCTTTACCTATGATGATGTTTTTTTGCGATTCACGCTCAACAATGATCTCGGCGCTGATGCGGTATAGCTTTTCTCCTTCAATAAACGCAGTCACGATAACCTCGGTACTGTAAGGAATTTCTTTTTTGTATTGTTTAAACACCTGCTCGCGGATCATTTCTGAAGCAAAGAAGCGGTCGTTACGATCCGTCAGGGCATCTTTTTCGTAATACGCTGCATGCTCCGGCAGGTTTTCGATCACGAAATCCATGATGGCTTTAATGTTATGCCCATGCAATGCCGATATGGCGAAAATGGCTTTAGGGTTTAATTTCTCTTTCCAGAACTCAACCTTCTTTTTAACTGTTTCCTCATCACTCTGGTCAATTTTGTTGATCAGGATGGCAAGAGGGGCAGACGAGCGTTCCAGTTTTTTAAGAACGTCGGCTTCGTCATATTCCTCATAAATATCGGTAACCAATAAAATAAGGTCGGCATCAACAATAGAGCCGTCAACCTGGTGCATCATGCTCTCGTGCAGGGCATAATGTGGTTTAATAACGCCGGGCGTGTCCGAAAATACGATTTGGTAGTTTTCATCGTTCACAATACCCAAAATACGGTGACGCGTAGTTTGCGCTTTTGGAGTGATGATGGACATTTTTTCGCCCACCAGCGCGTTCATAAGGGTTGATTTCCCTGCGTTGGGTTTACCTATTATACTTACAAAACCTGCCTGATGAGCCATAGAAAAATAATTAAAAATATATTTGGACTGCAAAGAAACGAATTATATCTTTGCAGTCCAATTAAAACGGAGTGCAAATTTGCATTTTGATAATTGGAAGGACCTTTCCGGGGTTATGACCGGATCTCAAATATATAGCACAAAATACAGTGCGGGATGGAGCAGTTGGTAGCTCGTCGGGCTCATAACCCGAAGGTCGTAGGTTCGAGTCCTGCTCCCGCTACGAAGAATGAAAGCCTCAAATGAAAGTTTGAGGCTTTTTTGTTTTGCACTACATCTGAAATCTTCCGGTATACCAATTCGTGGAAATTATAAACTTCAAATATTAATCAGCATAACGTTTTGGGAATAAAGTCTTTTCTTTTAATATTGTGTAATCTCTTAGAAAAGAATGCTTTATCATTTAATTAAACCAGTTATGAAATTAAGACTCATTTTGTCATTTTTCCTCTTTGCTACTTGTTTTACTGTATTTGGTCAGGAAAAACAAAACACAGTTACTGTTGAAAAAGGTTTAGTTAAAATATCCATCATGTATCCCTACGCCGAAGGTAAAACCTTTAATATGGAGTATTATGAAACCAAACACATGCCCATGGTAGCACGGTTTTTAGGATCAAATTTGGTTAAATATACTATTGAAAAGGGAATTGCCAGCGGTGTTCCTAACCAACCGTTGCCTTTTATGGCTATTGGTACTTTTTATGTAAAAAGCCTAAGCAAATATCAAGCGGCTATAGCGCCTAATATAGGCACCATTCGTTCGGATTTTGCAAATTACACTAATGTAACTCCTATTATTTTGGTAAGCGAGGTGGTAAAGTAAAGATGGTTGAAGTTCTTGTCAGGTCGCAGATAGAAATTTAACAGCAGTATGTTATAAGTTTCGTATTGTTTGCTAAATTAAATAGCATTTGCTATCTTTGTATCTCTTCACTAAATTTGTAATTATCCTCCAACCATTTATGTTCAGCTCTGAAAACATTTACACTCTAGAACAAATAGATAAACTTGGTAATGCCATAGTTTTTTTGTGCGAGCGTATGGGGGAACTTTCTAAAACAAAATTGCTGAAATTGATCTATCTGATTGAAGAAACTTCAGTTAAAAAATACGGCGTCCCCTTTTTTAATATTCGCTTTGATGCATGGCATTTAGGGCCAGTATCGCGGGACTTGTTTGTGGAGATCACAGGAGAAACGATCCTCCTGGATCGCTACATTGATAAGGTGAACGAAAATGGCACGATCAATGTGGTGGCTAAGCAAGCCTTTTCTGATGACGAGTTTAGTGATAACGAGTTGAAGTTGATGGAACAGATAGCAACGACTTTTAAATATACTGCGGCAGATGAGTTGATACGATTAACACATCGTGAGCATTCTCCCTGGCATCAAACGGCGGCAGAAAACGGTTTGTTAGAGGCATTTGAAAAAAAATTGGCTACATCTTCCAATGCTGAAATTGATTTGAGTCGTATTTTGGCTGGGGATGATGAAAAATTGAAGCGCTATCAAGGTTACAAAGAATTCATGGCTGAAAGCCGCAGCCTGAAACGCTAATGTACCACGCTGGCTCGATTATTTATTTCCCTATATTTTATTTTAAGAACGGCGCCAAGTCGAAAGCCAAGTATTTTTTGGCGTTGAAAGAAATGGAAGCTGATTTGTTACTAGTTAGTCTGCCATCCAGTATTGACCATTTACCGCGTTTTATCGAACAGGTACATGGCTGCCTGGAAATCCCAGAGGGCAATATCTGTTGTTATATTTTTAAAGCCGGTCAGGCTATTTGCGAAAACGCATGGTCGTTCGAACGAGATACTTATCTATATGGTGAGTATCTTGATCAATATGAAATCAGCCTGTTGAATGATATCTACCCAACTGAAAATATCGATTTCGAAATTATTGGTACATTGACCGAAAAGGAGTTAACCGCTGTAACTGTTTGTTTTGCTAACAGCGCCAGTGTTAAACAAAAATATAAACGGTTACTGATTAAATAAATACCCATAACTAAATTTAAAACTCATCGGTTTTCTGGTTCAATAAAAGCCACTTTATTTTTGATTTATGTTTTATCCAATTGCTTAAATGGCGTTATATAAAGACTGTATTTCTGAAGAAAACCAGTTTCGAGTTTAGGTCGAATAGGCTTTTACTTTGATATGCTCCTATTTCTGAAGTAGGTTCTAAGCACTACTAACCCCTTTCGCCCCATTGCTCAATATCCTCCACCCATTGCTGCTTTTTCATGGTTAAGGCAATCAGCAAGGCTGTGCCGCTAAAGGCAAGGGCGTCAAAAGCACTGGCCAGCAAATTTCCCCGGTCGGCGGCTAAGGGTGTAGCTAATGTTCCGGGGACGTGTACCAGCCATACCCAGAGGAAAATTTGAAGCGATAGCAATAAGGCGATAACCCTGATCCTGATACCCAGGATGATTGCGATACCGCTGGCGGAGAGTGTTATCCCGGTAAGCATAACCCAGAAAAGATGATTGGCCATCCATTTAGGAACCATACCCGTTAAGTAGGGAGCGTAAATAATATGCGAAATACCGTAGCTGGTTATCGTGTATAAAAAGAATAAGTTTCCGTACGGTGCCAGCTTTTCTAAAAAGCTTTTCTTAGCAGCAGGGTTTGTGCGGAACGAGTGGGCTACAACGAACGCGCAGCCGGCAAGCGCCAGCTCCTTCAGTGGTGTTGTCCACAGTCCCAGGTGGTATAGTTTATTAGGTTCGGAAATGAGTTCATAAGTTATGTGGGTGCCAAGGAACAACGACATAAAAACGGCACCAAGTATCAGCGAAGCCTTTTTGCCTTTGCCGGGTACCCAAATTAGGATGCCGGTTATAATTAAGTATAAGCCGAACAAATATGACAGGATATTCAAGAACGGCAGCTGCTGCTGGTAAACCGAGAAAAATACGTCTCTAAAAGTTCCGAAGTAAAATTGCTGCAGGCCATATACAATTAACGCCAATGCGTAAAAGGACCTGCCGGTTATAATAAGAATTTTCATGGATTTAGGAATCTGGTCTCTGAATCAAAAATAGAGCTGCAGGGGCACTTAAATAGCTTTCTTCTGCACACAACGGAAATCGTCGGTATCTGGCGTTTACCGAAAAATAAGGTCGTTGGTCGAAAACCGGGCTTGCTTTGTACTCTATCCGAAAAATGGAAACCGAAAATCTATAACTTGCTTAAAAAAGCAGAACCATGACCTTTAATAAGGATATAGCATTCAATGGCATGTTCTGGTCGCTGTATTTTTTATACCAGTGGCTTGGGTTAGCATCGTTGTATGGCGACTACAATGGCTATTTCATCAATGCCTGTATGGCGCTGCCGGTATCATTAGTATTTTCGATACTGGCTGTTCATGTATTTTTCCGGCGATACTATCAAAAGGGTAGGAAAACTGCTTTTTGGCTTGCGGTGATTGTAAGCTCCTGCTTATTACTGCTGATCAGGCGTTATTTCAATTATTATATCATTTATCCGCGCTACTTTCCGATGGCGCTAAATATGCCGCTTTTTTCGGCTGGAAAATTCCTGGTCGATTTTGTAAACCTGTATGCTATAAGCAGCTTGTACGCCTTGTATTACTCGCTGCGTTACTGGTACCAGGAAAAACACCGCGTGCAGGAATTATTACAGCAGCGCACGCTTGCGGAATTGGATCTCCTTAAATCGCAGGTGCAGCCACACTTCGTTTTTAATACGCTGAACAATATCTACGGAACGGCCCTAAAAACAAGTCCGGAAACGGCTGCCCTGATTGCTCATCTGTCGGGCTTTTTAAGCTACAATTTGTACGATGCATCAAAGAATACCATAGCACTTACCGCGGAGATTGATTACATCAAAAGCTATATCGAACTTCAGAAAAACAGGTATGGTAGCAGGGTAGATATAGCCATCAATATTTTGGGGGAAATTGATGATCTACGGTTAGCCCCATTGTTGTTATTGCCGTTGGTTGAAAATTGTTTCAAGCATGGTGTTGGTGATTCTATTGACAAAAGCTGGGTCAGGATCGATGTAGCCAGGCAAGCAGATCGCTTTTCTATCACAATTGAGAATAGTTGTGATGGTGCTACAAAACAGGCGACTTCTGATAACGGGGGTATAGGTTTAGCCAATGTTAAAAAACGTCTTCAGCTGATTTACCCGGGTAAACACGGCCTGAAAATTATTCAGGGGCAAAATTCCTATCTTGTTATATTAGAAATTCAAATTGAAGGTAATGATCAGGTGTTTGATAGTTGATGACGAAGAACCGGCAAGGGAACTGATTAAACTGCATCTGTCGGGTCTTGAAGATTTTGAGATTGTGGCTTCGTTAGGCAACGCGCTCGATGCATTTGTTTTCCTGCAAAAAAATCCGGTCGACCTGGTTTTTCTGGATATTCAGATGCCGAAAGTATCCGGGCTTGAATTGGCAAGGTCATTACAATCAAGCCCCAAAATCATCCTGACTACTGCTTATCGTGAATATGCCGCGGATGCCTTTGAAATGGAGGTGTTTGACTACCTGGTTAAGCCGATTACGCAGGAGCGCTTTATGAAATCAATAGCCAGGTTTATGCATTATTGGAGCGGCAAGGCCGAAATCCCGGAACCGGCGAAGGATAATGATACTGCTTATATGTTTTTTAAGGTAGGCAGAGAACAGGTAAAAATCATGCTCAGGGATATTCTTTACATTGAAGGATTGGCCGATTATATTAAAGTACATACAAAGGATAGATCCTATATCGCTTCCGAAAAGCTCGGCTACATGGAAGAAACGCTTTCCTCAAATTCCTTTGTGCGAATCCACAAATCATTCATCATCGCGATAGACAAAATCACCAGTTTTAACGCCGATCAGGTAATGCTCGATGATAAACCGCTGCCTTTGGGCAGACTTTTCAAAGCCGGGTTTTTAAAAACAATTCAGGCCAAAACACAGGATTGATTTATCCTTCGAAAAGATAATCGAGAAAGCTGTGCCAGTTAAACAGTTACCTACCTACAAGTTCAAGCTGCGAATTCACAGTTATTTCTGCCAGTTGGATTTCAAGAATTACCTTGAAATCAGCCTCCGATCGTTGAATCTCTAACCGATGGCCATCGGGATACAGCAAGTCCAATCGTCGCTGTACATTTTTCAGCCCGATACCTCCGTAATGGATTGCCTGGCGCGAGTCATTGTCGGCCCTGCTGTTCGCGATAACCATTTTCAGGATCTGGCCGTCAATTTTAAGATCCATCCTGATCCAGTTCAAGCTATCTGTATGTTTGGATACATGCTTAAACGCGTTCTCTACAAAAGTCATCAGGATAAATGGCGCCACGCCCAAACACTGCGGATAATCATCATCAATGTTAAACACTGTTTTCAGATCGGGGCGTTGCCTTAATTTTTCCAGTTCGATAAAGTTTTCGAGATAGGTAATTTCCTTTTTTAAGGGTATCAGGCTATCGTTCGATTCATAAAGCTGGTGCCTGAGCAATTCAGAAAATTGGGCCAGCGAAGCGGATGCGATATCGGGATTTTTATGGATCAGGAAAAATATGGAGTTGATGCTGTTGAATAAAAAATGTGGGTTGAACTGGTATTTCAAAAACTTAAGTTCGGTTTCCAGTTTTTCCTTCTCCAGTGCCCGCTGCCGTCTTTGCGTTTCTATCCAGTTTTTGGCCAGTTTAATACTCATTGCCAGGGTAGTAGCTGCCAGTGTGGAGCGGAAGGGGTCTTCCTTGACCAGTTCATAAAGGCTTTTAAAATTGGTAGTAAACCCAAAGGTTTTTTCCACACTGCTGCCGGCGTACCATGCAGTTAAATAATACCCGGGTACAATAAATATAGATGCAATAATGATTGTTAAGAACAGGTAAGCCAGATAAGTAATATACCGGCCGGTTGCCAGGTAACGCGGAACCAGGAAATACAAATTAAAATATACGGCGAATGCCGGAAAAATTACATAAAAGAAGCACTTGATAAAATAAACGGAAAGGAAAATATGCCTGACAGCGTCTGTAGCGCTATCAACCTTCAGGGCCCACAATAAGTAATCGTACAACATCCAGAAAGGAATATGATACAATTTATACCGGATGAACCAGTTTTGCCTCATGGGAGTAAAAGTCATAGTACTAATTTAGTCAATCGGCTGATATTTACCCACATTGCATATGAACGGAGCTAAATAATTGACGAAATGCATTGTACAGCTTACATCCGGCAAATAAGCCCTTTGCATTGCCATTTTTCTGCAAATTCTTCTCGTTGCCGTATTTCATCAATCGGATACAGGTGCTCATCAATCTGTTTTTTCTGTCCGGAATAAGAGCGGTTCTTTTGGCTAAAACATACAATACATGAGATCCTTTGCCATCTCCTTATTATGCCTGTTTGTAGCCATCGGTGCATTTGGTCAGGTAACCGGGCGCATAGCCGATACTGCGGGTAAACCTGTCCCGTTCGCTACAGTAGCATTGTTGCGGATAGCTGATAGCACGGTTGTTAATTCCGCCGCGGTAACTGATGCCGGAACTTTCCGCGTCAACAATATACATCCCGGAAAATACACCCTGCGTGTAACTGCTGTAGGATATCAGGCCTATAAATCGCCAGTTTTTAATATCAGCCCCGGGCAGGAAGCAGACCTGGGCCGCCTGGTAATAAAGCAAACCGGCAGGCAACTGCAGGAAGTGGTGATCCGTGCGGTCAAGCCGCAGGTACAGCAAACGGCCGAAGGGCTGACGGTTAATGTACAAAATAGCATCATGACGCAAGGCAGTTCAGTACTGGACGTATTGCAGCGGTCGCCGGGCGTTATTATCGATCAGCATAACAATACCATTGCCCTCAACGGAAAAACAGGGGTAAAGGTGATGATAGATGGTCGGCTCATGCGAATGTCGATGGATCAGTTGATAACCTTGTTGAATAGTATGAGTGCAGATAATACCACGCAGATAGAACTCATGAATACACCGCCTGCAAAGTACGATGCCGAAGGCAATGCCGGTATCATTAATATCGTAACTAAAAAAAGTAAAAAACGAGGCACTAATGGTTCAATTACGCTTACGGCGGGCTATGGCGTGTTTGAAAAAGCCTCGGCAGGGTTTAACATTAACCACAATACTGGTAATGTTAATCTTTATGGATCGTATTCCTACTGGCACGCTCATGACTATGGCGGCCTTTATGCCACGGGCTCCGAAAACGCGGCGATAATAGGCGGACAAACAGATTTTAGTTATACGGGCATAAACAAGCCTATCGCTAATTTTAACGATGGCACTATCGGGGCAGATATCAAACTTGATACCGGGGCAACTATCGGGGGCAGCATCAATTATTGGGGTGGTGGCAATACCAGTCAGCCTCATAACTATGGCTATTACATTTTTGAGAGTGCGCCCACACTAACCTACAATTCGCTGTTTGATAACTCAAGTCACATCGGTAACGCGATCACCAATTTATATCTCGACAAAAGCCTGAAAGGGCAGCAGAAGATCCGTGCTGATTTTGATTACCTGTATTATAACACCCGGTCGCTGGCCAGTTCAGAAAGTTCATTTACCGATGATAAGGGTAACACGGCAGGTGGCGGCGATAGTCTTTATTCGCCTAAACAGCGCAGCTTTGGCAATACAACAATAAAAGTTTCAATCGGCAAGCTTGATTATTCTGCCAAATTGAACAAAAAAATAGGATTCGAGACCGGTGCCAAAGTTACCTATAGCCGAACTGCGGCTAACTCTGGTATAGAGGATTTTGAAAATGGTGTTTGGGAACCTAATACTGTTGGGGCCGGGAACAACTTTGTCACTTACGAGGCAATTGAAGCGGGTTATGTCACTTTTAATATGCAGCTTGATTCGGTTAGCAGCCTGGTTGCAGGCGGCCGTTACGAGTACTCGCATAACTATACCGATAAATCAACCGATGTTAATTACCGGTTAGACCGCAAGCTTGGAAGATTTTTTCCATCCGTATTTTTCTCAAGAAAATTAAACGATCACTCATCCTGGCAGGCATCGTATACGGAAAGGATCACGAGGCCTTCGTACAGCGAGCTGGCTTCCTACGTAAGCTATAACGACCCGGTATCGGTTTTTACAGGGAACCCGCTCTTAAAACCTGCAATTACCCGGAATCTTAAATTTGGCTATAATTATCACGAATACCTGTTTTCCTTATTGTTCAGCCGCGATGATCATCCCATTCTCGGCATCCAGGGAACGCCTGGGCCGGTAAAAGGAGTGGTTTATCTACGGCCGGAAAATGGCGACTGGCAGAATTCCGTAACCCTACAGGCAACAATTCCGGTTAAGATCAACAATTGGTGGGGTATGACCTATACCCTAACCGGGGGACTAACGCAATACAGGATTTCATTTACCCCTAATCCCCTGGAAAAAATCTTCCTGGCCGGCTCTTTTAACTTTAGCCAGAACTTTAAATTTCAGCATGGCCTCTCGGCCGAGTTATCCGGCTATTATAATTCGCCTTCGTACAGCGCCAACTGGCACTCGTATAGCAATACCATTGTAAACCTGGGCGTCAGGAAAGATTTGGGTAAGGGAAACTTAAAACTTTCAATTTCTGATATTTTCAGGTCCGGTAGCTATCAGAGCGATGTTGGTCTGCTTACCACAGATGCTTTTAACACCAAAGTACACGTGAGGTATAATACAGAATCCCGGCTGGGAACAATTGTAAAACTGAGTTACTATCGCCCGTTTGGGACAACAGGTAAGAGCCGGGAGAAAAGGGACAGCGGCTCAGGCGAAGAGCGGAGCCGGTTGTAATCAGCTTTGGCATCCGGAACCGGACGGGTATATGTCCGGTTTTGTTACGATGTATTTCTATCTAAATAGGTTATCTTTGTGGAGATCAATGTGTTGTATATTTGGAACAACGATTGAGCCATTTAAGCTGATTGAAAACCTATACATTCCATATCAACGCTTATGATATTGCCTTTTTAGGAACTATTTTCCTTGGAGCAGGCTTTGCCATGCTTTTATGGTTCACCAAAAGAGTGAATAAGGCGGCAAACCGCTTCCTGGCCCTGGCGCTGATGGCTGTTGTTTTATACATGGCCCGCATATTGTCTATTGATATTGAATTGACGAACTATATCACACGTTGGAGTTGGTTGCCATTACAGTTTTCGCTGGCATCTGGTCCGTTGATTTTCTTTTACGTGCTTAAATTAACCCATCCTAAGTATAAGATCCAGTTTAAGGACTTATTGCATTTTATTCCGCTATTGTTTGAATTGAGTGTTCAAATTTTGGAAGTTAACGAAAGCATAAGAACAGGTGTGCCTGCCTATAATACAACCATTTTTCAACAGTTAAATCCGGTATTGCAGATCCTCGCGTTTGCTTCGGTCATTACTTACCTGTATTTATCTCACCGGCTTATAGAACGTTTTTATGCGCGTATAAAATTTAATAATGGTGATAGGTACCGGTATGAGATGAGGTGGCTTCATCATTTGTTAACTGGTTTCGGTTTGCTATGGTTATGTTGGACACTCTTTGCTGCTGTCGATTATTGGAGTTATCATCATACATTAAGGGTATATGCTTATTATCCCTTTTACCTGCTTTGGGTGATACTAACCATCAGGACTGCAGCTATTGCTTTTTTAAGACCAGAAGTTGGAGTGCCTGCTGTTGCACCCGTCCTTTCAAAACCTGCGGCACCGGCAGAGTTAAGGCAAAAGGGCACCTGGCTGAAGCGGGTATTAAAAGCTAATCAATATTATCTGGACCCGGGGCTTAGTTTGCGTTCGCTGGCGGAAAAACTTGAATTGCACCCTAACGAACTATCCCGGATCATTAATACCGTGCTCAAAAAAAGCTTTAATGATTTCATTAATGAATATCGCGTAGCTGAGGTAGCCTGGAAAATGCAGGATCCCACTAATGAACATTTAACCCTGCTTGGCATCGCGCTTGAATCCGGCTTTAATTCCAAAACTACCTTTAACCGCGCGTTTAAAGAATTAACAGGTAAAAGCCCCGCAGAATACAAATCTGAACTCAAAAAAGAGCGACCATATTATAATTTGGAGCGCCAGCCCCGTTTTGCGACGGTATTTTTGTACCAGGAAACGGCCCCGAAATGGACCGGTATGAAACCAAATCGCAAAGCAATGATCAAAAATTACTTCAAAATCGCCTGGCGCAATCTTATGCGTAACAAAAGCTACGCTTCCATTAATATTACAGGTTTGGCAATAGGCATTGCCGCCTGCCTGCTGATATTCCTCGTTGTGCAGTATGAAACAAGTTTTGATAATTTTCATGCTAATAAAGACAGGATCTATCGCGTTGTGACAGCGAACAGCGGTCCCGATGGTACGCATGCCAATTCGGGGACTCCTTTACCGCTGGCAGAAGGTTTAAAGCTTGACATCCCGCAGGTAAAACAGGTAGCGAATATCATGAAGAATGATGGTTCGCATTATGCCGTGGGGGACGCGCGAAATGTTGGCGCTATGAAGAAGTTTAAAGAAGATCTGGCTTATTATGCTGATCCGGCCTTCTTTCAGATTTTTGCATTTAGCTGGCTGGCGGGAGATAAAAATACCGCCTTAGCAGAGCCTAATACCATTGTGCTATCCCGTAGCGAAGCCGATAAGTTTTTTGGCGATTGGCATAAGGCCATGGGGAAAATAGTGCGATATGAAAATAGGCGCGATTTGAAGGTGACCGGGATATTGGAGGATACACCGGTGAATACTGATTTTCCGTTAAAACTGGCAATATCCTGGATCACGCTTGTTGACAAGGGGGGCGACCTTAGCGGGAATGCCCAGGATTGGATAAGTACTTTCAGCGACAAGAATTGTTACGTTGTTTTGCCCCTGGGCATGAATGAAAAGCAGCTTAACACCGAGCTTGCATCACTGGCTAAAAGACATATCCCGGCACCTTACAACAAAAACGAGATTTTTCAATTACAGGCATTGGCCGATATGCATTATAACACCGAGGTTAATGTGTATAGCAACCACCCCTTTAGCAAGCAACTCATTAATGTTATCAGTTTGATTGGCTTATTTCTGCTGGTTATAGCCTGTGTTAACTTTATTAATCTGGCTACCGCGCAGGCTGTAAACCGCTCAAAAGAGGTTGGCATACGTAAAGTTTTGGGCAGTAACCGGTACCAACTGGTTCTGCAATTTATTGCCGAAACCTTGATCATTACCTTGTTTGCCGTTGTGTTGGCCGCAATTGCTGCCCTTATCACTTTACCAATGCTGAACAGTTTGCTTGAGGTGCAGCTAAGCGGGGGCTTCCTGGCAGACCCGATGGTGATCTTGTTTTTGGCCGGAGTAGTTATTGGGGTTACGTTTTTGGCCGGGTTTTACCCCGCGCTGGTATTATCCGGGTTTAACCCAATGGAGGCCTTAAGAAATAAGATCAATGCCGGGCGCGCGAGTGGTATATCCCTACGGCGGGTGCTGGTGGTGGTGCAATTCTGCATAGCTCAATTCCTCGTGATCGGAACGCTGGTATTGATCTATCAGATGAATTATTTCAAAAGCAAATCGCTCGGATTTAATAAAGATGCTGTAATTACCGTTCCTTTTCCCGGCGATAGTATCAGCAGGGCAAGAGTGGGGGCACTGAAAGATCAGCTTTTGCAGCAACCGGGCATTAAAGCTGTAAGCGTTAGTTTATACGCCCCATCTGATAATGGTGGTTGGTTTAGCGATTTTAAATTCAATAATGCAGACAAGCAGGTTGATTTTGGCGCATGTTTGAAATGGGCCGATGTTGATTATTTCAAATTATACGATATCCAGTTTTTAGCAGGAGGCCCGTACAATAAAGCGGATACCATATCAGGCTATGTTGTTAATGAAACCTTGATCCATAAATTGGGTATCACCGATCCAAAGCAGGTCATAGGTAAAAACATCATGCTATGGAATAACAAAAATCTAAAAGCGCGAATTACCGGTGTGGTAAAGGATTTTAATACAGGTTCACTGCGCACCGCTATTCCGCCAGTATTGATGGGACCCTGGAAAGCACAGTATTCCAGGCTGAATATTAAGGTTAGCCCTCAAAACCTGAAGCAAACCCTGGCCAGTGTTGAAACCCTGTGGAACAAGACCTATCCGGAAGGGATCTATGAATACCAGTTTCTTGATAAAACCATTGCCAGTTTTTATAACAACGAGGAGGAGCTATCCACACTTTTCAAAATATTTGCCGGTATAGCGATATTCATTTCATGCCTTGGCTTGTATGGTCTTGTGTCATTCATGGCTTTGCAGCGCACTAAAGAGGTCGGTATCCGTAAAACCTTGGGAGCATCCGTTGGGCATATTATTTACCTGTTCTCCAAAGAGTTTACTGTGCTTATTGTTATCGCGTTCGCTATATCAGCCCCTATAGGGTATTATTTTATGCATAAATGGCTGCAGGATTTTACCTACAGGATCACTATTGGTCCCGATATATTTATTGTGGCGGTATTGGCATCGGTAATTATTGCCTGGACAAGCGTAGGTTACAAGGCGATGAGAGCGGCCCTGGCTAACCCTGTGAAGAGTTTAAGGAGCGAATAGCAATTCCCTGTTGTTTTTAGATAAAGCTTTTTCAATAACTTGACCTATCTTTGGCTTCAAAAATTTACAAAGGTATTTTCATGGCAAAGGCATCTGAAATTAAAGTAGGGAATATATTACGCTACAACGGCGAGTTGGTAACTGTTACGGAAGTTTTACATCGCACACCGGGCAAAGGCGGAGCTTTCTATTTAGATAAGTTTCGTAACATTAAAACAGGAAAAATTGTAGAAGCCCGTTTGGCTACTGACGAGCAGGTTGAGATTTGCCGGGTAGAAACTAATGATTATCAATACCTGTATGAAGAGGGCGATTACATGGTGATCATGGATAATACTACTTATGATCAGCATAGTATTCCTAAAGCCCTGTTTGGCCCGGCTGCTAAATTTTTGAAAGAAGGGATGAATGTAATTGTATCTTTTGAAAGTGAAGAGCCAATAATGGCAACCGCGCCAAATCATGTTGACCTGGAAATTACTTATACCGAACCAGCTGTTAAAGGTGACACCTCTTCCGGCGCGTTGAAAAACGCGACGACGGAGAATGGCATAGAAATGAAAGTGCCGCTTTTTATAAATCAGGGTGATAAAATAAAAGTAGATACACGTACTGGCGAATATGTTGAGCGTGTAAAATAAGCCATCAGGAATAACTTTTAAATGAAGTTATCTGTATTACATCAAAAAAAGAAGCCTCAAAGCGAAAGCTTTGAGGCTTCTTTGTGAAATCAACATTGTTGAAATGCTCATATCTTATGCTACCTGCCGGCTGTTTTGATCAGTATTTTTGAGTGGTTTCTTTAAATAATCTGATTGTGTTCATTAACAGGATTTAATGTCTTTTATTTAAAGACTTGATATCGTTGCTTGCGGCGGAAACGTAATGAATATTTATTATCACCGGGTATAAGTCTTTTGAAAATTACATGGTAATGGGGTAGTACTTGCGGCGGAAATAATTCCGGATTAAAACCAATACTATGATAAAAGCTTACGCTGAATATTTAACCAAAACGCCAAATCTTGCAGGTAGTAATGTATATAATAATGGGGGATTATTATATTAGCATACTAATCCTTATGCAAGTCATGTTTAAAGTAACTAAACCCAATTATCGAATATGCGTGCTGCTTATACTTTTTTTTATAGCCGCATGCGGGAAATCTAAGGGACCGTTGCCCGTGTCTCCGCCGGTTGTGCGCCCTTCGGTGGTATCTCCGCCTGTCGTAATTCCCCCACCGATTGTAATCCCGCCTGCAGCCCCTGAAACTGATGTTTATGTAAGCGGGAATTTGTTAATTGGATTCAATTCTACCGCCGTGTATTGGAAAGGTAACACGCTTGTTAAATTAGGCGATGGCACTTCAAACACAGTGGCCAAAGCTATCTTTATTAAAGATGACGATGTTTATGTAGCGGGATCCGCAGAGGTCAGCGGGAAAAAGAAAGCTGTTTACTGGAAAAATGGCAGCATGGTTATATTAGATGATGGTGCTGCTACGGATATTGTTGTGCAGGGGCCAGATGTTTACGTATCGGGGAATTTTGATAATTACGTTTATGGAACTTCTGTACCACCTGTTATGGTTGCAGCATACTGGAAAAATGGAGTTATTAATAAGTTGGTAAATCCCATTGGAGATATAAGTGGTGGCCTGCCTAACGCCAATGCATTGGCTATTTCAGTTTCTGGTAATGATGTGTACGTTGGTGGTTTTGGCAACGGTACATATGGTGGCGGTAATATAGTTGCTTTATACTGGAAAAATGGCACAGCAACTAATCTAACAACCTATTCATCAAGTTTTGGTAATTTATCCGCGAAATCTACGGTAAATGACCTTGTGGTTCAGGGAACTGATATTTATATGGCCGGCTTCATTATTCCGGCCACGGGCATCCTGGCGAAACCTACGGACATCGGTGGCGCAGTGTATTGGAAAAATACTATTGGGGTTCAACTATTTGATAATTCTATTTATTCAAAAAGCAGCGTAATTGGCATAAATGGTTCTATCGTTTATACGGCAGGGCCATATGATGCAAGTAACGGTTATTATAAAAAAGATAATGCCGTTGTCATGTTGGGGATGAATGGGCAGGCTCCAAATCCCACGGGGATAGCGTTTTACAATAATGATGTATATATATGCGGATATGGTTCTGCACAGGGTAGTAATAGCGGTATTGCGGGTTATTGGAAAAATGCTTCGTTGGTGATGCTGGCAACATCGGGGGCGCAGGCCACAGGTATCGTGGTAATTAAACACAAGTAGTAGAGGCTTTTTGCGGCGATAAGTTAATATAGGCTTTATGATAGGTAATAGTCAATTTGTGCATTCGCTCAAATTTGATATGTTTGAGGCTATGAACCAGCAACCTAACACCGGAAACCCGGTTAGCCGAATACTTACTGCCAGCCTTATCGGCACTACCATCGAGTTTTTTGACTTTTACATATATGCCACTGCCGCGGTATTGGTATTTCCTAAGTTGTTTTTCCCATCTGCCGACCCCACCTCGGCTACGCTTGAATCACTGGCAACCTTTGCACTGGCCTTTTTTGCCAGGCCTTTGGGCGCGGCGATATTCGGGCATTTTGGCGACAGGAAAGGACGTAAAGCTACGTTGGTTGCAGCGTTATTAACCATGGGGCCATCAACCGTTGCTATCGGGCTTTTGCCGGGCTATGCTTCTATTGGTATTGCTGCGCCGATATTGCTTGCCTTGTTCCGTTTTGGTCAGGGCCTTGGCTTGGGTGGCGAATGGGGCGGTGCGGTTTTACTGGCTACAGAAAATGCACCTGCGCACAAAAAAGCCTGGTATGGCATGTTTCCGCAATTAGGTGCGCCAATAGGTTTCCTGTTATCAAGCGGCACATTCTTCATACTCAGTAAAGCAATGAGCGAAGCTGACTTTTTAAGCTATGGCTGGCGCATCCCCTTTATTGCAAGCGCATTGCTGGTTTGGGTAGGGCTTTTTGTGAGGTTAAAAATATCTGAAACGCCGGAGTTTATGAAGATGGTCAATAAAGAAGAACGTTCAAAAGTTCCCTTTGCTGATGTTTTTGTGAAACATACTGCCGCTATCACATTAGGAACGCTGGCAACTATTACCACCTTTTTGCTGTTTTATTTAATGACGGTATTTACGCTTAGCTGGGGTACTACCGCCTTGCATTATACTAAAAGTTCGTTCCTTATTATACAAATGATATCTATGCTGGCATTTGGGCTGGGAATCCCGCTTTCAGCTGTACTGGCGGATAAATACGGCCGTAACAGCATGCTCATTGTGGCAACAGTCTGCATTATTATATTCGGACTTGTTTTCGCGCCCTTGTTTACTACGGGCAGTTTGACCATGACGGCTGTGTTTTTATCAATAGGGATGTTCCTGATGGGCCTTACTTACGGACCAATTGGCACCGCGTTAGCTGGTATTTTTCCGCCGGCAGTACGCTATACCGGTGCTTCGCTGGCATTTACGCTGGCGGGTATTTTGGGTGCTTCGCTTACGCCGTACCTGGCAACTACATTGGCTCATAAATACGGACTTGCATACGTTGGCTATTACCTAACGGCTGCTGCATTTGTTACGTTATTGGCTTTGCTTGGAGCTAAAAAAATGATGAGGCAGCAGGCAGAGTAGACGGCAAAATCTGGTTGGATGGATAAGATTAAAAGTGGTAGCAGTTGGTATTCATTCGGTGAAGTTTGAATTGTAACTATTGGTTGGTGGCTGTTATGGATTTTGGAACTTCTCTTGCCTGATGGAAAACATTATTTCAAGTTCCTGTTTCCAAAAGCCTTCTTCTGTTATCGCTTTGCTGTCTGCAGCATACATCTTATTTATCAATTCTTCGATCTGGGCATCTGTGAAATTATAACATTGAAAATTATCTTCGGGAGCCTCATCCTGCAATACTTCTGCTTGGAAATCGTGATACAGTATTAAAAAATCCGCTAACATTGCTATCGAACTGTTAAAGTACATTGATGTGAATGAATCTTCGTGATCAAGCTGAACAATTGTGTCGTGGTTGCCGGTGTCAATGGCAATAACATCACCGTCGCGGCAGGAGCCAATAACGACGTATTTATCAAAGCTGTCTTCTTCTTCCAGGTAATCAAATTGCTCAGTCAGTTTGCAAATCCCACTAAAAAGATCGTCGGTATCATTCACGAAAGTGAGGTTGGGTTCACAATAAACAGGTAGCCCGGCTATGTGTAGAAACTCATACGTTTCTTTTCGCAACTTAAATCGATCAAGACGCATTTTGCTCAATGGAGAAAGAGGCTCGTTGGTATTTATCCAACTGTTTTTAAATATCTGGGGTGTCATTATTATTGATAGCCGGTAGCAATAATATGCAATATTTTATAGATACTGGAGCAGCTTCTAAGGCTTGGCTAACAATTTCTCCGCTTTGTTAATGTATTGAATTAGAGTTTATGAATTGATATATTAGATAAACCATTTGTTTACCATGAACCTTACCTTGTCTCAATGCCTTATTTTGAAAATATTCAAAAAATGCATCCTGCGGTGTAGCTTTAGATATGTTATACTGGTTGCGTTTATCACCAATTCCTGTTTTGCGCAGAATGGTAATTTAAAACTATCGGACTTAACCGCCCATCAAAAAAACAGTAAAGTATATCTCCATTTCGACCGGGACAACTATGCGCCTGGCGATACCGCCTGGTTCAAAGCATACCTGGTAGAAGGAGGGAATACGAAATGGAGGTCTAAGAACTTTTATCTCGAAGTTTATACAGGTGATGGACACATGCGGCAACGGATCACAGCCCCAATTTTTGAATCGACAGCTTCCGGGAGCATTATATTGCCAGATACAGGCGGTTTGAAGGGTGTTTATTGCCGTGCCTACACCGCGCAACTTTTAAAAGAAACAGCTGGAAATGGGTACATTACAAGGATACCTGTGATGTATACTGGAACCCATCAGGCAACACAGGATTCAACTGTTGCAAATCCGCATTTCTTGCCCGAGGGAGGTGATTGGATAAACGGGCTCCCGTCGTTGGTTGCATTTAGTTTTACCGATAATAATGATATCCCTGTAAACATTAAAGGTGTTGTAAAATGTGATGATAAAGTGCTTGTTAATTTCGAAACAAGTCATGACGGAATGGGAAACATGACCATGCTTCCGGAAGCCGGTAAAGATTACATTGCTGAATGGAAAACGGCTGATGGATTAAATCATAGCGTCAGGCTTCCCGAGAGGAAATCACGAGGTGTAGCAATGCACGTTAATGACCTCAAAGATGGAAAGAAGTTTTTTGTGTATCGAACAAAGACCGTTGAGGAGAATAACAAGAACCTGGTTATCATAGCTACGATTGACGGAAATCAAGTTTACGAGGCTAAAATTAGCCTGTCTGAGAGTGAAGCCGTGAATGGCGTTATCCCACTTAAAGGATTGCCAACGGGCATCATGGAAATTAAATTATTAAATGCAGACAGGGTGCCAATAGCAGCGCGCCTAACCTTTGTAAATAACTTCAACTACAAATTTGATGTAGATACGCAATTTGTTGCAGTAGATAAGCGAAAGCGCACACTTAATAAGATCCGGTTATTTGTAAGCGATACAATCAGGTCAAATATTTCGGTATCGGTATCTGACTATAGCAGTAGCGGGCATTTCTCCCGGAATGGCGATATCATTTCAAGCCTGCTTTTAACCGGTGACCTGCGTGGTAAAATAATCAACCCTTACTATTATTTCTCGGAGGGGGGAGATAAAGCGAACGAATTGGATTTGGTAATGTTGACGCATGGCTGGAGAAAGTATAATTGGGCGGATTCCGTTGAAAAGCAAAAGATAAGTTCACTTGTCGATCATAATTATTTGACTATAAGCGGAAATGTAAATGCTGCCGCAAAATCACGCGATGGGTTTTCCGGACTGAATATGAATGTAATAGTTCAGGCCGCTGATTCAAGTTCTGTTTTGGTGCCTGTTAAAACCGATAAATCCGGGGCCTTTTTCAAAGACGGCCTTATATTTTATGGGGATGCTAAATTATACTTCAGGCTGCCCGAAAAGTCAATAGAAACAGATCTGCATAGTGCTGTTTTAAATAATGGCTTGATCGATAGCGCCCAAACTTTACGTAAGGAATTAAGGGATGAACAATTCCAACTGATTGGCGATAATAGAAACGTATCTGCCATACCTGTTGTTCATCGTACACATAACAATGTTAAAGCTTTAAAGGAGGTAAAGATTACAGCCAAAGCCATTACTGAAAATCAAAAAGTTGACGAAACATATACATTAGGCATTTTCAGCGGGGGCATTTCCAAAAACTTTAATATTGGCAATGATAAAAAGGCCTTAAACTTCGTTTCCTTGTTTCAATACCTTTTAGGAAAGATACCCGGATTGGAAATTTCAAACCCTGTGTCGCTAACACCAAGTGCATCATGGAGAGGTCGGGTTAGTTTTTTTCTTAATAATCAGAAAAGTTCGGCATCTGATATTCGCAACATAGGGATGGAGGAGTTTGACTATGTGAAAGTATACGATCCGGCCGCCGGAGGGATTTTTGGTGCTTATGCAGGAGTTATTGCCGTTTATACGAAAAAAGGGAAGGGCTATAATTTTAACAACCAGGATAATAAATATAATACGCTTCGGGGATACTCGCCACCCATTGCATTTTACTCCCCGGAATACGCTACCGCAGTTAATCTTGGCGTTCCGGATGTCCGGAAAACTTTATACTGGAACCCAAACATTATTTTTGATAAGCGAGCGAAAGAATATATCATTCAATTCTATAATAATGACCTGGCCGAAAAGTTTAAACTGGTGCTGGAAGGAATAAATTCGGAGGGAAAATTGGCCCATATTGAAAAGGTGTTTTAACATACGCGATATGTTACAAAACTCAGCTAATTAATAATATTATCCCTGATGCTCATTTTGGCTACAAGATCCCCCGGTTAGGCTACTTGCAGCCAGCAGCATCTGCAGACCTTTGATGTATTCAAAATAAAAAATTATGGAACATCAAAATGATAGCTCAAAAGGCACTGGCGCTAAAGTATGGTTTATTACAGGCGCTTCGCGTGGTTTCGGACGTGTTTGGGCCGATGCTGCGTTAAAACGTGGCGATAAAGTTGCCGCTACGGCACGTAAGCTGGAAAGCATTGCCGATTTGAAAGAAAAGTATGGTGAAAACGTATTGACATTACAACTTGACGTAACCAACCCCGATCAGGTAACAACAGCTGTGGAGCAGGCTCACGCCCATTTCGGGCGACTTGACATTGTGCTCAATAATGCCGGATACTCATTGGTGGGGACAATTGAAGAAGGAAGCGCTGACGATGTAAGGGCATTATATGAAACCAATATTTTCGGCACGCTGTCGGTGATCAAGGCAGCGTTGCCTTTGTTGAGGGAACAGGGCGGTGGTCATATATTGGGCACATCAAGTGGGCTTGGCCATGTGACCCTGCCGGTGATAGGCTATTACTGTTCTTCAAAATGGGCGTTTGAGGCAATTCACGAAAGTTTGGCTAAAGAGGTGGAGGCTTTAGGCATTAAAGTGACCATCATTGAGCCTGGCGCTTATGCTACTGAATTTGGCAGCCAGGATTCGTTGAAGTTTGCCGTCGGCATGGATCTCTACACAGATTTTAAAACGAAATTTGTTGACAGTTTAAAAACGATGGAAAGAGGCGACCCGGAGGCTACGCCTGATGCTATATTCAAAATTGTGGATGTGGAGAACCCTCCGCTAAGGTTTTTCCTTGGCAGCCATAATTTACCATGGGTCCGCGCCGCTTATACCGAGCGATTGGCCCTTTGGGAAGAATGGGAATCTGTTTCTAATGCAGCCCAGGGGCAGCCAAAATAAATAATCACAGCTTTGTAAAACACCCATGATAACCGGTATTTAAACATATTATCGGTTATCATTGTATTAAGTTTTGAGATGAAGAAAGAAGAAAGCAGTCCTCATAAATTTGATTCATTATCGGATGTGCACCGGGCTTTTGGTTTACCCAAACCGCTGCACCCGCTGATCAGCCTGATTTCTGCGGCAAACAGCCCGGATACGCCAAGACCGCCGTCCGGCGCTCATGTGCTTAGCTTTTATAAAATCTCATACCGACCAAGACTTAGCGCACCGATAAAATATGGCCAGGATTATTATGATTTTGACGAAGGGGGATTGTTGTTTGCTTCCCCAAACCAGGTTATCGGCGGCAACAACGGGCATAATGAAACCAACTGCGCCCTTTATACCTTGCTGATCCATCCGGACTTTTTGTGGAATTATCCGTTTGCGAAAAAGATCAAACAGTATGGCTTTTTTTCTTACTCGGCCAATGAAGCACTGCACTTGTCGGAAAAGGAAAAAATAACCATTATTTCCATTTTTAAATTTATTGAAGAGGAGTTGAACAGCAGGATAGATGATTTTAGCCAGGATGTTATTATCTCCCAAATAGAATTGCTGCTCAATTACGCCAACCGTTTTTATAAACGTCAATTTATTACGCGAAAGGCGGTAAACAGTGATTTGCTGCTAAAACTGGAAGAAATTCTGGATGAATATTTTGCCGGCGAAAGATCTTCAAGCCAGGGAATCCCAACGGTGCAATACCTTTCCGAAAAGCTAAATATTTCACCGAGTTACCTGAGCGATATGTTACGATCCCTTACCGGGCAAAACGCGCAGCAGCACATCCACCATAAGCTTATCGAAAAAGCGAAGGAAAAATTATCAACCACCAGCTTATCGGTAAGCGAAGTGGCCTACGAGCTGGGCTTTGAACATCCGCAATCTTTTAGCAAGTTATTTAAAACCAAAACAAATCTTTCCCCGCTCGAATTCAGACGGTCTTTTAACTAAAAACAGGGGAGGAGCCCTTTATTAACTTCCCTGTTTATTTCAGATTACCCTCGTGCCAGTAAATCATATACCGGGCATCATGTAATTTGTAAAAAGGGATAAACTCCAGGTTTTTAAACTTGGCAGGACTGATCAGCTCTGGAGCCACAAAAGTTTGCGATTTACCGGCAACTGGTTTCAGGTACTTATCTACATCAGCCAGGTTGCCGGTTATTACAGGAGCTTCGTTTAATGGGTACATTTTCCCACGTGCACGGTAGCCACCAAACTGATCGCCATCGGCAATTAAATTATCAAGATCTGTTGTGTCCGTTTTTGCTGCCAATACAATAGGGCCGTTCAAAAACGCTACATAGTGAGAACTATCCGGCAATGCTTCGGTGCTCAGCTCCATGGGCAAACGTACTTCTATGGCGTCGCCTTTTTTCCAGGCACGGTTAAGTTTTACGTAGGAGCCGGGCTGAGCATCAATTGGTACGTTGGCACCATTGATCCTAATTTGTAGCTTACCGGCTTTCACCCAATGCGGGTAACGAATGTTGATATCAAATTTGCCCGACTTTACCGCTTCTACTGTAAGTTTGGTGGTTTCCTTATCAGGGAATTGGGTTTGTTGTGAAAGCGCAAGCCCTTGCGCTGCCCAGTTTAAGCGGGAGGCGATAAACAGGTTTACATAAATGTTTTTTTGCCGGTAGCTGTAGATAAGCTCGCCGTATTTACCGTGGTTTTCCATCCCCGAACCCACACAGCACCACATATCAACCTGCGGCTGCGAATAAACACGATAATGACGCGGACGCATGGAAGTATAATAAACAAACCCGCCATGACCAGGGTGCTGGCTCGATAGGATATGGTTGTATAAAACCCGCTCGTAAAAATCCATATACTTAACATCTACAGAGTGCTCAAAAAGGTGACGGGTGAGTTTGAGCATATTGTAGGAGTTGCAGGTTTCGGGCCCGGCAATGTCTGTTATCATTTTGGTAAAATTACCCGTCGGGTTAAAATGCTCATTAACACTGTTGCCACCTATCACCACCGAGCGGTTATTGGTTACGGTTTCCCAGAAAAACTGTGCTGCCTTGCCGTAGTCCGCGTCGCCGCCAACTTCTGAAATACGTTGAAAACCTACAGCCTTAGGGATCTGCATGTTGGCATGCAAGCCGTTAAGTTCATCATGCCCCTGGATCAATGGGTTTAAGATCTCTTTATGCGAGAACCTCCGGGCCAGATTAAGGTATTTATCCTGCCCGGTTATAACTGACACATCTGCAAATACTTCGTTCAAGCCGCCCTGCTCAGAAATAAGCATGGTTTGGATCTGCTCATCACTCAATTTGAGCGAAACTCCATAAATATAATCTGTAAGGCGAACCAGTATCGTTTTAGCCTCAGCTTTTCCGGCAATGGTGTAGGCATCCCTCAAGCCAGCAAAAAGCTTATGAATGTTATATAGTGGTACCCATTTTTTATTTAGGGCGAAAGTATCAGCTTCAATTTTACCTGCGGCAATATCCTTCCACATAGCGGTGCCCCCTGGTGTACCACCAAGGTAGCCGCTTCCTGTTTTATTCTGGCAGCGTTTTAGTTCGGCCAGCATATAGTCTAACCTGCGGTTCAGTTCAGCATCGTGTGTAGAGGCATACATGAACGAGAGGGCCGATAAGTAATGACCACCTATGTGCCCGTCCAAGCCGGTGTTTTCCCAGTTTGCATAGCTTTTCTTTTTCGGCTTAAACCCGGCTTCGGTTAAATAGGGGGCCAGTAAACGGTCGGGGTCTAAAGCCAGTATGTATTTTTTATCTGTTAACTGGGCATCCTTAAACACGCCGGGCAAAAGCGTAACCTGTTGCAGTTTAAACGAATGCAGGGCGGATTGGCTTTGCGCTTGAAGGGAAGTATAAAGACACATTAATATCGAAAACAGCGTTAAAAAGCTGCGTGTTACTTTCCTGGTTGTCATGGTTGGGTATTACAATTGGATTAGTAGTACTAAAATAAACAATGATTTTTATAATTGTTATTTCAACACCAATTTTGAGCCTTTTGATCAAGGAAATGAAATAATAGTATCATACCTCCATTATCTTTTTTACAATTTGATTACTATCCCCGGAATTTTTTACCTATCATTACAACATGCATTTTGTAATTGGTTCCAAACTCCTCCTTGTAGCTTGTCTATCACTTATGAAGCCGGTAAAGCCTGCCGTACTTCATGCATCAAAAAAACATAAAGCAAATAAAGCAGCCAAATTGCACAGCCACACCAGGTTAAGGCATCACTACGCTGAAATTGAAACTAATTACGAAACAGGCGAAACCACACCCGACGAACTGGTGGAGTTTGCTCAAACGCTTAAAGGGATCCGGTACAGGTACGGATCAAGCAATCCTGAACGAGGCTTTGACTGTTCTGGTTTTGTGAATTACGTTTTTACTCATTTTGGTATTTCCATTCCTCGCAGTTCTTCAGATTTTGCGCCGGTTAAGGGTATTGATATTAAAGATGCCAAATTTGGCGACCTGATATTATTCACTGGCACCCGCAGTCACAATTACCATAGTGCAGGCCATATCGGCATTGTAATATCACAACCCGGCGAACCGCTGGAATTTATCCATTCTACCTCAGGCGATGAGAATGGCGTTACAATAACTGCTATGAATGACAGGTACCAGCGCAGGTATATTAAAACCATCCGTGTGTTTAAAGGAGATCCACAAGCACAGGAAGAGGATGAAGATGCTGTGCCTGATACCTTACAGGAAGCCCGTTAGTTTTCTTTTTTATTGCAGAGACGCATAATTGCGTGTCTGGTAATTCCCATTACAAGAGCAGCTGCAATGTTCCCTTCGCCGGTTTGCCCATGCCGCGTAACGATTTTTTTAGAGCGGCGGTTTAGCATCGGACAAGTCGTGTTGCGGTTTGATTTTTCAATAATTAAACCAAATGTGCTAACCCATCAGGAAACATCCCTTTAGCTACTATGGCCATATCCAACGCTTCGAGGATCAGTTTGATCTTGCCATTTTCGGCAACCACGCGTCCCATGTAAGTTTGCGGATAAGCCCGACCTGTTGAGTTGACTATGGCATTTACATCGTACTCGCCAAAGGCCTGGTCTGGCGTATCAATATGAACCCTGATGTTTTGAAATTTAAAATTGCCGAATGTATTAGGCAGGTTTTTAAGGAAGTTGTAGATCACTTCGCGGCCTTTCCATTGCCACGGTAAGCCCAGGTTTGCCAGGTAGGGAAGTTCAAAGACGGCATCATCGGCGAATAATTCAATGGCTTTATCTGGATTATTGATATTTTCAAGATAGGCGAGCAATAATTCTTTAGCGGTTTTCATTTTGCTTGTGTTTTATGATCCTGACCGTTCATCGGCGGGGACATCACAAAAGTGCAAAGAGCCCGAAAGCTGCACATTGATGTGTCGTAAGAAAGAAATTGACTTATATCAATGAATTTAACAGGTTAGATGATAGCGTGTTAAGAGATTGTTAACTGCCTGCACCAATTTGTGACACACAGATGTGATAACTTATTGTACATTTGCATTATCAAAACAGTGCGGGATGGAGCAGTTGGTAGCTCGTCGGGCTCATAACCCGAAGGTCATAGGTTCGAGTCCTGTTCCCGCTACGGAACGAGTCAAATCGAACAAGGGCATAGTAAAACCTACTATGTCCTTTTGTTTTTTTAGCGTAAGTTGCTTTAAATGAGCGAGATATAAAAACACAGAATTAACCCGCTCGGTTCGACACTCATCCATTTCCTTGTTGTAGAAGATACCCGAAGGAAAGAGCAGATTTTGTATCCGTTGCTTGGTGAAATAATCGGCCAAAACCCACTTTTTAGCTATGTTAACGGCGAAATCAACCGCAAGGCCGATGCACTCCCGCAGGTTCGACACTTGGGAAGCCTCGGCTATCGCCGTTTCTATGTCGCTTAATTCTTCGTTGTATTTTGCCGTGTATTTATTATAGAGGTCTGCGGTCAGTTCTTCTTCGATAAAGCGCTCTTCCAGCCGTTCTATTTTCTTGTTCAATTCTTGTTGCTTTTGCACAAGCATCATGTGTTCGTCTTGATGACCCTGCATATATTGATTGAAGGTGGCGACAGTTTGTTGTTTGATAAGGTGAAGTACTTCAGGATCGTGGTCAAGTTTGAATGCTTCTAACGCTTCTGCAAAGCGGTCGTTGAGTACCTGTGCGTTGCGGTTGGTGCCACAGCCGATAGTACAGCATTTATAATAGTGTATACCCTTCTTTTTTACGATATATCCGCGCAACGGCTTGTTGCATTTCTCGCACAATAGGAACCGCTTTAACGGGATGTGTTCGTTCTCTTCCTTTATGCTGTAGCCATGGGTATGTGTGTCCATAACGCCATTGACCCGAAGAAACAGTTCACGGGATATTAGCGGTTCATGATTGCCCTGTATGATTTCACCATCCAACATATTATGAGAGAGTAGGCCGCAATAAAAGGGATTGCGCAGCACGGCAGTGATGCGCTGACGGCAAAGCACTACTCCTTTTTGTGCGAGCCGGGCGCGTATGGCATCGTGCGACAAATCTTCTTCAAGCTTCCAAATAAAGGCGTGGCGCAATATTTTTCCGGTTGCGTTTATAACGATCGTTCGCGCGCCATTTTTTTGAATACTGTCATACCCCAGTGGCGGCTTAGTCGGCCAGTCCCCGCGTAAAAGCATTTCCTTCATCCCAGCGGTACATTTCTGACGTCTTAATTCGTTCTCAAACTGATTAAACACCATGACAAGCCGTTGATGCATTTGCCCAGTCGGATTTGTTGTATCCATCGGTTGGGTGACACTGATCACTTCGATATTGAGTTTGCGGAGTTGCGCACTTAGCCAAATCGCGTGTTCGTTACGGCTAAACCTGTCGAGGCTATATACTATTATATGAGAGATGCGTTTTCGGGATTTTTTTACAAAATCAAGCATGCGGGTGAATTCTTTGCGTTCGTCGTTTGTCGCCGACTCGTGCGTTCCTCCAAAACTTTCTACAATTGTGTAATTATGTTTTTTGGCGTATTCGACACAGGCTTTGCGCTGTGTTTCAAGGCTGAGGTTTTCGGTTTGGTCTGGTGTGCTCACCCGTGTATAAATAACGCATTGTGAGCCTTGTACTGCATGTAATTGGCTGCCTTTTCCGAACTGCTGAAAGATTGCTAACTCACTCATAACTAATAGATAATAGATTGTTATTGTGACATTAAGATACGAAAAAGTGCTTGATTTTCAATGGTTTTTGTATTCTTTTTTGAAATAGTCGTAGACGATTTTTGTAAATGTTTTCAGCGTAGCAATGACTTCTTTGGCCTGTTCGTCGGTGAGATGTTCAAACACTGCACATGCTTTTACCTCTTCGATGGTGAGATCATGTTGACGCAAATAATCTATGTGCAAACGCTTTTTCATGGCAGTTGGTTGAGGTATTGAAGTAATGCGACTTCAGCCTGTTGCACTAAACGTAATACCTGTACCCGGTTGGGGTTATTACGGGTGATATGAATACTGGCCATGCTGATGTACTGCAATACCTGTAACAGTGTATCTCGATGAAAAAGCGGTAACGGCTCATTTAAGGAGAGTAGTAAAATTGATCTTGCAAATGTGGTGTGCCGCATGTTGGCGGAAGCGGCTTTTACTTTGATGTCTGCCAATTGCTTCAGGGTAACTTCGATGCGAAGTTCCTTGCGTGGCCGGTGCCGGGCTTTCCATTGCTTCTTGTACAACTTGCGGTATTGCGCTTTTGCCAGCGCAATATCTTCCTTTGAACCGCCGATGACACCAGCGGTAAGGAGATATTGATATAAAGCTGTACTTCGCGTTTTCATTTTAGTTCAATAAGTGGTACTGGTGTATCGGGGATGCTCCGTTCTAAAGAAACGGAAGAGATTTTGCCATAGCTGCTGTAAATTAACGAGCGATAATACGGAGATGTCCGGCCTTTAATGAGCGGTTTATTACCGGAAATGATGACGGAGCGATTTTCGGGTAACAAGCGTATTTCGTCTGTTGTAATCAGTGATTTTACTCGTTCAATCCCTTTTTCATCCGTGTAAATTGATTTTCCACCCAAGGCCTCAATTTCCCGAAGTTCATCCATAGCGGTTTGCCCAGGGAGATACAGTTTAGTGAGGCAATTGGCGGCGATATTTTCCGCATCATCCTTGTAAAATGTTTTAAGCTGGCCTTTGGTCTGCACGGCTATGATATTCCCAACTCGTGCTTTGCGACAGTTGGCTGTCGCTAATGCCAGTAACGGAATGTACATTGATGACGCTTCCTCCAAGATCACAAACAAGTCGAGTTCTTTCTTCGACGGGAGTCGTTGCAAAACGTGATTGTAGAACTGTTCAAAGAATATACTATTGAGGATACTTACATATTTCTGGTCGCCGACGCTGTTATGGAGGAAAATAATCGTCGGAGTTGCCCGTATTTCGTCAAAGCTGATGTTGTCCTGGGCGGTCGTTTTAGCGATCTCTGGATCATCAAACAGTTGTAGTGCTGCCTTTGTCGAAGCAATAATGTTTTGCAAGGTGCGTTCTGGTGTGGAAATGCAAGATTTGTAATCCAGTAACAATTTTTCATCTTTTGAGTTGGCAACAAGTACGTCGATTCTTTCTGGATACGCAGCAAGGGTATGCAGCAAATGAAGAACGTTCGCCATGTTGCGGTATTGCTCCCGTTGGTGCAAGGTAAGGCGTATCAATATGGATAATAAACTTTTAGTGCTAATTGACCAGAAGTCGGAATTGCCTTTGTCTAAACTTGTCGCAACCAAGAGGTGTGCGATCTTATTAACATCGTTGGGCTTCTTAATCCTCGAAAGAATGTTAAACCCGCCAGTGCTTGCCGAAGTGTCTGAGAAGTTAATGGTAAGTATCTTGAAATACTGGCTTAAATAACCGCTTGAACGCATGAATAGTTCGCCGGATGGGTCATTTACAATCAGGCTGCATTTTTTAAGCGCGAATAAATTTTTCAATAAAATTCTCGACGTTTTGCCGGATCCGGTGGGGCCAACTAACAAAAGATTTGAAAATGAGGCCTTGCGTGATAACCGTCTGTTTTTGGAGATAACAAAACCGTTATTAAATCGAGATGCAATTGAGCGCTCGCTGCCGAACTCCGCGTTGAACCCTTTTTGTTTCGAAAATGCATCAACAATGGCACTGAAAAGATCAGCTATTAGTGAGAAAATGAATTGAATACATTTTAATAGGATTGATATGATTTCTTTCATTTGAATATGATTTATTGGAATGCTTTTTTCATGTGTTTAATGATGTCTAACAGCATCATAAGAATGTATTCCGCAACTACGATCACGCTGTAGCAGAGAAACTTTAAGAGTTTTACCAATATTTTCATGGCAATATGAATTGGGTTTCTACATGCACCTCTGCCTGGCGCGCCTTGTATACATGCTCGTAAAAGCGGGCAATCGGCATATAGACATTGTTTTGATGATACGTAGGAGGCGCAAATAAAAACCATACTTGTACACCATTAAGTAAGGGCAACGGACTGTTAGCTGCCAGTTGCTTTTCGATTATTTCCGAATGTTGTTGCAGTAGCGCGAGTGTTTGCGGATTATAGAAGTTGACTTCACTGTTTTCGCGCAGATTGCTGTAAATTAAAAGATACCGATTGCTAAATGATCTTTCTGCCAACAGAGTTGCTTGATGGGCGATTGCCCGAAAAATAATAGAGTGCGAATAACTTCGGGTGCTGTCAAAGCGGATGAGCTCGGCTTGCAGTTCGCTGCTGAACCGTTTCACCTTTTCCCGCCTGATGGCGATGTTGCCGGTAAGCCGGTCTTCCTTCGGCAGTGAGACAATTTGGGTGGCATTGACGTCTTTGTCGGTGATGCCAACCAATGTTATCTGCAAGCCCTGCCAGGGATTTTCTGCAAGCTTAAAGGGTGCAAGCAATGCTTGCGAGGTTGGATAGACAGGCAGTGAATCCGTTTCGTCGATCATCACGGTCATTGTCGTATCATAGGGATTTGACGGCTTTTTGCAGCCAATGAACACTATGCTCATTGCTATTGTTATGCGTAATAGAATCGTTTTCATATCAAGAGTGATGTATCGGTTTGAAATTTCGTTGAAATGCAAAGGGGTATTCGTCATGGTCAAAGCATAGCGGCCTACCATTATCCGTTCTGTGCATCATATTCACCTTTTGCCAGGTGGCGAATCCGGCATACGCATGAGAAATAATCATGTCTTCCAATCTGCCGCCATAGACATACAGAGCACTGTTCACCTGTCGCAATTCCTCCTGTTTTTGCTTCAGCGTTTCTATTTCCTGTTCAATGCATTGCTGTTCGGCTCTGTTATCATCATACTGCTGTTTTGAAGCTTGATATTCGTGGATCGCTTTACGTTGCTCTGTCGTCGGGAAAAAGAAATGCTTTAGTCCGACTGCGACACCGAATAACAATACTGACATTGCCGCAATGGGAACAGCGCTGAGATGGACGTTTGCCGCATCTGGTTCACTTGAGAGATATGAGATACGCGTGTCTGCCAAGTAATAGAATAGAGCAGTTATTAACAGGAAAATTGCAGCCCCAATTGCTCTTTTCTGCCAAACGGATTTCCCCAATGCCACAATTCGACTGAAACAGTGAGCCAGCACCGCGAGGGCTGCGGCAAGCAATACGCTTATGCCCAGAGACTCAATGTAGCTGTACCCGTAGGTTTCAAACGCTGGCCGGTTCAGCATGCTGTCGCCTAACAGGGGTATGCATATGCAAAGCCATATTAAGTATGGATGAAACCAGCCGTCCTCAAACTGTGTATCTTTTAGTGTCTTTTCAAATTCCACCGCCTTTTCTTTCACGGCAACCAGTTTGTTTTGCAAGGTTTGCAGCTTTCGTTGTGTGATTTTTTCGTTTTCAACTACCTCGGACACCAATATTGCAGCTTGTAATTCGGTTGCCACATGTCCTATGATTGCCTGCGCCTTATGGTGATTGCCGATGAGATACGGTTTGATATTCTGTTCCGATAAGGAAGGCTTATCTCTTCCCCCATGATTTTCTGCATCGATGAGGTTGTATTGGTCGAACTGTTTCAGTTGTTCTTGAACAAAGGCCGTTAATTCCGGCCTTTGTTGCATGCTTTTTTCAAGTGTGCTCATCGTTGTTGGGTTTAGTGGTTGGTTATTCGAGCAGGGGCGATAAATTTGCAGTCGCTGTACAGTTTGAAAGGAGAATCATGTTTGGGTAGCTCCGACATTTCCAAGAAGTCGAGAATGATCTTTGCATGTCCTCGGGTCGGGTACTTGCTTGACTTGTGTTTAGTGTTTTGTTGCTTTTTCATCTACTTCGGGTTTTCTGCTGGTTGATTGGTTCTGTTTCATAGGCGGCGTATGGTTCCACTCGTTGAGGAGATCGCGAAAATTGACTTGCCTGCTTTTGGAAATACCGAAGTGTTTAATTGTAATTTCCTCGCTATTATTTGTTTGGATTGTGCTTTTCATACCTTCTGTTTATTTTTACGTAAAGCACTGAATATATTAGCGTTATATCCACCTATTAGATCACCGATTTACACCTATTAGACCACCTACCAGCAATATAAGTATGGCTAAACAACGATCGTCAAGAGAATTATACAAGGCGGGTTACTTGAATGAACTCAGAGAAAAAGTTATCAACAAGTATTTGGATGACGTTAAATCACGAGATAAAATAGTTTTAAAATTTAATAGGGACAAACGTAGCAAGGTCTATGTTGGGCTTAATCTCGTATTTGAAAAAAAGATCGGTCAAGTCTTTGATGGCGATACTCTGATAAGATTTTTTCATAGAACACTTGACAAAAATGGAAATGAGATGCCACTTAAAGAAAATAGGTGGTTTGAAAAAACAACAATCGATTTGTTTGAGAAATATTTACTTGTTAGTATTGAAGAAGACACGGGTAGGTATTTTTTGAGGAACGGTAAAATAGCGGGCTGCGAAGTTATTGATAGAGAGTTTGTGAGCAAGGCAAAGAAAAATACCTTTAACCACGATGTGGAGGATTTTTATTTGGCTAAACAGAAAAACGATTGTCAATGGGTCGGAATCGCAAATGATTGGGCTTGTCCAAGACCAGTGATTAAACAAGTCATTAATCAAATAAAAGAATCATTTGCCTGGGAGCCCCCAATATCCGCCTTAATTCATGGATTGGGCGGTGTCGGTAAAACCACTTTTCTTCGACAGATGACTGTGGCATGTATAAATGAGGGGTTTGTAGTCCTATGGATTATTAGTTTAGAAAGCTTTTTAAAGGATGATTTAAAGAATATTATAAGCAATCTAAAATACATTCTCATTTTAGATGATTTGTCCGCCTATTTAGCACGCCAAGAAAGAATAGAAGATTTATTTGAAAAAGTAGGTCATTTTAATAACGTAAAAGTTGTTGTTTCAGACAGAGTCTCCGAGCACCCCAACATAAGGAAATACTTATTAGGCAACAATTTCTTTGAATTAACTTCTCGAGACAATGTTGAGATTATTAATAAAATACTATTTTTTAAAAAATCTTGGCAACCAATAGTAGATGGTTTTTCCTATAATGAAATTTATAGCACTTCCATATTCAAAATATTATTTATTATAATAAAGGAGAGTGAGGATCAAACACGAACTTTCACAAAAGGAATTCATGGCCGATTTGTTGATATTATTGAACATGATTTAGTCAGATTAAATATTTTTTTTCCAGGTTTATCAAAAGCTCTTTATCATCTCGGATGTCTTTATTGTTTTCACAACCAGACTTTTACCTGGAAGGCTTTGATAAAACTCGCGATCCATTATTCTGGAGGAAGCAATGCGCAAATAGTTGACTTTGACTTGTCCAATCCATCTTGCAAAGTTCTAAACCGCTATTTTTCGCTTGAGCATTTTTTAATGCCATATTATGAAGATGACCAGATCATCTATTTCCATCATGGAATATTGTTGAGTGACGGCTTATGTAAAGTGCATTTAGATGAATTGTACTTCAATAATAATGATATATTATTAGAAATTATTGATGTCTTTCACAAATGCGATGAACCTGAATTGGCATACGACATATTAAATATTCATTACTATTCAGACGAGCCATCTGGTGATATTGCAAAAGATAACTACTTTCAGGAAATCAGAAATACGGTGCCTTTCTTCGATGTATTAACTAAAAACCATACATTAGAACGTTTACTTAAAGAAGCAAGTGTTCCCCAAACTGAATCTTTTTGGCGTGGTCGGCTTGGATCTATACTTCACATATTTGAAAACACTCCGATATACTACCAAAGGGAAATACTGGCCCTTTTAATAGCCTCAGGTTGCGAAGGCATATGTGTTCTTCAAACATATCATTATAGCGAGGAAATTGAGTCACTTATACCCGCTCTAAGGGATAAATTCAAGCAATCACTTATAATAGCTTATAACGGAACACTGCCCGGCCACCTAAACCTTCTTTTTGAAGTGCGGGCGTGCGTTATGGACTTATATACGGAAAGGCCGCCATTTTGGTATTTTACTCTTGACATGTTCGACATCTTCTGATTACATGCGAGGAGTGTTGTTTGGTCGCCCAAGGGTCTGCATTTACTTTTCGGGTCTTAGGGTGACCAAATAAACATACAATGAACACAATTAAATTAAACTCTAAAGCGCTTCTACAACTAACCGCTATTAAAAAGCACCTATCTACTCAAATAACATTAACAGAAGATGACAGAGTATTACTTATTGATTGCATCTCGTCACTTCTTACAGAAACCAGTTTTTTTGATTTTCCTACCGAAATAAAAATATCAGATGTTGGACAAATTGATTCTGTATTAGAAAAGTGGATCGCCCTTTTTAACAATTTGCCTGGCTGGGACTACTGCCCTTTTTGTTTTTTAGCGGATGACGATAATCTTGAGCTGTTACAGAAGAACACAATTATAACGGCTTGGTTTGCCCCTTCATACGCCTATAATTCTATTCGAAGTTCGAACAATCGTGCTTATGAAGTGAGATTGAAAGCTGATGGTACGGCGAAATTTTGGTTCCCAACTTTTGAGGATGCAGAACAATACCCAGAGTTATACAACTTCAAAGGTTCGTGGAAAGAAGCATACTATTTGCTTATCGAAACATTGAAAAAAGGTTGGCCGATGGAAGAGTTCCCAGAAGAACTGCAACAGTTCTTAAAAAAGTAACACAAACACAACCAATGCACTTGCATTGGTTTTTTTATACGCGTATTTTAGCGCAAAGCGAATTTTCGTTATGGCAATCGTCAAAATTCTTGCTCGTCATAGCCCTTCGTATGCTTCCCTGATCCGGTACATCCTGAACGAGGACAAGAGCGACAAGATGCAAGTGTTCACCAACAATCTCCGCTCTGACAATATCCCCGGCTATGTCCAGGAATTTATCGAAAACGAAACCTTCAGACAGCAGTCGCGTACCGATCACGTGTATTTGTACCATGAGATTATTTCGTTCCACGCTGACGAAAACAAGGCCTTGCTGTCGCCGGAGGTGCTGGATGACCTCGTGCAGGAATACATACGCTTGCGAGGCCACACAGGCGTCATGATCGGTGCCGTGCATCACGATCAAGAGCACGTGCACGTGCATTTTTGCGTCTCTGCCTTGCACTTTAGAACCGGCCTATCGTTTGGCCTATCAAAAGCGCAATTGCATGAGTTGAAACACTCGTTTCAGGAATACCACCAACAGCGGTACCCGGGGATTGACAAAAGTACGGTTGAACATGGCAAGGCCATGCCGTATCTGCGGCACGGCCAATGGCATGCGAATCAGCGTGAGCTGATTGCTGAAATGGCACGGAGGTGCTTTGCGGAAGCAAAGTCGCAACAGCAGTTCTTTGAACTGTTGCGAGCACGGCGGTTGGATTATTACGAGCGGCACGGACGACCTGCGGGAGTGGAGGCAAATGGCGTGAAAATGAGTTTTTCACGACTGCTCGCTGATATGCGCCTTGATGCATTGCCTGTAGAAAGGAGTGAAGAGGAGCAGGCATTGCAGGAGATACGGCGCATACGGGAGCGGCAGGCAGGTCGCGACCGGGAAGAAAGAGACTGGGAGGAGAGAGCAAGATAGTGTGTCCCTCCGGGGACACATGGCGAAAAATTTATTTTGCTTTATGTTAGGGCAAAAATAAAAGGCTGCTTTTCAGCAACCTTGGTTGTTACCATCCGAACAATCGCATGATACCGTCGAGGATCGCATATAGGATAAGTAACCACAGCAATGCCCCGAAAATGAATTGAAATAGCCTTTTGTATCTACTGTCGCGAACTGGCATAAAGTGCATTTTATGCAGTATAAATCTGCATGGAAGTCGAAAACAGTATCCAGATTTTAAACCGTTCTTTATGCTGCAATCATTGACGGGCGCATGCAGTATGCGTTATATGAATGCTTTATGCGGATACTGCATAATGTATGCGGTTTTTCATACATTTACTGTTCATTTGTTACAAACACATGTACGGAGCAAAAATCAGAATGATACGGGAGTTGCGCGGCTATTCCCAAGAGAATATCGCGGCTAAGTTGGGAATGACGCAAGCAAGCTATTCCCGCATCGAGAACAACCAAACGAAGCTTGACACTTCCCTGCTTGAAAAGCTTGCGAAAGAGCTGGGGGTGAGTGCGTCGGACATCATGAGCGCCGAGCCTGTAGTGGTGAACTTTTATGGGCCGAATCATGGTTCGGCTCCATTCGGGTCAATTGGCACCATCAACGTTGAACAAAAAGAGCTCTACGAGAAATTATTGTCGACCAAAGACGAAGAGATCGCCCATTTGAAATTGATTATCGAATCGTTGTTGTCAAAAAAGTGACTTTAGGAGCGTAGAACAATTAGTGGTTCTTGTTAGCTTCCTCATGATACTTGTTTTTCCACTCTCCAATAATATCGAAGAGATATTTCGTTAACGCATCGAAGTTATCGAAACCGAAATTGTTCTGATCTTCGGGAATATAATCGGTGAATGTTAGAGCAAAAAACAGTTGCAGACCGATAGAAGCAGTAAGATCAAGATTGAGCTTATATCCCGGATACTGTACATCAACTCTATGTAGGATGCGTTTCAATCGTTCATCAAGATCCGGGTGCTGCCCTCCAAGCGTATGCGCTGGGAATGTGCGAACAAAAAATTCTGATAATTGAGCTACGATTGTACCCAGAAACCTCATATATCGCTCGTGTTCGTCATCAATTGAAATAAGCATGCAATCTAAGGCGTATGAATCAGCCTGGATTTCCATTGTTCTAATTCTACGTTTGTCTTCGTTGGAAAGGACGTAATCGCGACTTTTCGTCATTTTAATAAAATCTTTGGCATCCGCATGCAGTACTAAATGCCCTACTTCGTGATACATCAGATAACAGGTTGCCAAAACAAAGATGTGGTTTGCCTGTAGTACACGCCGTTCAGACTGCGTAGGGTTTGGTATATAGTCAGGCCACGATGTCACCTCATCTTCTTCTCCGAATTTGAGTGATCTGCCCCATCCCAAGGTATTATTGAGCATCATAAACTCATTGTCGTCGCTTAGCCGCACCACCGTTACCGGTTGCTGTGCCCGTTCCTGATAGAGGTCTATCAGTCCAATCATAAAATAGCACACAGTCCACAGGTATGAGAGGAAGCCAGCTTGTAGCACGATGAACTGAGTATTCAAATCTGCATACGGTCCCCTCATCGGATACATTGTTGGTTTTAAATCGAGCCCTTTTACTTTGCCTTTTGCAAATAGCGCCAATAGCTCGTCAGCCATTTTTTTATTGCCCGTTCGAAATGTTTCATCAATGTTTCCATAGAGAGCGTCGATATAAAGAACTGGTATGTCGTTGCTTTTTTCCATACTTTAAAGTACTGATAAATTGGTGTTGTCAAAAATCTATTGAGGGTAATAGCCAAATAAAAAACAGGACAAATGCCCTGTTTGAAAAGACGCTATTTTGTTGTATTTGCTATTTGAAGCGCTGCCATTCCTGGTACGTATGCGCGCTCAGGATCGCTTCGTAGAGTTTTTTGTAGTATCGGTGATCATTGTCTATTCCCCGCTCAAATAGTTCATTTAATTCAGGATAGAGCCGTCTGGTGAACTCGATGATTTCATTGGTTGAGCGAAGATTGTTGACGTGTTTCAATTCGCTTTTGGTTATGAGATCAAATTGGCAATCATACTCCTTGGCCAGCGTATCGATGCGTTTGAGCAGTTGCGTAATCGCGTTGGTGTGCTTTCGCAACGGCGGTATTTTTACCAGGATCGCATGTACGTTGTATTTGTGCAGGTAATGTTTATAAGTGTTGATGATCGCGCGCAACTTTTTCTCTGACCATTGCGCATCAAAGCTGTGTATATGCAGTTCCTCGTCAAGCAATACGCCATCTTTGAGGATGCATACGGCGGTGCGGGACGAGCCGATGCTAATCCCAAATATAGTCATTGGTGTTGTAGACTGATTTGGTAACGATGTTGGTGAAGAGACGGGCGCGCGTGGTGCGAATCGAATGCCCCGGCAAGGTTATCACATGGGTGAGTGTTGCGAGCAGGTATTCTTTTGGGTACTTTTTCGCGCAGGAGATATAGAAAGCAAGGGATTTCTGATCATCCAGTGCTTCGGCGAGTTGATGTGCCAACTCTAATTCTTTGGCTGTGTGCATAGGCTTTTTTTGTTGTCATAAATGAACATAAAGAACTAATAATTAGATTGGTATCGTTCGTAACGGTATATTTTACTAGCGTTTCGAACGTTGCATTTTTTCCAAAAAGCGGGCATGGCAAAGCAGCGTTGCTAAGAACAGCGGTTAAGACAGTATTATATTGTGAAGGGCTGTGTTGCACCCTTAAGTGCTTATATGAAGCGGAAATATCGTTGTATTCGGTTATAATAGTCAGGATAGAGTTCTTGCGGCAGTTTCTCATAGAGCATGCATAGTTTCATGAGGTTCGTTCCGCTTGGCATTGTTTAGCCCATTTCCCAGGCACTGATGGTAACCGTATTGTTGTGCCCCAGCAGCACAGCAACGTGCTGCTGCGTATAACGCGCTTTTCGGCGGATTACTTTCAGTTTATTCGGATACGGTTGCTGTTTGTAATCCACACTCATACGATACCAATTGTCGCAAGTATATCGTAAGTACCCTAAAATTAAACTAAAGTTTATATTGAAAATGTGTGAGGTGATGAGCAATGTTAAGACAATGTTAAAAATCGGAGGCTTTCACATGCAGCGTATTAATTGTTATAAAAGACCGTATCTTATTCAATAAGGCATTATCTTATAAAAATCCCACCTTTTACTTAGTTCTCTGTGTTTGCTGCATGTCTTGTCACGACAAGGATCATTAAATTGTTCTTGATAACCTGCATTTTTATCATTTGCTGCTTTGACCTTTGTATCTAAATACGTGGATGGATTTATTTAAAGAATATAAGAAAGTTCTGTCGTTAGATTCAGTCGAAAATGAACCTCGCCTCGTGCTATTCGTTTGATGTATTTCACCAAACACTGCAATTCTTCTGCAAGTCGTTGTTGAGTCCAATGCTTTTCTCACGCGTTTCTTTTACTTGCGCTCCAATAGCATGTCTTATCCTAAATATCTTCTGTTATTTATCGTTTGTAGTTCATGTAATAAAAAAGACGATTATAGCGTGAAATAGTTGCATCTTCGACAGATACTGCATGTGTATAACGAAAGTGTTTAGATAACTGGCATTTTATTTATGACAAAATCCCGGGTGTAGTCAACATCCGGGATTTGCACAATTAATTATGTACTGGGAAATAAGTGAGAGCGCTTGCGGGGGCAAGTGTTAATTTCATTACTGTATTTGTTTTTTTAATGATTGATATTCATTGATCAAATTGTAATCATAAACAAGACCGTTATCGGTTGTCAAGTAAAACAGGTCGCCACCGTGGTAATTTGATTCGTGTACCATTCTACTGCTTGATTTATATTTAGTTTTACGTTGCTTAGCTTTAACATAAGTAACCCAGCCCAAGTCGTTTGTTATATCCAAAGCCGTTGAAAGTTCTTTTGATGTTAAAACAACTAAATCAGGATTCCATTTTAAAATTAAAAGTTTAATAATTTCTTTTACTTTATTAAGCTGAAGTAATCTTTCTCTTGCCACACCCTCTGTTGGTATTTTAATAAGGCATCGATTTCTTATCTTATTCGAGCTACTTCCAACATTAAAAGAAATTTGACTTGATTCATCTTCATTCTGACCGGTCCAGAGAGATAACCCATAACCTATTTTGCTATAACCATTTTGATCAAGATCTGCTTTTTTTAATCTTTTCTGATAAAGTTCCTTTATATATCCGAATTCTAACGGTATCCTATTTTCAAAAGCTTGTTTTCGACTGGTTCCAAGTTCATAAAAATTATAAAACTGTTCATCCAGTTCACTTAGCTGTTCTAATGTCTGCAACGTTGGTTCAATAACATCTTCGAGTAGCTCTTTTTTCGTTTCCCAATAAGCTCCGATATAAAATGAGTCAATCATTATTTTGCTGGTGTATATTTTAAATTAATACCTTTAATATCATTTTCTCTAAAAAGTGCTTTAGTGGCATCTAACGTTTTCTGACTGGAAAAGTTCCACTCAATAGAAGCACCATTGGCCGCCTCAATCTGACGACTTGCTTGATCCACCAATGCATCCGAACCTTTAAACCAGGATTGAAATTCCCCGGTTTTTTTATTTACGAAGCCATCATAAGAACTTTTAGCTTCAAGTAAAGTGCCATTACGAACACCGTCAAATTTTACACCATTAACTTCGAAAGCGTTACCAGCCTGAACCCCGGTTATTTGTTCTTGGTAAGAAACCGCAGATTTTGACCAGCCACTGGTACTTTCTGTCACCCAAGTACCGGAAACCTTGCTTGCAAATGCCTCTCCCACCATGCCAAATAATTTGCCTCCTAAATAACCTATTGCTAATCCAGTGGCATCCTGTTTGAATTCTTTTTTTGCTTCTTCTCTATATTCCGGTATTTTACTGTTTGCGGCAGCTTGATACTCATCTGCCATTCTCATTGGCAGTGTGACCGTCGCGATGAAAGCTTCACCGGATTTTTGGTTGCCGTTAATGTAAGTAGAAGCGACAAATGCTGTGGCACGTGTAGCAGCACTCTTAGTCTGTTTCCAAAGTTTACCCCAATCTGGCCACATTCCGTCAGGATCAATAAACCTGATAGGATCATCAAGCCCATAAACATATGGCGACCATCTTCTTCCTTTCTCCGCCAACGGATCTACGCTCGTCCACCTGGCTATTACCGGATCATAGAACCTTGCGCCATAATCATACAGCTGGGTTTCTTCCTGTAATTCCTTATGGTTATAAAGATATTCATTTTTAGGAGAAATGGTCTGCTGTGTCGACTGGATCCCATACCCAAAGGCATAGTAATCATTCTGCTGTAGCAGTTTCGCTGTTTGCTGGGCAGCGTCATTCGGGTCAGGCGTTAGCGTTACCCTGGTATTACCTAAATGATCTTTCAGGTCATACTCGTACACATAATTGCTTCCGCTTTTTCTGGCCCGGCCCTCCTCGGTTTGAATGAATGCTACGGTTGAGGTATTGTTATCATATTCGATACCGCTCTCGTATTCTGTGGTCGTTGTATTGCCACCAGCCACTAATATTTTTCTTAGCTTGTTGCCTGCCGCGCTGTACACATAAGTTACCGTACTGCCGTCTGTTTTGGTGATCGTTTGCGGCAGGTTCAGCAGGTTGTAGGTAATGCTGCTGATGCCTTTGTTCTGGTCTTTCAGTTCGTTGCCGTTACCATCATAGGTATATTCATTCGCTACTTTTACCGGGTCCTGGAAACCAAAGGCTCCGGAATAGGTTGAAGCATCATCTACCTGGTTTACCTGGTAATGGTTATAAGTATAGGTCAGCGTATCGATCTGCTTTCTGCCCTGGCCTGGAATATTATCATACCTGCCCAGGTTGGTAATGTTACCCATATTGTCATAGGTCACATTCTCCCCGTACAGGTTATCTTTTGCCGTACTGCTGGTGGATACCGCCGAACGAAGCCGGTTCAGGTTATCATACCCGTAATCATAAGTTTGTTTAACAGGTGTTATGGTTGTTCCGCCGATGATGATTGGTCCCGATTTCCAAACCGCTGTGGCTATATTGCCGCCGTATTGTTTGGCTGCCGTGGTTGCTCCGTCATAGCTCAGCTCCTCGCCAAACTTGTCGTTGTTGTCGTTGTTGGTCAGGCCGCCGTCGCTGTTCAGGTTGGCATTGTTGATACTGCTCAGCCAGCCCCTCGGGTTATAGCGGTAGTCGATAGTTTGCAGGTAGTTCGTCCCGCCGTTCTTTGAATGCAGTCCTTTGGTTTTTAGCTGGGCTACCTCGTTATAATCACTCCGGGTCAGGATCACCGAATCCTGTGCAGCATTACTGCCATCCTGTAACTGGTGAACCGTATTTAGCTTACGGCCCATGTGGTCGTAGGTATAACTGCTCCGTTCGGTGAGGGTAAGCACCCCGGCAGTTCCGTTGGTGTTCTTCAGGTAATGCTTCCGTTGTACCAGCGTGGGCTGTTTGGAAAAGTTATATACCGTACTATCGGCATCATAGTTATACATGCTCAGCGATGGACCTCCGCCCACATAGTGCTGTGTGAATGATTTGACCACCTGCCCTTCGTTATCATAGTACGGTACGCTCCACAAATAGTCTCCGGTGGTGTTCAGCACCAATGTTTTCGAGGCGGTAAGCAGACCAGTGGTTTGTTTGCTGAACGCGGGATTAGCCGTTTGGTCATAGGCCCCGGGAAAGCTTGGGATACCCGCATAGCTGTCATAGTAATTCACACTTAGCGTGGTTGCCAGGTTGGTACCCGGCCAGCTGTTGGTGGTATAACCGTTGCCGGTGTTTACAGGCGTTTCCCATTGCGCCGCCTGGCCATCAACAAGCCCCTGGATCGTGGCATGGATATCCGTTCCCGCTGTACTGCCTGTATGCTGATAAATGCCGGTGAGCACCGTTCTGCCTATCGCGTCATATTTAGTGATCATCCATTCCTGTGGTGATTTCATCCGCTGCACCGAATCCTGGGTTGCAACCGGCTGATCGAGTTTATTGTAGATGATATATTCCCAGCCTTTGCCCGGCACCTTCTTTTGCACCAGCCTGTTCCTGGCATCATAACGGTACTGGTAGCAGCGGTTATCAAGCGTTGCTTGGGAAATAACTGCCGGGGCATCGGGGTTGGCTCCCGGTGGCAATACGAAGCACAGGTTGCCCAGGTCATCGTACACGTAATAGGTCGAGAGCTCTTCGGCTGTTGTGCCCTTGATGTTATACGTGCGTTTCAGCACCACGTGCCCTTCCTTGTCCTTATACTCTTCGGTGGTATTAAAACAACCGTCTGCCGGTTGCCAGTTTTCGTTACGGGTAATGGTAACCGATAGCTGGTTAGGGCTGTAGGTGGCATTGTTGCCTGCCCGGCTTAAAGTACGGCTTTGATTGGTGTTGATGCCTGCTGTATACAACGCTGCTATCCGGCTGCCATTGTTGCCTGTTGTTGCTGTACTAAAAGTGCTGTTCTGGTCATTCGCTGTGTATACCATCCTTACCGAATGGCTGCTGCTGCCGGCATCGGGCGTTGTACTTAGCTGCCAGGCCGCCCCCGGCGCTCCCTGCTCAATCACCCGGTTCAGGGGCGAGGACTCAAAGCCTGTTTGCGCGAATGGATACGATGTATTGGGTATACCATTGGTTTGCTGGGTAGCTCCGGTATTGCCAGGGTTATAAAAAGAGGTCAGCGCCCCGGTCAGGGCATCGCTTTTATAACTGCCGTCGGTTGTTGCAGCCGCGTAAGGCAGGTATTTCATCGCTTCCCGCCCGTACTGGTCATACGCAAAAGCCTGTACAATGTCTTTTTTTAACGGTGAGCCTTTGATCTGTGTGGTTTGCAGGGGTCTGCCCAGTCCGTCTATATATTGTACCGTCTGCATCAGTTCACAGGTCATCCGGCCCGCAAGCATCGCATTGCTGATCAAACCCTTTGTCCTCGGCACCGAGGTCAGGATATAGTTCTGGTTACTGCTCAGCGCTATGGTTTGAGGAACGCAATCTGCGGCTACCACATAGAATTTCATGCCGTTGCCAGCTGTTGCGGAAAACTGGAACGTTGACGTTAACGTAATACGGATATTGTTATAATAAGAGCCCGGTGCTGGTGCGGTAGTTAACGTTACCGGTGACGTAAGGTACGTCTGTGCTGAAACACGCATGTTGAGCGTAAGCAACAACAAGAATATAAATGGTACCTTTAAACGGCCATTGTGATAAGCATTTCTTTTCATGCTTTAGTATTTAGATGTGATAAAGGTTTCGTTATTTTTTTATCTCCTTTTGAACCGCCGTCAGTTGCTCTTTTAGCAAGTCGATCTGTGCCTGGAGCGTCGTAAGTAGTTTGTCTTTTTCCTTATCCTTTTGCTCGTTCTCTATCGCATACAACGTCAGCTCTTCCACTTTCTTCATCAACAACTTGTTCATCTCACCCACATCAAGCCCATTTTTGATCATTTCCGGTTCTGAAGGGATTTCTGGCAAATGCTGGTTTTGATCGATGTAATTTTTGACCTCCGTTAACGGGAGCAACCGATACTCTTTTTTGAACACACAATCTTGCCATCCATTTAGGTCTATCAAGACAACCTTGGAATGAATAGTGCCGTTCACATCCAATTTATTTTGCGGCGTCGTTGTACCAATACCCACATTCCCACTATAATCAACGGTAAGCCTGCGGGTATTAGCTGTAACAAGGCTTAGGGAAGGAATATTGCCATATCCGAGACTGCTTTCCAATATCATTCCACCCATCTTGTTGGATTCGCCTGCAGTACTTTCATAAGATAGCTTCAATAGCAAACCGATTTGCCGCTGAACCGCGTCTACATTTACCCCCGGATGATTAAAAACCACCAGGTCCGTGTAGGCCCCGGTTCCGGTGCCCGTCACTACATTAAACTTGGGTATTGTCGAAGGAAACAATGTTGATGAAGCATTAACTGCCGTGGGGGAGGTTGCGCCAATAACGACATTGCCGCTGTTGGAATTATAAATATCATTCCCGTTTGTATTCCATTGTGCAAAAAGATAGTTCGATATGGAAACGAATAAAATCGTAGCTAAGATTAGTTTTTTCATGTGATTGGTTTTTAATTTATTATTGGCCTTGGTAGTGGTAATCGATGTGTTTAATAATGTTGCCGTCTTTGTCCTTGATGTTTTGTAAACGCTGGAAATTGTCATATTCGAAGTATGTTGTTATTCCTTTCGCGTCAGTGGTACTTGTCATCCCAATGTAGGGAGCATAGGTGTAAGTAGCCATCTTTGCTCCAAGAGGATACAGTCTTAATTCATCGATAACCGAGCTTCCTGTGATTGTCACCGTTGAAAGACCAGAAACAAGATGCTCAAAATAGGTCCAGCCATTGATGGTTGCGCCTTTTAAGGGATATCCGACTTGCGTTCCTGTTATGGTAAGCGGTGTGGTAGTGTTGAGCCAGTATGACACCACGTAACTACGTGTGGCTGTAAGGCCGGATTTAGTGATATTTCCTGCTGATAAGGCATATGATATGCTCCCGGTTTTCGCAACGCTGGTATTTCTGGTTGGTGATCCAATTGTCCAGTGACCACTTCCATCTGCTTCAAATGAAGTATAGGCAATATTTACACTATCAGCATTGATCACTTTTGCTATCGGATACAGTTTTTGATAATCCCAGAGGTAGCTCTCAGACCGTCCGTTGGTTGGAGTCGCGGTTAATAAATTCCCGATGTTATCATAAGCATTGTATGCAAGTTTTGGTTGGTAACGAGAGTCAAGCCCATAACCGCCTAAAGGTGTGCCATAGGGCAATTGTCCGACTGTTTTGTTCGAGAACTTGAATGTTGACAGAGGGACAACACCGGCAGATTCAAAATTATAAACGAGATCTATCAGGTCTTTCCCGCCAGGTTTGTATGTTGTGACTGAACCGGATGCGACATTGGTGCCATACTTATTGCTTTTATATACCACCTGCTCTATCGGTGTACTGATGATGTGATTGGTTTTCATATCATCGATAAACGTAGTGCCGGAGGCATAATCATTGGCATACGTTGTTATTGCGGTTACCTGTGTGGTGTCGCTCTGGTTCGTCACCGTTCTGGTTGGCTGCTGATGAAGCGCGTTCTCAAAGTAGGTGTTTGTTGTTGTGGTAAGAAAACGCGTTGTGTCTGAAGTGTTGAACAACGTTGCATCTGATCGTGATTGATACATCCAGGCGGTAACCACAGGATAGACTTCATATTTAAAGGTGGCAGCAGTCACTTGGTTTAAGTGGGTGAACTCCGGGCTTTCTTGTGTTAATTTCATGCCATACACGGAATATTGATTGGGAGGAAGCGCCGGATTGGTATTGTCTCCCAGGTAGGTTGAATTCAGGTTTACCTTATAGGTATTGGTTACCCGTTTGTTGATAATATATTTTTGGAGTAGACGGTTATACAAGTAATCTTCCTGCTTCAGCTCCATTCCTTGCAACCAGCTTTGGTCGGTGATTTGACTGGTGCCGCTTAAGAAATCTTGCAGGCTGCTTGAGTAATAATGGACAGATTTTCCCTGGGTTCCTAACGAATCAGAGAGTACGGTTACTTTTGTATAACCATAGTTAAAGGGGTCGCCCTTGCCAATTAGCGGAATAGGCGCAGAACGCATTACGTTATATTGGCATGAACTAACTACTCCATCCCTATCGGGATGATAGGTCGTATAGGGATATTTGTAATTTGATGGCGATATTTTTTTATAAAAAAGACTGGTTTCCTTTGATGTATCGGAAATAAGATAGCTATAATACTTTTTTACAGGAATACCAATGCCTGTAGAGTCTATAGTCTGCGCAACGCGTACGCCGCCCATCACATAGTGGTTTTGCACCAGATGCGAATCAAATTGATCCCAAATGATGCCCAAGTGGGTGATACCGGAAGTATAGGTATTTTCCAATGAAAATGTATAGCTGCCCGCCGGAAACGATTGATTCCCCAGTGTCCCGTTTCCCGCAAATTCCAAATGAAGGGAGTTCGGTCCGTCTATTGTCCCTGAGCCATTGTCGTGCTGCCCGGTAATTTGCAAATGGTAGGTGACTGATGCCCCTTGAAGCGAATTACTAAGGGTATAGGTACAGGTGTTTGACGATTGTGCATTAGCGCTACACCCTATTGTATGCTGGACTTTCTCGGTTACTGTTTCCCATTTATAAGTGTCATTGGGCTCGTAGACAATAGTCGTTGAACCACCGGTAGGATAGCGCACTTTAGTGAGCAGGTTGGCCTGCGTGTACAGCGCCGACGGATCGGGCTCCCGGTTGCCGCCAGGGTTTCCTATCGTTGGATCGGCGGGGACGGAGCTTGAGCCCGCATTGCCTTTATAATAGCCCCAATAATCCGCAGTGTACGAAAGCCTGGAAGGAAGATTCTGGGTTTCATTATAGGTAAAAATATATGGTTTCTTTCCTGATTCAGTTACTGCTAGCAGTTTAAGCCGGCACTCCAATGCCCGTTGCCTGCTATTCGGAGCACTCGCATAGCCACTCGTTTTGAAATAATCATGGTCAAGTGTAATGGTCTTAATTGTGGTGCTTCCGGCCGTTACTACCACGCCATCAAGCGAACTGACTACCTTTTCGGAACCAGCCAGAGGTACGACATCCTGACGCGCTGTTGCTGAGTAATTAAATGTCACTGTAATGGAATTGTCCCCGGCGCTAATTGTTTTAATGCGCTTGCCTCCTACGGTCTGTACTTTCACACAGGTACTGTTGTGATCGGTTAATAAAGGACAATTTCCGGTAAGCTGGCTAAAGTATTGCGCTTCTTCAATCCCCTCTGAATAATAATAACTGGTGTTTTCATACGTGAGGTTTACAATATTGCCTTTGGTATCAACAATCTGGGTAAGATAGTACGAGGTTTGACCTGGTGATGTGTCCTGACGCGGCGATGCACCGACGGTGCAGGAATCCTCAACCAGCGATGTCTCGGTAGTGGTAAATAAATAGTTGATTCCTTTTTCGTCGGTAATTGTAAACCCGGAAGCATTTCGGCTTATTTTTACGGTACTCGCCGGAATGGTGTGTCCAACTTGCAAGTCGGTATCGAAGTAAAACTTCCCTGATCGCCCGCAAAAGTTATAGTTTAAAATGTCAGGCTGAAGATCGTATGCAGTATGACTATTCACATACGAACGGGCAAATACATAATCAGGGTCATTGGTATTAGTTGTGTTCGGGTGGAAATTGACCGGATTAATAGGAAGTACCCTGCTATACGAAGAATTAAAGTCGTTTTTATCTGAGACTGAAGATGTGATCACTCCTCCTGCCATCAATGTCCATCCCAAGCCCACGTTAGTCGAAATCTCGTCGACCTTAATGCCACTGGAACTATAGTTGATCGAGATGGGCACCGAAATATCTCCTTTTGCAAGCGTATAAAACGGAATGTCAACATTGGCCATCCCTTTAAATAACCCGATAGGAACATCGCCATATTTGCCCAACGAAGCGGCTTCGGGAGAGGGTGAAATGATAGGCTTGGGCAATGCCGTTTCCGGTTTGTCGTCATCAGTTTTTTGTGCGCGACTGATTGTGCTCATGCAAAGACAGAGTATTGCAAGAGCCACGGGGAGTACATTTTTTTTCATTTGTGATAAGACACTGGTATGTGAATGTAAGGGCCTTTTTTTAGTAGCTAATTATAACAGCCCTGAAATTGGTAATAAGTATGAAAAAAATAAATAGGTGTTTTAACTGAAAAATATACAGTATAAACACCTACTGAAACAGAATTATAATGGAGTAAAATTGAAAAAATACGAAGTTAAAGTATTATCATTTGCGGACTAACTTTGCCGATCCCGCAACTATTTATCTTTCTGAAATATCTTGTCCCATGCCTTGTCCCTTGCTTCTTTCGGTGTGTCTAAAGACGTTCCTTTTGTAACCTCTCCGGTTTTCCGGTTAGTGAGGGTATGCACATGCTCGGTGCCAAACAAGCCAAAGAATAAGGGTTTTTCTTCGGTTTCTTCCTTAAATTGATTTTGTTGTTTCGTTGACATAGTTGATAAAATTTAATTGTTATTGATATAATTATTTTAGTTGTTTCGGCAGTAAGAACTTCCTTTCAAATTGAATTACATGCACTATGTGGCGTATTCATACCCATAAAGCATTTTTTACACCTTCCCTATTGGTTGATTGAAAAACGAAAAGCGCGTTTAAAAGCTTTAAGACATATCTGACTACGCTAGGTTGTGCTACTTATCGAACAAATTGCTATTCTAACTAAAAGCCTCGAACTGAGCATACAGATGCATAATTTGAAATAAGAAATTGATCGGGGGTATCGGTGACAGCATCGGTGCTTAAACACTATGCGTACCCCGCTTCCGTGGCAGTAGAACTCCAAAAATGCCCTGGTGCCAGGCCAAGCGGATTGTCATAGAGATTTTTTTTCATTTGTGATAATTCGTCAATTGATGGTAAATACCAATCGCTATAGCCGTTTTTGTCAAGGCTGTAACTGTACAAAGCTGCATAGCCGATAGCTTGATTCGTGCCGTAGGTGGAAACGATTGTAGTAGTATTTCCATTACCAGTACCCATGGCTTTGCTGGTAGTAAACAAAACGCCTGCGTTGCCATCGCCTTTCCATTTCGGGCCACCTCCGAAGTTATAAACAAGTGCGTCAAGGTCGGCAACAAGGCCATGCTTGCCGGTCTTATCAACATAAAAAAGGATGCCGCCCTGTACAAACTCGCCATATTCCATACTGGGGGCTTTGGTGGTAAAAGAGAGTTCTTTGCCATAGATGAGCGGATCACCAGTAACCGTTTTCGAGGCAATAGCTCGAACGTAGTAGGTAGTGCCTCCAACCAAACCAGCTCGAATGAATTTGAATTTGCCGTTGAACGGCGCACTTGGTTGGCTGTAAAACTTATTAGGATAATCAGCGATGTTGGTGTGTGATTTCGTATCCCAGGCAAACCCGATCTCTCCGTTTGCTCCCAACGGCAGTTCTTTGGTCAATTCTCCTTCAATCGTTGCGTGTCCAGAGGTGACGCCCGAAACGGCAGTAGTTTCTACTTCGCCATTGTTCGTTGGCGGCGGGTCAATATGTCCGCCATTGTTCATGTTGTCTAAATTGCCGGAGCCTTTGCCGCAGGAAAGGAATAGGATCATTGCACCCGTCAGCAGAACGGTGTGTTGAAGCAGAAATAGTACTTTTTTCATGTTGAGTGTTGGGGTTTAGTACAGCACTAAGTTCGTGCGCTCTATTGCCCCATCCAATTCACTTTGTGCATACTTTATGCAAGATTTGCATAAAGTATTATCTTTTGATTAGAGGAAACATTATTGGTTTCCTCTAGCATGTATGTTTGCAGATTTTTGCAAGCATGTGTGGATTGCAGAAGAACTTTATAAATTAATAATGTTAAGGTATTAGAAAAACGCCGGAATTACCGGCGTGTATGTTTAGAGTTCATCAAACAAATTTCCTTGTACTCCTCTTTCTGAGGGCTGTCGCATTGACTCGGAGGGATCGGTAACTGCTTCCTGTGAAAGGTTTTCCTTCGAGCGCAGCCAGATTCTGCTTTGCTCAGGATCAGTAAAGGGTTTGTAGTAGGGATGATGGTGACCATTTAAAAGAACGGTACCGATAACGTATCCCTTGAAGAACTTGTTGGAAAGCGAATCCATGTGCGCAATCTCACCTGTCAACGAATGCAACAGCATATTCATCAGGGCCATTTTGCAACATAGCGGATCAATGTCTGCGCCGTAAAAGAGTTGGTGCCGGTTGCGCTTTGCCGCCGACAACAGCATTCTTCCTGATCCACAGGCTGGGTCAAGTACCATGTCTCCTTGTTTTGCATTGCTGTCGTAAACAAGAGCAGTTAGCAAATCCGTTATTGGGCCAGGAGTGAAGAACTGCCCGTTTCTGCCTTTTGATATTAGGGTTTCATACAGATCTCCTAAAGGGTCATTGAAGTTTTCGGAGAGTTCCCCTACTTCGATCAGCATCTTCGAGAGCAGTTCCCGCTTTGGATGGTTGATGAGTGTTTCAAGTGCCCGTTTCTGCTCTTCGGCTGTTTCGTGATATCGAAACGCTAAGAGAAAATAATCAAGAAAGTCATTAAGGGCAGCAGCTTCGTTTTGCGTGTACGCGAACTGTTCAAAGAGGATCAGAAGTTTGTTGATATTATTCATATTGAGATTATGTGCGATTTGCGTACAGTATCGCACACTTTCTTTTGGAGTGTAATAAAGAATAGCTTATGTGGTGATAGTAAATTGGAGGAAAGTAACCGCATTTAAAGGTGCCATACGTAGGTAAATAACTGGACAACTGACACACTTGCGGATGTTTTTTCAGAGTTCCATAAAGGATTATTTGCAAAGGTTTGAAACTACTATAGTCTAATGCCTTTCTGGTTTGTGCTTCTACTCAATGACGCTCGGCCATTACTCTTAGAAAATCCTGAAATAAACTACGATTCTGATAAAATTAATTAAAACTTTATGGTGGTTGTACATACACAGCAGGACTTGAAAATAGGATTTTGTCTTGAGGAAATAGCTTTTAAGTTGTTGATTTTAAAAGATTGATTTTTAGATTTATAGAAAATCTAAGCCAATGGCAAAAACTAGAGATGAACTGGAACTTGAGGAGCTTCAGGCAAAAATAAATAAACTTAAAAAAGAAATTAAAATTCTTGACAATCAAATTTTGATGCAAGAAGATGATAAAAATGAAGCAAAAAAGAGGATAACTAAGTTAGATAAAGAAATATCCATTCTTGATAATCAAATCCCTAACGTCACCGAAAAAAATGAGGCTAAAAGAAAGATTGATAAGCTTAATGAGGAAATAAAAATACTGGAATATCAGACCTCAAAAAAATATAAAAACCAGGAAAGTCTGAAAGCTTTCGCCAGTATAGCAAGTGCTGCAACAGTTATTGTTTCTTTAGTAGCAATTGGGTTTTCGATTTACCAATATTATCAAACATCAAAACTTACATTAGACTCAAAAAAAGAAGATCGTTTAGCCGCTGCTTTAGCTAATATCGGCGATACAGTAGTTAGAAAAAGGCTTACAGGTGTCATTGCACTGAAATCGTTTATTAGTGTAGGTGATAGCTTGAAAAATACGCAGGCTTTATTATCCTTAGCTCATGCATTAGGAATAGAATCAGATGGTGACATTCGAGGTTCAATATTAGAGGTTTTTTCTTCAGATGATATGAGAAAGGTTGATACTTCTATTTTGAAAGAGGTGACAAAATCTTTGATAATCATAAACAGAAAACTGTATTTAGAAAAGAAATCCGATTTGGACACGATAGTCCACCCAGATTCTTTGCCTATTAGTCGCCTAAAGCTTTATTATGATAAAATAAATGCTACGTCCGATGCAATTGTCGCCTTGCTGTCGTATGGTTTTGAAATAAAAGATATGTCATCGACATATTTCTACAATAAAAAGTTCATAAGGTTAAAAGGTTATAATTTGAATTTATCAAATGCGTATCTTAAATCTTGTGGTTTTTTTGATATGATATGTCAGAAATGCAGCTTCGAAAATGCAAATCTTTTTGGAACCCGATTTATGGGAGGCGACATGAGTGGGTCGGATTTTTCCCTTTATTATCAATATCGGGAGTCTTCTGCTAATTCTCATTACAAGAATTCAGACACTTTCGGCATCTTTTTTTCAGATATTAACTTAACTAATGCCAATTTTGATTGTCGTCCCATGTTCCTCTACGTACCTTCTGACATACAATTTAAAAAAATACCATGGAGTGTTTTTTCATCTTTCGTAAATGTGAATGTTGATTCAGCGGATTTTAGTAGGATGGGGGTTTGGTATTATAAACATAGTGATAGCGTTAGAATTGGTACAGATACTTTAACTTTAGCTTATAAAGAAATGTATTCAGTCCCAGCACTCGTTGGTAACGATAGGTTCTTATTATCCACCTCAAAAACTAATTGGAATAAAGCTATTCTATCAGGAAAATTTTCAGAATACATAAAAAGGAATCCTAAAAAATTCTAATAGTTTACTTATCTTCTTCAATTTTTGAAATATTGGCTTTGAGTTTTATGCAATATCTGTGAAGATTATAAATGACAAAAGGGAATGCATTTCTGGAATGTTGACATTTTGCACTACTGCATGATAGCATTGAATTGTGTTTGGAGGGGTCATTACTCCGTCACGGTTAAAGTCAAACTGTAACCAAGCACACAAAAAGACACCTCTTCGGAGGTGCTTTTTTGTTGTTTAATCTTCATCGAGGCTGCCTGTGTGCAACTTCAGCTCTTTATTGCTTTTCCAATACGGTATGATGCTCAAAAACATTTTTATACCTCCAGTAACCTGACGTATTACTACCTTCACACGTTTGTCGAAATTTCCATCCCTGATAATTGCCACGAATGCATAGTAGTAGACATCCTTTTGTACCTTTTCCTTACGCGTATTCGTCGCTATGTCAATAAATTCCTTCTTAACCTGATACTCTTGCAATGTATAGCTGGATTTGAGCACTGTCGGGGCAATGTGAATGTTTTTCAACCGCATGTATTGATCCTTCCGTTCTCGTGCAAATTTATTTTTCTTGAATTTGAGGTGTGTAAGCCCTTTATCATTGAACGCTATTTTTTCCTTAAAATAAGGACAGTATACTTCGCCGATTGTCTTGTATTCTACTTCTGCCTTTTCTCTGGTTCTTTGAAAGTTTGCGTCAATTGTTAGGTCTATCTCTGGTCTCGTGACAAAATGAAAAAGGATTTCACTCGAAAAGGTTGACTCAAAGTTCTTTTTCGATAATTTATGCTTGCCCCCTTAAAATTTAATTAATATGTGAAGTACGCAAATACACTGCGTACAAAGAATGTTATTTTGTAGAAAAATTTGACGATACATGAAATGGTTTACTGAACCTTTAGGGAAATTCGTTGTTCGGATACCTACAGATTGGCGATACATGAACAAGGCTGCTGACTACGAAGCTAAGTCACCTTTTTGCTTTGAACCTTACAGCGAGGAAGTAAAGAGCAGCTTCCAAATTTCTTGTTACTCTGCGAATGAGGTCAAACAAAATCCCCATGTTCCAATACAAAACGCTGGTACCGCAGGTCTGAAATTTGATACCGCGTTTCTTCCGGATGATGGTGATGGTTTAAGAACCAAGTTGTGGTTTGCGACTGTGGAGGATCATACGTTTATAGCAAAGTTTATATACAACATCGAAGATGAAGGAAGCGAGCGATTTGAAAAAGAGTTAGGCGTTGTTGAGGAATCTTTATCCTCGCTACGCTTAGTGGAAGTTCATGACCGCAAAAAGGCCATTGAAATTGACCGCTACGAAAAATTTATGGCTTCCTTAAGCGCTTCCTTCGATATTAGTACAAAAGCACTTGAGAATGATGCTGTAGTAGAATTCATGGTAATTACCGCTAATCAGATTGATGCCTATTTGAGAATGTCGATTGTACTTAAAAAACAACTCGCCGACAAAACTGACGATATCGATATTGCTTTGCTTTTTCAAGGTGATACCGATTCCCCAGTCATGGAACGCACTATTTATAAGCAAGCACTCTCCTTTAGTATAATCGATCAATCGTTATTTGATGCTCTTGATAGCCTATATAAGGAACGGAACAAGGTAATTCATCGTTACATCATCACAGACCTAAATACACGTGACATTTACTTTATTGCAGGTGATTATTATCAAGTTGCAGAAAGAGTTCGTTTGGCACTTAAGGCAGTGGAAGATGAGCAGGCGGCCTCAAAAATTGGTATCTATAAAAATGGGTTAACTGTCGCTCAAGATATTTCTGAAGAAGACCGATTATTACTTTATTCACAGGTTAACGACAAACATTTATGGAAGGACTTGGCACGTAAAATAAGCAAGTAGATTATATTCTTTTGCAAATAAAAAAATAACGGGGCTTTTTAGTTACTAAATTCCCTTTTGCAATTCTCAAATATAAGAGATTACTGGAAAATGCAGTTGGGTGAGAGAGCAAAAAGTAAACGAAATTGAATGTGTTACTCCCGCTCATTCCCAATATATTGATAATTATTTCCTTCTATATTTACGCGATAAGCAAACAACTATAAGATTACTATATATAACGATGGAAGAAGAAGCGATCATACGGCAAGAAGCAAAAGATTTTCACCGTAAAACAATCGAAGGCTCAAGAAAAGTAGAGGCTATTGATGATTTCCACGAACTTAAGCACCGGTTGTATGACTTCTATTCACCGGAAAGCAAAGCTATTTTTTTGGATGAAATAGAAAAACAGATTGTCTCTGCACTTAAAGCCCACCGCGACAAGGCACATGGTGGATTACCTGGCATAAATTGCATGCATGAGAGAAAACCTGAAAAACTCCTTTTTTACATCAAGCAAGAATTAGATACGCTACCGATTATTGCTCATCAAAAGAATGAAGCAAATCCCACTCAAGTAAGAGATAAAGTATTTGTGAGTTACAGTCATTTAGATAAGGAATTTTTAACCGATATACAAAGGCATTTCAAGCCTTTCCTGAATAAAATTGATTTCTGGGATGATTCTAAAATACTTCCGGGACAAAAATGGAAAGATGAAATCAAAAAGGCAATAGATGCCACTAAAGTTGCAATATTGTTGGTCAGTACAGATTTTTTGGGCTCAGATTTTATCGCAACTGATGAGTTACCTCCATTGTTAAAAGCAGCTGAAGAAAACGGTGCAGTAATATTGATGGTTGTCGTTAAGCCTTGTTTGTTTGAAGAATTTCCATCTTTAAATCAATATCAAGCTATGAACCCTCCAAGTAATCCGGTAATCAAAATGGACTACAGCGATAAAGAGGAATTATTTGTCAATTTGGTTAGGCAAACTAAAAGAGTATTGGACGGCGAAGCTAAATGAGGCAGATTAAGTTAAAGTTTTTTCATAACTCAAAAATAGATATTCTGAAATAGTTTTCGATAGATTGATGGTCAAGATGGCGTGTCGTTCGTCAATCTTATAGCTGGTTTTTGAAGGGGCAAGCCCATGTGCATCGCTATAATCGTTTCTTAGACTTGAAACGCCATTTATAATGCTAAAAACACCTGATAAGATTTGCTTTAGGTTGGAATCCTCATAATCTCCCGGTGACATTTTCAACAGTAAAGCTACCTGTTTGTAAAGCTTAATCAGATTACCATCGTATTCTACTTTTTCCTTTTTGATATTTTCAACAATAAAAAGACTGACTGATTCGATAAGAGATCTTGCATTCGTAACGGCACCGTCAAAATCTTTCTCGGCAATTTTATTGTTGCACTTTTTGATCTGTTGATGGATGAATTCAAAAGATATTCGTTCTAATTCTTTAACCTCAACGACATTTTCCTCTTCACTATCAAAATCTGGCAAATATTCAACATGCTTTATTTCAGGTTCATTGTCACCCAATGGGTATACTAATAAAACGGCATTAAATATTTCACTTTTGTCGTCTTCTGACAGTTTTTCGATATTCTTCTGTTTTGAGGGTGGAGAAAAAATAGTAAAAGTACTCAAACGCGAATACAAACGGCTACCATACGTACTCGACTCGTCAAGAGTGGATTTAGAATACCGTATGAGGTCGGCCAAATCATCACGCCCCTTGTAGCTTAAAACCTTTCTTATTTTCCTTATATCATTATCTTCCATAGCTTTCTAAATGCAAATGTAAATTATTTAGAGTTGGGCGACATTTAATTACAATCTTAGTTATGCTACACCGAAGGGATGAATTATAATCTTGATTTGCAATGTTGACCGTATCATAATGTAAAGATAATTGGCAGTGAGTAAATCGCTATCACTAAACATTTCTCATAATAGCTGCAAAATAAATATTATTTTCAGATCAATCATATCTGAAGGCTTTTCATAGCCTGGTTGCAGTTTAACACGAAAGCGATGTTGGAGAAGACTTGTTATTTTTTGAAGATATAAACCCGTAATCTACCCCTCGTTTCTGCGGCGGCGGCAGTTTTATGACAAAGGAGAACGGGATAACCTTATCATAATTATGTTGAGGTATTTCTTTGCCGTACCTATCGTTAAGTTTGACATTGATATTTTCTATCGGAATAAATCCGCTAACTACTAAATGTTCCTGATTTCCGACGATCTTATCTATAACAGAGCGTACTATGCCTTGTTTTTCAATAAAATTCAAGCCTGCAAGCCCATCCATCACTTCCGTGGCAAAATCTCGTATTTCATTCTGATCTGGTATATTCAGTGTTTCCAACTCTCGTTTTGCCTCCCTTGCTTTTTGTATTTGCATTTCCAGTTTTAGAATATGAGCTTTTACTGGTTCAGAATATTCCTGCAATTGTTCTATTGTAAAAAGTCCTTGGCCGTAAGCTTTTGTGTATCGTGACTGTTCTTCTTTAAGTTTGCCAATCTCCTTGATTAAAGGCTCAACATTATCTACAACAGATACTGCTTTTTCTCGAGTATTATTTAGGCAATCTTCGATCTGCTGTTTAAGCAATTCCGGCGACGTCATGAGAGCAGTTAGCTCATCCCACACGAGTTTATCGGCAATGCGAGCATTAACGCCGCCCACCAAGCATGTTCGTGGTAGCGGGTGTTTTAACACCCTATCAGAACAGCGATAATAAAGGTGTTTGCCATGCTGAGGACCTTCTCCTGTTCTTGTCTGACCACACGTACACCGTATTATACCGGCCAACAAATAGTCATTTTTCTTATTTCGCTGTGACATACGGGAGTTTATTGACAATTGCATTTGTGCACGGTCGAAAAGTTCCTGATCGATAATAGGAGGGATAGGGATAATGAACCATTCTTCTTTCGGCTTGACTATTCTGCTGCTTTTTAGCACTCGCTTGTATTTCTGCACTTTGAGCGGTTTTTTAGGCACAACCGCTGTCGTGCTTCCCCATTTTCCCTCGCCGATATATCCGCGGTGACGTAGTAAGGTGGTAAGGGTGCTGGTATTCCATACCCCGCGCTTGCTCTTACGCGGCTTAATACCAAGTTCCTGCAATCGCGCCGTCACTTTTCTTACCGTTAATCCTTCATTGGCGACCATTGAAAAGATAAGCCTCACCGTATTTGCTTCTTCTTCGTTGAATATGTAATACCCATGTTGAAGCTCTTTTTTGGGAATATAGGTATAACCATAGAGCGGCTCACTTACTAAGATATGGCCCCCTTTTACCTTGCGAAGCTTCCCCAACCGAAAGCGCTCGGTAATTTTCGCTCGTTCATATTCTGCAAACAAACCGCGCACCCCATACAAGATTTTATCTTCACTATTCTCCGGAGTAGTGACGGTTATAAACATGACCTCAATTCCCGCTTCTTTGAGTTCATCAATCACCAGTTCCTGATAGGAGTATCGTCGTGCCAATCTGTCGGGATCATAGATTAAGACGCCTTGCCAAAGGTTAGCTTTGGCATCTTGGCGCAACTGGTCGAGTGCGGGGCGCTTCAATGTATCACTTGTCCAAAACTCATCGAGATATTCTTTGACAATGATATAGCCGTTGTCTTTTGCATATTCATGCATGACTAAAAGTTGATTTTCTATGGTCTGTTCTTTCTCTTGATTTAGTGTTGATACGCGTGCATATACTGCTATTAGCTTTGTTGTACTCATAGTTTGCTGCCTCGTTTATTAATGATTGCTTCAAAAAGTATAGCATAGGCTTTCGCCAATTTTTCAACGTCTTCTACGTACACGTATTCAATGACGGGCTGTTTGAGTTTTGGCCCTCTTTTCGACTTGGGGTGAGATGTCGCGGGTGTTGATTTTGCGAATTGAGAATTTGGCATAGGCGAAAATTGAGTTCATATGATGCAGGTATCATCTCAATTTCAGTCGCAATTTTTCAGTCTCCCGTTTTTAAAGAAGCGTTTATGAAAAGGACACTAACGAGCTATTGATGATTTGTATACGCTTAACGCATGTACAACTTCAAACCATTCACCCCAATCGGCGTCACCAATTGGCGCAACCACAATCAGCTTTTTGGAATTAAGCCGAACGACAAATTAAGTCACATTTTTGTGATTGGAAAATCAGGTACCGGGAAAAGCCATTTGCTCATCAATATGGCATGCGATGACATATACAAAGCGCAAGGCATCTGCGTGTTAGACCCTCATGCCGATACAGTCAAGGCAATATTGCGTCAAATTCCTGAAAATAGGAAGAGCGATTTGGTGTATTTTGATGCAACCAATACCAGCGGATTGCCTGGGTTTAATCCCCTTGCCAACGTGCCGGAACACCAACGGCAACTGGTCGCCTCTGAAATGATCACGACGTTTAAAAAGCTGTTTTTGGAGTCTTGGGGCAACAGGATGGAATATATCTTACGGTTTGCCATCGTGACGTTATTAGAATATCCCGGTGCGACATTGCTTGATATCAATGCCCTATTAACAGACAAGTCATTCCGGGGCAATGTGCTGCAAAGTATCAAAAATCCCTATATCCGCGCCTTTTGGGAAACGGAATACGAAATGCAGTCTGCAAGCACGCAGGCCAACACCATCTTGCCGATCTTGAATAAGATAGGCGTATTGCTTGCGAATGATACATTGCGCGGCATTTTCGGACAGCAAAACGGTATCTCGTTTGAACAGTGCATGAATGAGGGCAAGATAGTGTTATGCAATCTGTCAAAGGGCGAGGTGGGCGAAGACGTGGCAACCGTGCTTGGCAGTTTCATTACTACCGCCATACAAAATGCCGCAATGCGAAGAGCCTCTATTCCCGAATCACAGCGAAAGCCGTTTTACCTGTACATAGACGAAGCGCAAAATTTCGTGTCAACATCCTTCGCTACCATGCTTCCGCAGGTGCGCAAATTCGGACTGGGATTGTTTTTGGCAAATCAGCATCTTAGCCAACTTGATACCGAAACGCGAAGTGCTATTCTTGCAAATTTTGGTTCCTTAATTGTTTTTCGTATCGGTTTGGAGGATGCCAAAGTGATGGAGCGGGAGTTTTACCCTGTGTTTACTTATGATGATTTTATCAGTTTGCCAAAATATCACATCTACATAAAATTACTGATTGATGGTGCGGAGAGTAAGGGTTTTAGCGCGGTTACTTTGAATGATTTCCTTGGACATTCCGGTATACGTTACCAAGCTGCTTTGCCATCGTTAGAGGAATAAGGTTCGTTTCTAAATAAAATTTTCTAAATATTTTTAATCAGTTAGTTAGAATGCTAAAAGTATAATTGAAGCGCCCAGATCTTTATTGAGAACTCGGTGACTAATGCAGCCAGAATGTCCGCCTATCCTGCGAATTTGTTGATATTTCTGCGATAGAGGCAGGGAGAATCATCACTTTTTGAGTGAAAATAAGTTATCTTCGTTGAATATTTGAATAATTAAATAATGAGTGAAGAGATTGTCGCAGACGATTTAGTAATAGCATCAAAAATCCCGCACGTCCTAAAGTATATGGGTTCGAAAAGGGAAATTTTGGATTTTGTGATGGATGCCATTGCGGACTTGAAAGTTGAAAGCGATTGGTTTTGTGATTTGTTTGGGGGTACCAGCGTAGTAGGTGCCTCCCTGAAAGGTAAATATAACATCCATTCAAATGACATACAGGCTTATTCAGGGGTTTTAGCGAGAACTTATTTGAGTGATTTAAAATCCAATATCAATGTCACAGATATTGATATTATAAAAAAAGAGGCAACGGTTTTGGTCGAAGAATTCAAATTAAAGTTTCCGGAACTTATTTTTGACTATGCAGGCACCAACCAGATAGATGCGATAATTACAATTGAAAAAGCACAACAGGAACTGATAGATAAAGACTTCGATATTGGATTTCATTTATTTGCCAAATACTATTCCGGGACGTATTGGAATTTTGAACAATGTATTTGGATTGATTCCTTAAGATGTATAGCAGAAAGGCATAAAGATAAGCCTCTTTATTATGCAATAATGTCATCCCTGATCTCGGCTATGTCTTACGTCTCACAAAGTACAGGACACTATGCTCAATACAGAGATATTTCATCAAAAAATCTGGAAGATATACTAATCTACCGCAGAAGGAATCTTTGGTACTATTTTGAAAGAAAATTTAAAGAATTAACCATTAGCTTGAATGGTACGGCGACGAAAGATTATCGGGTTACAACTTTGGACTACCTTGATTGCTTACGTGTTGTCGAAAATGGTTCAATAATTTATGCCGACCCGCCGTACCAATCGGTTCATTATTCCCGGTTTTATCACGCTTTAGAGACATTGGTGCGTTACGATTACCCTTCTGTTTTGCATAAAGGACGGTACAGAGAAGACCGGCATCAGTCTCCATTTTGCAAGAAAACAACCGTACAGGGCGCCTTTGTTTCCTTGTTCAATGCAGTTAAGAATAAAAACGCGCATTTAGCATTGAGTTATAGTGACACGGGCATGATTACCTTAAAACAAATTACCGATTTAGCTGATACCGTATTTAACGGGCTTTATTCGGTTTTTGTATTGGAGAAAAATCACATGCATAGCAAAATGGGTAGAAGTGACGAAAAAGAGCAGGAGGTAACTGAATATATTATCTTATTCAAAAAAAGATAAATGAGCCTGAATATCGATTTTACTAAACTTAAAACATCATGGACTAAATATGATATTGTCCAAGTTATGGATGTTATTTCGAGTGAAGATAGAATTGACCGTTATTTAAAAAGGAAAATAATCATTGATATCCCCATTCTACGATCATTTTTAGGAATAAAGTCTTTAACAGAACCGGTTCCGACATATTGGAGCGAAATTCAAAATTACCCCGAAGAAAAAAGACTATTTGCCCTACTCGCAGTAATTTTCACTCATGGTGAAATAGTAAAGTGGTTCGCGGAAAAATTTTCAACGGGTTTTATGCAAGGAATATGCATAGTTTCTGGAGGAAAGCTCTTCACAAATATCCGAAGCGCGTTGGTAGAATCTGGTGCCGCCAAGTCAATCTACAGGCGAGCAGAAGAGGTGCCTTATGATTTCACGCCGATATATAAAAATGGTGAAGTCGGAAAATTATTCAAGCAAGTATTAATAGAACGTCTTAGTCGCGTGGCTAAACGACAGATTACTACCGAGGAATTTTATCAGGCAAGCCGGGATAATAACTTTCACCGCGCGCTTAGCCTTACGGAATTTCAATACGAACGTTGGCTGGAAGGCAGTTCCTTATTGGAATTTATGCAGAAAGATACCTTTGTAATTACACCTGCCGAATTCGACAGAAAATTTAAGGAATATATTGAAGAGCGGTTAACAGCCAATAATCTTGATCTGCTTTATGATTTTATTTACAAGAACAAGGCTTTTTATTTAAAGCAAAAACCACGATTTGATTCGCTTCGTGAATTTTTTCCTGGTATAAAAACTGTCACTTTTCATCTTGAACAAATTAGTGATACTGCTTTAAAATTACAATACGATCAGATTTTAAATAGAAAATCTGATGTGCCCAGTATTGGGAATGATGTATTGCGTATATACCAACATGTCTTTTCAATTGATTTAGATACGTTATTGCAGGATGACCTATTTATTAATGTTAATAAATATCTGGCGGCAAATTACGTTACAAAAATTGATGCCGTAAGGATTGAAAATTTCTATTCAATAAAAGAAATCAATCTTACGGGCTTATCCTCTACTAATGAAATATACCTGCTTGGTGAAAACGGAGATGGTAAGTCTCTTGTTCTAATGGCTATTTATTTAGCGTTTAATCAATTCTATATTACAGAGAATACCGAACAGGAAAGGACAGGGAAAATAAAAGATCTTATACAGGATAATAGAAATCTTTTCTTAATCGGCAGAGATGAAAACGGTGTTGTTTACGGCAAAAGAAAACATTGGTTAAATCAATTTTTTGCTTACGGCGCTCACCGTGGTCGGCACGGCGCCGATAATACAGAGAAATATGGTTTTATGAGCCTTTTTGATGGTGATCAGGTTTTAATAAGTCCGGTCTTATGGCTGAAAGACAAAAAGTTGGAAGAACTTCAGACTCGTCCATCTGCTATTAGTGATCCATCACAGGCTCAATCTCAATCTCTTGTACAGCTATCCATTTCATCAATTCAGGAGATGCTCTATGATATTCTTGAAAAAAACGTTTCAATTACTTTTGAAGGCAGCGAAATCTTTTTTTTAGAAAAAGGCAGTCGTTTGAAATTTGATCAGCTTTCGGAAGGTTATAAAAGTGTAATTATATTTGTTTGTGACCTTATATTTCGTTTAATACAAAACCAACCCTGGGCGCAATCTATTCAGGAATTAAAGGGAGTTGTATTAGTAGATGAAATTGATCTCCATTTACATCCAAAATGGCAATTTATCATTATTAAAAAATTACGTGCATTGTTTCCCAATGTGCAGTTTGTTTTTAGTACCCATAGCCCAGCTATCATCCAAGGAGCATCTGACGATGCGATTATCTACAGAGTTTACAGAAATGAAAAGGACGGTAAGACCAAACTGAGCGATGTTTACTATCGAAAAAATTTAGACCACTTGATGATCAATTCATTGGTTACTTCACCGCTATTCGGTATGGATTCGGCGCGTATGAATTCCACAAATGATAATTCGGATACTAGTGATAGTTATCTTTTATATAGAATCAATCAAAGAATACACTCGGAATTGGAAGCTCGAAAAAATAGTGGCCAGGTGTTTATAACTGAATCTGAAATTGATGAATTAATCGACAAATTGCTTAGGGAAGATTTAGATAGCAATGATTAAAATAAATAAAGACCTAAACCAAATTCCGGAATCATTAAAGCCTGCAACAACGGAGTACTATAATCCGTTATCGTCAGTACCAGTACCTACAAAGACGACTCATCTACACAGGATGAAAATGATAAATGATGGTAAGTACACCGATGAAACAAAGTACAATAAGCGTTATAAGTACGACGACATCCGAACCGCTTTGGGCGCGATATATTTAAGTAAATGTGCTTATTGCGAACAAAAGATAGAACTATCCCATGTAGAACATTACAGGCCGAAGGACATCTATCATTGGCTGGCGTTTTCATGGGATAATCTCATTTTAGCCTGTCCGCATTGCAATGAATATAAAAGTACTCATTTTGAGCTATCCGGGACTGCCGTAACATTTACTAATACCGCGGCCAATATTCGCAGTATTAATACTCTTTCAGCATCTTATTATTTCAGGGAACTGCCCAAGATGATAAACCCTGAAATTACTGATCCATTGCCACATATTAAGTTTAAAGTTGATGGTGCAATAGAATCAAATGAAATTCGGTTTAAATACACTATTGAAAAATGCAAGATCTCCAGAACATACTTAAAGGATGAGAGAAGAAAGTTATTAAATGACTTCAAAGATGATATTGCGGCGGAATTACTAAAACCAAATAAAGCAGGACAAATAGCCGGAATAGGAGCCCTTGTAGACAAGTTTAAACGGGATTCAAAAAAGATGACTAATCCATATATCGCGTTTCGACGGTACGCTATAAGACATAATTGGCTTAAGGAAATAATTAAAGAGTTATTATAGCTGTAATCTTTTCAATTTCCATTCATGGTGGCCGCCGAAATCGCTTTTAAATCCTCCAAAAAGTTCGACATTTGGCATGTTCCCGCTACCTTAAAAATCAAAAGCCTCAAGTCGAAAGATTTGAGGCTTTTTTGTTAATGGCTTGTCGCGGGGGGCATCAATTTTTTCTTTCTCATGTCAGCTGCCAAAAGTAATTGCCTTGATATTGCGCTTAAATCCCGGCATGGCCACCATTACCACATGAACTGGCAACAGTAATACCGCCGCAAAAAAAATCTATGGTGCGGGCCGACTGGTGCCCGAAAAATATTTTCAATAAAAAAGGATAGGATGCAGTAATAGCCGGCGACATCGTAACCCCGGTTGATATAACCACCGGGAACAGGAGGAAAATAATGAACAGGTAGCTGGGCTTCTGCAGCAAACCATATTTACCGGTGTAGTGCGTTTGCCGGTGCAAAAGTATATCAGCTCAATCATTCATAAAAACTTCATTATCAAGCACGAGCTTCGTTGCTGTCAATATGTTGAAATACTTTGAACAGTAGCGGCTATATCGGCATGCAGGCTCTCTCTGCTTTAATACGCTTTAAATAATACCTCCCGTTAATGCACATATTAGTAATAGAGGACGAACCAAAGGTTGCGGCGTTTTTATTAAAAGGACTCCGGGAATGCCAATATGATGTTAGTTTGGCCAAAGATGTTTTTGATGCAAAACAAGCGCTCCAGGCAGATGATTATCACCTTATTATTATAGATGTATTGCTTCCTGACGGGAATGGAATGGACCTTTGCCGGTACATCCGCAAGCAGGATGTGCTGACGCCGATACTGATGCTCACTGCCTTAGATAGTATCGATAATAAAGTTAGTGGCTTACAGGCCGGAGCAGATGATTATCTTGTTAAACCATTTCATTTTAACGAATTACTTGCACGGATTGAGGCGCTATTGCGCAGAACGGCAAGGCTGCAAACCGAACCTGGGATACTCTCATTTGCCGATTTGAAATTGAATACCGCGAGTAAGTTAGCCGAGCGCGCGGGAGCCGAAATTATCCTAACCGCAAAGGAATATGCGTTGTTGGAGCTTTTTATGCAACACCCTAATAAAACCCTTTCGAGGGATTATATTGCCGAAAAAGTTTGGGGGATAGACTTTGATACCAAAACCAATTTTATCGATGTATATGTGAATTATCTCCGTAAAAAAATCGAGAAAGGTTTCCATGGTAAATTGATCCATACCAATATCGGCATGGGCTATATCCTGAAAGAAAAAGCTGGCTAATGAAGATCAAGAACAAGTTGGCCCTTAATTTTTCGCTGATAACCGCAGGTATATTACTGCTTATTTTATCGGCCATCTTTTTAGTGTTTTATTCGTTTGTGCGGAATGATTTTTATGAACACCTGAACGACAGGGCAAAAGTTGCCGCGCAATTATATCTCGAAGCGGATGAAATATCTTCGGATTCACTGGGGCATGTCAGGGAGCGTTATCTTGCCAAATTACCTGAAGAACGTGTAGGCATTTATAATGAGCATAATGAATCTTTTCTGGCTCATAAAAACTCGTACTGGACAGATAAAGTGATTGATCGTGTTCGTAAAAAAGAGCATTTGCAGTTTGCAGAAGGTAGCCGGCAAACTGTAGGCATTTATTACCGGGACAACCAGGGCAATTTTGTGATCCTGGTATCGGCTGTGGATTCGGGTAATAATGACCAGTTGCTTGATATTGCCCGTATTATGTTGGTGGCTTTTATCGTGCTCAACGGCGGCGTATTTTTTATCGGCCGCTGGTTTGCGCAACGATCGTTGTCTCCTATAAATGATTTGATCCGTCAAATGCAGCGGATCACCGTAAATGACCTGCACGTCAGGGTGCATGAAGGCGAGGGCAGAGACGAGATTACCGAGCTTGCGCGTAATTTTAACAGGTTGCTGGAGCATTTATATAATGCATTTGAGCTTCAGCAAACATTTGTAACCAATGCGTCGCATGAGTTACGTACCCCGGTAACCAGCATCATGGGCGAAATTGAAGTCGGCCTCAACCGGGAAAGATCTGCAGCTGAATATCAGCAGTTATTGGTATCTGTACTCAGCGATGCCGAAAACTTAAACGATACCATAAGCAGTTTAATGGAACTGGCGCAGTCCGACCTGGAATATACGCGCGCAAAGCTGACCCCCGTTATGATAGATGAACTGGTATGGGACATGCATCACTACTGGAACAATAAAAAGACGAAAGGGAAGCTTATTGTAGAAATGCAGCAGATGCCTGAAGATGCAAACCATTTGGTAATGATGGTTAGTAAGCCCCTATTGATCATTGCTTTAAATAACATCATTGGCAATGCCTTTAAGTTTTCGGGCGGTCAGCCGGTGGTTTGTACACTTAATGTTGACGATAGTTTTATTAAAATAGATATCAGGGATTCCGGAATTGGCATTCCGACTGAAGATGTCGATAAGATATTCAACTCATTTTACCGCAGCCCTAACGGGAGGAGTTTTAAGGGTAGCGGCATTGGTTTGTATGTAACCCAGAAAATCATCCAGCTTTTTGGCGGTACAATAACAGTGTTACCGGCACAGCCCGGAACCATCTTTTCATTGACGTTTCCACAACCCGAAATCTAATCCCGTTCTAATCCGGTTTTAATTCTTCTCTAATCTGGCCTGTATAGTTTTGGATAAACAAATAAACTATGCACCGAAAATTTGTTATCGTTCTTTCTTCAATTCAACTATGGTGTATGGCTGTTTCAGGTGCTTGCGCTCAGGCGCAAGCGCCCAACAGTGATACACTAAAGGTCAATATTAAGCAAATTGAAGAACAATTTCTAAAAAATAACCTTACGCTTATCGCCGAAAAGTATAACATAGATAATGCTGAGGCTCAAATTATAACTGCAAAGCTTTTCGCCAATCCCGATTTTAATTTCCAGAACGGGATCCTTAATGATACGCATGATGCCTACAAGAATCAATCGGTAGGTATTTCGCAATTATTTACAACGGCTGGTAAACGAAATAAAAACATACGCCTGGCTCAAATTGGGGTAGACCAGGCCAGATACCAGTTTTTTGATTTGCTGCGCACACTCAGATTTACCGTACGGACTGATTTTTACACGATTTACTACAATCAGCAGTCGGCTACGGTGTATGACCTCGAGATCGGATCTTTAAAGAAAACGCTAACCTCATTTAAAGAACAGTTTGCCAAAGGTAATATCGCTCAAAAAGAGGTGTTGCGTATTCAATCGCAGCTTTATTCCCTACAGGCGGAGTACAATGGCCTGGTTGGAGGGATTGATGCTACAGAAAGCGAGTTGAAAATGCTGATCAAGGCCTCACCTCAAAGTTATATTGTGCCACTTGTGGATCCTGGTTTTGCCAATACAATTTCGGCAACCTCAGTTCCTTATAGTAAGTTATTGGACTCTGCCTATGTAAACCGTTATGATCTTAAAAACGCCCGGATCACGGTTGATTATAATAAAACCAATCTGGCCCTGCAAAAGGCCACCGCGGTACCTGATGTTACTTTTTCGCTCGGGTATGATAAATACGGTTCATTTAATAACAATTACGTAGGCGGGGGTATTGAGTTTAACCTGCCTGTATTTAACCGTAACCAGGGGGGCATTAAGCAGGCCCGTATCGCGATAGATCAAAGTAAGGTGCAACTGGAGAACCAGCAAAATCAGGTAGCAATGGACCTTGCTACTTCCTACAAAGAGGCATTACGGTCCGAAGAGCTGTATAATAGTTTTGATCCAGCCTTTAAATCAGATTTCACCCACCTTATTAACGAAGTATATAAAAACTATTTGCTGCGAAACATCGGTTTGCTGGAGTTTATTGATTTTTATGATTCTTTCAAAACAAATACCATTCAGTTCAATAATATCCAGCTCAACAGGATCACCTCGCTCGAACAATTAAATTACGTTACAGGCACTCCTTTCTTTAACCAGAATTAAGATGAACTATTTATTAAAAAAGCATTGCCTGAAATGTATGGCAGCCGCATTATTGTTGATCAGCATTAGCTCATGCCACTCTGATGAAAATACCGAACAGGCAAGGCAGCCTTATACACTGTCTGATTCGTTAAAAAGAATATTAGATATAGATACAGTTAAGATTCGGAATATCACCTATGCTATAAAGTTTAACGGCGTTGTTGATTTTAACACCGATAAGGTATCTAACATCTTCCCTCTGGTAAGCGGCGTAGTGCAAAACATCCACGCCATGCCGGGCGATTTTGTTAAAACCGGCGAGGTACTTGGCATGGTAAAAAGCAGCGAGATGGCCAACTATTCTTCTTCGCTCAGTTCATCAGAAGCCGCCGTACGCTTGGCCAAAAAACAGCTGGAACAGCAACAGGACCTTTATAAAAGCGGTATGGCATCCAAAGTAGATATTACCGCGGCCGAGGTTAATTATGAGCAAGCCGTAGCTGCAAAAACAGCCGCGCAACGTGTGCTGATGGTGAATGGCAACAATACTGGTGGCGATTACTTTATAAAATCGCCCATTGATGGCTTCCTGGTACAAAAAAATGTGACTAACGGCATGGCTATCCGCCCCGATAATTCGGCTCCTATGTTTACGGTATCAAACCTTAAAAATGTATGGGTAGAGGCTAACGTGTATGAAGAGAACGTAAGCAAAGTTCACGAAGGTGACGAGGCCGATATTTCAACCATATCTTATCCTGATAAAATTTTTAAGGGAAAGGTGAACAGGCTGATGAATGTAATTGACCCCAACACCAAAGTAATGAAGATGAGGGTAATTATAGATAACCCCGACTTTATGCTAAAACCGCAAATGTTTGCAACCGTAACCATCAATAATACCGAAAATGACAAGGCAATTTCGGTAGCCAGCAGCGCACTCATCTTTGATCACAGCCAATATTATGTTGTTGTTTTAAAGGGCGATAAAAATGTGGAGCTGCGCCAGGTAGAAGTTATCAGCACAAACGGAAAAACGGCATTTATTAAAAATGGTGTTAACGTTGGCGAAAGGGTAATTGCTTCAAAGGCAATCCTGGTGTACGGATCATTAAACAGTTAATTACCAATTATTCCCCAAGATGACTAAGCTCCTTAAACGGATCATAGGGTTCTCGTTAAAAAACAGGATCCTCATATTATTTCTTGCTGTTGTACTTGTTGTTGCCGGCATTATTACATTTATTCAAATGCCTATCGAGGCGTTTCCCGATGTAACCAATACCGAAATAGATATCATTACACAATGGCCCGGACAAAGTGCCGAGGAAGTGGAAAAACTCGTAACCATCCCCATTGAGATAGCGCTAAACCCGGTACAGAAAAAGGTAAGCCTGCGCTCAACTTCCATTTTTGGCTTAAGCTATGTGAAGGTAATTTTTGACGATGGTATCAAGGATCCGGAAGCAAGGCAACAGGTGATGTACCTGCTAAATAATGCTACTTTACCCGCAGGTATAACGCCCTCGGTACAGCCGCCGGTTGGGCCGACCGGGGAAATTTTCAGGTATACGCTCAGGAGTAAGGTACGTGATGTAAGGGAGCTTAAAACTATTCAGGACTGGCTAATTGATAGGCGACTGCGGTCTATCCCGGGCATTGGTGATATCAATAGTTTCGGCGGCAAGACCAAGACCTATGAAATTACTGTTGATCCTGAAAAACTGGCAACGCTGAATATTACACCATTAGATGTTTTTACTGCCGTTCAGAAAACCAATATCAACGTTGGCGGCGATATGATCATCCAAAACAACCAGGCTTTTGCCGTAAGGGGTTTGGGCTTGCTTAATGATATCAATGAGATCCGCAATATTATTGTAAGCAACAACAACGGTGTTCCGGTACTGGTGAAGGATGTGGCACATGTCGAGATTTCAAATTTGCCAAGACTGGGATGGGTGGGCCGAAGCGACGCTGTAATTAAAAATGGCAAACGCACCATTACCGATGATGCAGATGCCGTTGAAGCTATTATTGTTATGCGTAAAGGCGAAAACCCAACAGAAGTGGTTAACGCGCTGAAAGCTGAGGTTGATAAACTGAATAATGATATACTGCCTGCCGATACCAAGATAGTACCTTATTATGACCGTACCAACCTGATTGATTATGCCACCCACACGGTGTTGCATAACCTTATTGAAGGAATTTTACTGGTAACCTTGCTGGTATCGCTGTTTATGTTCAACTGGCGTACCACACTTATAGTATCTGTCATCATTCCATTGGCGTTGTTGTTTGCTTTTATCTGCCTGCACCTGATGGGTATGTCGGCCAATTTACTATCCCTGGGTGCTGTTGATTTTGGGATCATTATTGATGGGGCCGTGGTGATGGTTGAAGGGATGTTCGTAATTCTTGATCACAAGGCTGTTGAACTGGGCATGGACCGTTTTAATAAGATTGCTAAACTGGGCCTGATCAAAAACAACGGTGCAAATTTGGGTAAAGCAATCTTTTTTGCCAAGCTGATTATCATAACCGGCTTATTACCGGTATTTGCCTTTCAAAAAGTTGAAGGAAAGCTGTTTTCTCCATTGGCCTACACGCTTGGTTTTGCCTTGCTGGGCGCTTTGATCACTACGTTAACACTGGTTCCGGTACTCATCAGTTTACTGTTGCGGAAAAATGTTCACGAAAAGCATAATCCCTTTGTACATAACCTAACTGCATTCATGTTGGGTGGTTTCATTAAATCCTTCAAATTTAAAGAGATTGTAGTGACGTTATCATTGATTGCGATGGTGGTTGGCCTGTTCTCGTTCAAATTTTTAGGCAGCGAGTTTTTGCCTGAATTGGATGAAGGTGCGATATGGTTACGGGTACAGCTGCCATACAGCGTATCTCTTGACCAGTCGATTGAAACGGCCCGGCAGGTACGCAAGATATTAATGGAGTTTCCGCAGGTGCAGTATGCGGTTTCGCAAACAGGCCGGCCGGATAATGGAACCGATGTGGCGGGCTTTTACAATAATGAATTTGATGTGTTAATGTATCCCGAAGAAGATTGGAAACCTAAAATAACGAAGGAGCAATTGATTAAGCAGATGAACGCGCGATTATCCAAACTGCCGGGAGTTGATCTGAATTTCTCGCAGCCCATTAGCGATAACGTGGAAGAGGCAGTATCGGGCGTAAAAGGATCCATTGTTGTAAAAGTTTATGGCGATTCGCTTAACTATATGGAATCTAAAGTGAATGAAGTTTACCGGATATTGAAAGATGTAAAAGGTATTGAAGATTTGGGTGTACTTAAAAGTGTTGGTTTGCCTGAACTGGATATACAGCTCAATCAGCAAAAAATGGCGCAATACGGCGTGGCAACTGCCGATGCTAACTCGGTTATTGCTATGGCCATTGGCGGACAGGCGGCTTCCACTTTATATGAAGGTGTACGAACGTTTGATATCCGGGTACGTTTTCCGGAAGCTTTCAGGCGTACACCTGCCGATATCGGCAACCTGATGGTACCAACGCAAAGTGGAGCTAAAGTGGCAATTAAGCAAATTGCGGATATTACACAGAAGACAGGGCCCTGCCTGATATTCAGGGACGAAAATGAACGTTACGCTACCCTTAAATTTTCTGTGCGCGGTCGGGACATGGGCAGCACCATTGCCGAAGCCCGGCGCAAGGTTGACGCGCAGGTGAAATTGGATCGTGGCTATCATATGGCCTGGCAGGGAGATTTTGAGAACCAGCAGCGTGCTCAAAAAAGGTTAACGCAGGTGGTACCCGTAAGCCTGATACTGATCTTCGGTTTATTGTTCATCATGTTCGGTAATGTAAAAGATGCCGCACTTGTATTTCTTAATGTGCCCTTCGCCATTGTGGGCGGGATCATAGCCCTGTTTTTAACAGGAACCAATTTCAGTATTTCTGCGGGCATTGGTTTTATAGCCCTGTTCGGGATCTGTATCCAGGATGGTGTACTACTGATCAGTATTTTCAAACAAAACCTCGAAAACTTGAAGGGGAGGACTCAAACTGACTTGTATACGGCTATCAAGCTCGGCGTAAACTCCAGGATCAGGCCGGTAATGATGACCGCTTTAATGGCTGCCATAGGTTTGTTCCCTGCAGCTATATCACACGGCATAGGTTCTGAAAGCTCCCGGCCATTGGCGCGTGTTGTTATCGGGGGCATTTTATGTGCTATGCTATTTAGCTTATGGGTTTTTCCGTTAATTTTTGGCTGGGCCTATCGTAAATTGAAAAATTAAGAGCGGGCACATTGCCGTCTTAATAACTTGTTGCTAAAATCCATAACATAATAATCAAAAAGGGCATAGTAAAATCTACTATGCCCTTTGGCTTTTCAAGTCTGGTAAACCCAAAACTTACTCAGAGCGCAGACTTTTAACCGGATTGGCCAATGCCGCCCTAATGGCTTTATAGCCTACCGTGAGCCAGCCTATCAATAGCGAAGCCGTGATAGCTGCTATAAATGCCCATATACCTGGCGAGATGCGATAGGCAAAAGTTTGCAGCCAGCTTTTCATGATGTACCAGGCGGCGGGCGCGCTCAACATAAACGCGATGGCAATAAGCGCGATGAATTCTTTCGAAAACAGGTACACGATACTGCTTAACGGGGCACCTAAAACTTTCCTTATACCCACTTCGCGGGTACGCTGCACTACCATGAAGGATACCAGTCCGTATAAACCAAGGCACGAAATAAAAATGGCAATCAGTGAAAATATTTTGTAGATCAGCTCGAGCTGGTTTTCCTGTTTGTAGAAACTGGCAATACTTTCGTCAACAAAAAAGCCACTGTAAACATATTCCGGGTAGCGGTTTAACCAGAGGCTTTGTAAGCCGGCTACGGTTCTGGTCAGTTTGCTGCCCTCAATTTTTATGGCTATTTCCTGTTCAAATGCTTTTTGCGGATAGATCACAAGCGGCTTAATTTCCTCCCGCATCGAGTTGGTTTTGAAATCGGCAACTACGCCGGCTATCGGCAGCCAATTGCTATCGCCAAACCGCATGGTTTTCCCGAGTGCGTCCTGAGCGCGGTTGATGCCAAGTTTGTGCATCATGGTTTCATTGATCACTGCCTGGTGCAGGATCTCACTTTGGTCGTATCCCTGTCCGGCTACAAAATGAAGTCCGAAGGTTTTAAAGTAGTCGGCATCGGCTGTTTTCATATAAACGTTGAAACCGGGGTCTTTATCTGAATGATCAAAGTTGAAATTGGTAGAATTGTTATTATCTGATGATGGTACGTCAGACGCGAAGCTGGCGGCCTTTACGCCCGGCATGGTCAGTACCTGCTGCTTAAAACTCACTGCGCGCGATAAGCCAACGCTATCTGCAGGGCATGGGAGCACCAGCACGGCATCTTTATTGAACCCGAGGTCGGCATTGTTTACAAAATCCATTTGTTTAATGGCGATCACCGTGCCTATGATGAGCACTTGCGAGATGGTAAACTGTGTAACCACCAGAACCCGGCGGAGGGATATACCGCCTACAGACGCCGCGTTTATCTTGTTTTTTAACGCCACGATAGGTTTAAAGCCGGAAACGATCAGGGCAGGGTAAATGCCCGAGAGTATAATCACCACGACGATAACACTGCCAAGAAAAAGCGCCGTACCAGTATTGAACAAACCTATGGTTGCAGGCACGCTGGCTATATTTTGCAGGAATGGTAAAGCCAGTTGAGCAATAAACAACGCAATACCTGCCGATAACAGCACTATAATAGCTGTTTCGCCCATAACCTGCCCAATCAGCTGCAGGCGTGTACCACCAAGTACTTTACGCACACCCACTTCTTTCGATCTGCCAACGGATTGAGCGGTGGATAGATTAATAAAATTAATAGACGCCATAACAATGATGAGCGCGGCTATCAATGATAATGTGCGCAAGGTTGTTATGCTGGTAAGATGATCACCTAATGTATTGCCGAAACGGGTGTCAAAGTGTAGGTCTGTTAAAGGTTGTGCTGTCAGGTATTTTTTGTGGCCCAGGCGTTTAGCGTTATCAAATTGCTGATCCGAAAAACTTGTCAATTGTTTTTGAATATTGCTTTGCGATACATTTGCCGGAAATTTAATGTACACCTGGTAGTTGCTGCTGGTTTCGCCCCAGTCGTTAAAATAACCATAGCTTTTGGCATTCTTCTTCCAGGTAATGTATGAAACCAGCAATTTCAGAGGGATATCTGTATTGGCCGGTGCGTCCTTAATTACACCTGCCACTTTTAAGGTTAGCAGGTTGTCCATCTTCAATGTTTTACCAACGGCCGAATGCCAGTCGCCAAAATATCTTTCGGCACTGGTTTGATCTATTACTACCATATTGGGCTCTTTTAAGGCCGATGAGCCGCCCGCGAGCCATGTTGCCGGAAAAACATCAAAAAGCTGAGGTTCAGCAAACATGATACCCGTTTTCTCGATAAACTTTTTATCGTTAACAGGATTGCCACCGGCAGACGAGGCCATGATTTGGCTGCCGTATATGGCGTCGATACCTGCTACTGTTGCCTGTGGAAAAAGCAGCCGCAAAGCGTCGACAGCAGGAGCTGCAACGCCACTGCTATAATTAATAGTCCCGGACCTGTCGTGTTTGGTAACTATCCTGTAGGTGCTTTTATAACCCGGCTGGAAAGTATCAAAGCTGAGCTCGTACTGAACAACTACAAATATGAGCAGGCAAGCCGCTATCCCCACCGAAAGTCCGGCAATATTAATGGCCGAATAGCTTTTATTGCGAACAATAGTGCGCCAGGCAATCTTAAAGTAGCTTCGTATCATATGGTTTGGGTTTAAGTAGGAAACTTTTTGCTAAGAACTCAGCATAAATGTTGTGCCATGTTTTTAAGTTGTTGATTTTTAGATTTTTGTAAGGTGTTTGGGTTTGAAAACTGTTCGTGAGTGGAACAATAGCTGTCTGTATCCGGACGGTTAATGCTTTGAAATTAAGCGGGGTGTAGACTAAGCAGGGGACTTGCTTTATTTTAGGCCATAGTTTAACGAAAGCATGATTTCGACCATTGAAGGAGGATGTTATCTTAAGCTATTAAGAAAGGTTTCCAGATTGCGAGCAATAAAATGAATATTACCTGCCCCATTATGATCTGCATTGATCATTTCTTTCTCATGATCCCAATAATAAATCTTCTTATCCACACATGAAATACATATTAAATTGCCGCCTGGGTCATGTGCGATGGGGATAAAAGAATCAGGTATCCTTGCCTGATCTTTTTTAAATACTTTTATATACTGCTCTAAACTATCATATCTACCATCATAGATCGCCAGAAACCAATCAACATTTGACTCTGTAAGCTGTCCGTTTTCTATAAATTCAAAAACATTAGGATGGCATTGCCCGCCATTGTTAATGAGTAAATGATCTACATATTCATCGGGAAATACCAATTGATACTTTGATGCGATCAATCTTATCTGCTCTACTGTCAGATTATTTTCGGTATTAAAAAATTCTACCATGTTGCCAAAGTTTAATTGTGGGAAGAGGGCTTTCCCGGGTGTTGGCTAAGGAAGCTATAGGGGCATAGCTGCAATCAATTACCTGCCTGCCTATTTATAATGTTTGTTTCATCCTATACTTGCCATACCTCACAAGCAAGATGCTTGCTTTATTTTAGGCCGAAGCCATAAATTTCGACCGGTTCTGGAATCTTAAACGGTGCCAACTATTGCTGAGACATCCATGTTTTGTTTTCGGAATAATACACCATGGATTTAAAAGGCGCAATCTCAAAACCCACCAAATAATTCGAACTATCCTTTGTTAGGGCATAAGAGAAGGGATAATCATCGGGTAAATTAAGCTGCATGTCATCTATATACTTTGGAAGTTGATGGTGTTGTCTTTTATATTCTTCAACCTTTTTAATAAGGTAACCTGCCTGCTCCTCCATATTACCTATTTGTCTGGTCCGGGTAAATAAAGATAAGTAAGCGATTACACCGACAATAAAAACAATACCTATTACCGCTATTAATAACATTTTGCGTTTCATTATGGATTGAATTTTATAAAATTAGAACAGTTGTTTTCTTCTTTGCAGAAGAGTTTCGAAGATACGTAAAACTCATACACGGCCTTCCTATACCGTGTAATTGTCGATACTGTCGAAAAGTGGCTGTCAAACTGGTTATAATCGAAACCCAATATTTCATCATATAAGATTAGCAGCTTTTAGGCATATTTCAAAACCGAACAACCGATGTCCGGTATCATTACAAAAGAGCAATATTGATTTTCGATAAATTAATGTAAATCAATGTGTTGTTATTGTGGAACAGGAGTTGAGCCCCAATGTACTAATGACTCTTAATCAGTTCCATATCAACATATTTGATCTGCTCTTGCTGGCTGCTATATTCATCGGGCTGATTTCCAGTCTGCGGTTATGGTTTTCCAAAAGATATGTCAACCGCTTGCTTAGCCTTATCCTGGTTACGATGATGTTGTGGTTGCTCAGAAACTTCTGTATTGATATTCAATTAAGCAGGAGTTTTCCGCGATGGAGTTGGGTGCCGCTGCAGTTTCTGCTGACACTTGGCCCGCTGGTGTTTTTTTATGTTCGTGGTATAGTTAAACCGGAAGAAAAATTTACAGCCAAAGATCTGGTACACTTCAGCCCTTTGTTATTGGAACAGGGGATGCATGTGCTGGCCGTTCTTCAAAGCATGCACACCGGGCTTGCTACCTATGATACCCCGGTGTATAAACACTTGCAGTCGGTATTGCAATTGCTGGCCTTCATTTCTATTACAACTTATTTGTACAGGTGCTCAAAACTGGTTAAATATCCCGCGCAAAAAGAGGTCAATAAAATAACCGGAAAACAGTTTATGCCTGCAAGCCCGTCATCGGCAGATAGATTGATACAACGGGGTTATTGGCTGAGGCATCAAATGAAGGTTAATAAGTTTTACCTGGACGCGGAGTTAAGCTTAAACTCGTTGGCCAAGGAGCTCGGTATTTCCATCCACGAATTGTCGAAGATCATCAATACTGGCCTGCGTAAAAACTTTAACGATTTTGTAAATGAATTCCGGATACAGGATGTAACCCGGAGAATGCGGGATCCTGCTTACAACCGGATAACACTTTTGGGTATAGCGTATGATTGCGGGTTCAATTCCAAAACTACTTTTAATCGCACGTTCAAACAAATCACCGGCAAAAGCCCGGCGGAATATAAGAGCGGACTAAAAAAAGAGCGCCCAAATCATGATTTGGAACTTCTATCAGTATCCGCAGCGATAATTTCGGGTCACAAAACCATTCCTGTATGGTCTGGTAAGAAATTAAATCGCATTCATATGTTTCGTAATTATTTAAAAATTGCCTGGCGCAATATGCTGTACAACAAAGTTTATAGCGCGCTGAATATTGTAGGATTGGCGGCCGGTATGGCCGTCGCACTCCTGATTGGTTTATGGGTGACCAATCAATACTCCTATGACCGTTTCCTGCCTGATTATGCCCGCTCGTACCAGGTAGAAATGAACCTGACCTCGCAGCATAACGGCACATCTACCCAAACATCTATAGCGCTTCCTCTGGTTGATGTGTTGCGGAAGGAGATCCCGGGAGTACAATATGTGGCCGAAGCTGATAATATCGGCCGGATGAACCATGATCTATTAGTGGGCGATAAGAAACTGTACCTGGGCGGGGGAGCTGCCGGGCCCGATTTCTTTAAAATATTTCAATATCCGTTTATTAAGGGCAACGCTAACTCGGCGTTGACTGATATCTACTCCATTGTGCTGACCGAATCAACCGCCAAAGCGCTATTTGGCGATGCCGATCCGATGGGGAAGGTTGTGCGTTTTGATAACATTCAAAGTATGAAGGTTACCGGGGTTATTAAGGATATCCCCACTAATGCTACTATGCAATTCAGCTATCTAACTCCCTTTGCTTACTCTGAAGCAACACAAGGCTGGATCAGGGATGGGCGCACCAAGTGGACCTACAATTCATTCTCTGCTTATGTTTCGCTGGAGCCGGGTGTAAGCTATGCACAAATAGCACCCAAGATCAGGGATATTGTAGAGAAAAGAAGCCCGGAAATGAGATCGCTGAAACCAGAAGTTTTTATGCACCCTTTAAAGGATTGGCATTTATACAGCAATTTCCAGAATGGAAAGGTGGCAGGTGGCTTTGTAGATTATGTGCGCTTATTCGGCGTCATCGGTATCCTGGTATTGGCGATAGCCTGCATCAATTTCATGAACCTTTCAACCGCACGGTCCGAAAAACGCGCGAGGGAAGTGGGCGTTCGCAAAGCGATAGGCTCTGGACGTGTCGACCTGGTTTACCAGTTTTTGCTTGAGTCGGTTTTGATCACGTCTGTGTCGTTTTTGCTTTGCATGCTTTTTGTCCAGCTGGCACTGCCTTCATTTAATGCTTTAACGGGGTCATATATCCAGGTGCCGTATAATAACATAGGTTTCTGGGCCATCATGATTGCTTTTGTGCTGTTAACAGGTTTGGCCGCCGGAAGCAGGCCGGCGTTTTACCTGTCGTCATTCAACCCGGTAAAGGTGCTGAAGGGAAGCATCCAAATGGGCAAAGCTGCAACACTACCGCGGAAAATATTAGTGGTTGTACAATTTACCTGCTCGGTTGCGTTGATCATCAGTACTGTTATTGTTTACCAGCAAATACAGTTTGTGAAAGACCGGCCAACAGGTTACAATGCCGACAGGCTGGTGATGACCGACATGAACGGTGATCTTTCTCAGCATTTTGACGCTTTAAGAAACGATTTGCTATCATCCGGATTGGTTGAAAGCATGGCATCATCTACATCGCCGGCAACGCAGGTGTATAGTCATTTTTCGTTAGAGAAATGGCCTGGCAAAAATGCAGGAGAAGAAGATGTGAATATTGGCGGGATCTGGGTATCGGATGATTATTTCAAAACCATGGGCATGACCTTTGCCGCCGGCCATAATTTTATGGGCGACTGGAAAAGCGACTCTCTGAATGTGATTGTGAATGAAGCCATGGTGAAGCGCATTGGACTTAAAGATCCGGTCAATCAAATTATAAAAGTCAATTTCGGCAATACGCCGGTTAAAATTATCGGAGTGGTCAAAGACGCTCTGATGGAATCGCCATATACTCCCGTAGCGCCTGCTGTTTTCGGCCACAATCCTTATGGTTTCGTAATCACTTACCGCCTGCCCAAAAACGTCGATACACACGTTACTATCGAAAAGATAGGCAAGATATTTCAAAAATATAACCCGGCTTTTCCTTATCAGTATAAGTTTATTGACGAGGAGTATGCGAGCAAGTTTAACCTGGAAGTGCTTTTAGGCAAACTGGCTGGTGTATTTGCAGCCCTGGCTATATTTATTTCCTGCCTGGGCTTATTCGGTCTTGCCGCTTACGTGGCCGAGCAGCGCACCAAGGAGATCGGTATCCGCAAGGTATTAGGCGCGTCCATAGCGCAGGTTTGGCTGTTGCTATCGCGGGATTTTGTGGTGCTGGTTTTGATCAGTTGCCTTATTGCTTCGCCGCTGACGCTTTACTTCCTGGAGCACTGGCTGGAAAAATATGCATATCGCGTTAGCATTGGTTTGGGGGTATTTATCGTGTCGGGGATTGCGGCACTTGTTATAACCCTCTTGACCATCAGTTTTCAGGCAATAAAGGCCGCGTTAACAAACCCGGTTAAAAGTTTGCGGAGTGAGTAATTTAATATCTTTTAAGGCAGGCTGATTCCAGCTTGCAAAAAAAAATCGGGCAAGCTTAGTTTTCAAGTTTGCCCGATTTGTTATTGTTATCTATATTATCGCTTCGGAGATGTAAGAAGGTACAATAAATAGTACCTTAATTTGTCGTTTTGCCCATCTGAAGGCAGATAGGATAACTAAATCACAAGAAATTCATTAATTTCAATCAACTAAGAAGTTAATCATGGATATACCATTTAGTAATTATAAAGGTGGTTTAAAACAGCTTAATACCGATTTTAAGTTTCCTTTTATGCGGGATGTTTTTGATACAATCTTTTCAAAGTTTAATGACTTGCATGATATGTATGAAAAGCTGAAAAAGGAGGGGGTTAATACTATTGTAACTGCAGCTGGTACCGAATTTAATTTTGGAAAGAGAAACAGAAGATTTGCCGGCGGCGGTGATCTTCCTTCAAACCGGTATTTTACTATTTGTTCAGAAGCCGATTTTAACGATTTTGGAACCCTAAGAGACGAAATGTACGCTTATTATAGCGGAGCATCGGGTATTATTCCCGAGATTTTTGATCCGAAGGTAGATGCCTGGCTAACGGATTATCTAATAGCCGAAAAGTTTTTTACAGAAGAAGATGCCAGGTATCCGTATTATTTCTGTACCTGCTTATTGGAAACGGAAACGGACAGCAATAAAAAATTATTGCACGATTATAACGACTTGTCACTGAATACGAAATCAGCTATTACCTACGGTATAAGACAAATTATTGCAGATATCGACAAGATAATAGATTTGAGATTGCCGGATACTCAAGACTGGTTTTTCAAAACCTTTGTAAACCTGGAGTTGGAAAATACAGAGGCCGCAGCAAAAAAGTCGGGCATTCATTATCTGGGGAAGGGAACCGTAAATAGTTTTGAAGAGCTCTTGCCTTCCATTATGAGTTTGGAAATAGGTGGCGGCGATATATTTGGTCAGGCCGTTGGCGCATGGCTTCGAAGCAACGGTGCCAATGGGTTGATATTTCCGAGCGCAAGATCAACCTGTGAAAATAAAGTGTATAACGGAACTGTAACTGATTATAAAGGATGGATATTAGTGTTATATAAAGATGCGCCACCGCCTGAAGAGAAAAATTTATTTGGAAATAAAGCTACCTGGAAGGATAAGGATCACGACCATATAAAAGTAAAACATATTGCCAACGGAGAAGAAAGGGGAAGTATATCTATCCGGGGCGCTAAAGAATGGAGTTTATTGAATTTTGATCTTGAAAAGCAGATTGCGAAAGGGAAGCAAATATCACCGGCGGCCCGAATGACAGGCTCAATAAATTTCGAGATAACACAGGCAGTAAATTATATTTTAGATAACCAGGCAAAAGAAAAGCAACTTTGGTTTCATGATACGGATACAGTAGATTTTATAAGGTGGTGCGAAGAAATCGGCCGTAGTTAAAATCATCTGGCAGCATAAAATAATGACATACTTTAATTAGGTGTTTTTGCTGCAAAGCACTCTCTTCCATAACAGATTATCTCAGGTTTGCATTTTCATTGATCTCTCTAACTACGCCGTCCAGTTTGGCTATGGTTTCCTTTAGATAATGCAATATCTGCCGATTATGATCACTTGTCACCGCGTGTTCTTCAATCAAATCAACCAGGCCAATAATGCTTGACACGGGCCCGCGCAACAGATGGGAGTTTTTATAGGAGATTGCTTTGAGCTGTTCAACTTTTTCTTCCAGATCGCCCTGAAGTTCAACCAGGCGAGTAACATCCTCAACTTCCCTTATAATGGTCAGCGTGCCATTAGCGTGGTTTCTTTGATAAATCATTTGTCTTGAATAAAGCCAAATATACGAGCCATCGATCCGGCGCAGGCGCACAGTCATTTCTATTACATCGCCACTTTTTGATTGAATGGTTTTGTTGATGGTTTGCTGTACTTTTTCGTAATCATCAGGGTGAATGATACTTCGGTAAAATTCATTGCTCAGGTTAACATATTCACTTTCTGAATATCCCAAAAGCTGACGGGTTACTCCGCTCGAAAACAGAACCTTTTGATTGGAAAGGTCATAAGTTTGAAATTCAACGTGTGCTACTTCAAAAAGAGAATGTAAAAATCTGGTCCCGGGTTTCATGACATAAATATACAGCCTGACTTAAATTTTAAGCGCTTTAAGCGTTTGGTTATTAGTCAGATAAAAGCAACAATAATGACCGGGCTTTTACTAAATGTTTATTTATAAAAATGGTATCTTTAATTTCACGCCAAAAAACCTGAATGAGCACAATTTTAAAAAACCGGATAACCTCGATAGATTTTCTCCGTGGTACTATCATGATCATTATGGCCCTTGATCATGTAAGGGATTATTTATACTCCGGTTCGTTTTATTATGATCCGCTTGATCTTACGAAAACGAGCGGCGTATTATTTTTCACGCGGTGGATCACTCATTTTTGCGCGCCGATATTTATGTTGCTCGCTGGAACATCGGCATGCCTCATCGGGCAAAAGAAATCTAAAAAGGAATTATCTATTTTCCTGGTAAAGCGGGGTTTATGGCTCATTTTTCTCGAAATGTTTGTGGTTAACTTCGGCTGGAACTTCAATATTGCGTTCCCCATGTTTTTCTTTATCACCATTTGGGCATTGGGTTTAAGTATGATCATATTGGCTGCGTTGATCCATTTGCCCAAGCAACTGATCCTGGGGATCAGTCTTGTAATTATATTTGGCCATAATCTTTTAGATGGTGTGCATGTTCCCGGAAGTTCCCTGGAGGCCTTTGGTTGGTCGCTGCTGCATGACCAGCAATTTTTTATGTGGCATAAAGAAATTTTACTGGTAGGATATCCCATTGTGCCGCTAATGGCTGTTATGTCGTTAGGCTATTGTTTGGGTGGATGGTATACCACCGGCTATGATGTTGTCAAACGACAAAAAAACTTATTGATTGCAGGCAGTTGCTGCCTGGTTGCGTTCATCGTGCTGCGTTATACCAATGTATACGGCGACCCGGTAAAGTGGACAGCACAAAAAGATGCGTTTTATACCTTCCTGTCGTTCATTAAAGTGAATAAGTATCCGCCATCGTTGCTGTACCTTCTGCTAACGTTAGGATCGGCTTTCCTGTTCCTGTCATTTACTGAAAAGTTAAAGGGCAAGGTTGTGGATGTGGTTTCGGTATATGGCAGGGTGCCAATGTTCTATTATCTTATCCACATTTATATTATACACCTCATAGCAATCATTGCTTCGGCATTAACACCTGGCCAGGACTGGGCAATCTGGTTCCTGAAACAACCTATCTGGTTTACCCGCGATCTGAAAGGCTACGGATTTTCATTGCCGGTAGCTTACCTCACCTGGATTTTAATAGTAGCAGGCCTATATCCTTTATGTAAACGTTATGATACTTACAAGCAGGCCAATAAGGCAAAATGGTGGTTGAGTTATTTGTAAAAGGTTAATAGCTTTTATTGTTGAGGTTTTGACTTGCCGATAAATTAAAGCATATTTATAGCCGTGGTGTTGTGGCTGGTTTGCTATGCCCGGTGCCTAACTTCAATTAACCAATTTATCATATTTGTTTTTTCCTGCTAATGAGTAAAAACGCTACGTACCTTGAAACAAAAGGGCATTATCAAATTCTTGACGGGCTTCGCGGAGTAGCATCGCTTTTTGTGGTGGCTTTCCACATTCTTGAAACTTATTCCGGAGATCGTTTTCATCAAATTATCAACCACGGCTATCTCGCGGTTGATTTCTTTTTTTTACTGTCAGGTTTTGTAGTGGCTTACGCTTATGATGACCGCTGGGGGAAAATGACCCAGTGGGATTTTTACAAGCGCCGCCTTGTCCGTTTGCAGCCCATGGTTATTATGGGGTCTATAATCGGTGCTGTGTTTTTTTATACGCAGGGATGCGCCATGTTTCCGCTTATTAACCAAACGCCCGTTTGGAAAATGCTGCTAATAATGTTAATTGGCTGTACCTTGATACCAATACGGCCTTCATTGGATATCCGTGGTTGGCAGGAAATGCACCCATTGAACGGACCGGCCTGGTCGTTGTTTTTTGAATACGTAGCCAATATACTTTACGCGCTGGTGATCCGTAGATTTTCAAAAACGCTGCTTGCTATTTTTGTGTTTTTATCGGCCTGCTTACTAATTCATTTTACGGTAATGGGGCCGCAGGGCGATGTAATTGGTGGTTGGACAGTAGACAAGCCACAGCTCTATATAGGCTTCACCCGCCTGTTATATCCGTTTTTTGCCGGTATGTTATTGTGCCGCCTGGGCAAGCTTATTCATATTAAAGGAGCTTTTACAGTTTGTAGCATTTTAATTGCCGCTATACTGTGCGTACCAAGGATAGGTGGCCCTGACCACTTATGGATGAACGGTATTTACGAATCAGTTTGTATCATTATCCTTTTCCCTTTGATAGTAGCCATTGGGGCAGGGGGCACTTTAAAAAGCCAAAGCTCAATCAGGGTTTGCAAATTTATAGGCGATCTTTCCTATCCGCTTTATATTACACACTATCCTTTAATATACTTTCATATAGCCTGGGTACAAAATAATAAGGTGCCGATGGCTCCGGGCTTGTTTGCCGGCCTGGGTATTTTTGTAGCGAGCATTGCTATTGCCTATGCCTGTCTTAAACTATATGATGAACCCGTTAGGGAATGGTTAAAGAAACGTGTTTTAATAAAAAAGTAATAGAACTAAATATATAGCGACATACAGGTCGTTATGCTTAATCCCCTCTCTGCGTGAGCGTAAAGAGGGTTTTTTTTACCATTTTTATGCCAAAGGCGAAGAAATGGAGATCCAGCGGAGTGCAGCCTGGGTGAGTCAACTCTACACCTCGATATTAGCTGCTTTAGCGTTTTCTGATATTATGAAATAGCGCTATAAAAAAATAAAGCTTGAAAATGTGGTTTATAAATCTCATCTTTAGGTTATTATAAACCGCTTGAAAAAGATCGTTGCCTTAATATTGCTGAATATTTACCTGCTTAATATTAGCGGGCAGCTTATCCTACATCAATATTTGGTATATAAATCGGATAGATTTTTTAAAGAACAGATCAGCAAAGGTTTATATAATGTCAATGACCTTACCGAAATTACCATTCCGGTTGATTTGCCAGCCATACATGATTGGCAGGCGTTTGAAAATATATCTGGTCATATTACCTTCGGCAGCGCTACGTATAACTATGTAAAAATACGGATGACAAGGAAGGCCCTTCACCTGATGTGCATCCCTAACTACGAAACTACCCGCTTTGCTGATAGCAATGTACTTGATGCCAAAGGGATAAGAGATATTCCTGTTTCGCCGAAAGAACATGTTCCTTTTGGTAAAATAGCCTTGCAGGATAACCTGACATTTTCATTTATACAATTTGAATTTTTTTGCCCGGTAAAGTATTTGCCCCAGATCATTATAAGGCACGGGCAATCACCAATAAGCCACCATCTGGATATTCCTGAGCAACCGCCAAAAGCATCCTGCTAACTTTCCTCGTTTAACTTATTTGCTGGCTGCACGTATGTGTTGTGCCTGATAAATTCTGTTGTCTCAAATTTCTACTAATACAATTTAATGCCACATCTGTCGCGGTTAATTTGCTTTGGCATTTTATCCGCGCGTGTAAATGTATATCCTATGATCAAGAAAAAAATCACCGCCGCGCTCGCGCTGCTATGCGGTTTCACCATAATAGCGTCTTGCCAAAACTCATCAAACGAAGAGATGGCGCAGGTGCTAAAGCAACTATATAAAAGGAATAACATCATCTCCAATCCGTTTAACCCGGAAATGAAATTAGCTTACTGCGATTCGCTGCTTAAGACTAAGCGGCTTGCCAAAAGCCCGGAGGTTTTATTTTCAAAGGCGGCCCTGCTGTTAAAAGCTGGCGAGGAGCAGCAATCGGTAAGCATTTACAGTAATCTTATAGAAAACATCGATTTTATGTCGACTGATGAAATGCTGCCCGAGCAGGCCATAGCTTACATGCGTTTGGGCGAGCGAAGCAATTGTATGCTTAATCATACCGGTTCGTCATGTATATTTCCTATTAAGGACGATGGTGTACACAAGCTCCAGACAGGATCAAGAAAAGCGATTGATGTTTACAAAACACTATTGAAACTTCATCCCGATGATTATGAATCACGATGGCTGGCCAATATAGCGTATATGACCCTGGGCGAATATCCACAGAAAGTACCTAAAAATATCCTGATCCCGAACCTGAACGTCGATTCGGATACCGCCAACCAGGTTAAGCCTTTTGTTGATGTAGCCGCCAGCCTGGGCCTTAACATTCATGGCCGCGCAGGTGGGGTAATTGTTGATGATTTTAACAATGATGGCTATCTGGATATCATGACATCGGGCTGGGACCTGTCAGATCCTATGCATTATTTTCAAAACAACCAGGATGGTACATTCAGCGACCGCACGGAAGCCGCCGGTTTAACCGGTATTACCGGCGGGCTTAACATTCAGCAAACCGATTATAATAACGATGGTAAACTGGATATTTTTGTTTTACGTGGTGCGTGGCTCACCAGGGGCTTCGGCAACCAGCCAAGCTCATTATTACGTAATAATGGCGATGGTACTTTTACCGATGTAACTGCTATAAGCGGTTTATTTATGCTTCACCCTACGCAAACAGCAACCTGGGCCGATTTTAATAATGATGGCTGGCTGGATGTGTTTGTAGGTAATGAAAACTCCGAATCAATGAGTTATGTTGATGAATCAACATGCCAGTTATATATCAATAACCGCAATGGTACATTCACTAATATAACTTCTGCTGCACATTGCGGTATCAAGGCCTATGTAAAAGGGGTAACATCTGCCGATTATGATCATGATGGCTTTGTGGATGTGTTTATTTCTACCATGGATGGGCGTAAATACCTGCTAAAAAACAAAGGCAAAACCGAAGCCGGGGTAGATTTTGAAGATGTAACGGCGAAATCAGGTCTCGATCAAATTAAACAACGCACCTTTACCACCTGGTTTTACGATTACAATAATGATGGCTGGCCCGATGTGATGGTGGCAAACTATAATTTTGAACACACTTTAGGGTATTACAGTGCCGCCGCGGCGCTGGGCAAAGCTATTCCCGAAGCCGGTAATATCTACCTGTACAAGAACAACCATGACGGCACATTTACTAACGTAACTAAAGAAGCCGGATTGGATAAAGTAGTTTACAGTATGGGGGCCAACTTTGGCGATATTGATAACGACGGTTACCTTGATATGTATTTTGGTACGGGCAATCCTGATTTTAAATCGTTGGTGCCTAATAAGTTTTTCAGAAACATTGGCGGCAAGAGGTTTGCTGATATTACCTCGTCATCACGCATGGGGAACTTACAAAAAGGACATGGCGTAGCATTTGCCGATTTGAGAAATGTTGGCCGCCAGGATATTTTTGCTGAAATGGGCGGCGCTTATATCGGCGATTCATACACCAGCTCATTGTATATGAACCCTGGGTTAAGCAACAATAACTGGATCAGCTTAAAACTAACCGGCACAAAAGCCAACAACGCGGCCATAGGGAGCAGCATTAAACTCACTTTTATCGAAAATGGCGTTAAGCGTTCTGTTTATAAAGATGTTAATTCGGGTGGAAGTTTTGGCTCATCGCCTTTGCGGCAGGAAATAGGCATTGGGCAGGCAAAAATGATTGATGAAATTGAAATAAAATGGGCAGGCAGCGGCGCCGTGCAGCACTTTAAAAATGTTGAACCTAACCGGTTCTTAAACATTACGGAAGGTGAGGCGCAATATAAAACCACCCAGCTAACTAAATTGATGTTTCGGGGTAAAAGCATGCCTGTTTGTATGCCTATGCAAATGGCTGCTAAAACAAATTGAGCTGTGTTTTGTAATAGAAAATATTAGCACCAATTTCGGACCGAAATTGTTACATTTATAACAATTAAATTAATCTTAAACCATGAGAAAACTCTTATTACTTTGCTGCATGTTCATTGGATTGGCGGCAGCAGTTAACGCGCAAACCAAGCCAGGTGAAAAACCGGTTGAAAAATCAAAAGAGCTGCAAAAAGCATTGAAGCTCAATGATAAGCAAACCGAAAAGATTGCTGCTATATACCAGGAGTCATCTGATAAATTTGAAAAGATCAAAGCGGCAGACAAGGGGGATAACACTAAAATGATGGTTGATATTAAGCCTTTGAGGGCAACTACCATTTCAAAAATCAAAGCTGTTTTAACAAAACAACAAGCTGTAAAATATGATAAGCTTTTAAAAGGCGCAAAAGCAACCGGCGGCAGTGGCTGGGGCGATGGCTGGAGCGCCACAAGCGGCCAGTAAGCTGTTGGAGCAATAAAAAGACGAGGGCCTGTTTCGGAAGAAACAGGCCCTCGTCTTTTTAGGGATATTAAATTTATTTCAACAATTGTAAAGCTTTGTCTTTGGCGGCGTCAATGCCATTTAAAACGTCTTTGATGGTTGGTTTTACGGTGATATCGGGATTAATGCCAACACCAACAAATTCTTTCCCATCGGGATAGGTATCATGTTTGCCGCAAACCCTTGCCTGCCCGCCACCCGGCAAGTTAAATGACACCGGTTGCCCTGTACTGCCACCCGTAGGCATGCCTATTAGCTTACCTCGCTTCATATAGTCAAATGCTACGGTAAAATCTTCGGCTGCTGAAAACGTGCGGGGGCCTATCAATACCATTACCGGTTTATCATAAAATATTTTTCCGTTGGCATTCCAGGTACCAAAGCCGTTGTCAATCCATGATGGTTCCGCTCCCGGCATCGATATTAGTGATATGTTTTTTGACGCGGAACTTTTGAAAGGCTTATCGGTTAGCTTACTGATAATATCATATCCTATGCCGCTGCTGCCTCCGCCATTATACCTTACATCGATAATCAAACCTTTAGTTTTGGATATCTCTGCGGTATAAAGTGAATCAAACTGTTTGCCGATACTACCATCTTCAAAATTATTAATGGTGAGGTAGCCAATGCTGTTGATGGTTTTATAATCCAGTGTTTTTAGGCCCTTTACATCATGGTAACCCGTACGGGCTATGGTTTTGCTGATGATCTTGCCTTTAGCCGTTTTAAACTCAATATTGATAGGGTTATCTTTAGCGCCGGCTAACAGGGCATAACTAAATTCACGCACCTGCATATCCTGCGGGGTTGAACTGCTTTGATATGGTTTTATATTTTTCTCGGCGTAGTCTATTACCGGTTCTCCATCTATTTTTAATATTTCCAATCCGGGTTGTATGTCTGTTTTGAAAAGACTGTCGCTAAAAACCTGGGTTACAAATACCCGGCCTTCAACTAATTCGGTACGGAAGGGTGGGCGGGAATAAAACTGGCCGGTTAAAGCGTTCGGAACATATACGTTGGTATGCCCGTCTTTTAATTGCGCATAAAAAGAGATCAACACTTTATAGTATTCGGCAGTGGTTTTGGTAGCGGTTACTTTAGGGATATAATCAATGTATGTTTGGTTCCAGTCGATACCTGCATGATCAAAATTTACAAAGTTATACTTGGCTTGTGACCACAGGAGCGATAGGCCCGCGACCTTTTCCGCATCGGTCAGATTATCTTTATAAGCTGTTTTAAAAGCCTCGTTTTGCCAGAATGACGATTGCTTTTTCATTTTCTCCACAATAGCCAGGTACCCCGGCTCCTGGCGGATTGGGTTCAATAAAGGAAAGTCGCCTATATAACTGGCGGCGCGACTTGAGCCTCCCTCGGCAAACCTTTTCTCGAGCATCATTATCGCCGAATCTTTTTTACCGGCTACCGTATATGACTGGGCCATATCCAGGTAAACGTCATAAGCACGGGCTTTTAAGTAGAAATTGCCATTGGCCAGCTCCTTTATCGGCAGACTGTCCAGAAATACAAGCGTATGCTTTAAAATGCGGATGCTTCGGTCGAGTTCGGCGGGTGTAGGATCTTTTTTTTCCCAGAGGTCATTGGCATCTGAGCGGTCTTGCTGGGCTTTGTCGTAGGCCTGCGAAGATGATAAATGCTGTTGGGCTACAGCGTTAAATGTGAAAGTAGAAGCCAATACGGCGACCAGCAGTAATTTGTGAATTTTCATAGTTGTTTGGTTTAGGAGGTGGATAGTTGTTTTAGCTTACATTAATTGAATGAATTTTTAAGATTGATGTATTTGCGCAGGTCTTTTGAATTGAGGCCTTTCTGTTTCATGGAGCTCACATACTCCGGGGTAACGTCCGACGTTTTAAGCAGGATTAGATCCTTTACCGGCACATTCTTAAACCCGAGGTCATTAAATCCTTTGATAAAGCTGGGTGTAATATTTTCGTGCTTCATGCTGATGATGTCGGCCAGTTCGATATCGTTATAACCCAGGCTTTGAAAGCTCTTAATATAATCAGCCGTGATACCCCGCATTTTGATAAGAACCAGTTCTGAGGCTTTAATATCCTTGTAGCCCATGTTTTGATAACTTTTAATGAACTCAGGAGTGATATTGTAATATTTAAAGCTTGATAGATATTCTGCCGGGATATCATTGAAGCCAATGGCTCTGTATTGCTTTATGAAATCTACAGTAACGTTTTGACCGCGCAGGCCTATCGTATTTGCGAACGAAAGATTGCTATAGCCCATTGTTTTAAGGCTATCAATAAACTGAAGCGTTATATTGAATGCTTTAAAGGAATGAAGTTGCGAACCTGTAAGGTTATACCCGGCGCTTATTAAACCTCGAATGTATGCGCTGTCAACCTTAGCGTTCCTTGCCGATAAAAGCTCATCGGCCGGAGGAAGTAAACTGGTTGTATCGCCCTGTTTTCGTCCCGCTTTACGGGCGCTTGCAATGCTGCGAATGTAATCGGGTGTTATTTTTTGTAGTTTAAAGCTTGTTAATTGCTCTATGGTTAGGTTCGGGTATCCGGCATTACGCATTTCAGATACAAATGAGCTGTCCAGTTTATTTATTTTGATGCGGGTGAGATCGCTTAGCGTGATGTCCTTGTATTGCGCCCGCCAAAACCTCATATCATTTTCATCGCCGCCAAAATATCGTATCGCGGTTAAATCATGAACTTTTGTGGCGGTATAGCCATACTTTTGAAGTTTTTCAAGGTAATCTTTCTGTACGTCGGTTAATAACAGGTCAAGGAGCTCATGGATTTCTATTTGTTCGATTCCTTCTTTTTGTAGTAGGTCTACATAAGCTTTATTGGGCTTAAGTTTAAAGCGGCCAAGACCTTCATCTCCGTCAAATTTACCGTTGAACAGAATGGTGCCCGCATCACGGGTTAGCGTAAAATCACCTTTTTGTTTTCGGGGCATCGACGAAAGGTCTTTCATAGGAACATTAAATGAATTATAGTTCCAGTTGTGGCCTTTGGTAGTGACTTTGAAATCCATATTCATATTGTCACCATCGCGGGCCGCAAACCAATAACCTTCCACTTCGGCATCAAAGTTTTTATATGCTGATGCATTATTGGCCGCTGGTTTGATGAAAGATGCCGAACTGTTAGTTGACTGGGCGCTGTTAGCAGGCTGATTAAGCGCGCAAATAAATAGGCAAAACAGCGGGATCAAGGTGAAATACTTCCATAAAATATGCAGGTTTGATCGTTTGGCGTTCATCATGGCAATACGTTTTTTCAGAAGCGATTGATTGTAATTGGTAGCTATCCGCAGGGAAAACTCAGGTGCGGATACTTTAAGCAAACTCAGCTGATAAGCAGCCCTGTCCGTATCCGCATGGTTTAAAACGGCCGTGTCTGTAAGGTATTCGAGGTTGTTCTCAATTTCCTTGCGGTACAACCAGGCAAGCGGGTTAAACCATTGAAATATAATGCAAAGCTCGGCCAGCATGATATCCAGGCTATGCAGCTGCTTGGCATGAACTTTTTCATGCAGCAGGATCTGGCTGTAGGTATCCCAATCGTACGCGGCCGGATTGATGAAGATATAATTGAAAAAGGAACAAGGCACCTTATTACCGTTGAGTTCGACAATGCGATACCGTCCGTCAGTAATAAATGGATTGGTAAATGCCTGGTATAAGGTACTGCCAATCTGTACCAAAAGATTTAAGCTGAATATAGCTACGCCTGCCCAGTAAAGTATCAACAGCCATTTGATAACTTGTGCTGCCGATAAGGTAAATGAGGGCGTGGGTTTAGCGGTGATGGTTTGTGCGGGTTTAGGTTGTTCGGGAGTTAAGGTCGTTTTCAGTGTTGGGCCGTCTTCTAACCCGACTTCAGATATTGGAGGTTCTTGTACTTGCTGTATCACAACAGGCTGGCTAATGGGCTTTTCGGCGTTTTGTGCCGACCATTGAGCAGGCGGGTGTATAAGTGGGATCAGAAAGCAGAATCCTAAACAACATAGCAGCGTGTACCTATTTAAACGGTAAAACGTTTCGCGTTGCAGCAATAGTTTGTAAAACAATAAACAAACCGCCAGCAGCAGGGCTACATACAGCAGATAGGGTATCATTTTTTGTTGGATTTGATGATGGTTATAATATCATTCAGTTCATCTTCGGTGATCTTTTCTTCTTTGGCGAAAAAAGCCAGCATCCGTGGATAGGAATTATCAAAATACTGGCTCACGATGTCTTTCATGGCATGTTTCTGATATTCCTCTTTTGATATGGCCGGGTAATACTGGTAAATATTACCAATGGTATCATGGGCAAGAAATCCTTTTTCCTCAAGGATCTTGACCATGGTTGCCACCGAGTTGTAATGAGGTTTAGGTTCGGGAAGTTCCTGTATAATGTCTTTGATCACTGCTTTTTCCAGGGTCCATACGGCCTGCATGATCTGCTCTTCGCGTTTGGCTAATTTTTGCATTGGTTATGAGGTATAAACAAACTTAATACTAATAAATTAGTATTGCAACTAATTTATTAGTATTTGTACTAATTTGTTAGGAGTTGTGGTTTAAAACATTGGAAAGTATAGAAGTTTTTGCCCTTTTATGGTTAATATTTTATCTTCATTGCCAACTTAAATACTATCATGAATAAAATTTTAATAGCAAGGTTCTCTCTTGTTGCATTGCTTTCGATACTTACAGCCACGCAGTTACTTGCCAAAATGAGGGACGGAGTAACAAGAAATATCAACATAGCCGGTTTGGTTGTTGATTCAAAAACGCTGCAGCCAATTGAAGCCGCCGCCATCTATGGAGCCGATGAACAGCTGCTGGGCAAAACAGATGCGAATGGTTACTATAAGGTTACGCTTAATTTCCCGGCCGATGGCGAGATGAAATTTAAATTGAAGATCTCAAAGAAGGGTTATAATAATATCATACAAAGCGAACACTGGGGAAATTTATCGAACGGTGCAAAAGCTCTAATGTATTTTGGACTGGATAAAACAGGCGCTTCAGGATCAGATTCTTTTTCAAAGCTGATAAACAATTTAGTTACCGATCTGGGCTATAGCAATGTGCTGAAGAATTTTGATTCGGTTAAAGCGGGAAAAACGTTTGCCGATAAACTAACTGAAGCAAAATCAGGTAACCAGGATGTATTGATCAGGATTGATGATAAGCTTTATATTGTTGATAAAACGGGATGGATAGCAATTTCATCGGCTAAGGATTCGATATTGATCAACAATAAACAGTTGGTAATAGCTGATCAACTAAACAGCGCCATCAAAAGGAAAGACATTAAGTCGATGACGCCGCTTAATCTTAAAAATACAAAGTTTGCTATTTATACTAAGTAGGTTGTATCAGGACATTTAACAAAACAGCCTCCGGTCATTAACCGAAGGCTGTTTTGTTTTAAAATGCCTCATTCAAGCCCAAAAAGAACCCTTTTGAACCATACCTGCCAAAGGCATAATCAAGGCAAAGGTTAGTACGGGTAGCTTTGTTAAATAATACCCGCAAACCGCCGCCATAGCCCGGCTGCCACACCTGAAATATTTTAGTGCCCGACTCATCATTGGTGGTTTGCAGGTTGGCAAATGCCACGCCGCTTATAAACTTGTTCCGCAGTATCGGGAAACGGTATTCCACTTCTGAGTAGTTGTATTGCGTGCCTTTAAAGTATTGTACAACATAGCCCCGGCCACTCCTGAAACTTGGATCTTTACCTGTACCAGGCAACTCCAGATAAGGGATATTGCCACTAATGAGGTATGAGCCCCAGTTCCAGAAAGCTACAACATGCTCAGGGTTTGTTTCTGACAGGCTGAAATACTTCCTGAAATCGGTAGTAAATTGTACCGCGTTTTTTGAGCTACCCATCCAGCTTTGGTTAACGCGGAAGCCCGCATCTACATAAATGCCACGATATGCCCGGTTTTGATTATCACGGGTGGTGTATTGCAGGTTAAAAAGCAGGCCGTTTGCAGCGTAGTGATCGCGGGCAAAGCCATGCCGGTCGCTGTAAATGTTGTAGGGTGTAAAATCGGTGGTTGATTTGGTATCCTCAATTTTTCGCCTGATATCAAAAGACGCGCCTGCACCCAGGAACAGCCCCTTGTCAATTTCTTTATATACCTTTTCCCTGATATTGTAGTATTGCGAATGCAGGGCCCGGCCTTTACGCTCGGGATTGGCCAGCACCTGATCGGCTTCGCTGCCGCTTGATGCCTGGCCAATTCCCAAACCATAATCGGGCGATACCGTTTTGGCTGCAACCAAATTGCCCTGAAAATTCCATTTATTACCCGGTGTATATATGTTGTGATTGATATAAAAGTAAATGATCCCTTTGGTGGTAATAGAGGCTGAAGTAGCCGCTACTGATAGCAAGGTATTGGGATCGGTCCCTAATTTTTTACCGGCCACAGCTTTAATGCCAATTTGCGACCCGATAGTAGGGTTAGATGCTACATTGGGAATAATAGTAATGCCCGATGATTTTTTATTTGGCGCGTCTGCCGGTCGGCCGGGATGCAGTATGTTGCGCACAAGGTCGCCAAAGTCATATTGTTTGTATAAGGTATCGGTAGGTTTTGCCGGCTGTACCTCCTTTTCTTTAATGCGGAGAGAATCGGCCTTAACCGAATCGGCAGGTACCTGTACCTGGGCAATACCATGTGCCGCCATACCTGTAAATAGTATCAATAAAGCTGTCTTTAAAAGCAGGATAGAAATTTTATGTAGTGGTTTGTGATGCACGCTAACTTGTATAAATATTTAAAGTTCAATTTATTAACTGTTAATTGTGATGGGTGTTAGCTCAATTTAAACCCTCAAACAGTCATAATGTTTGAAACTTAAATTTCCGGGCGCGTTAAGCCGATGGCTTTAGCTGCGTTATTTGATGTTTCGGTTAAATATTACTACCTTAATATGCTCTTGTTATAAACCGCAGAAAATCAGTTCTGTCCCGCTAAATTCTTAAACCGATTATGATCATGAACGTACTTTACATCCGTTTTATGGCGCTTGCTATTTTTATGCTTGGCGCCTTTTCAGGATATGCCCAGAATAAGCCGGGGGCAACAGATACTATCGACCGCAAATGGTGGAAAGAAGCAGTAGTTTACCAGGTTTATCCGCGCAGCTTTAAAGACAATAACGGGGATGGCATCGGCGACCTGAAAGGTATCATCTCCAAGCTGGATTATATCAAAAGCCTCGGGGTTGATGTGGTTTGGCTTAATCCCATTTATAGCTCGCCCAATGATGATAACGGGTATGATGTAAGCGATTACCGCAACATCATGAAAGATTTTGGTACCATGGACGATTTTGATGCTTTGCTTAAAGGCATGCACAGCCGTGGTATAAAACTGGTTATGGACCTGGTGGTAAACCATAGCAGCGATGAACACGAATGGTTTAAACAAAGCAGGAGCTCACGAACCAGTCCATACCGCGAATATTATCACTGGTGGAATGCGGAGAAAGGTAAGCCGGCATACCGTTATAGTTTGTTTGATGTGAACCATGATGCCTGGCGGTACGATTCGCTCACCAACGCCTATTACCTGCATTATTTTTCGCGTAAGCAACCCGATCTTAATTGGGAGAATCCTAAGCTCAGGAACGAAGTATATGGCATTATGAAGTTTTGGGCCGATAAAGGGATTGACGGTTTCCGGCTGGATGCTTTCCAGTTTGCCGCAAAGGATACCACTTTCCCGGCTTTTCCAAAAGGGTATGAAAAAAACTTTACCCAATATTACGGGGTACAGGGCAATTTGCATGGTTACTTGCAGGAAATGAACCGGGAAGTGCTCAGCAAATACAATGTAATGAGCGTGGCCGAAGGTGCAGGCAATACATTTGAAGACGGGCATAATTTAGTTGACGCCGACAGGAATGAATTGAACATGGCTTATGCCTTTGAAGGGGTAGATATTGCCAAGCCCGAAGGTTACAGCATAACGCATTTAAAACAGGTATTTACCAAATGGGATAGTGCTTTTGCGGCAAAGGGCTGGCTTTCGATATTTCTCGCTAACCATGACCAGGCGCGGTTGGTAAGCCGCTTCGGGAATGACAGCCCCGAGTTTAGGGCGCTATCATCAAAAATGCTGACTACCTTTTTAATGACCATGCGTGGCACGCCTTACTACTACAATGGCGACGAGCTGGGCATGACCAATGCCGGTTTTACCACAATTGAGGATTACCGCGATGTGCAAACGTTGAACGAGTACCAACGTCAGAAAAATATCGGTGCCGATTTACCTGCATATTTAAAACGGATAGCTTTTGAAAGCCGGGATAATGGTCGTACGCCATTTCAATGGAACAATACCGCAAATGCCGGATTTACTACAGGAACTCCCTGGATAAAGGTAAATCCCAATTACAAAAACATTAACGCTGCAGCACAGGAAAAAGATGCCAACAGCATTTTAAATTACTTTAGACGGGTAGTAAAACTCCGGAAAGATAACCTGGTGCTGGTATACGGAAAGTACACCCTGCTCGACGCGCAAAACCCCGATACTTATGCCTACACCCGAGAGTTGAACGGAAGGAAGTTGTTGGTATTGCTTAACTTCACCAATAAGGCGGCCTCAACACAAACGGGCATCGATCTGAACAACGCGAACGTTTTAATAGGGAATTATCAAAAACCATCAAAAAACGGTACGTTACTGCCGTATGAAGCTGTGGTTTATGAGGTGAAATAGGAGGATAATAAAAAGCCGTCATTGCGAGGCACGAAGCAATCCCCGATTAACAGAGTCGTTAAGCAAATCCGCCCTGTATAGTTTGGGATTGCTTCGTGCCTCGCAATGACGTTTATGGAGTGGATTTTTGAAATATTAATCTTACCTCACCACCAACGAAATCCGCAGCACCCTCGGTTGATCTCCAATTGCGGGGCCACCCCAATCAGTTTCATCGCCATTAAGGATGCGAAGCGATTTAAAAATACCATCGCTATACCTGCCTTCTTCAACTTTAAGGTATTGCCATGCCCTGCCGGTATTGCCGCCTGCGGGATGGAAGGTAATCCTACAGTTTGTCCCGGTCATGATGAATTTGTTTTCGTCAAGGGTAACTATCATAGCTTTGCCGTTATGGTCCCTATTCGGCTTAAGTTCACCGCCGCGGCCATTGCCGAATTTTATAATCGCATCCCATTCGCCAAGTTTAATGGTTTGCTCCGCGCCGTCTTCATGTTCAACAACGGCTTTGATCTTACCTTCAAAGGCCCATTGAGCCAGTTCCCGCATCATTGGCCTTGCTACAGCATATTCCTGTGCAAAAGGAGCAAGGCGTTCGGCCAAATGTTCATCGTTTGAAGCATCGCCATTATCATCTATCCCGAAAGGAGAGAAACCTATGCCGCCATGGGCTAAAACATCATAAAAGTATTTGGCGTTATCTGCAATTAAACCGGCTTCGGGTACAAACAGGGTGTTATCTGCACGGGTATACAGGTCGATCACTTTTAGTACCCTTTCGCTGCCGGAGAGGTAAATATCAGGAGCAAGCAAATCGATAGACGGTGCCGCCGCTTTCCAGATCGGGATCACGTTATCTGTAGCGCCGCCGCTTTCATAATGGGTTGCAGGTGGATTGGTGAGCGGATCGCGAAGTGCCACATTCACATACAACGGTAACGGATATTCAGCTTTACCGGCAGCCGCAACTCGTTCAATGAAACGGGCAATAGACCAGGCCTGGAAATACTCATCGGCCCTGTCGCCAAAAACCTTGGCCCATGTACCTTTTGAGTTTTCGGGTACATTTAACGCTTTTAGTATAGCTGGTTTTAACAGTCCCGCGGGGACATCTGCTTCGAATAATTTTTGCGCCACAGCCGAGTAATCACGAACAGTGTCCCATGAGCCGGGCTCATTTTCAACCTGAACCATAATAACGGTATGCTGCGCGTCGGCCTGTTTCAGATATCGCATCACTGCCGAAAACGCTTTAACATCAGCCTCCAATGTAGCCTTTGAATGCGGGGACGGCGAATCAATTGCTTTGCCTGTTTTACCCGTAATGTTTGGGTATTTCCCGGCATCACGCTTCATCCATTCGGGGATGTAATGGTTGCTGCCGTTTTTCCAGGTACCAAACCATAGCAACACCAAATGAACGTTGTGCTGCCGGGCCTGGGTGAGCAGCGTATCTACCAGCGAAAAATCAAACTTTCCGGGCTGAGGTTCTATCTGTTCCCAGTAAATGGGCACTTCAAGTGTGTTGAGGTGCATCGCCTCTGCCGATTTCCATACCCCTGGCATCAATGTCGGCCATGCGCTTGAGTTATGCGCCTGGCCGCCAAGCATCAAAAACGGTTTGCCATCAACTAAAAACGCGTGCCTTCCATTTTTTTCGATAAGCTTGGGTGACGATGGATTATTGGTTTGGGCAAGGGCTTTATCACCTGCAATCAATATTAAAGCAAGCAGGAAAATGTTCTGCGCTGTTTTGCTAATTATTTTAAGCATGATATCAAAGGGTTATGATCAGGCCAAAATAATTACAAAACAGCGCTTAAGGTAATACTAAATAAACCGATTATGGTTGAAAATATACCAGCTATCGCCTTTACTTATTGAGTTCCAGCTTGGCAAAAAAATCATTAAACATCAGGTTAATATCCAGCCTGCGATAAACGCGGATGTTGCGGCCATGTGCATTATAATCGTACCCGCCCTGCGCATTAATGAGCGGACAAGGTTTTAATATATACTCGCTCGATGAAGGATCGGCCTCAAAGGATGATTGCAAGGCGGTAAGCAAAACCAGCGGACTATCGCCTAAGATATAAGTTTCACCGAGGTTAAAATGATATTGCTGCAGGCGGCCCATCAACGTTTCGAGTACGCCGGCCAGGTATTTGCCCGCTTCGCCCTGAGGTTTTATTTTGAGCTGTAATTCGGAGTATGGCAATATGGCTTGGCGATACCCATCTCTTGGGATTTGCCAAAGCTTTAATTGCGAGTGGTTGAACACCGCCCTTGCGGCGTTGATATCGATATTAAGATTGTACTCGGGGCTGCTATAGTTTGGTGGAGGCAGGGCAAGATCGCTGTATTCGGGGCCGCCAATCCATACGAGTGTAAGTTTATCGGCAATTTTAGGTTCGGTTAATATTGCCGAAGCAATTTCGGTGAGTCCGGCGCCGCAAAGGATATATAGCGGTAATGAGGTATCTGTGCGTGATGCTTCTTTAATGATCAGGTCGACTGCTTTACTTTTAACCGGGGTACTATCGTTTAGCATTGCCGTGTTAGAACCGGCTATAACGGGGAATTGGTCTTTGATCTTTAAAACAGCCAATAGCTCGGCTGCTTTTTTTGCAGCATTATCGGCCTGGGTTTTTGACCTGTCGAATCCATCGGCAGCATTCAGGTGTGAGCCGATGATGCCTCTAACTTCGACAGATGGAGACAGTACCAAATGTGTAAGTGCAAACAAGCCATCCGGGTCGCCACTGAAATCATTATCCATAATCACCCTGATGCGCGGCGAAACGAGTTTATTGGTTGGGGCTGATTGTCCTTTTGAAACAAAGGAGAAAACAAAAAGCAGGAGCAGTAATGATAAAAACTTGCTTTGGGTCATAGCTTAAAGGTCAATTGGTTACAGCACACAATATAAGTGTTTTGCCATCAAATAGTATAGTTGAATTGCGGATTAAACAGGTGGTTTCCTCCCCGGGGAGGGGTGTGTTAGAATTGAGTGTTGGCAGGGAGGGGTTTATACGTCTTACTCCTATCGGACATCTCGAAGGAACCCCTCCCTACACCCTCCCAGGGGAGGGAATCGCACAGCCCATACTTTTAAAACCTCCTGACCGTCTGCTCATGGGCTATTACTTTCAAGAGAGGATTGAGGATCTGTAGTTTAATAGCTAAGGAATTTAACCCGAAATACTCTCAAAAGCAGCGAGATATTTATCAATATAAAACTGCTTGCTTGCCGTTTTATATTGCATAATAAAACGGGGATGTTCCAGTGCTATGATCTCGCCGAAGAAATGATACTCATCATTCAGCTTGCGCAGGAATGTTTCATTCTTACCGGTACCAAAGCAAAAGCATTTATCCGTATTAACTCCCAGTGCGATCTGCTTGCGGATGTTTTCGATCATAAACTGATAAACAGCTTTGGTTAGTTCCTTGCTATCGTAGTAATTGTAATTCTTTTCCTTGCCCTTGGCATCAATACTGGTAAAACCCAGCGGGCAGGGCGAGTTAATGTAGATCTGTTTATAAAAAGCTTCCGGGCCGCCAAAGGCGTTGATCACCTCGTAAACAAATACCGATGATGGCTCGTGCGACATTTTACCCTCATAATTGATGTGGCATTCTGAGATTAGCCGTTTAGGATCGGTAAATGGGATGCCGGTTAAGCCCCCGCCAAACCTGCCCGGATTAATCCCCAAAATGATATGCCGTTGCTGGTTATCGTTGTAATATTTATGATAAAACTCATCAACAATGCGCATGGTTTGCGGATGCTCCTTAAACGGGTTCATGATGCGGATGCCTTCAGGTAAAGGTTCGCCGGTATAGGTTAGCTGTTCATTGAATTGGATGATCCGGTCTGCGAGTGTCATAACTCAAATTTAGCATTTTTATAAATTTTGAAGATAATCATATTAGCCGGTCGCTTTTTACCAAATGGTAAGTGGAACCGGTTTTTTACGGGGGAAATTTGTGGTGTCTAAAAAAAGAATAAACATCATGAGCAATCAAATTGAAAACAGATCGTCATTAAATGGCAAACGGGTAATTATATTGGGCGGCAGTACTGGTATCGGCTTCGCTACAGCAAAGGCCGCCGCCGCCGAGGGTGCCAAAGTTGTCATAGTTTCGGGTAATCAAAGTAAGATCAATAACGCATTAAGTCAATTACCTCAGGATGCTGAAGGTTACGCTGTAGATCTATCGCACGAAGAAAATATAAAAGTATTTTTTGAGCAGGCCGGTAAGTTCGATCACCTGATTTATACCGCTGCTGAAAATCTTAACCTGAATAATATCGATCAAACCGATATTGAAGCTGCCCGTAAATTTTTTAATCTCCGTTACTGGGGAGCGTACGCTGCCGTTAAGTACGGCACACCTTTTATCAACGAAGGAGGTTCGGTAAACTTAACTGGCGGTACGGCGGGAACAAGGCCTGCCGCGGGCTGGTCAATAGCAAGTAGCATTTGTGGCGCTATGGAAGGTTTGGTAAGGGCCCTTGCTGTTGAATTGGCGCCTTTACGCGTAAACGCCGTGATCCCGGGTGTAATTGATACCAACCTGTGGGACAGCATGCCAGCTGAAGATAAAGAAGGTCTTTACAATTGGGCAAAAGATACACTACTGCTCGGTCGGGTTGGCCACGCGGATGATGTTGCCTTTGCTTTTTTGTATCTTATGAAACAGAGCTTTGGCACCGGCCTCAATTTAGTGGTTGACGGTGGTACTTTGCTGGCCTAATGGTTTATAGGAGGTATTAAAAAGGATTGCGAGTGGAGGAAGTGCGATTCCCCTCTTGAGAAGGGTGGAGGGGTGTGTTGGCCAAGAGAATGCGCGTCGACGAGCACACCCCTGCAGCCGCACTTTCCATTGCGCCCCCTCTCAAGAGGGGAACCGCACATTTTACATTTCGTTTCAGGGGACTGACTATTTGCTGCACTCCCCATCTTTTGTATCTTGGGCCATTCATCAATCATTAACAAAATTGACAAGCGCCCCGATACATTTTAATAAAACCCGCATTGCGCCAACGCCAAGCGGGTTTTTGCATGTCGGCAATATCCTGTCCTTTTCCATTACCGCGGCGCTGGCCCGCAAACATGGCGCTAAAATTTTATTGAGGATTGATGACCTTGACCGTGCAAGGGTTAACCAAGAATATTTGACCGATATTTTTGACACACTTCGGTTTTTAGGGATTCCCTGGGATGAGGGGTCACGGAATGCGGATGATTTTGAAGCTCGTTTTTCACAAATGCACCGGATGCAACTGTACAACGATGCTCTTGAGCAATTAGCCGCCAGCGGTTTTGTTTTTGCCTGTACCTGCTCGCGGAAGCAACTCATCGAAGCCGGAAACTGCGTCTGTTTAAATAAACAGATCCCGTTAAACACTCCCGAAGCAAGCTGGCGTTTACGTACCGATCAAGCAGCAACATTGCGGGTGAAGAATTACGACGGCGCCATAATTCAAGCACCACTACCTGCCGAAATGGAAAGTTTTGTTGTGCGAAAGAAAGACGGCTTTCCGGCCTATCAGCTCACTTCGATCATTGATGATTTGTTTTATGGGATCGATCTGATCGTAAGGGGCGAAGACCTGTGGGCTTCAACATTGGCTCAGATTCAGTTGGCTGCTATGATGGGTAAAGCGACTTTTAGTAATACCGTATTTTATCATCACCCTTTGTTGCTTGAAGGGGATGGAAAAAAACTATCCAAGTCGGCGGGCTCAACATCGGTTAGGTATTTAAGGCAGGAGGGCAGGAGCGTGGCCGATGTATTCGGGCTTATTTCAGCGCTGTTGATGCTTCCTGAAAAAGCCAATAACTGGCAACAGCTTGCCGGGTTCATTCTTAGCTAATCTTTATAGCTTATTAACACCTGTTTATAAAATGCAGATTTAATGTGAATCAGCCTTAATCGAAAAGTGTCGATTTGTATATTTTAATGTGATGAAAATGTTAACTCATTTACAAAAAATTAAAACATGAAGTGGTTTTACTTTACCATGACATAACTGCCTGTACATATCGGAGGGTTAAATTTGCATCAACAAATACAAATTACGATGCAAGCAGCATTTTGCCACAAGCACCTGAAATTTCTGTTTTTTGTTATCCTTGCCTTCAGAGCCATTACTTGCCAGGCTCAAAATAGTCCCCTCTCCAAAGGTTTCGCCCATAATGATTACTGGCACAACCGGCCTCTGTATGATGCCCTGGATAACGGTTTCCAAAACGTTGAGGCTGATATTTACCTGCGCGACGACGAATTGCTTGTTGCACATATGCTGCCCGCCTTTCAAAAAAAGCGTACCCTGGAGCAGTTGTACTTAATGCCATTGTTTAACTGTTACGAGGGTAAAAACAGGGAGGTGGTATACCCGCTTTCGCCAGTTACGCTGATGATCGATATTAAATCCGATGCCGAAAAAACCTACGCAAAGCTATCTGAGGTGTTAAAGCGTTACGCGCCGATGCTGTCGAGCTATAATAATGGCGAGATAACCGAAGGGAGCGTAACTATCGTCATTACAGGCAACAAGCCTTATAAAATGCTTCAGGCGCAAAAGCAACGCTACGCTTTTATTGATGAAGACCTGATGCAGGTACATACCGATACGCTTTCAAATACCATTTACAAAACTGCCAGCTGCAAATATTCACGCCTCATCAGCTGGACAGGCAAAGGCCCTATGCCTGAAGACCAGAAACAACTGCTCCGTGATTACGTAACAGCGGCGCATCACCATAAAAAACGGGTCCGCCTCTGGGCTTCTCCTGAAAATAAAGAAGTATGGCGCGCCCTGCTTGAATGCGAGGTAGACCTGATCAATACCGATAAGTTAGCTGAGTTAAGGGAGTTTTTGATGACAGGGCCGGAGCCGGGATACGCAAAAGTGAATACCAGGTAATAATAACCTCTAATCAGTCAATAAGATGAAAAAGATCAGAATAGCCTTTTTTGCCGAGATACTTATTGAAGATTTTGACGGTGCCGTGCGCACCATGTATCAGCTCATAAAACGTATAGATCGTAATATTTTTGAATTCCTGTTCGTGTATGGTGCCGGTCCCGACAGCATAGCTGGTTTTGAATCCTTAAAAGTCCCGGCTTTAACATTGCCTATTAATACCGGGTATACCATGGCCATACCAGCCTTGGTAATGAGCGAATTAACCGAAGACGTAAATAATTTCTCACCCGATATAGTGCATATTGCCACACCATCGCTGTTGGGCAATTTCGCGCTAAGATATGCTACCCAGCATGGTTTGCCGGTTATCAGCATTTATCACACTCATTTTATTTCCTATATCGATTATTATCTGAAACATACCCCGTTCCTGATCAATAAGGTTAAGCAGATGATGACCGACAGCCATAAGGCTTTTTATAACCAGTGCGACCAGGTATATGTGCCTTCGGTTACTATGAAGGATGAGCTGATTGATATGGGGGTTGATACCTATCGCATGAAACTTTGGCAAAGAGGGATAGATACCCGCCTGTTTTCGCCCCTGCAAAAAAAAACTCTGCGTTCGATAACAGGAAATGATAATCCCACCATTTTATTTGCAAGCCGCCTGGTTTGGGAAAAGAATCTTGAAACGCTGTTTGAGATCTATACGCAGATGCAAGACCGCCACCCTGAGGTTAACTTCATAATTGCCGGCGATGGCGTTGCCCGCAAAGCCTGCGAGACCAGGATGCCGAACGCGGTATTTACCGGCAAGGTAGATCATAAAAGGCTTTCGGTTTTATACGCATCGTCAACTTTGTTCCTGTTTCCTTCCGTATCTGAAGCTTATGGCAACGTAGTGCTTGAGGCCATGGCATCGGGATTACCGTGTGTTATTGCCGATGGTGGCGGGTCAAAAGATTTTATAGAGCAGGGTATTAATGGTTTTAAATGTGAGCCTTATGACGCCGCCTGTTACTTGGAGAAAATAGAACTACTGCTTAAGAGCAATAGCCTGAGGGAACAATTTATTGAAGAAGGCCTGCAATACAGCAGTCGCTTAAGCTGGGAGCACCTGGCATCCGTATATTTTGATGATCTGGCTGAAATGGCGGGTGCAGATGTGTTGAGCACGGTATAAATTGATAAAATTCTTAAAGTGATTTCCCTGTCACAAAACAGATAACTTCTTGTACACAAAATCCTATTTCTTACATTTGCCGTTTGTTTTAATAATAAAGGCTGAGTATCAAATCATAATAGGGGAATTTTCATGTACGATATTTGTTGTGTAGGGCATATTACGTTAGATAAAGTGGTGACACCGCAAGCGGTAAAACACATGGCTGGCGGTACTTCTTTTTATTTTTCAAACGCCATTCGTAATATGGATGTGAGTTACACGCTGGTTACTTCGCTTGCTTTAAGCGAGATGCCAGTGGTTGAAAAACTGCGCGGCAAAGGTATCGAGGTACATGCAACAACAGGCGGCGAGACGGTTTACTTTGAAAATATTTACTCTGCTAATCAGGATCACCGCACTCAGCGCGTGTTGCAAAAAGCCGACCCTTTCACTATTGAGCAACTTGACGAAATTAAGGCTGACGTTTATCATTTAGGTCCTTTGCTGGCCGATGATATCTCTGTAGATTTTATAAAAGGGCTTGCGCAACGAGGCAAGCTTTCGCTTGATGCCCAGGGCTACCTGCGCAAAGTAGAAGATAAGAACGTGGTGCCTATCGACTGGCCCGAAAAGCGTGAGGCCCTGCAACACATCCACATCCTGAAAGTGAACGAACACGAAATGGAAGTACTTACGGGGATCACTGATATCCACGAAGGTGCCAAAGTTTTGAACGAATGGGGGGTTAATGAGGTTGTGGTTACACTGGGCAGCATGGGGTCGGTTATTTATACCGATGGTGTTTATTACCAGATCCCGGCATATAAACCATCAGAAGTAGTTGACGCTACCGGCTGTGGAGATACTTATATGGCCGGTTATCTTTATCAGCGCGCTAAAGGTAAAGGCTTCCAGGAGGCCGGCGAGTTTGCAGCGGCTATGGCCAGTTTTAAAATTGAATCATCAGGTCCTTTTACAGGTACTGAAGATGATGTATTGGAGTTGCTGGAAAAAAATAGGGTTTAAGAAGCTGAAAGCCGAAGGCTTAAAATAAAAAGCAAATCTGGTTCAAGTTTAGCGACAGCGTAACTTGGACCTAAAATAGGTTAAGCTTTCAGCTTAATTCCAATAGCTATAATATAATTGATAATCCACGGAAGCAGGATGCTTCCACGATTTTAGGACGAAGTTACGCTATCGCTAAACTTCGACCAGTGGCAGCCTATAGTTGCAAACTACAGGCATATTGAATCCGTAGACAGAGTCTACGGACAGCAATTACATGGTGTTAGATTGATTGAGGTAAGGAAAACCTTTCGCCTTTTACCTTTATCCTTTCGCCTCTTCCAATCCTTTCACCTCCTCCAAAAACTATATTTCCTTAGCATCCGAAGCATTGATCCAGCCTTCGTTGCCGCTGGCCAGCCTGATCTTCATCCAGCCGTTGTTATCTTCCAGAATTTCAACTTTTGTTCCGTCGTGGATCAGGAACAGATTTTTGGCGTTAAGCGTTGGAGCGCTTTTTACATTTACCGATGTGCTGAAAATGATAGCGCCATGGTGCGCGTCAAAATATTGATCCTGGCGGCTTGCCACAAACATGCTCGCAAAGCCTAAAAGCAGCACCACTAAAGCCGAATAAAACGACCATTTTTTAATGCTTACCGAATTGGTGAACCTGTAAACTATTAGCAAAGCAGAGCCGGCAATAATCAGCAAAATGGTTAGTACAGATAAAGTTGTTAACGAAAAGCGGAGGATAAACGAGTGCCACCATTTAGTGATGAAAAACTCGGTACCGGCTTCTATCTTATCGGTTGTTTTTTGATTGGCAAACTGGATATTGAAATTGATATCCTCATCGCCGGGCGAAAGTTTATGCGCCTTTTCATAGTAAAGCAGTGCCGAGGGCACATCTTCATTCTTAAAATAGGCATTGCCCAGGTTATAATAAACCAACGCCGATTGGTGCCCGTCATCCACAATTTTTTGGTAGGTGGTGATGGCTTCCTTGTACTGGCCTTTGGCGTATTGGTCATTTCCTTTTTTTAACAGGACGTTAGCTTCATCGTTAGCTAATGCACATATAGGCATAACGATGATGAGCAGTAAGTATATAATGCGCTTCATCATGTTATATTTTATTTTCAATGTTATTGATCATGTTTTGTGCCTTATCAAACACCTGTTGCTCGGTAATGCCCGATACCGGCGCATAACGTGCCATTTCGCAAAGGTCAAGCGTGTCAAGCATCTCGTTAATCAGGCTTTCGTCAAGCGAACGGGCTTTTAGTTCCTCGGCTATTTTTTCGCGGTTAAGGTCGGAGTAAGGGATATTAAGCTTATCGCTCAGATAGCCGTACAGACCACGGAACAGGTTTTCGTAAAACGCTTTTTTATCGTTTAGTTGTTGTTTGGCACTGGCCAGGTGTTTGGCTGCCACTTTTCCCGCCTTGCGGCTTTTCAAACCTACCACATCGGCATTGTTTTTATCGCGCCATTTGCCATAAACCAAAGCCCCCAGGAAACCTGCCGGACCTAATATCAACAGGAAATAATACAGACCAGATCCGTAAAAGTCGCTGCCTACGTCGTTTAATTCGGTGCCGGTTTTAATGTAGCGGATATCATTACTCAGTACTTTAACATCCTGCTTACCCGCGTTTGAAAAGGCGGTAACATTGCTGCCATCGCCCGTGCCTTTGGCTACCTTGATATGGAATGCCTGGGTAGTTAAACTAACATACCTGCCGGTGGCCGGGTTAAAATAAGCAAACTTAATAGGGTCGATAGTGAAATCGCCCTGGTGCCTTGGGATAAGCAGGTAAGTGTATTTCCTGTTACCTGATGAACCGCTGGCATTTTCAGTAATGGTATCGGTGATTTTGGGTTCGTACTTCTCAAAATCAGCCGGGAAATTCGGGCTTATCGGTTTAAGCAATTTCAGGTTGCCCGTACCGCTTATCTTTATAGTGTAGTTGATAGCATCGTTAGCTTTAACGTCATTTTTATCAAGAGAGGCTTCAATGTTAAACTTACCTACGGCACCGGTATATTCAACAGGTTTCCCTGCCTGTGGCAATGGTTTTACGTGGATAACAATCGGCGTACTTTTAACTTTATACTTTACATCTTCATAGCCGCCAAAAAAAGCGTCGAAGGGATCGCCGGATGATGAAGCAGCCTGTTGCCTCACTATAAAGTTCATGATAGATGGCTCGATGGTTATATTGCCTTCGTGCTCGGGGAACAGGATAGTTTGCTTAACATCGGTAACATTATACCTTACGCCGTTAATAATCTCGGTACGCCATTGGGTATTAGGGTTATTGCTTTTAATGTCGCGGCTGTAAAATCCATTAAGATCAGGAATTTTTTCAGGCTCGCCATTGGCAATGTTAACCCGGGTATAAAGGCGTAGGTTCATCATGATCTGCTGACCCATGTAGGCAGTTGTTTTATCAACCTCGGTGCGTAAAAACAATGATTTGGAAATATCTGTTACACGCCCTTTTTGAATATTGCGGCTATCCGGACCATTGCTGCTTTGTTGCTGAGCCTGTTGATTGGACTGCCCACCCTGGCCTTTAACTACTTTAATTTTTATAGGAGTGGTGCTGTAAGGTCTGCCGCCCGACATAATAGTAGCCGGACCAATGGTTATTTCACCCTCCCGGGTTGGTACAAGATCATATCCATAAGCTATGCTTGCGGAGGTAACCCCGTTAACCATGGAGATACTGTTGGATACATTAGGCCCGCCAACTACCTGGAAACCGGCAAAAGCAGGAGGTGCAAAACGATCGGCATTGGCGTTGATGGAAAAGGTAACCTCAAGTACCTCACCTGTGCCTATGGTATTTTTATTTACCGATGCCGTGAACTTTACCTGCGCGAACACAAGGCTTGAGCAACACAACAGCAGCGTTAATATGGAAAGTTTAATTTTCATTAGTATCTACAAAACAACAAGATTTACCAATCTTTTGAAATAGGCACTTTAGCACCTTTTAATTTTTTATTCTTCAGCTTATCCTGGGTTTGTTTTTCATCATTGTTCAAGGCGTCAAGCATACGCTGGGCATCATCTTTTGAAAGCTGGTTAGGCTGCTGTCCCTGCTGATCTTTCTGATCCTGATTTTGTTTGTCCTGGTCTTTCTTGTCCTGATCCTGCTTGTTTTTATCCTGATCTTTTTTGTCTTTATCCTTGTCCTTGTTGTCTTTATTCTTATCGTTCTTGTTTTTATCCTTGTTCTTGTCTTTATTATTATTGCCCCCGCCGCCTTTATTCTTGTCCTGTTGGTTTTTCAGCATTTTTTGGGCATAAGCAAGGTTATAGCGGGTTTCATTATCCGCCGGATTATTAACAAGCGCTTTTTTATAGGCGTCGATACTTTCCTGGTATTTTTTTTGGGTCAGGAACGAGTTGCCTACGTTATGATAAGCCCCGGATTTTACATTTTTATCTGTTGATGAAGCCGCCAGTTTATTAAACTGTTCGGACGCCTGATCAAACTTTTGCTGTTTGAACATGGCATCACCGAGGTTGAAATTACTCTCAACAGTTTTGTTCTTTTGCCCCATGGCCTGGCGATAGCTTGCTTCGGCCTCTTTGTATTTCTTTTGCTGGTAAAGCTCGTTACCTTTATTGATAAGTCTTTTTTCCTGCTGGGCAAAAAGAAATGAAGCCTGCAGCATTAAAATAATGACTATGATATATTGCTTCATGTGTTTTTTACTTCAAATAATTTGATCTTGCTCAGGCGCATGTTTTTACGGATAGAGATAAAGAACTCGGCCAGTAACAGTACAAAGGCAATGGCCAGGAAAAACTGGAACCGGTCTTCAAAATCTTTAAACTGTTTAGTATCGGTCATTTTGCGCTGCACTTTGGCTATCTGATCCATAACGATATTAAGGCCGCTGTTGGCATTATTAGCACGCACGTAAACGCCGTTTCCGGCCGCTGCTATTTCTTTGCCCATTTGCTCGTCCAGCTTACTTACTACAGGATGGCCGGTGCTATCGTTATGAAAGCCAGTTTGCTTGCCATCCTGGTAAATAGGTACCGGAGCACCTTCTTCCGAGCCCACACCCACAACATTAACAGTTACGTTTCTTGATAAAGCAGATTTGGCGGCGGCAACGGCATCATCCTCATGGTTTTCACCATCGGTAATAATAATCATGGATTTGCCGGTACCGTTTTTAAAATCAAACGACTGCATGCCCAGGTTAATTGCCGCGCCAATAGCTGTACCTTGTGTTGGCACCATATCGGTGTTAATGGTATTGAGAAATAGCTTGGCCGCCGAATAATCGGTAGTTACCGGAAGCTGGACATAAGCCTGACCAGCGAATACTACGATACCAATACGATCGTCATGCAGCTTATCTATCAACTGGGCTAACGCGCGTTTGGCGTTTTCCAAACGGTTAGGGGCAAGGTCCTGCGCCAGCATACTGTTTGATACGTCGAGCAGGATCATCAGGTCGGCTCCTTTGCGCTTTACCTCTTCGGTTTTTGAACCCAACTGCGGATCTGCTATACCTATCACAACCAGAGCGTAGGCCAAAATGAAAAAGATAAACTTAATCCAGGGGCGCGAAAAGGAAACCTGCGGCATCATCTGCAGCACTATCTCTTTATTGCCCAATGAGGCTATGGCTTTGCGTTTCCACCAGTTAACCCTTAAAAAAATAAAGAGCAGCAGCGGAATAGCAAGCAATCCCCATAAATATTCTGTATTTGCAAAACGTAGCATGCTGTTATGTTAAAGCTCCCTTAAGCAGGGTGTTTCTTGTTAAAAATTCTAACGATAAAAGTGCCAGCGCAATAATGGCGAACGGCAAAAAGCGTTCGGTTTTTTTGCGGTACTGGGTAACATCTATCTTGGCTTTTTCCAGTTTGTCAATCTGTTCGTAAATATCTTTCAGGGCGCTGTTATTGGTTGCCCTGAAGTATTTACCACCGGTAATGGAAGCGATTTTGCCCAGTGTACCTTCGTCAATATCAACTTTCATGCGCTGGTATTGTACGCCCATTGGCGTTTGAACAGGGTAGGGCGCATAGCCGTTGGTACCAATGCCTACTGTATAAACCCTTACACCAAACTGTTTGGCAATTTCGGCAGCGGTAACCGGTGGGATAGAGCCCGAGTTATTGGATCCGTCGGTAAGCAGGATCACTACTTTACTTTTGGCTTCGCTATCTTTTAAACGGTTTACGGCCGTAGCCAAACCCATACCAATGGCGGTACCATCCTCAATCATCCCGTTTTTGATATCGGCATAAAGGTTTACCAGTACCGAATGATCAATAGTGAGCGGGCATTGCGTAAAGCTTTCACCGCTGAAAACTACCAGACCAATCCTGTCATTAGGGCGGTTTTGGATAAAATCAATGGCGATGTTTTTGCCGGCCTCAAGCCTGTTCGGTTTAAAATCCTCGGCAAGCATACTGCCCGAGATATCCGACGCGATAACGATATCGATACCTTCAGTAGTAGTATCCTGCCAGCTTAATGACGATTGCGGCCTTGCCAGCGCCACTATAAGTGCGGCCATGGCTAATGAGCGCAAAACGATACCCAAATGCCTGAAATGCGGCAGCTTGCTTTTGGTGATCATGGCAAAGCCTCTGATGGTAGGCATAGCCAGATTGCCCTGTAGTTGCTTTTGTTTCCAGATGTACCAGCCCACCATAAGCGGAATGCTGATAAACAGCCAGAAAAAGCCCGGATGTGCAAATTCTATTCCTTTAAACCAAATCATTTTGCCTCATCTCCCTTCGCGTTTACATCTGCAGGCTTAACATAGTGGGGTTGTGTATCTTTAATGAAAGTAACAGCGTTATCCATGCTCTTTTCATTTTCATGAGCCGCGGGCTTCTCTTTGGCAAACTTCACCATATCCGAAAGTACCAATAGCTGTCTTAAGAGGTTCCTGTCTTCGCTGGCTATATCCATGTTTCTTAAGCTCGCAAAAATCTCTTCGGTTGTTTGCTCCAGCGCTTGAATAGTATACCGTTTTTCAAGGTACTCACGTACCACATCGCTCAGTTCAATATAATATTGCTTAACCTGGTCGTGTTGCCAAAGCTGTTTGCTCTTGATCTCTTCAAGCTTTTGAAGCGCCTGGATATGCAGTGGCACATCCGGTTTAACTTCTTCAACAACCACCTCTTTTTTAGGTCGTTTAAGCAGGTAGTAAATTGCGCCGGCTATCGCCATTAAGCCAAGCCAGATGCCTATAACCAATTTCCAGTTATCATGCAGCCAGTCCCAAAAAGTATAATGAACAGCCAATGGCTGTTTAATATCATAAAAGCCCTTGGTGGTGTCAACGGCAACTGTTTTTACATCAAGGGTCAACGTTTCGGTAGGCAAATCGCCTACTGCCGATTTGAAAACATAAGATGGAATAGCGTACCGGCCGCTATCAAAAGCAGTGATAGTATAATGCCTGGTGATAGTTTTGATGGATAGGTCGCTTTTATCGGAAACCGTATCCGCTTTAACTTTCACTACCTGAATTTTACCTATGCTATCGGGCACCTTTGGAAAAGTGACATTATCCTGGGTATGAAAACGGACGCTTAAGTTAAGCTGTGTTTGTTCGCCTATAAGGATAGTGTTTTTATTCAGCGTAGCTTTTGCCCCAAAGTTTTGAGCCCTGCCTGTTTGGTAAAAGCCTGCAAGCGTTACCAACATAGCCAGGGTGTATTTGATGTACCTGTTCATATATTTTACCGCCGGCCTTCCCGCTTTTTAAATAATGTCATTAATGGTTTAACGTATGATTCGTGTGTGCCGATAGTAGTATAATCAACCCCCGAACGGCGAAAAGTATCCTGAAGCGCGGCATTGCGTTTCACGGCATCCCATTTAAAGGCGTCGCGTACGGCTTTATCACCGGTGTTTACCCACATGATTTGCCCGCTTTCTTCGTCTTTAACGGGAATAAGCCCAAGGTTTGGGAATTCTTCTTCGTGCTTATCGTAAAGTTTTAAAGCAATGATATCGTGCTTTTTATTGGCGATCTTAATTTCATTTTCAAAATCAGAGGTGATGAAATCCGAGATCACAAAGGCTGTGCACTTCTTTTTGATAACACTGGTGAAGTATTTTAAAGCTTCGGCCACGTTGGTGCCCTTGTTTTCGGGCTGAAACGCGATCAATTCGCGGATGATCATCAGGATATGGCTGCGGCCTTTTTTAGGCGGAATAAATTTCTCGATCTTATCGCTGAAAAATAGGATACCTACCTTATCATTGTTCTGTATGGCCGAAAATGCCAGCACAGCGCAAAGCTCGGTAGCCAGATCCTGCTTTTGTTGGTTTTGTGTGCCGAAGTTTTCAGAACCACTCACATCCATCAGTATCATAACGGTAAGTTCGCGTTCCTCTTCAAATACCTTTACGTAAGGCGCGTTAAAACGGGCCGTTACGTTCCAGTCGATAGTACGGATCTCATCGCCAATCTGGTATTCGCGCACCTCGCTGAAGGCCATACCACGCCCCTTGAAAGCAGAATGATACTCGCCCGAAAATAAGTGGTTACTTAAGCCACGGGTTTTGATCTCTATCTTCCTAACCTTTTTTAGCAGATCCTTGGTGTCTTTAGCCATGTACCCCTCCTAAATCCTCCCCAGGGGGGAGGACTTTAAAAGAATTTTAGTTGAATAATTAAACTTTTTATTTAACTCCCTCTCCTTTGGAGAGGGCCAGGGTGAGGTTTACGGTACCTCAACCGCGTTTAATATCGCTGTAATGATATCCTCGCTGGTGATGTTCTCAGCTTCGGCCTCGTAGCTTAAGCCAACGCGGTGCCTTAATACATCATGGCAAACAGCGCGCACATCCTCAGGGATCACGTAGCCACGGCGTTTGATAAACGCATAAGCTTTTGCAGCCAGCGCCAAACTGATACTTGCCCTTGGCGAAGCACCAAAGGTGATCAGGGTTTTGTACTTGGCAAGCTTAAACTGATCAGGGAAACGGGTAGCGAAAACAATATCGATAATGTATTGCTCAATTTTTTCGTCCATATAAACCTCGCGCACTATTTTACGGGCCTTGATGATTTCCTCGGGCTTGATAATGGCGTTTGGTTTATTCATGCCCGAAGGCGAAATATTGGCGCGCATGATCTTTTTCTCATCCTCTTTGTTAGGATATTTGATCACCACTTTCAGCATAAAACGGTCAACCTGTGCTTCGGGCAGGGGATAAGTACCTTCCTGCTCAATAGGGTTTTGGGTTGCCAGTACCAGGAACGGATCGGGCAGTTTATAGGTAGTATCGCCAATGGTTACCTGGCGCTCCTGCATGGCTTCAAGCAATGCACTTTGCACTTTAGCAGGCGCACGGTTAATCTCATCGGCCAAAACAAAGTTAGAGAAGATAGGGCCTTTACGCACAATGAACTCTTCTTTCTTTTGGTTATAGATCATGGTACCAAGCACGTCGGCGGGGAGTAGGTCCGGTGTAAACTGGATCCTGCTAAAATCTGCCTGGATTGCTCTTGAAAGTGTGTTGATGGCCAATGTTTTTGCCAATCCCGGTACACCTTCCAATAAAATGTGGCCGTTGGCTAATAAACCAATCAGCAAACGTTCAACCATGTAACGCTGACCCACGATCACTTTATCCATCTCCAGGATCAGCAGATCGATAAACGCGCTTTCCCTTTGTATCATTTCATTCAGCGCCCTGATATCGGTTGAGTACGATGTTGGAGCGGCCGAAGTGACATTTCCTGTATAGCTATTTTGTTCTTCCATTAAATTTTTTCGTTTCGGTAGGCAAACTTAAACACCCGGCCAATTTTTCGCCAACTAAAATCCTTGCATAAATGTTAAAAAGTGTTAAATCGTAAGATATCGCGGTTGATATATCTGTTTAACACTCAAAATGTTCGATGATAATTGTTAAATCCGGTGCTCGTAAATCTCCAATATACACTATTTAGCGGTTTTTGTACAATATAACGTGGTAAAAGGCATTTTATTGAATGATGCAAACGAACGCAAGGGTGTGCAAATAAAAAGCTATGTCATTGCGATCAACTCTCGCTCGTTACAAACGAGCGCAAGATTGTTGTTTTGTCATCGCTCAAATCAACTTACCCCAATATCTCCTTAATATCCTCTGCTGTAAGCGACTTAATAAAACTTTCTTCAGTGGTAATAAGTGCCCTTGACAGGCTCAGTTTGCGTTGCTGCAAAGCCAGGATCTTTTCTTCAACCGAATCTTTGGTGATGAATTTATAGATGAACACGTTTTTGGTTTGGCCAATGCGGTGGGTACGGTCAATAGCCTGTTGCTCAACCGCCGGGTTCCACCATGGATCCAGGATGAAAACATAATCAGCTTCGGTGAGGTTGAGGCCTACACCACCTGCTTTTATCGAGATCAGGAATACGCGTGTTTTCTCATCCTCCTGAAACTGTTTTACCACATCTCCACGGTTTTGGGTACTACCATCGAGATATACGTACGGAATGCCAACGCGGTCAAAATGATCCCGGTAGATGCTGAGCTGTTTTACAAACTGCGAAAATATCAGCACTTTATGGCCGCCGTCAAGAACATTGTTAAGGGTGTGAACCACGTCCTCAAATTTGCCGCTATCGCCCTCATAATCTTTATCAATCATGATAGGGTGATTGGCAATTTGCCTTAGTTTGATCAAACCCTGCAATACCTGAATCTGCGTTTTGGCAAATGTGCCATCCTCCAGGCTTTTCAATAGCTCGTTACGGTATTCGGATTTGATCTCTTCATAAACAGACGATTGCTCTTCGGTCATCTGAGAATAGAAAAGGTTTTCTGTTTTTGGCGGAAGCTCGGTGGCCACCTGCTCCTTGGTACGGCGCAAAACAAAAGGTTTGATCAGTGCCTGCAACTTGCGGGCCTTGTCTTCGTCCTTTTTCTTTTCTATCGGGGTTACAAATTCGTTTTGGAAAAACTGTTGCGCGCCCAGCAAGCCCGGATTAATGAACGACATCTGCGTCCACAGATCGTTAACCGAGTTTTCAACCGGGGTACCGCTCAAGATCAGTTTAAAGCGCGATTTAAGCTGTTTAACCGCCTGGTACGATTTTGACGACGGGTTTTTAATGTTCTGACTTTCGTCAAGGATTACGTAATCGAAAAAGAAATCCTTAAACATTTCAATATCGATACGACTGATGCCATAGGTGGTGATCACCACATCGTAATTGGCAAAAACATCGGCACTGCGATAGCGCATAGTACCTGTATGTACCATCAGTCTTAATTGAGGCGCAAACTTGCGGGCCTCATTAAGCCAGTTATAGATGAGTGAGGTAGGCATAATCACCAGCGATGTAGCTTTGCCGCCCCCGTTTTCAACATCTTCTTTATGCTTTTGCAGCAATGATAAAGTTTGAATGGTTTTACCCAAGCCCATATCATCGGCAAGGCAACCACCAAAATGATATTGCTTTAAAAAGTGGAACCAGTTATAGCCCGCTTTTTGGTATGGCCTCAATTGGCCTTCAAAATTAACCGGCATTGGTGCATCCTCAAGCTCCTCAAAATTGGTGAGCTTTTGAAGTTTGCGGGTCATGGTAACGCTGGCCATTTCACCCTCGGCAAGGTCTGTAACCAAACCAATATGATGACGGCGAAGTTTAAGTTCATTGCTGCCTTCGGTAAAATGCAGCAGGTTGCCATATTGCGAAAACCATTGTTCGGGAATTACTGCAATCTCGCCAGATGGCAGGATAAATTCCTTTTTGTGGTTGAGGATATGATTTTTTAACTGGATAAAAGGTATACGGTACGGGCCGAAGCTTACCATTGCGTTGATATCAAACCAGTCGTTATTTTCGGTTACAACCAGTTCAATTTTGCTGCTGCCAAAAACGTAGCGCTTTTGTCCTTCAGGTTGTTCCAGTTCAAAACCTTCTTCAATGAGCTGGTCATGGTGCTGGTTAAGCCATTCAAAAACCGAGAATGAATGGTCGGCATCATCATCGCGACCGGCAACTTCAAGATTTTGAAATAGCGACGAAGCTACTTTAAGGCCCATTTGTTCCAGCTGATGCATTTTGCCTTTTTCCCAGGTGGTTGAGCGTTTAATGCGATGAAATAGGTAATCATCGCCGTTTTTTTCCATCCTTACCGATATATGCCTGCCATCGCCATAAGGGAAAACATAACCGGCATATTTAAACGAAAGTTGCAGCTGCGATGTACCGCCTTCAATGTAAATTGGTTTAAGCACCGGGCGGGCATCATACTTTTCGGTATTAATGGTGAACCCTTCGGCATAAACATTATGCTTTTCGATAAGCGGCGCAACAAACTTTTCAAAGTACGATTGCTCGGACGATTTGGGTATGGCGATGAAGCGCTTGTTCAGGAATGGCTGTAGTTTTTTACCCTCAATTTCTTTGTCGAAGTAATACAAAGTATCATCAAGCAGCATCCAGGCCGGGTGGTTACAGATGATCTCGGCATTTTTAAACATGAACTCGATGCGCATGCCCTGGTACTTGATGGTAGGGAAATACCTGATCTCCTCCTCGTTGCGCCTGAAGTGAAATAACACTGATGCGGCTTCAGTAGCAAGCTGTAATTTGCGCTCGCCGGGGTAGCCCTCTTTGCTCATCTGGTACACCTGCTTGCTGCAAAGCAATGATAATGCTTCGGCTATGCGTTTCTCCAGTTTCGGGCGGATCATGTCAAACATCTGCTCGTTGAACACTTTCGAGAAAAATTCGAACGGGCGGATAGGCTTTTTGTAATACCTTTTGATCACGTTACCCTGTTCCATCTCCTCCAGCAGTTTGATAAGCCTGATATCCGTATCATCCAGAAATTCACAAAACTCTTTGGCTGTATTGGAAAACAAACGCTGGTGGGTTAAGGAAAATTCACCGTTGGGGTTAAGCTGAACTATGTGTGGTTCAATTACATACGACAGGTAATCATGCCGGGCAATGGCATATATAATTTGGCATGGTTTGGAACTGTCGACGCGTAACATGTGCTTCAGGGTAAAAAATTATTTGAAGCTACATCAAGAAAAAATTCAAACGTAAATAGAATTTACCTTAATTGAAAGAGTTTTATATTAAAAAATTGTTAAAGTATTGAAATTGACATGGTTTTGATAACATTGATCACATTTTTGACGGTTGGGAATGCCTCTTCTGAGTTAAAGACTTACGAAGTTTTTAAAATTCCGTAGGTCTGGGTTCTGAAGTGAAATAATGTAATAAGATAGCTGTCATGTTGAATTTGTTTCAACACCTCATTTGCTAAGCCGCTTGCCAATCAAATCGCCCACTTGTTTCGTGGGGGTGCTGAAACAAGTTCAGCATGGCCGAGCGATGTAGTGCGCTTTCAGGAAGGAATAGTGCAAGAGATGACAATTCCCTCCCTTGGGAGGGGTGCGTTAGGAACGTGTGTTGGCAGGGAGGGGTTTATACGCCTTTGCGACAACTTAGCATGTCGCACAAACCCCTCCCTACACCCCTCCCAGGGGAGGGAATCGCACAGGCCATGCACTAAAAATCCTCTAACAGCCTTTAAAAAGACTGTTAGAGGATCGTAATATAATAAAGGAGCAAAGCCCGATCTACCAGATCTTCACCCTTTTATCCGGATCAATCCACATTTTATCTCCCTTTTTGATATGAAAAGCCTGGTAAAACTCAGGCACATCACTAAACGGGCCGTTTACCCTTAAAAAACCGGGGGCGTGTACGTCCGTAAGGATCTGGTTAGCTAATGATTCATCGCGCTGCTGACCGAGCCAGCCGAGGGCGTAGCCTAAAAAGAAGCGCTGCATTGGGGTAAGTCCGTCAATGAGTTTACCTTCTTTGTACTGTTGAGTCTTTTTAAAGGCATCAATGCCTAATACAATTCCACCCAAATCGGCAATGTTTTCGCCTAAGGATGCTTTGCCGTTAACATGCAGACTATCCAGTACCACATAGCTGCTAAACTGATCGGCAAGCATATTAGCACGTTTGGTGAATTTTGCCGAATCGGTTGGTGTCCACCAGGCCCTGAGATTGCCTTTGGCATCAAACTGCCTGCCTTCATCATCAAAACCGTGGGTAATTTCATGGCCTATGGTTGATGCGGCTACGTATCCATAAGCAACGGCATCATCAACCTCGCTGTCTTTTACGCCCGGAATGCTGAACTGTGCCGCAGGTAAAGTGATTTCATTATTTGAAGGGCTGTAGCTGGCATTGTAGGTTTGCGGTGTCATGCCCCATTCGGTATGATCAACCGGTTTTCCGAGTTTGTTGATATTGAACAGGTAAGCCCAGTGCCTGGCCTGCATTACATTGCCGGCATAGGAGTCACGGCTGATCTCCATGCTCGAAAAATCTTTCCATTTGTCGGGATAGCCAACTTTGGGGTGAATGGCATTCAGTTTAGCCAATGCCTTTTGCTTGGTTTCGGGACTCATCCAATCCAGTTTGGCAATATGCTCACGATAAGCCTGACGGATGGCCTCAACCATATCGGTGTAACGTTGCTTGGCTTCGGTAGGAAAATATTCTTTCACAAAAAGTTGCCCAAGCAGTTCGCCCATTAAGCCATTTTCGGTATCCAGTACCCGTTTCCAGCGGGGCAATTGTTCTTTACGGCCGGATATTACTTTTCCGCTGAACCGGAAACTTTCGGCATCTGCAGCCGAATTCAGATATGGGGCATACGATGAGATCAGTTTCCAGCGCAAATAAGCTTTCCATTCATCAACCGAAAATGTGGAAAGCGCGGTATTAACCGCCCTGTAATACTCCGGCTGACCAACAATTACGGTATCTATTGGCTGTTTATATTCCAGCTTGCTGAATATGACAGGCCAGTTGATGTTAGGCGTAAGCTTGCCCAACTGGGCAATGGTCATTTTGTTGTAGTTGTGATACGGATCGCGCAGGTTTTCAAGCTTGCGGCTGCTATCGGCCAAAAACTTCTCAATTTTAAATACGCTTGCTGCTCCCTGTGTCGCCTTTTGCTCATCCCAGCCCGAAAGCTTTAACATGGCGGGCAGGTGGTTGGTCATATAATCGGTACGAACTTTAGTAGTGCGGGCATCCGTTTTAAAATAATAATCACGGTTAGGTAAACCCAGTCCCGACTGGCTTAGTTGCACAATGGTTTTAACGCTGTTTTTAGCATCCTGCCGTACGCCGCTACCTATGATGTTACGGGTGCCGGTAGTAGTTAAAACAGCTGCAGCATTCAGAATCCCGGCTATATCGGTTGCCTTGTCAATAATATCCAGTTGCGCTTTTATCGGGTTAATACCTTGCTTTTCGATGTTAACGCTATCCATCCCTGTATAATAGAAATCGCCTATTTTTTGGGTGGATGAACCTTTAGGCGCATTGGCTTTCAAGGCATCTTCATTGATTTTTTTGAGCCTGTCGCGCAGCTCTTCAGAAACTACATTGCCGATACCCCAGCTTGAATAGGCAGCCGGTATCGGGTTGCGTTTAAGCCAGCCGCCGTTAGCGTATCTAAAAAAGTCGTCACCCGGTTTTACAGATTTATCAAGATTATCATAAACAGGGTCGGCGGGTTTATCGGCAGTTTTTGTTTGGTAGGCGCTGAGGGCAAATAGAGCCAGGGCGACCCCGCCAAAGAGGGTTGCTTTGTAAAGTTTGGTCATGTCAACACGTTTTGAACAAATTTAATAAAAACAAAGGCCTTTAAATAAGGCCTTTGTAACAATATGGAATATGTTTGGGGTTAAAATATGCGGGAATCACCGGGAATTAATAACATCTCCATGTCATTGCGAGCGAAGCGTGGCAATCTCGTAGTCAATGCAAATTCGACATACATAGCTACGAGATTGCTTCGTCGTTCCTCCTCGCAATGACATTTTTTGAAAATAATGCCTACCAAATTTTCACCCTTTTATCCGGATCAATCCACATTTTATCGCCCTTTTTAATATGAAATGCCTCGTAAAATTCAGGTACATCTGTAAACGGGCCGTTAACACGCATAAATGCCGGTGCATGCTCGTTGGTCAGGATCTGGCTTGATAATGATTCTTTTCTGTCCTGTGTAAGCCAGCCCAGCGAATAACCTAAAAAGTAGCGTTGCAGTGGTGTTAGGCCGTTTATGAGTTTGCCTTCTTTGTATTGCTGGGTTTTCTTGAAAGCATCAAGCCCAATTACAATGCCACCAAGGTCGGCAATGTTTTCGCCCTGGGTGGCTTTACCGTTTACGTGCAAACCATAAATGCTGTAACCGTTAAACTGGTCGATAAGCATTTTGGCACGTTGGCTAAATTTTACCGAATCCTGTGGTGTCCACCAGGCTTTCAGGTTTCCGGCGGCATCAAACTGGCGGCCCTGGTCGTCAAAGCCGTGTGTCATTTCGTGACCGATAGTTGAAGCCGCGGCGTAGCCGTAAATAATGGCGTCGTCAATATTCTCATCCTTGTAGCCGGGGATGGTAAAAATACCGGCAGGCAATACAATCTCATTGTTTGATGGGTTGTAATAAGCATTATAGGTTTGCGGGGTAATATCCCATTCCGTACGGTCGACAGGTTTGCCCAGTTTGGCCGCGCTGAAGTTGTGCCACCATTCATTTGCCCGCAATACATTAAGAGCATAGGGGCCACGGTTGATCTCCAAAGTCGAAAAATCTTTCCATTTATCCGGGTAGCCCACTTTGGGATTAACCTTTGATAGCTTATAATAGGCTTTTTCCTTTGTCGCGGGGCTCATCCAGTCCAGCTTTTCTATGTGCTCTTTGAAGCTGGCGCGCATTTCTTCAACCAGTTTCACATAGCGCTCTTTTGTTTTTTCGGGGAAGTACTCTTTCACGAAGATCTGCCCTAACACTTCACCCATTAGGCCATTCTCTGTATCCAGAACCCGTTTCCACCTCGGAAGCTGAGCGGTACTGCCTTCAATAACCTTATCATAAAAGCGGAACACCTCTTCATCAAATGGTTTGCTCAGGTATGATCCAAAAGCTGTGATGAGGTTGTTACGCAGGTAATTTTTCCAATCGTCTATCGTATAAACTTTTAAAGCTTTATTTAAAGCCCTGTAATATTCCGGCTGACCTACAATTACCGTGTCGGCATTTTTGTAGTCCATTTTTTCAAATGTGGGCTTCCAGTCAATGTCCGGGGCCAGCTTACTCAGGGCAGCAAGCGTCATTTTGTTATAGTTATGGTACGGGTCGCGCAGGTCTTCCAGTTTACGGCTGCTATCGGCCAGGAAAGTTTCGAGCGAGTAAGTTTTTTTCGCGGCGGCGGCAGCTTTATCGGCAGTTAAGCCTGTCAGTTTAAACATGGTAGGCAGGTATTTATTTTGATAATCGGTACGGATGGCTACGCTATGCTCGTCCTTATTAAAATAATAATCACGGTTAGGCATGCCTATTCCCGACTGGTATAAGCCCAATGCCATTTTTGAACTGTTTTTAGCATCCTGGCCAACGTATGCACCAATGGGTTGTGTAACGCCAATCCTTTGCAGATGGGCAAATTCCTCAACCAGGCTTTTGATATCTGTTATCCGGTCTATTTTATCCAGCTCATCCTTTAACGGAGACAGGCCCTGTTTTTCAATGTTAACGGTATCCATCCCGCTGAAATAGAAATCGCCTATTTTTTGGGTATTGCTGCCTTTGGGTGCGTTGGCCTTTAGGGCATCTTCGTTGATTTTCTTCATCCTGTCGCGCAGCTCATCCTGCACAACATTGCCTATGCCCCATGAGGCGTATGCCGCCGGAATAGGATTTTTGCGCAGCCAGGTGCCGTTGGCGTATTTAAAAAAGTCGTCGCCTGGTTTTACGGTAGTGTCCATATTATGGATCACGGGATCACCGGCTTCGTACGCTTTTGTCTTGTCTTCATGGCTGCAGGCACTGAGTAAAGTGCCGAACGAAATGGCAATTATGGATAAGGAGCGGATTTGTTTGTTCATTTTTTAGGTGTGTGTATGAATTAAAATACAACGACTGTATGTTATAATAGAATTTAGGACAGCGTTTTTTTCTAAATATGATAATTTAATATATCCCCTGGAAAAAACCTGCTAACGAAACGTTAAAATAATAACAAATTTTACGAAGTGTTTCTAATCTGATATCAATAATACCTGATTCGAGCCTTGCAATATTTATGCGTGTTTCTTTAAAAAACTTCTCTTGAGTAACCCGGTTTTGCTTGCGTAAAGCCTTAATCTGTAAGGCTACTTTTCGTTTAAACGCGTTATCGGTGTCGTTAAGGTATTCAAAATCAGTTAAAAGCATGGGTGGATCGGCTTATTTAATATTTTATGTTTTTTTTGTAAGCTAAAAATAAAATAACATCAATACATTTTATATGCAGATATTATTCTTTTATAAAAATGAACAACTAACGTTTAAACATGAAATATTAATGCCACAATTTTATAATTATGGCAAAAGATTTGTATAGAATTACACGCCCTGTATCATCTGTGAAAAAATAAGAGATTTAGTAACATCTACCTGTGAAAAATTAAAATTGAATTCTCAGACGCCCAAGTTGAGATTTTTTGTTCTTTGTTTTGGGTTTAATCAATAGTTTAAATTAATTAGGGGAAAGGGAGCTTCAAAAAAGCTCTCTTTTTTTGTTTATAAAATTTACTATGCATGCATAGTAAATTTTATATATTTAGGCTTTAATTATACCCATGTATTTTGAACTGACCGAAGAACAAAAAATGATTCGCCAGGCTGCGCGCGATTTTGCGCAAACAGAATTAAAACCTGGTGTTATAGAACGCGACGAACTGCAAAAATTTCCCGCCGAACAAGTAAGGAAGCTTGGTGAACTTGGTTTCCTGGGCATGATGGTATCACCGCAATATGGCGGGGCCGGCCTGGATGCCATATCGTACGTACTGGTGATGGAAGAGCTTTCCAAAATTGATGCTTCCACCTCGGTAATTGTATCCGTAAACAATTCGCTGGTATGTTATGGGCTTGAGAAGTACGGGAATGAAGAACAGAAACAGAAATACCTGGTACCGTTAGCCAAAGGCGAATGTATTGGCGCGTTTTGCCTTTCGGAACCCGAAGCCGGATCAGATGCAACGTCGCAAAAAACAACCGCCATTGACATGGGCGATCATTACCTGCTCAACGGTACCAAAAACTGGATCACCAGTGGCAGTACGGCCTCTACATATATTGTCATTGCCCAGACCGACACGAGTAAGAAACACCATGGCATTAATGCCTTTATTGTTGAAAAAGGTATGCCCGGTTTTACTGTTGGTGCTAAAGAAAATAAAATGGGCGTGAGGGGATCAGATACCCATTCGCTGATGTTTACCGATGTTAAAGTGCCTAAGGAAAACCGTATTGGTGAAGACGGCTTTGGGTTTAAGTTTGCGATGGGATTGCTGGAGGGTGGCCGGATCGGGATTGCCTCGCAGGCTTTGGGGCTGGCTTCGGGTGCTTATGAGCTGGCGGTGCAATATGCTAAGGAACGTAAAACGTTTGGCAAAACACTGGCCGATCATCAGGCTATCCAATTTAAACTGGCCGATATGGCTACCGAAATTGAAGCTGCCCGGTTGATGTGCCTTAAAGCTGCCTGGCTTAAAGACCACGGGAAACCTTATGTGCAGGCCTCGTCAATGGCTAAATTATATGCCTCAGAAGTGGCCATGCGTACCACCACCGAAGCGGTTCAGATCCATGGCGGCTACGGTTATGTGAAGGAATATCATGTTGAACGTCTGATGCGCGACGCTAAAATAACCCAGATTTATGAGGGAACATCTGAAATTCAAAGAATTGTCATTTCGCGCGGATTGTTGAAATAACGGTACTGTTTTTATACCTTTGAAAGTATATAGATTAAGTAGACTATATATTTAAGTATGACTTTCAAAAATATCGCGGCCGGTGTTTGCGGATTACTATTTCTGCAAACCGGCTTTGCTCAAACTAAGCTAAAAACCGGCGAATGGCGCGGCGCGCTTAAAACCAAATCGGGTACCGAGATTCCTTTCAACTTTGAGGTTAATAACACCGGCGGCAAACCACAATTAGCTATTATTAACGGTGCCGAGCACTTTAAGGTGACCGATGTTACCACCAAAGGCGATTCTGTTTTTATCCACATGCCTTTGTTCAATTCTGATTTTAAATTGAAACTTAATGGCGATAGTCTGACTGGCAATTGGGTGAGGCACCTGGCCGATAATGATCTTCTGGTTCCGTTTAGCGCGGTGCCTAATACTTCATGGCGCTTTTTCAAAAGCCCCGAAAAGCCCGCATTTAATATTGGTGGCCGCTGGTCGGCAGTGTTTGGCGAAGGCCAGGGCCGTGATACAACCGTTGGCGAGTTTAAACAGAATGGCAATAAACTTACGGGTACCTTCCTAACTACCACCGGCGACTACCGGTACCTTGAAGGTTCGGTAAGTGGTAACAAACTTTACCTGTCTACTTTTGATGGCGGTCATGCTTATACCTTTACCGCTACTATCAGCGACGATAAAACGATAACCGACGGTAAATTTTACGCAGGGTATTCTTCAGTACAGGCGTGGACAGCAGTAAAAGATGAAAACGCCAAATTGCCTGATGCATATTCTCTCACGTCATTAAAGCCGGGCTATAAAAAATTAGCTTTCAGCTTTAAAGATCTTGATGGTAAAACCGTTTCACTGGATGATTCCAGGTTCAAAAATAAAGTAGTTATTGTTCAGATCCTGGGCTCATGGTGCCCCAACTGTATGGACGAAACCGCTTATATGGTTAACTACTATAAAAAATACCACAATAAAGGCGTTGAAGTAATTGGTCTGGCCTACGAGCGCAGCACCGATTTTGAGAAATCAAAGAAAGCGTTGCAACAGGTAAAAGACAGGTTTAAGGTAACCTATCCGCTATTGATAACAGGCTACACCAGCGACAAAAAGCAAACAGCTCAAAGTTTGCCTATGCTATCAAAAGTAGTTGGTTTCCCTACTACCATCATTATTGATAAAAGCGGCGATGTACAAAAGATCCATACCGGTTTTAGCGGTCCGGGAACCGGTGAGCATTACACAGAGTTTATCAGTGAGTTTGAAAAGCTGACGGATGACCTGTTAGCCGCCGTTCCTGCTCCTTAATAAAATAGTTATGTCATTGCGAGCGAAGCGTGGCAACCGCACGGAAGCAAAACTGCTCTGTATAGCATGCGATTGCTTCGTACCTCGCAATGACATAGTTTTATTAAATGCCTTTCTCTTCGGAAGGGGACATTACCCCAAAATATGCCTCCAACTCATTCAACGTTGATGAACTGGTAGCGATATCCTTAATGATCACACCCTTTTCCATCAGCAGAATCCTGTCACAAACATCGGTGATGTGGTTAAGGTCATGGCTGGATACTATGGTGGTTACACCTTTATTTTTATTGAGATCTTTCAGCAGGTTTTTAAGTCTGAACTGGGTACTTGGGTCGATGTTGGCGAAAGGCTCGTCGAGCATTAACAATTCAGGTTCCTGCAGTAAGCACGCTGCTACACCAACCTTACATTGATTACCTTTTGAAAGGTCTCGGATGTATTTGCCTTTTTTCAGGATCTCGCCGTTAAAAAAATCGGTGAGGCTGGTTAATACTTCGTCAACGTGCGCTTTGTTGAGATTGTGCAATCCACCTATGAAATAAAAATACTCTTCGGGGGTGAGATAGTCTATTAAAAAACCTTCATCGAGATAAGCGGCGGTGTAATCTTTCCATTTTTCATGACCGGCTACAACCTCGCCATTGGATAAGATCTCGCCGCTTTCGGCCCGGATCAAATCAAGCACCATACGAAACAGGGTGGTTTTTCCTGCGCCGTTATTGCCCACAAGGCCAACGCTTTCACCTTTATTGATTTGCAGTGCTGGTACATCTACAACGGTAATGCCGTTATAAACCTTTTTTAAATTTCTTACTTCAATCATGATTATTTATTTCTGAAGCCTTCGGCAATGGTATAACGTTTTTGTATAAAATCCTCTTCCAGTTTTTTAACCCAAAAGTCGCGGGTTAAAACAAAGATGACCCCTATGGTGGCAAGCATGGCCAGGCCAATATCGGCATGCTTAAACAGGGAGAAGGGGAGGTAAATAATGTATGGCGTAAGCATAAGCGGGAACGAGATGAGCATCTGCGTAGCGCCCACGCCTTCCCAGTTAAATGAAGCGCCTTTTGACAGGTTGATGCTTTTTGCATTGCGATTAGCAAAAAACAGTACAATGGTTGTATTAACGCCGATGTTCCACAGGTACATTACAAAATGCACCAACACAATGTGCCAGCCAAAATAGGCGTAAGGTGTAGTGAGGATAAAGGCTACCGTTGATACCATAGTAAACAATAGGTATTTAGCCTTCAAAAAATCGCGGAAGTTGATCTTGCTCACCAACAAACCATCAAAATGCGCGGCCTGCCAGCTGTACATGAACTGACCGTAGTTAATGATGAAAATACCCGTCATGAACATGCCAACAAAAATGTACCAGGTTTGTCCGTAATGGCTGTTGGTATAAAATATGAGCCCATAAAACATAAAGAATAAGCCCATAACCAGTGCCGAGCGTGGGCGCTTGTTGCGGAAGATCAGTTTTAGTTCATTAGCTACCAGATCGCCAACCTTTCCAAACCGGTTTAACAGCGGAAACTCTGTACTGCTTTTATAGGCTGATGCCTTGCGTGAACTCAATTCTTCGAGGTAGAGGTTTTGTTTTAAGTAGGCAAAATTGATGTAGTACATAGCTACAGCAAGTATTATGGGAAGTAGTACCAATACCGGTTTACTGAGCAAATGCCCGAAATACAGGTAAGAAATATTACGGACTGAGTACAGGTGGAATTTAAAATCGCCAGTGATGATTAGTCCCAGTGTTGCTATGAATATCAGAAAGACCCATCCGTTTAAATTGGCCTTGCGCTTAATAAATAAGGCCAGGTAATTATTGAAGAGCATGAAACCTAAAATTGCCAATACAAAAGCAAGCGCCGGTAAAGCGCCTGAATCGGTCAGGATCACCTTTAAAACAAAGGGAATAAAAAGTATGATGGGCCACAGGTTAAAAACCGAGAGCATAGCCGTAAAAGCAAGGTATGATACTACGGTATTGCGTTTAACAGGTAAATGGAGATAGGGCTGCACCCTTAAAGTAGGCAACTCCTGTAACTGCATACGCATGATAAGGTCAAACAAAAAGTACAGCAGGATAATGCCGCAAAAGGAGATCACTACATCGTCATTTGGAAAAGATTCTTCCAGAATTTTATTTAAAAATAACCCTGCAAACAAAATACAGGCAAAAAGATAAAGGATAAGTAAGGCCATTACCACGCGGATAGCAATACTTTTACCTGTATTTTTTGACCGCCAAAAAGCTTTGAGCTCGTGCCCGAGGAAGGTAGTGATCATAGATATAGACAGTTAAGGGTTAAGGTATAGGTTTAGTTAAAGATATACCTTTTGAAAGCAAGGCTTAAATTAGTATTTATACCTGTCGCCCCAAAGTTTTCTTAACTTTTCTTTTGATTCATTTTCGCGCGCATTGTTACCGGGATCATAAATTTTTGTTCCGCGAAGGGCGTCGGGCAGGAAATCAAGATCGGTAAAATTGCCTTCATAGCTGTGGGCGTATTTGTAATCCTTACCGTAGCCTATATTTTTCATAAACTTGGTTGGCGCATTCCGCAAATGCAGCGGCACAGGTAAATCGCCGGTTTGGCGCACCAGGGCTATGGCTGCACCTATGGCTGTAGTGGCCGAATTGCTTTTGGGTGATGTTGCCAGATAAATGGCCGTTTGCGATAAAATAAGCTGCGATTCGGGCATGCCTATTTTGTTAACGGCTTCAAAGCAGCTTTGCGCAAGCAGCAAGGCGTTTGGATTAGCGTTGCCAATATCTTCGGAGGCGAGAATGAGCATACGGCGGGCGATAAACAGCGGATCTTCGCCGCCAACTATCATCCTCGCCAGCCAGTAAACCGCGCCGTTGGGATCAGAACCCCGCATAGATTTGATAAAGGCCGAGATAATATCATAATGCTGCTCACCGGTTTTATCATACAAGGCCATGTTTTGCTGAACATGTTCCAGTACAACTTCATCGGTTAATACTATTTCCTTGCTGTCGAAAGCATTAATCAGCAGCTCAAAAATATTGAGCAGCTTGCGTGCATCGCCTCCCGAAAGGCGCAGTAAAGCTTCGTAATCTTTTATGGTGATGTTTTTTTCCTTCAAAACCACGTCTTCCTGCATGGCTTTGTTCAAAAGATCGATCAGGTCGGTTTCGGAAAGTGGTTGTAGTATGTAAACCTGGCATCGCGATAGCAAAGCCGAGATAACCTCGAAGGATGGATTTTCGGTAGTAGCGCCTATTAGGGTAACTATGCCCCGTTCTACTGCACCCAGCAGGGAATCTTGCTGGGACTTGGAAAAACGGTGAATCTCATCGATAAATAATATCGGCAGTACAGCACCCTGTTCTTTTAACAGAGAAGCTTTTTCTATCACCTCCCGTACATCTTTAACCCCCGAATTGATAGCGCTCAAAGCAAAGAACGGACGGAACAAGGATTGCGAAATGATATAAGCCAACGTTGTTTTACCAACGCCTGGCGGCCCCCAGAATATCATTGATGGCAACGAGCCCGATTCGATGGCTTTCCGCAGAACAGCTCCCGGCCCAACAAGGTGCTTTTGCCCAACATAATCATTAAGCGATTTGGGGCGCATACGTTCGGCTAATGGCGGGAGGTTATTCATAAAAGTAAAATTCAGAAAAGAAAACGCTAAATCCTAAAAAAATTAGTAATTAATAGATTCTATTTACCCCCTTTTAGAAAAATAGACAATAGAAAAATGTCATTTCGATAGAGCGGCGTCGGGATAAGAGCGCTCGGGCGAAAGAGAAATCTTATACGCATTGTTTAAAAGACTTGTACTTCGGCTTTACAGGGTGTATAAGATTTCTCCTCGTTCCTCGTTCGAAATGACAATTTTGCGATTTCTTACTGAAAGCATTGAATTACGCCTCAACAAAAAAGGCTGCCTTCATTACGGAAGCAGCCTTTACTATATATATTCGAATTTTTATTAATTACTGTTGGTTAGGATTTTGATCGCTGTTGTTATCTTCAGGATCATCTGACGGAGTGCCTACAATTTTGTAAGCTTTGTTGTCGCCGTTTTGAGTTTCCTGGTAGTAATAACCGTCAGGAGATACAAATAGCTTTTCGCCATTGATTTTGATCTTCCTGCAATCCGGAGGCAATTGGGTTACAATGTCGCCAATTTGCGGGCCCTGATCAACACTGCTGCCATCGCCGTTACCCTGATCGGTATTTAACTGACCGTCTTTACCGGCAATCACGTAAACTGTTGATCCATCGTCTTTAGTATATGGCTGATAGTAAACACCATTCAGCTCATAATACTGCTCGCCGTTGATCATGATTGATTCCGCACCTGATGGCAAGGTTTTGATCTCGGCACCAATTGGAGGCTCAACAACGGTATATTGATCGTTGTACTGACGATAGTACAAACCATCGCTGTAGTAGTATTGGTAATCGCCCCACCAGAAAGGATAGTAGCCGTAAGGCAAGAAACCTATGCTAAAACCTAAACGTGGATAATAGAACGAGTTATAATAGTTACGGTACGGATAGTAATAGTGGTTGCCAAAGTAACCGCCGCGGCCACCATAAGGGTAAGTGCCAGGGTAAACCCTGCGACCACCATAGGCGTAACCACCGCCTCTGTAATAGGTACCACGACCGCCATTGTAAACTCTTCTGTCTACAGTGGCATAACCACCACGGGTGCCATTGTATACACGGGCAGTGTTGCCATAGCTACGTTGTGGCGCTATTGATGAGCTGTTTGGCCTGATACCACCATAGCTACGTTGTTGCGGAGTGCCATAGCTGCTGCGTGAATCGGTTCCATAGCTACGTTGTGGTGCCGCTATCGCGGTACGGGTGCTACCGTTAAACGAGGTTGAAGGGCGTGAAAAACTGCCACCTGAAGGACGGGAAAAACTACCGCCTCCGCCACCACCGCCGCCTGACGATCTTGAGCCACCGCCTCCTCCGCCACCGCCGCCACGAGAACCACCGCCGCCACGTTGTGCATCAGCATTGAATGCTAAAGACAGGCTCAACAAGCCTCCTAAAGCAATTGTTAATAGATTTTTATATGTCCTTTTCATGATGAAAGAATTTTTAACTGATCAGCATAATATTTTTTGCTGATATAAATATATAGACTATTAAATGTTTAAACGGTTTAACGCGTTTTAAATTATTTTTTACTCAAAAAGCGAACCAATACTATCTATACGTACGGGTCGCCGGTTTCGCTACGCTATATCCTCGGCAATGAACAAAAAAGATTGCTCAAACTGAAGGGTAAAAAAGCCATCGTGTGTGGTTTTATACCTGTTGCCGCCAACGGCTTCAAGCCCGCTTAATTGCAAGCCCGGAGGATGTGAAAGCAATTCAATGAACTCGCCTGCCGGTTTCCACTTACTGAAACCCGAATTAACCGGGTAGATCTTTTCTTGCTCCCTGAAAATTACCAGGTTTATTTTATCAGCATAAAACAAAAAATCTTTCAGTTCCGGCGCATCAGTTATCACATTAACTGCCGGGTAATTATGCCTTACCAGGTATTTTAAAGCAGCGCCGGCCGAGTTATCATCGCCGGTTGGTAGCAGCTTTACATCCGATTGCAAGTCACCTGCGTCACCGTCGCTAATTATCCAGTCAACCTTGATGCCCGAGGCGTTCAGCTTTTCGGCAGTATCGGTTGTACAGATCACCGTAGGGCTCCACTCCAACAGCTGACCAAGCATTTCCTCGTCAAAAGTATCCATACTTAAAACCAGTAAAGCAGGCTCCTGTTTTTCGCGAACTATATGATGTGATGACATTGCTAATGTAGATGGAACAGATGAATATTAAATGAAAATATAAAGATGAGGTTTTTATTGTGATATGAGGTAGAGGCTACATTTTATGACCGTAGAATAGTATTAACGGTCACCTTTTTTATTTATTGAGTATTAACGGTAAACCTATCATGAAAAGGAAGCTTTTATTGTTTGCGCTTTTGTTTTTTACAGGCTGCATTATGGATTATTACGACAATCGGCTGTGCGTTATTAATCAATCTCCGGTTAGCATCGCCGTAGAGGTCGTCAACGATACAACCAAATACACAGCAAATAACATCGCATATTATCAATCACATGCAATAGCGCCTAATGACACCGCTTTTATAACAAAAGCGGGCAAAAATGCCTGGCTTGAGTATACTAATGAAGGGAAAGCTAAAGCGTTATATGTATATTTTTTTAATCTCGATAGCCTAACCAAATATGAAAGAGGCGGAGCGGATATGAGCTATCTGATCGGGAACAAAAAGTATTTGAAAAGGCTGGATTATTCGCTTGATGAATTAAAGAAGACCAATTGGCAGATCAAATACAGATAGGGGCTACTGTTAATTCCATGACACTCCAAATCAAGCCTCACTTAAATAGCTTCTTACACGGCTCGTAACCCGGAATTTAGTATTGTTTTCTTCGGGGGGTAAATTGCCAAATGCCCAATATTGTAATAATGCAAGATGTTCTTGTTTCTCTGGCTCGATTATTCTTTTTATAGATGTCCAATAAAAATCATCATCGTCAGAATCGTATTGCAATAGATCGTCATAGGATGCGATTATTAGAGCTAAAAAAGCTTTTTTAAGAGATAGTGTTAGATCATACGCCCTAAATGTCGCTAAAAATTCGCTTAACCTTGCCGGATCGGCCAATTCAATATCCCAATCTTGTTCATCACCTCTTGCAGGCAGGTTTAACAACTTATTGAGATAATCAGTATCCTCTTTATATAAAATATACATCAGGAAATTTAATACATCTTTCTGTAAAACTCCTTTACCTGTTCTGCCGGATCAGCAACAAGGTTTATTGCTGATGATACCGCGATGCCATCTATCCCCGTTTGAAGCAAAGGCTCTACATCATCCAATTGGATGCCGCCGGCCGCTATCACAGGAATACTTATGCCCAGCTTTTCCAGTTTGCGATACCCGTTAAAGCCAAGAGGGACACTATCGTTCGAGTCATCGGTTAAAGTAGATGAAAACGGGCCATAGGCGTAATAATCAACTACGCCGGTACTTTGTAATTTTAGTAGCTCGTCAGCGTCATTAACAGATGCGCCAAGGGTTTTATCCGCGCCGATAATTTTTCGTATAGTCGGGAGATCAGCGTCGATATCATCAATATGTACACCTTGTGCGTCAACCCGGTCAATCAAATCATAATGGTTGGCGATAATAAGGGTTGCTCCCCAATCGTCGCAAATTTCGGCTATCTCGTTTATTTCATCAATCAGTTCGTCTTCGGGTTTGCTCATGCAATGATATTGCACCCAGTTGGCGCCTGCCCCGCAAGCAATTTGTACCTGCTGCACATGGCTCCGGCCCGGCATATCCTGTGTAACGTAATGAAATCTGGAGATATATTTTTTCATCGCTTTTTTCCAAATTAAAAAGTCCCGAGCCAAACAAGGCCGTTTGGCTGTGCTTTAACTCAGGACTTTGTACGAAAAACTTACAACTTAGTTCTTCAACGCTTCGCTAACAGTTTTTCCTACGCAGCCGTTAGGTGCCTGGATATGTAGTAACGATGCTATAGTAGCCGAAATATCAGTCATATGTGTTTGGCGGGTAAGGTTGCCATGTTTAATGCCCCAGCCCATAAATACCAGCGGAATGTGCGAATCATACGGGTTCCAGGTACCGTGTGTGGTACCGGTTGGGCCACGGTCATTAGTGCCATGACCTGTATACCATGCCGGTTTCAGGATAATCTGGATAGCTCCGCTATGCTCGGCATTATAACCGTTAATGATCATGCTGCGCAAATCGTCAGGAATGTTAGCTTCCTGAATTTTTTGCAGGTCGATTGCATAAGCAATACCTTGTTGCTTTTTCAGGTAATCGATACAATCCAGTTTTATAGCATCTTCACTAACGCCTGCTTTTGCAAGGGCCGCGTTGTTGAAGTTAACCTGGTAGTTATCCATGCTGATGATCAGGTTATTCACCTTGTATTTATCGCTGATCATGGTGTTCATTTCTTTGGCGGCTTTGCTATCGTCCCAAACACCTGCGGGGATGTTATGATCTTTCAAAAAGTTAGGATTGTGGGCAGCGCCATGGTCGGCACTCAGGAAAACTGAGTAATTGCCTTTGCCAACAGTGGCATCTAAATAATTGAAAAAAGCCGCCAGGTCTTGGTCGAGCCTTAAATATGTATCCTCAACCTCAACTGAGTTAGGGCCAAACTGGTGACCAACATAATCTGTTGATGAAAGGCTCACTGCTAAAAAGTCGGTTACGGTATTTTTACCCAGCTTTTCACCTTCGATGGCTGCTTTTGCCAGATCAAGGGTCATGGTATTACCGAAAGGAGTAGAGCGGATCATGCCGATGCGGCCTTTATAAAGCTCAGAAGTTTTTACCGGTAGGGTCGGTGTAGCAGCACCTGGAAATTTGCCTTCATAACGGTCGCTATTATCAGGGGCGCTTTGTACGTAAGTATCAATAGGGTATAATGGGTTCCAATCCTGTTTTAGGTATTTTTCAGCAATTTTTTGATTGTTAAAAGTTTTAACCCATGCAGGCAGGTCATTCATATAATAAGTACTGGTGATCCAGTTGCCGCTGGCATCGTCAAACCAGTAAGCCGCATTTGCCGAGTGACCTGCAGGTAGGATACCGCCGCGATCTTTCAATGCTATGCCGATAACTTTTGAACGGAAATTGGTAGCCAGCCTTAACTCGTCGGTAACGGTGCTAACCAATAAGTTGCGAGGCGACATCTGGCCCGCCTTTGAAGTGCTGCCAACAGCAACAACAGTGCTGTCATCGGTACAATACATAGATTTACCGGTAGCCTGAATAATAAAATCGTTACCAACTATGCCGTGCAGGGCAGGAATAGAACCGGTATAGATACAGGTATGACCAGCGGCCGTAACAGTGGGGATATAGTCAATATTAGTGTTTTCGCATGTAAAACCTTCATTAAGCATGCGCTTAAAGCCACCGGCTTGGTAACGGTCATAATAGCGGTACAGGTAATCCCAGCGCATTTGGTCAACCACTAAACCCACAACCAGTTTTGGGCGGGGAATTGATGCAGACGCAGCGGGCGTTGTTGGAGTTTTCTTTTTTTGTGCCGATACCGAAACGGTAGCGAAAGAGAGGGAAATAAGCAGCAGATGTTTAAACTTCATCGCGGGAAAAGATTTTTGATTGTGCCAAATATCAACAAAGCATTTAAAATGCAATATGATGTTTTTGTTAATTATACAGATTGTTACAAAGGCATTTTAAAAGCGTAAACGGTTTAAGGAAAACTTTGTAAGTTTAACAAACCAATCATTAAACCTATTTAAATGAAACGCATCCTTTTACTTCCGCTTTTGCTGCTGGTAAGTTCTGTTTTTGCTCAAAATAAAAACCTTGATGTTGTGGCTATCGATGCAGGCAAAGTATCTGGTTTCGCCAATCAGGCTGGCGATGTGCATATTTATAAAGGAATCCCCTTTGCAGCACCACCTGTTGGCGATTTACGCTGGAAAGCACCTCAACCGGTAAAGGCTTGGGATGGCGTAAAAAAATGTACCGAATTTGCTGCCAGCCCCATGCAGGGTAAGCCTGATGCATTTGGTGTGTACACACGGGAGTTCCTGATTCCTTACGAACCTATCAGTGAAGATTGCCTTTATTTAAACGTATGGACTGCCGCTAAAACATCCGCAGAAAAACGACCTGTATTGGTATATATTTATGGTGGAGGATTTGTAAGCGGCGGCGCGGGTGTGCCTATTTATGATGGCGAAGCGATGGCAAAAAAAGGGATCATATTTGTGGTTATCAATTACCGCGTAGGGATCTTCGGTTTCTTTGCCCATCCTGAATTAACAAAGGAGTCGCCGCACCATGCCTCAGGAAATTATGGTTTGATGGATCAGCTGGCCGCACTTAAATGGGTAAAGCAAAACATAGCTGCCTTTGGCGGCGATCCGGATAAGGTTACTATCGCTGGCCAGTCGGCAGGTTCCATGAGTGTAAATTGTTTGGTGGCATCACCATTAGGAAAAGGCCTGTTTAACGGTGCTATAGCCGAAAGCGGGGCCAGCTTTATCAGTCCGCGTGGATACGGCGGCTTGAAAGAAGCGGAAGAAAACGGCATAAAAACGGCAACTACATTAGGTGCAAGTTCTCTTGCGGAATTGAGAAACAAACCTGCTACCGAACTGGTTGGCAAAGGCCAAAGCCGCCCGGTTATTGACGGTTATGTTTTACCGGAAAGTATTGCCGATATTTTTAATGAGCATAAGCAAAATGATGTACCTATACTTACCGGGTGGAATGAAGATGATGCCTTTGTTGGCCCGCCAAAAACGGCCGAAGATTATAAGAAAATGATAAGCACTCAATACGGTGCCGATGCCGATGAACTTTTAAAATTGTACCCGGCAGGTTCGGATCAGGAAGCAGCGACTTCTCAAACCCGGATCAACCGCGATCAGATTTTCGGGATGCAGAATTATACCTGGGCCAATGTACAAAGCGAAAAAGCGAAATCGAAAATTTATGTTTACCGTTTTACCCGCCGCTTGCCGGCCACTGCAGATTTTGTTAAATATGGCGCTTTCCATACCAGCGAGGTGGCTTATGCTTATGATAACCTTAAATTCCTGAACCGCCCATGGGAGCCTGTTGATCAGCAATTGGCCAATACCATGAGCACCTATTGGGCAAATTTTGCTAAAACCGGTAACCCTAATGGGAAAGGTGTACCAACATGGCCTGCCTATACAACAAGCGATAATAAAATTATGATCCTGGGCGAAAAACCGCTGGCCGGGCCATTGTCTGATAAGGCAGCTTTGGATTTTATGGTGAAGCGGGCAAACGGAAAATAGTTTTTAGCAAAGGGTTTCGGGATAACTTGAACAGCGTGAAAAATGTGGTAATTGTAAGTTGGCATATTAATGCCTAACTTTCTGATCTATACATCGCTGATGAAAAGATATTTGTTAAGCCTAACCCTTTCCCTGATAATAACCGCCGCTTACAGTCAGCACAAGGCAGTTGATAGGGTGATTGACTCCTGTATCAAAAAACGAAATTTTAACGGGGCGATTTTAATAGCCAAAAATGGCAAGCCTGATTATTTAAAATATACGGGTTTAGCTAACCGGCATTATAATATTAACTTTTCTCCCAAAACAAGGTTCCAGATTTTTTCTGTTACCAAAACGTTTACAGCCGTGCTCATTATGCAGCTATATGAGCAGGGTAAGATCAACCTTGACTCAACTATATCGGCCTACTATCCCGAATATAAAGGAGAAGCTTCACATAAAGTAACCATCCGGAATTTGCTTACTTATAGCAGCGGGAGGTATTTAAAAGAAATGGATCCTAAATTTATTCCTGAAGCTTATGATCAGAATTTATGGCCTGTAGATACCTTCATTAACAAGTATTGCTCCGAAAAACTGATTGATACACCGGGAACGAAATTCAATTACAGCAATGGCGATTTTATTTTGCTGGGCAGGATCATTGAGAAAATTTACAATCAGCCGTTTGACGTTGTTTTACGGGATAAGATCCTGATCCCCCTTAAAATGAATAATACCAATTACCTGCACCATGAGGATATTGTTGCTGATCTTGATGAAGGCTATTACAACAAAGCGGGCAGTGTGGATTCCTTAATTATGCCTACTTACCACTATATCGATAATCATTTCTCGGCAGGGGCCATGTATTCAACGCCGCACGACCTGCTTATTTTTGACCAGGCCATATTTAATCACACCTTGTTAAAGAAAGCCACTGTTGATTTAATGCTGACGTCGTATCCCAAGCTTGGCGATGTGGCCTTTGGCTTTTGGGTATATCCGCGAAAGATTGGAAAAACAAATACCATTTTTGCCGAGCGGCAGGGCGGTGGATACGGTAACGAATCAAACTGGGTGCATTTGATCAACAAAGGCGTAACCCTTATCCTGCTATCCAACACAGAAACGGCCGATCTGAATAAAATGCGTTTAGATATTCTGGATGCTTATCTAAATTATAAATGAAATTAGAAAGAGCCATACGGAGCTTTAAAAACTCCGTATGGCTGAATCAGAGCAGGCTTTAAATAAGGGGCAACTTTATAACCTTAACCGGGTTGCCCCGCTCAAGCGAGTGATGCTCCTGCCACTGGCTTTGCTGATGGCCCATAAGTTTACCGGTTTGAAGCGCGGTTATCCTTTCCTGAAGCCTTGTCAAACACAATTTTTTGTTTTGTAATTGCGAACGGCTATCCATAACCACCACCTGTATACCGGTAGGTTTGTGGATACCGCGTACGGCTGTTTCAACCTTATTTACATTTTGCCCGCCCGGTCCCGATGACCGGATGGTTTCAAATACCACATCTGCAGGATCAAAACCTCTTTGTTCCGGAATATCGAATACTTCAACACCTACAAACCAGTTTTTACGTTTATGCGCGGGTCGATAGGGGCTTTGCGCTGTCCATTGTATGGTGCCTTGCCATTCTTTTATCAGGCTCTCCAGGTGGTTACTTTCAGCTATTAAAGTAGACGACAAAAGAGTGCCTTTTTGCGGTCCCGGTTTATCTTCAGCTATAGCTATGCTTATGTTTTGTGCCTTTGCGTGTTTCATGAGCAGGTCTCTAACCTGCACTACGACAAGGCAGCATTCCGCCGGACCTTTGCCGGCGGTTATTTGTATGATCTTCTTCATTATTCTTTATCCATTCTTACTATACGCGGGTAAAACTTACCCTGTACTTCAATTAATTGTTGTTGGGCAGCTATCACCGTTTCTATGTTTTTATAGGCCAATGGATTTTCTTCCAGACTGCCGCCTATCAGTGTTACACCTGCATCTGCCAACATTTTTTTAACTGCTGAGCCTGTTGTACTTTCCCGTGCCTCCTTACGGCTCATGGCCCTGCCCGCGCCGTGCGATGCAGAGTATAAGGCACTATCATTTCCTTTGCCCATTACTAAATAAGCGGGAGTAGCCATGCTGCCGGGAATAATACCCAGTTCACCAACATGGGCCGGTGTAGCTCCCTTACGATGGATAATTGCCTCAGTCCCGTTTGCTAATATATCTTTCCAGGCAAAATTGTGGTGGTTTTCAACTTTGGCCAGAGCTTTTAAACCCAGTGCCTTTAGCAAATTAGCATGGATACGGTCATGACATGCCTTTGCGTAATCGCCTGCGAGGTTCATGCTTAGCCAATATTCTTGACCGGCTTCTGTATCAAGATCAAGCCAGGCCAGCGGCTGTGCTTCGCGCGGAAGTTTGCAGGTTTCCATAGCTATCTGTGTATAATGCCGGGCGATATTGGCCCCCAAGCCACGACTGCCCGAATGTGACAGCAAAGCCAGGTATTGCTTGGGTGGAAGCCCGAGGGCATTGCATTCGTAAATCTCCATCAGCCCAAACTCCACAAAATGATTTCCACTGCCAGATGAGCCTAATTGTTTAACTGCTTTGCCATGCAGCTTTTTTAGCAAAGGTGTTTGATGGAATTGGGGGCTGTCAAGCACTTCGTGATCTTGAGAAGTGGTTAAACCTCCATCAATACCAAAATGTGTATGGTCATTTATAGCTTGTTTTATTTGATGGGCATAACGGTTTAAAAATCGTTCATCGGCATCAATAATGGATAGGGCCATCCGACAGCCGATATCCATGCCTACACCATAAGGGATCACCGCGTTTTTAGCGGCGAGTACACCGCCGATGGGCAGGCCATAGCCGCTATGTGCGTCGGGCATCAATGCTCCCTGTAAGCTAATCGGTAGCTTAAGTGCAAGTTCCATCTGTTTTATGGCGGATGGTTCAATGTCTGCTTCGCCGAAAATGTTTAACGGCGCGTGTTGATCTTTTAATTCGTAAGATGTGCTTATCGCTTCGTGTATATTGCTGATAAATGTTTCGGCTATTTTTCCGGTTATTTCATTGTTCAGAAAAGAATCCGGTTGCAGCGGGATACTGGTTAATAAATTAATTGCCTCTGCTTTGCTGTAATGCTTAAAGTGTTTGGCTATCATATTCACGGCGAGGCTACGCTGTTTGTTGTCAGTGTAGCCTATCTGTGTTAATTCTTTTGTTTTTAAATTGCCCATGAGGGTATTGTTAATAGGCGGAGTATGCCTCTTTTAAAGAGTACTTCGGTTTGTTTTTAAATTCGTTAATGTATTTGGGCTGTTCGAAAAAATTCTCTTCCAATATTTGTAGACAGCAAATCATGTATGTCCATCGGACTTTACGTGTTTAATTCTTTAAAATCTGTTGTGATTTTTAAAAAATCATCCCCGGGTTAGGGATATACCCATTTTGAAATTGCAGTTAAAGCCGTTAACGCGTAAATCCGCAGACAAACAAAACCAATCACCGGTTAAACACACCGGCAAAAACATTTAAATAAAGACACAAGGATTGTTGTCCACCTGTTAAAGGTGATGCATTAATGGGATATGTATGAGATACTCTGTAGCATAGTCCTTAAAATATTAAAGGGTTAACAATTAAGGAATTGGTACAAAGATGCAAATATTTTTTGATTGAGGAGTGTTTGGATAAATAAAAAGCGTCATTGCGAGGTACGAAGCAATCCCAAACTGTACAGGGTGGACCTGCTAATCGGGGATTGCTTCGTACCTCGCAATGACGCTCGGTTGGGCTTTAAACGCTCTCTACAATATAAACTTAGTGCTCAGGAAATTGGAATCGTTGTCATTCACAATTTCGTTGATGATGTTTTTATTGGTTTCGGTCATTTTGGTGGTAACCAGCGAGCGGATAGAGAACGACCTTAAGGCATCATGCACCGAAAGGGTTCCCTCGGCACTGTCCTTACGGCCGGTGAATGGGAATACGTCCGGGCCACGCTGGCATTGGCTGTTGATGTTTACACGGCTCACCAGGTTCACAAACGGATCTATCAGCGATGAAATTTCTTTAGCATCATTACTGAAAATACTCACCTGCATGCCATGCGGCGAATCTATCTGGTACGTGATAGGTTCCTCGATATCCTCAAACGGAATAACCGGGATCACCGGGCCAAACTGTTCTTCGCGGTACAGCTTCATGTTTTCGTTAACCGGGTATACAATGGCCGGGAAAAAGAACGAAGCGGATGTTTCGCCGCCATTTTCGTTAATCACTTTTGCACCGTTGGCTAATGCATCGTTTACAATATCGGTTAAATAGGCAGGTTTATGCGGCTCAGGGAGTGGCGTAAGTTTTACGTCTTTTTCCCATGGCAAACCGAACTTAAGTTTGGCGACAGCTTCGCTTAACAGTTTTAAAAACTCGTCGGCGACTTCTTTATGTACAAATATTACTTTAATGGCCGTACAACGCTGGCCGTTAAATGATAGCGAACCTAAAATACATTCGCTTACCGCTTGCGGCAGGTCGGCGTGTTTGGTTACAATGGCCGCGTTTTTGGCATCCAGGCTTAAAACGGCCCTTAAACGGTTAATTTTAGGGTGACGTTTTTTCAGATCGTTAGCCACTTTGCTCGAACCGATGAAAGCCAGCACGTTCACCTTGCCCGATGCCATTAAGCCTGGGGTTACGACAGCACCGCGACCATAAATGGTATTCACCACACCTTTAGGGAACGATTCCTGGAATGCTTTTAATAATGGGTAATGCAGCAGCGTACCATGTTTAGGTGGTTTAAATAAAATGGTATTGCCCATGATCAGTGCGGGGATCAGGGTAGTGAAAGTTTCGTTCAGCGGGTAGTTGAACGGGCCCATACAAAGTACCACACCTAAAGGCGAGCGACGGATCTGCGCTACCAACCCTTCGGCCATTTCAAAGCGAGACGACTGGCGGTCGATATCCTTCAATGCATCGATAGTGGCATTGATGTACTCGATGGTACGGTCAAATTCTTTAGCCGAATCGGCATATGATTTACCGATTTCCCACATCAGGAGTTTAACTACCAGTGTACGCTGTTCGCTCATTTTGTAAATGAAGCGTTCCATGCATTTAATACGGTCGGCAATGCTCATGGTTGGCCATTCGCCGCGGCCATTGTCATAGGCTTCAAGGGCTGCATCCAAAGCTTCAAATGCTTCTTTTTCGGTGCAAACGGGGTAGGTGCCAATCAGCTTGCGGTTAAAAGTGCCATCCTCGGCCCAAAAGCCAACCGGCGAGTAAACTTCGCTTACTTCGCCGCTCCATGGTTTCATTTCGCCACCGCTCAGGTATTCGCGCTGGTGTACTTCTTCAATCTGAAATTCGGGGGGAATATTATTTTCATCAACAAAAATTGAACTGAGCTGGGTTTTAAAACTCATATTTTTTCAAGGGTTTGATTCCCCTAAGATAAAAAAAGCCTGCTTTAACAAGCAAGCTTTTATGTGCTAATAATGTTTACTGATTTTATTGTAGCACAAAGGGGGCATTTTCAAAACTCCCCTCTTGAGAGGGGGCGCGGTGAAAATGAGCGGGAGCAGGGGTGTGTTTATACGATTAGCTTATCAAAGCAGAAACACACCCCTGCGCCCCTCTCAAGAGGGGAATCGCACGGGCCCCGTTTTTATATTGATTTATCACGCCGTTTGCTTAACCAAAACCATTCCGGCGTAATAATATACACCATCCCTGAAATCGCCTTCGGCGGTGAAGCCGGTATCGTCAAGGTATTCAACGTGGTTGCCTAACACACTATAGTAGCCTGAGTAGGCATTTTGTTTATCGCCGCGGGCTTCGGTGTAACGGCCGTTGGGCAAAAATTCGTGACGGATCAGCCCATCGCGGGTAGCCCATACACCTATATAATGATTTGAATTTATTGTTGTATTGCTGTTGAAAGCGTTAGTTCTTTCCATGTTGCTAATTCGTTTTGAACGAATGCCAGCTTTTTCTCAACCAAGCCGTAAGCATCCTCGCCTAAAAATAAATTAAGGGGCGGGTTAGCTTCGTTAGTTATGCTGATCATGGCCGCGGCTGCTTTTTCAGGGTCGCCGGCCTGTTGCTGGTCCATATCGTTTTGGTGAAAATTTACTGTGTCCCGTACATTCTGATAGTCTGCTATCTGGTTTTGAGGTACTGCCAATGAACCTGCCGACAGAAAGTTTGTCCTGAAATAACCCGGCTGCACAATGGTGACCTTTATGCCAAATGGCGCTACTTCGGCCGATAATGTTTCGGAGAAACCATTAACGGCAAACTTGGTGGCGCAATAAATACCGCCGCCTGCAAACGCACCGGTAAAGCCACCTATTGACGAAACGTTTAAAATATGACCTGATTTTTGAGCACGCAGATAAGGCAGCGCCTTGCGGATCACATTTAATGAGCCAAATACGTTGATTTCAAAGTTATCACGGGCTTCGCGGTCGGTCAGTTCCTCAATGCCGCCCAATAAGCCGTATCCGGCATTGTTGACAACTACATCAATTTTTCCGAAGGTTTTTACCGCGAGCTCAACGGCTTCCTGTACACTGTCTTCGTTGGTTAAATTAACGGCAAGCGGTAAAAACTGCTCACTGTTTGCGTCAACTGCTTTACTCAAATCGCTTAAATTGCGTGATGTGGCGGCTACCTTATAGCCCTCATTTAATAGTCGTTTGACTAAGGCAAGTCCCAGTCCCTTAGAGGCCCCGGTGACAAACCATACTTTGTTGTTTTCCACAGTTTTGTATGTTGATAGATTTTGTTTTTACTGATTTGTTACGCTTTTGGCGATTGTTTTTGATTTTCGCTTATTTTGATGGAAAAGATGGTCCGGATTAACATTATCGGGTTTGGCCGAGCGGGCGTACCACAACTTCGTTAACGGTAATATTGTCCGGCTGACTTATCGCGTAGATCACCGCGTTGGCAATAGCTTCTTCATCAAGCTTGGGCATATTGGTCAGGTTACCATAGAGGCCTTTTATCTTCGGGCTGGTAATGTCATGACCTAACTCCGATTTAGTAGCGCCCGGATATATGGTAGTTACTTTAATAGTTTGGGCAACTTCCTCGCGCAGGGTTTCCATAATGGCCTTAACCGCGAATTTGGTACCGCTGTACACACCAATACCTGGCGAAGTTTTTAAGCCACCTACCGATGACGTAGAAAGGATGTGCCCTTCGCCCCGTTGAAGCATATGTGGTAGCACGGCATTGATGCCATATAATACACCTTTAATGTTGATGTCTATCATTTTATCCCACTCATCCACATGGCCTTCTTCAAAAAAGGAAATGGGCATGATACCGGCATTATTCCACATCACATCAACATGGCCAAATTTGGCTATGGCTTGTTGAATAAGATTGTCGAGGTCGGTACGTTTGGCAACATCCGTAACTACATACATGGCATTTTCGCCAATTTCAGTAACCAGGGTTTTCAGCTGATCTTCGCGACGGGCAGCCAGAACCACTTTTGCTCCGAGCTGTGTCAGTTTACGGGCGGCAGATGCACCGATGCCACTGCTGGCACCGGTTATCACAATCACTTTATCTTTAATACTTTGCATTTTATTGTTTTTATATAGGTAGATATAGGGTAACGGAATAAAATTTAGAAATCGGTTGAGCAGGTTATATCCTGCCACTGGCGGATTTCATTGTGTAAAGTATCAAGCTTAGCTAAAGCGCGATTGTATGCATCACCACCTAATAAAAGGTATAATGGCGGGTTTTCTTCGTAAGCTACATTGATAATAGCGGTTGCCGCTTTTTCCGGATCGCCTGCCTGGTTGCCATCCATTTTAAGGTATTTGTTATGAATAGCGCGAACCTCTTTGTAATCATCAATTTTATTATCGGTGATTGAAAGTGAACCGGCAGTAAGGAAGCTGGTGCGGAAGGCGCCTGGTGCCACCACGGTAACTTTAATGCCCAGTTCTTTAACATCGGCGGCAAGTACTTCCGAAATGCCGATTACGGCATATTTCGATCCTGCATAAATTGCCCAGCCGGCGTTGCCGGTAATACCCGCGATGGATGAAATGTTGATGATATGGCCCGAGCGTTGTTTGCGCAGGTAAGGCATTACCGAGCGGATCACGTTCAGGGTGCCAAATACGTTTACGTCAAATGCCATACGGGTTTCGGCATCGCTAAGCTCTTCAATTGCGCCGCCTATACCATAACCTGCATTGTTGATCACTACATCGATACAGCCAAAGGCTTCATTGGTGTGTTGTAAAGCCAGCGACACGCTGCTTTCATTTGCCAGATCAACCTGTAGGGGTAAAAAATTATTGCTTGTTGTATTAACCGCTGTGGTTAATTCCTGTAAATTTCTGGAAGTAGCGGCAACAAGCTGTCCTGCTTCCAGTAGTTGTTTTACCAGGCTCAGGCCAAAGCCTTTCGAAGCCCCGGTAATAAACCATACTTTGTTGTTGTCCATAAAAGTTGTTTGCTTTGTTATTAAGATAGAACAAAGTTACAGCGACAACAAAGGGAGGACATTACATTAATCAAACCAAAGGTTACGAAATTCAAACATTTCGGAACGAGCTTGGCGTTTGCTGGGTTTGTTTCTTGAAAAAGTTATTGAAATGGGTGGGTTCTTCAAAGCCCAGGCAGTAACCAATTTCTGAAATGTTCCAGTCGGTATGCCTTAATAATGATTTGGCTTCGCTAAGCAACCTGTCGGCAATGTGATCGGTAGTGGTTTTGCCTGTAGTTTCGCGGATGGCCCTGTTCAGGTGGTTTACGTGTACCGAAAGTCGTTGCGCAAAGTCATTGGCCGAACGAAGCGCAAACCGCTGAGACGGAGTTTCAATAGGGAATTGCCGCTCCAGCAGCTCGGTAAATACCGACGTGATGCGTGATTTGGCATCAACATGCTTATATACGTTTTCAGAAGGTTCTGTCTTTAACGCGTAGTATGCCAGCTCGGTAACATAGTTACGGATCAGATCATATTTAAAAGCATATTCGGTATTGATCTCGGTAAGCATCTTTTGGAAAAGACCTGTCACATAGGCATCCTGCTCTTCATTTAAAGCATAAACGGGCTTAGCATTGATGCCAAACATCGGGAACTCGCTCAAGCCTGTCCTGAATTTCTCCAGAAAAAACTCTTCGGTAAAAATACAGAAGAAACCGGTGCGGTCGTCAGACATGTGCTCAAAGGTATATGGCACCATCGGACTAAAGAACATCAGCGTAGAGCCTGAAAGCGTAATGCTTTTATCGGCATAGTGAATGATATTATCGCCACGCATCAGGCTGATCTTATAAAAGGTACGGCGGCTGTAAGTTACCTGCTTTGCATTGGGGCCAATGCAGTCTTCAATCCTGAACACGTTAAAGTGACCAATGCTTTGTTGCAGGTTATTGGGTAACCAGTTTACCTTTCTTTGATAAAAATCTTCAAGTGTTTCTGCTTTCGACATAAAAACAAAGTTACAAAAATCAAACCGGGTGTCAAGTAGTAGGATGGGGATAAGGTAAGTATGACAGAATGGTGTATAAAAAATAAAAGCCTCCCAACCTTGCGTCGGGAGACTTTCAACCTAAACCTTATCACAATTAAACCGGTAAGTTTACCAGTTCGTTGTCTGTATTACAATCACTGTGCCAAAACCAAAAACTTTTTAAAATTTTTGTTAATGTATCAACAAGGATACATTAACAATAGGTTAAAGGAGAGTTTACTTTACAAAAAGTGTATAACTAAGTGTCAAAAAGACACTCTTGCGATATTTGGCATTACAGAAAAGTGAACACTTTATGCCTCTTTTGCAGCTTTTTTTCTACGCAGGTAACTGTCAGTTAAAAATAGCGCCAAAATTACATCAAACACGAAAAAACTTTTCATTAAAGTGCTGTTGAAGATACTGCTTGCCGAAGGTAATTTAACGTTTGAAGGTAGTTTAAGATCTAAACCACTGAATAAATTGCCCGAAATTTTGATGCTCGAGAGGGTTATACCAAGTAAAATCAGGATGCTCAATACGAAAAATGCAGCTATCCCTAATATTATTTTTTTATTAATAGTTGATTTTAATGGCGCTAACTGCTCGGCCCTGATGGCCTCCATTACATTATAACTGAATGCCATCGACGGTTCGTCAAGATCCATGTCGGCAAATTCCTGGTTTAGCTCAAGCAGTTCTGTGTACTTTTGTTTGTACAAAGCATCTTCTTCAATAAGCCGGGCAATGGCTTCCTGCTCTGCTGGAGTACAGGTACCATCAATATAGTTCCAAAGTTTTTCTTCGATGGTGTTCATATCAGTTCTTTCACCTCGTGTTTTAAATTGCGCTCCAGCTTTTCTTTCAAACGCTGGCGTGCTCTAAATAGTTTAACCTTAACGGTATTTGTTTCAATACCCATTGTTTGGGCAATCTCCTCTAATGATTGCTCGCCCTTGTAAAACAGGGTAATAATGGTGGCGTCATCGGGTAGTAATTGCTCAATCGCCTGGTTCAGGTAGTATGACCGTGATTTATTTTCTACATTATTGGTATCGTATGCCGATTCGTGGCTTTCAACCTGTACAAATGTGCCCTCATCATCAATCGAATCGGTGTCTACCCGTTTCTTTCTTAAAAATGTCATGGCTGTAGTATAAACTATACTATACAACCACGTTGTAAATTTCGACTGCCCCTGGAACGATGCCAGCGAGCGGTAGGCTTTCACAAAACAATCTTGTGCAATTTCTTCAGCATCTTCCCGGCCTTTGGCAAAGCGCATAGCCAGCGTAAAAACAAAACGCTGGTGCCGCTTAACCAAATCTGCATAGGCAAATTGGTTACCCGCCAGGGTTTGCTCAATAAGTTCGATATCTGAAAGCTTGCTTTGCATTATATAACCGCTGTGACTACGCGTTTGCAGATTGGGTTACACCTGTATGTAAATATAATTTATTTTGATGGGAATAGGGAGGGGGCTATTATAGGGTGTTTAGGATAGATGTTCAGAAGATAAAAGAAATGTCATTGCGAGGAGGAACGACGAAGCAATCGCACGGAAGCATGACCGCCCTGTATAGTATGCGATTGCCACGCTTCGCTTCGGCAATGACATATTTTTACTTATATCCTCCAGCCCGTTAATCATTTATAGGCGTTCCCGTCAGCTGACGGGCCGGGCTTTACGCTCATACTGCGCAGGCTTTATCCCTCAGCTGACGGACGGTATCCGCTTCTATCCCTAACGCAAATTGCGGTTTCATTGATGACACGTATTCTAAATACACTCCTTTATTCGTAACATAAGCCAAAACTTTCCATCTCATAATTTTGTACTTTTACATTTAATATAAAGGGACATTGCACGTTGATGGATGAGAACAGGTTAAATATTTTGAATGAGTCTAACAGGATGCTCAGCAAGCTTCAGTTGCTGTCGGTATTTTTTGAAGAGGACCTCATTTACAAGATCTACCTGCGTACCCAGGTTATTCATAAGCTTTTTGAAACCAATCCCGAGATCGATATCAATAAGCTGGAGCTTTTCCATGTACAGTTTACAACCAGTCTGGTAGACCTGCTCCGGAAGATCAAAAAGAACAATGAAAACAATGTGAGCCTTGTGCTTGATGAGATCCAGCTTACCAAAGAGATGATTGATAAGATGGACGACAACATGCTCACCGAGCAGGATTTTAAGATTGACCGGCAAAGGCAGGCGCTGAAGGTAAACCTTTCGCTGCGGAAACTTTACCAGGTGCTTTCTGATAACTCATCCGATTATCCGTTCTCAAAAAATATCAACGCGTTTAGTCTGCGCTACGGTTCCGATTTCTTTTACAACATAACGCCGGAACTATATAACGAATTGGTGCAGTACAACTATAACGATACCTATCACAATACCAACGCTATTATTCAGCGTAAATTGATGGGTGTATTATTAAAACGCGAGTTCCGTACCGAGTTTTACTGCGGACTGAAAGCCGGAAACCTGATACTGGAGGTGTATAAGTTTATGGATGAAGACCGCTACTTTTTGTTTTCGCCTGCCAATAATTTATTCCTATTTTGCGACGTAACAAAGCTTTCGGGCGTAGAGAATAATAGTAGTCTGTCTAAAAAGGAAAAACTGGCGCATGAACTGCAGGATAAAATAGATAAGCTGCAAAGTGATGTTGTAACCATGAAATCATACATGCCGGCCGAAATAAAATCCCTGTTAGCCGAAAACTATAAAAAAATAGCCGACATCAACTTTTTACAAAGCCTGAGCGATGTTGATGTGCAGGCCAATATTTTAAAAGCAATGCTTAATACCGATATCATATAATTTATGGAGTTTTTACATTACATCCTCGGCCCCGACCTGAAGGCCGGTGTCCTGATCATTTTAAACCTGATTGTTATCGAGAGCTTGCTCTCTGTTGATAATGCTGCCGTACTGGCAACCATGGTGCTCGACCTGCCTCCGCACCAACGGAAAAAGGCCTTACGCTATGGCATCATGGGCGCATACATTCTGCGCGGTGTTTGTTTGTTTTTAGCTGCCTGGCTGGTATCTGTTTGGTGGTTAAAACCACTTGGCGGCTTGTACCTCATCTATTTATGCTTTAACTATTTTAAAGGGAAATTATCTGCCGGTGATGGCGATGGCGAAGAGGAATCTGTTGATAAAAATAAAAACTGGCTTTACCGCTCAACCGTTGGCTTGATTGGTAATTTGTGGGCAACTATAGCTTTGGTTGAGTTGATGGATCTTGCCTTCTCTATAGATAACGTTTTTGCCGCGGTGGCTTTCACCGATCATAAAATGTTGATCTATATAGGCGTGTTCATCGGCATCCTGGCTATGCGTTTTGTGGCTCAGGCTTTTGTTAAATTGATGGAGAAATTTACTTTCCTGGAAACTGTAGCTTTTATAGTGATTGGTGTGTTGGGGATTAAACTGTCATCATCATTATATGTTCACTTTTTCCCGGAAGCCGGCTTTTCAAAACTAATGGAAGGCGAAAGCGCTGATATTTTCACTTCGGTGTTTACCGTAGCTATATTTATTATCCCTGTACTTACCTCGTTGTTGTTCAACTTCCCTAAAAGGCATACCATTGAGCCTGAAGTTGCCGAAGCTGCCGAGGATGTATTGGATAAACAGTAGCGTTCAGTTGGCAGTTTTGAGTTTGCAGTTAATAATAAAAAAAGCAGGGATCTGTGCGATTCCCCTCTCGAGAGGGGCGGAGGGGTGTGTTTAACCAAGCGAAAACAACGCAGAAGAAACACACCCCAGCTATCACTCATTTCTATCGCGCCCCCTCTCAAGAGGGGAGTAGGAACTTCGCTCTTTCAGAGTAATTAAATTGATTATTATTAAACAAATGTTCTTAAATAAAACAATAGCGTCCATTTTCGGCATTGGTTTTTTAAAAGGTGGGGGTACTTATGCCGCCATTGTTACCTGTGGCTTTATCTGGTTGCTGTGGCAAAGTCCGGCCTTGCAAAACCCCTGGTATTTGCTGGCTATTACCATATTTATTACCGCGCTTGGTGTTTATGTTGGCAACAAAGTTGAACCAGATTGGGGTGAGGATAGTTCGCGCGTGGTAATTGACGAAGTTGCCGGGATGCTGATAGCTATGCTTTTTATTCCTGCTAATTTGTACTTCCTTTTAGCCGGACTGGTGTTATTCCGCTTTTTTGATATAGTTAAGCCACTTGGCGTGCGTAAAATGGAAGACCTTGGCGGTGGCTTAGGTGTAATGATGGATGATGTGCTGGCCGGCGTTTACTCCAATATCCTGCTTTGGGTAGGATATTTTGTGTGGATGAAGTTTGGAGTCCATTAATTACCAACGTGTTACGCCGTCGTCCCGAACTTGTTTCGGGATCCCACATGCAGATCAAACTATGCATGCTGCTCAGTATGTGAGTTGCTGAGACAAGTTCAGCATGACGGTTATTATAGATAAATATCCCCCTCTATTCCTGTAACAAACACAGCCCTTCCCCGTCTTATTTATGTGTAGACAAATTTTACAATATCACCTCGATAAAACATCTACCTTAGATTAAATGTTTAATTGCCGGTTTGTCACCGGCCAATACCTGCAATGCCGCGTAAAACCCAATAGGCGATACAGGTTTCACCTAAAAATAACACATACTAAAATGGCTATTAACTTACAAAAAGGGCAGAAAATAGATATCGGCCTTTCAAAAATGACAGTTGGTTTGGGCTGGAACCCAAACGAAGGTACTGGTTATGATTTCGATCTTGACGTATCGGCCATCATGATCGATGCTAACCGATTGGTACCGCAGGATGAATTTTTTGTTTTCTATAATAATGTCGATTCGCCCGAAGAATCGGTTCACCATACCGGAGATGATCCAACAGGCGGTAACAGTGATGGCGGCGACGATGAATCTATCATAGTAGACCTGACTAAAGTTGACGCTCGCATTCAGGAGATCCTGTTTGTGGTAACTATTCACGAAGCGCAGGCACGCCGTCAAAATTTTGGTCAGGTGCGTGATTCGTACATTCGTATATTAGATAACCAAACAGGTGCCGAGGTTTGTAAATACGAGTTGGGCGAAGATTTTTCTATCGAAACGGCTATCGAATTTGGCAGATTATACAAACGTGGCGGCGCATGGAAATTTGAGGCATCGGGCGTTGGTTATAAAGAGGACCTGGCCTTCTTTTTAAGTAAATATTTCAAAGGGCAAATAATCAAATAAGGCAATGGCTATAAATTTGGTAAAAGGTCAAACTATCGACCTGCGTAAAAATGATAAAGGCGAAAGTTTCGACCTGTCGTCGGTTACTATTGGTTTAGGCTGGGATGTGCGTAAAACGCACGGCGGCGGCTTTTTAGGCAAGCTGTTCGGTGGGGGCGAAGAAGCTGAATACGACTTGGATGCGATAGCGTTTTTGTTAGATAAAAATGGTAAAGTAGCCAATCGTGGTTATGCCAAGCAAACGGCTAATGGGCGCACCATTAATATGTTTGAAGGTGATGTGATCTACTTTAACTCTATGCGCCATCCATCGGGCCATATTTGGTTAACGGGAGATAACCGTACCGGGGCAGGAGATGGTGACGATGAGCAGATCATCGTAAAGCTTGATTCGCTCGACCCGAAATATGATCGTATCCTGTTCCTGGTAGCTATTTACCAGGGCCGCAAAAATAACCAGCACTTTGGTATGGTAGAAAACGCTTTCATCCGCGCGGTTGATAGTCACGGCAAAGAGATCGCTAAATTCAGTCTTTCTGGTGATTCAACTTATAACGGCATGTGTTCCATGACCTTCGCCGAAGTTTACCGTAAAGACGGCACCTGGAAGTTCCGTGCTATTGGCGATCCGCATACAACTGATAGTCTTTCGGAGTTGTTAAAAGGCTATTAATATAAAACCATGTCATTGCGAGAAACGAAGCAATCGCACGGAAGCAAAGCCGCTCTGTATAGTATGCGATTGCCACGCTTCGCTCGCAATGACATGGTGGTTATTTATTCATCTCCCTAAAAAAATAAATGTACCAGCATTATTCATTTGACCTGTGGCTTACGCTGATCAAATCAAATCCGTACTTTAAGATAGAACGTACCAAGGTTTTTCACCGGGATTTTAATCCGGCGGGTAAAAGTATCGATGACGTTGCAAGGGCTTTCCGCCAGGTTGACCTGATGTGTAATGCCGTGAACGAGCGCACCGGCAAAAATATCGATGCTGATGAAATGTATCTGATGGTGATCAGCACCATCAATGATAACCAGTATCCGCTTGCCGATGTTAATATTGATAAGCTATATGCCGATATGGAAACGTTGCTGTTCTATTACCTGCCGGTGCTTTACTCGCCTGTAACAATTGAGGTGCTACAGCATCTAAAACAAAAAGGCGATTGCTCATTGAGTATATTAAGCAATACGGGTTTTATAAAGGGGCAGACGCTTCGCAAGGTGATGGTTAAGCTGGGCTTAGATGTTTTTTTTAATTTCCAGATCTATTCGGACGAGGAAGGGATGTCGAAGCCTAACCGGGAATTGTTTAACCTGATGGTGCAAAAAGTTAAAGATTGTAATAAACCAAAGCAAATAGACCCATCGGGTATTATACATATAGGCGATAACCCGGCCGCAGATATAGCAGGGGCTAATGATGCAGGCCTCAACAGCCTGCTCATCAATTCAAACAACTTATCTATTTTAACCTTATTAAGTTTATGAAAGCTACCTACTCTTTACATCACATCAACAGCGCTACTCATTTCGGTTTTGATGCGGATGATTACAGTCGCTTTAAATTTGGCGATGCTGAAGTATCCCGCTATTTCGGTACCGACCTGGCCGATGGCTTCATTAATGAAGTCCTTGCCAAACAGCCAATAGAGAAACAGATCGTAGTGATATCAAGCCCGTACTCGTTTATTCCTACGGCTACTTTTGCCATGAAAAATCATTTTGTGTGCAGACTTAACCGCTGGCAGGCCCATCATGGTTACCCTGTAGTGCAGGAAACCAAAGTACATCGTACCATAACCTATAAGGAAGATTATGGCGAACTGGATGCCGAGCAAAGGATTAATTTGATCGGTAACGATTCGTTTCATATTGATAAGGATTTTTTGATCGGCAAAACGCTGCTGTTTTTGGATGATATCAAGATAACCGGAAGCCATGAGCGCATGATCATGAAAATGGTAGATGAGTATGGCTTACAGAACGACATTTACATGCTGTACTTTGCCGAACTGGTGAACAAAAACATTCATCCTAATATTGAGAACTATCTCAATTATCATCATGTCAAAAACATCTTTCATTTAAATGATATCATTAATGGAGCCGATTTTTGTATCAACACCCGCATAGTGAAGTACATCTTAAATTATGATCATGAAAGTTTTTGCATTTTTATACACGATCAAGAAAGCAATTTCATAAACTTGTTATATGATATGGCTTTGGGTAATGGTTATCACACCATTGAAGCCTATGCGCCTAACTTAAACTTTATTAAACAAAACCTATTAATAAACAACAATAAACTAATTCAGCATGGCAATTAACTTGCAAAAAGGCCAACGGGAAACCATTGGTGCCCCTAAATTTACTATAGGCCTTGGTTGGGATACAAACAGCTCATCAACAGGCTCGGCCTTTGACCTCGACGCTTCGGTGTTCATCATGGGCGATAACAAAAAAATACTGGCCGACGAATTTTTCGTTTTCTATAATAATCCAAAATCTCCGGATGGTGCCGTGGAGCACACCGGCGATAACCTGACTGGTGCCGGCGATGGCGACGATGAGCAGATCATTGTTGACTTGTCAAAAATTGATTCGCGTGCTACCGAAATTTGCATTGTGGTAACTATCCATGAAGCCGAAAGCCGCCGCCAGAATTTTGGGCAGGTACGTAACTCTTTCGTTCGTATTTTTGATTCGGCTACCAATGTCGATATTTTGAAATACGAGCTGGAAGAAGATTTTTCGATAGAAACCGCCGTTGAGTTTGGCCGCATCTACAAAAAAGATAATAACTGGAAATTTGAAGCTGTAGGAGCTGGCATGAAAGGTGGCTTGCAGGATTATTTAAACAAATACAACTAAAAATTATGGCTATTAATCTTCAAAAAGGGCAGCGTATCAGCCTTGAAAAAAGTAACGGCAGCAAATTGCAGAATGTATGCGTTGGTATAAACTGGGGTGCTATCGAAAAGAAAGGCCTGTTTGGTTTTGGTACCACAAAAGAAGCGGTTGACCTTGATGCCAGCTGTATTTTATATGATGAAAGCAAACGCCTGGTTGATGTGATCTACTTTGGTAACCTGCGTTCAAAAGATCATTCTGTAAGGCACAGCGGTGATGATTTAACCGGCGATATGGCTGGTAACGACGGGTTGGACAACGAAGTGATCACGGTAGATTTTGGTACTTTGAGCCCAACTGTTACCTATGTGGCCTTTGTTTTAAACAGTTTCCGCGGGCAGGATTTTGGTACTATCCCTTTTGCCTCTATCCGTATTTATGAAGGTACGCCAACCCGGGTTAACGAGATCTTCGCTACCTATGATATTGCGCATAGCAAGGATTTTGCTGGCCATGTATCTATGGTGATGGGCGTGTTTTACAAAAAGAACGGCGAGTGGAAATTTAATGCCATTGGTGAGCCAACGCGCGACCGCAAGCTGGAAGAAACCGTGAAAACCGTAACTGCAACCTATTTATAATAGTTTAAAGTCATTTGTCTTAAGTCGGATGGCTTTTAACATGAACAAATTAAGTACTACTAAATAATTAAAATAAGATTATGGAAAGTGCACCAAACAATGATGAACTAAATCTGAATATACCACCGCTGATCACTCCAACAAACCTGGATATTCCAGCGGCAGCTTCACCGGCCAGCAACGTGCCTATGAAGGTAGATAAGCAGGGTAATGTAAACCTTGATGCCATACCAAACCAGGATCTGCAAAAGTATGGCGAAATGGGTAAGGATATCAATCCGGCTGATGTTAACTCAATACTGAACTACGGCGTTGAGGTACAAAACTCAATGGAGAAATACAGTAACAACTTCCTTACTTCGGTACGCACCTATAACTCGGGCGAAGTAGGCGGGCTTATTAATGAATTACTTACCGAGCTTAATTATATTGATGTTGATGAGCTTAACCAAAACGCGTTTACCTCATTTATATCACATATCCCCTTCATGAAAAAGCTGGTTGTTGATACCAAAAAGCTTTTCCAGAAGTATGATACCGTGGTTAACAACATTGATAAGATCACCAATAAGATCAAAGCCGGTCGTGTTAACTCGTTAAAGGATAATAGCTCGCTGCAAACCATGTTTGACAGCAACATTACCTATATTAAACAAATGGAAGACCTGATCATTGCCGGGCAGCTCAAATACAATGAGCTTAACGAAAAGCTGGCAGTGATGGATGGTAACCCAACAGGTTACCAGGATTATGAAATAGCCGATCTGCGCGATTTTGTGAACCGTTTGGATAAGCGTCTTGCCGATCTGAAAGTGGTACGCTTTATTATGCTGCAATCGCTGGCCCAGATCCGTGTGGTGCAAAATAACAATACCACCATTGCTGAAAAGGCGCAATCAATCGTATCAACCACCATCCCGGTGTGGAAAAACCAGCTTACCATAGCTGTGGCGCTTAACCGCCAGAAAGAAAACGTGGAGATGCAGAAAAAGATCTCTGATACTACCAACACCATTTTACAAAAGAATGCCGAAATGCTGAAACAAAACAGCATTGACGTAGCCCGCGAAAATGAGAAAACAGTAGTATCATTAGATACCCTGAAAAAGACCACTTCATCGCTCATCGAAACCCTTACCGAGGTAAAACGCATTCACGACGAGGGCACAGCCAACCGTCGTACGCTGAACACCGAGCTTCAAAACCTGGAAACAGAGTTGAAGAAAACGGTAACCAGTGTGAGTTAAACCCCACCCAACCCTCCCCAAAGGGGAGGGCTTTAAATTATACCCGTCATTCGAGGTACGAAGCAATCCCCGATAAGCAGAGTCGGTCTGTATAGTTTGGGATTGCTTCGTACCTCACAATTGACGTTTTTAATATAGTATCACTATCATTTTTCTTGTCATGCTGAACGGAGTGAAGCATCTTCTTCGCGCTGTATTTTTACTTGCATGTCCGCTTAGCACAGCGAAGAAGATCCTTCGCTATCGCTCAGGATGACAAATAAAAATCATCCAACCTCAACCACTCTTTCACTATACCTGTTTATAGCCTCAGCCAAAATCAAATTAGGTACCCAGCTTAGAAAGGCAATAATGAGGTAGTTATTTTCAAAGTTTACACCGTTACCCAAAACGGTAAACAGCCAGATGTAAAAACGCAGGGTAACCGCGCCGAAGGCGAGTGCATAGCTCCGGTTTATCATTTTGATATGCTCGTCAATCCTTCCTTTTTTAACCAGCAGAAACGCCGCCAGAGTGAAAGCGACCCACAAGGTATTTTGCAATAAAAAAGATATGAATACGCCTGTGCCCCGATTAATAAACAGCGTCATGACATAAGCACCCGGTGCAGCGAAAAACAGCACACCGAATACATAAAGCTTACCCAATGCGCGGTGCAGCGCTTTGTTGTTATACACCTTTTTTGAAAACTGGAAAAAACCGGCAAGCAGGATTACGCTGCTACCAATAATATGGCAATAAAAGGCAGGCAGGTACCATCCGGTTTCAACGGCTTTTTGTTTGATATGCAAAAAATAGGAATCATGATTAAAATTCCAATACTGGATAAATGTGCCCATGCAGAGCACAAATACCCAGAAAAAAGCAAAACATCTTAATATGCGGCCTGTGACACTCATTTAGCGGCAAGTACCTTTGGTTGTATAACCGGCATGGCTTTCAATTTCTGATCAATCCACTGGATATTATACTTATCAATCTCGGTAAGTGAATCCTGGACGCTGATGTTTTGTCCCTCTTTGCCTTCGCCATATCTTGCGTAAAAAATTTCGTTCCACCTTTTGTCTTTAAACTTATACTTGTAATCGGCATAGATTTCATTTTTCATATACCGTAAAATATCAGGAGTAAGTTTATCGGATAGCTTTTCGTTCCAATGATGGGCCCCGTCGTCTACCAGGTAGGAGTAACACCCTTCCAAATAGCTTTGGTCCATCTTTATGTGTTTAGTGAACGCGAACAAACGCGATGTTCTTAGTTCAATTAATTTTCCATCCTTTAATGTGAGGTAATGATATACAGGCATTTCCCGTAACTCGCTTTTATCATCATATGTTGGTATCCCGGCAACAGCAGTTGCCTTTAATTCAAATAACGAATCGGTGAGTGTGCGGAAGGTGTATTCGTTACATGATCCGGAAAGGTCTTCTGCTTCTCCTATTTCGCTATAGTCAATATCAAATCGCTGGCTGTAAATACTGTTATGTTTCTTATCAACCAATACCAGGTTTTGTTTGGTGTAAAATTCGGCCCGGCCGCCAATAAAATAGTCACGGATGGAGTAAAACGCGCTTTGCAACCAGTTATCGCCATTGCCTGAACTTTGTGCAGGTAATGACTGGGCTTTTACCATATACTGTGTGCTTGATTCTTCAAAATCAACATGGTTACGTAAAGGGTTTTTGAACTGCACAACCTGTGGTAAAATATCAAGGTCAACCAGGTACGAAGCCGGAAGGTAAATACTTCCATGATCGTCGCGCGAGTTAAATTCTGTTATATCGCCGGTGGGGCTTTTGGTTAAAGTAAATGAAGCTGGCTGCTTAAGCTTTGGAAATATATCGGCAACATTGATGTCGGCTTTTTCGGAGATGGTGTAATCGTTCTTCAGCCAGAACATATCATCGCCTTTTTTGAGGGCGGCAAGGTTTTCGCTGTCATTAAGCGGGAATATCTGGTCGTACTCCACGGGCACCACTATTTTACCCTCGATATCATAAAAGCCCCGTTTGTGCTCCTTTTCAACTTCTATAAGATTGGGGAAGATGCCGTTGATATTATGAACAAGATCATACTCTGCAGGGATCACTTCTTTATAATCTGGACCTACAAGTCCCATTTTATAGGTTTTGGCAGTATCTTTTTTGGGCCTGAAATAATCGTTTAGCGCATCAAAAAGCTCCCACTTACCTTTTACCACATAAAAGTATGTTTGATCTTTTACATGGCCGAACCATATCACGCTATCATACTTTGCATATAAATTACTGGCATCTGTAAAAGCTTTCAGGGTAGAGGGGCTATAAATTTCCTTATCGGTGTATTGAAGTTTCACCGCGTTGTTCTTATAGCTTATATAATCGGTCATAAAATCGCGGGCATCAACCTGATAGATCTTGTATTGGTGTTCGGCTATTTTCTGGATGGTGAATGTAATGGTCGAAAATTTGCTTTCCAGGCGGTCGCCCCTGAACGTTACCGGTATAACAGCTGTCGCAAGCTCGGGATTGATAAATGAAATATTGCCCTTAGCTATATCAAGATCAACGTTAAATACGATATCAACATATTCCCCTTTCTCAGGTTTGTTGAGCAGTGCGTTAAGCAGGCGGTTTATAGGCTCAGTTTTTTGTTTGTCACCAAAATAGTTTAGCAATGAGTCTCGGTGGCCTTTGGCAAGCTGTGTTTTAAAATTGCTTAGAAATTGACTTATCTCGTTTTGTTTTGGTGATGATACGTTTTTGCGGCGAAGCAGGAAGTACCCGCCAATGGCTAAAACAATAACAGAAACTGCTATAATGAGGATAGGTTTGGTTTTCATGCAACCAAGATAAACCATTTTTTGAAATAGCAAAACAGGGTAAAGTGCTTATAAATAGTCGAATAAATATTGTTTATATTATGTGTTAATTATATAGCTAAAATCTATACATCATCAATTATTAGTATTCGGGAGAGAGGTTTAAATTTCTATATTTGCATAAACATTAAAAGAAATATCAAAATATGTTAACCATAGGACAAAAATTCCCCGAATTTTCTAAAACAGCAGTAGTAAGCCTTGAAAAAGGTAAAGAGTTTGAAACCCTTACTTCTGAGTATTTAACCAACGATGATAACGTTTGGACTGTAATGTTCTGGTGGCCAAAAGACTTTACTTTTGTTTGCCCTACTGAAATTGCTGAATTCAACAAAAACTTTGGCGAATTCCGCGACCGTGAAACCCGTTTGATCGGTGCTTCTACCGACTCTGAGTTTGTTCACGCTGCCTGGAGAAGAGATCACGACGATCTGCGTGACCTGAAATTCCCTATGCTTGCTGATACTTCTAAATCATTAGCTGAAGATTTGGGTATTTTAGAACCAACTGAAAAAATTGCTTACCGTGCTACTTTCATCGTTGACCCACAAGGTATCATCCGTTGGGTATCAGTTAACGACCTGAGCGTTGGCCGTAACGTAAAAGAAGTATTACGTGTACTTGACGGTTTACAAACTGACGAGCTTTGCCCTTGCAACTGGGAAAAAGGTCAGGAAACTTTAACTGTATAATCGTATAACAGATAATTGTCCCCGTACTGTATTCCGGTGCGGGGATTTTTTACACCCTTTTTTAAGCTGAAGATCAATAGTTAAAAACCTAAGGCAGAAGCTGTTTTGATGTAGAGACGCATCACATGCGTCTCTCCCAAGGACAAACAACTTTATTTAGCGATATTGATTTTCATGCAGGAGACGCAATTATGCGTCTCTACAATAAAAAAATAACCCCGAAAAACATGAACGAAAGTACCGAAGTAATCCAGGAGATACTCCAGAGTATCGGATTAGATATTAATTACCGCACCGCAAGCCTTACACTATTAGAAACAGGCGACTCACGCTATCTGCGCGACCTTAAGCTGAATTTTACCAGCACCCTTACCTCTGCACATTTAACTAGTAAAGAATGCGCCCTGCTGGGTTTGGCTACCGCTGTAAATAATAATAACGTGCCACTTACCAACTTCTTTACCAAATACGCCAAAGAAAACGAAGCTACCGACGCCGAAGTTGGCGAAGCTGTTGGTTGTGCTTCATTGCTTGCATCAAACAATGTGTTTTACCGTTTCAGGCACTTTACTCAAAAAGAAAAGTATACCCAGATCCCGGCACGTATCCGTATGCAGTTGATGATGAAACCTGTTACCGGTAAAGAGTTTTTTGAACTGGCCAGTTTAGCCGTGTCTGCAGTTAACGGTTGCGAAATGTGCGTGAACGCTCACGAAGATTCATTGATTAAATTAGGCACTACCGAAGAGCGTATTTTTGATGCGGTACGTATAGCATCGTTAATAACAGCTACAGGGAAAGTTATATTTTAACAAGCTTAACTTGTTTTAAAAGTAAAAAAGGCATGAAACATTAAAATTTCATGCCTTTTTCATAAATAGTATTTTATTGCCCAATAAAATTTGCGTTTATTAATTAAAAACCAGTAAATTTATACCTTAAGATTAAACAAACCCTGGTCGCGATATTTAAATATGTTGTTTATGCAGGGCGAGTAACTTAAATTTTAATTGTTAATTTTTTTTGGGGAAAGCCGTTCCGGTAATAGTGGAACGGCTTTTATCGTTTTAGTGCGAATCCGCAACGGCTTTGAGCTTTTTGAACGGCTGCAAATAAAGCAGCGGTATCGAAAACAACATCACCAATCCCGAAATCCAGTAAGCATCGTCATAAGTTAACAACAGCGTTTGCCTTGTAACCATGCCCTCAATAGCCTGATAAGCCATGTGGGTAGCATCGATCATTGATTTACCTTTAGCCATGAAGCCCTGGGTAAGCATATTCAAACGATCATTGAAAGGGTTGTTGTACTGGTTGATGTTTACCAGCAGGTTACTGCGGTGTACACCCTGACGAATGTGGATGATTGTAGTAAGCGTAGCAATACCAAATGAACCACCCAACTGACGCATCATGTTGTTCAAACCAGATCCCTGGCCTAATTCAGGGCCTTTCAAATCGGCCATGGCCAGTGTGGTAAGCGGCACGAATAATAAGGCCATACCTACACCACGGATCAATAGAGGTACTAATACATCTTTTTCGCCTGTAGCAAGTGTTGAGCCGCTCAGCATATGTGTAAATACATAAAACAGGAACATGCCAGCTGTGGCCATAAATTGGGCCGGTATGCCTTTGTTGAGCATCTTGCCTATAAATGGCATCATTACAATGGTACACAAACCACCCGGGAACAACAACTCACCGGTTTGCTGGGCATTAAACCCAAGCAGGTTTTGACAAAATACCGGGAACACAAACACCGATCCGTACAAACCAAACCCGAGTATGAAGGATGTAAACATCCCTACCGCAAAACTTCGGTGCCGGAGAATGCTGAAATTCACAATCGGGTGCTCCGTGCTCATTTCGCGCCAAATAAACAATATGGTACCTAATACAGCCGAAATGGTTAACACCAGGATGTATGGTTTTGCAAACCAGTCTTCACTCTCGCCTTTTTCAAGTACGGTTTGTAAGCTGCCTACCGCGATGGCAAGTAGTATGATACCCCACCAGTCAACAGGTTTACCTTTGGCATCCTTGGGGGTTTCCCTCACAAAGGTATAAGTACAAAATGCCGCTAAAGCACCTACAGGGATGTTTACATAAAATATCCATGGCCATGAGTAGTTTTCAACAATCCAGCCGCCAATAGTAGGGCCTACTGTTGGGCCTACAACCGCTCCCAAACCAAATAACGCGGTTGCAGTACCTATTTGCTCACGAGGCCAGGTTTCAAGCAATATAGCCTGGGCGGTTGAAATTAAACCGCCACCGGCTATACCCTGTAATATCCTGAACAATACCAGTTCATCCATACTGTGCGCGTTACCACATAAAAAGGATACAATGGTAAACACGATGATAGATGCCATGAAATAGTTTTTACGCCCAAAACGGCCGCCCAGCCATCCCGACATGGGCAATATGATCACGTTTGCTACCGCATAGCCGGTAACTACCCAGGCCACATCCTCAAGGGTTGCGCCAAGGTTACCCTGTATGTGAGGCAACGCTACGTTAACGATAGTGGTATCAATCAGCTCCAGTAGCGAAGCTGTGATCACCGTAATGGTGATGATCCACTTTTTAAAGCCAGTTTCAGCCATAATATTATTCTTTAATTACTGATACGTTTACGCTCATACCAGGGCGTAATTTTGCAAGCTCTTCTTTAGTGCCGTTAATTTTGATTTTTACAGGCACACGTTGTACAACTTTTACGAAGTTACCGGTAGCGTTATCCGGAGGAAGCAGGGAGAATTTAGCGCCTGTAGCAGGTGAAAAATTGTAAACCTGGCCTTCCAGTTTCATATCAGGATAAGCATCAACTTCAATCTCCACTTTTAAACCGTTTTTGATGTTGGTAAGCTGAGTTTCTTTGTAGTTGGCAGTAATGTAAAGGCTGTTGTCATTCACAATTGAGAACAAAGTTTGACCAGCTTGTACCAGCTGACCTAACTGTACATTCTTTTTAGATGCTAAACCACTTGCAGGTGATTTAACTAAAGTATAGCTCAATTGCAATTTTGCATAATCAATATCAACCTGCCTTTGCGATACACCTGTGTGTGTAACTGCTAACTGGCTGCGGGTAGTACCAATTTGCTCAACAGCAGCTTTATACTGGTCCTGTGATGCTTTGTAGTTAGCTTTAGCAACATCAAGATCGGCTTTGGCCTGGTCAAATTGTTGTTGGGTTACTGATCCGTCTTTTACCAGGTTGGCATAGCGGTCGTAATCTTTTTGTACTTTCTCTAAGTGAGCAGCGTTTGATGCAACCTGAGCTTTAGCGCCTGCAGAGTTTGCTTCATTAGCGAATATCTGTGACTGGTTTACATTGATACCAGCGCTTGCGCCAACTTGTGCAGCCTGGGCCTGCTCTAATTTTACTTTATAGTCGCGGTCATCAATTTTAACCAGCGGCTGACCAACGTTTACGTGGGTGTTTTCTTCAAAATAAATTGAATCAACATATCCGCCAACGCGGGCAACTACAGGGCTGATATCGCCATCGATCTGAGCGTCATCAGTATCAATGTGTTTGCTAAAGTAGATGTATTCTTTTATACCGAAAATTACGCCGCCAATAAGTACAATGCCTAATATGATGGGGATAACTTTGTTTTTCTTTTTCGGTTGTTCCGGTGTTTCTTGTTCCTTTGCCATTTTATTTAAAAGGTTTGGTATTATTATTTGTTGATTTTTCCAGTTGATTTTTGTAAAGTATAGTAAGCCAGACCAGCATCGGCTTTAGCCAATTCTAAGTTGATCTGTGCCTGGTAAAGCAATGTTTCTGCATCGGCCCTGTCTGTAGCTGATGCTATGTTGCTTTTGTATTTTGATTCGAGGATCTTGTTGTTTTCACCCGCCTGATCAATAGCTGTTTGTAAAAGTTTGATCTTCTCCAATGCCTGGGTGTAGTTCTGATAGCTTTGGTTAACCTCGTCTTTTACACGGTCGGTAGTGATGCTTTTGTTGATATCAACCTGCTGGCTCTGAATCTGGGCTTCTTTTACCTTGTTTTTGTTTGTCCACAATGAGCTGAAGTTCCATGACAGTGTTAAGCCGGCCGATAGTGGAGTGATGAAGTTACCGCTTTTAGGGATAGGATTGGCGTTAACATCAACATAATAACCTGCAACTGAAGCACCTAAGGTTGGCAATTCATTAGCTTTAATGCTTTTGATATTGGTTTCGGCAACACGGCTGCGTAGCGCGAATTGCTTAAACTCAGGGCGTACCGCCATTGCTGTATCAAGGTAAGCCGTAAGCGGAGCTACCTGCCTGTCGGCTTCGGTAATCTGGTCGATGTTTAACTGTGTACCTTCAGGTAAACCTAACAATACGTTAAGGTTGTAGTTAATGATACGACGGTTAGTTTCAAGATCAACGCCATTAACTTCAATGTTTGAGCGTTGTAATTGAAAACGCAATACATCGTTTTTAGTTACTAAACCTTGTTCAAAAAAGCGTTGTGCCTGTTTAATCTGGCCGTCAACGGTGGTTAAGTTTTGTGTTACTACTTTTTTGCTTTGCAATACTTTGTACAGGTTGTAATACGAGCTGATGATGTCGTAAACAATCTGGTCTTTATCATTCTCTATATCCAAACGGGCCACCTGTGTAAGCAGATCTGTTGACTGACGCGCATATTTCAATTTACCGCCGGCAAATATGGTTTGGTTTAAAGTAAGGATACCAAGGTACGCGTCGGCACGGTTAGGCAGGTTAAAGCTTGATTCGCCTAAAGCAAGCCTGTTGGCCGGAATTTCGGCGTGGTTGTAACCGTAGCTTACTTTACCTGTTGGCAGTGCTTCATCTTTAGCCTGGTTGTATTCAGAAATAGCCTGCTCAACCTTTGAATTTGATAGTTTTAGCGTTTTGCTGTTTTCAAGGCCAAGTTTAATAGCCTCATCAAGTGTTAGTGTCCTGTCTTGCGCGCTGGCTGCAAAAGGCAGGCTTAAAACTATGAGGGCGATACTGCCACGCAAAAGGGGCCGTAACACCTGCTTTAATAGTTTAAGGTGATTGGTTTTGTTATTTGGAGTTGTCATGTTCATTAACTAAATAAGCTTTTAAAAGTCTTTTCATGTATGTTTTAACACGTGGTTTCAGTTCATTTTCCATAAACTTTTCATCACGAATATCATGTCCCAGTATTAATGATGATAGCTGTGGCATGTTAACGATATAATTTTTTGTACCGAATAGGGTGGCTATTACGAGGGGCACATCAACATCTTTATAAAACAGGCCGTTGTTTACGCCCTCCTCCATAATCCGTTTTACCTCGTACACGTTTACCATTAATATTTCGATGATCTTATCGGTAAGATCACCACGTTTATTCATGGATACTTCTCTGTTTATGAGCTTTTGAAAACAGTTATTGGCGATAATGCGCTCAACGTAATTGTCAATGCATTTATCCAGTTTATCCCAGGCGTTCATGCTTTCATCGCTGCCAATATTTTGCAGCAGGGTGCGGAACGAATCGATCTTACGCTTAAAAACTGCCAGGAAAAGCCCTTCTTTTGATCCAAAATAGTAATTGAGCATAGCCATGTTTACACCGGCTTCGCCCGATATGGTACGGGTGGAGGCACCGTCATAACCAAGATCCGCGAACACCTTTTCGGCTACGTCGAGGATATGGTCTTTTTTATCTATTTTATCTTTTTCCATTGTTTTAACGGCACAAAATTAATCAAACGATTGATTAAGCGTATCGGATTGAAGCAGAAAAAGTTAATCAGTAGATTAAGATTACCATCGAATGACAGATTTGTTTGACATGGCTTAAGAAAATTATAAAAATTAAAAGTGTTTGTTGAAACATTTAATAACTATGGCCAAAAATCTTAACAGATTGATGCTCATAGTAATGGTTTTGTTATATTGTTGATACAGCAAATGCAGAATATTTATCTTTCAATATATTTGTTGCTATGAAGCGTATCTACCTCATTGCATTATTGCTGTTTGCAACTGTTTTATCAAATGCCCAAACCAACCCGCCAACTGATCTTGGCACTATTCAGCAAAATTTAAAAAAGCTTGATGTGCTGGGCAGCGTGCTGTATGTGGCGGCCCACCCCGATGATGAAAACACCCGCTTGCTTGCTTACCTGGCGCAGGAAAAACATTATCGCACCGGGTATTTGTCGCTTACCCGTGGAGATGGCGGCCAAAACCTGATAGGCAATGAGCAAAGCGAATTGCTTGGGCTGATCCGTACACAGGAACTGCTGGCCGCCCGCCGGGTTGACGGTGCCGAGCAGTTTTTTACACGTGCTAATGATTTCGGTTTTTCAAAAGGACCGGAAGAGACGCTGAAGATCTGGGATAAAGAAAAAGTATTGGGCGATGTAGTTTGGGTAATCCGTAAGTTCAGGCCCGACGTTATTATTTGCCGTTTCCCTACAACCGGCGAAGGAGGTCACGGTCACCATACTTCATCGGCAATATTGGCTCAGGAGGCATTTACAGCCGCGGCTGATCCCAACCGTTACCCCGAACAATTAAAATATGTAAAACCATGGCAGGCCAAACGCCTGATGTGGAATACCTTCAATTTCGGCAGTACAAATACAACCGCCGCCGATCAGTTTAAAATAGATGTTGGCGTTTACAATACCACCTTGGGCAAAAGCTACGGCGAAATAGCTGCCGAAAGCCGCAGCAACCACAAAACCCAAGGCTTCGGTTCAGCTAAACAGCGTGGCGAATCGTACGAGTTTTTCAAAACCATTTTGGGTGATGCCCCCCAGGAGGACTTGATGGATGGCGTTAACACAACCTGGAAACGCGTTAAAGACGGTGATGCGATTGCTGCTCTTGTAAATGTTATCAGGCGAAACTTTATAAGCGAGGCTCCCGAAAAATCATTGCCGGCCCTGGTTCAGCTTTTAATGAAGGTTGAGAAAGTTCCGGATACTTACTGGCGCGAACAGAAAACTAAAGAACTGAATAACCTGATTGCTATCTGTGCCGGTTTGTGGTTTGAAGCTTACGCTACCGAACCAACTTACTCGCTTGGTGATAAAATAAATGTACGTGCGCAGGTGATTAACCGTTTTAATTATCGTGTTAAAATAAATAGCATTGAGGCTAACGACAGCTCGTTAGCGTTGCAAAGCAAAGAGCTGCCGTTTAATCAGGTGCAAACTTTTGAAACCACTACAGCGGCATCTGCCTTAACGCAGCCTTACTGGTTAGCAGCACCGCACCCCGTTGGCGTTTATACGCTGCCCGATAATACGCTTGCAGGTAACCCGGAAAATCCTGACCTGCCAAAAGTTACTTTCCAGTTTATTGTGGAAGGTAAGCCGGTAAATATCGACCGCCGCATTATTTATAAATATGTCGACCCGGTTAGGGGAGAGGTATATCAACCTATTGAAATTACCCCGCCGGTTACAGCGAACATCGACAATAAGGATTATATCTTCAGTACACAACAGGCGCAAACGGTGCTGTTAAACCTGAAAAGCTTTACTAAAGCAAGCGGAACCATCAGCCTTAAACCGGTAACAGGTTTTAAAATAAGTCCGGAGAAGATTGATTTTACCAATAAAGATAAAAATGACGAATGGTCGGTAGCGTTTACGGTTACACCTACTGATAACAAGCAAAAGGTAGTTGAACTGGAAGCCGTTGTTAATGCCAATGGAAAACCGTTTTCGCTTAGCCTTCGCCGTATCAGGTATGATCATGTGCCGGCTATAACCTTGTTCCCACCCGCGCAAACTAAACTCGTTTACCTCGACCTGAAGGCCAATGGTAAAAAGATAGGTTACATTGCCGGAGCCGGCGATCAAATGCCGGAAGCTTTACGCCAGGTAGGTTACGAAGTGCATTTACTTACCGAAAACGAAGTGATGAACGGTGATTTATCGGTATACGATGCCATTGTAACCGGGGTTCGGGCCTACAACGTGAATGAGCGCCTTGCTTATCAGCAACCTAAATTATTGGAATATGTAAAAAACGGCGGCAACCTGGTGGTGCAGTACAATAACAACAATGGTATTGTGGTAAAACAAATAGGCCCTTATCCGTTCACTGTAGTAAACAGGAGGGTTACCGATGAAAACGCTGAAATAACCGTTTTAGATAAAGAAAACCCGGTTTTAAACTATCCTAATAAAATTACCAACGATGATTTCAGCGGTTGGATCCAGGAGCGTGGTTTATACTATGTAACCAACATCGATCCGCAGTATAAACCCATTCTGCAAATGCATGACAAAGGCGAAGAACCGCTTAACGGCTCATTAATTGTTGGCGATTACGGCAAAGGCAGGTTTGTGTACACCTCGCTGGCATTTTTCAGGGAGTTGCCTGCCGGTGTGCCTGGAGCATATAGGTTGTTCATCAACTTATTAAGCAAGCCAAAACCATCAACCGGGACAAATTGATTTACCACTATCGTCATTGCGAGGCACGAAGCAATCCCAAACTGCACAGAGCGAACGCGCCAATCGGGGATTGCTTCGTGCCTCGCAATGACGTTTGTTGATAATTATTATAAATTGCCTACCAACATAATCCTTTTACAAAATAAACAGTTGGTAAAATTCAATTAATCACCTATTTTTGCCGCAATCATATTCATAACATCATGGGACACCATAAAGAAGAAAAAGAAAACTTTGATTTCATATACTACCTGGTTGGATTAGTGACCGGCTTATTCGTTGGTTTTATTATCGATAAAGGCTTTACCTGGATTTTTGTAGGTGGTGTTTTAGGCTTGTTAACTGCTGCTGCATATATCGCCGTGTTAGTTCGTGGCCGTAATGAAGAGGCCTGATCCTGACCTCCCTTCATTTATAAAAAATTGGAACCAGTTTTACGGCATTGTTGCTGCATGGCTGGTTTTTTTAGTTTTAATATTCTGGCTCATTACCAAATTCTTTGAATGAGTTTAATCGACTGGATTGTTTTAGGGCTTACCATATTCTCTATAGTGCTGTATGGCATATGGAAAAGCGGCAGCAATAAAAATATCGACCAGTTTTTAATGGGCAACCGGTCGTTGCCCTGGTATCATGTGGGCTTATCGGTAATGGCTACGCAGGCCAGTGCTATTACCTTTCTTTCGGCACCGGGACAAGCTTATTCTGACGGGATGCGCTTTGTGCAGTTCTACTTCGGGTTGCCGCTGGCCATGATTGTGCTTTGCATCACCTTTGTTCCCATTTTTCACCGTCTTAAGGTTTATACTGCCTACGAATTCCTGGAGCAGCGTTTCGACCTGAAAACCCGCGCGCTTACCTCATTTTTGTTTTTGGTACAGCGGGGCCTTTCAACCGGGGTTACTATTTACGCGCCATCCATTATCCTTTCAACCATATTAAACATCAACACCGTTTATACCACGCTTTTTATAGGTGGCCTGGTGATCATTTATACAGTTTATGGCGGAAGTAAGGCTGTATCATATACGCAACTGCTGCAAATGAGCATCATTTTTATGGGCATGTTTTTGGCGGGCGTATTGGTGGTTTACCTGCTGCCGGGTAATGTAAGTTTCATGAGCTCGCTCAAAATGGCCGGCAAAATGGGTAGGATGAACGTAATAGACTGGAAGTTTGACCCGGATAACCGTTATACTATCTGGAGCGGATTAATTGGTGGTTTCTTTTTACAACTCTCTTACTTCGGTACCGACCAAAGCCAGGTAGGGCGTTATTTAACCGGAAGCTCAGTAGGGCAAAGCCGTTTGGGCTTAATCATGAACGGCCTGATCAAGATCCCGATGCAATTCCTGATCCTGTTGATAGGGGTACTGGTATTCGCGTTTTACCAGTTTAACCGCCCGCCAATGTTTTTTAACCAGTACGAGGTTAAGCAAATTCAAAAAAGCAATTACGCCACACAATACAATCACCTCGACCAGCAATACACCCAAGCTTTTGAACAAAAAAAGATCAAGGCAGATGAGCTGATCAAAGCCATCGACAGTAAAAATGAAGACCGCATCAACCATGCGCAGGGTGAGCTGAAGGTAGCCGATATGCAGGCCCACACCATCAGACAAAATGCCATCGAACTGATGAAGAAGAACAACCCTAAGGCCGATGATAATGATACCAACTATGTGTTCCTGACCTTTGTAACGCAGTATCTGCCCAAAGGATTGATCGGCTTGCTGATGGCCATTATTTTTCTGGCATCTATGGGCTCAACTGCGAGCGCCTTAAACTCGCTGGCTTCTACGAGTGTGGTTGATATTTATAAGCGCATTGTTAACCCGAATGCCACAGATCAGAATTATCTGAACGCATCACGACTGGCAACTGTATTTTGGGGAGTGGTTTGTATCGGCATGGCCTTGTACGCCAGTCGTATAGGTAACCTGCTGGAGGCGGTAAATCAATTGGGTTCTTACATTTATGGCACTATTCTCGGCGTATTCATCGTGGCTTTTTATTTGAAAAAAATAAAAGGCACTGCCGTGTTTATAGCAGCTATTATAACCGAAGCAATGATTTGCGTTATGGGTTATTATAATGTGATAGCCTATCTCTGGCTAAATGCAATAGGAGCTCTTTTGCTCATCGTAATAGCATCGATTATAAGTGTGATGATACCTGATAAATTTTCTCCGCTTACAAAAGCCAATTAAAATGGTTCTTTTAGCAAAAAGGTGTCGTTTCATTATAAAACGACACCTTTTTGCTAAAAGAGTTCCTTATATTGTATTTAGCTAAGATCCTAAAATCCCCTCTTGAGAGGGGGAGCGAAGACAAGAGCGTTAGCAGGGGTGTGTTATCCGAGTGGCTTATCAACGCAGAAACACACCCCTCCACCCCTCTCAAGAGGGGAATCGCACATCCCCAATCACCTTACTGCTTAGCCTGATCCAGCGCTTCCTGGTTCAAACGGGCGTATTCTTCATCTTTATCGGCGTTAGCTAAGGCTATGCCCGCTTCTGCAGCGGCAATGGCACCGGCTTTATCGCCTTTACGTAATAATAAGCGCGATTCCCATAGTTTGTACCACGGACCTTTCGGCTCGATTTTTTCGGCTTCGTAAACCCAGCCTAATGCCTTATCAACATCTTTATGGTTTTCGTAATAGTACTGGATGGCATTAAAATAATATGGTTTACGATCGCCTTTCATCAACTCGTCAATATTGGCTGTGATCTTGGCATCATCGTCGGTTTCCATGTGGATATAGGCCGCGGTTTTGTCCCAAACCAAAACCATGTCGGTTGATTTAGTGGTTGAATTAACAAAGGCCATGGTAAAGGTTTCGCGTTTTTCGCTTACGCGGATAGGTTTTACAGTAAAACGCAGAAAATCCTGGTCTTGCTTGTAGCTATAAGCACCCCATTGTTTTACTGTTTTATTAAGGATGATCGTCCACTCGTTTTTATTAGGGATACTAAATAACGAATAAGTACCTGCGGGCACGGGATTGCCTTCAATTATAACTTTCTCGCTAAAGGTGATTACAGTTGCAGCATTGGCTCCGGTGCGCCAAACTTCGCCGTAAGGGATAATGCCGCCAAATATTTTGCGGTCTTTAACATTTGGACGGGAGTAAGTAACGGTTACTTTTCCTAATCCGAAATCCTGGATAATGGTTTGGGTTGAGCTTGCTTCAGGTATGCGGGGAATCTGAGCGTATGATTTTGAACTGAAACAACAGCATGCTATCAGCATACTGAACAGGAGTACGTAAGTTTTTTTCATGATTATAGTTTTCGAATCTAAGATACCAAATGTTTTAATGCGGATATTATTGTGTATGACGTAAAAATATTTTCAAGGTTTAGAAGCCTCATCATAAATACGCGACAAATGGATGGAACGTTTCCACAAGGCCAAAATTACCAGCGCTTTATTACCTTTGCACCCATGATTGACGTGATATTAAAGAAGGGTAAAGAAAAAGCCGTGCTGCAAAGGCATCCCTGGGTGTTTTCAGGAGCGATTGAAAAAGTAAAGGGTAAGCCCGCCAATGGCGATGTGGTACGCCTGATAAATACGCAAGGTGAATTTATGGCCTATGGTTTTTATAACGATCAGTCGAGGGTTACGTTACGCCTGTTGGAGTGGAACAAAGATGTTCAGGTAAATGAAGCCTGGTTCCGTGAAAAAGTAGCTACTGCCGTAAAAAGTCGTGATAGTATCCTGGCTAACGGTACCAATACCTGCCGACTTATCTTCAGCGAATCTGATTATTTGCCGGGACTTATTGTTGATAAATATGCCGGCCATTTGGCAGTACAGGTACTTACCTCAGGTATTCAAAATGTAATGCCTGTTATTATAGATGAACTAAAAAGGCTGCTTAACCCTGAAAGCATCTCTGATAAAAGCGATAATGCTTCCCGTGCTCACGAGGGTTTGGCCGAAGCGGAGAATAAAGTGCTTGCCGGTAGTCCTCCACCCGAACTGGTAGAGGTTTTGGAGAACAACGTGGTTTATGGCATCAATATCACCGAAGGTCAGAAGTCAGGCTTCTATTGCGATCAGCGTGATAACCGCCACGTTTTGGCCATGCACGCGAAGGATAAAAAAGTGCTGGATTGCTTTTGCTATACCGGCGGTTTTACGCTGAACAGCCTCAAAGAAGGTGCGGCATCAGTGACCAGCGTGGATAGCTCAGCCCTGGCCATTGAAACTTTAGCGGAAAATATCAGACTGAATAAATTGGATGCAACCAAACATACAGCCATTAAATCCGACGTGAATGTACAGTTGCGTAAATTCAGGGATGAGGGCGAAAAGTTTGATGTTATCGTACTCGATCCGCCTAAATACGCGCCATCGCGCTCGGCACTCACCCGGGCGTCGCGGGCTTATAAAGATTTAAACCGTTTAGGGATGCTGCTGCTTAATGAGGGCGGTTTGCTGGCTACTTATTCCTGCTCTGGTGCTATGGATATGGAAACCTTTAAACAGGTTATTGCCTGGGCCGCGCTTGATGCCGGTAAGCAGGTTCAGTTCATCTACCAGTTCCATCAACCCGAAGACCATCCGGTACGTGCTTCCTTCCCTGAAGGTGAGTACCTGAAAGGTTTACTTTGCCGGGTGTTTTAGCCCCCTAACCCCCTAAAGGGGGAATTTTAGCCGAAGGCCTGTTTTGCGCAGCAAAACAGGCCTTCGGCATTTAATACTAAAACATAGTTCCACCCAATAGTTGTTGAGCAGATAAAAATCATGTCATTGCGAGGAGCAGAACGGGAATGAGCGTGGACGCGACGTGGCAATCGCACGCTATACAGAGCGGCGGTCATGCTTCCGTGCGATTGCTTCGTGCCTCGCAATGACATGTTTTTATACACCTCGTTAAAAGCCACCACAGGTTACGCTATCGCTAAATCTGCGGCGGTTTTTCGTTATTATCCTTCTATCCGCTTAAAAAAGCGGTTAATTTTTGCACGGTTAATAAAATTTTAGCCGAATTAACCCCTTTTTTAACCCTTGTTTTAATACCACCCGCTATATCATTGTCCCGCCAAATGGAAAACATGATAAAAATTAAGCGGGTTTAACCATCCCCGTTTAATGGTTTTTGCTTCCCTTTTTGGCAAGAGTTATAAACCCATTAACCAATTATTTATGTACGAAAATTTTACCAATTATGATGGATGCCATCGCATCCGTTATCGTGCTAAAATTAAAGGGATGCTTCAATGCTGCATAACCGCCCTTTTATTTTTAGCCATGTGTACTTCGGCTTTTGCTCAGGGTAGCAAAATAACCGGTGTAGTAAATGACGAGCATGGGCAGCCCCTGCCCGGTGTAAGCGTTAAGCTCAAAGGCACCCCCAACGGTACAACCACTAATGTTAACGGACAGTTTAACATTACTGCCGAGCCAAGCCAAACGCTGGTATTTACTTTTTTGGGTTACGTTGCCCAGGAAGTAAACGTAGGTAGCCAAAAAACAATCAACGTTAAGCTGCAGCCAAACGCTACCAACATGAACGAGGTGGTAGTGGTAGGTTACGGTACCCAGCGTAAAGCCACCGTTACCGGTTCGGTTGCATCGGTTACCAACAGTGAGATCGTGACCACCAAAAACGAGAACGTGCTGAATATGCTTGCCGGTAAAGTTGCGGGTGTACGTATCACGCAAAACACATCTGAGCCGGGCTCATTCAGCAATGCTTTCGATATCCGTGGTTTTGGTAACCCGCTGGTTGTTATTGATGGGATCCCGCGTGATAACATTACCCGTCTTGATCCAAACGATATCGAAAGTATTTCGGTACTGAAAGACGCTTCGGCGGCCATCTACGGTGTGCGTGCTGCAAATGGTGTGGTTATCGTAACAACCAAAAAAGGTAAAAAAGGCGCGGTTGACCTTAACTATTCTGGTACTTACGGATGGCAGATCCCATCGTATATGCCAAAACCTGTTGGCGCTGTTGATTTCATGACCCTTGTTAACGAGCAGCTCTTGCACAACGTTAACGGCGGACAGGTGAAATATACCGATGCTGATTTTGCAGCTTACAAAAACGGCACAAAGAAAAGTACTGATTGGTATAGCCCTGTTTTCGCTAACAGTGCGCCGCAACAACAGCACAACCTGAACGCTACAGGTGGTACCGATAACAGCAGCTACTTTGTGAGTATGGGTATTACGGATCAGGATGGCTTTTTCAGAAGCGGTGATCTTAACTACAAGAAATATAACCTGCGCTCGAACCTTACCACTAAAATCAATAAAAACCTTACGGTTGATGTTAACCTGAGCGGTACAATTGAGCAAAAAAATCAGCCTTACCAGGATGCCTGGTGGATTATCCGTTCATTTTGGAGGCAGGTACCTACTCAAAGCATCTATGCCAATAATAACCCGGCATATTTGAACAATGGCGAGGTTGATGGTTCAAACCCTGTTGCAATGGCCGATGCAAGTGTTGATGGTTACAAACAAATTGCCAACAAATGGTTACAATCTTCGGTATCTGCAACGTACAATGTCCCTTTTGTACCGGGTTTAAGCGCTAAAGGCTTGTATAACTATGATTATTATTTTTCAAGTAACAAGATCTATCAGCGTTCATACAACCAGTATAACTATGATGCCAACAGCAGTACCTATCAGGCTATAGCCAATCAAACTCCGGGGTCGCTTACCCGCCAGTTTTATGAAAAACCAAGCACGTTGATGCAGCTGTCGTTAAACTACGCTAAGCAATTTAAAGGTGGTCATAACATTACGGCATTAGCGCTTTATGAAGAAGGTGAACAAAAAGGCGATAACTTCAACGCGCAGCGTCAGCTTTCATTGCCTGTAGATCAGCTATCGGCAGGTAACGCTTTAAACCAGACTGCTACGGTTGACGGCGGATGGCCTTATGATTATGTAAATAAGTCAGTTGTTGGTCGTGTAAACTACGATTACAAGTCAAAATACCTGGTTGAGTTTAGCTTCAGGGATGATGCGAGTTCAAAAAACTCTCCGCTTAAACGTTGGGGCTTCTTCCCGGGTGCGTCTGCAGGTTGGAGGGTATCACAAGAGGGTTTCTGGAAAAATGCTAAAGCCCTTTCATTTATCGATGACTTGAAGATCCGTTTGTCATACGCCAAACTGGGTGATGATGCCGGTCTTAATGCTTATCAGTATCTTACTGGTTATAACTACCCTGCTAATGGTGATAGCAACCGCCTGCCTCCTGGTTCGGTATTTGACGGTACATTTGTTAACGGTGCACAAAGCCGTGGCATTGCCAACCCTTACATTTTCTGGTATGTTGCAAAAACATATAACGCCGGTATCGACTTACAGGCCTGGAATGGTTTGTTAGGTTTAACTGTTGATGCTTTCAGGCGCGACAGAAGCGGCTTGCTTGATACCCGTGCTGATAACCTGCCGGGTGTAGTAGGTGCCGGTTTACCACAGGAAAACCTCAACAGCGATCGCGCTCAAGGTTTCGACATCGAGTTAAACCACCGTTACCATATCGGCGACTTTAATTATATTGTTAAAGGCACATTCGGTTATACCCGCACCAAGTGGATTAGCAAAATACATTCTGCCTATGGCAACTCACAGCTTAACTGGCATAACAATAACGACAACCGTTATAACAATATATTCTGGGGTTACGGAGCCGATGGTCAGTTCCAAAACTATCAGCAGATCCTGAACAGCCCGCAGTTTGTATCACGTAACGCCGTTGTTGGTGACTATATTTTACAGGACTGGAATGGCGACGGTGTAATCAACGACCAGGACGTGCACCCAATTGCCCAAAACGTAAGTAACAACAATTACAGCACGCCATCAACCACATTTGGTTTAACACTGGGCGGTTCATACAAAGGTTTCGACTTTAATACCGTATGGCAAGGCGCTACAGGTATCAATGTATCATACATCGAACAATTGAACATTCCGTTGTGGGGTGGCGGCAGCGCGCTTTCAATGTTTATGGACAGGTACCACCCAACCGATCCGAAAGCAGATCCTTATGATCCGAATACTGTATGGACTCCGGGCACATTCGCACTTACAGGTACAACTGCTAACACTAACTCGTTGTCAAATATCCACAGCGCGGCTTACGTGAGGTTAAAATCTGCCGAGATTGGCTATAGCATTCCTGCAGGAGCCGCCAAAAAGATTGGTATTAAAGGTGCCAGGATCTTTGTAAACGGGTACAACATTTTAACCATTACCGGTTTGAAATATCTTGACCCAGAGCACCCATCAGCAAACTACGGTTATTTATACCCATTAGATAAGATTTATTCAATTGGTGTAAATGTTAAACTATAATCAATAACAGATCATGAAAAAATACACATATACGATATTGGCTTTTTTACTTTGCTGGACAACGGCATGTAAAAAGCTGGATACCCTGCCTCCAAGCATCGTTAAAGATGCCGACGTTTTTTCGACCGCTGCGGGAATTCAGGCCTACATGTCCCGCCTGTACAGTGAATTGCCTATTGAAGATTTCAGGTATTCGCCCGAAAGAGGTTTAAATATGTTCTGGATCATCAGCCCTACCAGTGCGACTACCGGTGAGGCCTTAAGCCGCGACCAGAACGGATCAATGCAGGAAAACACAGGTCTTTCAACCTGGGGCGATTGCTACAGGGTTATCAGGGATGCCAACTACTTTGCTGAAACCCTGCCTAAATATGCAAGCAACTTTACTCCTGATCAGGTAAATAACTGGTTAGGTGAAGCACGGTTTGTGCGTGCGGCTACTTACTTTGCCCTGGTTAAACGTTACGGTGGTGTGCCACTTGTTGATAAAGTGCTTAACTACCCAGAGCAAAGCATCGAGGAATTAAAGATCCCTCGTACCTCTGAAGAAAAGATCTATGATTTCATAGGCACCGACCTGGATTATGCTTTCACCAATTTGCCTGAAACTAACCAGGCAGGCAGGGCAAATAAATATGCGGCTGCCGGTTTCAAATCAAGGGCGATGCTTTATGCAGGTACAGTAGCTAAATATAATAACATCTCGTTGGTTGACGCCAGCGGCAACAGGCTTTGCGGTATTCCTGCAGCAAAAGCGGTTACCTACTTTAAAGCAGCTTATGATGCAGCGGTGTTAGTAGACGGTAAGTACAGCTTATACAAAAAAGCATGGGCAGCCGGCGATAAAAACGCGCAATACCAAAACTACGTAAACATGTTTTTTGATGCTTCAAGCCCCGAAAACATATTTGTACGCCAGTATCACTACCCTGAATCGGTACACGGCTATGACGCCTATAACGTGCCACGCCAGTTAATGGGGGCTAACGGTTACTCATCAGAAGTTAACCCAACGCTTGACTTTGTGGAAATGTTTGACGGTCTCCCTAAAAACGCTGACGGTACTATTAAAACTACAACCGGTGGCAAATATGATTTGTACACTAATACCATGGACCTGTTTGCCAATGCCGAGCCAAGGTTAAGGGCAACCGTGGTTTTTCCGGGCGATATTATGAAAGGTGTAAGCATCGAAATCCGCAGGGGTATTTATACAGGTTCTTCGGCAGGAGGCATTAGTCCGTTGTTGCCTGCAGGTTCAACTGCTCACTATCCTACAGATAACATTGTACAATCTGCTAATGCCAGTCAAACCCCGTACAAATTGCCAAATGGTACAACCATGAACCCTGCCGGTTTAAGTGGTTATTTTACAGGCGATGGTACCAACTCTGTTTCTGGTTTCTCTATCCGTAAGTACATTGTACCAGACAAACCGACATCCGAAGTACTGGAAAACCGTTCTGATCAAACCTGGATCGAGTTACGTTACGCCGAAGTATTGCTTAACCGTGCTGAGGCTGCGGTAGAGCTGAACGCGCTTGGCCAATCTGATAAGAGCTATGTTCAGGATGCGTTTACTCAGATCAACCAGATCCGTGAGCGCGCCGGTGCCGATCTTTTAACCGGTACTGCAGGTGTAACCATCGACGTGGTACGTAAAGAGCGTAAAAAAGAGCTTGGTTTTGAAAACAAACAATACTGGGATATGCGCCGCTGGAGAGTTGCAGACAAAGAGCAAAACAGCACTATTTACCGTACGCTGATGCCTTTCTATTCGGCTAATGACAATAAGTACTTCTTTGACGCCCGTTTAGATGAGCGTAATTCACGTTACACATTTGATGTGCGCTGGTACTACGAGCAGATTCCGCAGGGCGAGATCCAGAAAAGCCAGAATTTAATTCAAAATCCGGGTTATTAATTTATAGAGAGAGATGAAAAAACTATTTTATAGCATAGCATTAAGTGTATTGGTTGCTGCAGGCAGCTCATGCAAAAAGGTTGATAATTATGCCGCCCCTAATGTTACCTTAAAAGGTACTGTAACTGATGCCGGTACCGGTAAAAGTTTACAAACAGAGCAGGGTTCAGGCACCCGTATCAAATTGTTGGAGATAAGCTGGAGCGCTAATCCTACTCCATTCTACATATCTTCTTACCAGGATGGCACTTATCAAAACACCAAACTGTTTGCCGGCAAAAACGTAATTTCGGCCGAGGGCGCTTTTGTGCCATTGGTACAAGTTGACGATGCCGGTAAAACCATTGTTGATAAAAGCCAGACGGTTGACGTTAAGGACGTAACTACCGTGAATTTTTCGGTTGAGCCGTTTTTAAGAATAGAATGGGTAGGCGATCCTGTTTTAAATGCCGATGGCACCATCACCACCAGCTTTAAAATTACCCGTGGTACTGCCGATGCTAATTTTCAGCAAAACGTGAGTGACGTTGCGGTATTTATTAACTCAAACAACTACGTTGGCAATAATAACTACGATAATCGTTATACGCCTAAATTGAGCGGTAACGATGCAAATAATACCATCGGAAAAACGGTTAGCCTTACTACGCTTGGCGGGGCGCTGCCAGGTAAAAGGAGCTATTTTGTACGTGTAGGTGCAAGGATCTCTTATGGTCTTAATTATTACAACTATACCGACGTTAAAGAGGTAAAGGTTCCGTAAAAATAAATAATACCTGTGTGAGGGAGGGGCCGTGGGAGTGGTTCTCTCCCAAACACAGTTTTAACAAAACACAACTATGAAAAACACGCTACTTTTTTGTTGCGGACTTGCATTTGCTGCCGGGGCTTTTGCACAGGAAACTAACCCGAAGCCGGCATCGCTGAAAGAGAAAACAGCTTTTCAAACCAGCAGCCCATGGCGGCCTGAGATTGATGTGCGCTCGGATATTGCTATTGTTTATGGCACTAATGATCATCCTAACATGACCTTTGAGCAACGCGTTAAATCATGGCGCGACCGCGGTTATGATGTAAATTTCATGACCGGTATTGCCTGGGGCGATTACAAAGATTACTTTTTGGGTAAATGGGATGGTAAAAACCATCTTGGTGTAGGACAGGTAACACAAAAAGGGGATACCATTTTCCATGGTAAGGATATGCCTTATGTGTGTCCCGATGATTCGTTTATCGAATACATGAAAACCGCCGTGGTAAAAAGGGTGATTGACGTAGGCATCACCAACATTTTTTTAGAAGAGCCTGAATTTTGGGCCCGTGCAGGTTACAGTGCAGGCTTCAAAGAGCAATGGCAAAAATATTACGGCTTCCCGTGGAAACCACAGGATGCATCTGCTGAAAATACATACCTATCAAATAAGCTAAAATATAACCTGTATTACGAAACTATAAAACAGGTATCATCATACGCCAAAGAGTACGGCAAAAGCAAGGGCATGAAAATTAAAGTGTTCATTGCAACGCACTCGCTGGTAAATTACTCGTCATGGCAAATTGTTAGTCCGGAAGCAAGTTTGGCTTCATTACCGGGTATCGATGGCTATATTGCCCAGGTATGGACAGGCACCTCACGTGAGCCTACATATTTTAACGGCGAAAGAAAAGAACGGGTATTCGAGAATGCGTTTCTGGAATATGGTTCGGTGGTATCAATGACCGCGCCAACAGGCCGCAAGGTGTTTTTCCTTACCGACCCGATTGAGGACCGTGTGCACGACTGGAGCGATTACAAGCGTAACTACCAGGCTACCTTTACCGCCAAATTGTTGTACCCAATGGTTGCCGACTATGAAGTAATGCCATGGCCGGAGCGGATCTACACGCATCCGTACCCGGTATTGGGAACTAACGAAAAAACACTGATCCCGCAGTTTTATTCAACCCAGATGCAGATCATGGTGAACGCGCTGAATGATATGCCCGTTTCATCAAACAAAGTTTCCGGCGTTAATGGCATTGGTGTACTGATGAGCAATACATTGATGTTCCAGCGTTTCCCTACGCATAACGGCTTTGAAGATCCGCAGTTCTCCAACTTTTACGGCCAAACCCTGCCGCTGGTAAAACGTGGTGTTCCGGTGCAAACCGTACATATGGAAAACCTTGGCTACGCGGCATCGCTAAAGAACATCAAAGTTTTGGTGATGAGTTACTCCAACATGAAACCGGTATCGGCCGAGGTTCACGAGCATTTGGCCGAATGGGTTAAAAACGGTGGCGTATTGATCTATGCCGGCCGCGATGACGATCCGTACCAATCTGTAATGGAATGGTGGGATACTAAAGGCAATAATTTTAAAGCTCCATCCGAGCACCTGTTTAAACTGTTAGGCATTAACCCAACCGGCGATGGTCAGCGTTTTGCCGTAGGTAAAGGCGCGGTTTATGTATTAAGGCAAAACCCTAAAGAGTATGTAATGCAGGCCGGTAACGATGATAGCTTCATCAAAACTGTAAAACAAGCTTACGAAAAAGATGCTAAAGGCGGTACCCTGCCATTTAAAAATAGCATGTACCTGGAGCGTGGCCCTTATGACGTAATTGCCGTCATGGACGAAAATGCAGATAGCAAACCATATACTGTTAAAGGCCCGGTTATTGATCTTTTCGATCCGAAGTTGCCGGTACTTGCCGAAAAAACTATTAATCCTGGTGAGCAGGCTTTATTATATGTGGTGAACCGTGTACCTAACAAAAAGCTGCCGAAAGTGCTTACGTCTGCTTCAAGAGTTTATGATGAGGCAACCACTGCTCACAGTTACTCTTTTGTAACCAAAAGCCCAATCAATACATTAAACAGCGCCCGGATTTTGTTACCGGCGCAACCAAAGGCAACAGTAGTTACCGATAATACAGGAAAAACCATTACTGATGTAAAATCCTCATGGGATAAATCATCAAACACATTGTACCTGGGCTTCGCCAACAGCCCCGATGGTATTAAGGTGAGCATTAAATGGTAAAAGATTCTTTTTTGAGAGAGAGTTGGTTTATGCTTCCGTACATGAAATTTCATGTGCGGAAGTTTTTTGATGTTTGGTCTGTACATTCGCTCAAAAAAATTGTCCTTGTATTGAACATCGGTTATTGAGAAAAGAAAAATAGTTCCCTCCCTTGGGAGGGGTGTGTTAGGATGTGAAGTGGCAGGGAGGGGTTATATGTCTCGCTAAGCGAATATGCATAGCAGTTAACCCCTCCCTACACCCTCCCAGGGGAGGGAATCGCGCAATCCCCCACTTTAAATTTCTTTGAGTACTAAATCATGTAATGATTTGAAAATAAAGCACCCAAAATAATAAATGAAAAAGTTACTTCTCCTGGCGTTTGCCTTTTTACCGGCAGCACTTTCGGCACAAGAAAAGGTGTCGTCACCTGCCGATCTGATCAACCCGCTCATGGGTACACAATCAAAGCCGTCGTTATCCAACGGTAATACTTACCCGGCAGTAGCACTGCCATGGGGTATGAACTTCTGGACACCACAAACCGGAACCATGGGTAACGGATGGCAGTATACCTATGATGCCGATAAGATCCTCGGTTTTAAACAAACGCACCAGCCATCGCCATGGATGAATGACTACGGTATGTTTTCTGTTTTCCCGGAAACGGGCAAACTAAAGCTCGATGAAAAAGATCGCGCCAGCTGGTTCTCGCACAAAGCCGAAACTGCAAAACCATATTACTATAGCGTTTACCTGGCCGATTATGATGTAACAACAGAAATTACACCTACCGAGCGTGCTGCAAGTTTCCAGTTCACTTTCCCTAAAAGTGACAGTTCGCACATTGTAATTGATGCTTTTGATAAAGGCTCTTATGTAAAGATCATCCCTGGAGAGCAAAAGATCATCGGTTATAGTGCTAAGAACAGCGGTGCTGTACCGGCTAATTTCAAAAACTACTTTGTTATTTATGTAGATAAACCATTTGCGCTGGCATCAGCATGGCACGACTGGAAGAAAGATGCAGGCCAGTTGGAGTATACCGGCGATCATGCCGGCGCGGTGATCACCCTGAAAACTGCCAAAGGTGAAAAAGTTCATTTGAAAGTTGCTTCGTCATTTATCAGCATTGAGCAGGCCGAACTCAACCTGAAACGTGAATTAGGTAACGATGATTTTGCTGCAACCTGCCAAAAAGCTAAAGATACCTGGAACAAAACCCTGAGCCGTTTGAACGTTGAAGGTGGCACCATCGATCAAACCCGTACTTTTTACAGCAGCCTTTACCGTATGCTGTTTTTCCCTAACAAAATGTACGAGGTTGATGCTAACGGACAAAATGTACACTACAGCCCGTTCAATGGAAAAGTTGCACCGGGATACCTTTTTGCCGGTACCGGTTTCTGGGATACTTTCAGGGCGCTTTATCCTTTCCTGAATTTGGTTTACCCATCTATCAGTAAGGAGATGCAGGAAGGCCTGATCAATGATTATAAAGAAGGCGGTTGGTTGCCTGAATGGTCGAGCCCTGGTTATGCAGATTGTATGATCGGTAATAACTCGGCGTCGGTAGTTGCTGAAGCTTACCTGAAAGGCCTGCGTGGTTATGATATCGAAACTTTATACCAGGCGCTTAAACACGGTGCTAACAACGAAGGCCCTAATGCAACCGGTCGTCGTGGGGTTCAATATTATAACACTTTAGGTTACGTGCCATACAACGTAAAAATCAACGAAAATGCTGCCCGTACTTTAGAGTATGCTTATGACGATTTTGCGATTTATCAGTTAGGTAAAGCCCTTGGCAAACCTAAAAAGGAAATCGAAGTCTACAAAAAACGCAGCCAGAACTACCGCAACCTGTTCGACCCACAAACTAAATTGATGCGCGGTAAAAACCAGGATGGTACTTTTGAAACTCCTTTTAATCCGTTTAAATGGGGCGATGCCTTTACCGAAGGTAACAGCTGGCACTACAGCTGGGGCGTGTTCCATGATATTCAGGGTTTAATAAACCTGATGGGCGGCAAGCAACAATTTGCAGCCAAACTGGATTCGGTATTTGAAATGCCTCCGGTATTTGACGATAGCTACTATGGCGGCGTGATCCATGAGATCCGTGAAATGCAGATTGCCGGTATGGGCCAGTACGCTCATGGTAATCAGCCAATTCAACACATGATCTATCTTTACAATCACGCAAACCAGCCATGGAAAACTCAATATTGGGTTCGTGAAGCCATGAACAGACTTTACAGGGCTACACCAGATGGTTATTGCGGTGATGAGGATAACGGTCAAACATCTGCATGGTACATTTTCTCGGCCATGGGCTTTTACCCGGTAACCCCGGCCAGCGACCAATATGTATTAGGTGCCCCGCTATTCAAAAAAGTGACTGTTAATTTAGAGAACGGTAAAACCATAACCATCAACGCGCCAAAAAACAGCGACGAAAACAGGTATGTAAATACACTTACAGTTGACGGTAAACCATACAGCAATAACTGGTTAAGCCACAAAGGTTTGTTAAACGGCGCCGTGCTTGATTTTGATATGCAGGCCACTCCGAACAAAGACCGCGGTACAAAAGATGCCGATGTGCCTTATTCAATGAGCAACGATAAAGAGAAATAAAAATTTCCCCTCTTGAGAGGGGGCGCGGCGGGAATGAGCGATAGCAGGGGTGTGTTTGTACGATTTAAGTATCATCGCAAAAACACACCCCTACACCCCTCTCAAGAGGGGAATCGCGCATTCCCGCCTTTTTTATTTATATAATCCTCACTCCGCCTTTTTCCTGAATGCCGCCCAAACATAAAACGGGATCCCTGCCAGTAATAATAAAAAGCCATAATAAACAGCTTCCTGTCCGGCACCGGCTATAGCCCAGAGTGAATATCCGAATGCCAATATAGCCAGCATGATAGCGCCAGCCCAACCGCCTGCCTGCGGGGTTTTTCTTACCCTTATAACAAGGTAAGCCGCTGCCGACAACAAGTAAGGGATCAACACACTTAGTAATGAAAGCAGCAGCAGAAATTTAAACTGTGCCACCAGGCCCTTGGTGTAATTCATGGTCATGAACAGCGATACCATAATACTGCTGATAATGATACCCATATAAGGTACGCCCTTTTTATTAGTCCGGCTGAAAATGGGAGGGAAGAGCTTGTCTTTTGAAATGGCATAGGGCACTTGTCCCTGCAATAATGTCCAGCCGTTAAGTGAACCAAAAGCGGCTATGGCAATACCGGCGCTTACCCAATACCGGGCATTGCTGCCATAAATGATCACGGCGGTATCGGCATATGGGGTAAGTGATTTTTGCAACTGTGCCGCCGGGATAATACCAATAACACTTACACTACCCAGGATATAAATAAATGTAGTGATGAGCAGCCCGAGCATGGTTGCCCTGGCTACCGTTTTTTCGGGATTGGCTACACTTCCTGACGGCACGGTGGCGCTTTCAATGCCAATGAACGCGAACATCGTCATTGTAGCTGTAGCCTGTAACGCGCTTATGATGCCGCTACCGCTGGTGTTAAAAGGGCTGAAGTTTGCAGCTTTAATAAAAAACAAGCCGCCAATAGCCACTAACAATAAAGGCAATACTTTTAGAATGGTGGTAACAAGTTGAAGTTTTCCCCCTGCTACAACACCCAAAGTGTTAATATAGGCCAATAGCCATATAGAACACAAACCGGTTGCTACCGCGATAAAACTGCTGCTGCCCAACACCGGAAAAAAGGTACTTAAAGCGCTAACAAAGGATATGGTGATAGCAGCGTTGGCGCAGGCTACCGCAAGATAATATCCCCAGGCCACTAAAAAACCTATAAAGTCGCCCAGGCCATCACGGGTATAGGCGTATGGACCGCCGGTAGCATGCGGTAGTAATTTGCTCAGGTTACTGAAAACTTTTGCCAGGAAAAATGAACCTATTGCCGAAAATACCCAACCCAGCAAGCCAATACTCCCAAATGACGCCATAGCAGCCGGCATCAGGAAAATACCTGCACCTATCATGTTACCAATCACCAGCGAGGTGCTGGTCCACAGGCCTAATTTGTTTTTTTCGGAGAGCGTTTCGGGCATGAATATCTGTTTTGTGAAAAGATAAGATTTTTACCGGTGCGAATATCAAAAAAGATTTCGAGGCCGGAATGTTGGATTAAACCGGTGTTGCCTGCTCTTGAACCTTATTCAGCATAAAAAATAAAATCTTACCTAAACATTTACCGTCGAAATTGCTTTTATAGCAGGATGTTGCTTTTTAAGCGATGGCTCCGTTTTTGCATTAACCTGTTCGCATCAAAAATGAAAAACAAAAAAACAGTGACCGGCGTGATGCTGGTGCTCTGCGCGCTTTTAGTGATCAGTTTTAAAAACGTCGGCAAAAAAAGTGTTCTGCCTGCCAAGGATACCGCTAATGCCGGTTTGTTCCTGCCCGGTAAGTTTAAAGCTGTAACCGTAGTTGATAGTTTAGAAGGTCGCGCCCGCCATATCGCCGTTAATACTAATGGCGATGTTTACGTAAAGCTCCGTTTTCCTGATTCTGTTGGTGGCAACGTTGCCCTGCGGGATACTAATGGGGATGGCCATGCTGATATCATTAAAAAATTTGCCAATTATGAAGATAAAGGCCCGTATGGTACCGGGATGCGGGTGCATAAAGGTTATCTGTATTTTAGTTCGGAGGTTAATGTCTATCGCGTAAAACTAAATCCGCGAACACTGGTACCAGATGCTCCGCTCGAACTGATATTGCATGACGCCACAGCTCCGCATGAACATGATGCCAAACCGCTCGCTTTTGATAATGCAGGGCATATGTACGTAGCGTACGGTGCGCCATCAAATGCCTGCCAGGTGCAAAACAGGGTTCCTGGTTCAAAAGGGATTAAAGGCTGCCCGTTATTGAAACAGTACGGCGGCATCTGGCAGTTTGATGAAGCTAAACCCAATCAAACACAGGCTGATGGCATTCGGTATGCCACAGGTTTGCGAAGCGTAGTGGCTATGGATTGGAATACCGCCGATAGTTGTTTGTATGTTGTAGCCCACGGTCGCGATGATCTGCGTTTACAGTTTCCTAAAATATTCAGTGCCTGGCAAAGCGCGGTACTGCCTGCCGAAGAGTTCATCAAAGTAAAAAAGGGTACCGATGTAGGCTGGCCATATTATTATTATGACCCTATTAAAAAGAAAAAACTCCTGAACCCGGAATATGGTGGTGATGGGATAAAGGCAGGCAACGGCGCAAAATATACGCAGCCCATTATGGCTTTCCCGGCGCATTGGGCCCCCAACGATTTGTTGTTTTATACCGGCAATCAGTTTCCGGCGAGGTATAAGAACGGGGCTTTTATCGCTTTTCACGGCTCAACCAATAGGTCGCCTTACCCGCAGGCCGGTTTTTTTGTATGCTTTGTGCCTTTTAAAAACGGAAAGCCCTTTGGGCCTTGGGAGATATTTGCTGATGGCTTTACCGGGAAAAATACAGTAGTGAGCGTAAGCGATGCTAAGTATCGGCCAATGGGTTTGGCCATGGGGCCTGATGGTTCACTGTATATCAGCGAAACGGAAGAAGGTAAGATTTGGAAGATCTCGTACACGGGTAATAAAGCGTCATTCGGTAAAGCCGAGCTTGCCAAAATGGAACTGCGTAAAAAGCTGCCCGGCTTCAGGCTTCCTGATGTTTTAAAAAGCGATTTGCAAACAGGAATGCTGAAAGGCGGCGCTAAAGTATATACCACCTATTGCGCCAGTTGCCATCAAAAAAATGGTAAAGGCGATGGCAATATGATCCCGCCGCTCAGCGGGTCGGAATGGGTTACCGGTGGTAAGTTTATGGAAAAAGACCTGGCTATAAGAGTGGTGCTGAATGGCCTGGAAGGGCCCATAAAAGTGAAAAATCATCCTTATAACAGCGCTATGCCTAAGCATAATTTTTTAAGCGATGCTGATATTGCGGCGGTGCTAACTTATATCCGCAATAATTTTGGTAATAACAGTAGCCTGGTTACTGCCGCCGAGGTTAAAAAGGTGAGGGAAGAGAAGTAAATAAATCAATACATAAGCCAAATACCCGCGGACTTATTGCTATTAAAGCTATTTTAGGGCCGGGCAACCATTGTTTGCTTTAACCTTTAATAAGCCATGAAAAGTTTTGTCCATTCAGTAACCGCTTTCGTTTTTTTGCTGGGTATTGTCCTTGCATTTGATAGTAGTGCGCAAACAGTTGCAACCAGGGTATCGGGTGGATGGATCAGGGGCATAGAGGAAGGGCCGACCTTAGTATTCAAAGGTATTCCGTATGCCAAGCCTCCTGTTGGTGCGTTACGTTTTATGCCGCCGCAACCCATGACCTCGTGGAAAGACACGCTTTCGTGCGAAAAGTTTGGCAGTCCGGCATCACAAGGCGGCGGTCAGGGCGGATTGAAAGGGAGTGAAGATTGCCTGTCTTTAAATGTATATACACCTACAACATCAAAGGAAGCCAAACTTCCGGTACTGGTTTGGGTGCATGGTGGTTCGCTTACGGGCGGTTCGGGTATGGGTATGAATGGTCACGCCTTTGCCGATGACGACAGCGTTGTAACGGTGACCATCAATTACCGCCTCGGTGTTTTTGGTTTTATGTATTTGGGGGATGTAAACAAAGCTTATCAATCATCGGGTAATAACGGCCTGCTTGATTTGATCATGGCCCTTAAATGGATCAAACAAAATATTGCCGCTTTGGGGGGCGATGCCGCTAAAGTTACTGTAATGGGCGAATCGGCCGGTGCTAAACTTACCAGCGCTTTGTTGGCAACACCACAAGCTAAAGGCTATTTTAACCAGCAGATTTTGGAGAGTGGCGCGGTGCAATGTATCCGCGATTCGGTCACTGCTAAAGGCATCAGGCAGCGGCTAATGACCCAGTTGGGTGTTACCAAACCTGCCGATCTGCTTAAAATATCCGCCGAAAAACTTATTGCAGCACAGGCAGAAATTAGCAATGGGGCACAGGGTACCAATTATTTTGGCCCGGTGATAGATGGCTCGGTTATTTCAGAAGATCCGTATCAATATATCCGCAAAAACAAGAATGATAAAGTACGCTTCCTGATAGGTACCAATAAGTTTGAGAGCAAAATGTTTATGGGTTTTGATAAACGACTTAACCATCCTGATAGCACGGTGCTGTATGGTTGGTTTGGCGATAACTATCGCTACGTTTTATCGAACTTTGAAACTGAAGCAAAAAAACAGGGTGTTGATAGCGCTGCCATAAAAGTACTTACCCAATATATGTACCAGATGCATAGTTACCGGTTGGCTAATGCGCTGTCGAGGGCGGGTAATCATACCTGGATGTTCCGCTTTGATTATAAGCGCGATGGTACAGGCGCTACCCATGCAGATGAATTAGGCTATGTATGGTTTTTACCCGGAAAGAATAACTTTAACCCGGCAGAATTGAAACTGGCACAACAGATACACCAAAACTGGGTAAACTTTATCAAAGGCAAAGCTCCCGGCGATGTAAACGGTGCGCCATGGCCGCATTTTGTAGCTGGCGAAAACAATATCATGGTTTTTGATTCCGCTTCGGGCCCGGCACAGCTCAGCAATGTTTATAATGATAAAACCAGTCCTTCCTCATGCTTTGTTTTGAAGTAAGGATTGTTCTCTGGTAAGCTCAGACTTCCTTCGCTCCAATTATAAGTTAGGCAAGCGTCCATGACAGCGGACTGGAGGATTTAGTGTAACCCTGGCTTGTGTTTAATGATTTGATTGTCAGGTGTTTGCTTTGAATGGAGCGAATTTCTGTTAACCCTGTTAACCCCCTATTGTTGGTCTAAGTCAGCGGCTATGGAGCCCACGCTTACTTATTAAAAGTATTACGTGGGTATAGGCCTCAATCAAAGTTAACAGTCAGGCATCGACGCTTGGCTGTATGCGCTATTATAAACAATTAATGACGTAATATGGGCTTTTAAAACCCACTTGTGAATATCGTCGTATACAGCCTTGAACTGTTGATAAAAACATAGCCTAATTAAAATCTGGTTAATATATTAATAACGTATATGCAAGATGCTTAAAGAGTTTCATAAATTTTGTGAGATAATTTGAGTATTATTGCTGTTACTTAATGACACCCCTACGTTAAATGGCTGATCCAAATTTCACGGCATATTACGGCCGTATAAAATATACCCTGACCTTTTTTTTGCTGTTTATTTTAGGGGCTTCGCTTAATTTATCTGCACAGATCTCCGATTCCCGATTCAGGCATATCAGTAATGAACAGGGGCTTTCAAATAGCACCATCAATTGCATTTTTCAGGATAGTCGCGGCTTTATGTGGTTTGGCACCCGCGATGGCTTAAACCGTTATGATGGGTCAAAGGTGATCATCTACCAAAATAATCCTGCCGATAAGGCAAGCATAAGCGATGGCTTCATTAATTGTATTTATGAAGATGCTGATCACAAGCTTTGGATAGGAACCAATTATAATTTGAACAAGTTTGATCCCATTACCAATAAGTTTTCGGCAAGTGGGTTTAAAAATATAACAGTTACCGCTATTACTGCTAAAGATGACAGTCATTTATGGATCGGTACACAAGGTAATGGCATCAGTTTGCTTGATACACGTAATGGTAAAGCTGTTCGCGTAAGCAATGCCGGGCTTAGCTGCGATACTGTTAATACGCTTTATAAAGACGCTAAGGGCAACTTATGGGTTGGTACGCGCCATGGCCTTTGTGTATATGATGCTGCCAAATCGGTATTTAAACCTTTTGCAACTAACACTCCGGTTGCCGGCTGTGATATTACTTCCATCACTGCCGATAAGGCCAATAACATTTGGATAGGCACTAACGGACAGGGCGCAGCAACATTCGATGCGCAGGGTAAGCATTTCAAATTATTTGTTCATAATGACATGGACAACGGCAGTCTGTCGGGAAACATGGTGCTGCAAGTACTTTGCGACAGGGATGGCGAAATCTGGATAGGAACTATTAACCAGGGCATGAACTGGTATGATGCCAAAACCAACAAGTTTGTAAAATATTTCCCACGGCCCGAAAATACTGGCAGCCTTTCAAATACTACCGTTTCGGCAATTTATGAGGATGTGCAGCACGATCTTTGGATAGGCACACATCGCGGCGGTATAAACCTTTATACCGCCGAAACAGATAAGTTTAAACTGTACAGGCAGGGCATCAATGAAAGTACCTTAAGCTATAATGATGTTAAGGCCTTTTTTGAAGATAGCCGCGGCAACATTTGGGTCGGTACCGATGGCGGTGGGCTGAACCTGTTTAATCGCAATACTGAGCAGTTTCGCCAGTATAAGTTTAACCCGTATAATGCGTCAAGTATCTCAAGTAATGCCATACAGGATATAGCCGAGGATGGGCAGGGCAATATCTGGGTTGGTACCTGGGGCGGAGGAATCAACCTGATGGACCCGGCAACCGGTAAGTTTACCCGTTTTAAAGCCAACCCGGCTGATCGAAATGCCGTAAGCTCAGATTTTATGCAGCGGATGCTGTTGGATAGCCGTGGCAATTTTTGGGTAGCCACTTATTTTGGCGGTCTCAATTTACTGGATACCAAAACGCACAAGTTTGCCCGGGTGCTTAAAGATCCGGATGGCAAAACCTCATTTGAAGGGAACAACGTTGTTTCGGTAGGGGAGGATAAAGATGGTAATGTGTGGTTTGGTACCGATGATGGCGGCCTTAATTGCTATAATCTGAACACGCGCCGCTTTTCTCATTATTTTGATCACGAAAAAAAGAAAACGGATTCGCGGGTAATTTTTACTGATAGCAAAGGCCGGGTTTGGATAGGTATGGCAGGCTTATACCTGTTTGATAAAGCGCACAATAAATTTAACCTGTTTACTGATAGAGGTAATTTAAGCACTGATTTTATTAAAGGGATCACCGAAGATGAAAAACATAACCTCTGGATTTCTACATCAACAGGGATCAATCGCCTAAATCCTGAAACCGGCGACAATAAGCAATTTAATACTTATGACGGCCTGCAGGGTACCGAGTTTGAAGCCAATGCCTATCTTAAAACCCGCGATGGGGAAATGTACTTTGGCGGCGTAAAGGGCTTCAACAGGTTTTATCCCGAAAAGATAAAAGCCAACGCGTTTATCCCACCGGTTTATCTGACCGATTTTCAGTTGTTCAATAAATTGGTATTGCCGGGCGGCAAAGATTCTTTACTGAAAGCAGATATCGGCTTTACCCATAAAATAACGCTTAACTATGATCAATCATCTGTAGCTTTCAACTTTGTGGCGCTTAATTACATTGTAAGCCGCAACAACCTGTATCAATATAAATTGGATGGCCTGGATAAAGAATGGGTAAAAGCAGGAATGGAACGAAGGGCTACTTATACCAACCTTGATCCGGGAACATATACTTTCCACGTAAAAGCATCTAATAACGACGGCGTTTGGAACAATACCGGAGCATCAGTAATGATTGTGATCACTCCGCCGTTTTGGGTTAGGTGGTGGTTCAGGCTATTGGTGGTGTTATTAATCATATTAGCCGCATATAGCTTTTACGCCTATCGTATCAATACTATTCAAAAGCAGAAAGCCCATCTCGAAAAACTGGTGCAGGAGCGTACGCGCGAGGTAGTTCAAAAAGCAAGCGAACTCGAGGTAAAATCAAATGAACTGCAGGATGCTTATGAGGAACTGCAGGCGCAGTCTGAAGAGTTAAAAACCCAGTCGGAAGAGTTGCAGGTACAGTCTGAACATTTACATGAACTTAATGGCCAGTTAGTTGAGCAAAAGGAGCAGGAGCAGCAAGCTCGTGAAGAGGCTGAAAAAGCCAACCAGGCCAAGAGCATTTTCCTGGCTACCATGAGCCACGAGATCCGTACGCCAATGAATGGGGTTATAGGTATGGCCTCGTTGCTTGCCGAAACCAAACTTGATTATGAACAGCGGGAGTATACCGATACCATTATCAGTTGCGGCGAAGGCTTGCTGAGCGTGATCAACGATATCCTTGATTTTTCAAAGATCGAATCGGGTAAGATGGAGGTGGAGCATGAAGATTTTGACCTGCGCCATACTGTTGAAGAGGTGATGGATATTTTTGCGCAAAGGGCCGCCCAGCAAAAAATAGACCTTATTTATCAAATTGATGCTGATGTACCGCTGTATATTGTAGGTGATAGTCTCCGGATTAAGCAGGTGCTTATCAACCTTATCAATAACGCCATCAAGTTCACATCAAAAGGCGAGATCTTTATCAAAGTATTTTTGATAGAGCAAATTGGCCAGGAGGCAGAGATTGGGTTTAGTGTTAAAGATACCGGCATTGGTATTCCCGAAGAAAAGATCTCGCGCCTGTTTAAAGCATTCTCTCAGGTTGATTCATCAACTACCCGTAAATATGGAGGTACCGGCCTTGGTTTGGCTATTTGCCAAAGACTGGTGAATTTAATGGGAGGTGATATTTCGGCTGCGAGTATCTATGGTGAAGGATCGGTGTTTAGTTTTTCTATCAAAACCGTTAAGAGTAAAAATCCTGTACGGACACCATTGGTTTGTGACTTGGCGGCTTTAGCAGGCTCACGTATCCTGATAGTTGATGATAACAATACAAACCTGTTCATCCTTAAAACGCAGCTCGAACATTGGAAGCTGGAACCTGTAACGGCATCGTCAGGCCCCGAAGCTTTGGCCGTACTTAATAAGGATAACAGTTTTAAGCTGTTGATAACCGATATGGAAATGCCTGAAATGGACGGCGTTGGCCTCGCAAACCAGGTGAAAGTCAAGTATCCGCAACTGCCTGTTGTGATGCTGAGTTCCATTGGTGATGAAACCAAAAGCAAATTTCCTGGGCTGTTTTCATCCATATTGGTTAAACCAGTTAAGCAGCACCACCTGTGCATGAGTATTCAGAAAGCGTTTAACCAGGATAACACAGCAACAACCGAAGTTGCAGCTAAGAGTGTATTGTCGGCCGATTTTGCTAAGGATTACCCGCTCCGGATTTTGGTGGCCGAAGATAACCCGATAAATCAGAAACTGATAGAGCGCGTATTGGGTAAATTAGGATATCAGCCCGATATAGCTTCCAATGGTGTATTTGTACTGGAAAAACTTGACGAAAAATATTACGATATCATTTTAATGGATATCCAGATGCCCGAATTAGACGGCCTGGAAACCACAGCCCAGATTCGCGGACGAGGCGGAAATCAGCCATACATCGTGGCCATGACGGCCAACGCTATGCAGGAAGATCGTGAAATCTGCATGCAAGCCGGTATGGACGATTATCTTTCAAAACCAATGCGTCTGGAAGACCTGGTAACGATATTGCAAAAAGTACAGGTTACTGGATAAGCTGTGAAGGGTTTACTGCATAATGTCGTAGAGTTGACTCACCCGGTCTGTGCTTCGCTGGACCACCCTCTCTATCCTTCGGATAAAGAGGGTAGAAAAAAATAAAAAATCCCCTCTTTACGCTTAGCGTAGAGAGGGGATGACGAGCGCAGCGATTTCGGGGTGAGCCAACGCAATTTAATCGTCGAGCAGCTCGCATAAATAACCATGCTTTTTAAGTAACTCAATAACCAATTGATGCGAAACATCGGTGCCCTCTATCCTCAGAACTTTATCGCAATCGTCCAGATCAAAATTTACATGACTATTGGTGATCCGCTTTTGAAGCAAGGCGACTAACATCGCTGCAGCTGCCGTGGTATGAACGTTTGTTTTAAAAACCTCGACTGTTGAGTTCGTGATTGCTTCCATGGCTTAGTTTGATTTAAAACCGGTAGCTTATTCCTGATTCTACAGTGATACCTGTTTTCTTCAACTCTGTTAGCGGAACACGTTTGTTCAGGTCATTAAATGGTGCCCAGTTAACTTTTTGATCTTTGTTATACAGGTCAAGCTTCTGCACAAAATTGTAACCACCGCTTATCTGTACCGAAAAGTTTTTAGCTAACTGATAGTTATAAAAAAGTGTGTTTTTATATTGCTGAACCTGCAAATAGTTAGAGCCCGTTTTTTTCGATAAACGATATGAGCCTCCGCCAATACCAAAATCACTGCTGAAGCCGATAATGCTTTTATCGCTTAACTGGTATTTCAATTTTTCGGAAACGGGTAGTGTTCCGCTTAGGCTTAGTTTTTCGCTGATCTGCCAGTCGATACCGATAACAGGGATCAATATGCTGCCAAAAAACTGACGGGAATAGCCTGCGCCAACTGAGTAAGAAAAGTTTTTTGATGTACGGATCTTAAGCATGGCGAAAGCAGAATATGAAATGTCTTCGCCCGAAACATCTTTCAGATCAGATGACAGGGTAGGTATTGCCGATACCAATAAGGCATACTTTTGCGAAAATGATTTTTGAAAAGTGATAGGTACTGAAATAGCGTAAAACTCTTTTTCACCAAATGATTGCTCCATGCCTGACAAGGTAAGTCCGCTGTAGCTAACTCCGGCAAGGAGGAAATCAAGCTTGCCGTCTTTAAAGTTATTGATCAGCGGCACACTTACCGACGCGGTAGACTGCTGTATATTCATTTTTTTATGATTAACAGTAAATGGCGAGTAAGAGTAACCGATATCGAATGAGCCGATTTTGGGTTTAAATGTAGTATCGGTGGCCTTGTTTTGCTGGGCGGTGGCGGTAAACTTTAATGATACTAAAAGGATGATTAGATAAAATGAAGATGTTGCTTTCATAGCAATTGTGTTGTTAAGACTATTAAGTGAATTTGCCCCTTAAACACGGCTGAAGCATTTTACCCCTATTGTGATCAATGATATTTTTTATGATCACGTAATCTTGAACCGTATAGTCAAATTTTTTGAACGAAATAGAAAAGCTTATTTGCCAATTATCCTGTAGTTTTGCATATTAATTGAGATGATAGAAAAAGCAGTTAAAGTACCCGACGAGTTGGTTTGCGCCCCGTATCACCACAGGGATATTAAGCTAAATGGCTTATCCATAGTAGAATCATGTACGGTTACGCATCGTAGCCGTGGCTCCATGTTCCTGGAAGATCATATGCTGCTTGTTGTTTTAGAAGGTACAAACACCATCACACATGGTAATATGGACTATGTTGTGTCAAAAAATGAGATGGTGCTGTTAAAAAAAGCCATTCAAATCAATTACGATAAGGTGGGCAACCCCGAAAAGGGAGCTACCTACAACAGCCTGATGTTTTTCCTGAAAGATGAGTTTTTGCGTGATTTTGTTAAGATGGCTAAAATTGAATCAGTGGAAACTGTTGAACCCGCAAAAGTTGCTGTAAAGCCTGTAAAGGAACGTCTGCGCAAATTTTTTGAATCGGTAGTGCCGTACTTCGAAGAACCTGAAAGTATTGATGCATCATTGATGCGGCTAAAAATGCTGGAATTGCTTTATGATCTGGTGCATGTAGATAAAAATATGCTTCAACAATTATTGCAGCTAAAGCAGCAAGTGCATGGCGATATCCGTAACGTAGTGATGGACAATTATGCCTCACCGGTATCCATTACCGAACTGGCCTATCTGTCCGGGCGCAGCTTATCCAGCTTTAAGCGCGATTTTTTTGCCATTTACCAGGTTACTCCGGCGCAATGGATCCGTGAAAAACGTTTGGCTAAGGCAAAAGAAATGTTAACGGCCGATATGGCGGTAACGGATGTTTGCTATTCGCTTGGATTTGAAAACCTTGCTCATTTTTCGCGCCTTTATAAAGCCCACCACGGTTGTTCTCCATCGGCACATCGCCCAACCGTACAAATGCAGTAAAGTGATTTGGACAGAATAGTCAAATAACTTGAACTTTATAAAATAACGCCCGCTTATTATAGTCCGCATCTTTGTATCATAAAACATTTTAATATGATACAAACAAAAGCATACGCTGCACAAACCAAAGACACAGACCTTGCACCATGGACTTTTGATCGCCGCGAAGTTGGCCCTCATGATGTTCAGTTCGATATTTTATTTTGTGGTGTTTGCCACTCCGATCTGCACCAGATTAAAGACGAATGGGGCGGCTCAATATTCCCAATGGTTCCTGGTCACGAAATTGTAGGCCGTGTAGTTAAAGTAGGCGATCATGTAAAGAAATTCAAAGTGGGCGATTTGGCCGGTACCGGTTGCTTGGTTGACTCTTGCCGTGTTTGTGATAATTGTAAAGATGGCCTGGAGCAATATTGCACCAACGGTCACTCTCAAACTTACAATGGTTATGAGCAAGACCATAAAACACCAACTTATGGTGGTTATTCAAACACTATCGTAGTTCACGAAGATTTTGTTCTCCGTATATCTGATAAGCTTGATCTGGCTTCGGTAGCGCCATTATTGTGTGCCGGTATTACTACTTATTCACCATTACGCCACTGGAATATTGGCAAAGGCCATAAAATAGCGGTTGTAGGTTTGGGTGGTTTAGGCCACATGGGTGTTAAATTTGGCGTAGCCTTTGGCGCAGAGGTAACTGTATTGAGTACTTCTGCTAAAAAAGAAGAAGACGCTAAAAAATTAGGCGCTCATCACTTCGTGGTAACTTCAGATGCGGAACAATTGAAAGCTGTTGCCGGTACTTTTGATTTCATCCTGGACACTGTATCTGCCGAGCATGACCTGAACGTATATCTTGGCTTACTGAAAACCAATGGTACACACGTATGTGTTGGCGTACCTACCAAGCCAGCCGAAATTGCTGCCTTCAGCATTATTGGCGGCCGTAAAAGCCTTGCTGGTTCTATGATTGGTGGCTTGCCCGAAACTCAGGAAATGCTTGATTTCTGCGCAGAGCATAACATTGTTTCTGATATCGAACTAATTGATATGAAAGATATCCACGCTGCTTATGATCGCATGCTGAAAGGCGATGTGCGTTACCGTTTCGTAATTGATATGGCTACTATCTAATCCAGGAACATAGGGCTTAACAAAAGGCGGTGGCTGATAGTCATCGCCTTTTTTACGTTGTGTACTGACAGAAAAAAAGGCGTTGCGGGATTTCGCGGGGCCTTTCCTGTTTTTAAAACCTACCATAAATTATCCTGTTCAATTAAATTCCGGCTACTTGTAGTTGTTTTGCCTTTATTTCTTGTCTTGCTTCAGGGTTGGATCAATTTTTACCCCAATTGTGTTTAATATGTTGATTTTAAGTGTTATATGTTTTTAAAACCTTTTAAAAAGGTGTTTAATCTTTGGTATTTAAAATATAACTCTTTAAATCTTTTTAAAAAAATTATAAAGTTTTAAGTTTTTTTCAAAAATATATTTAAGTTTAGCCAATCAATTATGAGCGTTCAAATGAAGCAGCAATTACTGCGCAACGAACTGATCAAGTTTTTTTATTACGACAACAGGCTTACGTTGGCCGAATTAAGTCGTCGGTCGCACAAAAGTTTACCCTTGATAACCAGTACGGTTAACGGGCTTATTGAGGATGGTTATATACAGGATAATGGCCTGGCAGCTTCAACCGGTGGGAGAAGGGCCTCGTCGTTTCAGTTAAATGCCGAAAAGCAGCGCTATATAGTTGCGGTAGCGGTAGATCAGATGGTGACCCAGGTGGTTATCTACGACCTGATGAACAATGTTAAGATTGGGCTTCAAAAAAAGGAGCTTGTGTTGCATGATAACCCGGCCCTAACGGAAACGTTCATCGTCTTTTTAAAGGATTATATATCCGGTTCGGGGATTCCGTTGAGCCAGATACTGGGAATAGGGATTGGTATGCCGGGGTTTGTAAGCGCCATAAAAGGTGTAAATCACACCTTTTTTAAGCTTGGGGGCAATGTGACTTTAAAAGACCATCTGAGCAAAGAGCTGGGTTTACCGGTTTTTATTGATAACGACTCCAGCTTAATTGCTTTAGCAGAGCTGAAGTTTGGTGCCGGGAAAGATTTGAAAGATGTGCTTGTTGTTAACATTGGCTGGGGTATTGGTTTGGGGATGATTGTTAACGGCGGCTTGTTCAGGGGGCATAGCGGATATGCAGGTGAGTTTAGCCATATCCCTTTATCGCAAAGTAATAAAATGTGCTCATGCGGAAAAAGAGGGTGTTTGGAGGTGGATACCTCGCTGGTGTTTATGATTGAGCGGGCCAAAGCCGAGATGGATTCGGGCGCAAGTTCAAGCATGGAGCAGGTTTATAAAACAACCGGGAAGTTACCGGCCGATCTGTTCCTAAACGCGGCAAAATCGGGTGATCCGCTGGCTGTTTCTGTTCTTTCTGATGCTGCTTTTTTGGTTGGTAAGGGGATATCAACATTGATTCATATCATGAACCCGATGCTTATCGTGTTAAGCGGGAGAGGAGCAGTAGCCGGAAAGATACTGATGGCTCCCATTCAGCAGGCAATCAATGAGTTTTGTATTCCCTGGTTGGCAGAGCAGACAGAGATACAGGTATCAACAGTAGCAACAAACGCAGAGCTTTTAGGAGCGGCTACACTTGTAATAGAGAACTGCGATTTTAATTAGGATTTACAACAAAATCAAAATAAACCAACACAATTTCTATACTTAAAACAAAACAAATGAGACAAATCTACTTAAGGTGTTTCGCTTTCTTGTTGTTTAGTGTGATCACAATGACAGCGTATGCACAAAAAACAGTTACAGGGACAGTAACTGAGAAATCCGGCCAGGTATTACCCGGTGTAAGTGTTGCCGAAAAAGGCACCTCTAACGGAACAACCACCAATGCCGATGGTAAGTACAGTATTAGAGTTAAGCAAGGCGCGGTACTTACTTTTTCATTCATCGGTTTCAAATCAGCAGAAGTTACTGTAGGCACACAGGCCGCAATTAATGTTACGCTTGACGAAAAAGAAAACGCGCTTACCGAAGTTGTAGTAACGGCACTTGGTATCAAAAGAGAGAAAAAATCCCTGGGTTATGCCGTTCAGGAAGTTAAAGGTGAAACTTTAGCTGCCACAAAAGAATCCAACTTTGTAAACGCATTATCAGGTAAAGTTGCCGGTTTACAAATTACCCGTTCAGGTAACGGTCCGGGTGGTTCGTCAAAAATTACATTGCGTGGTAACAACTCTTTAACGGGTTCAAACCAACCGCTGATTGTAGTTGATGGTGTTCCGTTGGATAACTTTACAGGTGCGACAAATAATGATTACTACAACCCGTCGCTGGATATGGGTAACGGTTTGTCGGATATCAATGCTGAGGATATTGAAAGCATGAGCGTTTTGAAAGGCCCTTCGGCAGCGGCTTTGTATGGTTCAAGGGCAGGTAACGGTGCCATTTTGATCACCACCAAAACAGGTAAAGCACAAAAAGGCCTGGGCATTACCATTTCATCATCAATAGGTGTCGAAAGCATTTTTGCACGTCCGGGTTTACAACAGGATTTTGGCCAGGGCAACAACAATGCTTATTCAAGTACAGTAGCCAGCAGCTGGGGCCCTAAGGCAACCGGACAGGATGTGAAAAAATGGGACGGTACAACTGCTCCTTTGCATACCTATGATAACATTGCAAACTATTTTGCTAAAGGCTTAAGCTCAAACCAAAGCATCTCGTTCCAGCAGCAGTACAAATCAACATCTGTTTATACTTCATACAACAGGCTTGATGATAAAAGCATTATCCCCGGTGCCAAGCTGATCAGGAACAACTTAACAGGCCGTACCGTAAGTAAATTTGGTGAAGGCGATAAATGGACTGTTGATACCAAAGTGCAATATATTAACGCTACTGCCCTTAACCGCCCGCAGGGAGGTGCAAACAATAGCAATACCTTTAATGCATTATCATTATTGCCAACATCTATTGATGTAAGAGATTTTAAAGGTCGTACTGATAACGCCGGTAATATGATCTGGTGGCGTCAAAACAACGAGATCAACCCATACTGGGCCGCGAAGTATAACCTTAACCAGGATATCAGGAACAGGTTTTTACTCAATGCGTCTATCAAATACCAATTCAACAGCTGGTTAAATGCTGAGTTAAAAGGCGGTGCTGATACTTATACTACTAATACCGAAAGCCGTACCTATGCAGGTATTACACCAACATCAACCGGCTCTTACGGCTTAGGCAAAAGTAACTTTACCGAAACTAACTACAGCGGTTTATTAACAGCAAAGAAAGATAACATTTTTGGCAAATGGGGAGGTACCGCTACATTGGGTGGTAACTTGATGAACCGTCAGGCATCTTCATTAAGTGCAAATGCAAACCCACTGCAGGTTCCTAACTTATTTTCAATCAATAACGGTACAACCAACCCTACTGTTAACCAAAGTGTGGCAAATCACGATATTTATTCAGTTTACGGTTCGTTAGGTTTAAATTATGATGGATATTTCTTTCTTGACGGAACATTCAGAAACGACTGGTCATCGGTATTAAATGCTGCTAACCGTTCTTATTTCTACCCGTCAGTTAGTACCTCGTTCCTGTTTACCGAGTTGATGACTAAAAATGGTAGTACTTTACCTTCTTGGTTAACCTATGGTAAAATCAGGGGATCGTTTGCCTCTGTAGGTAATGACATGGATCCTTACCAGTTATATAATGTTTATACCATTGGTAAAGACCCTAACGGAAATACAACCGCAAGTCGCGGTGATGTGCTTTTTGATCCTAACGTACGTAGCGAGCTGATCAAATCATATGAGGCCGGTTTGGAAATGCGCTTCTTTAACAGCCGTTTAGGTTTTGACTTTGCCTTATACAAATCAAACGCTACAAGGCAGTTAATTAACCTGCCTATGGATGGTTTAAGTGGTTACACAGCCAGGAAAATCAACGCCGGTGATATCCAAAATAAAGGTTTGGAGTTAATGGTTGACGGAAAGATCCTTACCGGTCAGGGTTTCAATTGGAATACCACTGTCAATTTTTCTATCAACAGAAATACCATTAAATCTCTTACTTCGGACGTTACTCAGTATGCTTTGGGTGGTTTTGATGATTTGTCTGTGGTTGCTCAAACCGGGCAGCTTTACGGCGAAATAATTGGCTCGCGTTTATTGAGGGTAAAAGATGCAAGCAGCCCGTATAATGGCCAATTATTATTGGACGCTAACGGCTTACCACAGGTAGATCCGGTAAAAACCAAATTAGGCAATCAGCAGGCATCAAGCTTATTGGGCGTTACCAACACCTTCTCATACAAAAATTTTGATCTTTCATTCCTGGTAGATGCCCGTTTTGGTGGTCAGATTTTTTCAGGAACAATAGCACACATGGAAGCTACCGGTACATCTAATAAAACAGTTATAAACGGCGACAGGCCAGAAATGCTGGTTGATGGTGTTGTGCTAAATCCAACTACCAATCAGTACGAAAAAAATACTGTTAAGGCTTCTGCGCAAAACTACTGGGCTGTAGTAGCGGGTCATGGTAACATGGGTGTATCTGAAGCTAACCTTTATGATGCATCTAATATCCGCCTCAGAAACGTGCAATTAAACTATAACCTGCCGCAAAAATTTGCACATAGCATCGGTATGCAAAGGGCAAGAGTAGGTGTATCTGCCAACAACGTATGGCTTATTTCAAGTCATATGAACGGCATGGACCCTGAGTCGTCATACGCAACAGGTACTAATGCAACCGGTTTCGAAAACGGCAGTTTCCCTACAACCCGTACCATTCTATTCAATTTAACGGTAGGTTTTTAATTTAACAGGTAAGAATAATTCATAACAAAATATGAAAACGATATTAAAAAAATCAAGCCTGATGATTGCAGCTGCTGTGCTTGCCGCGTCATCGTGCAAAAAATTTGATGATCTTAACACCGATCCGCTCAAAGCAAGCGGTGATCAGGTACAAACCGAATATTTTATCAATAATTCGATCATAGGCGCGCAGCAGGATCCCGGATTATCCGAACGTGTATTTATTTTATACTGGATAGTTGGTGGTCACGGTTTGCAGGATGAGGATGGTGAAACATTTTCGCGCGGTTCATACAGCGACGATTGGACATCTGAATACTACAGGCAATCATCACAATGGATGAATGCCGCAAATAGTGCAATCCAAATTGGTAATGATCAGATAACTAAAGGAACCTCTAAGGCTTACACTAAAAACCTGATCCAGGTTGCAAGGATCTGGAGAGCTTATTTAATGAGCGAGTTTTCTGACAGCTTTGGCCCGATGCCGGTTGATGGTTTTCAGGGGGTAAATCCGGAGTTTAAGGATGTTAAGACAGTTTATTATTTTTTACTTGATGAGTTAAAAGATGCAAGCGCTAAACTTGATCTATCAATAGTAAACCCTGCAAATGTAACTAACGAAGATCCTGCATATAAATACGATTATGCTAAATGGCGTAAATATGCCAACGCTATGCGTATGCGTTTAGCTATGCGTTTGTCTGAAGTTGATCCAGCTAAAGCTAAAGCAGAATTTGAAGCCGCCGCTGCTACCAATGATTTCATTACCGATGCTTCCCAGACCTTCAGTGTGCAGGAATCGCACGGATGGGACCCGCTGGCCAGTGTGTTCAGGAAAGAATCATCATGGATGGGCCTGCCTATGTCCGCAACCTATAACAACCTGGTATTTGGTTTAGGTAGTGTTAAATCTGCCGATCAGCTGGACGCTTCGTTCGCTTCGGCTATTAAACCTGCCGATTGGATGGGACAGCGCTTCTTCGATCAGTTTGCAACCAAGACCAATGACCCGGCTGCCGGATATTGGTTTAACGGTTTGCCAAACACCATCGACCCTCGTGCTTACAAAATATTCAGTATCCCGGGCAACATTACCGATCCTAATTACCCGGCTATTGGCGGAGCCTTTACTGCAACACAAGAGGATTTGAAGGATGCATCTGGTAAAGTAGTTAAAACGCTTACTTCAACCAATACCTGGAATACCAAGGCTGATGGTAACTGGGGAGCTAAAGCATCTATGAATGATGCGATAACTACCAACGGCTTTAAGCCGCTGTTAAACCTGGTATACAGGAATGGTGATAACAAACGTGTATTTTTTGGTCCGTGGGAAACTTATTTCCTTTTAGCAGAAGCTGCAGTACGTGGCTGGACAGTACCTGTTGACGGCAAAACGGCTTATGAAACCGGTATTGCAAAAAGCTTTGAATACTTTGGTACTACAGCAAATTTAGCCACATACCTTGCTTCAACCGATTATAACAGGGTTGGTACCTCGGTTAATTGGGGACATACCACTGAGCCGGCTGCGTCACATACTATGAACTATGAAGATGGTTTGACCGGTGCGGCAGGAACTGTAGCTATTAACTACCCTAAAAATGATCTTTATAAATCAGGTACCGTAAGGAACGATCAGCTGACCAAAATCATCACCCAGAAATACCTGGCGCAGTTGCCGTGGTTACCATTGGAGACCTGGAACGATCACAGAAGACTTGGATTGCCATTCTTTGAAAATCCTGCCGTTGAAGATATCATGCCAGACCTTCCTGCTTTAACCAGCGGAAATTATATGACCAGCAGCGTTAAGTTCTTCCCTCAGCGTTTGAAATATCCATCAACCCTGAGCAACAGTAATATCACTGGTTACAACCAGGCAGTATCCGCCCTTGGCGGCGCCGATGTTGTGTTGACACCGCTTTGGTGGGCTAAACACTAATTCAGGAGCAGATTAAATAATCTGTTCTAATTATAAAAGGGGATGAGTTTATTGCTCATTCCCTTTTTTGTTTTAAAGACCTGGATGACTGGATTGCCGAGTAACAAAAAAGGCTCTACGAGTTTTCGTAAAGCCTTGATTTTTCAGTGTGGAGAATATCGGAGTCGAACCGATGACCTCTTGCATGCCATGCAAGCGCTCTAGCCAGCTGAGCTAATCCCCCGTGGTGGGCTGCAAATATATGATTTTAGGTAATTAACATAAAATTTAAATCTAAACTTTTTTTAGCAGATAAATTGGGGCGAAAAAAACATGGCCGGGCCAATTAATGATTATACTCACCAGTGCATGACACTGCCTCTTGGTTTTATTTATCTCATTAGCGGTGTATTATTTGTTTTACAAACTATCACTTGATTAATTAAACTTTTAATACATAAATTTGCCTCGCTTTTGGTTCACGGATAATTAACGCCCGTGATTAAAAGGGAACCCGGTGTAAATCCGGGACTGTCCCGCAGCTGTAAGCTCCATAACGCCGAAGCCCATTCTTATTGTCACTGTTAGTCGTTTGACTGGCGGGAAGACAGGGCCGGGGGGAGTAAGTCAGAAGACCTGCCACCAGCACATATTAATTCATAGCTTTCGGGGATTGAAGCTGGAATGAGGATACCTTTCGTGTATTTCATTTTTTGTAATTCGTTCTGTTTGCTGTGAGGTTTTTTTAACCCACAACACTCATGAAATTAACTGTGCGCCATACGTTCGCAACGCGTAATGGCTGTATTAAAGGTTTTCTGTGGTTTGTTTCCTTTGGGATAACAACTGCTTGCTGTTGCTTACAGGTTTCAGCGCAATCCCCGGTTCATAAGAAAGATACTACCCAAACAGATTCTACCAGGATCAGGCATCTTAATCAGGTAGATATTCGCGCTGCCAAAACGGATCTTCGCAATACCTCGCCAACGCCGGTACAAGTATTAAAAGGCGAACAATTGCAGCGCCTCAACAGTTTTTCGGTGGCTGATGCCTTGCGCTTTTTTACAGGCGTACAGCTTAAAGATTATGGAGGAGTTGGCGGCTTAAAAACGGTTAATGTACGCAGTTTGGGTACCAATCATGTTGCTGTATTTTATGATGGCATACAATTGGGCAATGCGCAAAACGGGCAGGTTGATCTCGGCCGATTCTCGTTAGATAACATTGAAGAGGTTGATCTTTATAATGGCCAGCGAAGCGAGATTTTTCAATCTGCCAAATCATTTTCGGCAGCAAGCACTATATACTTACAATCAGCCAAACCTAAATTTGAGCCGGGCGAACATACACACATCCGCCTTAATTATAAAACCGGCTCGATGGGGTTAGTGAACCCATCAATACTCTGGCAGCAGAAGTTAAGCGATAAAATAAACAGTACCGTTAGCGCCGAATATATCCAATCAAATGGTCACTATAAATTCAGGTATACCAACGGTGTTTATGATACAACGGCGGTACGCAACAATGGAGATATCGAAGCTTACCGGATAGAGGCGGGGCTTAGGGGAAGTACGGCCGACAGCGCCGCGTGGTCGGTTAAGGGATATAGTTACATTTCAAACCGTGGTTTGCCGGGAGCCATCGTAGCCAATAAATTTAACTATTCGCAAAGGCAATGGGATCGTGATCAGTTTATCCAGGCTAATTATGAAAGCAATACACGTAGCCGTTATAGCTTTAAAGCGATTGCTAAATACAGTGATAATTACGAGCGTTATCTTGATCCTGAGTTTGTAACCACCACAGGCTTCCTGGATAATCGGTTTTATCAACATGAGCTTTATGCTTCCGTAGCTAATCGATACCGTATTTTGCCGGTTTTGGATGTGGCGCTCTCTGCTGATTTTCAATTGAATAACCTCGACGCTAATTTATACCGGTTCCCTTACCCAACCCGCTATACCGAGCTGATTTCATTGGCTTCCCGGCTCAAGTTAGGTCGACTTAACCTGCAGGTGTCTTTGCTGGGCACTTTTGTTAATGATAAGGTGAAGGAATACACAGGTGCCGGGCGTAAAACGGCTTATACCCCAACTGTAACAGCTGGATGGCAAGTGTTGAATAATGGTGATCTGATGCTTCGCGCTTTTTATAAAAATATTTTTCGGCTGCCAACCTTCAATGACTTGTATTATACACTGATTGGCAACACTCAGCTTAGGCCCGAATATGCTAAGCAATACGATGTTGGTTTTACTTATAATCGTCAGTTTAAAAACCGGCTGCTTCAACAGTTTTCGGTACAGGCCGATGTTTATTATAACCAGGTAAACGATAAAATTGTAGCTATTCCGGGGCTCAATTTATTCAGGTGGGTGATGTACAATGTTGGTGATGTACATATAAAAGGAGCGGAGCTTAATGTACAATCCGGTTGGAATGTGGCTGATGAAGTGGTTATCACAGCCGGACTTAATTATACATATCAGCAGGCATTTTATAAAGATGGAGGCATCACCTATCGCTATAATATTCCGTACGTACCTATGCACAGCGGTTCCTTTATTTTGGGGGCCGATTACCGCAGGTTTCAATTCAATTACAGCTATATCTACACGGGGCTCAGGTATAATGAGTTGAGTGACGATACTAATCATGGGTACAATACTGTAGCGCCCTGGTATACGCATGATCTTTCAGTCGGCTATCTCGCCAAAATATATCAGCATAAAACAAGGTTCGGCATTGAGGTAAATAACCTGCTTAACCAGGATAGGGAAATCATTTCCAATTTTCCGATGCCCCGTCGTTTTTACCGCTTCAAAATAAGCTACAATATTTAACCATGAAAAAACTAAAAACAGCCCTATATCTACCCGTTGCCCTGTTTATGGTATTGCTTGCGACATCATGCCGCAAGGCACCGCAAGTAATACCCGAACAGGTTGAAACAATCTTTGCACCCGATCCCTCAAGTACCATCAAGGGCATGTATCTGCTTAACGAGGGGAATATGAACATGAATAAGGCTTCGCTGGATTTTGTAGACTTCCGTACCGGCGTTTACAAGCGTAATATTTATAACGAGGCCAATCCATCGGTCACCAAAGGTTTGGGCGATGTTGGTAACGATATCGGTATATACGGCTCGAAAATGTATGTGGTTGTTAACATCTCCAACAAGGTAGAAGTACTGGATGTTAAAACCGCTAAGAAATTGGCCCAGATAGATATTACCAATTGCCGTTACGTAACCTTTCATAAGAATAAGGCATATGTTAGCGCATACCTCGGTAAGGTTGGTGACCCCAAAGCCCCCAATGGTATAGTTGCCGAAATTGATACCACCAGTTTACAGATTGAACGAAAAGTTACCGTTGGCCGTCAGCCTGAAGAAATGGCCATTGTTGGCGAAAAGCTATACATAGCAAACTCAGGCGGTTATAGTCCGCCGGATTATGAGCGTACAGTTTCGGTGATTGACCTAACTTCCTTTACTGAGCTTAAGCGGATAGATGTAGCTATCAACCTGGATAGGTTAAAGGCCGATAAATACGGTGATATCTACGTTACCTCGCGCGGCGATTATTATACCATTCCTTCTAAGTTGTTTGTCATCGATACCCAAACAGACACTATCAAAAAAACATTCGATATAGCTGCAAGCAATCTTTGGATAGATGATGATACGGCCTATATCTACAGCACCGAATGGAGCTATCCGCAGCAAAAAAATACCATTAGCTACACCATGCTCAACGTTAAGGACGAAACCGTGCTGAGTAGCAAATTTATTACCGATGGTACCGATAAAAAAATAGTAGTTCCTTATGGCATAGCCGTTAACCCAGTCACCAAGGATGTTTTTGTGACCGATGCGGGTAACTACGTTGCTTCAGGCACGCTTTATTGCTTCGACAAAAATGGCCACCTGAAATGGCAGGTCCAGGCAGGTGATATCCCCGCCCACGTGGCCTTTGTTTACTAATTCAATTCAAATTTCAAATACAAACAAATCTTTATGAAGAAACAACAACTTAAATCATTATTGCTATTGGGTGTCCTTTGCGCTTTTGCCTGGGCGTCCTGTAAAAAAGATAAAGTTACCGCTGCTGGTCCGCAGGAAGCGCCTATTCGCCCTACAACAGCATCGAGTAATGCATATGTAACCACACTTTTTGATTTTAATCCGGCCCCCGGGCAATTTACTAATACTGGTTTGGGTGATACTACTGCTGCCAAAGGCACACTAAAAACCGATCAGGGGCTTGTAAGTCTCGGCGGTTGGGGAGGCTATATTGTTGTAGGTTTTGACCATACTGTATTAAATGCTGATGGCAAAACCGATTTTGTTGTTTATGGTAACGCCTTTGCCCAGTTTGCCGAGCCAGGAGTGATTTGGGTGATGCAGGATAAGAATGGCAACGGCCTGCCTGATGATACCTGGTACGAGATCAAGGGCAGCGCTTTTTATAAGGATGGTTATACGCGCAATTATTCGGTAACCTACACCCGCCCGGCATGTGATACCTGTAGCGTGCCATGGAAAGATAACAAGGGTAATACCGGCGTAATCCAGACTAATATGTTCCACTCTCAGGCTTATTATCCTATCGGTCTTAAAACCAATACCTATACTTTAACAGGAAGCCTGCTGCCATCAAGTAACATCAATATGGATGATCCTACTTACATCACCAGCGCGTCGTTTGATTATGGCTACGCCGATAACACTGGCGGTGGCGACAAAATTGACATCAGTAGCGCTATGGATGATAAAGGCAATAAGGTAAATCTGAAGGGGATCGATTTTATCAAAGTGCAAACCGGCATCCTGGCCAATATGGGCTGGCTGGGCGAGCAATCTACTGAATTTACCGGCGCTGCCGATCTGAGTCTGCTCAAATAATCTACTACGCACAATCAAATAACTATTATAAAAATCATCATCATTATGAAAAAAACAATTACAACTAAGCTTGGCGCGGTTGCATTTTCGTTACTGGTTTTAGTGGCTTCGTCATGTAAAAAAGACGGGGTAGGGGTAAATAATAATAACAAGCCGCTCAAAACCCAGTCCTTAGGTAAGTATGATAACGGCTTTTTTTTAATTAATGAAGGCTGGTATGGTCACGGAACCGGAAGTGTAAGTTTTTATAGCTTTGCTACTAATACCAAACAGGATAGCATCTTCACTAAAGAAAATCCGGGTAAAACGCTTGATCCGGCTACTTCTACCTTAGAGTATGGAACTATATTCAGTAATAAGCTGTTCCTGGTATCAAAAGTTGGCGGCCCGGTTGTAGTTACTGATCCTTATTCGCTTAAAGAGCTTGGTCGTATTGCAGCGGTTGGCGGTAACAATTGGCAGGCTTTTGTTGGTATAGATGCAACTAAAGGCTTATTGAGTTCGGCAAGTGGTATCTATCCGTTCGATTTAACTAACTATACAACCGGCGCCAAGTTAACCAGCGTAACCGGCAGCGTTGGCGATATGATCAAAGCTGGTAACTATATTTTTGTACTGTCGCAAAGCAAAGGTGTGGTAGTACTTAATGCAAGCGATTATTCGGTTGCTAAAACTATATCGGGCATGGTAGTTGCATTTACTAAAACTCCGGATGGTTCGGTATGGGCCGCGGGTGGCACTTCGTTAATTAAGATTAACCCTGCTACTTTGGCTGTAACAACCGTTACCTTGCCATTTACCGCAAACAGCACCTGGTTTGCATGGCATCCGGGATCTATTACTGCATCAACACAAAATAACACGGTTTATATAGCTAATAACAGTACGTTTAGCGGAGCTACTACTATTTACAGGTATATAGATGGTAATGCGGCTTCATTAACAAGTCCGTTTATTACTATCCCGGCAGGTAAGGAATTATATGGCTCGGGCATTGGTTATGTGCCGCAAACCAATCAACTGGCGGTTACTACAGTAAAATCGGGTTTCGGCGTAAATTATGGTGTTAACGACCTGTATTTTTATGACCTGAACGGTACACAGGTAGGTGATCTGAGTTATTCTGGTTACTATTTCCCGGCTATTCCGGTGTTTCATTAATATTGGAAGTTTATAAAACAGAAGAGCTTAGGTCATGATCTAAGCTCTTCTGTTCTACTGTTTATTCTGCGTGTTTCTTCATGATATGATGCAGCTCCAGTATGTTACCTGAAGATACAGTATTAACAAGTTCCCATCCCTGGCCCGACATGTAATTTAACGCATCTACTACGGATGTGAATTTTGTAACCGTTTCAAACTCCTGGCTGAAGTTAATATCCATGCCGTAGTCGGTGGTGACATCAACCTTGTTTGAAAATGCATGTTTTATGGTTTTAATAATACAATATCTGTTTGGGGAAGATGGCATAGGTGAGTTTGTATTTAAAATGGTTTAGTTATATAAATATACAACGTCTGCTGAATTGAAAAGGATGTTTGCAGGCGATTAAATGAAAAGCTTATAAAAAAGTAAAGCCCCTGATGGGCAGGGGCCTTTACTAACCAATTATAAACCTAAATTATGAGAAGACTATTTTATGTGGTGTTATCTTTAACACGGTGTAAAAGTAACACTAAGTTTTGATATTCGGAAAATATTTTTTGTAATTTTTTTGTAAGTTTAATCAATTACTTTCCTGTCCGATATCTTATTGTCAAAAATAAGAATAAAACATTAAAAATTTACTAATTTTTTGAAAATCATTTTTAATAATTACTTGCTGCTGTTTTTTCAAGCAAAAAATTGACGTTTTTTCTTTTAAAGTTTACAAAAAATTAATTTTAAGTGATTTTTAAATTAAAATTAAGATTTAAAGAGGCTTTAAAATCAAAAACTGGGTAAGAAAAGACTTTAAAAGTTAATTGGTGGTTTGTTTTTTGGAAAAAAACAACAAAATTCAATGAGATTTTTCTATTTAACTCGTTTTTTAAACCGTTTAAAGAACTTCTGATTGCTAAATCAATTTATCTCCTAAACGTATTAGCGTTATAAAAATTACTTTACAAAGGCTTTTTTTTAAAGATGCTTTGGCACTTTTGCAGCAAAAACATACTGCTCTTTAAAATATGTCTTCAACTCATACTGAAAAACAACATCCGCACCTTACGCCATTAACCTTATGGATCATGACCATAGCTACAGGTTTAGTGGTGGCAAACATATACTACAACCAACCTTTACTGGCCGATATGGCGCACGATTTTGGCGTAAGCGACAAAAAAGCGCAGCAAATATCGCTTTTTACACAGATAGGTTATGCTACAGGACTATTATTTATAGTGCCCCTGGCGGATATGCTTAAGCGTAAGCGACTTATTTTGATAGATTTTGTGTTGGTGATCCTGTCTCTATTGGGCAGTGCCCTTGCTCCATCGGTAAATATAGTTATGATAGCCGGTTTCCTGGTGGGTGTATCATCTGTAATTCCGCAGTTGTTGATCCCTATGGCTGCGCATCTGGCTAAACCGCACGAACGGGGAAAGAAGATAGGCTTTGTGATGAGTGGTTTATTGATAGGTATTTTACTTTCGCGTACATTAAGTGGTTTTATAGGCGAGCATTTTGGCTGGCGAAGCATGTATTATATAGCCGCAGGCTTAATGTTGCTTATTTGGCTGATGATTTTTTTGTTTTTGCCCGAATTAGAACCCGATTATAAAGGAAATTACGGCAAATTGATGAAATCATTGATCCATTTGGTGAAAACTCAACCTAAATTGAGGCTTGCCGCTTTTAGAGGTGCTTTGTGCTTTGCCTGTTTCAGCGCGTTTTGGACAACCCTGGTGTTCCTGCTAAAAGAGCCGCAGTTTAACGAAGGGAGCGCGGCAGCAGGGATGTTTGGCCTTGTAGGTGCCTTCGGCGCGGTGGCCGTTGGTTTTATGGGAAGGTTGAGCGATAAAATGGATGCTTATAAACTATCTATCTATACGCTGTCCCTCATCCTGATCTCATTTATTGTATTCTATTTTTCAAGTCATAGCATAGTAGGCCTAATTATCGGAGTTATTTTGCTGGATATGGGCGTACAGGCTACGCATATCTCCAACCAGTCTATCATTTTTGCCTTAATTCCCGAAGCCCGTAACCGGATCAATACAGTATACATGGTGTCTTATTTTATAGGCGGGGCTTTAGGTACATTTTTCGCCAGCCTGGTTTGGAAAAACTATGCCTGGAATGGGGTGTGCGCTATAGGTGTAGTACTATCGGTAATAGTGATCATAGTGCATTTGTTAAACTACAGGAAACCGTCCGCTGATGTAACTGATGTTCGCTAACGCATACCTGTTTATGAGCGTCCAGTGGCCGTTTTGATTGGATCGATCAAAAAAAGTAGAAATTTTTATAAAAAAATTAGTATTGAATTTCAGGTATTTACATTTTTTTGTAAAATAAATCTGAGGTTTTGATGACTTTTTATGCCGCTTGACAAAAGTTTGGCATTGATTTGGAGAAGTACTGATCAAACGCAGCTGTTATGAAAGCAAAAGACAAAACGGTTAAGCCTGAAGAAGAGAAAGAGTGGGAGAATCCGGTAGAACCGACCAAGACTTCAGACCCGCGCGACGAGGAACAGATGTTGAGGCAGTACAAAGAAGCTAAACGCCGCCACGACAATCTTACCGAGAACGAGGACGAAGAAAAGAAAGACTAAAACGAAGACATTAAAATATTAAAAACATCAAAAACCTACAACATGAAAACTCAAAAACAAACATCAACCACCAAACTGATAGCAAGTTTTGATAACGCGCTTAAAAATATCATCATGAGCGATCTGAAAGCTATTAAAACTAAAACACCATACTTAACACCGGCTGCTTAAAAACTAAACATAAACCCTACACTACCTACAAAAACATCTACCTATGAAAGCATATAAACCAACACCAGCAATATCTAAATTACTTGCACGCTTTGACGCCGAATTATTGGAGCTGTTAAGGGAAGATTTAAAAAACTACAGGGCTAAAACCCAATTCATGAGCAACAACAAGCAGGTAGCAGCACAGCAAACGCTGTCTGCCGCTTGATCAACATATATCATATCTACCTATCGAGTACTAACATCACCTATGAAAACGTGGAGCCCTGCAATAAACAGGGCTCTATTTTTTTGCGGTGTGCCTGATGTCTGTTTAATGTTGTGTTAAGTTTGTATGTTATTAAATAATAATATGTTAACATTTGCATCACTTAAAGGAAATGACTGAAACGGTTCTTTGAAACTAAAGCGGCAGGCGAAACTTATTCGCCGGTCATAAACAAAGTTTTATGCATTTTTCAATCCCCGCGGTTATACTCCCCTTCCTTGGCCAGGTGGATCTGAGTGGTTATCTGCTCACAGTTTTTCTTCTTTGTATCCTGGCAGTTATTGGTTTTGAGTTTGTAAATGGTTTTCATGATACAGCCAATGCCGTAGCTACGGTTATTTATACCAAGGCTCTTCGGCCAATTTACGCTATTCCGTGGTCGGGCTTCTGGAACTTTTTAGGGGTTTGTCTTGGCGGTGTTACCGTAGCCATGGGTATTTTAAAGCTGGTGCCTTTAGATACGCTGATGACCCTGCCAGTAAGTGTTGGCGCCTGCCTGGTACTTGCGGTACTGTTGTCATCTATTGTTTGGAATTTGGGTACCTGGTATCTGGGGATCCCATGTTCGAGTTCGCATACTATGATTGGCGCCATGATTGGCGGCGGACTTGCCTTTACATTTTACTATAATGGTCCGGGTGTAAACTGGAGTAAGGCCGGCGAAATAGGTTCATCGCTGATCCTGTCGCCGCTAATTGGTTTCGGCGCGGCGGCATTGCTGATGTTGTTCCTGAAGCATGTTACCAAATCGCATTCATTATTTCATATTCCCAGCGGCGAAAACGACAGGCCGCCAATACATATCCGCCTTTTGCTGGTTACTACCTGTACGCTGGTAAGCTTTTTTCATGGTAGTAATGACGGACAAAAAGGTGTAGGCTTATTTATGCTGATCCTGATCGCTTTTTTACCGGCACGTTTTGCGGTAAATCATGCGGTGCCGGATAGCAAGGTTTTATCAACGTTAAACCAAACAGAGCAGGTTGTTAATGCCCGGCTCGCCAATAACAGCGAAAAGAAACCCGTTTTAACCGAACTGAAGACCGCTATTGATCAAACCAAAGCATCCCTGGCCCAAAAAAATGAAAAAGAGGTAGCAAAAACTTACCGTTACCGTAAACAGGTTGAAGGCATTATTAAAGATATAAGAGCGGTAATTAAAGATCCGGCGGCAAGCCTTGAAGCTAAAGATAAAGAAGTGCTTACCAACGCGGCTAATGAGCTTGAGCATGTAACAGATTTTGCCCCGGTATGGGTTATTGCTATTATCTCGCTTTCGTTAGGCGTGGGTACCATGATAGGCTGGAAAAGAATTGTAGTTACCATTGGCGAAAAGATAGGTAACGAGCATTTGAATTATGCCCAAGGCGCAACCTCGGAGATTGTGGCAGCATCAACCATAGGTTTAAGTACAGGTTTTGGTTTGCCGGTAAGTACAACGCACGTATTATCGAGCGGTATAGCCGGGGCCATGGTTGCATCGGGCGGGAAAGGAAATTTAAACAACGGCACGCTTAAAAACATCGCTTTAGCATGGGTACTTACTTTGCCGGTTGCGATAATTTTAGCATTTTTATTATTCATGCTTTTTCATTTGTTTATATAATACAGTAAAATGAAACAGATACTGGTAGCCACCGATTTTTCAAAATGCGCGGCGAACGCGATGGCTTACGCCATGGAACTGGCCAGCATATTAGGCCGTGAAGTTTGCGCTATACATGCCATACACCCAACCGAAGGCATCAACAACAGCACCTATAACGCCATTTTTATTGAAGATTATTACAATAATAAACGAGAGGCCTTAAAAGAGTGGGTGGGCACCTATACCGAAGATAGCAAGTATCAAAACGTAAAAGTAACCACACTTTGCGATGTTGGTTTTTTAAAAGCAGTGATAACCCGCTATGTTGAAAAGCATGAGGTTGAATTGCTGGTGATGGGTATTATGGGTGCTACAGGTATTACCGGAATAGTAGGAAGTAATGCCAGTATGGTGGTAACTAAAATAAAGATCCCTACGCTGATTGTGCCGCTGGAAAGCAAGTTTGATAAGGTGCCGATGATAACCCTTGCTACCGATTTTGAAACACGCCTTTCTGCTATAGATGTTAATGCACTTAATGAAATGATTAAGGCGTTTGGCTCAGCTAAAATGCAGGTGCTTTATGTGGCCGAAAAAACCGACGAACAACAGGTGCAGGTTTGGGAGGCGCGTTTACGCGATTTGATCAAGCATACTGAGCTTGAATTTAATTATATACCGGATAGTAGTGCATTGAACGGCATTATGAATTTTATCCAGTCGCACGAAACGGATATGCTTTGTTTGGTTAAACATCATCATAATATTGTGTACCGTTTGTTTACGCGCAGCACTGTTAACCAGGTAATGAATAAATCGGTTAAGGCGATATTGATACTGCACGAGTAGGGGCTGAAAGCATAACGCCTAAAGCTAAAGGCTGATTGTCCGCGAGATTTATTGCCATCTGTGAATTAATATACTATATATAGATACAAACGTTATGGATCAGGTAAATTATCCCATAGTAATCATTGTAGTTATTGCGGTTATTATATTACTGGTATGGATCATCAGGCGAAACCGGAAAGATGAAAAGCAGCTGGAAAAGGATATCATCCAATCTGAACTGAAGCCGGGAGAAAAGAAAGATGATAAAGAGATAAAGCCTTAAGATCTTTTTGAAAGCAGATAAGATAATGGTATTCAGGGCGTCATTGCGAGGAACGAAGCAATCCCCGATTTGCAGATACGCTCTGTATAGTTTGGGATTGCTTCGTTCCTCGCAATGACGTCTTTTTTAAGGCATTGCTTAACTATGCCTATTTATCAGCCTTAGCGTACTTGACAATCAACCCCGCAGTTTTAGCCGACGCTCCCGGCTGTCCCATACGCACGTCAAGTTCATCGTAATTGTTAAGCATGGTTTGGCGGTAAGCCAAGTTGTTGACAAGCTGATCAAGCTCGCTACTGATCTTTTCCCCAGTGCATTCTTCCTGGATCAATTCTTTTACTACGCCTTTGTCCATAATTAAATTGACGAGGGATATAAACTTGAGTTTTACCAGTATGCGCGCGATGGCAATGGTTAGTTTTCCGCCTTTGTAAACTACTACTTGTGGTACATTAAACAGCGCGGTTTCAAGCGTTGCGGTGCCGGAAGCTACAATGGCTGCGTGAGCCTGGTTTAACAAGTCATAAGTGGCATTGAATACAATTGGGATATTCGCTCCATTTAAATAAGGCGCATAGTAATCAGCTTGAAAAGCCGGTGCGCCGGCAATTACAAATTGATATTCGGGGAAATTAGCTGATGCTTTAATCATGTCAGGCAATAGTCGGCTAATTTCTTGCTTACGACTGCCTGGCAATAACGCGATGATATTTTTACCGGAAAGGTTATTTTTCTGCAGAAAATCAGTATCAGGTTTAAACGCCGAAACGGCATCAAGCAGCGGGTTGCCTACATAATCGACATCCATTCCCCATTCTTTATAAAATGCTACCTCAAAAGGCAGGATACAAAACAAGTGGTCTACAATCCGTTTTATTTTAAGCACCCGCTTTTGGTTCCAGGCCCAAACTTTAGGAGAGATGTAATAACAAACTAAAATGCCCTGCTTTTTGGCATATTCAGCTATTTTGAGATTGAAGCCGGGGAAATCTATCAGGATCAAAACATCTGGCTGGTAAGCGCTGATATCCTGTTTGCATGATTTCATGTTTTTAAGGATGGTCTGCAAATTAGCTACCACCTCAACAAAACCCATAAATGCCATATCGGCATAATGTTTTACCAGCGTGCCGCCTTCGGCCTGCATCAGGTCGCCTCCAAAAAAGCGGAAATCAGCTTGCGGGTCAAGCGCTTTCAGGGCTTTCATTAAGTTAGCTCCGTGCAAATCGCCCGAAGCCTCGCCGGCTACCAGGTAATATTTCATTATAAGGATTGCAGTTTAAAAATGAAAATGGCCAGCATAAACAAAAGCGAAATCATGGCGATGCCGTTCCCGGTTTTCTCGGCCCCTTTACCATAAAAGTAACGGATAATAAACAGGTTGATGGCAAAGGCAACAAAGTAGGGGATGCCCGGCTTGTGCATAAAAACAACCTGGTTTTTTAGCAGGAAGCCAAAAACAAGCAGGCTAATACCCGGTAGTATAGCACCAATGAGCAAGCCCGCGGCTATGTCGTTTTTGTTTAGCATGAGATTATATGTTGAACTTCCAGTTGTTTAAGTAAGGGATAACGTGGTGGGCCGTCATATCAAACTGTACAGGCACAACCGAAGCATAACCTTGTTCTAACGCCCAAACATCGGTATCCTCGCCGCCATCATTAAGTTGAAAGACACCGGTAAGCCAGTAATAAGGCCTTTTATGCGGATCAACACGCTCATCAAATTCTTCGGCCCATTTTGCGGCTGCCTGTCTGCAAATTTTAATGCCTTTAATATTTTTGGTATTCGGGAAGTTTACGTTTAACAAGCTGGCCTGCGGTAAGCCATTGGCCAGTACCTGTAAGGCCAATTCTTTTACAAACTTGATGCAGGGTTCAAAATCGGCCTGTAATGTATAATCATCTAACGAAAAACCAATTGATGGAATACCTTCAATAGCCCCCTCAACAGCCGCCGACATCGTACCCGAGTAAAGCACATTAATGGAGTTATTCAAGCCATGATTGATACCCGAAACGCAAAGATCCGGCTTTTGGCCTTTAAAAATCTTGTTAACCGCAAGCTTTACGCAATCAACCGGGGTGCCCGAGCAGCGGTACATTTCAATACCTTCATAAATGTCAACCTGGTCAAGCCGCAGTGGTTTGCCAATGGTAATGGCATGCCCCATGCCCGATTGCGGACTGTCTGGAGCAACTACTACAACACGGCCAATTTCGGCCATGGCATCCATCAGGGCTTTGATGCCCGGCGCGGTAATGCCATCGTCATTTACTACAAGTATGGTGGGTTTGGTAACTTTCATCAGGCAAAGTTAACAATCCTCAACAATGTAGTTGGTAATAATAGTTTAGGCGTAAATGTGAATAATTGGAAACAAATAGTTTTTGGTTAAATTTAAATATGATAATGGCGGATAAAAAGATTACCCTTGATGAATATATGGCAATGCCAATCGGGGCTCCATATCAGTACATAAATGGTTTTCTTATTGACTGGCCTTCAAGAACGGTTCCTCATCAAATTGCTTTCGGGAATTTTGTTGCCGCCATAATAAATTATGAAGATAAAATACAAAACAGAGGTATCTATCTAATTGGTCCGATAGAAGTGATATTGGACGATAAAAACTCTTATCAGCCTGATTTTATTTATATTGCTAAAGAGCGACGGGACATTCTGAAAGATTATATCTATGGAGCACCAGATTTAGTAGTAGAGATTTTGTGGGAGAAAAATGCATACTATGATCTTCGTCCCAAAAAAGATATCTACGAAAAATACGGTGTAAAAGAATACATCATCATAGATCCTATTCAACAGAATGCCGATTTGTATATGTTGAAAGATGGGGCCTATATTCTTGGGCAAAAGGCACAGCTGGGTGGGGTGCTTAAATCTTTACTGTTGCCTGGTTTTGATATTGAGGTATCTAAACTTTTTCAATAAAAAAGCCCCGTTTCCGGAGCTTTTCAAATTTTATAAACTGTTTATCCACTTCACCAGCTCATCACGGGTTTTGCCCGTTTTTTGTTGGAGTTTGCCAAGTGTTTCATCGTCTTTCCCTTCCTGCCAGGTCAGGTCGTCGTCTGTCAGATCGCCGTAAGCTTGTTTGATTTTGCCTTTTAACTCATTCCAGCCGCCTTTTATTTCTAATTTATCCATGATGTTTTTTATTTAGATGTATTAGAGTAACGGATGGGAGGGAGGATGGTTTTGAAGAGATACGAGAAATCAAGAGTCAGGAAATCAAGAGTCAGGAGCCAAGAAATCGAGAGTCAAGAGTCAAGAAACAAGTTTGGGACTCCAGTTAAGTAGCAAGCTATTCTCCCTTAAAAGTCTTCAATACTTTCCTTCCCTTATCCTCTCCCGGCCAAAGGGTGATCTTATAATGATCGGTCCCCTCATCTTCTTCGGGGTTTACATTTTTAATGGAATAGGAGTAAATACGTACCCTGTATCGACTTGGGGTAACAATAGCTTTCAGGATGATTTTGGTATCCGGGAAGTTCAGGATCTCCATGATGCCCGAACTTAATTTTACGCTGCCTTCAACAACGTGATCGTATTTGCTAAAATCTTTTTCGGGGTCAGGAGTATTGAGTACATCAAGTTCGGCCTTGATGTGGCCATAACTGGCAGTTTTTATGCCGATAATATCTTCGGTAGTACCAAGGCGAGCGTTTTGGGCATCGCTGTTCCAGAAAGTTGTATCACCTGTAGTGCCGGTAAAAGCCGAATCGCACAGGTAAAACTGATTGTGGGTGGTAAAGAAATCGAGATTGTACTTTCCGGAAAAAAAGAAGCAGGAAATCAAGATTAAAGAGCCAAGAAGGGAAAGGGATTTTCCTGTCTTGATTCTTTGTTCCTGGCTTCCTGCCTCATTCATTTTTAATATCTAATCATTGAAAAGGTTGAACAGAGAACGTCATTGCGAGGAACGAAGCAATCCCAAACTATACAGAGCGGACCTGCTTATTGGGGATTGCTTCGTACCTCGCAATGACGTTTTTTTTAAATATAGTGCTTAACGTTATTAATTTACAAAGCCCCTGCCTTAATCTCATCAACTACAGATGGATCAAGCAGCGTGCTGGTATCGCCCAGGTTTGAAGTATCACCCTCGGCTATCTTACGCAGGATACGGCGCATGATTTTTCCCGAACGGGTTTTTGGCAGGCCGGTTACAAACTGGATCTTATCCGGTTTAGCTATCGGGCCAATAATACGTGATACCGTCATGATAATATCCTTGCGGGTAATCTCTTCATCGCCATGTTTATCCGGACTAACCACATAGGCATAAACGCCTTGCCCTTTAATATCATGCGGATAACCAACTACGGCCGATTCAACTACACTGCTATGCATATTGATGGCATTCTCTACTTCAGCCGTGCCTATACGGTGGCCGGATACGTTTAATACGTCATCCACACGGCCGGTAATGCGGTAGTAGCCATCCTCATCGCGGAGGCAACCATCGCCGGTAAAGTACATGTTTTCGTATGTAGCAAAGTAGGTGGTACGGCAACGCTCGTGATCGCCATAAGTGGTACGCAGCATGCCTGGCCATGGGAATTTGATACAAAGGTTTCCGCTAACGCCATTACCTTCAATTACTTTTCCGTTTTCATCAACCAAAACCGGTTGTACGCCCGGTAAAGGCAATGTAGCATAACCTGGCTTGGTAGGGGTAATGCCTGCTATAGGAGAGATCATGATGCCACCATTTTCGGTTTGCCACCAGGTATCAACAATAGGGCAGCGGTTTTTGCCGATGTTATCGTCAAACCAGTGCCATGCTTCCTCATTGATAGGCTCACCTACTGAGCCTAATTTTTTAAGTGAGCTGAGATCTTTGTTCTTAACCTGATCCAGCCCGAAACTCATCAATGAGCGAATAGCTGTTGGCGCGGTATATAATATGTTTACTTTAAACTTATCTACAATTTCCCAGAAACGGCCGCAATCCGGATAAGTTGGAATACCCTCAAACATCAATGTGGTAGCTCCTTGCGAAAGCGGACCATACACAATATAAGAGTGGCCGGTGATCCAGCCGATATCAGCGGTGCAAAAATAAACCTCGCCCTGGTTGTATTGGAACACGTTGGCAAAGGTATAACCGGCATAAACCATGTAGCCGCCGCAGGTATGTACCACGCCTTTAGGTTTACCGGTTGAGCCTGATGTGTACAGGATAAACAGCATATCCTCAGCATTCATCACCTCGGCAGGACAGCTTGGGTTACCCTGCGTTTCAACTTTCTTGATCTCATCTTCCCACCAAACATCACGGCCTTTGATCATGGATACCGGCGTACGGCTGCGGGTAAGTACAATTACTTTTTTAACCGAACGGCATTGCACCAACGCGTCATCAATAACGGTTTTAAGCGGTACTTCTTTATTGCCACGCTTGCCGCCGTCGCAGGTGATCACGATATTACATTCGGCATCATTGATCCTATCGGCAATTGATTGGGCCGAAAAGCCGCCAAACACCACCGAGTGGATAGCGCCGATGCGCGCACAAGCCAAAACAGCAATAGCCAGTTCGGGGATCATTGGCATATATATACAAATACGATCGCCTTTTTTTGCGCCATTGTTTTTAAGTACGTTGGCAAACTGGCAAACTTTATCGTGCAGTTGGCGATACGTTAATATACGATGATCTTCTTCCGGATCGTTGGGTTCCCATATGATAGCCGGTTTATCACCCAGGGTTTCGAGATGGCGATCAAGGCAGTTTTCGGTAATGTTGAGTTTTGCCCCCTGGAACCATTTGATTTTAGGCTCCTTAAAGTTCCAGTCGAGTACAGTGTCCCACTTTTTTTGCCATAAAAAATTATCGGCAATGCCGGCCCAGAATTGCTCAGGTTGCTCAACACTTTGCTGGTAAACTTTTTTGTACTCTTCAAATGATGTAATTTTCATCGGTTGGTTGGTGTTTGGTTGATGAAGCTGTTACGTGCCCAATTGTTTGTTTATTTTAGCTTATAACGCTTTCATACGGGTTTAAATGGTGGGCGTAATTTAATAATTTATGTGCTATGAATAAACTAAAATCATAGCTTTTTAAATTTTTTTAAAAAGTAATTATTGGACGAATGGCAGGCTTGGGGTTTATGATTTTTTTCAGGTTTGTGTGAAGGCCGCGTTAGGGATTGTAGTGGAAAGCCCGCAGCGTGAGGTGGCTTTGGGTTAGAGGCTGTTTTAAAATATATAGAAGCCGTCATTGCTTCGTACCTCACAATGACGAACGTGATATAGCAGTTTTATTTATCGTTTTAAACAGCTTCTTAGCATTCTGGCAATTCATCAAATTCTATAAATTGCGGTTCAGGCAACGAACCTGCCTTGTTTTATTACTGATAGCAATTAAAAATAACCTGTTATTAGCTAAATAGATAGGCGTTCTGCATGGTTATAAATCTTTTTTAAAAATTTTTCAAATCACTGTTGAATATTTGATTTAAAAGTCTGATATTTGCAAACTCTTTTTGGATAAAGGGTTGATAATTAAAAATATTTGTCATGTCAAGAATTTGTGATCTAACAGGAAAAGGATCTATTGTAGGTAACAACGTTTCAAACTCAAACGTTAAAACAAAACGCAGATTTCATCCTAACTTGAAACTTAAAAAGTTTTATATTCCTGAAGAAGATAAATGGATTACCTTAAAGGTATCTACTTCTGCTGTGAAAACTATCAGCAAAAACGGTATTACCGCCTGCATTAATAAATTTGTTAAAAAAGGCTACATTTAGTAGTTGACTTTCAAGTTTAGCAGTATAATAAAATTGAAAAATTACGTAAGCCGTGAGGTGACACGTACAACATAAAAATAAAATGGCAAAAAAAGGCAACAGGGTTCAGGTGATTTTAGAGTGCACCGAACACAAAACAAGCGGTATGCCAGGCATGTCTCGCTATATCACCACTAAGAACAAGAAAAACACTACCGAAAGATTAGAGTTGAAAAAATTCAACCCTGTTTTGAGGAAAGTAACTGTTCACAAAGAGATAAAATAATTGGTTGATGAAGTTGATTGGTTGATTAGGTTAACATGCTAACAACAATTAACTTGCTAATTAAATCATTCACTAATTCAAAAAATTAACAAGAAATGGCAAAGAAAGTAGTTGCAACCCTGAAAGTAGCAGGTAAAGGCAAAGAATATTCAAAAGTGATCACTATGAATAAATCACCTAAAACTGGTGCTTATTCATTCAAAACCCAAATTGTCCCTAACGATTTAGTTAAGGATGCAATTGCTGGTAAAACTATATAATCACTCTTTGATTAAAATATTAAAGCCGTCTTGTTTTTACGAGAGGGCTTTTTTTGTTATGCCAGAACCGGAATTAAACGAATTAATTGAATTGTCAGAATAAAACAATTCTGGCTGCAAATTCTTAGAATTCTATAAATTCGGGTTCAGACAAAAATCTGCACATCTGTAATCTAAAATCCGCACATCGTAACATGGGATTATTTGATTTTTTTAAGAAAAAGGAAAATACGCAGCAGGAGCAGCAGGCGCTTGATACCGGTTTAGAAAAAACCAAGGATAACTTTTTTTCAAAGATCACCAAAGCCATCGCCGGTAAGTCAACCGTTAATGATGATGTGCTTGATGATTTGGAAGAAGTACTGGTTACCTCCGATGTTGGCGTAAGCACTACCCTCAAAATCATCGACAGGATCCAGGCCCGCGTTGCCCGCGATAAATACGTAAGCACCAACGAGCTGAATACTCTGCTAAAAGATGAAATTCAGCAGTTACTTGCCGAAAATAACAGTAACGATTTCCGCAATTTTGAATATGGCGATCATAAGCCATACGTAATTATGGTTGTTGGGGTTAACGGTGTGGGTAAAACCACAACTATTGGGAAGCTGGCCCACAAATTAAAACAGGCCGGTAATCAGGTGGTTTTAGGTGCTGCCGATACCTTCCGTGCTGCCGCGGTTGATCAGATCAAACTTTGGGGCGAACGTGTTGGTGTAAAAGTTGTTGCCCAGGCGATGGGTTCAGATCCGGCTTCGGTTGCTTACGATACCCTACGTTCGGCAGTGGCCAATGGCGATGATGTAGCCATTATAGATACCGCCGGTCGTTTGCACAATAAAGTTGGTTTGATGAACGAACTAACCAAGATCAAGAACGTGATGCAAAAGGTTATCCCCGGTGCTCCGCATGAGATTTTGCTGGTGCTTGATGCCTCAACCGGACAAAACGCCATTGAACAATGCAAGCAATTTACCGAGGCTACCAATGTAAATGCTTTAGCGCTTACCAAGCTTGATGGTACGGCTAAAGGCGGCGTGGTAATTGGTATATCAGATCAGTTTAAAATTCCCGTTAAATATATAGGCGTAGGTGAAGGCATGGACCACCTGCAGCTATTTGACAGGCAGGCGTTTGTAGATTCGCTATTTAAGCAATAAGGAAAATAAATTAGTAACGTCATTGCGAGGTACGAAGCAATCCCCGATAAGCAGGTTCGCCCTGTATAGTTTGGGATTGCTTCGTACCTCGCAATGACGATTTTATAGCGTATGAGGACGAAAGAATTAGATAAGCCCCAAAAGGTAGCTAAACCCCGTGTAAACGTGGTAACATTAGGCTGTTCGAAAAATATTTACGATTCGGAAATATTGATGGGCCAGTTGAAGGGCAACCAGTTTGATGTGGTGCATGAGGCCGAGAAGGTAGGCAAAAATGATATTATAGTAATTAATACCTGTGGCTTTATTGATAATGCTAAACAGGAATCAATAGATACCATCCTGCAATACAGCGAACTTAAGGAGCAGGGTAAGGTGGGCAAGGTTATTGTAACCGGCTGCCTGAGCGAGCGCTACAAGCCGGAGCTTGAAGCAGAGATCACCAATGTTGATGCTTATTTTGGCACCAACGATCTGCAAAACCTGCTGGCTACTGTAGGCGCAAATTATAAGCATGAGCTAATTGGTGAACGTTTGCTGACTACTCCATCACATTTTGCTTATTTTAAAATTGCTGAAGGCTGTAACCGTCCTTGCTCGTTTTGTGCTATTCCGTTGATGCGTGGTAAACACCTGAGCTCACCTATTGAGCAATTGGTTGAGGATGCTAAGAAGCTGGCTAAAAACGGCACTAAAGAATTGATCCTGATTGCGCAGGACCTGACTTATTACGGTCTCGACCTTTATGGCAAACGTAACCTGGATGAATTACTTCGTCGTTTGTCTGATGTGAATGGTATTGAATGGATCAGGTTGCAGTATGCTTATCCTTCAGGTTTCCCAATGGAGATCCTGGATGTGATGAACGAGCGTGAAAACATCTGCAAATACCTGGATATGCCGTTGCAGCACATCACCGATAATATGCTGAAATCGATGCGCCGCGGTATCACCAAGCAAAAAACCATTGATATCGTAAATGAGATTCGTGATAGGGTTCCGGGTATCGCTATGCGTACTACGCTGATCACCGGTTATCCGGGCGAAACCCAGCAAGATTTTGAAGAGATGGCTCAATGGGTTGAGGATACCAAGTTTGACCGTCTGGGTTGTTTCACTTACTCACATGAGGAGAAAACCCATGCCCATAGTTTGGTTGACGACGTGCCTGAAGAAGTAAAACAGGAACGCGCAGATGCTATTATGGAAATTCAACAAGGCATATCTTTTGATAAAAACCAGGAGAAGATCGGCAATACCTACAAAGTGCTGATTGACAAAAAGGATGGCGGTTACTTTGTTGGCCGTACCGAATTTGATTCGCCTGAGGTTGATAATGAAGTTTTGATTGACGCAAGCATTGATTATGCTACCGTTGGCAGCTTTGTTAACGTAAAGATAGACAGCGCCGAGGACTTTGACCTTTATGGACAAATTGTAAAATAATGTTAATTTGCAGTCTGCTGTAAAGCGATTTGCGATTTATAATCTAATTTCGACATCAGCATTTAATTTTATTTGCTGATGTTTTGTTTTAGGGCAAATCCGAAATCGAACATCCCAAATCCAAAATGAAAAATGGACGCATCCTGTATAAGTTATAAAGACACCGGTTTCTTTTCAAACACAGTTGCCGAATACATCGACAATAAACCAGAACTACAACCTTTTTATGGCTACCGCCCTGATATGGCCGGTTTTGCCGATTTTTTGAAAAGCAAAAAGGTTGTTGCCGACCGCGAAGTTCTGGTACGTGTTTTAACTAAACAATATGAATGTTTAGGCAAGGAACCCGGTAAATTATGTACTTACTCAACCGCCCTTACAGCCCAAAACCTGGAGCTGTTAAAGCAGGACAATACTTATACCATTACAACCGGGCACCAGCTAAATATCTTCGCCGGGCCGTTGTATTTCCTTTATAAAATAGCTACGGCCATTAAATTGGCGCAGCAATTAAAAGCCGCTCATCCGGATAAAAACTTTGTACCTGTTTACTGGATGGCCAGCGAAGACCACGACTTTGCCGAGATCAACTATACCAATATAGGCGGTAAAAAAGTACACTGGTGGTACGAAGCTTCGGGAGCAACCGGCCGTATCGATCCGGTGAGCATACGCCAGGCGCTTAACCAGTACAAAGGTGTTTTAGGTATGGAAGGCCACGCGACCGATCTTGCCGAAATTGTTGAAACAGCCTACACCAAATTTGATAAGCTTGCGGATGCTACAAGATACCTGGTTAACTCTTTGTTTGGCCAATACGGTTTAGTGATCATTGACGCCGATGACCATGAGTTTAAAAAGGAATTCGCGCAAATTATTGAACAGGATATTATTGGTCAGCATAGCTTCAAAAATATCAGCGAAACCAATCAAAAACTACATGAGCTTGGTGTACATATCCAGGTTAATCCACGCGAGATCAATTTCTTTTACCTGAAGGATCAGCTGCGCGAAAGGATAGTTTTTGAGAATGACAGCTATCATGTGCTTAATACCGAGATTAGTTTTACCGAAGCTGAACTAAAAAAAGAAATAGCCGAATATCCGGAACGTTTTAGCCCTAACGTCGTGATGCGCCCACTATACCAGGAATGTATTTTGCCAAACATCGCTTATATCGGTGGCGGTGCCGAAGTAGTTTACTGGCTGGAGCTGAAATCGAACTTTGATCATTATAAAATTGATTTCCCGATCCTGATCCTCCGTAACTCTGCATTGGTAATTAAAAAGGAGCAAGCGGCCAAAATATCACGAATGGATTTAGATAGCCTTTCCTTATTTAAAGAAAGTGATGCCCTGCAAACCTACTGGATTAAAAAGCACAGCGATCATAACCTGAGCATTGCCGAAGAATGGCGCGAAATGGAAAGCTTGTTCGAAAAAATAAAGCTGCGTGCTTACAAGATAGATCCTACACTTTCTCCATCAGCAGCGGCTGTACAGGCGCGCCTTAAAAAGGCCATGGATAACCTGGAAAAGAAACTGATCCGCGCCGAAAAAAGAAATTATAGCGTACGTTTAGAGCAATTAACTGCCGTTAAAGCCGAGCTATTCCCGAAGGATAGTCTGCAGGAACGCTCCGAAAACTTTGGCCTCATGTATGTAAAATGGGGACAAACCTTTATTGATGAGCTTATCCGTCTGTTTGAACCATTAGATTTTAAGTTTACGGTGCTGACGGAGAAGTAAAAGCCATTTCCACCACGTCATTGCGAGGCACGAAGCAATCGCGAACTGTACAGGGCGATTTGCAAAGCCACTCTGTAAGTATGGGATTGCTTCGTGCCTCGCAATGACGGGCAAAAAAGCAACAAAACCCCGCTGCCGGAAAGAAAAATAGTAAACCGGCAACAGGGCTCGCACACAAAACACAAGGATTTTTACTCCGACTTAAGACTTTGAACTCAAGACTTCCGACTTCAAATTTTACTCTTCCCCCACCAGCTTAAACACCATCCCGTCCATATCTTCGGTAATCCTGATCTGACATGCCAGGCGACTTGCAGGAGGGGCATAGGGTAAGGTATCCAATACATCCAGCTCGGTATCAGTTGCGGTAAAATATTCTTCAGGGCCTTCTATTACCTGCACATGGCAGGTAGCACAAAGCGCCATGCCGCCGCAAGTAGCCAGGATGTCATACTCAGATGCTTTCAGTACTTCCATCAGGCTCAGGTTAATACCTTCCGGTATTTCGACCGACCTGCTGCCGCCGTCGCGGTCAATTATGGTTAAATTTATCATGGCTAAAAAGCGCTTACACCGTAAACGGTGGTATATTTAAAACTCAGTTTTTGCTCGGGGAAAACATATTTGAAGGCACTTTGCGCCATCAATGCACTCTCGTGGAAGCCGCACAATATCAGCTTAAGCTTACCCAGATAGGTGTTGATATCCCCAATAGCGTAGATGCGCTCGATATTGGTGCTGTAATCAACTGTATTTACCGCGATGGCTGATCGATCTATGTTCAATCCCCAATCGGCGATGGGGCCAAGTTTAGGGCTAAGACCGAAGAGTGGAATAAGGTGATCGGCCTCAATGTGGCTAACCTGTTGGTCGCGGTCAAGCAGGGTGATCTCGCGCAGACGGTCATCGCCCGTTAAGGCAACCACGTTCGATTTCAGGATCAGGTCGATCTTACCTTCCCGTGCCAGGTCAAATACTTTCTCCGCACTGTCAGGTGCTCCGCGGAAAGTATCGCCCCGGTGAACAAGTGTAACCCGTTCGGCTACGTTGCTCAGGAAAACGGCCCAATCCAACGCTGAATCACCACCACCAGCCAACACCACTTTTTTATCTCGGAAATGTTCGGGGTTTTTAACCATATAGGCTACGCCTTTACCCTCAAAATCTGTAAGGCGGTCAATTTCCGGTTTGCGGGGTTCAAAGCAACCAAGTCCGCCGGCAATTACTACTACCTGGCAATGAACAACAGTACCATCATTGGTGATGATGTTGTATGAGCCATCCTCATTACGCTGCAGGTTTTCCACGCGTTCTCCTAAACTGAAGGTTGGGTGAAACGGGGCTATCTGCAGCATCAGGTTATCTACCAGTTGTTGTGCGGTAACATCGGGGTAACCCGGAATGTCATATATAGGTTTATGAGGATAGATTTCAGAAAGCTGACCGCCAACCTGCGGCAGTACGTCAATTAAATGGCAGCGCATTTTGAGCAGTCCGGCTTCAAAAACGGCAAATAAACCAACAGGCCCGGCGCCTATAATGCAGATATCGGTAGTAATGTGTTCCATGTGTGATTGCCTTTTGTTCAGCACTCAAATTTGGAGCTAAACCTATTGGTAATCAAATGATATAAAGTAATATGCGATTACTTTAAGTTATAATTGGCGAGGCAAAAACGTTTAAATAATTCAATCAGTTTGCTGTGTTTCCCATGCAGCTGAATAAATTGAAACGTGCGGAAAATCTCCAATCCTTTAACGTCAATAATGCTGAGCTCGTTGTATTTCAATTCGCTCACTACCGATTGGATGGAGAGGAATGTAGCTGTTTCTGAGTATAAAAGGTATTGTTTTATGGCGATACTGCTCTCCAGCTGAATCTCTATATTAAGGTCTTTGGGATTGATCTGTATGGCCGCCAAGGCATTGAAAATAACATCCAGCGTACCCGATCCTGCTTCTCTTAAAACCAGTGGAATAGCGGGTAATTGTTTTGGGGAGATCTCGGCTTTTTTGGATAACTTATTGTTAGCGCTGGTCACCAGTACAATTTCGTCCTTGATGAAATCGGTATAAGATAATTGCGGCGAATGGGCCGCACCTTCAACTATAGCGATATCTATTTTTTCGGCAAGTACCAGTTGCGAGATTTGGTCGGTATTGGCCTGGATAAAGTTGAAGGTGACCTTAGGGTATGTTTTTTTGAACATAGCCAACAGCTTAGGCAAAATGGTTTGGGCTACGGTGGTACTGGCCCCTATGTGCAGGGTACCGGCTTCTAAATTGTTAAGCTGTGCCAGTTCGGTTTCAAGCTCGGTATAAGTCTGAAAAATCTTTTCGGCATATTTTTCAAGGATCTTGCCAGCGGTAGTGAGGGCGATATTATTGCCGTTACGCTTAAACAGCTGCACGCTAAGCTGCTGTTCAAGTTCCTTGATATGTTTGGTGACAGCAGGCTGGGTAATAAACAACTCAGATGCGGCCTTGGTAAAGCTCAACCGCTGCGCAACTGTATAAAAAACCTTCAACCTGAAATCAAATATCATTGAGCCAATTTAGGAATAAATAGTTGAGATTAATTGCTTCCGATTTTTATGTCATTGCTGTAACAACGAAGCAATTGCTTGGAAGCACAGCCGCTCTGTATAGCAAGCGATTGCCGCGCTTCGCTCAGCAATAACATAAAATTACATCAACCTGTATAGGAACTTTAGTTGGTAACTAATTGTGGATTGGCGTTTTTGCGTTTCAGGATTAAAGCTGCTATCAGCGCAATCACCAGGCCAACGGGCAAAATCTCCATATAAGTAAGCACAATAACGCCAAAAGGGTTTTTATACATGTTAACATAACCGGCCATACTTGCCTCCTGCTGTTTAAGTTCGGCATCCGTTGCGCCGTGGGCTTTGGCTTCCCTTAAAACATGGGCTACATATTTAGTCATAAAATCGGGATAGAAATTGTAGAGCTCGATAAGCCATACAATTACATAAACAGTTGATGTGATGAGCACAATATAAAGGCCAATCATAAAAGCTTTGCCGAAACTGATTACGCCTTCATTGTATTTATCGCGGTAGTTTTTAATAGCTACAAATATCAGTGAGAAAGCCAGCAGCATGGAGCCGTAGCCCACCCACATGTTGCCCTGAAAATTGGGATTGTTATAACACAGGGCCCCCGAAATTCCACCGGTTGCGGCAATGATCAAACCGGAGATTGCCCCAAAAACAAGTACATTCTTTTTCATATCGTTTTATGTTTTGATAGCACAAATTTGACTTGTCAGAAACTTTTCGGGCTCATACTTTAGGGTGATTTTGAAAAATATGCCGTTTTTAGTACCAAAGTATGATGCCGGTTAAGGGATAATGCTTAGCCGTTTGCCCATTTCAACGGCTTGTGTACGGCGTTTTACCTCCATTTTTTCAAACACCCTTGCCGAGTGGGTTTTGATGGTATTTAACGATACAAACAATCGCTCTGAAATTTCCTGGTTGCTCAGCCCTTCGGCCATCAGTTGCAAAACATCCAGCTCACGTTTGCTGAGGCCCAGTTTTTCTACCTCGGCCTGGTTAACAGTAAATTCGGGGCCGTTATTTACATAAACCTGCTTTTCTACTATTACTGTTTTGGGTTTGGTAAGCTTTAATGCCAGCCAGATCCCGAGCGCGGTAAAAAATACGGCAATGGCGCCCATGTATACTTCATAAGCATTGTTAACTATTACCAGTTTTAGTTCGAGCCATTTCAGCAAAAGTAATAACACAGCAAGGCACAGCCCATACAGTATGGTAAGCTTGTTTTTTGCCAGCAGGTTTGGAGCCATGTTGTAATAACCGATTTATCTTAAAATTAGGATATTTTATACAAAGCCCGAAAAGTGTAAAAACAAAAAAACGGGAGAATATCCCGTTTTTAAAAGTAGTTTATAGCATCAAGGAAATCCCCTAATCCTGAAAATCAATGTTCTTTTTTATTGAGCAGCTTTTTTTATCGCGTCTTTTTTAGCTTTCTTTTCGGCTTTCATTTCAGCATAAAGCTTTTTCTGCTCAGGGGTAAAGATCTTGTCGAGCTTTTCGGAAGTTTGTTTTTTGATCTTCTGATCGGCCAGGTGACTTGTCTTTTTGTCCTGCTTTAATTTCTTCAGGCTATCAATGCTTGTGGCTTGTGCCAGTAAAACAGCGTTTACTTTTTTGGTTTGATCGGCAGTAAGTTTCAAATGTTTTTCCAGGTGCTCGGTTTTATTGCCTGCTTTTTGGGCCGGTGTTTTTTCTACTTTCTTTTGCGCGCTTGCGGTGAAGCTTAGTCCGCCGGCCAGGGCCAGTATCATCAGTAATTTTTTCATGGTTCTTATTTTTTCAGATAATTAAAGCTATTGACAATATAGATGGGTTTTAGTTTAAATAGCTAAATATTTAAGTTTGTTTTACAATTAAATTAAACCAAGCTGCCTTTTTGTGGTCATACTGTAGCATGTAAATTAAATTTTTTTAATTAATAACCCGGATACTATGAAAAAGGCTGTTAAGTACTGGTGTGGCTTTGTTTTGTTGTTGTGTGTGTGTACCGTATTTACTGCCTTTTTGCCGGGCTATTCTGCCTACTCCGATTTGAAGTTTCCTTATAAAAAAGCCGGCTTAACTTCCGAACAGGCTGCCGCCCATTTACTAAGTCGTTTTACATACGGTGAAACACCCGGCGAAGTAGAAGAAGTAGTTAAAATGGGCCCGGAAAAATGGTTCGCGGCTCAACTTGATGCCCAAATGCCTGATGATTCCTTAAACCAGCTTCTGGATAAATACGACGCGCTTAAGCTTAGCAATACTGAGGTTGTAGCACAATACCCCAAAGGTGGCCAGGTTTTACGAATGGCCGTAAAGGATGGTGTTGTTAACAAAGATTCGGTAAAAACTGATAGAAAAGCCTATCGCGATCAGCTGCAAAACTATATGCAGCAAAATGGCTTGAAACCCGAGCAGGAGTTATTGCGCCAATTCATCAATCAAAAAATATTAAGGGCTGCTTACAGCAATAACCAGTTGCAGGAAGTGATGACCAGTTTCTGGTTTAACCATTTCAATGTATCTGTTGTTAAAAACGACTGCTCCCAGTTTATTCCCGCTTATGAGCGTGATGTAATTCGCCCTAACGCATTAGGGAAATTTAACGACCTGTTGCTGGCCACCGCCAAGTCGCCGGCCATGTTGTATTACCTGGATAATTTCAGCAGCTCGGGCAATAACGATAATATGCAGGCTGGCAATGGTCAGGTTCGCCGCCGCCTTGCGCTGCAAATGCAAAGCACCGATACCGCGCGTTTTGCCAATATGCCTAAGTTAAACAAGGCAAAAAAAGCCCAGGGACTAAATGAAAATTACGCCCGCGAGGTAATGGAATTGCACACCCTTGGGGTAGATGGGGGGTATACCCAGCAGGATGTTACCCAGGCGGCAAGAGTACTTACGGGTTGGTCGGTGTATCCGATGGGCGCTTACGGAAACGCCGGGCAAAAGTTAATGAACCGTGTAGGTGATGATAAATTGCAAAGTCGGGGTTTTGTACATGACGGTGATTTTCTGTTTAATCCCAACAAGCATGATAATGGCGAAAAGATAGTTTTAGGCCACCAGTTTACTGCAGGTGGTGGTTATGATGAGGGCGTACAATTGCTTACTATGCTGGCACATCAGCAAGCTACAGCGAAATTTATATCAAAAAAATTAGCCACCCGTTTTGTGAGCGATAATCCTCCGCAAACACTCATCGATAAAATGGCCCGCACCTTTATGAGTAAAGACGGTGACATTAAACAAGTATTGATCACCATGGTTGATGCGCCGGAGTTTTGGAATGCAGCGGCTGTAAGGGAAAAAACAAAATCGCCGTTTGAGCTGGCCATAGGTTCGGTGCGTGCACTGCATGCCGACGTTAACCAGCCTTACCAGTTGTTTAACTGGATAAATAAAATGGGCGAAAAAATCTATTATTATCAGGCTCCTACAGGTTTTCCTGATAAAGGCCAGTACTGGATCAATACCGGCGCGCTGTTAAACCGCATGAACTTTGGCCTCGCGCTGGCATCAGGCAGAATCCCCGGTGTAAAGGTCGATCTGGCCGCGCTCAATAACCATCACGAACCCGAAAGCGCCCAGGCGGCGCTTACCACATATAGTAAACTGATATTGCCGGGGCGTCCGCTTGATGAAACCATCAAAAGGCTTACCCCAATGCTTAATGATCCAAAACTCATGGAAAAGGTTGACGAAGCCAGTGCCAAAACTCCTGCTGCAACTATGGCACCGGCAAGCAGCAACGAAATGATGGATCAACAGGCTGGTTTAAAAGGCAAGCGAAAAAATAATTTTACGGCGATGCAAAGCACAGCGGGCAATAATTCAATGCTTGCACAGGTGGTTGGGGTTATCATTGGCTCGCCCGAATATCAAAGGCGTTAACAGCAGGAGGATTTAAAAATGGTATCAAGAAGAGGATTTTTAAAATCGGGCGGACTGGCCCTTTTAGGCGTGGGCTTACTGGGCGGTATTCCCGGCTTTTTGGCCGAGGCTGCTGCAAGCGAGAAGATCTTATCGCCATATAAAAAGAAAAAAACGCTGGTGTGCATTTTTCAGCGCGGGGCTATGGACGGCCTTATGGCGGTTACCCCTTTTACCGATGAATATTTGCAAGCTGCCCGTCCAAACCTGTTTATGTCGGCAGCAAAAAGCGGCACGGGTAATCCGCTGATTGATTTGGATGGCCGCTTTGGTTTGCACCCCGCCATGAAAGCATTTGAACCTGTGTTTCGTGAGAAAAGATTAGGCATAGTGCATGGTATAGGGTCGCCTAATAATACCCGCTCGCATTTTGATGCACAGGATTACATGGAATCGGGCACGCCATTTAACAAAGGTACGTCAAGCGGCTGGCTTAATAGGGCTATAGGTTTGCTCGGCCATGACGCGCTTACGCCTTTTACCGCTGTAAGTATGACATCGGCTATGCCACGTTCTTTTTATGGCGATAACCCATCCGTAGCCATTAGTAACCTGCAGGATTTTGCTATTCAGATGCGTGGTAACCCTACCGGAGCTAATATGGCTGCCAAAAGCTTTGAGGACCTGTATGATCAAACCGCGTCGGGCCTGCTGAAGCAAACCGGGAAGGAAAGCTTTGAAGCCATGAAAATGCTTCAGAAAACCAATATTAAAAATTACACCCCAGCTAACGGTGCCGTTTACCCCAACTCGGCATTGGGTAATTCGTTAAAGCAAATTGCCCAGCTTATTAAAATGGATGTAGGACTGGAAGTGGCTTTTGCTGAATCTAATGGTTGGGATACCCACTTTAACCAGGGTACCGAAAACGGTGTATTTGCCCGTAACGTGTCCGATTTGAGCAACAGTATGATGGCTTTATGGACAGATCTTGGTTCCTATCAGGATGATGTTACCGTAATGACCATGACCGAATTTGGTCGTACTGTTCATCAAAACGGAACTGGTGGTACAGATCATGGCCGCGCCTCCTGTAACTTTATTTTGGGCAATGATGTAAATGGCGGTTTAGTTTATGGTGATATAAAACCGTTAGCTATCGAAAACCTGGAGGATGGCCGCGACCTTGCGGTAACTACCGATTTTAGAAGCGTATTTAGCTCTGTAGCTGATAAACACCTCGCCATAAATAATGACCACATACTATTCCCGGATTGGAAAGGGGATAGGGTGAATGTGATGAGGGGATAAAGTAATTCTTTAATGCTGCCGTGAGTTTAGCGATGGCGTGCAATTGTGCTCTTAAAGACTTACGAAGTTTTCAAAACTTCGTAAGTCTGAAACGAAGGGAAAAACAACTACATAATAGTATAAGTAAGTGTAGTATAATAGAAACCGCCAATTGATGGGCCGCCTAAAAAGGAGTTATAATATTTATTGGTGAGGTTGCTGGCACCCAGTTTTACATTAAGTTTTGTTTTCAGGAAATCATAATTAACCTGCGCGTCAAAAGTGCCGTAATGGTCAACGTTACCATTTACTAAAAAGGATTGCCAGTAATAGCCACTTTGCCATTTGTAGGTTACATTAAACCCTAAGTTACCTGCCACACGGTTACCACCAAAAGAGAAATTAGTGATCCATTGCGGTGTATTGAAACCATCTTCAAGGGCATCCTCATTGGTTGTTCGCTGTAACTTGGCATAAGATGCATTGCCGGATAATTGCAGGTTGGCCGGTAAGTGATAGGTAAGCCCAATGCTACCGCCAATATTGGTAACCTTACTTTGCGAATTAGTCCATACCCGGTAACGGGCCTGTTTATTTTTATCATTCAGATAATAAGGGATCGAATCGGCTTTTTGCGTATTAGGTACATTGACCTCTACCTGGGCAATAAAGTGATCGTATTTGTTGTAGTAAAAGTCCGCGTCGGCACTCAGCTTTCCATCAAAAAATAATGCCTTGTAACCGGCCTCAAATGAGTTAATATGCTCAGGTTGCAAATAGGTGTAAGGGTTCTTTTTCAGCAAGCCCTTTTCTTTTTCGATGGCCGCGTTTGTGGTGATGCCCTGGTTAAAATCATTTTTTACAGCGGTTTGGAAAGCATCTATCGAAGTACGGAGGTACGAGTTTTCAAAAATGCCGTTTGATACCACGCGCAAGCCGCCAATACGTTTTACCCCGCCGCTGTTTACGTTAGAGAAAGCTTCGAAAATACTCGGGAACCGATAACCGCTCTGAAATGATACCCGGATATTATGCTCAACAACCGGCGAAAATACCAATGTAAAACGAGGGTTCAGTTTCAGGTCGAAGTAATCATTCCTGTCGCCGCGCAGTGTGGCCGATAGTTTAAGTTTATTGTCCCAAAGTTCTTTTGATGCTTGTATAAAGCCGCCCGTTTTGCTGTAATCCAAATTGCTGAATTCTTTGCCGGGCACATAATTGATGAAGTAGTTACCATCGGGATGGATGATATAGGTACGGTGGTCAAACCCGGCAAGCAGATCCAGCCCGGTTTGTTTGATAAAATCTTTGGAGATGGCTTTTGAGATATCTGCCTGTCCTTCTATGTGAAACAGATCATCTTTAACGCGCAGGGCCGAACCCACATCCCAGTTGTTAATATCAGCAAGTTTGTTGAGGGTGGCATTAAAGGCGGGTGTTCCGGGTTGGTACCGGCCTGCGTCCGCAAACTGGCGGGCCTGGTTCAGGGCTTGCTGTACATTTGCTCCTGCCGAAGTGGCATTGTTGAAACCTTTTGTAAAATCGGCATACCAGTCGTTATCGCTTTTAAAGTTGCGGTCCTGGTTTTCACCGGCAGAGCGCAGATTGTATGATTTGCCCGTGTTTTCAATAGTGAGGTAAGTGCGTACCTGGAAAATATCATTCTTCAATTCCAGTGCATGTTGCTGTAAAGTGTAACCTTTTAGCCTGAAGCGGTTGGCCCGTTGGTAAATATTATCCAGGTCGCCAAAACGGAAGGTATAGGTAAGCTGTGTTTTAGCATTGAATTTATAAGCCAATGCTGCGTCTAACTTCACGTTATGCAAACCATAACTGGTAAGATCTTTTTCAGCATATCCTGTACGGGCAACCGAATACTGTTTGCCGCCGAGGGTAATTGTTTTTCTGTCGGATGATTCATTGCCATAACCGTTAATGGGGTCATAGGCAGGGTTTTGCGGCCCGCCCGGAATGCCCAGTTTGGCGTTGGCCGCGGCGTTTTGATCAGTTGTATTGTCGGCTATCCAGTCGTACCCAGTGGTATAAGTGCCATTCAGTTTAAAGGCAAATTTAGGCGAGAGTACCTGAGCTATCCTGAAACTGGTTTCTGAAAAACCTTTTACGCCGGTTTCTTTATCGCCTACGTGGTTAATGCCCGTTTTTTGTTGAATGGTAATACCGGGCGAAGTAAATGGATCTTTAGTGATAAAATTTGCGAACCCGTTTATCGCGTTCAGGCCGTAAAGCGCGGATGCAGTACCGGGGATGATCTCTACGCTTTCAATGTCAAGATCACTTGGCCCCAGCGCGTTGCCGATAGGAGCGCCTAAATGTGGTGCCTGGTTGTCAACCCCATCAACCAATTGGGTAAAGCGAACATTGGTGGTATTGGCAAAACCGCGGGTGTTAATGATCCTGAAGCCAAGGCTTGGAGTAATAAGCTGAACGCCCTTTACATTTTCCAGGGCATCAAAAAAAGAGGGTGCTGCCGAAAGCTTAAAGGCAGATGCCCTGATCTTTTCGATACTTACCGGCGAGCGTAAAATACTTTCGCTGATGCGGGATGCGGAGACAACTACTTCCTGCAGTTGCTTCTTTTTAATGGCTGTTGTATCGGCCTGAGTTTTCTTGAGCGTGTCTTGCGCTTTAGCGGCTAAGCACGTGCCCGATAGGGACAAAATTAAAAGTAGTTTTTTGTTCATGTGGTTTTTTAGGTTGCGACCCTTAAAGTGAAATGTAAAAATAACGTTATGTTTTATAAAACATAACGATGGTGCCGGAATTGGAATTTTCATAGTTTATGCCGATGGTCAGGGTTTTGGCGTGTTAGTCGGTCTTGTTGATAAAACCTTACACAGAATTTGCTTGCTTTGATACATATCGACTAAAAACTGAACCAATTTGTATCGTCGCATAGGTTAAAATTACGCTATAAATAAATCTTAGTTGATAAGACTTATTTATTATAATAATTATTCTTCAAAATACTATTTTTATAAAAAGCTAAGAGCAGATTTATAAAATGGGGCATAAATTTTTCATAAGTCATTATAGAGGAGATAGTGCGATAGCGGAGTTGTTTTCTAATGCGTTAGGACGTATAACGCTCGGGCAAATCAACCCATGGTTTTCATCAGATGCAATAGGAGGTGGAGGTCTTCAACCTGGGGATATGTGGTTCAATCAAATTCTTTCAAAAATTACCCAGAGCAAAGCCGTAGTTTCTTTATTGACGCCAAATAGTATTAATCGCCCATGGATATACTTTGAAAGTGGTATTGGACAGGCCTTAGATAATTGTGAAATTATTGTAATCTGCATAGGCTTAAACAAGTCAGATATTTTGCCACCATTAGGTTTATACCAGTGTTATCAACTCAATGACTATCGTTCGGTCGTCGAGTTTTTTTCTAAATTATTAACTCTTTTTGAAATCAAGTTTGACGAAGAGATGTCGAAAGTTGTCATTGAAGGAATAGTAACTGAAATTTCTAAAATAACATTTGCACAGGAAAAAAAAACAAATGAAAATCAAGAAACAATACAGCAACTAATAGAAAATTTTAAAAGTCATATTGATAAAAGATTTCTTGAGGTCTTAGAAAAAAACCAATACTCGATAGTGGGTAACAACTTAAACATAAGTATTGAAGATTTTAAGCCTCAACCAGTACAAGAAGATATTGTTTATTCGGTACAATTCGATGTCGATTTTCCAGGCTTCAAGAATAAAAACTTATTTCTTGACATAAGAAGCAGCGATTCCTTTCAAACTTTGACCAATTCATTGTACTTTATGATTAGTGAACATGTAGGGCCTTTTAAATACTTAGAAAAATGGGTTATCGTGGACCAAAGAACAAATAGACATGTCATCATTCGCGAAATAGCGGATGAGATTCCTGCCACTTCAATATTTAAACCAAATTCTAAATGGACAATTATTAAGTTAAAAACTCCTTATTGCGCAACTGATAGCGGTAAAAGAATGTTTGGAGACTTATCGATTTAAAAAAAAAGACATTAGTAATCATTGTTTAATATGGTTTATTGAAAGCTTGAGTCATGATGGTTCGGAGTTTAGCGATAGCATAATATTTGTCAATAATCGTTTAATCTCTCTTTGATACATATCGACTAAAAACTGAACCAATTTGTATAACAGCTGTTTATGCTTTGTATATAAATTTGTTTAAACCGATATACCTATGAAAAGATTTGCCTGGCTGTTATGTTTCCTGTTGCCTGCTCTTGCCGTTTCGGCCCAACAAATTAAAGGGACTTACGCCATTAAAAATGAGCAAACCGGAATGCTGCTACGCGTTAAAGACGCGCAGTCGGCAAATGGTACTCCGCTGGTGGCTTATTACCCCGAAAACTGGAAATGCATGACCTGGGATTTTCAGCATGTAGAGGGCAATACGTATAAACTGAAGAACCTTTTCACCAACAAAACTTTTCAGCCCGTAGCAGAAGCCAATGCCGGAGTAGCTTTGGAAGAACAACCACTTAATGCAGATAATGCTACACAGCAATACGAGTTTGAGCCGATAGATAAAGATACCTTCCTGATCAAGCTGAAAGGTACCGACCTGTACCTTACCCCATCCGACAAAAAAGGCAGTGTAAATTCAAAGATTATCCTCGCTAAAAAAACTAATACAAAGGATCAGTACTGGGATATCTACCAGCAATCGCCTACCATGTAAAATAAAATTCCTGCTTATGAAATTAAGGACGGTTTGTGTTATTGCCCTGTTGTTTTGCGCCTTAGTGATAAGCGCTTTTATCAGTATAAAGAAAGCCGTTGGTCCCGATACAGCTGTCAGTTTTAAAATAGATACCCTGGTAACCAACGTTATTGTTCCATGGCAAATAACGTTTTTGCCTGATGGCACTATGTTATTTACCGAGCGTGCCGGTAGGGTTAGGATATACCGAAACAATAAACTTTTACCCAAACCGGCGCTAACGGTTAACGACATTACGCTTGATAAAAAGACCGGCTTACTGGGCATGTGCCTGCACCCTGCTTTTGCGCAAAACAAGTGGATTTACATTGCCAGTAATTATACCGAGGATAATCATATCAGGGTGCGTGTGGCCCGTTACGAATTCAGGAACGATTCGCTTATTAATCCATTTACTATTATTAAGAGCATCCCCGGTAACCAGAACCATACCGGCTGCAGGCTGGTATTTGGCCCGGATAAGAAACTTTACATCACTACGGGCGACGCCGACCAACCGGCCCTGGCACAGGACCTGAAAGCTTATAACGGCAAAATACTCCGGGTAAATGACGACGGCAGTATCCCTGCTGATAATCCATTTACTAAAAATGATACTGCACACAAGGAGATCTGGACCTATGGGCATCGAAACCCCCAGGGCCTGGCATTTGAACCCGGCACCGGCGTCTTGTTTAACTCGGAACATGGGCCAACCGGTGGCGATGAGATCAATATCATTAAACCCGGCCAAAACTATGGCTGGCCAGTGATCCATCACCAGGATACCCGGGAAGGGATGATCTCGCCTTTGCTGGAATATACACCGTCCATCGGCCCTTCGGAAGCTGGGTTTTATAACGGGAATGCTTTTCCGGAACTTAAGGGAAATTTATTGGTAGCATGTTTACGCGGCGAATCCATTTTGCGCATAAGGTTGAACAATGATAAACCCGTAACGCAGGAGGTGTTGCTGAAAAAACAGTATGGCCGGATCCGCTCGCTGGTTGTTGGGCCTGATGGTTATTTGTATATATCAACCTCGCACTATGACCCACCGGAAGGTAAAGGTGAACCGCCTTTTGACATGATCTTACGATTGAGGCCATCTAACGAAAAAGTTAAACAGCAGGTGCAAAGTATTGCCATCAATAAAAAGACTACGGTGAAAAAGCAAACGCCAGCGTTTATGTTTCAACAGTTGTGCGCCGCCTGCCATGGGGATCATTTGCAAGGTACCGAAAAAACCAAAAGCCTGCTTGGCCGCAATTTTGCCCACGGAGCCGATAAGGCATCGATAGTTAAAAATATAACTAATGGCATAACTGAAAAAGGAATGCCTGCCTGGCGTGGCGCAATCAGTGCTGCTGATATTAATAAAATTGCTGATTACGTTTGGGTAACATCTAAACGGAAGAAATAAAAAAGGATTTAATGCGGCTTTAAATTATTGATTTTAGTGTTTTAAATGTTTTTTATATTCGGTTTGTAGTTTCTTTAAACCGCGCTTAGTTAAAAAGTCCTGGTTTATGATGAAAAGATCAGGCATTTTCCTGCATCGGCAGCTAAGTAGTCGGTAATTGATAGGCCACTTCAAGTCATGTGTCAAAAAAATGATTGGTTTATCTTACCAGGGTAAATTTTGGAAGGATTTTTACTGACTGAGCCTCAATTAGGTACTTTTATAGTGTAGATAATAAGCTTTTGGTTTCTTATTCTTGCAGCCTTTAAAAGCATAAAGATATTATATGGATAACGTTTTGTTAAAAACGGCCCTGCATCTTCAGTGTTTATTAATCACCATAATTGAAAAACGACATGAGTAAAATTACAGTAAAAGACGGAACCGAAATTTTTTACAAGGATTGGGGAACCGGACAACCATTGGTTTTCCATCACGGCTGGCCTTTATCTGCCGATGATTGGGATGCCCAGATGTTTTTTTTCCTTGAGCAAGGCTATAGGGTTATAGCCCATGACCGCCGTGGTCATGGTCGCTCAAGCCAAACCGCAACCGGTAATGAAATGGACACTTATGCAGCTGATGTTGCTGAGCTTGTTGAAGCACTTGATTTGAAAGATGCTATCCATATCGGTCACTCTACTGGGGGCGGTGAGGTTATTCATTACGCTGCCAAATATGGTAAAGGCCGTATTGCTAAGGCTGTGCTGATCAGCGCGGTTCCACCGATTATGGTGCAAAACGAGAGCAACCCGGATGGCGTTCCGCTTGCTGTGTTTGACGATATTCGTGAAAACACCGCCACTAACAGGAACCAATTTTACCAGGATATCACCTTCCCGTTTTATGGCTACAACCGTGAAGGGGCTAAAGTATCAAAAGGTATCCAGGATAACTGGTGGCGCCAGGGCATGATGGGCGGCATAAAAGCTCATTATGACTGTGTTAAAGCATTTTCAGAAACAGATTTCAGGGAAGACCTTCAGAGTGTAGACATTCCGGTACTTGTTATGCACGGTGAGGACGACCAGATTGTTCCGTTTGCAAACTCGGCGCTGAAGTCAATCAAATTGCTGAAAAACGGCAAACTAATCTCTTACCCCGGTTTTCCGCATGGTATGCCTACAACTGAGGCTGCAACCATAAATAAGGATCTTTTGGCATTTATTAAAGAGTAATGCAAACTCAGGCACTTATTTAAAGTGCGGTAAATAAAAAGCGGTTGTCCCGAAAGAGACAACCGCTTTTTATTTGAGATTATTATACCGGAATTATACAACCGGTTCCATTTTTAATTGATCCTGTGTTTTGGTTTTTATTATCTCCAATATAAGGGTATCTTCTACAATATTGGTTTCATCATTATGCTCGTGAAAGTCGTCCATCTTTCGCACCCTGACCGAGTCGCCTGCGCCGCGGGTGATTTTTTCCAGGTACTCTTCTTCCGACCGGCAGTAATAATGATTTATCAGGATCTTATCCACACTCACATCTGAAAATGCGTCTACCACGGGCTTGAATTTTTCATTGACCGCGAATTTTTTATCCTTGTAATCAAAGTAATGAGGGTTATGGCAGCTATCGGCAAACTTTGGCTGTATAATACATTTGGTGTGCCGGTTTTTATAAAAGTTTGTTTCCGAGCGTAATATAAAGCTCTCCAGTTGCGGTTTGTTGGTCCGTTTTTTATGACCGCTTGAGCCAAAAACAGCCCAGTTAATATTAATGCCTCCATAATCTTTATAATCTTCAAGAAAATCGGGCAGGTGGTAAGGGTATATTTTAGGAACGATATACTCGTCTATATCTATAAATGCTATCCACTGAGCGTGCTCACCAAATCTTTTAACGCAATCGTTATAAGCATTCATTTGTTGAGCCTCGCCCTTTATTTTTCGAACGGTTGCATACTGTGCCAGGCCAAGCGCTTTCAAAGTAGTTTTAACAGGGACTTTACTTTCATTATCATACATGAAAAAATGTTCAACCCCTATCAATAAATGATATTTTATCCATTCTTCAAGATAAGCATTTTCATCCCTGATGATGGCGCAAATAGCCAGTTTGTAGTTCAGTTTGGGCTTTGAAAAATATTTTAACACGCGCATATGGTACAGGTTAGTTGGTGAATAAGGTTTGGTTAACCTTTTGCCTTGCGGCAAATTCTTTTATCAGACATTGTGCTTCATGGCAAATCGCCTGGCAAAATTTATTTTGGATAAGCCTTTACGCTCCTTCGCCAGCGAAAATAAATCATCATAATCGGCAAGCATTATCTGAAACAGTGGAAATGAATATTTATTACGTTTGGTTAATAAAGCCTGGTATAATTTTTCAATATAATCTTTGTCGGCGGGTTTCAGATGGTGGTATTCCCGGAAAACAGAAAGATGGGTGCACATCATTTCATAATGATAATTAGCTAACTGTCCCGGGCTTAAGGTAGCATTATTTGTTACAGCATTGGCATGAAGCCGGTAATGGGTCAGCACCTGGTCAACGTAGGTTATTTTTTTATAGTAAAAGGCAACAAACCCCATCCACCAATCATAAAAACCAATTTTTGGAAAGGGCAAGGCGTATTTTAACAACTCCCGTGAAAACAGCACAGTATGGCCGGTAACAAAATTATTTAGCAACAGGGCCTTAAAATTTCTGTGCGATAGAGAGAAATTATTAAGCAGGTAGCGATCTGTAAGGGAGCCATCGGCGCTCATATACCTTGAGTTTGAACAGATCAGCCAGGAATTCTTGATATGATCGGCCAATACCTGGATTTTATTGGGGAGCCAGATGTCATCCTGATCGCTGATAGAAATGTACTGCCCGGTAGTTAAAGCAATGGCTTTTTCGAAATTCTTATTGAAGCCCAGGTTTGCCTCATTTTTGAAACATTTAATCCGCGGATCACGCTCCTGGTAGCTTTTGACAATATCAAACGTGTTATCTGTCGAGCGGTCATCAACTATAATAATTTCTAAATTTTTATACGTTTGATTAACAATGCTTTCAAGCTGGTCACCAATGTATTTTTCGCCATTATATGTGCAAAGCGCAATTGATATGAGCGTGTTTTCCATCCAAATATGATAATTGACCGTCTGGTATTTTACTTAGCACGGTTAAGCTTAGCCTTTATTTCTTCAAAAGTTTTAATTACCCGCCTGAACAGCCTCGTATTAAATATCGCGTTTTTAATAGGCGAGCCCGAAAGGTAGAAACTTGCAATAGTAGTATTAACGTATCTGCCCCTTAAAAAATGCGTGTATTTGTTTTTTACTACTTTAAATGAGCGTTTGAAGGTTTCATCTACATTACCCAGGCTTTTGTGCAGCAATAAAAAATCAATCACGTAGCATGTATACCCCCTAAACTCGGCCCCCATACAAATATCAAGACCATAAAAATGAAATCCCCCAATGTCTGAAGACAATGAAAGATTAGCACTTTTTTTAATTACGATAAAATTTTCATCAACGCTACATACCTTTTGCGGCAAGTCGCCTTTAATGTCAATTTTTCCGTTGGGGTAGGCTATCTTAAAAACATTCCGTTTATACAACCTGTCAACTGCACCTGCATTCCCCAATACAGCCCATTTAGGGTCAAGCTTGGTCATTTCGGCAATACGCTGATCCAATAGCTGTTTGCTTTCTTTATTGATCAGCAATATATCCTGATGGCACACAATAATATACTCGCCTTGTGCATCTTGCAGGAACAGGTTTATGCCATCATATGCATCTGCCGTATTTCCTTCACTGTTATTGATCATCAGGTACTCGCAGATATCAGTATCAAAACCAGCCTCAATAAATGAACCAAGCATTTCAGCATATTCTTCGTGCCGGGTAACCAGTGTGCAAATAGTGTACCTGAACTTATAAGCTGATGGCCGGATGTTTTTTACAAAAGTAGACAGTATGGTTATAGCCATTGTTGATGGAAAAATATATCGCCTGGTTATTACTTAGGCAGCAATGTCCTGTTTTTGAAGCAGGAAACTATAAATACTGATTTAGTGGGACTGGCAGTTGTTTGTAACACAAATATATTGTTGAGTATAAATCAATATGCCTCAAAGATACAAAAACCATACAATAGTATATACAGCTGGCTTGTGATGTTGTCAGTTACTGTATCTGGTAACGCCTGTTTATCTGTTGGTTACGATGGATGGATGATTTGCTGGTAGAAATGCGGCATCAATATTGTGCCGGTATCCTTTACGGATATATCGTATAGGTTAACACTCAAATGTTAAAAATGTTAAAAAAGGAATGTGCTGTAATTATTCGTTAAAAGTTTACGTTAATACAATGTAATGAACAAAAGTTTACTACCTATGACAGATAACGCTCTTGTTTCTATTGTCCTTTGCACATACAACGGAGAACAGTACCTGCGTCAGCAGTTAGATACGTTGATTACACAAACCTATCAAAACATCGAAATTATTGCAGTTGATGACTGTTCATCAGACAATACCTATGATATTTTGCAGGAATATGCAGCATTATATCCCCGGTTTCATGTTTATAGAAATGCCCGTAATGTTGGCTTTGCAAAAAACTTTGAAATAGCTTTTGGGTATTCAAAAGGGAAACTGATAGCTTTTTGTGATCAGGACGATTTGTGGCACCCCGAAAAGATAGAATTGCAGGTGAAAGCAATAGGCGACAATCAGCTTATCTATCATGATTCGGAGTTTATTGATGAAAACGGACAGCGGTTTTCCTACTATAATTCGGATGTTGTTAATGAAGAGGGTAGCCATTACAATTATAAAATGTCTGATGTTTATAATTTCTACAAGGGGAATGATCCCGAAGTTTTCCTGTTAGAAAATTGCGTTTCTGGACACGCTATCATGGCACAGCGTGATTTACTAAACCATGCGTTACCTTTTAATAAAGATCTGTATCACGACTGGTGGTTAAGCTACGTTGCTTTAAACATCGGCACCATTGATTTTATTCCGAAGTGCCTGGTTAAGTATCGCCGCCATGCCGAAAGCAGTACCGTAAAAGAAAAAAAGGAGGAGACAAAAGGCCTGAAACTAAAACAGGACATTAAGTGGATTGCTCATTGCTTAAAATTTAAAGGAAACAAAAACCCTCAATTTGTAAAACAACTATATGACCTTTACAATGGTTACACCAGCCATTTTTTGTCGCTACGCCTGTGGTGGCTGCTAAAGAAGAATGCACATAAACTATACTACCTCACCAAGCGGAGCCAGGTATCACAACAACGCGATGTTAACCGCTTTATCTGGGGTGTAAAGGCGCGTGATTTTTGGTACAAGAACATCAAAAAGAAGCCCGAAAAAGTATTTAATATTTAAGTGTCATGTTTTTACAGTGCCCGGCTTGCTATTGAAATGTTTATTATTTTTGGATAATGCATCCGGAATTTGAAACATATCTTAGAGCGGGAAACATGGATGAAGAGGCTATCCGCCGGATCAGCGACCTGGCGGTGCAGCGCACATTACGCCGCAACGAGATTCTTTTTAGTGCGGGTGAAGTTTGCCGGCATAAGGTTTTTGTTGCAAGCGGATTTTTGTACACATTCAATATTTCTGCAGATGGGAACCAGCATATCCTCCAATTTTCGCCCGAAAACAGCTGGACACTGGATGTTGAAAGCTACGACAAGCAAATACCATCGGAAGTAAGTATCGCGGCTCTTGAACCAAGCACAATACTCTGTTGGCAGAAAAATGATTTTGAGATGTTACGGGCGGAGATTCCGCAATTGAAAAAATTTGCTGAAGATCTTATAGCCCGCAATACCCATTACAGCCGTAAACGTATACTGCTTTCATTAGGCGCTACTCCCGAAGAAAGATACGAGGATTTTGTACAAACATTTCCCGGCTATTTATCCCGGTTGCCCTTGCGCATGATTGCCGCTTATCTTGGCATCTCTATAAAAACACTTACCCGTATCAGGCACGCACAGCTTCAGCGCTAATTGTAATTATGGTCACATGACCACCTTTAGCAGGATTTTATTGGAGAGTTTTGTATCAAATAAAATCATTGAATATGCGTGTATTTGTAACCGGAGCCTCAGGGTTTGTAGGCTCAGCAATAGTAAAAGAACTTTTAGGAGCAGGTCACCAGGTACTTGGCCTTGTCCGTTCAGATAAGGGGGCCGAACAGGTAACAGCAGCAGGAGCTGAAGCATACCACGGCGATATAAACGACCTTGAATTTATTCAGAAAGGCGCTGCAGCTTGTGATGCCGTGATCCATACGGCTTTTAATCACGATTTTTCCAGGTTTAAAGATAATTGCGAAGATGACCGTAAAGTGATCGCTGCTTTGGGTGATGTTTTGACGGGTACAGATAAACCTTTAGTTGTTACATCAGGAGTAGGGCTTTTAAATTACGGTCGCCTGGTGACCGAAGATGATGTGCCTCCTGCTACATCAAATGTTAATCCGCGTGTAGCTACAGAAGAAGCTACTAAAGCCGTTGCCGAAAAAGGTGTTAAAGCTTATTTGGTACGCCTGCCACCAAGCGTGCATGGCGAAGGAGATCATGGTTTTGTGCCGATGATTATTAACATGACGAAAGAAAAAGGCGAATCGGCTTATATTGGCGATGGCAATAACTTTTGGCCGGCCGTTCATCGTTCAGATGCGGCGGTTTTATATCGATTGATAGTGGAGAAACAGCCCGGCCTTCGTGTGTTCCATGCGGTTGATGAACAGGGTGTTGCCTTCAGGGATATTGCCGAAGCTATTGGTAGTGGTTTGAATTTGCCTGTGCTCAGTAAATCGGGCGATGAGGCAGCTGCTCATTTTGGCTGGTTCCTGCATTTCGCATCTATGAACTGCCCTTCATCCAGCGAAAAAACTCGCGCAACTTTAGGTTGGCAACCCAAAGCAACCGGCTTGATCTTCGATATTAAAAATGCCGGTTATTTGAAATAAGGTACTATTCATATTCTGGTTAACAAAGCCATTTTGCTATTGCGGAGTGGCTTTGTTGCGTTTTAGCCAATTCATAACAACAACTGTCATTCTGAGGAACGTGTTTTTCGTCAGCAGGTAAGTTTCGGGTGAAATCGGGCAGAACAATGCTGGGCTGTGTGGTTGGAGGGCATAGCAAGTTTTTGCAGAAGAGATGGCAATGCGCGGGCGAAGCGGGGCAAAATAATTGCAGCCGTGGTTCTGCCCGATTTGCAGGGCAAAGGCCGGCCGGAGCCATGGGTGGGTTGAGCGAAAAGAAGCCTCCCTGCTGACTTGATTTTTTGGTTACTTTTTTATCAAGAAAAAAGTGACTGGCCCCGCGCGGCCAAGAGCGCGACAATGTAAGTTATAACTGCAAAGCCCCGTCATTTACGTATTAGACGTTTAACGCAGAAGGCAATAATGAATAAAATAAAATTTGTAATTATATAAGTACTTATATAAATTGCATCATGAATTTATATCAAAGTTTGGGCTACCTGGTTTTGGGCAGTCGCTTAAGGCGATTGAGTGAAGCTTTTTTAGCCGAGATTAACAAAGCTTACCAAAACGCGGGGATTGATTTTGATGCCAGCTGGTTTCCTGTATTTTACCTGTTATCAAAAAATGATGCTTTATCCATCAAAGAATTAAGCGAACAGATAGAGGTGTCGCATCCGGCTGCAAGCCAGCTCATCACCAATTTAAAAAAACGTAACCTGGTTACCAGCGATACCTGTAGCGATGACGGTCGCCGCCAGTTAGTAACGCTTACAGAGAGCGGTCGTGAATTATTAGCGCAGATTATGCCTGTTTGGGATGCCATCGGCGATGCCATGACGCAACTGGTTGAAAGCGATGAAACCGCCCAACAGTTACTGCCTGCTGTAACCGCGCTTGAAAAAACTTTCCGCCAAACTAAACTGGCCGATAATATCGTTGAAAAACTAAATACCAATTTAAAACCCGCCGGCAATGACTAATACATTTAATTACGGCACCGATCATTTAACTATTGGCACATGTCTTGATATCGCATCAGGCAAAACCAAAGGAGTTATTAATAATGAGGCCGCTGAGATGATCAAAAACTCCTGGCGCGAGGTGGAAAAGATAGTACACAGCCATCACCCGGTTTACGGGATCAATACAGGTTTCGGCCCGCTGTGTGATACCCGGATCTCGGAGGAAGACACCAGTTTGCTGCAAAGCAATATCCTTAAAAGCCACAGCGTAGGCGTGGGGAAACCTATCCCACAGGAAATTGCCAAACTGATGATGATCACCAAAGTGCACGCGCTGGCACAGGGTTATTCGGGTATTGCGTTAAGTACGCTTGAACGCATCATCTGGCATATCGATAATGATATTATTCCCGTAGTTCCTGAAAAGGGTTCGGTAGGTGCATCGGGTGATCTTGCTCCGTTGTCGCATCTGTTTTTACCGCTGATTGGCTTGGGTTATGTATTTGAGAATGGCGAAAAGGCAACTGCCGGACAGATATTAAATAAACATGGTTTAAAACCATTGTCCCTTGGCCCTAAAGAGGGATTGGCTTTAATCAACGGAACACAATTCATCCTTTCATTCGCTATAAAAGCGGTACAACGGTTGGACGATGCTTTGAACCGTGCCGATTTGATTGGCGCCATGTCGTTAGAAGGATTGATGGGCTCTATCCGTCCTTTTGATGAGCGGCTGCACCAGATCCGCCCGTTTAAAGGCACGCGTATGGTAGCGCACCGTTTGTTTACATTACTGGACGGCTCGGAAATTAATTCATCGCATATCAATTGTGATAGGGTGCAGGATCCTTACTCGCTCCGCTGTATGCCGCAGGTACATGGCGCATCGCGCAACGCCTGGCTGCATTTAAAGGAGCTTACCGAAATCGAGCTTAATTCGGTTACTGATAACCCGGTTATTTTTAATGCCGATGATACCATCAGCGGCGGTAATTTTCACGGGCAGCCTCTGGCCTTACCGCTCGATTATGCCACCACCGCCGCCGCCGAAATTGGGAACATTGCCGACAGGCGCTGCTACCTCATGAGCGAAGGGCGGTATGGCCTGCCGAAGCTGCTTACACATGATGCCGGACTTAATTCGGGTTTGATGATCCCGCAGTATACTACAGCTGCCCTCGTAACCGAAAATAAAACCCTGTGTTTCCCGGCCAGTGCTGATAGTGTGCCTACTTCGTTGGGGCAGGAAGACCATGTATCCATGGGATCTATCAGCGGGCGTAAACTACACCAGGTAATTGATAATATCGAGCATATACAGGCCATCGAACTGCTTTACGCGGCACAGGCCATGGATTTCCGTCGACCGTTAAAGTCAACTCCGGTTATCGAAGCCTGCCATAACCTGGTAAGGCAGCATGTTGAATTTATACAGGACGACCGTGTTTTTGCTGATGATATCAACAGCCTATATCAACTAATCACCGATGGCTTGTTGCTGAAAACAGCTAATGATGCCGCTATTGCTCACCAAATAGATTTAAGTCATGACGAGTTCGGAATTTATTAATACCTACGCTAAACACCCGGTGTACAAAGCGCCGCATGGCATGCAGCTTCATGCCAAAAGTTGGCAAACCGAAGCCCCGCTCCGGATGCTGCTGAACAACCTTGACGGTCAGGTTGCCGAAAACCCCGACGAACTGGTGGTTTACGGAGGCATAGGCCAGGCAGCCCGCAACCCGGAAGCGCTGCGCAAAATAATTGAACTGTTGCTGGAACTGGACGAGTATCATTCGCTACTGATCCAGTCGGGCAAACCCGTTGGTATTATCCGTAGCCACCCGGAAGCACCGCGGGTTTTAATAGCCAACAGCAATTTGGTACCCGCCTGGGCAAATTGGGAACATTTTAATGAGCTTCGCGAAAAAGGCCTGATGATGTACGGACAAATGACGGCAGGCAGCTGGATCTATATAGGTACTCAGGGTATTTTGCAAGGTACCTATGAAACTTTTGTAGAGTGCGGTAACCAGCATTTTAATGGCGATTTGGCTGGTAAGCTCATTGTAAGCGCCGGTTTGGGCGGTATGGGTGGAGCTCAGCCATTAGCCGCAACCATGGCCGGTGCCGTGTTTTTAGGTGCCGATGTGGATGCATCAAGGATTCAAAAAAGGGTTGATACCAAATATATCGACCGGATGACGGAATCGTATGATGAAGCCATTGTCTGGATAAAAGAAGCTATCGTTAAAAAAGAAGCGCTTTCTGTTGGCCTGGTGATTGATGCAGGTGATCTGCTCGAAAAGCTGTTGAAAGATAATCTCATCCCCGATATACTTACCGATCAAACTTCGGCACATGATCCTCTGAATGGTTATGTACCTAATGATCTGTCATTAAATGAAGCGGTTGCTTTGAGAAAAGATGACGCGGTGGAGTATAAACGGCGTTCGCTGAAAAGTATGGCCAGGCATGTGAGTTTGATGTTGGAGCTGCAAAAACGGGGCGCCGTAACTTTTGATTATGGTAACAACCTGCGCGAGTTTGCCCGACAGGGTGGCGAAGCCGATGCTTTTAACTTCTCGGGTTTTACACCGGCTTATATTCGTCCGCTGTTTTGTGAGGGTAAAGGCCCGTTCAGGTGGGTAGCCTTATCCGGCGATCCGGAAGATATTTATACAACTGATCAGGCGTTGATGGAAGCTTTTCCGGAGAATAAACCATTAATTACCTGGCTTAAAAAGGCGCGTGAAAAGATAGCGTTCCAGGGGCTTCCTGCCCGCATTTGCTGGCTGGGCATGGGCGAGCGTGAAAAAGCCGGACTGATATTTAATGAACTGGTACGCACAGGTAAAGTAAAAGGTCCGATAGTAATCGGTCGCGATCATTTGGATTGCGGTTCGGTAGCTTCACCTAACCGTGAAACCGAGGCAATGCTTGATGGCTCAGACGCGGTTTCCGATTGGCCCTTGCTTAACCTGATGGCCAATGCCTCTGGCGGTGCAACCTGGATCTCGTTCCATCATGGTGGTGGCGTAGGTATGGGCTATTCGCAACACGCCGGTATGGTAGTACTGGCCGATGGCACCGACCGTGCGGCAACTTGTTTGAAGCGGGTGCTACATAACGATCCGGCCATGGGTATTTTCAGACATACTGATGCAGGGTACGATAAAGCTGCCGAATGGAGGGATAAGTTTGGGTTAAAGGTTTGGTAAAACGTAAAATATAAAACCGTCATTGCTTCGTGCTTCGCAATGACGCTTCGAGAAGGGAACTCATGAAGAAACTAATTGGTCCGTTTACACAAATATTACCTTTAACGGGGTTGCCTCTTAAGGGTGCGCTGAATGATGAGCAGTTGCAGATCGTTGCCAATGGCGGTATCCTGATCGAAGATGGCGTTATCATTGCTGTTGATGATTTTGAAAAGCTCCGCAGAAATTATCCATCGGCACAAATTGAGGAAATTACCGGCGATCATGTATTACTGCCTGGCTTTGTCGACTGCCATACGCATATCTGTTTTGCAGGGAGCAGAGCTAAGGATTATGCCATGCGTAACTCAGGAAAAAGCTATCTGGAAATTGCGGCATCCGGTGGCGGCATTTGGGATTCCGTTACACAAACCCGTGCGGCTACCGAAGCAGAGCTAACTCACTTGTTAGTACAACGTATCAACAGGCATTTATCAGAAGGTGTAACCACCATTGAAATTAAAAGCGGTTATGGCTTGTCGGTAGCGGAAGAGCTAAAACAGCTTAAAGCCATTCATCAGGCGGCCAATAAAACACATGCTCATATTGTACCCACCTGCCTTGCGGCACATATCAAGCCGAAAGATTTTGATGGAAATGAAAGCGAATATATTAAGCATTTGTTGAATGATCTGCTGCCGAAGATAAAACAGCATGATCTGGCCAGCCGGGTGGATATTTTTATTGAACAAAAAGCTTTTAATACCAGCGACGCGTTATTTTATCTGAGCCGAGCCAAGCAAATGGGTTTTGAAGCCACGGTTCATGCCGATCAGTTTTCGACCGGTGGCAGTGAAGTTGCCGTTAAAGCAGGGGCGGCGTCGGCTGATCATTTGGAGGCCAGCAGCGATTATGAGATAAAATTATTGGCCAATTCAGATACCGTTGCTGTAACTTTACCCGGTGCTTCGTTGGGTTTGGGCATGGGTTATGCACCCGCCCGAAAGTTACTTGATGCCGGGGCTTGCCTCGCTATCGCCAGTGATTGGAACCCTGGTTCTGCGCCAATGGGCGATTTGCTGATGGAAGCCTCCGTAATGGCAGCAACCGAAAAACTAAGCACTGCAGAAGTTTTTGCAGGCTTAACCTATCGGGCAGCACAGGCATTGAAGCTGAATGATCGTGGTATATTAACAAAGGGCAAGCTTGCAGATATGCAGGCCTATCCATGTAACGACTACCGCGAAATACTATATCACCAGGGAAAACTTAAACCGGCCCATGTTTGGACGGGCGACCGTTGATTCGATCAGTTTTATGATTCCGCTGATTATTTATAAATAAAAACTAACCTCTGATCTCTAACCTCCAATCTCTCCAATGAAACTAATAGAATGCGTACCCAATTTTAGCGAAGGTGTAAACCTTGATATCATTAAGCAGATCACCAAGGCCGTGGAAACGGTTGACGGCGTAAGGCTACTGAATGTTGACCCCGGTAAGGCGACTAATCGCACTGTGGTAACTTTTGTTGGCGAACCTGAAAAGGTAATTGAAGCAGCATTCCGGGCTATAAAGAAGGCCGGTGAACTCATTGACATGAGCAAACAAAAAGGTGAACACCCGAGAATGGGCGCAACCGATGTTTGTCCGCTGATACCGATCAGTAATATCACCATGGAAGAGACTGCCGAATATGCAAAGCAGCTGGCGAAACGGGTAGGAGAGGAATTGCAGATCCCGGTTTATTTGTACGAGGCGGCACAGCCAAACAAAAGCAGGAGTAATCTTTCGGTAATCAGGGCGGGTGAGTATGAAGGCTTTTTCAAGAAGATAAAACAACCGGAATGGGCTCCCGATTTTGGTCCGGCTGAGAACGATGTTAAACGTGGTGCAACCGTGATTGGTGCAAGAGATTTTTTGGTGGCTTACAATGTTAACCTGAATACCACATCTGTACGCAGGGCAAATTCCATTGCTTTTGATGTGCGCGAGGCTGGTCGCACCATGCGTGAAGGTGACCCGATAAACGGTAAAATAATATACGACGAAAATGGCAAGGCTAAGACAATTTCCGGTTCGTTAAAAGCAGTAAAAGCTATTGGCTGGTACATTGAAGAATACGGTGTTGCCCAGATCTCCATGAACCTTACCAATATCAATATCACCCCTGTTCATAAGGCATTTGATGAAGTATGTGATAAAGCCGCAGCACGGGGTATCCGGGTAACGGGCAGCGAGCTGGTAGGGCTAATCCCGCTAAAAGCGATGCTTGATGCTGGCAGGTACTTTTTAGAGAAACAGCAGCGCTCGGTAGGCGTAAGTGAAAAGGAGCTGATCAAAATAGCCATTAAATCGATGGGGTTGGATGAGCTTTCGCCGTTTAGATCCGAAGAGCGTATTATTGAATACTTGTTAAAAGATGAAGCCGATAGTAAGCTTATTAATATGAGCCTTACCGATCTGGCCGATGAAACAGCCAGTGAAAGCCCGGCACCAGGAGGTGGTTCAATTTCAGCAGCAGTTGGTGCCTTGGGTGCTTCACTGGCTACCATGGTGGCTAACCTGAGCTCACATAAAAAAGGCTGGGACAACCGCTGGCAGGAATTTAGCGACTGGGCGCAGAAAGGGCAGCAGTTTAAAAATGATCTCCTGGCATTGGTAGATCAGGACACTACTGCCTTTAACCAAATTATGCAGGCTTTCAGTCTGCCAAAATCAAACGACGAAGAAAAAGCAACCCGCGATAAGGCCATCCAGGATGCTACTCGTTATGCCATCGAAATCCCTTTCAAAGTGATGGAGACTGCCCTGAATAGTATGGAAGTGATCAAAGCGATGGTGTTAACCGGTAATCCAAATTCGATAACTGATGCGGGTGTAGCAGCACTTTGCGCCCGCACGGCGGTATTGGGTGCTTTTATGAACGTAAAGATCAATGCTTCCGGGTATAAGGATAAAGATTATGTGATCGATATTATTTACCGTGGCAACGAAATTGAGCGGAAGACTATTGCGCTGGAAGCGGAGATTATTGAGTTGGTGAATGGGAAGATAGGGGTGGAATAAATACTTCTGTTTAGATTTACGAAGTTTTTAAAACTTCGTAAATCTTATTCCGTTAATTGGTATTCTTTGATTAAGGCTGATGCAGGGATCCGGAGCAATGCACTGAATTTCCGGATCATCGTAAGTGAAAGGGCTTGCTTATAATTTAGAACCTTGCTTACTGTACCCTTATCCCCATATTGCTTAGCGAGATCGGCAGATTTATAGCCAAAATCTTCCATCCTGATTTTGATCAACTCTATCGGATCAACATCAGGCAGGGTGCTGTTTGCATTTTCATACTCTGAAATAAGGTGTACTAATAATAGCTTTTCCTTGTGATCTTCAGAATCCCTGACAGCACGTTTAACCTGTTCGTAACGAGCAAGAGCTTTATGATACTCTTGCTCCGTTTCCAGTAAAAACCACTGTGGCTTTGTCATATTCTATTTGATTTAAATAACTCAATTTGTAATCAGATAGTCTCAGCATTAATTTCATCGTATTGGGCATGAGTGCCTATAAACCTGACTTCTACTATTTCGTCTTCATAATCTACTTCGACAATCAGGCGATACCTATTTCCCACGATTTTAAATCGCGCCCTATCTCCCTTAATAATTTTCGCAGTAGGGAAATCGTTTAGTACATCAATACTTTTTTTCCATTTGGTATCAAGCACTATTGTTTTCCAGACTTTTAAACTTTTGGCCGAATCATTATGCTTTTTTGCAAATTGATCGAGTTTTGTTAGATAGATAATTTTCATCTGTTGAAATTTCTACAGTTGTTTTTAAAGTACTTTCCATATACAAATCTTTGAAGTAAAAAAATGATTAGATTCTCCATAAAGAGCCATTACCTTGAGAGCTCTTTATTTTATTATATAACAAAGATATTGAAAAAGTTGTTAAGTTGCCAACTTTTTCAATGAGTTTAAACGTAATGAAAATCTTGACTGAATTGAAAATCGCTGCAGCACGTGAGAAGGGGCTTACTCCCTCTTATAATCCTTATGCACAATCAAAAAGCTGGCGCGTTCTTCTTTATGAAAAGGGATGTTCCAGTTGCCCTGGTAGGTGATTTTGGTTGGTAGTGGCTCGCCGTCAAAATTGTTGAGCTCGATGTTCATCTGTACATTAAAATCGAAGAACATATTGCTGAATTTCATATCAATATAACGGCCCAGGATCTGGAAAGTGCGCTCATCAAAAATGGTGGTCATTTCCTTGATCATGGTATCGCTATCGGATGTGCTGGGTTTGCATCTTACCTTAAAGCGATAAACCGGAATAGTATCAAGGTATTTACCGCGGGCAAACTCATAGTAATAATACTGGCGCATATCACTGCCAAATATTTCTGTTTTGCTGCTGATGAATGGAATCCCCGACACTTTACGCCCCGGAGTAAAGATCAGCGTTTTAAGCTTGCTTTTGTACGATTCATTTTTGCCTCCGGAGCCAGGTAGGGCATCACCCTTGGTAAAATCGGAGTTGTAGGCGTTCATGAAAATAAAATCGAACATTTCTACCGTGTACAACTGGTACTTGCCGTTCTTTTTGTAAACATCGCCACTGTCTTTCTTGGCTACGTATTCAATTTTATGTTTACCGGCGGCGTCACTATGCAGTATTTTACGATAGATTCGTCCGTTTACCTTGTTTTTATTGTCATACGTAAAAATGCGGTTTTCGGCAGTAAAGCCGAACTTTTTCATGTTTTGGAATGCCTGGTAAAAGCCGGTATCTGCTAATACGGCATCAATAAAATCCTGGGCGTTGAGTTTATGAGAACGAATATCAACCAACGAATCAATAACGATAGTGCGAATTGTATCCGGGTTAAAGCGATTGATCTGCTGTGCTTTTACAAACAAGCTTGCAGTAGTAAGGATAAGGATCAGGAAGATTTTTTTCATAGTAAAATTAGGTAAAAGGTTAAAGGCGAAAGGTCAAAGGTAGCTGCACCTTTCGCCTTTAACCTTTTGCCTTTCGCCTCAAAAATTAGTTTCCCAGTTGCTTAACCGCCAAATAAGCCATTAAACCTGTACTTACCTTGAACGCGTCTTCTTCTACATCAAAAGTAGGAGTGTGTACTGATGAAGTAATACCACGCGCTTCATTACGGGTGCCGAGGCGGTAGAAACAGCTGTCAGCTGCTTGTGAGTAATAAGCGAAATCTTCAGCAGCCATCCAGATGTCGAGGTCAAGTACATTTTCTTTACCAAGATAATCTTCGGCGTGACCACGGGTGGCGTGGGTTAGTTTTTCTTCGTTGATCAGGAATGGATAGCCACGCATGATATTAAAATCACAGCTTCCGCCCATGCTTTCGGCAATGCCTTCAGCCATTTTTTTCATGCGTTTGTGGGCTTCCTCACGCCATTTCTCATCCATGGTGCGGAAAGTGCCCTCCAGGTAAACTTCGTTAGGGATCACATTGGTTGCACCGTTGGCAATCACTTTTCCAAATGATAATACCGACGGACTTTTAGGATCTGCAAAACGGCTAACCACCTGTTGAAGGGCAGTCAGGATATGAGCGGTTATAATTACCGGATCAATATTTTGTTGCGGTTGTGCACCGTGGCCACCTTTACCTTTAACCGTAACATAAAGTTCATCGGTTGAGGCCATGTATTTACCCGCACGGAAACCTACTTTACCGGCATCAATTAAAGGCATTACGTGCTGACCTAAAACCGCGGCAGGTTTAGGATTTTCCAACACACCTTCTTTGATCATCAGGCTGGCGCCGCCAGGCAGTTTTTCTTCAGCAGGCTGAAAAATCAGTTTCACCGTACCTGCAAACTGACTTTTTAGCTCAGTTAATATTTTAGCTGTACCCAATAATGATGAGGTGTGCGCGTCATGACCGCAGGCATGCATTACGCCCGCGTTTTGTGACTTATACGGAACATCATTAGCTTCCAGTATCGGCAAGGCATCCATATCGGCACGCAGGGCAACTACGTTAGCTGCATCTGACGGTTTTTCGCCTTTAATGAGGGCCACCAGGCCTGTGTCGGCCATTTTATGGTACTCCAAACCAAGCTCTTCAAGCTTGCGGGCAACATATGCCGAAGTTTGAATTTCATGAAATGAAAGCTCTGGATTGGCATGCAGGTGGCGGCGGTTGGCCACTACCTCGCCGAATATTTTTGCGGATAATTCCTGTATTTGCTCTTTAATCATTATTGGTATCCGTTTTAGGGAGATTTATTTTTTCGGGAATGATGAATATGCTTGTAAACGACTGTCGCAGGTCCTGTACCAGTTTTTCGGCTTCAAGACGGGTACGAAAATCGCCTGCCTTTACTTTAAAATTAGGATCGCGGTAGGTGATATACGTTCGCAGTTCGGGGTGTTGTTGTTGCAGGCGGTTTTGCGCGTTGTAAGCATCTTTACGGTTTGAGCCGCTAAAGAATTGCACCCGATAACCGTAGGATGAACCGGCAGCGTCTGTACCGGTTGTGCCATTAAGCGAAAAACGTTTGGCTATCAGCGTGTCAAGCAGTGGATCTTTTATTACCTCAACTTTGCCACGGGTTTGAGCAAAGGTCTGGCTTGATGCCAGTGCCGCTAAAATAAAAAAGCAACATTTGATCATTAAGCTAAATCGGCTAAAATCAAACGTTGCTTTTTTCATTGGTAAATTCGTTTTAAACCGTCATTGCGAGGTACGAAGCAATCCCCGATAGGAAGAGCAACTATAAAAATGCCCTGTACTGTTTGGGATTGCTTCGTACCTCGCAATGACGTGATTTTAAATTGCCCGCCAAAGGCGGGCCTTATATTAATTCTGCCCTACGCCGTGGCAGTTTTTATATTTTTTACCGCTACCACAAGGGCAAGGATCATTACGACCAACTTTATTTTCAGCCCTTACCGGGGTGATTTTTTGTGGCTCCTGGAATTCATCCATAGGCACGCCGTTGCTTTCGCTAACTACTTCGGCCTTGGTTGTTTTCATTTTGCGCAGGTCAAGTTTTGGTTCAGGCTTTGCTTCCCTTACCTCTTCGGCCTGTTGCTGAACCGGGATACCACCACGGAACAGGAAGCTTACAATTTCCTTGTTCACATTGGCCAACATGCCCCTGAACAATTCAAACGCTTCGAACTTGTAAACCAATAACGGATCCTTTTGCTCATAAACCGCGTTTTGTACCGATTGTTTTAACTCGTCCATTTCGCGCAGGTGTTCTTTCCAGGCATCGTCTATCAGGTACAGGGTAACGTTTTTCTCGAAAGATTTGAATACCTCATGACCATGATTTTCAACCGCCTTTTTAAGCGGAACGGCTACCTGGATACCGTGGATACCATCGCTGAATGGAACAACAATGTTTTCAACATACTGACCACGGGTTTCATAAACGTCTTTAATAACCGGGTAAGCCTGTTGTGCAACAGCATCCTGTTTACGTTTATAGAAATCCATTACCGTTTGGAAAGTTAAGTCGGTAAGTGCTGTAGCTGATTTTGAAGCAAACTCGTCAGCGCTTAATTCGATATCAACAGAGAACAAGCGGATCACTTCTAAGGTGAAACCTTCGTAGTTGGCGCTTTCTTTATATTCGGTAACGATGTCCTCAACCACATCAAAAATGGTGTTGCTCAGGTCAACGTCTAAACGCTCACCAAACAAGGCATTTTTACGTTTAGTGTAGATCACCGTACGCTGTGAGTTCATCACGTCGTCATACTCCAATAAACGTTTACGGATGCCGAAGTTATTTTCTTCTACTTTTTTCTGTGCACGCTCAATTGATTTGGAGATCATTGAGTGCTGGATCACTTCTCCTTCTTCAATACCCATACGTACCATCAGGCTTGAGATACGCTCTGATCCGAATAAACGCATCAGGTTATCCTCTAACGATACGAAGAACTGTGAAGAACCCGGATCGCCCTGACGACCAGAACGACCGCGTAACTGCCTGTCAACACGACGTGACTCGTGACGCTCGGTACCCACGATAGCTAAACCGCCCGCATCTTTAACGCCTGGGCCTAATTTGATATCCGTACCACGACCAGCCATGTTGGTAGCAATGGTCACCGTACCTGCCTTACCAGCTTCTGCCACAATATCGGCCTCTTTCTGGTGCATTTTGGCGTTCAGTACGTTATGTTTGATGCCGCGCAGTTTAAGCATACGGCTCAGTAATTCAGAGATCTCAACCGAAGTTGTACCAACCAGTACCGGGCGACCGGCCTGGGTAAGCTTCACAATCTCTTCGGCTACTGCATTGTATTTTTCACGTACTGTACGGTAAACCAAATCCTGGCGGTCATCACGTACAATACCCGAATTGGTTGGAATTTCAACCACATCCAGTTTATAAATTTCCCAAAACTCACCGGCTTCAGTAACAGCAGTACCGGTCATGCCGCAAAGCTTGTGGTACATCCTGAAGTAGTTTTGCAGGGTGATAGTAGCAAAGGTTTGGGTTGCATCCTCAACCTTAACATTTTCTTTAGCCTCAATAGCCTGGTGTAAACCATCAGAATAACGGCGACCGTCTAATACACGACCGGTTTGCTCATCAACAATTTTTACTTTGCCTTCGTCAAGGATATACTCTGTATCTTTTTCAAATAGCGTGTAAGCTTTCAATAACTGGTTAACCGAGTGGATACGCTCAGATTTGATAGAGAAATCGCGCATCAACGCATCTTTATGTGCAATCTTATCTTCTGCGCTTAATGCTGATTTTTCAATTTCAGCAATTTCGGTACCTACATCTGGCATCACAAAGAAGTGCGGATCTTCGCCAGATGCGGTGATCAGCTCGATACCTTTTTCTGAAAGTTCAACCGAGTTGTTTTTCTCGTCGATAACGAAGAAAAGCTCAGAGTCAACCTTTGGCATTTCTTTGCTTTGATCCTGCATGTAGTGGTTTTCAACTTTTTGCAGGATGGTACGGTTACCGCCTTCGCTCAGGAATTTGATAAGCGCTTTATTTTTAGGCAAACCACGGTATGCACGTAATAAAGCTAAACCACCGCCCTCAACATCGGCATTGCCATCATTAATGGCTTTCTTAGCTTCGTTTAATACGCCGTTGATGTAGTTTTTCTGTGCATTAACCAAACGCTCGATGCGTGGTTTTAACTCATAAAACTCGTGCTCATCACCACGTGGGATAGGGCCTGATATAATTAAAGGCGTACGGGCATCGTCAATTAAAACGGAGTCAACCTCATCCACCATTGCGTAGTGTAGTTTGCGTTGTACCAGCTCTTCAGGGCTGCGTGTCATATTGTCACGCAGGTAGTCAAAGCCAAATTCGTTATTGGTACCAAAAGTAATGTCTGCTAAGTAGGCGGCGCGGCGCTGCTCAGAGTTTGGCTCATGTTTATCAATGCAATCAACAGAAAGGCCGTGGAATTCATACAGCGGGCCCATCCATTCGCTATCGCGTCGGGCCAGGTAATCATTCACCGTTACGATGTGAACACCCTGACCTGCAAGTGCGTTAAGGTATGCAGGCAGCGTGGCTACAAGCGTTTTACCTTCACCAGTCGCCATTTCCGATATTTTACCCTGGTGTAATACGGTACCGCCAATAAGCTGTACATCGTAGTGAACCATGTTCCAGGTAACCTCGTTACCGGCTGCAATCCAGGTGCTGCTATGAAAAGCTTTGTCGCCTTTAATAGTAACATTTGGTTTACGGGCAGCAAGTTCACGGTCAAACTCAGTAGCAGTAACTTCTAATGATTTATTGGCAGAAAGGCGGCTTGCTGTTTCTTTAACTACAGCAAACGCTTCCGGCAATATATTCATCAATATATCTTCAAGCTCTTTGTTACGATCTTTTTCAAGCTTATCAAGCTGAGTATAAAGCTCAACTTTTTCGGCTACATCCATATCAAGTTCGTTTTCTGTACGATCCTTAATGGCTTGTATCTCACTGTCGATGCCTGAAAGGCCTTCGGCAATGGTCTCTTTAAAATATATGGTCTTAGCCCTAAGCTCATCATTACTCAGGGAGCCAAGCTTAGCATATTCAGCCTTAATTTTCTCAACTATAGGCTGTATACTTTTTACATCCCGTTCTGATTTGCTTCCGAAAAGCTTACTGATAAAATTTAACATATTATTTTATTATGATTCAACCGGGTTCAACAATTGCGCCATAGCGGCCAATAGAGCCAAATTGACAGGCAAATGTAAGATTTTGTGCCGAATGCCGAAAGGTTTAAGGCCTAAAGCACTGCCGCCGGGTGAAAGATTGACATTGAACTGTTTGTATTTGTTTTTAATTATTGAATTATGCGGTTATTAGATGTCTGAACTCGAATTTATCGAATTAAGGGAATTGACAGAATGCTTGGCAAATTATATAGATTCTTTAACTTGATAAACTCTGGCTAAGAAAAATCCGAAATTGAACATTCGAAATCCGAAATCAAAATACCTTGGTTTATTTATCGTTGTTGTTTTTGTCGTCATCTCCGTCCTCATCATAGGTGTCATCGTCATCAAGGTCTTCAAAATCTTCTATGTCTTCATCGTCCTCATTAAATTCACCGAAAAACCGGTCCTCATCAAACATCAGCTCTTCCAACTTTTCCTGCTCTGGTGTACTTGTATCAAAGCGAATGGCCCAGTTATCAGGAATATCATAGGTTTTATCAAACCCGCGGATCCAGTCAACAAACACAAGCCGGAACTCTTCTATTTTGTCGCGCATCAGGTTTACATAGTCTTCCTGGTTAATTTTCACCATCGATGCAAAAGAAACAGCGTTGAACATATCCTGCACGGCCAGCTTAATGAGCACGGCATTCTGCATGCGCAGTGAATAAAGGCTACCACCTTCGGCACCGGCAATTTTTGCCTGGATGAGGGCGGCATTGCTGCACATCTGCACTGCCAGATGTTCTTTCATGCTGTCCTCTTTTAATGATTCGGCAATAACATCTGCCAGGTCAAACAGTTCCTGTGATTTTTGATATACCGGAAGCTTTTCAAACTTTTCAAGTCTACGGGCCATGTGGTAAATTTACTACTTATAACACAAGTAGCCTCATATATAGTATCAAAGCCTTGTTAAAAAAACTATCTTTGCCGCATGAATATCCTGATTCTTGGTTCGGGTGGAAGGGAAAGTGCCTTCGCCTGGAAAGTAGCTCAAAGCCCGAAATGCGAAAAACTTTTTATTGCTCCCGGTAATGCCGGTACTACACAGTATGGTACCAACGTAAATATTAAGGTTACCGACTTTGAGGGCATCAAAGCGCTTGTTTTAAAAGAGGCCATTGATCTGGTGCTTGTTGGGCCGGAAGAGCCGTTGGTAAAAGGTGTTCATGATTTTTTCCTGGCCGATGAGCAATTGAAAAACATCCCGGTTGTTGGTCCGCAGCAGGAAGGTGCACAGTTAGAGGGTAGCAAAGATTTCTCCAAAATATTTATGGAGAAGCACAACATCCCAACGGCCGCCTACAAAACTTTCACTAAAGATACCCTGGAAGATGGCCTTACCTATTTAGCAACAGCCGGTTTACCAGTAGTGCTTAAAGCTGATGGCCTTGCCGCGGGAAAAGGTGTATTGATTTGCCTTACTTTAGAGGAAGCTCAAACTGAATTGAAAGCGATGCTGGCCGATGCCAAATTTGGCGAAGCAAGCTCGCGGGTAGTTGTTGAACAGTTTTTAACAGGTATCGAGCTATCGGTATTTGTTATGACCGATGGTAACAGCTATAAGATATTACCCGAAGCCAAAGATTATAAACGTATAGGTGAGGGCGACACCGGCTTAAATACCGGTGGTATGGGTTCTATTTCCCCTGTTCCGTTTGCCGATGCCGATTTTATGAAAAAGGTAGAGGAGCGCGTGATTATCCCTACTGTTGAGGGTTTAAAAAAAGATGGCATACCTTATAAAGGCTTTATTTTTATCGGCCTGATGAACAGCAACGGCGAACCATGGGTTATTGAATACAACTGTCGCATGGGCGATCCTGAAACCGAGAGCGTGATGCGCCGTATAGATTCTGACTTTGTTGATCTGTTATTAGGCGTTGCAGAAGGAAATCTGGATACGAAGGAATTAACCATCAGCCCTAAAACTGCTGCTACTGTAGTAATGGTAGCCGGCGGCTATCCGGGCGAATACCTGAAAAATAAAGTAATTACCGGTACCGAGAACGTGCGTGATTCTATCGTGTTCCACGCGGGTACAGCAATGGATGGTGAAGATGTAATTACTACCGGCGGCCGTGTACTGGCTATTACTACGGTACAAGATAATATGTTCAGCGCTTTGCAGCAAGCTACTGCCGATGCCAGCCGGATTTATTATGATGGCATGTATTTCAGAAAAGATATCGGATTTGACCTTTTATAGGAAAACCCTCTAAATCTCCCCTAAAGGGGAGACTTAAAAAAGCTGCTGTTGATTTAAATAACGGCAGCTTTTTTTATAACATGAGCGAAGTACGAGCACAGCGGCCGGAGGCCGTGAAATAGTTGCCACTCGGCAGGAGCCGAGCGGCGGCGTTTTGGGCGAGCATCTCACTAACCTATGATCTCTAATCACCAGCCTCTAATCTCTACAATCGCTTTACAACCCTCTTAAGCACCAATAAATTCTGCCCGTTTAAGCTGTAACCGCTGATGTTATTTTGATACAGGTTCACCAGTTTATCATAGTATAATACCACAACTGGCGATTGCTCCATCATCAGGTTGTCCATCTGGCGGTAGATGGCGAAGCGCTTTTCATCGTCTTTTACCTGGTAGGTTTGCTCAAAAAGCTCGTCGAATTTTTTATTGTTAAAGCCGGTATAGTTTGGGCCAAAAGGGATCTTGTTTTTGGAGTAGAACACCGAAAGATAATTTTCGGCATCGGGATAATCAGCTATCCATGAACCATAAAAAAAGTTAATGCCATTTTTGGAGATCAGTTCACGCAGACTGGCACCCTGCGTAATCTCCACGTTTGTTTTTATACCCACACGTTCCAGCTGACCTTGCACATATTCTATTAAACTACGATAGCCAATGGTAGTGGCCAGCGTAATTTCGGGCATGTTTTTACCATTAGGATAACCGGCGTCTCGAAGCAGGCAGCGGGCTTTTTCCGGGTCATAAGTATAACCTTTAACACCGGTGCCGTTAAAGCCTGGCATACCTTCGGGCACAAAGCCCTCATAGCCCGGTGTTCCCATACTGTTACGCAGGTATTTGATCATTTTTTCGCGGTCGATGGCATAGTTAATAGCCTGCCTGATCTTTAACAGTTTTAAAGGCGATTTTTTGACGATGGGCAAAGTAGTATCGACCAGCATACCGAGGTAAATGGTATTGAGATAAGGGGCAGTGTTAAGGATGAACTTGCCCTTGTATTTTTGCGTGATTTTGCCCGATTTGGTAAGGATATCATCGCGATAACTCCCATCGATATCATTCAAAAAGTCGATATTCTTTTTTACAAACTCCAAAAAGGAGGTTTGTTTATCAGCAATAAAAGTGGAACGGATCGCATCGAGATAGGGAAGACGGTTGCCTTTATTGTCTTTTTCCCAGTAATGTTCGTTTTTTAGAAATACCAGTACTTCGCCTTCTTTCCAGTATTTAAACCTGAAAGGGCCGGTGCCCACCGGATGGCTCCTGAAATCTTTACCGTAAAATTCAACCACCTCTTTAGGTACCACCGAGCAATACTGCGCGGTGAGCAGACTTAAAAAAGGAGCAAATGGCTGTTTAAGTTTGATCTGGAACGTACTGTCATTCGGCGCCAGGAAAGCGCTTTTATCTTTTACCTTATCGCTAAAGATCCATGACCCGGATGAGGCTACTTTCGGATCGATCAGTCTGCCGAAGCTGTAAGCGAAATCCGATGCAATTGTTCTTCGCCCTTTGCCACCTACAAAATGCGGATCGTCGTGAAAATAAACATCATTACGCAGGTGGAAAGTATAAAGCAAGCCGTCGGCAGATGTTTCCCAGCTTTTAGCTATGCAGGGAATAGTTTTTAAACTATCGTCAATTTGTACCAGGCCATTATAAAGCTGATTATCCATCCAGATGGTATAATGGTTACGGCAAAAAGCCGGATCAAGCGAGGTTAGACCTTCTTCAAGGTTAATATTAAAAACCGTTTTATGCTGATTGGAAGAAGTGTTGGTATGGCAGGAGCAAAGCTGAATAGCAAACAATAGAAAGAGGTAAGTGATCAGCTTATTCATTCAGGCTAATATATCAATTATCGGTGAGCGTTATGAATGGAGGGGCGATTATTACCCGGGGATGATGGATTTTCTTGTCAAAAGTTAAAACAGAAAAGTAAATCCATTTCCTTTTGATGGCTTTTTCATTTCCTCAAACTTTGTAATTTCCTGTTTAAGCAAAAAAGCGTATTCGCCAGCCATAAATTCACGGAATACTTCAATGTTTTCTTGCTGACGGGTATCAATTAAGGCCTGAATATAAGCGGCTTTATTGTCGCTTCGCACAATTGCTAATGGGAGATGGAAATAAGCCTGGATGTAGTTCATCAATAGCCTTGAGGTTCGGCCATTCCCATCATAATAGGGATGTATGCTGACAAGATTGAAATGCGCATCGAAAGAAAGATTAAGCTGCTCAGCTGCAGATAATGAAGAATTAATAGCTTCACGAAGCTTTTTTATTAATTCGTTGGTTAAGCGCTCTACTTTATCAAAATTGGGAAAGTATGAAATTCCTGCGGTTACATTACCTTTTCTGAATGCTCCGGTTCTGGAATCAACAGTGCCAAGCATGGTGTTATATACCTTGCCGGTATTTTTCATGACCAGGGCGTTAATCTCTTGTAAAAGAGATATTGATAGCTTTTTTTTTGCTTTTGCGCTTTCGATGGTAAAAAGAAGTGCCGCATGATGATCGGTAACCATTAAGCTTTCTTCCAGCGGTTTGCCATTAGGGGTTCGGCCCTCATTGATCAATACTTGTGCTTCTACTTCGGTTAAGGTTGAGCCTTCTATCCGTGTGGAGTGATGGTCGATAGAGATCAGGTTAAACCGATCATGATCGATCACATCGGCAATGCCAAGATCATTGTATTTTTCTATCAGGTTAAGTATTTCCATCATTTCGCTCATGCGAAAATACTTATAAGTTTTTATAAGTAAGGGCTGAGTTGTCCGGTTGGAAAACCCGGACAACTCAGTTTAGTTTCTTTACGCATCAATTCCAGTCAATCCCTTATAGAAGTTTTTGGCATATCCGGCTATCAAAGTATCGCAGTCATTACCGTTAATAATGCGGCGGGCGTTTATCCAGTCGGCATGGGTATCATCAAAATATTTGCCTAAGCCAACGCCGGTAAACATACCTTTGGTCATGCCATCAATCATGATCTTTGCGGCTATATCTGGTTGTAAGGCCAGTTCGGGGTGGTTAAGCAAATCAACATTTAAATGCCTGCCAATGGCCTCATAGTTTTCGTACCAGGTCAGCTGTACAAAGCCGCGACCGTAATACAACTGATCGGGCGTGGTATAAGGTACCCGGTGACCAGGTCCGGAACCCATTTTAAATTTTTCGCCATAAGGATGGCCTTTGCCTTTGCCGTTTTCATTTACCGGTTGCATGGTGCCGGCGCATTCATGATAAACAGTACCCAGCATATAGGCAACCTTACGCTGATCTGTCATGCCCGCATTTGCGGCAGCACTCAAAATGGTTTCAATGCCATCAACCTGGCTTTGTGAAAGGTGACCTTTAAATACGGTGTCACGAATGGTGTCATAAAATTGTTGTGTTCCTGGCATAGCCTTAAAATTTAGGTTTTAGAAATATATAAGATACTGTAAACGAACGTTTCAGATTAAATAGGTGTGAAGGACTGAATAAAGGTAGATATTCGTGTTTGGAATATCAATGTTGATTTTCAAAGACTTGCGGGGAATTCGCGTTCGTGTTTACAGGCGAAATATACCTGTCGGGGGAATTATAGAGCACCCGCTTTTAAACGGGTGCTTTGAGTTTTAGAACCGGTCTTTCAAAAACTTACCGGTATAGCTGTCTTTTTGTTTTATGAGGTCTTCGGGTACGCCTTCAAACACAACTTTACCACCCCGGTCGCCACCTTCAGGGCCTATGTCGATAACCCAGTCGGCACACTTGATCACATCCATATTGTGCTCAATAACAATAATGGTATTGCCATGATCAAGCAGGGCGTCAAATGATTTCAGCAGTTTTTTAATATCAGCAAAGTGGAGGCCGGTGGTAGGCTCGTCAAAAATAAACAGCGTTTTGTTGGTGTTGTTGCCCTTCACCAGGAAAGATGCCAGCTTAATACGCTGCGCCTCACCACCTGATAAAGTATTTGACGATTGACCTAACTGGACATAGCCCAAACCAACATCAACCAGTGGTTTTATTTTAGCGATGATCTTAGGCTCTTTTGCAAAAAACTCAACAGCCTCATCAATGGTCATGTTCAGGATATCCGATACGTTTTTTTCTTTGTACTGGATATCTAAAATGTGTTGTTTAAAACGATGGCCACCGCAGGTTTCGCAGGTTAGGAAAATGTCTGCCATAAACTGCATCTCTATCTTAACCTCGCCTTCGCCCTGGCAAACATCACACCGGCCACCCTCAACATTAAATGAAAACGCCGAAGGTTTTAAGCCTGCTGCTTTAGCGGCTGGTTGGGCAGCATACAGGTTACGGATCTCATCCCAGGCTTTTACGTAAGTAACCGGGTTGGAACGCGACGAACGACCGATAGGGTTTTGGTCAACCAGTTCAACCTGTTCAATTTTACCGTAATCGCCATCAATAGCATCGTATGAACCTGTTTGCTCGCCCGAGTAATTGCCCAAAGCTTTTTGAACGGCAGGCGCAAGAATGCGTTTCACCAAACTGGTTTTGCCCGAACCGGATACTCCGGTAACAACCGTGAGCACACCTAATGGGAATTTGGCATTTACATGCTGAAGGTTGTTTTCGCGGGCACCTTTTATTTCAATAAAATCATGCCATTTACGACGGCTTGCCGGGATTGCTATTTCTTCGCGGCCGCTCAGGTATTTGCCGGTTAAACTTTTGTCGTCCTTTATTATTTCATCATAGGTACCGGTAAATACCAGTTCGCCGCCATGCGTGCCGGCTTCCGGGCCAATATCGATAATATGGTCGGCAGCTTTCATGATCTCTTCCTCGTGCTCCACAACCAATACGGTATTGCCAACATCGCGAAGCGATTTTAACACGGTAATTAACCGCTGCGTATCACGCGGGTGCAAGCCTATACTTGGTTCATCCAGTACATAAACTGAACCCACAAGGCTACTGCCTAAAGACGTGGCCAGGTTGATACGCTGAGATTCACCACCGGATAAGGTATTTGACAAACGGTTAAGCGTTAGGTAACTTAAACCTACATCATTTAAGAAGCCGAGACGATTGGTAATTTCCATCAACAAGCGTTTGCCAATTTTGGCATCGGTTTCGTTCAGTTCAAGTGATTTGAAAAACTCATATGCTTTATCCAATGGCATCAATACCACATCGGTGATCGACTTTTCGCTGATCTTCACATAAGAAGCATCTATCCGTAAACGACTGCCCTTACACTCCGGGCAAGTAGTTTTGCCCCTGTATCGCGATAGCAAAACACGGTACTGGATCTTATACGTTTGCTCCTCCATCTCCTTGAAAAACTCATCAAGGCCACGGAAAAATTTATTGCCCGTCCATAACAGGCGCTGTTCTTTTTCGGTTAGCTGGTTATATTGACGATGGATAGGGAAATCAAATTTTAGCGCATGTCTTACCAGGGCATCATTCCATTCGCGCATTTTTTCACCACGCCATGGAGCGATGGCACCCTCGTAAATAGATTTGCTTTTATCCGGGATAACCAGATCTTCATCAATGCCAATCACCTTACCATAGCCCTCGCATTTTTTACAGGCACCGTAAGGGTTGTTAAAACTGAAGAAGTTTGGCGTAGGTTCTTCAAACTTAAGCCCATCAAGCTCAAAGCGGTCGCAGAAGAAACGTTCGTGCTCTGTTTCGCCATCAGGCTCCTGGAAACGGACAAAGCAATCGCCTTTACCTTCAAAAAAGGCAGTTTGTATCGAATCGCCTAAACGGCTAACGGTTTCATCCTCTTCATTTTTGGTAACGCGGTCAACAACTATACGTACAGCGGTCTGCTGATCGGCTTCCACAGTTTCCGCTGCGGCTTTTTTTGCTTTCGTTTTTTTGATCTCGACTACCGGTTCGGCTGCCATTAAAGGAACGTTTTCTACTGTTTCGTCCTCTAATAAAGACTCGATGCGCGAAAGTTTGCCATTGTATTCCACACGTACAAAGCCTTTTTGCATTAAAACGGCCAGCTCTTCTTTAAGGCTTCTGTTGTTATGGGGGTGTAGTGGAGCCAGAATGGTTACCTGGGTTTCATTGGGCAATGAAAGCACAAAGTTTACCACATCGGTAACCGAATCTTTTTTTACGATGTTGCCGGATATCGGCGATATGGTCTTACCAATACGCGAGAACAGCAGTTTCAGGTAATCATAAATTTCGGTTGATGTACCAACTGTTGAACGCGGATTTGAGGTAATTACCTTTTGCTCAATAGCTATTGCAGGTGCAATACCTTTAATATAGTCGACATCGGGTTTGTTCATACGGCCCAAAAACTGGCGGGCGTATGATGAAAGGCTTTCCACGTAACGGCGTTGACCTTCGGCATACAAAGTATCGAAAGCGAGCGATGATTTGCCCGAGCCCGACATGCCGGTAACTACCACCAGTTTGTTTTTGGGGATAGCCACATCAAGGTTTTTAAGGTTATGTACCCTTGCGCCTTTTATGATAATATGTTTTTGCGGATCTTTTTCTGCTTCTTTACTCATTCTTTTGAATTAGTTCGTAGTTCGCGGTTGATAAATCATAGCCTGTTTTGTGCGGTTTACAACAAATAAAATACCATGAACTATGATCCGTTATCCATGAACTTTTTGCGAATGCAAAAATCCTAAAATATTTAGCAGAATCCAAATGAGTTTTACTTGTTTATTGGATTAAACTACGTGAAATATTGGAGTTTACAGTTTGTTGACTTTTTAAAGTTTAATGATGATTTAACAACTACTTTTTAAAAAATTTATTTTGGTGAATGATTAAACCTTCGGTATTAAAAGTCAGTCTAAAGGAAGCTAACCAAATAAATGATTGTTTAATGAGTGGTTTTGCCGATTAAATAGTAAAGTTGAGCTTTGAAAAAAAATTTTATTTGTTTTTTTGTCAATAATTTATTTTATTTGAGGAAACAAATCTTTAACCCCTAAGGAGCAAGCTATAGAATACACTTTACTTTAAAAGGTTTTAACTAAAAATTAAGTTTAAGTAGTACTTTCTATGGATTTTCAATTGAAAAGTGATCAGGATCTAATCCATCTATACGTAGCCGGCGACGAAGCAGGCTTAGTAGAATTGATAAGGCGTTACCAATCAAAAATATACACTTCTATTTATCTGCTGGTAAAAGACGAATACCTTGCTGAAGATATTTTTCAGGATGCTTTTATTAAAGTGATCAATACACTTAAAGCCGGCAAATATAACGAGGAAGGTAAATTTTTGCCTTGGGTAACTCGTATTGCGCATAACCTGGTGATTGACCATTTCCGCAGGGAAAAACGTGCGCCAATGATCAGTAATGGCGATGATTTTGACATTTTTGAAGTGCTTGGTAATTATGATGAAAGTACCGAGGACAAAATGGTCAGGGATCAAACCCATAAAGATCTTAAAGCGCTGATCCAGTTGCTTCCATCCGAGCAGAAGGAAGTATTGATCATGCGTCACTTTGGCGATATGAGCTTTAAAGAGATTGCTGATATTACCGAGGTTAGTATCAATACCGCGCTTGGCCGTATGCGTTATGCGCTCAATAATCTCCGCAAAATGATGCAGAGCAAAGAGCTTAGCCTTAAAAATTAAGGTTAACTAAACCTACATAGAAGGTTAGAATATTATTGTTTAGGTTAAATTGAACAATAATATCCTAACCTTATTTTTTACCCTAAATTTTGATAAGTTTTCATTAACTGTTGATATAAAGTCGCTTACTGTCGCAAAAGCGTGATCCCAGTCTCTCAGGCCTGAATTTCTCGAAATAAAAATTTCATTTAATTTTCATTTAACAAAATATTATCTTTAAGCCACCGTTATAAACCATATAAAAATTATAGTAAAATAAGCTTATGGATGAAACCTTTACAAAAACGTTGAATGCATTAGCTAACGAAGCTGAAATGAACAGGAATGTACAAGAAAATCTGGATGCCGACGAAGTGATTTTTTACAATTCAATTCGTGCTGATTTGGACCTGCTGATCAGGAAACCCAAAGTGCAAACCATACACCAGATCCTGGACTATTCGAAGAGCTTACGTTAGTAGTTATTGCGGATTCCCCCACTGGTTCATAGATCATGATTGTTGAAAAGGTTACCGATGCGAATCGAAAAACCGAAACCCAATGAGTGATTTATGAACCTTTCTATTTTAAAGGCAGCCTATAGTTGATAGATCATAGTTCATGGTTTTTTATTGCGTTAATATCTATACTTTTGGAAATGGATTATGATTGCAGTAAGCCTGAAGTGTTTTTACTATGATCCATGAATTATCAACCATGAACTAAAAAATGCTAAAAGCCGAACGCTACCGCCATTTTGTTGAATATTTTTCTAAAAATCAGCCTAATCCCGTTACCGAGCTGCATTATAATAACCCGTTTCAGTTACTGGTGGCTGTGATACTTTCGGCACAGTGTACCGATAAACGTATTAACCAGGTAACCCCCGCATTATTTGAGCGTTTTCCCACGGCACAAGACCTGGCTGCGGCAACATCCGACGAGGTTTTTTCTTACATCCGTTCCGTAAGTTATCCTAATAATAAGGCTAAACATCTGGTAGGCATGGGCAAAATGCTGATAGATGTTTTTAATGGCGAAGTGCCATCAGGGATAGAAAACCTGCAGAAATTACCCGGCGTAGGCCGTAAAACAGCAAATGTAATTGCCTCGGTTATTTTTGAAGAGCCGGCCATGGCTGTTGATACCCATGTGTTCAGGGTAGCCAACCGCATCGGTTTAACAAATAATGCGCGTACGCCGCTTGCTGTTGAAAAGCAATTAGTTCAAAATATCCCGAAAGAATACATAGCCGTAGCGCATCATTGGTTGATATTGCATGGCCGGTATATTTGCCTGGCGCGCAGCCCCAAATGTGATGTTTGTCCGCTAACATGGTTTTGCCGGTACTATGAACGTAACAATACTGAAGCCGCGCTGCAAAGGGCAGAAGCCGCCAAGGTTAAAAAGGCCAAGGAAGCAAAAAAGAAAAAGGCACTGAATACTATAAGTAAGGAACTGAAGAAGAGGAGTGTGGAGAAAGATATTTGATTGATAAGGTAATGGTGGTTAACTTTCCTTATTAAATCTAAAAGCGTCATTGCGAGGTACGAAGCAATCCCCAATTTGCAGGTCCGCTCTGTATAGTTCGCGATTGCTTCGTACCTCGCAATGACGACAGGGGAATAAATAAATTACTAAAAAAATTAGTAATTGTAAAAAATGTAATTATATTTGCTGAAGGAAATAATACGATGGCTACTACAGATAAAAATAGCGATAAATTAAAGGCATTACAGCTTACGTTAGATAAGCTGGAAAAATCATACGGTAAAGGCACCATCATGAAACTGGGCGAATCCGTAGTTGAACAAACCGAGGTGATATCAACCGGCTCTTTGGGGCTTGATATAGCTTTGGGTGTTAACGGCTTGCCTAAAGGAAGGATCATCGAGATCTACGGTCCGGAATCATCAGGTAAAACAACTTTGGCTATTCATGCCATTGCTGAAAGCCAAAAAAACGGTGGTATTGCTGCCTTTATTGATGCTGAGCATGCTTTTGATCGTTTTTACGCTAAAAAGTTAGGTGTAGATGTTGAAAACCTGTTGATCTCTCAGCCCGACAATGGTGAGCAGGCGCTGGAAATTGCCGACAACCTGATCCGCTCGGGGGCTATTGATATATTAGTTATTGACTCTGTTGCCGCATTGGTTCCTAAGGCTGAGATTGAAGGCGAGATGGGCGATTCAAAAATGGGTTTACATGCGCGTTTGATGTCACAGGCTTTGCGTAAGCTAACCGGTACCATCAGCAAAACCGGATGCTGCTGTATCTTCATCAACCAGTTGCGCGATAAGATCGGTGTTATGTTTGGTAACCCTGAAACTACAACTGGTGGTAACGCCTTGAAATTTTACGCTTCGGTACGTTTGGATGTACGCCGTATTTCACAAATTAAAGATACCGACGAGGTTTCAGGTAACCGTGTAAAAGTGAAGATCGTTAAAAATAAAGTTGCACCTCCATTCCGTATAGCCGAGTTTGATATCCTGTTTGGTGAAGGTATTTCAAAAGCAGGCGAAATCATTGACCTGGGTGTTGAATACAACATTATCAAAAAAGCAGGTTCATGGTTCAGCTATGGCGAAACCCGCTTAGGCCAGGGCCGTGATGCTGTTAAACAATTGATCCTTGATAACCCCGAACTGATGGAAGAATTGGAAAGCAAGATCAAGGAAACCGTAACCGGCGAAAGCATGGAAGAAGTATAACCTCGATCGAGTATAATATTTTATAAGTGATTTAAATCTATCTATGAGACGAGCCTCCCGAAAGGGGGGCTTTTGTTTTTTAAATTATAAATACGATAGCTGCCGCGGGTTTAGCGCAGCGTAACCCGTGGCAGACATGCAGTTTCCCAATTTTCCGCAAAAAGAATATCTTTATCACCGCATAAATCGGGAGATAAGAAATTATGGGATCATCAAAAGAGATTGTTACAAACACGTTTGCCGCAGGAGGAATAACCATGAATGGTTCCAATCCCTGGGATGTACAGGTACACAATCCTAAATTGTATGATCGCCTGCTGGCCGGTGGTTCATTGGGCTTTGGTGAAGCCTACATGGAAGGCTGGTGGGACTGCGAAGCCTTGGATGAATTCTTTTTTCGCGTTCAATATCACCGGGTTGATAAAGCCATTCCCCGCGATTTAAATACGCTTAAATATTTTCTTAAAGCGAAGTTTAGCAACCAGCAAACTAAATCAAAAGCTAAAGAGGTTGCTTATAAGCATTATGATATCGGTAACGATCTGTTTGAGCAGATGCTTGATAAACGGATGATGTACTCTTGTGCTTATTGGGAAAATGCTGAAACTTTAGATGAAGCCCAGGAGGCCAAGCTTGATCTGATCTGCCGTAAATTAAAACTGGAACCCGGCATGCGCATGCTGGAGATTGGCTGTGGTTGGGGTGGTTTCGCCAAATTTGCTGCTGAAAAATATGGCGTGTCTGTTGTTGGTTTAACCATTTCTAAAGAACAGGCGGTACTTGCACGCGAAATAAACAAAGGCTTACCGGTGGAGATCAGGCTGGATGACTATAGGGATGTAAATGAAAAGTTCGACAGGGTAGTGTCCATTGCTATGCTGGAAGCTGTAGGGTATCGCAATTACAGAACATACATGGAAACCGTTGCCCGGAATTTAACCGACGATGGTATTTTTCTGCTGCATACCATAGGCGGCAACTATTCTACCAAAGTTACGGATCCATGGATTGATAAATATATCTTCCCTAATGGTATGCTGCCGTCTGCGGCGCAGCTTTCAACAGCGTGGCAGGGTTTATTTGTTCTTGAAGACTGGCATAACTTCGGTGTGTACTATGACCGAACCTGTATGGAGTGGCTCAAAAATTTTGAACAAAGCTGGCCTAACCTGAGCGCCAAATACGGCGATACATTTTACCGTATGTGGCGTTACTACCTTAATGCCAGTGCCGCGTCGTTCCGTTCAAGAAAAAATCATCTGTGGCATATCGTATTAACAAAGCCTAAACATTTGGGCCTGTACAAATCAATAAGATAAGCGGCTTTTTATATCGATTTACAAAAGACGTAAAAATACGTAATCAATAAACGTGTTTTTACTTATCTGAAAATCAAGTATTTGGATTTACTTTAATTTATTTCAGTAAAATCCTAAATACTTGCCCTATGCTGCCATCATATTTAAAGCGGTCTGCCCGTTTTTATCGGAACAGTGTATCCGCCCTGCTGCTCTCGTTACTATTAAGTAGTTGCTACACCGCCCGCGTCGAAACCAAAGCACAGGCTGGTTCTGAGGTATCCCATCAAAACGTTAACTTCTTTTTTTGGGGAGCTATTCAAAGCCCCAAACGGATAGTTACACCCATATGTGATTCCCTTGGTAGTAACGGCATGGCCGAAGTTACTGTGAGGAATAATTTTGGTTATTCGTTGCTCACCGTTGTGACCCTGGGGATCTGGAGCCCGGCAAGAGTGGAGTGGAAATGTGGTAAACCCTGTGCCAAGGAAGGCACTATAAAATAGGCAGCTATGAAAGTTATCAAAACAGGAGTTAGCAGCTGGGAAAATCGTCACGAAACTTTTATTGAGCAAATAAAAGATCTGTACGAATTAGGAAACGAAGATAACCTCGACGCGCTTGATAGTTATAACGATGCTACCAAAGGGCTGCAAAATCTGATTAAGGAAGCTATTGAAACCGATACTCCATTACGATCGTTAGGCGCGGGTTGGTCCTGGACAAAGATAGCCACCGTTAAAGACGGCGTTATGCTGGATACCAAACCACTTAATACAAGGTTTACGGTGGCAGAAACAGCGGTTAACCCGGCTTATGCAGGTAATAAAGATCAATTACTTTTTGCCCAGAGCGGCAACGGTATTTGGGAACTTGGCGCGTTTCTGAAAAACAGGGGATTGTCGCTCAAAACTTCCGGTGCCAGTAACGGGCAAACGATAGCCGGGGCAATGGGGACGGGGACTCACGGCTCGGCCTTTGACTTTGGCGCAGTGCCGGATTTTGTGGTAGGCTTACATATTGTAGTAAGTCCGGATAGGCACATTTGGCTGGAAAGAGCTTCGGCTCCCGTAGTTGCGCAACGCTTTGTCGACCTGCTACAAACCGAGTTGGTTCAGGACGATGAACTTTTTAATGCTGCTGTGGTAAGTTTCGGCAGTTTCGGGATTATTCACGGGGTGTTAATGGAAACAGAGCCTTTGTTTTTATTGGAAACATATGTGCAGCGGTTACCTTATGATGCAGAGTTGCAGGGCATGATGGAAACCCTGGATTTTAGTAATACCATTAAGCTGCCATGTGGCAACGAACGTCCGTTTCATTTTTCGGTACTGCTTAACCCTTATGATCTGGATAAGGGAGCTTTTGTAACCACCATGTATAAGCGGGCATATCGTACCAACTACCAGCCACCGGTTGATAACGCGGCAGGGATTGGTCCAGGAGATGATGCAGCCAGTTTTATAGGCACTATTACTGATGCTATACCTGCGCTGATTCCTGTAGTAGTAACCAAGGTGCTAAACACCAGCATGACAACTAATACTGACCCTCACTTTGGTACACTGGGCGAAATTTTTAGTAATACCACCTTAAGAGGCAAATTGTTGAGTTCTGCAATCGGCTTCCCCGCCGAGCTTTCGCCAAAGGTTGCCGATTTGATGCTGAAGATCAATAAAGATATTGGCCCGTTTAGTGGTGTATTTTCATTCCGGTTTGTTAAGCAAACCAAAGCAACATTGGGTTTCACCCGGTTTGGCCATACCTGTATTATGGAATTAGATGCGCCACTATCGGACAAAGCATACAACTTTTATACCCAGGTGTGGCTGATGCTTGAGCATGAAAATATTCCGTTTACTTTTCATTGGGGCAAGGCTAACGAGGTTACGCCGGAGCGCATTCAGAGAATGTACGGAGAGGCTGCCACCCGTTGGATCAACGCACGTAAAACATTACTCAACGCCGACTGCCAAAAAGTTTTTACTAACCAAATTACGCAGCAATGGGGGCTTGCCTGACATATGTGCGCTTTTTAAAAGCTGTATTATGCTGTCTGCTGTTTTCGTGTGGGTTGATAATACCGGTACGGGCACAAACCAGCGGGCAGATCATTGATGAAATTAGAGCTGTAAACCGTAAAGTAACCAATTGGCCAAACAGCGGGGGGCAGGGGATGCTGATCTCTAACAAAGCCATGAATATTTTCCTGTCCAATAAGGTAAGTTCTTACCTCTCGGGTAATGAAGATCTTTCGCTTTATAAAAACTATGTGAACATTAACGCGGCCGAAGGGATGATCAGCATCAATCATAATTTTCACCAGCCGGTAGATAGTGATGATTGGGTAAGATCTTTTGTAGTAATAGGCGCACGCGTAAATATCGCTAACGCTTATGCCGCAAAGCTTGTAAATAAATATTACGATAACCAATTGGGCTTCGCTATTCAAAAAACGTGGATGGGGAAGCCGCGAACTTATTATGCTGCCAATGGCGATTTTAAAAAGCAAATGGATGCCGCCCGGGCTTTAATGGTAAACACGCTTGCTCAAAGTATCAATAAAAAAGCCGAAGCGTTTGAACAATCACTCAATGCTTTGAAACAGGATGAGGTGCCGGGGCAAAATCTGAATGAGGTAAAAAGTAAGCTCAGGAAAACTTTCTATGCTTCGTTCAGGGCAGATTACCTGCAGCAATTTTCCGAACAGCAATCGGAACTAATGGTAAACACTGCTAATTTTAACCTCGTTGCCGATAATTGGACAACCTTGGGTATTTATATCCCAGTTATCCCTCAAAAGTTTATGGTAAGCAGCGATGTTAATACACCTGTTGATAAACACTATAATTATCCGCTCGAATTATTTATAAATCATACCCGCTTCTGGGAGAGCCCCAAATTGGGCAGGATCTTTTTAACTTTTGCAGGCAAAGGTTTTGTGAATAATTCGGTGGGGAGCGGTTCGCTTTGGAATGCCTATATAAACGGGCAGCAAGGTCAGGACGGGACAAATACGGTTATAATAAATAAAGGCGACCGGTATATTGGCCAGTATAAAAACTTTATAACACCTGTGGCGGCAGGTAAGCTGGTATATATTCCTTCAACTTCGCACGTGGGTGTCAGTTTCCGGATAGAAAAAAATTGGGGAACATATAAGGCGCTTAACTCCATTATAGGTATCCCCATTGTTTTGATTGATAAAAAAGGTGTGCCTGCTATCAATTTTGAAGCGCAGCTTTTGCTTCAGGATATGAATAACTCTTTAAAAGATACCTATCTGCCATACAATAAAACCGCAATAGGTTTAACGGTAGGCATACCTTTTAGCAAAATAGTTTATTAAACAGGGTTGCTCATTTCTTCCAAGACCGCCCTTTTTAAGGCCATGATATAACCCGTATGCAAGCCATCGTGAAATGGCACAAAGCGGATAGCCTCTTCAATATTGCTTAACGTAACACCATAGCGGGTGGTCATGGGTTGATAATTAGCAAAAATGCCTGTATGATAATCTTCCTCAAACTTATCAATAGTTGAAATAAGCAGCTCTTTTACCTCGGCTATGTCATCGGCATTAATAAAACCCTGCGGTTTGGTTTCGGGGCGATAGGGCGTATAATATTTATCATCTACCACAATTGGTACACCCGCACGGGTATAACAAATGCCTTGCTGGCCCGAAATCATATGCGCCAGGTTCCAGATCAGGTTATTAATATATCCGGCCGGGATATGGTTAAGTTGTTCAGGGTTAAGGTCTTTAACAACATTAAGCAGCGTCAGGCGTGTTTTTTTGATAACCTCAAATTCTTGTTTCATTTTATTTTAAGGAGGATTAAAGCTTTACAGCTACGCTAAATTATGAAGATTGTGGTATAATTTCGTCAAATTATCATATCACTGCTGCCTAACGTTTTATGGCTTATATCTTTTATCATACCTTTGCCCATTCATTTACTCATCCATTTTAATGCAGGATACCTCTTTAAATAGCACGCCGGTAAAATATAACAAGCCAATAATTTATTTTTTACTGTTGTGGGCCTTACTGAATGCCGTACAGGCATTTACGCTTGAGATTCATGCCGATGAAGCTTATTACTGGGTTTATTCCCGTTTTTTAGATTGGGGATATTATGATCATCCGCCTATGGTGGCCCTTTTTATCAAGATGGGCTATAGCTTGCTGCATAATGAATTTGGGGCAAGGCTTTTTACGGTGATAGGTACCACAGCATCCATATACCTGATGTGGGTGATGCTGAAGCGATATAAGGTTGATGCCATAAACTTTATACTGGTAATATCGGGCATCTTTGTATTCCATATTTATGGTTTTACCACTACGCCCGATGCGCCGCTATTGTTTTTTACGGTGCTGTTTTTTTATTTTTATCAGCAGTATATTGAAAAGGACAGCTTTAAGCTGGCTGTGATATTGGGTGTTGTAATAGCCTGTCTGCTGTATAGTAAGTACCATGGCATTCTGCTGGTTGTTTTTACACTGGCATCTAATATTAAATTACTAAAGCGCGGGACTTTTTACGCCATTGTACTGCTGGCCCTGGCTTTATATGCACCGCACATTATCTGGCAGGCTAACCATGGTTTCCCATCATTAAGCTACCACTTGTCCGAACGCTCAAATGAGCAGTACAACTTTGAGTATACTTATGTATACCCGTTGGGGCAATTGCTGATGGCTGGTCCGCTGATTGGTTGGTTGTTGTTTTATAAAGGGTTCACTGCAAAAGTGCAGGATACTTTCACCAGGACATTGTTGGTTAATGCCATCGGCATACTGGCCTTCTTTTTCCTTACCTCGTTCAAAGGCGAAGTTCAGCTGCACTGGACGCTTATCGCTTACGTGCCGCTGGCCATGATGGTGCTTATCCGTTTTACCCAGCCGGGCGCAAAGCCTAAATGGTTCAATCGTTTGGCTATCATCAATATTGTAATGATAGTTATTTTGCGGGTTGCTATCATTATCGCTTTCCCGCCATTGTTAAAAGTCGACGCCATCCGGAGCTTTTTCGGTTTTAAAGAGTGGGCGCAGCTTATTCAAAAAAAGGCAGGGAATAATTATGTGATTTTTAACGAAGGTTTCCAAAACCCATCGAAATACAATTTCTATAATAACACCACACACGGGTTTGATTATGATGCCCGCTACTATCGCCGTACACAATATGATATCTGGCCTATTGAAGATAGTATCCAGCATAAAAAGGCTTACGTGGTAATAAACGGCGTGTGGGATCCTGCCATCACTACCGATACCCTTAAAACTTATGCGGGTGACTGGTACGGCGGTTGGGTTGATGATATCCGCACCTATCAAAAAATTGATTTCCAGGTATCTTCTTATAAAGAAAGCGTATCGCCTGGTCAGAAGAAGGATTTCGATCTCACGTTTACCAACCCTTATCCTTTCCCAATCAGTTTTACAAATGTTAATCAAAAGCACAAAGTGTTTTTGGAGGCCTGCTTTTTTAAGAGCATCTACCAAGTGGGCATGCAAAAATCTGATGATAGCTTCAACAATATTTCATTAAAAACCGGCGAAACCGGGCATTTTAAATTTAACGTGACCATGCCGGCGAAACCGGGTAAGTACGAACTGATCTTTTCCATCCGTACCGAACCGTTTCCGGGAGGCCGCAACAATAAGATCATCAATATTACAGTAGAATAATAAAATCAGCTATGTTTAAACGCATATACCTTTTAGTCTTTTTTTCGATCATAACCACTACCGCCGCCCTTGCACAAGGCAGCCTTGATATCCATTTTAACGGTTTAGGCTTTATGGATAACCGCGAGTACAAAGATTTTGTAGCCCGCTCACGTACCTACTCGGGCGTGCGTACCGCACTTGACCTGGGCCTTAACCTTGATAGCGTGAATCACTTTATTGTGGGTGTTAACGGTATTCATGAATTTGGCGCAAAGCCATACTTTTTAAAAGTTAACCCTGTTGCTTATTACAGCTTTACCGGCAAAAACTGGTTGTTTAACGCAGGTGCTTTTCCGCGCGAAGGTTTGCTGGATGATTATCCACGGGCTTTATTGAATGACACTTTACGCTATTACCGTCCCAATGTAGAGGGCTTGCTGACGCGCTTTCATAACGACCACTTCACCGAAACTGTTTGGATTGATTGGGTGAGCCGCCAAACCGTTACCGATCGTGAGCAGTTTCTGTTTGGTTTTTCGGGTAAGTACAGGCCAAGCTTAACCGGGCCGTTTTACTTATCGCATTACTTTTTGTTGATGCATGATGCCGGTGCCGAAGTACTGTTGCCTAACGACCATATCCAGGATAATGGCGGCGGACAAATAAGATTAGGTTTAGACTTCAGTCATAAAACCATTTTAGATTCGTTATCTATAGAGGCCGGCGCTATGACATCATTTGAGCGGGTACGTGGTGTTGATAATTTCAGGACCCCTACCGGTTTTGTGGCTAACGCTTATTTAAGCTGGAAACGCTTTGCCTTATTTGATGAGTTTTACAAAGGGCAGGGCAGCCATATTATTTATGGCGACGCGTTTTTTGAAAAGAAAACTTACAACCGTTTGGATATCATTTACACGCCGTTTTTATACAAGCGTGTAAAAGGGCAGTTTATATTGAGCCTGCACCAAACACCGGGCTATAGCAGCAACCAGGAAGCCTTCAGGGTAACCGTTGATCTGGGTCGCCGGACGTTGGTACGGTTTAAAGATTAGTGAATGGAGAGTAGGTTGATTAGGTGAATGGTTGCCTGTCAGCTATCGCTCACAAATGTTTTTCCGGGCAGATCCTGCAACTTTCTGTCGCAAAAAGAGACGCATGTAATGCGTCTCTACAATAAATGTTAACCTTTATAACACACATATATCATCCATGCAATTAAAAAAACAACTATTAATTTTTGTTGTACTGTTGCTTGCGGCACCTGCAAGGCTGCTGGCTCAGGACAACCAGTTTTCGGGTTGGGCGGCTATATTTCATAGTCACAAATTATCCGAGCATTGGGGCTACTCTTTTGACGGGCAATTGCGCTCGCACGATGAGGTCAGTTACCTTAAGCACATCCTGCTTCGGCCTTCGGCTAACTATTATTTTGCCAAAAACAAGGTAGGGGCTTTAGGTTACGCCTATATCGCTACTTACGGCCGTACTCCCGATAACGAAACAACATTTCGCCCGGAACACCGCATTTGGCAGCAATACACTTATACCCATAAGCTGACCAAACATGTACAGCTGGCACATCGTTTACGACTGGAACAACGCTTTTTAGGCAACACGGCGGATAATAAAAACGACCGCTATTTCGCCCAGCGTTTCAGGTACTTTGCCCGTGCGGTGATCCCGATGAAACCAGACTCTGACGTATTTACGGAAGGAACATTCCTCGCCCTGCAAAACGAGGCCTTTGTAAACGTACAAAACAAAAACAAAGTAAATAAACACTTCTTTGATCAAAACCGGGCTTATGTAGCGGTGGGTTACCGTTTCAGTAAATCATTTGATGCCGAAGCTGGTTATCTTAATCAATATATTAAACAAGCCGATGCTTACGTGGTAAATCATGTAGCGCAGGTGGCTTTTTATACGAGGTTTTAACCTCTCCTAAGAAGATCCCCTCTTGAGAGGGGGCGCGAAGGAATGTGTGGTAGCAGGGGTGTGTTTCTGCGATTGATTTGCGAAAGCAGAAACACACCCCTCCACCCCTCTCAAGAGGGGAATCGCTCAACCCCCTAAAATCTTGCTTAAAACAAAAAAACCTTGCCAATATCACTGGCAAGGGTTTTTTGTTAACGATGATAGGCAATTAAAACATCATTTCTTCGCTTGTGCTATTACTTCGTTATTTAAACGTACATACTCATCCGTTTTCATCTCGGTGGCCATTTTCACGCCTTCCTGTGCTGTTGTTATAGCCGCGGCTTTATCGCCTTTTCTTAATAATATGCGGGCTTTCCATAGTTTAGGTACAAATGGCGGAAAGTTCTTATCCTTTTCCAGTTCGGTTGCCCAGGCTAAAGCTTTGTCCATATCTTTATTATTGTTGTAATAGTAGATCAACGCTTCATAGTATGGCTTTTTATCGGTTTTCATGGCCGAATCGATTCGTGCCATTACTTTGGCGTCGATATCGGTAGTCATGTGGATGGTGAAGCCGCTGTGTTCCCACATCATTTGTAAATCGCAGGAAGTAGGCGCTACGTTAGTAAAAGCGAGGGTCATTGTTTCTGTTAAAGCTTTGAGATGCTCAGTTTTAACTTTGAAACGTAAAAAATCATCGGCTTCTTTATACAAATACGCACCCCATTGCTTAGGCTGTTTGCTGAGGATGATCGTCCACTCGTTTTCGCCTGGGATACTGAACAGGCCGTATTCGCCCGCCGGAACCTTATTGCCTTCCAAACTTACCTCGTCGGTAAATTTAATTACCGTGGCCGAATTTGCGCCCGTACGCCAAACGGTTCCGTATGGCTCCATCCCTCCGAATATTTTACGGCCTTTTACATCGGGACGTGAGTAAGTGAGGTTGATTTTTCCGAGACCAAAATCCTGCACAACACTTTGTGTTGAACTGGGCTGTGGGGTTAACTGCGCAAAGGTGTTTGCAGCAGTAAAGGTCATCATGGTGATGACGCTGATGAATAACTTCTTCATGATTTTTAGTGTGGTGGTGATATATAAAATACAGGTATATAATTGGTGTGCTATTTTTTATCCGCAGTAAATGTGCCCGCGTCAACATCTTTCAAAAAGGCGATGAGGTTTTTGAAGTAGTTTTGCTGATCATCATACATACTCATGTGGCTGCCATCCGGGCATAGATAGGTGCGGCTGTTAGGTAGTAAACGCCCTTCTTTCTTCATGTCTTCGGGGTTCATTTCGTCATGCATGCCACCTAAAACTAAGGTTGGTACTTTGATGTCCTGCAGTTTATTCCAAAATTCCCATCCTTTAAAATTGCCGGTTACATGAAACTCGTCAACACCCTGCATTTGGATGTAAATGGTATGATTGGCTTTTTTAAAGGCGCGCCAAAGTGGTTCAGGCCAGTTTTCTATCGGGATCCGGCAGATTACATGGGTATACAGCTTGTTCATCAGCAGGTCGTTATATTGCGGCGAATCATATTGTTTAAGCCTGTCTAATGAGTCAAATACTGCGATATCCCGAGGTGTGAAAAACTTCTTCTTTAATTCGGCGGCATAGGCAACATAGCCTTTGATACCTGCTGTCATGTTTGATAATACAGCCCCTTTAACATGCGACTGGTATTTGTGCAGGTATTCCATCGCCAGCATGCCTCCCCAGGAATGGCCGAGGATATAAAAATTATCGAGCCCTAATCCCTTACGCACTTCTTCAACCTCTTCAACATAACGCGGAATGTTCCACAATGAGGTATCGGCGGGAGCATCAGAATTGCCGCAGCCAAGCTGGTCATAGTAATAAATTTCCATTCCTTCCTTCGGCAGGAAATCATCAAAGCATTCCATATAGTCATGCGAAAAGCCAGGGCCGCCGTGCAGCAACAATACTTTTATTTTGCCATCGCCAACTTTTTTAGTCCATACATTGTACTTTCCGGCAACCTTGATGAGCTTGTTGCCACCTGTTTTAACTTCGTAAGGCTTGTTTGACGCTTCGGCCGAAGTATCTGCTGCTGGTTTTGATGGATTATTGCATGCGCAAACGCAGGCAGCAATCATAATAAAAAATAGCTTTTTCATGTTAGCGATAGGAATGGCTGATTGTTATCTTTTATATAAAGATACTAAGAAGACCATTAAAATTAGTTTGTTAATAACATACAAAAAAACGCTATTGCACCAAACTAAACAATCCCCGATTTATACAGGTAAACTGTGAAAATCGGGGATTGACTTGTGTGTAATAACGCTTCTGTCTGTTTGGAAACAGACCTTTCTATCTAACGAAAAGTGGATATTATATCCGCTCAATATCGCCGCTGCCGGCTTTTGAGCTCGAAATGTTTTTAGCGCCGCCGGTATAATGAACATCGCCTGAGCCGCTTACCGAAGCATCAATTTTATTGCTGGCGTTGATGGTAGCATCGCCTGAACCGGCTATGTGAACTTCGGTATTAACGGTGATCAGGTCGCGGGCAGTAAAATCACCTGAACCCACAACGTTCACTCTTGAGTTATCAGCACGGCCTGATAGTTTCATATCACCAGAACCCGAAATGCTGCTGTCCAGGTTTTTAGCATTTACCTTGCCCAGCATATCACCCGAACCTACTACTTTTAATTTTAACGAGGTGGTGGTGATACCTTCCCTAAAGTAAACATCGCCCGAACCGGCAACGTTAATGCTGGTCATATCTTTTGCTACAACATGAACAATCATTTTGCGACTACGGCCAAAGCTCCAGCTATCCCAGTTGGTACCTTTTTTACTGTAGATCTTTAATACGCCGCCCTGAACTTCGGTAATGATCTTGTCGATCACATCAGATGGAGCTTCAACTTTTACGGATTCGTTCGAGCCCTGGGTAAAGTAAACATCAAACGAGCCAGCCAGGTCAATAGCGCTGAAACCCGATAAATGGCGGTCTTGCGTAGTTTGATCGGCATGTTTAACAATTGGATTTACCGGTTTTGCAGTGCTGTAGCTTGTAGTTCCAGCTGCAAGTACGGCGGCTAATAATATTTTTGAAATTGATTTCATGACGGTTGTTTTAGTTTCGTTTCAAATTAGACGCCGGTAGGGTGAAGAAAGTTGCACCGGATTTGGTTTTTTTGTGGTTGTTTTTTAAGTGAGTAGTTGATTAGGTTGATTGGGTGAGCGGTTGGTTTTATTATGTGAGTAGTTGAATAGGTTGATTGAGCGAGTGGTAAACCATTCACCCATCCACCCAATCAACCACTCACCTAATCAACAAGTTTTTAAAACTTCGGAAGTCTGAATTCTAAAATTTGTTATTCTGGGAAACCAACCATTCACTTAATCAACCACTCACCTAATCAACCATCATTCAACTTTTATATAATAATTGAAAGTATCTACCTCCACATTGTCCTTAGTAATACCATCTATTTTGACAGGGGTAAACTTGGTAGTTGGTTTAATAAATATATAACCGCCGCCTTTAACGCGCACCTTTACAGGCATGTTGAAACCTTCGGCATTGGCAATCCATTTGGAGTAAAGCTTACCGTCTTTAACCACAAATTGCAGGGTCGGGATATCTTTATAGTGCAGGTACTGGTCAAATACCGGGGCCAGGTTCATGCCAGCCTGTTTGCAGATGTAGCCTACAATGTCATCATAAGTAACGGTTTTATGATAAAATGTTTTGTTAAGTCCGCGGAGGATGCTGCGCCATTTTTCATCGTTGTTGATAATGGTGCGAACCATGTTTAACAGGTTACCGCCTTTATAATACATATCTCCCGAACCTTCCATATTTACACCATACGGGCCTACAATAGGCTTATCATTACGAATGTTTTTACGGGTTCCGTTCACATACTCTTGTCCAGCTTGTTTCCCATAATAAGTTTCAATGAATAGGGACTCGGAATAATTGGTGAAACTTTCGTGGATCCACATATCGGCCACGTCTTTTGAGGTGATGTTATTGCCAAACCACTCGTGCCCGCTTTCGTGTACCACAATAAAATCCCATTTTAAGCCCCATCCGGTACCCGAAAGGTCGCGGCCCAAGTACCCGTTTTTGTAATGGTTGCCATAGGCCGTACCGCTTTGGTGCTCCATGCCCAGGTGAGGGGTTTCAACCAGTTTATAGCCGTCTTCATAAAAAGGATAAGGGCCAAACCAGTATTCAAATGATTTGAGCATCCGCGGCGCGTCAAGCTCCCATTGCTTTTTAGCTTTGTCAACATTGTAGCTTAAAGGCCAGTAATCAAGCGTTAGCGGCCCTTTTTCGCCCTGGTAGGTGCCTTCAAAGTGGGCATAGTCGCCAATGTTGGCTTCTATATCATAATTGTTGATAGGGTTTGCCACAAACCAATCAAAACGGGTATAGCCGTTGTTCAGGTCGGTTACTTTGCGCAATCTGCCGTTTGAAACATCTTTTAAACCATTGGGAGCGCTGATGCTGATCAGGGCACTATCTACTTCATCATATTGATGATCTTTAGTAGGCCACCAGATGCTGGCGCCAATACCCTGGCAAGCGGTTGCCACCCAGGGCTTCCCAAGCGAGTCGGTGGTATAAACAACGCCGCCGTCCCACGGGGCACGCTTGGCTATGGTTGGGTTGCCGGAATAGTAAACGGTAAACTCATCCTTGCTACCCTTTTTTATGGTTTTTGGGAAGGTGATAAACACCGCGTTGAACTCTCGGGTAAAAGGTATTTCGGCACCTTCATATACTACCTTTTCTATCTTTAAATTGGCAAACAGGTCGAACTGAAGCTTAGTAAAATTTTGAGTAGCCGTGAATTTGAACAGGTTGCTGCCGCTGATAAACCTTTTATCGATATCGAATTTCACATCCAGGTGATAGTAATTGATATCATAACAGGTGCGCAGCGGCGTTAAGCCACCCCGAAGCGAATCGGCTCGGGTAAATGTTTGCTTGTTGGTACCCAACTGTGCCTGGGTTGGTACTATGCCCGCTATAGTAAGGCCTAAAGCAACTGCGAAAATATTTAGGAACTTATTTTTCATTTGTATTTGGGATTAATCAAGAAGTGAGCCTACGTAGTAGTTCAAATAATCAATTTCGATATTGTCTTTAGTAGCTCCCGCAATTTCAACAGGGCTCATTTGTTTTGTTGGAGTGATGAATTTATACTCGCCGCCCTTTACACGCACCCTGATTGGCATGTTGAAATCTTTGGCCTCGGCTATCCAGCGGCAATAAAGTTTGTTTTCGTGACTGGTAAATTCCAGCACAGGAAGACTGCGGTAGTGCAGGTACTGATCAAAAATGGCCGAAAGGTCCATACCCGATTGCTGGTTGATAAAACCTACCACATCATTATAAGTAACGGTTTTATGGTAAAAAGTTTTGTTAAGCCCACGCAGGATGCCGCGCCATTTTTCATCGTCATTAATAATAGTGCGGATCATGTTCAGGAACACTGCACCTTTAGAGTACATATCTCCTGAGCCTTCCTTGTTCATGTTGTAGATACCAACTATAGGGCCCTCGTTATTAATGGTGAGCCTTAAGCCGTAATTATACTCCTGTCCGGCTTTTTTGCCCCAGTTATCCTCTACAAAAAGCGATTCGGAATAGCAGGTAAAGCTTTCGTGGACCCACATATCGGCCAAATCTTTATCGGTTATATTATTACCAAACCATTCGTGCCCGCTTTCGTGCACTATGATATAATCCCATTTGCTGCCCCACCCTGTGCCTGATAAGTCATAGCCCATATAACCATTCATGAAATGATTGCCATAGGCCACGGCGCTTTGGTGTTCCATACCCAGGTGCGGGGTTTCAACCAGTTTGTAGCCATCCTCATAAAAAGGGTAGGGGCCAAACCAGTGCTCAAAGGCTTTAAGCATTGATTTTACATTGGCGGCAAATTGTTTTTTTGCTTTTTCCAGACTGGTTGGCAGTACCCAATAATCGAGGGTGAGTTTGCCTTTTTCGCCCATATAAGTATCTTCAAAATGAGCGTAGTCGGCAATGTTGGCGGCAACGTCATAGTTGTTGATTGGGTTGGCTACAAACCAGTCGAACCGGGTATAACCATCCTTAAGTGGGGTTACCTTGCGCAGGCGACCGTTTGAAACATCTTTTAAACCTTTAGGCACGCTGATGCTGATCATCATGCTGTCAACCTCATCAGCCAGTTGATCTTTAGTAGGCCACCAAATGCTGGCGCCAATCCCTTCGCAGGCTGTTGCTACAAATGGTTTACCCAATGAATCTTTTTTGAATACCAGCCCGCCATCCCACGGAGCATTTTTGGCAACGGTTGGATTACCGGAATAGTAAACAGTAAACTCATCTTTGCTGCCTTTACTTATGGTTTGCGGGAAGTTGAGGAACACTGCATTGCCATCTCGGGTGAAAGTGAGTTCTTTACCTTTGTAAACAACTTTGGCGATATTAAGATTGGCAAACAGATCGAACTGTAGTTTATTAAAATCCTGCGTGGCGGTGAATTTAAATTGATTGCTGCCGCTAATGAATTTTTTATCGATATCAATTTTAACATCAAGGTGATAGTAATTGATGTCATAACAGGTACGCAAAGGTGTAAGCATTCCGCGCAGCGAATCGGCATGAGTGAATTGCTCTTTTTCTTTCAGGAGCTGGGCGCTGACAGGTTGAGTGAACGTTGCAGCGCTTAATAATGTCAGGGCTGCAAGATATAGTTGTTTTATTTTCATGTACTTAATTGTATCAGGTTAAAAGAATTTATAACCTAAATTTAAAGCTTATTTATAAAAACATTTGCCGGGATATGATGGCCCAACCAATTGTTTTCTAACAGATGTCATTTCGATGAAGCAGAAGGGGCCGGGGCGGAAGAGAAATCTTATACACCCTGTATGCTCGCTTAGCGTGCCTGCTCTTCACTTGTATAAGATTTCTCCCTGCGGTCGAAATGACATCCGAGGTGGTTAACCTCTAATCACCAACCTCTTACTTCAGCACCTGCACATCAATAAAGCTATCATTATAAACCGTTTCGGTTGCTTTGATATAATCGCTTTCATCAGCTTTATACGGGTTTTCCACAAACTTTTGCGGATTACGTGCTACTATAGGGAACCAGGTACTTTGTACCTGGATCATGATGCGGTGACCTTTTTTGAAGGTATGCAGCACATCCTGCAGACGGAAATTCACATCTGTTTTTTGATTGGCTACCAAAGCTTCCGGTTTTTCAAAGCTATTGCGGAAACGTGCCGGCATCACTTCAGAACGTACCATTTGCCAGTAATTGCTCAGGATAATGTTTTTGTTTGGCATGTACGGGTTGTTCGGTTCGTCAGCCGGGTAAACGTCAATCAGCTTCACAACAAAATCGGCGTCGGTGCCGGTGGTGGCAATTTTAAGGTGCGCCATGATCTCGCCGCCAAGGGTAACATCGTCATTTAATACCTCGCTCTGGTAAACCAATACATCCGGGCGGCGACCTGCAAAGCGCTGATCCTCGCTCATGTAATTATGCGGCGTAAAGCCCATAGTGGTGGTATTATCTTCGGTATAAGGAACCGGTTTAAGCGGATCGCTAACATATGATACAGAACCTGCTGTTGCCGGTTGAGTATTAGCAAGCTTGCCATCGGCACCTAAAAACATTTTTTCGTGTACGGCATTGGCCGCAGGCCATTTGTCAAAAGTGGCCCATTCTTTTTTACCGGTGTTAAACATATAGGCATTTGGTAACCCCGAGTTTTTATCACCATTGCCTTTCAAAAAGTGGTTGAAGAATTTAGCTTCGATATTTTTTTGGTAGAAGGTAGCCACGCTATCGCCAAAATAAACATTGCTGTGCATGGTATGCCCGGTTTCGCGCGACCAGCGGCCATGACCAAACGGCCCCATCACAATGGTATTATATGCGTTTGGATCTGACTTGTTAATGGTTTTATAAATAGCCAGCGGACCGGTTAAGTCTTCGGCATCAAACCAACCGCCAACCAGCATCACGGCAGGTTTTACTTTACCGTAGTGTTTCAGCAACCCACGTTTTTGCCAAAACTCATCGTAGTTAGGATGGTTAATAGTTTCCTGCCAGAAGAAATTATCGTGGTAAAACTTATCAGCATTTTTAAGCGGGCCGAGATCTAACAAATACTGATAACCATCTTTGCTATCAGGTTTTAGCATGGTATACCAGGCTTTGCTGGTAGTGTCGGTTTTTTGAACACCAAATACCGGGAAGGTAAAAAAGTAACCTTCAATAAAAGCGCCGTTATGGTGAAAATCATCAAAAAAGAAATCGGAAATAGGAGCCTGCGGTGATGATGCCTTAAGCGCCGGGTGGTTGGAAAGGATACCTGCGGCGGTATAAAAGCCCGGGTAGGAGATACCGTACTGGCCAACTTTGCCATTGTTGTTAGCTACGTTTTTAACCAACCAGTCTATAGTGTCATAAGTGTCGGAACCTTCGTCAACATCTTTTTTGCTTTTCTTGTTGTCTATAACCGGGGTCATGTTGGTCCAGGTACCTTCACTTTTCCAGCGGCCGCGCACATCCTGGTAAACAAAAATATAGCCCTCTTTCATCATAATTTCAGACGGGCCGAGTCTTGCAGGGTATTTGTCCTCACCGTATGGGGCAATGCTGTAGCAGGTACGCTGCATCATCATCGGATACTTGTTTTGCGAAGAAGCATCCTTGGGAGTATAAATAGAAGTGAACAGTTTTACACCATCGCGCATGGTGATGTACACATCTTTTTTGGTAAAATGCTCCTTCACATAATTGCTTTGGGCATTAACGCCGGTATATAATAATACCAGCACAAAAAATAAATTAATTTTCTTCATGAGATCAGTCGTGTTAATTGGGCTAATTTAATAAACAGTTCAGGATAAACCGATTTATCAATTGTTCTGTTACAAAATGGGGTAAAATGCTGTTGGTTTGAGATAAATCCGAACCATGATTTGTGGGATTAAAAGATTGCCGGGATTTTGTATGAATCAAATGAATATTAGAAATTCATTTAATTTGCCTGGTATTCTGATAATTCCTTAACTCGATAAATTCAGGTTCAGACAATAATCCTTAACTTTGCCCACCATAAAATACACACTACTATGCAATATGATGTTATAGTTATAGGTTCGGGCCCCGGTGGTTATGTAGCCGCTATCCGTTGTGCCCAGCTTGGTTTAAAAACCGCAATTGTTGAAAAGTATAATACCCTTGGCGGTACCTGCCTCAATGTTGGCTGTATCCCGTCAAAGGCGCTGCTTGATTCATCTGAACATTACCATAATGCTGCCCATGCTTTTAAAACACATGGCATCAACCTTGAAAACCTGACTATCGATTTTGGGCAGATGATCAAACGTAAACAACAGGTTGTTGACGCTAATACCAGCGGTATCAGCTACCTGATGAAGAAAAATAAAATTGATACCCATTTTGGTGTGGGTTCATTTAAAGATAAAAACACCATTGTTGTTAAAAAGAGCGATGGTACTACTACCGAGATCACCGCTAAAAATGTGATCATTGCTACAGGTTCAAAACCATCGGCACTGCCATTTTTGCCTATCGATAAAAAACGTGTTATCACTTCAACCGAAGCTTTAAGCCTGAGCGAAGTGCCTAAACACCTGGTATTAATTGGTGGTGGCGTTATTGGTTTGGAGTTAGGTTCGGTTTATGCACGTTTAGGTGCCAAGGTATCTGTAATTGAATTTATGGACGGCATTATCCCAACTATGGATAAAGGCTTAGGTCGTGAGTTACAGAAAGTATTGACCAAACTGGGTATGGAATTTTACCTGGGCCACAAAGTTACCGGCGCCACGGTAAAAGGAAAAGAAGTAACTGTGAGCTGCGATACACCAAAAGGCGAAAAGCTGGAACTTAAAGGTGATTACTGCCTGGTAGCTGTTGGCCGTATTGCTTACACCGATGGTTTAGGTTTGGAAAATATCGGCATCACTGTTGAAGAGCGTGGCCGTAAAATTACGGTTGACGAGCACCTGGAAACCAAAGTTAAAGGTGTTTATGCTATTGGCGACGTGATAAAAGGTGCGATGCTTGCTCACAAGGCAGAAGACGAAGGTACGCTGGTTGCCGAGATCATTGCCGGCCAAAAACCACATATTGATTATAACCTGATCCCGGGTGTAGTTTATACCTGGCCGGAAGTTGCCGCAGTTGGTCAAACAGAAGAGCAATTAAAAGCAGCCGGTGTTAAATACAAAACAGGTTCGTTCCCATTCAAAGCAAGCGGTCGTGCCCGTGCAAGCGGTGACCTGGACGGCTTTGTAAAAGTATTAGCAGATGCGACAACCGACGAAATTTTAGGTGTACACATGATTGGTCCGCGTGCTGCCGATATGATAGCCGAGGCTGTTGTAGCTATGGAGTACCGTGCAAGTGCCGAAGATATTTCACGCATGAGCCATGCCCACCCAACTTACACCGAAGCTATGCGTGAAGCGTGTTTAGCTGCTACTGAAAACAGAGCGATACATATTTAATAATTTCGGATATCGGATTTTCGATATCGGATTTTTATGATTTAAAAGCGGTTATCATTTGATAGCCGCTTTTTTAGTTTTAAGTTAGTGGTAAATACCTTCGCTATGAAAGTTATAACCTATTCCTTATTCGCATTTTTAATTTTGTTTGGCTTCATATGCCATGCACAAACCAAAACCATTAAATCAGTACCTGATATTGAAGTTTACGATATCAGCGGAAAACATACTACGCTAAAGCAATTAGGAAAAAATAAAGTGTTGTTTATTGACTGTTGGTTTGTGCCCTGTCCGCCGTGTTTTCGTGAGATGGGTATGCTGCATAAACTTTACGCTAAGTACAAAGACAATAAGAACTTTTGTTTCATAACGCTATGTCAAACCGATAGCGGCATAGTTAAGCGGTTTATAGCACAGGATAAATCGATAGATAATTTTGTTAGAATGTATAAGGATTTTAGTAAACGGCAGGATTTTAAATTACCGGTATACTTTATTCCCGGTTGTAACGAAAAAATCTACACGGGCAAAGTTATAGCTAAATATACACCCGACGACAAAACTAAATGCCCCGACAGGCAGTTTGGTTTTAGGGGATATCCAACGGTTATTATCTTCAATAAGCAAGGAAAGCTGATTTTCAAGAAGACCGGCTATGGGGATAACGAAGATGAAAATACCCTAAAAATGGAAAACCTGATAGCACAGAACATAGCAGCTAAATAATATGAATGTATTGGCCAACATCGGAATTGTATTATTAACCATAGCGTTTATGGAACTGCTCTCCTGGGCTATGCATAAATATTTATTCCATGGGCCATTGTGGTTTATTCACAAAACGCATCATCAGCAAAGGCATGGCTGGTTTGAGTTGAACGACCTGTTTAGCATCGGCTTTGCCGCTTTTGCCTTATGGCTGATGTGGATAGGGCATTTGAGTTTGGATTACCGCTTTTGGATAGGTACCGGTATCAGCATTTATGGCATTATCTATTTTATTTTCCATGATTGGTTTATTCACAACCGGTTCAAGGCTTTTAAAAGCGATAACCGCTACCTGGCCGGTATCCGCAGGGCACATAAAATTCATCATAAATCAACCGAAAAATATCCTTCGGAAGAGTTTGGGTTGTTAGTGGCCAGCAGAAAATGGTTCAGGAAGTAAAATTTAATGTTTACTGAGTTCGGCTACCTTTTTATCTGCTTTCACTTTCGCTTCCTCGTCGCCATATTGTTTTACAAGTTGGTAGTATTTAACCGCGTTTGGCTTGTTGCCCTGCAACTCGTAGCAATAGGCAATGTTATTTAAAACTATATAGTCATGAGGGGCCAGCTTCTCGGCTTTCAGCAGGACTTCCAACGCATTGGTGTAATCTTTTTTAGTAAGATAGCTGATAGAAAGATCGGACAGGCTTACAACGTTATCCGGCTTGTATTTCAAAATGGCGAGAGATACATCGCGGATATAATCCATGTTTTGGTCGCCGGCGTTATATAATTGAATAATGTAAGTCTGGATATTGCTGAGCATAAAATCCTCCGGATTTTCAATGGATTTACCTTCGCTCCAAAGCCATTTAAAACTAATAGTTTGACCATAGTTAACTGCTTTGATGATTTCTTCGGCAAAAGCTTTGTAGTCTTCGGTTTTGCCAAGCAGGTAAACTTTGCCAAAACGGATATCCAGCCTGTTCGGAAATTTGGTTATGCCTGCATCAAGATTGTCGAATGCTTTATTCAGGTAAGTTGAATTATATGCTGGCCTGCCGCCAAGGTAACCGGCAACCTTGCCGGTACTATCTTTAAGCACAAAGCTTTGACCTGCCGGCTGATCTTTTTGAAGGCTCAAAACTTCGGTTAACCCTTTTTTTGCATAATAGTTAGCGCTGGCTATGTAAAAATCAGGATCGTTTGTGCCGGTCTTTTGCCAGCCTTGCAATAGTTTAAATGCAGCTGCGGTATCATCTTTGGCTACAAGGGCCTTAAAATCGGCCATATAGTTTTGGGCGGAAACTGGCCGTGCAAAGCAGACAACAGTCATCAGTAAAAAAGTTAACTTAAGTTTCATTGTGACAGGAATGGATTTTTTAAGTGAATATACTAATCTGTTAAAACTATTAATGCATTTTGTTAAACGCTGAAATAGAATAAGCAGATTATTACCTTTGCCCCAAACATCTATGAATATCCTCATCGTAAACAACACTCAAATTCCGGCAACTAAATATGGTGGTACCGAGCGTATTATCTGGTGGCTTGGCCGGGAATTGAACCGGTTGGGGCATAATGTTACGTATTTGGTAGGGGCTGGATCATCATGCCCATTCGCCAAAGTGTTGATCTATGATCCTGCTGTTGACATAAACCAGCAGGTGCCCGATGATATTGATGTGGTACACTTTCAGTTCCAGGTGAATGGTTTTACAAAGAAGCCATACATCATTACGGTGCATAATAACCCGGGAAGCGCTCAGTTAGATGTTAACTCGGTGTTTGTATCAGCCAATCATGCGGAACGTCATGGCTCAACGGTGTTTATACATAACGCTATAGATACCGCCGATTATCAAAAGCCCGAGCTTGATCATAAACGGACACATACACACTTTTTAGCTAAAGCCGCCTGGCGGGTAAAAAACGTGAAAGGGGCTATTGATGTTGCCACCATGAGCGGAAACAAGCTAATAGTACTTGGTGGCTCCCGCCTCAACCTAAAAATGGGTTTGCGCTTTACACCTAATCTAAACGTTCGTTTCAAGGGGATGGTTGGTGATGAAGCAAAGTCGGTAGTGATGAATAGCTCAAAGGCATTGCTTTTTCCGGTACTGTGGCATGAGCCGTTTGGGATAGCTATTGTTGAAAGTCTTTATTTTGGCTGCCCGGTTTTTGGTACGCCTTACGGATCGTTACCCGAGTTGGTGCCTACAGAGGTTGGCCTGCTATCGGCAAGTAAAGCTGAATTAGCCGCCGGACTTAAAAATGTTGAAAGTTTTAACAAACAATATTGCCACCAATACGCGGCCGATAATTTCAATATCGGTAAAATGGCCACAGCATATTTAGCTTTATACGAACAGGTATTGAATGGACTACCGCTAAATAAAGTTCGGCCTGCGCTTATCAGCCAAAGCCAACCCAAATACCTGCCGTGGAATAATTAAAATTCAGCTATTTTTGGGCATAAATATTTTTAGTGGATAGTTCAGCAGCTTCAATTTTTTCATCGCAAAAACGGCCTTATTTTATAGTGCTGCTATTAGCCATCGTGCTTAATATTGCAGGTATCGGCATCAAATTCTTTACTGATGACGGGGCCCTGTACTCGGCCCTGGCCAGGAGCATGGCGCAAAGCAATAATTTCACCGATTTGATGTATCATGGAAGCGACTGGCTCGATAAACCCCATTTTCCTTTCTGGGTTATCGCTGTCAGCTTCAAAATCTTCGGCGTAAATACCATTGCTTATAAGCTGCCTGCATTGTTGTTCTTTTTTATGGCGGTGGTTTACACCTATAAGCTGGCCAAAAAGTTTTATGGCGATGAAACAGCTATTATCGCTATCCTGATATTACTAACTGCCCAGCATAGCGTAATGTCGAACACCGATGTACGTGCCGAGCCTTATATTATGGGCTTGCTCATGGGCGCTGTTTATCATTTTTATAAAGTAAAAGAGAAATTCAGCATAGCGGATATACTACTGGCATCCATATTTACAGGATGCGCGGTGATGACTAAAGGCATTTACCTGCTTATCCCGATAGGAGCATCTGTTATTGGCGATTATCTGTTTAAAGGAAATATCAAGGGCGTTTTCCATTGGAAATGGCTGCTCTCGTTTATCCTGGTTGTGATATTTACCCTGCCCGAAATCTATTCGGTATATACCCAGTTTGATCTACACCCGGAGAAAGTTGTTTTTGGTCGCACAGGAATTTCCGGCATCCATTGGTTTTTGTGGGATAGCCAGTTTGGGCGTTTTAACAATAATGGCTATATCACCAATAGCCATGGCGATAAACTATTTTTTGTGCACACCCTGCTTTGGGCTTTTGCGCCATGGGCTGTTCTCCTGTTTTATGCGCTTTATGCAACCATCAGGAAAATGGTTAAACGAATAGCTCAACCCGAATACTTGTGCATTTCAGGCGGGGTATTGATGTTGCTGATCTTCTCTGCCTCTAAATTTCAATTGCCGTTTTATACCAACATCCTGTTCCCGTTTTTTGCAATTATTACCGCGGTTTTAATCAGGTCGTTAAAAGTTGGTGCCGAGTTAAAGTTTTTTAAAATTTCGCAATACCTCATTACGGCGCTTTTGCTGATAGCTGTTATCGCGCTTAACTTCGTTTTCGCGCCCGAATGCTGGCTGGTGTTTGTTTTGTTAATAGCAGGATTTGCAGGATTAGCTATCTACATTTACAGAAGGCCAACAACAGTTTATCAACCTGTATTTTTATTTACCTGCGCTGTGTCAATACTGGTAAATGCTTACCTGGTTACTGTTGCTTATCCAACAATAGTCGCTTACCGCGGGGATCTTTCTGCCGCCGAGTATCTCAATCAAAACTATCCGCAGCAAAAAGTAAGCGCGGCGGTTTTATCAAATACTTTCGATTTTTACTACAAGGGGGATGCCACATACACTAACGTCGACGCCATCTTGAAAACCGACAGCCTGAAGAACCGGATCATAGTAGCCGATGAAAAAGCGGTAGCAGAATTGAAGGGCAAAGGAATTGACTATAGTGTTGTTAAATCTTTTCAGGATTTTCCTCATGAAAACCTGAGCCTGCCTTTTATCATCAAAAAGAAGAGGGCCGCTACTTTAGATCAGTTTTATCTTATAAGAATAAAAGAATAGTATTTAATAAGGCAGTTGGCAAAGATCTATTATAGCTGAGAGAAGTAAGCTCGCTATCATCACCAGTACCGATGTTCTGACTAACATCTTCATTGGTTTTAAATATTTGCTCTTTAGTTCAGCCTGCTTATCGGGGTCTTTTATTTTCTTTATTTCCCATGATACATAATTATTGTTTGTAAAAAGAAAGTTAATGGCTGCATGGATCAGGAAGATAAAAAGTATTAATGTGTTACCATGAAGATCCGACTTTTTTAATGGGCCATGGTTTGACTTTATGTGAGGATATGCGAATGAAGTATAGATTACATATGATAAGTAAATAATTAGAAAGGCTATAGGAATGAGTGCATTAATCTTAAAATACAGATCATTTTTATTTGTGGCTTTAATAAATCCTAAGAACATAGTTACCTGACACGCATTTACAAGCAGGATATCGATTATTAAAAGATAATTGGCGATTTCCAAAGCGTTTTTGTGTGAATTGCCTGGAGTGTATCCCAAATCCATGAGTAGCGATGCAACGATGAATGGAGCTAATAATAGAATAACTTTCCAATAATTAAGATTTAGTTGCATAGCGATAGGTTTTCGGTTAAGATATGTATAAATGACTGATGCTTCGCGCTCGCTAAGTGGAGTACCTTCGCTACTTTTGCAAAGTTTGGTACTTATTCCCGTTAGCCGGGTCAAGCTGTAAAAACAAGTTCATGGCGGTTAGGCGCTCCTGGTTATCTGCTTTGCTGTAAATAGAAACCAGCTCATCGCTTTTCGCAGTATAAAATATAAGCGGCAGCATAGCGCCCACGCGCTGGCGGTCTACCTGTTGTAGCAGCGGTAACAGGCCGTCAATAGCTTTTCGACCTTTGTTTACATTGTCAGACATGATATCGAGGCCGTTTCGGTGATAATCATATAGGAAGCTGCGTAGCGGGTTATATATTTTATTGTTCAGGTTTTCGGATAACCAGTAACGGTTCACGTTTCCGTCAAACGCTTTCCAACCGCTGTATGACGATGTTTGCGCATTGGTTACAATGGTTTGAGCTGCCAAAAAATAAGGTGTGCCGCCAAATTTCGAAAACGTATCGTAATCAACTCCAATAATAATGTTGGCATAAAAAGCCATGATGGAACTCAAATTACCCTGAAAGTTTTGATCGGTGTAATCGATAGTTTGACCTTCGGTATAACTAAAGCTGATGTCTTTATCATTGAGGTTTAACAGGGTAGAGGTATAGGATGAACCATACACAGGCCTTGACGACTGCACCTGCAGTTCGCCGGTAAAATTGCTGCTGCCATCCCAGTTGGTAACATTCAGAACAAAATTGCAATCTATTCTTTCCTGCGGCAAGATCGGGTCGGCGCTCCACTTGCGGCCATTCAGGAAATCCTTCATGGCGGTTTCCAGGGTTTGGAAAACACGTTTATTGGCAACCTGGATCTTGGGCGATAATACCTGTACACGGGCATTCAGGTCCTGGCCTATAGCCCGGTAACAACAAACCATCAACACCGTGTAAAGCAGCAGTTTTTTCATCCGTTTATCAGTTGGGCAACTTTATCGCAAATATCGCGGGCAACAGCCTCCTTGCTTTTTAAATCGAAAGAAGTTTGTTTAAGCTCTCGGTCAATAATGGTAATTTTATTGGTATCACCCGCAAAACCGGCACCCGCGTCATTGAGCGAATTTAAAACAATAAAATCAAGATTTTTCTTTTGCAGTTTGGTTATTGCGTTCATTTCCTCGTCGTTGGTTTCCAACGCGAAGCCAACCAGTATTTGCCCTTCGCGTTTAGCCTCGCCCAGGGTTTTTAGTATATCGGTAGTTTTCTTCAGTTCGATGGTAAGGTCTCCATCTTGCTTCTTGATTTTTTGAGTAGCCACATTAGCCGGGGTATAATCGGCCACGGCAGCACTCATGATACATGCTTTCGCATCGCTATAAACAGCGAGGCAAGCCTCAAGCATTTGCGCCGCCGAAGTAACATCTACCCGTTTTATGTTTTGTTGTTTGCTTGTTTGAGCCGTGGGACCGGTTACTAAAGTTACGTCGGCACCCATAGCAGCCAATACATCAGCGATAGCGAATCCCATTTTGCCTGATGAATGATTGCCGATAAATCTAACCGGGTCTATGGCTTCATAAGTTGGTCCGGCAGTTACTAGTACTTTATGACCGACTAAAAGAAGTTTTTTTTTTGATTCGGCTTCCAAAAAAGCAACAATCTCTTCAGGTTCGGCCATCCGGCCTTCGCCATAAAGTCCACTGGCCAGCTCGCCGGTTCCCGGCGAGATCATGATATTACCAAAAGACTGTAACCTGCTTATGTTTTGGCGGGTAACCGGGTGCAGCCACATATCCAGGTCCATAGCCGGGGCAAAATAAACCGGACATTTGGCAGACAGGTATACAGCACTAAGCAGGTTATCGCAAAGCCCATTGGCCATTTTAGCAAGGGTATTGGCTGTAGCGGGAGCAATGATCAGCAGATCTGCCCAAAGACCAAGTTCAACATGGTTGTTCCATTCGCCGGTATCGGCTTTAAAATACTCAACCAGTATTGGATTTTTTGAAAGGGTTGAAAGTGTAAGCGGAGTGATAAAATGCGTGGCATCGGTAGTCATCACTACTTTAACGTTGGCGCCAGCTTTAACCAATAACCTTACCAGTAATGCAGCTTTGTAAGCGGCAATACTACCACAAACTCCTAAAACAATGTTTTTATCTTTAAGCATAAGCTCAGGTTCACCTACAGGCGAAAGAATAAATATAGGCTAAAATAGAAAAAACTCCCGATAGGGGAGTTTTTTCTATTTTATAAATAATTTCCTGCTTCCCGCTTGGGAGCCGGGAAACTAAACTTCTTTAGTTGGGTTACGATAGTAAACTTTACCATCTAAGAACTCCTGAACTGCAACCAATGATGGTTTAGGAAGTTTTTCGTAATGTTTTGAAATTTCAATTTGCTCACGGTTTTCAAACACTTCTTCAAGGTTATCATTTGATGACGCAAATTCAGAAAGTTTCTGGTGAAGCTCTTCTTTTATGTTATTCGAGATCTGGTTGGCCCTTTTTGACATAATCACAAGCGACTCATAGATGTTCTCGGTTTTGGTATCCAGCTCGCGTAAATCGCGGGTTACAGTGCTGCTGGCTGCTGCTGGTTTATTACTGTTGTTAGCTGTCATATCTTAATTTAACTCTTTAATATATCTTAATTAATATGGTATTTTTTGCGGCTGATTTTTCTCAGACGGCGCTGTTGTTGTTACAGTATCTTTTTTAGCAAGCTTTTTAGCAAGCTTTGAGTTGGTAGTAGCTTCGGCAATAAGACGTTGGGCTTGTTTAATGCCTTGCTGGCTATCTTTTACATAAACCTGTGTTTCGTGCAAGTATTTGCTGTTCGGATATTTTTCAGAAAACTGGTCGGCGTAGGCTATTGCTTGGTTAAAACGCTCTTCCTGCTTGGTTTCAAAGCTATGGTAAGCATATTGATATTGTGCTTTAACAATAAGGTATTCCATTTCCTCGCCGTATTTGGTATCAGGGTAATCGCGCAGCGCGTTGTTGAACGCAATCACTGCCGATTGATAATCGCTGATAGTTAAATAAAGTTTGGCGTTGGCATAAGCTTTAGTTTCCAATTTGTCGCGCAGATTCTGGATCAGCTTGCTGGCCTCAGCCACACGATCGCTTTTTGGATAAAGGTTAATGAACAACTGTAAAGCGTCAATTGCTTTTAACGTATTATCCTGGTCAAGTGAATAAATCGGCGAATCAAGATAGTAGCAATAAGCCGAAAAGAAGCGGCACTCCTCAGCCCTTGGGCTTGAAGGATAGGTATCCGCGAATGTTTTAAAGTGATACCTGGCCGATGTATAGTCTTTTTGTTTGTAGTACGTAAACGCGTAATAGTAAAAAAGATCCTCGGCACCTTCACGGCCGCGGTAACGTTCAACCAGTACCTCAAATAGTCCTAAAGCTTTGTTATAGTCCTTTTTATTATAGTACTTAATAGCCTCCTGGTATTTTTTGGCGTAGTCGTTACTGGCTTTTAACTTTTCGTATTTGCTTTTACAACTGCCAAGCGTAATAATTACGATAGCTAAAACACTGGCTAATAACGTTAGTTGCTTTTTAAACATTCTGCAAAGATAGATTTTTAATATAAATCAGTCAATTATTTATTTAGCCGCTAATATATAACGAGGCATTGGCTCGGGGCTTATATACATTATGTATTTAACATCTTTTAACTATTGGCGGTTTTTAACGTTTGAGTTTTAAAATTAACATCAATTAAGCTTGATTTTGTGTGTTGTAAAAGTGGGATGCACAAACACTCATCTTAGTATAGATTTATTAACGTCAATTAAGAAGATTCTGTATCTCGAGACAATGCTATTATATAAGGTATGGATTCGGGTAAAGAAGGTAAGTGTGGTCAAGATTAAATTACTTGACAATAATTGAGAGAATAGCCATAGTTCATCCATCTCTATAGAAGAAATCTTTACCTCCGGGAAATCTATAAATCAAGGTTCAGACAAAAGGGGTAGAAGTTAAATATATAGTTTCTGGTTTTTCTACCTGCTAACTGCCTGCTCTCAGCCGCCAACTGAATGAGGGCGTTACCTTCGGCCCGGGCTATCCGCTGCAAGTCCTCGCTTTGTCGGCACCCGAGGCCAATGCGCGCTGTGGGCTTTACGCTGCTATCCCTAACGCGGGCGCAGTAGTTAGTAATGTACATTCGTTAATAACTATATCCGGTTGCTCAAAACATATAGTATATATATGTTAAACAAGGATAATATAGTGTTGGAGCAAGCAATTGGGAATGTAATGTCGATGTTTTTAACCATTGTTCTAACTTTTTCTCGTTGAGGAATAGTGAGTTAGTGAAAAGACGGGAAGAATACTCAGAAATAATTTGGAAGAGGGTAAAAAGTGACTACCTTTGCAGCCCGCAAACGAGGAAGCGGGGTTGGTTCTTTAAAGGTTGAAAGTGAAAAGGAAAGCGAAAAAAGATTGTTAAAATCTTTTGTGAGACTGGAAAATAATTCACACCTTTGCAGCCCGCAAACGGGGAGAAGAGAGAGGTTGAGCGGGTCCAAAAAAAAGAAAAAAAAGTTTTGGAAAAGAGAAAAAGGTTGTTACCTTTGCAGCCCAAGCGGGAAGAAGTTTAAAAGCTTCTAAAGAGAAGAGGATGAGGGTTTTAGGCCTTTGGAATCAAAACGGAAAGAGAGCGATTCTCACCGGATAAACTGACAAATCAAAACGGTTAACACCGAAAGATTATATAGCTGAACTGAGATGGGGAAGCGAGCAAGTTCTTTTAAGAAATGGAAATCATGTAGCGTAACGGGAGGCGCGTAAAGGCTAAGGCCAATACAAGCTGAAGAGTTACAAAAAAAGCAAGCGAACTGTATAAAGATATAATAATACAGATTCTATTAATTAATAATAGGGTCAGTGAACAAACAAAACATTTTACAATGGAGAGTTTGATCCTGGCTCAGGATGAACGCTAGCGGCAGGCCTAATACATGCAAGTCGGACGGGATTTGGGAGCTTGCTCCCGATGAGAGTGGCGCACGGGTGCGTAACACGTATGTAACCTACCTTAGTCAGGGGATAGCCTCTCGAAAGAGAGATTAAGACCGCATAACATCATTGAATGGCATCGTTTGATGATCAAATATTTATAGGACTAAGATGGGCATGCGCAACATTAGCTAGTTGGTGTGGTAACGGCATACCAAGGCTACGATGTTTAGGGGATCTGAGAGGATGACCCCCACACTGGTACTGAGACACGGACCAGACTCCTACGGGAGGCAGCAGTAAGGAATATTGGTCAATGGACGGAAGTCTGAACCAGCCATGCCGCGTGCAGGAAGACGGCCCTATGGGTTGTAAACTGCTTTTGCAGGGGAATAAACCTCGGTACGTGTACCGAGTTGAATGTACCTTGAGAATAAGGATCGGCTAACTCCGTGCCAGCAGCCGCGGTAATACGGAGGATCCGAGCGTTATCCGGATTTATTGGGTTTAAAGGGTGCGTAGGCGGCCTGTTAAGTCAGGGGTGAAAGACGGTAGCTCAACTATCGCAGTGCCCTTGATACTGATGGGCTTGAATGTACTAGAAGTAGGCGGAATGTGACAAGTAGCGGTGAAATGCATAGATATGTCACAGAACACCAATTGCGAAGGCAGCTTACTATGGTATGATTGACGCTGAGGCACGAAAGCGTGGGGATCAAACAGGATTAGATACCCTGGTAGTCCACGCCCTAAACGATGAACACTCGATGTTGGCGATATACGGTCAGCGTCTAAGCGAAAGCGTTAAGTGTTCCACCTGGGGAGTACGCCCGCAAGGGTGAAACTCAAAGGAATTGACGGGGCCCGCACAAGCGGAGGAGCATGTGGTTTAATTCGATGATACGCGAGGAACCTTACCCGGGCTTGAAAGTTAGTGAATGTGACAGAGACGTCACAGTTCTTCGGAACACGAAACTAGGTGCTGCATGGCTGTCGTCAGCTCGTGCCGTGAGGTGTTGGGTTAAGTCCCGCAACGAGCGCAACCCCTATGTTTAGTTGCCAGCATTTAAGGTGGGGACTCTAAACAGACTGCCTATGCAAATAGAGAGGAAGGAGGGGACGACGTCAAGTCATCATGGCCCTTACGTCCGGGGCTACACACGTGCTACAATGGATGATACAGAGGGCAGCTACCTGGCAACAGGATGCCAATCTCACAAAGTCATTCACAGTTCGGATCGGGGTCTGCAACTCGACCCCGTGAAGTTGGATTCGCTAGTAATCGCGTATCAGCAATGACGCGGTGAATACGTTCCCGGGCCTTGTACACACCGCCCGTCAAGCCATGGAAGCTGGAAGTGCCTGAAGTGCGTAACCGCAAGGAGCGTCCTAGGGTAAAGTCGGTAACTGGGGCTAAGTCGTAACAAGGTAGCCGTACCGGAAGGTGTGGCTGGAATACCTCCTTTCTGGAGCAGATTTGCGAGCAGTGACTCAAGACTGTTACCTACATGATAATTTCTTAAAACACAAAAAAAGACAAAAGGAAACCCAGAAGATGAAGCCATCGATGTGGGCCGGCCGCTGAGGCCAGGACACGAGTGGCAGTAAGCAGTGGCAGCAGCAGTAGGTAGAAAGATCCTGCAAACTGCAACTGATAACTGCAACTAAAAAACACAGTCCTGTAGCTCAGCTTGGTTAGAGCACTACACTGATAATGTAGGGGTCAGCAGTTCAAATCTGCTCGGGACTACAAGGGTAAGCAGCAGTAAGAAGTAGCAGCAGCAGTAATAAGAGAAAAACTGCAACTGCAAACTACAAACTGCGGACTCATCTGAAAGGGGATTAGCTCAGCTGGCTAGAGCACCTGCCTTGCACGCAGGGGGTCAACGGTTCGAATCCGTTATTCTCCACATTGAACCGGAAGTCATTAAATCATCAGGTCATTGAGTCATTGAAAAATGATTTAATGCTAGAATGAAAGAATGACGGAGGATCAAAACGTTCTTTGACATATTGGAAGAAGTAATTGAAAACAAGAGAAAACAACAGATAGAGACGTTGTTGAGTTCAAAAGCTTCAGGAGATCAAAACCGCAAGGTAATGAGCAAATGAAACAATGACTTAATGACCGATCTAAATAAAGACATACCTTGCGGCGCAAAAGGCGCAAGAGTAGAAGAAAGTAAGAAAGGGTACACGGGGGATGCCTTGGCTCTCAGAGGCGAAGAAGGACGTGATAAGCTGCGATAAGTACCGGGGATTTGCAAATAAGATTTGATCCGGTAATTTCCGAATGGGGAAACCTAGTTATTTGAAGAATAACTGCAGAATGCGCTAACCTGCCGAACTGAAACATCTAAGTAAGCAGAGGAAGAGAAAACAAAAGTGATTTCCAGAGTAGTGGCGAGCGAAATGGAAGAAGCCCAAACCTATATTGTTACGGCAATATGGGGGTTGTAGGACCACAACATGAATATTAAAGAGAACCGGAACGGGGTGGGAAACCCGGCCATAGAGCATGAGAGCTGCGTACGGGTAATTGATAATAGGATAGTGGTATCCTGAGTACCGCGAGGTCGGAGACGCCTTGTGGGAATTTGCCGGCACCATCCGGTAAGGCTAAATACTCCTGAGAGACCGATAGTGAACCAGTACCGTGAGGGAAAGGTGAAAAGAACCCCGAACAGGGGAGTGAAATAGAACCTGAAACCGTGTACTTACAAGCGGTCGGAGCCTGGCAACGGGTGACGGCGTGCCTTTTGCATAATGAGCCTACGAGTTACTCTTCCCTGGCAAGGTTAAGTGTTTAAGACACGGATCCGAAGCGAAAGCGAGTCTGAAAAGGGCGTATAGTCAGGGGAGGTAGACGCGAAACCTTGTGATCTACCCATGGGCAGGTTGAAGGTGCCGTAACAGGTACTGGAGGACCGAACCGATAAACGTTGAAAAGTTTCCGGATGACTTGTGGGTAGGGGTGAAAGGCTAATCAAACTGGGAAATAGCTCGTACTCCCCGAAATGTTTTTAGGAACAGCCTGGCGGTTGAGTTATAAAGAGGTAGAGCTACTAATTGGGTGCGGGGGAGTCAAATCCTACCAAATCCAGATAAACTCCGAATGCTTTATAATATACGCTGGAGTGAGGCTATGGGTGCTAAGGTCCATGGCCGAGAGGGAAAGAACCCAGACCATCAGCTAAGGTCCCTAAATTATTGCTAAGTTGAACTAACGAGGTCCGATTGCACAGACAGCTAGGATGTTGGCTTGGAAGCAGCCATTCATTTAAAGAGTGCGTAACAGCTCACTAGTCGAGCGATCGGGCATGGATAATAAACGGGCATCAAGCAGTATACCGAAGCTATGGATTCACAGTAATGTGACTGGTAGGGGAGCATTCTATTATCCGGCGAAGCAGGAAGGTAACTGACTGTGGAGGGAATAGAAAAGCAAATGTAGGCATAAGTAACGATAAGGCGGGAGAGAAACCCGCCCACCGAAAGACTAAGGTTTCCTGATCAACGCTAATCGGATCAGGGTTAGTCGGGGCCTAAGGTGAAGCCGACAGGCGTAGCCGATGGACAACTGGTTAATATTCCAGTACTTTTTAATACTGCGATGCGGTGACGGAGTAGTGACACTGACGCGAACTGACGGAATAGTTCGTTAAAGGCTGTAGGTATAGAGTTTGTAGTTAAGTACGCAAATTTTGCTGAAAGCTGATAGTACACCAAATCTTCGGACGAGGTGATAGTTCAGGTAATCAGACTTCCAAGAAAACCCGCTAAGCTTCAGGTATTAAAAACCCGTACCGTAAACCGACACAGGTAGTCGAGGAGAGAATCCTAAGGTGCTCGAGTGAATCATGGCTAAGGAACTCGGCAAAATGGCCCTGTAACTTCGGGAGAAGGGGCGCTGGCAGCAATGTCAGCCGCAGTGAAAAGGCCCAGGCGACTGTTTAACAAAAACACATGGCTATGCAAAATCGCAAGATGACGTATATGGCCTGACACCTGCCCGGTGCTGGAAGGTTAAGAGGGATGTTAGTCGCAAGGCGAAGCATTGAATCGAAGCCCCAGTAAACGGCGGCCGTAACTATAACGGTCCTAAGGTAGCGAAATTCCTTGTCGGGTAAGTTCCGACCTGCACGAATGGTGTAACGATCTGGGCGCTGTCTCAGCCATGAGCTCGGTGAAATTGTGGTATCGGTGAAGACGCCGGTTACCCGCAACGGGACGGAAAGACCCCATGCACCTTCACTATAGCTTAACATTGATATCGGATACAGGATGTGTAGGATAGGTGGGAGACTGTGATCCAGCTTCGCTAGGAGTTGGTTAGTCAACGTTGAAATACCACCCTTTCTGTATTTGGTGTCTAACTCTACGATGTGGAGAACATTGTTTGGCGGGTAGTTTGACTGGGGTGGTCGCCTCCAAAAAGGTAACGGAGGCTTTCAAAGGTAAGCTCAGTACGCTTGGTAACCGTACGCGGAGTGCAATAGCATAAGCTTGCTTGACAGTGAGACAGACAAGTCGAGCTGGGTCGAAAGACGGATATAGTGATCCGGTGGTTCTGCATGGAAGGGCCATCGCTCAAAGGATAAAAGGTACGCTGGGGATAACAGGCTGATCTCCCCCAAGAGCTCATATCGACGGGGAGGTTTGGCACCTCGATGTCGGCTCGTCACATCCTGGGGCTGGAGAAGGTCCCAAGGGTTGAGCTGTTCGCTCATTAAAGTGGCACGCGAGCTGGGTTCAGAACGTCGCGAGACAGTTCGGTCCCTATCTGTTGTGGGCGTAGGAAGTTTGAGTGGGGCTGACCTTAGTACGAGAGGACCGGGTTGGACTAACCTCTGGTGAATCTGTTATGCCGCCAGGTGTACTGCAGAGTAGCTACGTTGGGAATAGATAAGCGCTGAAAGCATCTAAGTGCGAAACTAGCCACAAGATGAGACTTCCATTGAGGGTCGTAGGAGACTACTACGTTGATAGGTTACAGGTATAAAGGTGGTGACATCATAGCCGAGTAATACTAATTGCCCGAAGCTTTCTTCGTGAAGAAACGTTCACTGGTTCATTTGTTCAGTAGTTCATTGGTAGTAATATTGATGATAAGCAGGATAGATGAGCCGGTGAGAAACACAAAAACAGATAATGAACAACAAGTGCTGTTGTTTTCTCTTAAATTCAATCACTTCTTTCAATAATATGTCATTTATAAAGGCTGAAAGGCCCAAGGATAAAGGCGAAAGGTAATAAACCTTTGAACTTTAACCTTTAAGTTTTCACCTTAATAAAAAGAAATTCAGGTGCCTATATCGGCGGTGTCTACCTCTTCCCATTCCGAACAGAGAAGTCAAGCCCGCCAGAGCCGATGGTACTGCGGTAAAACGTGGGAGAGTAGGTCGGTGCCACCCTTTATCACCTTCAATGGTGCAACATTGCAAAAGCCTTAGCTAACCGCTAAGGCTTTTTGCGTTGATAATACTTTCATATTCCTACTACTCCAACATCGATAACAACCATCCAAACTAATCAACGACTCACCCCTCACTATTCTCCACTCACCTCATCTGATAATGTCATGTTGAACTTATTTCAACACCTCATCTGTTGAGCCGTGTGCCATTCCAATCGTCAACCTGTGCTGTGGGGGGCTGAAACAAGTTCAGCATGACATAGGGGCTTTAAATTATAACAGCGCAACCCAACCACTCACCACTCTCCATTCAACCATTCACCATCAACCCGCGTTAGGGATAGGAGCGGATACCGGCCCGCGCCTAAGGCCCGCAGGCGTATGAGCGTATAGCCCGGCCGAAGGAAACACCCTGATATGAACATCCAAACAATCCAACCACTCACTGCTCTCCAAAGGCGGCTCCATAATTCCTAACAGTTAAAAATTTGCGTATTATAAAATAAATATAACTAACTTTATAATACACAGCCTGTTATCGTCATGCCTGCAGAAGCCAATAAAGCTGTTTCGCCTTTAAGCTGGGTTATCATAACCGGATTGGGTTTTGTGTTGTTTGTAGGGGCTGCGGTAACACTTATGATCTTTAGCAATAAATCTGCAAATATGAGTGCGCAGGTTTATTTCTTTCTTTTGATTTTTGCTGCTCTAATTGCCTCTGGCTTTTTATTCGGAGCATTAAAGGCGCATGCGAAATATAGCGGTCAGTTGCATAACGGAACTTTGGCACTTGGCGGGCCTGCAGTGATCTTTTGCCTCATTATCTATTTTGGACTGAAGCTGTCTCCTACTGCTGATTCATTCGATATTAAATTCATTGTATTTGCCGACGAGAGCAAAAATGAACTGGTAGACGGCGGGGTACTTAAAGTATTATTCAACAAGCCCGACTCGGCGAGAGTTGAGAACGGTACAGTGATTTTTAATGACTTGCCGGCAAGTTTATTAGGCAAAAGGATTACCGTTACTCCCGCGGTAGCCGGCTATTACCGACAAAGCCAGCAGGTAACTATCCCGCTTGACGGGCATACCTCCATTGAACTGCATCTCAAAAAGAAGCCGGATTCTTTAAAGGTGAGTGGCTTGGTTGTAGACATACAAGGACAGCCTGTTCCTGATGTATTGATTGTACTGGCAGACGGACAGTATAAAACCAATGCAGATCAGTTAGGCAATTTTATTTTAATACTACCTATAAAGGACGGAACCGAACTTCCGGTAAGGGTTTACATGGGCAAAAAGCTTCGTTTTAACAGTACACAGATTTTCTCGTCTAAAGTACCGCTTACGCTTCAACTGAATAAGCTATGAAAGCCGTTGTTTGCATAGTATGTCTATGTATGACCGGCCTTAACGGTTATGGGCAAACTACGGTTTTCAAAGGAGAGTTGTTAAACAATAACACTTTAGTTAAAAACTATACCATAACTATCGACGGTAATCCGGCAACTACAAATGAGTCGGGCGTTTTTACTACAGCTATTAACAGCAGCACTACCCAGGTAGAAATAAAAACGTCCGATAAAACTTATATCATACTTTACCCAATAGGAGGAAGGGTGCTGATACCTAAAAATCCAGCGCTGCTAACCCAGATAGTACTGGAAAGCTTTCAATCAAGCGGGCAAATCAAGAGCTATATGGCATCGTTATCGCAATTAAAGGACGCGGCAAAAAAGGGACAAGCCGATACCAAAGCCCTGCAGGTTAAAATAGATTCTATTGCGGCTAATCTTAAAAAGTTGGGCTATTCAAACGAAGATCTGAGAGCAGCCCGAGAGAAACAGGACGGAATCGACCTGTTCTATCCCGAAATCAGCGCGGCCCTGCAAAACTACATCCTGCAGGCGCAAAGTTTAATGATCGCCTTTAAATTTATAGGCGTGTATGCCTTTGTTAATGTTAATGCGCTTACACAATATGCGCAAACCCAGAATGGGTTTAACCAGGCTTTTGAAAAATTATATGTCAATTATCCCACATACTCAAAAAAGATGAGCGATTACTGGGACGATCCGGCGCTTTCCAAAACATTTGGGGAGATAGCTGATACGCTTATTTATGGTATCGGCAAAAACAAGATAGTCCCCTTAAATGATATTAAAAATCAGATCAATCAGTATTTCCAGAACCAGGTGTCCGATAAGGATAAGGAAAAGCTGAAAAAAGAGATCCAATCGCAAATAGAAACACAGGTCCCGGCCATTACAGATCAGCTTGCCGTTATGGAACAACGTGTAAAACTATTCCTAAGCCAGTTAAAAAATTAGTAATCATTAATAACTAAAGCATTTAATCATGAAAAAATTAAATCTCCCCCTCTATGTTATTTTGATCGTTATTGCAGGCTTTTGTACCACAACGTGTGGTAAAAGTAGTGACGGCGGAGGCGGTGGTGGTGGCGGCGTTATTGTTCTTCTGGGCGATCTTATCGGTTTTTGGCAACATGACACCGATTCATTTACGTTTGACGGCCAGGACAACAAGCTCGGCGGCTCAGGAACAGTCGGCGGGCAAACGGGTACGGTCTCGAACAGCAAAATTGACAAATATCAGTTTTCGTTTGATCTTGTTTTTGCCGATAACAGCGTAAAATCTTATACAGGTACCATAGACGACACAAAGAAGGTAATAAAGCTAACCACAGGTTCAACGACAACTACTTTCAACAAGCAGTAGCAATTGATGTTGCCCACGCCCTCGCGCTCAGATAGTGCCATAAGAGCCCTGATTTAATCATTGGGGCTTTTGTGTTTAATAGCCATTAACACGCCTTCGTATTTTGTATTGTTTTCTGATAAAAAGAGCATCGTAAAAAGTCCTCATTGATTTGGCTGATCAATTGATTTTTACGTGGGCTGAGCCGTGAAAAAAATTACCTCAATTCAAAAAAAGTACGCTATATTCACACTGTCTAAATAGGTGTTAATCTCACACTCAATATAAAACCAATTTATGTGCTCATGATGTTTAAACAATTATCTCACAAAAGTGCAAAAGTTACGCAATCGATTGTGTTAATTATTTTGCTGTTAACAGGTATGTCAACTATGCCTGCTTTGGCAGTTATCAAATCGTTTAAAAAAGCTGCCGATGGTGTTACTTTTACGCTCGACAAAGGCTTGATGAAAGTACTCATTCGTAAGGATGATATCATCGAGGTAGAATACACTATATTCGATGCTCTTGAAACCAAACCATCGCTGGTAGTTAATAACAAGTGGCTGCAGCATGTACCCTACCAGGTTACTGATGGGAGAGCTGAAGTTGTAATTACCACATCGAAGTTGAAGGTGAAGATAAACAAAGCCACCAACGCCATTACTTATACCGATTTAAAGGGTAACGTGATTACAGCGGAGGACAACGATAATAAATCGATGACACCTGCTACTATTGCAGGAATCAGTACATACAATGTTACTACGCAATTTAACTCGCCTAAGGATGAGGCCTTATTTGGTTTGGGGTGTCACCCGCTTGATTCCATGTCTATCAATTATAAAGGCCGCAACCAGGACCTGGCCATTAAATATCTTACCGGCGCTATACCTGTAATGTTATCAACCAAAGGCTATGGCTTGATGTGGGATAACTATTCGGCCAGTAATTTTTACGGGGGCGAAGCAGATAATACCAAATTTAAATATGTATCTGAAAGCGGTAAACAGGTAGATTACTTCTTTTTCTACGGACCCGGTTTTGATCACATCATCGATCTGTATCGCACCACTACCGGAAGAGCCCCTATGTTTGGTAAATGGGCTTATGGTTTGTTTCAGTCGCAGGATAGGTACCTGAGCGAAGATGAGATCCTGAGTGTGAAAGATAATTATCGCAATAACCATATTCCGGTTGACGTGATTGTGCAGGATTGGTACTACTGGGACCCATTGCCAATCGGCTCGCACGTGATGAAGCCGGAGCGCTATCCGCATCCGCAAAAACTGATCGACGCTTTGCATGCGGCAAACCTGCATGCCATGATCTCTATCTGGCCGGTATTTGGTAAAGGCACACCCAACTATGATGCGCTGGATAAAATGGGTGGCTTAACTGATATTACCTGGGATAACGTGGTTACCCACACTTTTGATACTTATTACGATGCCCACAATCCTAAAGCAAGGGAATTATACTGGGATCAGGCCCGCGACAGCCTCATTAAACGTTATGGCTGGGATGCCTGGTGGATAGATCAGTGTGAGCCCGATAATGGCGCATTGCTTGATGCCCGCCGGCAAAGTAATTTTGCCATTGGTAAAGGCATTGATTATTTCAATACTTACTCTTTGCAGCATACCAAAGGTGTATATGAAGGCTGGCGCAGGGATATTCCGGGCAAGCGCGCTTTCTTCCTGGTGAGGCAGTCGTTTGCAGGCGAACAGCGTAACGCTTCGACGCTATGGTCGAGTGATATTGAGTGTACGTTTCATGACTTTAAAGACCAGGTGCCGCAAGGTATCAACGCCTGTACATCGGGTATTCCTTACTGGACATCAGACATAGGTGGTTATCACTATCACTGGAAACCAGCCGATTGGTCACAGCCCGATAAGCGTGAGCTTTTTACCCGCTGGTTCCAGTTTGGTACGTTCTGCCCGATATTCAGGATCCACGGTAAAGGCGAACGCGCTATCTTCAGCAAAAACTGGGATGAAAACACAAGGTCGATACTGCTTAACTTCGATAAGTTACGCTACCGTTTGATGCCATACATCTATTCGTTGGCAGGTCGTGTTACCAAAGATAACTATACTATTATGCGTTCGCTGGCTTTTGATTACCGTGGCGATGTCAATGTTTATGGTATTCCTGACCAGTATATGTTTGGCCCGGCCTTTATGGTTAACCCCGTTACCGAGCAGCTTTACACTTCAAGTGATGCCGCTAAAAAAGCCAAGGCCCGCCAGGTTTACCTGCCCGCAGCCAGCAAATGGTATAACTTTTGGACCGGTGAATTGCTTGACGGCGGTCAAACCATCAGCGCTGCTGCGCCTATCGAAATATTGCCGCTTTACGTAAAAGCAGGCTCAATTATACCTATGGGCCCGGATGTTGAATACGCTACCGAAAAACCAAATAGCAATATCGAACTTCGTATTTATCCGGGTGCCGATGCTTCGTTTAAGTTTTATGAGGATGAGAACGATAACTATAATTATGAAAAAGGACAGTCGGCTACGTTCACTTTAAACTGGAATGATAAAACCCATAAGCTGAGTATCTCTGATACCAAAGGTCATTTCCCGGGCCAGTTGAAAAACCGCACGTTTAATATCGTAATGGTTAAAGGCACTCATGGCTCAGATGTGGCTTTAACTGCTAAGGCCGATAAAGTAGTTAAGTATGCAGGGAAAGCGATAGTAGTGGCGCTGTAACGCCGATATAAAATGGATTTTTCTCTATGTCATTGCGAGGAGGAATGACGAAGCAATCGCATACTGTACAGAGGGGTTATGCTTCCGTGCGGTTGCCACGCTTCGCTTGCAATGACATAGATTAAATTTGCAGTGATGAATTCTCTAATTCCTTTTGCTTTCTACCTTCTTCACCCTGTTAGCTTTCATTTTCAAGTTCAGCATCTCTACCAAAACAGAAAATGCCATGGCGAAATAAATGTAGCCTTTCGGGATATGCTGTTCAAAGGCTTCGGCCAGGAGCGAAACGCCTATTAATAACAAAAATGACAGCGCCAACATTTTTACGGTGGGGTGTTTGTTTACAAACGCGGCAACACCGTTTGATGCCCACATCATAATGCCTACCGCTATAACTACAGCCAGTATCATGATTTCAACATGGCTGGCCATTCCGACAGCAGTAATCACAGAATCGAGCGAGAAAACAATATCAAGTATCATGATCTGCAATATGGTACCCCAGAACGAATGTTTTTTTACTGCCCCCTCATTTTCCTCATCGCCTTCAATTTTATGATGGATCTCGGCAGTGCTTTTGTATATCAGGAACAAACCGCCGATGATCAGGATCAGATCACGACCGGAGATGGCCAGTTTTTCTACCCATTCGGCATCTGTAATACTAAAAATTGAACTAAGGTTAAACAAGGGCGCTGTTAAAGTCATTACCCAACTGATAGAAAGCAATAACAGGATGCGGGTGATCATGGCCATGCCTAAACCAACCCGGCGGCCCTGGCTTTGCTGGCTGGCCGGAAGTTTGTCGGATAGGATAGAGATAAACACAATATTGTCGATGCCTAAAACGATCTCCAGTAAGGTAAGCGTGATAAGGGAGATCCAGGATTCGGCCTGTTCAAAAATTTCAAAACTCATAGGTTAGCAGGTATTTGTTTCTTTCCAAAAATAACAAAACCCCTGCCGTTAAGGGCAAGGGCTTGTAAAAATAGATTATCGTTTGGGAATGGCTTATTCAACAGTAACCGACTTTGCCAGGTTACGTGGCTGATCCACATTGCAACCACGCATAACCGCAATATGATAAGCCAATAGCTGAAGCGGGATAGTTGCCACTAACGGAACAAAAGCCTCGTTGGTTTGCGGAATCTCTATTACATAATCGGCCATCCCTTTCACCTCAGTATCGCCTTCGCTAACAATAGCGATAACGTGCCCCTTACGGGCTTTTACTTCCTGGATATTGCTGATCACTTTTTCGTACGACGAATGTTTAGTGGCGATGAACACAACCGGCATTTCATCATCAATTAAGGCGATAGGACCGTGTTTCATTTCGGCAGCCGGATAACCTTCGGCATGTATGTAAGAGATCTCCTTGAGCTTTAAAGCGCCTTCCAGTGCCACCGGGAATGAACTGCCCCTGCCCAGGAACAAACAATTGCTCGAATCTTTAAACCTGGCCGCGATCTCCTTGATATGTTCATTTGTTTTCAGCGTTTCCTGCACAAGGTTAGGGATCTCGTTTAAACCGGTTAAATATTCAACCATTTTGCTTTGCGTAATTTTGCCACGCTGCTGGGCTATATAAAACGCGATAAGTGTTAACACACTTACCTGCGCTGTAAACGCCTTGGTTGACGCCACGCCAATTTCAGGACCCGCATGGGTATAAACGCCGGCATGGGTTAAACGTGGAATGGACGCGCCAACCACATTACAAATACCAAAAATGGTGGCGCCTTTCTCTTTTGCCAGTTCAATGGCAGCCATGGTATCGGCTGTTTCGCCCGATTGGGATATGGCTATTACCAGGTCTTTTTCGGTGATGATTGGGTTGCGGTACCTGAACTCAGAAGCGTATTCTACTTCTACCGGTACGCGTGCGTATTCTTCAATCAGATATTCGCCTACCAAACCGGCATGCCATGATGTACCGCAGGCTACAATAATGATCCTGTCAACGTTTTTAAGCTTCTCGGTGTATTCCTTAATACCACCAAGCTGCACTTTGCCTTGTTGAGGGTAAATACGGCCACGCAGACAGTCGCGGATAGAGCGGGGCTGCTCATAGATCTCCTTCATCATGAAATGGTCGTAGCCGCCTTTTTCCAGCATCTCCAGTTTCAGGTCCAGTTCCTGGATGTATGGAGTTTGTACCGAGTTATCGATATTTTTTACCAGCAGGTTTTCGCGGTGCACATACGCGATTTCGTTATCGTTAAGGTAGATCACGTTTTTGGTGTACTCTACAATAGGGGTAGCGTCAGACGCAATGAAATATTCACCTTTACCTACGCCAATCACCATCGGACTGCCCTTGCGCGCAGCTATCATCAGATCCGGCTCATCGGCGCTCATAATTACAATGGCATATGCACCTATCACTTTGTTTAAGGCTACACGTACTGCATCTTTTAAATCAAGGCCTGTCGCATTCTGGATATCCTCGATCAGGTGTATTAAAACTTCGGTATCGGTATCACTTTTGAAAACGTGGCCTTTGGCAATGAGGGTTTCTTTAATGATGCCGTAGTTTTCAATAATCCCGTTATGGATGATGGTAAGCTTCCTGTCGCCAGACGAGTGTGGGTGCGAGTTTCGGTCGCTTGGTTCGCCGTGGGTGGCCCAGCGGGTGTGGCCCATGCCAATTGTCCCTTTCAGGTCTACGCCCTTTACAAAATTTTCCAGGTCTTCAACTTTACCAGCCTTTTTGTAAACTTTAAGATCCTGGTCAAGCAAGGCAACACCGGCGCTGTCATAGCCACGGTATTCGAGCCTGTGCAGCCCTTTTATAACGATGGGATAAGCATCCCTAAATCCTATATAACCAACAATTCCGCACATAAAATATCAAGTATAAATGTTAAACGCCGCAAAATAAACAGCTATATAACACATATCAGCAATAATTATTTTGATTTTTTGCGAAAAAGGAGAAGTTTTAAAATACTTAGAAAAGTATTTTAAAAAGTGGATTTGCCTTAAACAAAAAAATCCCCTAAGCGGGGATTCTTTTGTTTATTAAGAGATATCTTACTTGTGAATTTTGGTGTAAATGATATTCATGCGGATACTGTAACCCGGTGTGTTTTTATCGCTACCCACTATAATCGAACGGGCTGCCGTTTGTGTTGATGGTGCCACGTCAATACCTGTTGTGGTGTTAACAAGGGTAGTATCAACCGGGGCAATATAAGTACCATAGTCAATGGTTTTCTTGCGGATCAGATCCTGAACAAAAGCCGTAACCAGGAAGTGGTATTCTTTTTTGGTACGATCATAGCGGCCGCCAAACAAGCTGGTTTGTGAACGCGGATCGCTTGCACTTGCATCCTGTATTAATGTCCTTTGTTTGGCTATATCCAGTTTATACATGGTTAGCTTAGGCAATGGCGCATAAGGTACACCTGAACCGGCACGTGGCGTTATAACGATTTCGGCACGGTTTAATACTACCGATGAGTCAACAAGTTTATCCAAACCAGGGAAACTTAGTTTAGCCCTTAAGCCTGCAAGCCCCTGAAGGTAAATTGTATTTTGCGATGTTGTTGTATTATTAAGTGCCGCCTGAATGGTAGTGCTGTAAGTATGCGTAATTTCCGCGGCACGGTTAAAGAATGGCATGGTTACTGAAGCAGTGTCGATGGTACTCGTCGTCGTACTCGTGGCTGCGGTAACAACTTTGTAGAAAACATCAATTTGAGACGAACCAAGGTCAAGCTGTATAATACCACCGGCGTCGCTGGCCTGTGCCCTTTCTAAGCTCAGGTATAAACCTTTTATTGTACTTTGGAAAGTAGTAGGCGATGCCAGTACTGTACCGCTTGCATTAAACAGGTTATTGTAGATGAAGGCTTTGCTCAATGGTACACGCAACTGTGGTGCAACACGCTGTACAGTATCGGTAGAGTCGGCACGGATGCGGGCAATAGTGATACTGTCATGCGTACGCGCAGTGAAGGTTTTAGAACCAAGCAAAGCGCTCAGATCAGCATCCCAGTGGTTATTGCTATAATAGGTTTTGCTCTCAACCTTCTTTTGAAGCTGATAAACGTTTATTTTATAACGTGAAGCCAGTGAGTCGCCATAAAAACCATCAGAATATTTGAGTACAAGTATAGCCGAGTCAATGGTAAGGGTACCTGCCGGAACAGAATATGCTGCACCATTTGGCAAGTTTACGCCCAAAGCAACAATACTTTTTGTTGTACCAAATACAGGGTCAACAAAGTTGGCAAGCGGTGTTCTTGTCATGCCCGATGTTGACGCGGTATCATCAGCAACAGTATTGATAACGATATTGGTATCAACTATGAGGTTACCGTTGATCTCGTTTTGATCATTGATACCCAAACCAATACCATCCTGGCGTTTACAACTATTCAAAATAAAAAGACTTATTAACAGGGTCAATAAGTCTAATCGGAAAAATTTCATATATAATATTAAGTCTTATGCAACATCCACCAATTCGTCGTTGGTAATTTCGTCGTAAAAATTGTAATAATTTTCGAAATCTGCGGTAGAATCAAATTCTAAAACCGATTTATTGCTGTTTTTAACATTATTTAACACATCTGCATCAATGTCAGGGCTGCCCAAAACGATACCGTCTGAGTAGTGGATAGCACCGGCATATAATGCCGAGTTGGTGCCGCCTTTGTAAGGCTCAACATGCTGCTCGTTCATATTGCTCATAATGGCTTTTGTAGTAAAGTCATTGTGCAATTTCTCCTTAAAATCATTTTCATAAATAGAATAAATGATTTTTGAGTGTTTGAAAGTAGGATCGTCTTTGTAGGTTGTTTTAAGATAAGCAGGTACAAGCGCGCTCATCCAGCCATGGCAATGGATCACGTCCGGCGCCCAACCTAATTTTTTAACAGTTTCCAATGCGCCTTTGCAAAAGAAAATCATACGCTCATCATTGTCGGCGTAAAATTTACCTTCTTTGTCTGCAAATACATGTTTACGCTGAAAATATTCTTCATTATCCAAAAAATACACCTGCATACGCGCCGCCGGGATAGATGCTACTTTGATGATCAGCGGGTTGTCATTATCATCAATGATAATATTCATACCCGATAACCGGATCACTTCATGAAGTCTGTTCCTGCGCTCATTGATGTTACCGAAACGTGGCATAAGGATACGAATTTCGTAACCTTTGTCCTGCATGGCCTGCGGGAGTTGGCGTGTTATTTCAGCAATTTTTGTGAGTTCAAGGAAAGGGGACATTTCATGAGTTATAAACAAAAGCTTAGATTTACCCATCACTAAATCAGTATTTAAAATGTAAAGAAGTCAAAAAATTTGAGTTTGCAAATATAACTAATATTATATAAACTGCCAACGAATTATGCAAGTAACTTTTGGTTATTTTTAAGCAATTGTACACCTTTGCCAGATTTTGTAATACCTGTTACATTGAAAATATTCACCACCAAAAAAGAAATATCAGATTACTTTAACCGTAAGCCTGTAAAAGTAATTGGCTTTGTACCAACCATGGGTGCATTGCATAAAGGGCACCTGGGTTTAATTGAACTGGCAAAGCAGCAAAGCACCCAGGTTGTTTGCAGCATTTTTGTAAACCCTACCCAGTTTAATGACCCTAAGGACCTCGAAAAATACCCCCGCCCGATAACCGAAGACATCCGCCGACTGGAAGAGGTGAACTGCGATATTTTGTTTAATCCGCAGGTTACCGAGATGTATGCTGATAATGAGAAATGGCATTTTGACATGGGTGATCTGGAGCACTTGCTGGAAGGAAAATTCAGGCCTGGGCATTACCAGGGCGTTACCCAGGTAGTTAATAAATTGTTCAATATAGTTAAGCCCGATGTAGCCTTTTTTGGCCAGAAGGATTACCAGCAGTTTATGGTGATCAGTAAAATGGTTGAGGCATTGGAAATGCCGGTTAAGCTGGTGATGTGCCCTATTGAACGCGAACCCGACGGCCTGGCCATGAGTTCGAGAAATATTCACCTTACCCCGTATGATCGTGAGCATTCGCTCATCCTGTCCAAAACGCTCAACTGGGTTAAAGAAAACTTCGATATCAATCAAATTGACACGCTACAGCAGCAGGCCGCTCAAATGATCAGCAATGAACCCGGCGTTGAACTGGAGTATTTTGAAATAGCCGATGGCAAGACACTTCATCCCGCCACCCCGGCATCTGAAAGCGTTGTGGCGTTGGTAGCCGCCCGCGTAGGTAAAACAAGATTGATTGATAATGTGTTGATTGATTAGGAGCCTATAGTTCATAGATAATGGTTCATGGTTTTTAGCAAATTTGCCGTTGGCGGGTTGGTTGAAATAATCATAAACTATTTACAACCAGCTAACAAATACTATGAACTATCAACTATGAACCATGAACTAAATATTCCTAACTTTGCGTCATGACAATTGAAATATTAAAGTCCAAAATTCACCGGGTTAAGGTAACGCAGGCGGAGTTGAATTATGTGGGCAGTATCACTATTGATGAAGACCTGATTGAGGCTGCAAATATCATCCCCAACGAAAAGGTTCAGATAGTGAACAACAATAACGGCGCTCGTTTTGAAACTTATGTTATCAAAGGCGAACGCGGAACCGGCACAGTTTGCCTGAACGGTGCTACAGCCCGCCTGGCACAGGTAGGCGATATCGTGATTATTATGTCGTACGCGTATATGGAGGCAGAGGAGGCCCGCAACTACGAACCAATTCTTGTATTCCCCGATTCAGATAATAAACTGATTAAATAGTTTTTGGGAGATGCCCGGCTTAATTGGACGGGTATGATCCTATCCCCAATGATACTTTCAGGCTCGCGTCGGTAGCGGCTGCTTTACGCAGGCGATAAACCATCCTGATACGTACCGAGGGTTCGCGTACAAGCACATCCAAAAAATGCGAGTTATCGATATCCAATACAATGCTGTTACCGGCATTGGGTTGGATATCTTTGCGGATAGCTACCATCACTTCTTCACTGCCATCGCTTTTACCCATGTAAACCCTTAATGAAGCGATATTGCCGATGTTATAATCCGTAGGGTCCTTTGATTCCAACTTGGCCGATATGATGCGTACTTCACTTATTTTATTGGCGTTGTTGCCGTCTTTAGTAAAATCCTGGTCAAAGCTGTTACCCGTACTTACTGCTATTTGAGCTTCATCAACCTTAGCCGACGCCGGGATCACCATAGTAGCCGTGTAGGGGAAAGTTGATTTAACAACTGATTGCAGCATAGCGCAGCTGCCAAAGAATAAAATAGCCACAAGCAATGGAAAAACAGGCTTCTTTATCATAGTTCCTAAATATATAAAGTATTTGCGGGTTGGCGCAATTACAGGTTTAATTGGGATTTTTACAGCCGGGGCTGTAAGTAAATATAGTAAGATTCTACGAAAATAATATGCCTATTGTTTTATGAAAAAGTGCCTTAAAACTTAAAAAAAGCGGGGTGTAATTGCTGTAATGTTAAATCTGAAAAAAAACATGAATGGTGTTTGTTAAAATTCTATCTTTGCACCCCGACGCTGAAGTCGGGATTTCTTGGCTTTCAGCGCATAGGAAAAACCGTTTAAAGGCTTAACTGTCTTTAACTTTTGACTTAGAACTTTTGAATTAAAAAAAAGCCCTATGCCCAAAGACACCTCCATTAAATCCGTTCTGATTATCGGCTCCGGCCCAATCATCATCGGCCAGGCTTGCGAATTTGATTATTCCGGATCGCAAGCTGCTCTCTCGCTAAAAGAAGAAGGCATCTCCGTTTCTATCATTAACAGCAATCCGGCAACTATTATGACGGATAAAGTTATCAGCGACCATGTTTATCTTCTGCCGCTCACCTGCGAAAGCATTGAGAAAATTTTAACTGAACAACAGATTGATGCTGTACTGCCTACCATGGGTGGCCAAACCGCGTTGAATCTTTGTATCGAAGCGTCTGAACGCGGCATCTGGGAAAAGTATGGCGTTAAAGTTATCGGTGTAGATATCGCCGCCATCGAAAAAACCGAAAACCGCGAAGCGTTCCGCCAGCTGATGGTTGACATCGGCGTAGGTGTTGCTAAATCAAAAATCGCCAATTCATTCCTTGAAGGTAAAGAAGGTGCGCAGGAAATCGGTTTCCCGCTTGTTATTCGCCCAAGCTACACGCTGGGTGGTAAAGGCGCGGGTTTCGTTCACAAAAAAGAAGATTTCGACGCTGCCCTTAACCGTGGTTTGCAGGCTTCACCAACCCACGAGGTATTGGTTGAGCAAGCTGTATTAGGCTGGAAAGAGTACGAGTTAGAGTTGCTGCGCGATAGCAATGACAACGTGATCATCATCTGTTCTATCGAGAACTTTGACCCGATGGGTATCCACACCGGCGATTCGATCACTGTAGCTCCTGCCATGACCCTGAGCGATCGCTGCTACCAGGAAATGCGTAACCAGGCTATTAAGATGATGCGCGCCATCGGTAACTTTGCCGGCGGTTGTAACGTGCAGTTCTCGGTAAACCCTGCCGATGAATCGATCATCGCTATCGAGATCAACCCGCGTGTATCACGCTCATCAGCCCTTGCTTCAAAAGCTACCGGTTATCCAATCGCTAAAATTGCTGCTAAGCTGGCGATAGGTTATAACCTTGATGAAATTGAAAACCAGATCACCAAAACCACTTCGGCCTACTTTGAGCCAACGCTGGATTACGTGATCGTTAAAATACCTCGCTGGAACTTTGATAAGTTCAAAGGCGCTAATAAAGAACTTGGCCTGCAGATGAAATCGGTTGGTGAAGTTATGGGTATCGGTCGCAGCTTTACTGAGGCCTTACAGAAAGCCTGTCAAAGTTTGGAGATTGGTCGCGCCGGTTTAGGTGCCGACGGTCGTCAGAGCCGTAACCTGGAAGAAATAATGGCCAGCCTGGAGCATCCAAGCTGGGACAGGTTGTTCCACATTTATGACGCCTTAAGCCTGGGTGTACCTATCGAATCGGTACGTAAAGTAACCAAAATCGACCGCTGGTTCCTAAACCAGATCCAGGAGTTGGTTAACCTGGAAGTAGAGCTTCGCCGCTATTCACTGAATAATGTTCCTGAAGAGTTCCTGTATACCCTGAAACAAAAAGGTTTCTCAGATGTGCAGATTGCCCACATTTTGGGTAACGTAACCGAGGAGGATGTTTACCAGCGCCGCAAAGCCCTGGGTATGCACCGCGTTTACAAAATGGTTGATACCTGCGCTGCCGAATTCCCTGCAAAAACGCCATACTACTATTCAAGCTACGAAGGTGAAAACGAATCTGTAGCATCTGACAGGAAAAAGATCATCGTATTAGGCTCAGGCCCTAACCGTATAGGCCAGGGTATCGAGTTTGATTACAGCTGTGTGCACGGCTTACTTGCCGCTAAAGAAGCAGGCTTTGAGGCTATCATGGTTAACTGTAACCCTGAAACGGTATCAACCGACTTTAACATGGCCGATAAGCTGTACTTTGAGCCGGTATACTGGGAGCATGTACGCGAAATCATCGAATTGGAGAAACCTTACGGTGTAATTGTTCAGCTGGGTGGTCAAACCGCGCTTAAAATGGCTGAGAAAATGCACGAGCACGGTATCCGCATCATTGGTACATCATTCAATAACATGGACATTGCCGAAGACCGCGGCCGTTTCTCTGACCTGTTGAAAGACCTTGACATTCCATATCCAAAATACGGTGTAGCTGAAAGCGCTGAAGAAGCACTTGAAGTTGCCCACAAAGTTGGCTACCCGGTGTTGGTAAGGCCAAGCTACGTATTAGGTGGCCAGGGCATGAGCATCGTGATTAACGATGAGGACCTTGAAAAAGCGGTTGTAAGCTTATTGCGCAACCTGCCTGGTAACCGTGTACTGATTGACCACTTCCTTGACCGCGCCGCCGAGGCCGAGTCAGACTCGATCAGCGATGGTGAGGATGTACACATCATTGGTATGATGGAGCACATCGAGCCTGCCGGTATCCACTCTGGCGACTCGTACGCTGTACTGCCTCCATTCGATTTTTCGGATACCGTTATCCACCAGATAGAAGAATATACCAAGAAGATAGCTACAGCACTTAACGTACGCGGCTTGTTGAACATCCAGTTCGCGGTTAAGGATGACAAGGTTTATGTAATTGAGGCCAATCCACGTGCTTCACGTACTGTACCTTTCATTGCTAAGGCTTATGACGTGCCTTACATCAACATAGCTACCAAAGTTATGCTGGAAGTTAACAAGCTAAGCGACTTCACTATCGAGCGCAAGCTGTGGGGCTACGCCATCAAAGAACCGGTATTCTCATTCGATAAATTCCCTGAGGTTACCAAGGAGCTTGGCCCTGAAATGAAATCAACCGGTGAGGCTATCCGCTTTATCCCTAACCTGCAAGACCCATACTTCAGGCACCTGTACAAAGAGAAATCAATGTACTTGAGTAAATAATTAAAACATTAAATTGCAGCCTTTGTAGTTTAATTGCTAATAACGTGAACCTGCAACCCTAATTGCAGGTTCACTATTGTTGTATTTAGTTACTATAGATTGAAAGTTAATTCGGCTAATGGTCAGGACATCAACCTGAAGAGTGTTGATCCTGAAGATATGGATGGTGTTTTAATGAAAATTGAAAAGTCATTTAACATCAGTTTAAACGACGCATCGGCAAACGATGTACAAAACTTTGGTAAACTTTGCGACGTTGTTCTCGAAAAAGTAAAAAAAACAAACGATGGCTGTACCACACAGCAGGCATTTTACAAACTCCGTAATGCCATCAATGCATCGGCAGGGCACGATAAGGATATCATAAAGCCCCAAACCAAACTTGTTGATCTTTTCCCGCGCGATAGCCGTATTGAGGCTATAGCTGCTATTGAAGAAGAGATGGGTTTCCAGATCAGCTTGCTTCAACCCAAGCAATGGATAGTAAACCTGTTTTCTATGATTTTGGTGGTTAGCTTTGTTTTTGCCTTTTATCACATGGCTATAGGTATTGCCGGTATGGTGGTAGCTGGTGTAGGCTTAAAACTGGCCGGCCGTTTTGGCAAAGAGATGCATGTAAAAACTATCGGCGATCTGGCCGAAAAAATTGCCCGCGAGCATTATATGAAATGCAAACGCGAAGCATCTGCAGTAAATAAAAACGAAGTTTCTGAAAAATTAAGGCAGCTCATTGTAACAAATGCTTAATATTGGTCGTCAGGGTTAATGTATCACATATTAACCCTGACGATTAATTATATCCTGCATTGAGAACTACCTTTATCCTGCTTTTTGTTCTGCTGATAGGTGGGACAATGAAAACTTATGCTCAGGCCAAAAATGCTATCGGTCTTGGCCTTTCCTTAAACACCTCCCGCGAAAATAGTAATGGCTTTGGCGCTCTTTTACAGGGCGAAGTTAAAGTAGCCAAGGCTGTAAGTATAACACCGTATCTGGGCGGCGAAGTTGCCTATGGTGTGCTGGCCGGGTTATCGGGCAGATATTATTTCAGCAAAGAGATTTATACATTGGCAGGTGCTTTTGGGCATCTTGATCCCGACTATTCCGGCTTCGGCGCCACTGCCGGGATAGGCTTTATCATCTTATCAACACGGCATCAAACCCTCGATCTGAATTTTCATGGTGATTATATGAAAAAGGGTAGCCAATCAACGCCAATAGCCGGGCTCAGGCTTATTTATAGCTTTTCTTTTACTAAGCTTGAATAGGCTTATTTATCTACCATTAAACCTTTTATTTCAAAACTAACCTTTCTATTAGAACTGGTATTAGTTTTATGCTGCTTTTTGCCGTTAACCGTGTCTCCGGCCATATGCTGCAGATCATCGGCAATGAACTGTTTGGAAGCTATCCCCGAAATTATTACTGTGCGACCGGCAAGAGCGGTCGGCAAATTTATACCTGCATTGGCGAAGTGAGCCGTAATAACGCGCTTGCTGCCTGCATCCATTTCAAACCAACCTCCTTTTTCTTTAGTGACTTTTATCACCTTGCCTGAAATGGCAGTAGTGATCCGCGTTTTTTTTCCCATAAAGGCTTCCAGTTTGGAGGCCGGCATTAAAGCTACGGTATCGGGTTTCTGGCCAAATATCATTCCATGCGGTAACGGTACTTGCTTTTGTGCTGTGGCCGCATTAACTATCAGGAGCGATATAAACAGCATTATTGTTTTCATGGTTAATTATTAACACATCCGTGCCGAAAATGTTGCTGAGTTTTTGGTTACTTTACGCCCGTTAAAAAAATTGATTAACCGGTTTTGTCGGCAAATGCAGGGCAATACCAGGTTTTGGTACGTAATAAGTATGTTAATATTTGTTAAAATGTTACTTTAAAGTGATTTACTACGTACTGATAAGTTAATTTTGCTTACTTTACTATATAACTTTTAAACAAACTCGTGAAAAAGAGCTTTACTAAAACAATTTTATTTGCCGCGTTTATAGTTGCCGTTGCTTTGGCAGGTGCAGGTTGTGGTAAAAGCGGAAGCGTTACACCAGTAACCGTACCGGATTTAACCACCACGGATGTGGTTACTGCTGAAAGTGGAACAATAGCCTATGCGGGCGGTTTATTTAACGGAACGCAGGATGTGAGCCTTGGTACCTATGGCGTTTGCTATAGCTCAACCAATCAAACACCAACTACGGCTGATAAAAAGACTACAGATACCGTACTTCAATTTGCTTATACAACCAAAATTACCGGTTTAAGCCCTAAAACAACTTATTATGCCCGTGCTTATGCTATAAACAGCGCAGGTACCGGTTATGGTAAGGTTATACAATTCACTACCGGCGACGGTACTACTTATGCTGGTGGTACAGTTAGTACACTGGCAGGTAACGCCGGATCTGACTTTATTGACGGTTTAGGCGGCGCTGCTTTTTTTGACAGCCCGCAGGGTGTAACTGTAGGCGCTGCTGATGGCAATATTTATGTTGCAGATTCATTTAATAGCGCTATCCGTAAAGTCACTACAGCCGGAGATGTTACTACGTTATCTGGCAGTGGCGCTATTGGCTACGTTGATGGCCCAGTAGCTACAGCTCAGTTTTATGCTCCGCAAAGTTTAGTTACAGATGCAACAGGCAATATTTATGTAGCCGATTATGGCAATAACAATATCCGTAAGATTACCCCGGATGGCACAGTAAGCACTTTTGCAGGTAGCGGCGATGCCGGATATGCAGATGGAACCGGTACCAAAGCAACTTTTAACAGCCCGCGTGGACTGGCAATTGACGGTTCCGGAAATATTTTTGTTGCTGATATGGGTAATAACCTGATCCGCAAAATTACGTCGGCAGGTGTTGTTACTACGTTTGCAGGCAGCAGGGGCGCAAGCTACCTGGACAATGCAACCGCTACCAGCGCTACTTTCAACAGGCCTAATGGCATAGCTATCGACGCTAATAACAACATTTACGTTGCCGAGGCGCTTAACCACACTATTCGTAAAATTACTCCGGCTGGCGTTGTTTCTACTTTTGTTGGCGGTAATAAACAAACTACCCTTGTTGGTGGCCCGTCAGCTATCGCGTTTGACAAAAGCGGAAACCTGTTCATAACTGATCAGAATGGCAGGATCCTGGAAATCACTAAAGACAGGGTTTTAAGAACTATTGCAGGCAATGGTACAACAGGTTTTGCAGAAGGTGTTGGAACCGCAGGTATCTTCAATTCGCCGCAGGGCATAACAGTTGATGCCAGCAATAACCTTTACGTGGCTGATTACTATAACAACCGCATCCGTAAGATCGTATTGCAATAAGCGGTTTACTGCTCAGATATTTTCAGCGGGATAATTTTTCTTTAGGGAAAAGTTATCCCGCTTTTTTTATGTGGGATTTTTAGATTTTTATTTCCCCTCTTGAGAGGGGGCGCGAAGGAAAGTGTGTTGGCAGGGGTGTGTTCATGTAATTAGCTTGTCAAAGCAGAAACACACCCCTACACCCCTCTCAAGAGGGGAATCGCACAATTCCACGCTTTCATATTTATGCTTTGGCCCGACAGTTAGCTAACTAAATGCTGTTTCCCTTGCCCTAATTCTTCTTAAAATCATAAGCCCCACGCTCTACAAAATCAGCCACTTTTACACGTACGCCTGTAACCTCGCCGTTTTGTATGGTGAACGGAAATACCGCTTTGCCTAATGTAGGATCGGAAAATGTAACGTAGAACCGGTTGCCACCAAGGGGTTTTAACAATGCATACATTTTGGGGTGATGTTCAAAGCGCATCTCGAGGTTGTTGCCTTCGCCTTGCGTAACTTCCATAGTGCCATAAAACTCGTTGGTGTATTTGCCGAGGTATTTGTTAGGCAGCAACATGGGTTTGGGGTTTAACAGCACAGAGTCTTTCAGTTTTTTGTCCTCAGCTTGTTCAGTAGCGGTATTGGCTTTGTATTGCTTTAAGTAACCTTCACTGTAGTTGCGGAATGGTTGTTTAAAGTAAGCATCCAGGATATCCCAACGCAAGGCTTCAAAGAGTAGGTTTTGATCTGTATTAGTTAATATAACAATGCCCAGGTTATCCTGCGGCGAAAGCGTTACCGACGATAAGTAGCCATTAACGCCGCCATCATGCATTACAAGGCGGTGCCCGGAATAGTCTTGTATAAACCACCCCAGGCCGTAAAGCTCAAAGTTATTTTCACCATTCATGTGGTGAACGCTGCCAACAATGTCCTGTGGTACACGGGTTGCTTCGATAGCTGCAGCAGGGATCACCTGGCGCTGGCCTACCTTGCCATTGTTCAACAAAGCCAATACCCATTTGCTCATGTCATTTACCGATGAGCTGATAGAGCCTGCCGGTGCAATCCCGTCTATCTGACAATAGGGGATTGGGGTGAGCCTGCCATCAACAATGGTATGAGGTACTGTACGGTTTATAGAAGTTGGCAGATCTCTACTTAAAGCTAAAGTATTACCCATGCCCAGTGGTGCAAAAATGGCCTCTTTTACATAAGCCTCCCATGAGTGCCCGTTGGTTACTTTTGGAATGATCTCGCCAGCCGTTAAAAATGCCGCGTTGGTATAACCCCAGCGTGTACGGAACGGATAGGCGGCTTTTAGCCTGCCCAGGTGTGCTATTACATCCTGGCGGGTAAGATTAGTGTTATAAAAAGTAAAATCGCCCTGGAAGGTCTGGAAACCGAGACGGTGACAAAGCAGGTCGCGTACAATCACCTGCTCGCTCGCGTTTTTATCTTCCAGTTTAAACTCGGGAATGTATTTGGTTACCTTATCATCTAAAGATAGCTTTTTATTGGCCTGTAGCATGGCAAGGGCGGTAGCGGTAAAGGCTTTGGTGTTGCTGCCTATCATGAACAGGGTATTTTCATCAACCTTGTTCATGAGGCCAAGCTCTTTAATGCCGTAACCCTTCATCAGCACAACTTTGTTATCTTTTACAATACAAACGGCTACACCGGGCACACGCCAGTTGGTGAGGGCCTTGCTGATGTAAAGATCTAAACTGTCTTTAATGAATTTGCTCCTGTCGGCATGCTGGGCATTTACCGAAGTGAAAAGTAACATGCAGGCAACGAGCAATAGAGGTATTTTTTTCATTACAGAGGGCTTTAGATTTCTTTATTGTGCTAATTTAACGCAAAATTTACAGTGACGTTATCTAATAAATAAAAATAGCGTTGCTCTATTAATTCAAACTTAATGTATATGAAATTTTACCGTTCGGGATTAACTTTCCTTACCGCACTACTGTTAATTATCCAGCAAAATACCGCTCACGCGCAGCGTACCGGTGTTAACTGGACAAAAGACGGCAACCAATACTACCGCATCACCGGCGGACAGATCATCATGATCGACGCGCGTGACACCTCTAAAAAAACTGTTTTTATCACTAAGCAAGAACTGACCCCTGCAGGTAAATCGCCTATCAGCGTTAAAAGGTTTACCGTGAGTGAGGATAACAAAAAAGTGCTTATCAACACCAACACCAAAAAGGTATGGCGCTATGATACCCGTGGTGATTACTGGGTTTATGATTCAAACACTAAAAAACTTTGGCAGTTGGGTAAAAACCTGCCCGAATCATCTTTGATGTTTGCTAAGTTTTCGCCTGATGGCAACAAGGCGGCTTATGTAAGCGGTCATAACATTTACATGGAAGACCTGGCTGACGGTTCGGTTAAACAATTAACCACCGATGGTACTCAAAAGCTCATTAACGGTACTTTTGACTGGGCTTATGAAGAAGAGTTTGGTTGTCGCGATGGTTTCCGCTGGTCGCCGGATAGCAAATCAATAGCATACTGGCAATTGGACGCCAGCAAGATCAAAACTTACCTGATGCTTAACACTACCGATTCGGTTTATCCGTTTGTGGTACCTGTTGAGTATCCTGTAGCAGGCGAAGATCCAAGCTCATGCAAAGTTGGCGTGGTTAACACCGCAACCGGTAAAACTACCTGGATCAATGTTCCGGGCGATGCCGTGCAGCATTATATCCCTAACATGGAATGGGCCGATAACTCAAACGAAATTATCCTGGAGCAACTGAACCGTGCCCAAAACGAAAGCCGTGTATTTATCGGTAATGTATCAAACGGTACAACTCGTTCTATCCGTGAGGAGCACAATGATTCATGGATTGATGTTAAAGCCCGTGTAGCCGGCGGCGACCCTGTGGGTTGGGGCTGGATTGAAAAAGGTAAAAGCTTTTTATGGCTGAGCGAAAAAGATGGATGGCGCCATTTATATAAAGTAACCCGCGAAGGCAAGGAAAGCCTGATCACTAAAGGTAACTATGATGTGATTGGCATCGACATGATTGATGAAGCTTTGGGATATGTATACTTCATCGCATCGCCTGATAATGCTACTCAAAAATATCTGTACAAAATAAAATTAAGCGGTGGTAAGGCCGAACGTGTTTCGCCTGCTGATGAACCGGGAACGCATAGCTATGATATTTCGCCTAACGGCAAAGTAGCGCTGCATAATTTCAACAACAGTTACACCCGTCCGCAAAGCGAGGTAGTTAGTTTGCCTGAACACAAACATATTACCGGTACTGTAATAACCGTTGATAAAGACACTAAAAATAAGCCCGAGTTTTTCAAGGTTAAAACGGTTGATGGCATTGAAATGGATGGCTGGATGATGAAGCCAATCAATTTCGACCCTAATAAAAAATACCCTGTACTGTTTACCGTTTATGGTGAACCAGCAGGACAAACCGTAACCGATACTTGGGGTACAGGCCATAACAGGCTGTATGAAGGCAGTATGGCCGATGACGGGTATATTTACATGTCGGTTGAAGGTCGTGGCGCTCCGGCCCCTAAAGGTACTGCATGGCGCAAAGCTATCTACAAAAATATTGGTATCATCAATATCCGCGACCAGGCGATGGCTGCCAAAGAGATCATCAAATGGCCTTTTGTGGACTCAACCCGTATTGCGGTACACGGCTGGAGCGGTGGCGGTTCGTCAACCCTTAACCTGATGTTCCAGTACGGTGATATATACAAAACGGGTATCGCTGTGGCGGCTGTTGGTTCGCAGCTTACTTACGATAATATTTACCAGGAACGCTACATGGGTGTGCCTACCGATGAGGCTGGTCGTGCGGCATTTATAAAAGGCTCGCCGATTACTTATGCTAAAAACCTGAAAGGTAACTTGCTTTATATCCACGGTACCGGCGATGATAACGTACACTACAAAAACGCCGAGTTGTTAATTGACGAGTTGATAAAATACAACAGGCAGTTTCAACTGATGTCATATCCTAACCGTACACACTCGATATCAGAAGGCGAAGGCACAACAGAGCACTTACGTACCCTGTTTACACAGTACCTGAAAGCTAAATGCCCTCCGGGAGGAAGATAATTGTGAAGATTTGAAAGAAAATTAAAAGGGAGATCAAATGGTCTCCCTTTTTTTGTCAGTCATATTTGCTAGAGTTTGTTGTTGGTGTCGCCATTATAGATGTTTGTGAAATTCTTAATTCCCCGTAGGGGATACCTGTTTGTAGTAAAAGTAACAGGTTATAACTTGTGCACTGTTAGGTGCTACCCCTCTGCATAAGACTAATTGTACGCGTATATTGGGTAGCACCTAACGGCGCAAATGATTCTGCGAAATAATGTTCTACAAACAGGTAGCGCCTAATGGCGCAAATCGGTAAGCCGTTTACAAGTTGTTTCGAGGGGGGATATGATGCTACGCTTATTATAGCTTTTGGATAGTTACCTTAAAGGCATGAACGGCAGTTTAGTGGAACATAAAATTCAAATTACGAAGAAACAGTACAAGGCACAACATAGCATTTACGTACCCTGTTTACACAGTACCTGAAAGCTAAATGCCCTCTGGGAGGAAGATAATTGTGAGGATTTGAAAAATAAATTAAAAGGGAGATCAAATGGTCTCCCTTTTTTTGTCAGTCATGTTTGCGTCTGTTTGGTATTAGTGTCATTATTATATGTGTCTGTGAAATTCTTAATTCCCCATAGGGGATACCTGTTTGTAGCAAAATAATTGTGCACCGTTAGGTGCTACCCTTCTGCATGGCGCTAATGTATGCGCATATCGGGTAGCACCTAACGGCGCAAATGATTATGCAAAATAATGTTCTACAAACAGGTAGCGCCTAATGGCGCAAATTGGTAAGCCGTTTACAAGTTGTTTCGAGGGGGTATATGATGCTACGCTTATTATTGCTTTTGGATAGTTACCTTAAAGGCATGAACAACAGTTTAGAGAAATAATAATATTCAAATTATGAAGTAACGGTGCCATAGCCCTTCCTGAATAGAACCGGCGACGTATCGGTATGCTTTTTAAAGTAATTGCTGAAATGTGTTGCTTCAGAAAAGCCAAGCCTGAAAGCGATCTCCTTAATGGAAAGTTTTGAATTTTGCAGTAGCGCCTTGGCTTCGGAAATGGTTTTTTCGGCTATCCAGGTGCTGATGGTTTTGCCGGTTTTTATTTTGATGACATTACTCAGGTAATTGGGGTGCAGACTTTGTGCATCGGCATAATCCTGCACGCGAAAGGCTTGTTCGGCTATGCCGCTGCTAAGATCGCGGTAGTGTTTCTCGAGTAGGCGTTTAAAGTTCTTTACAATTTCCGAACTGCGGTTTCCTTCATATATCGGGTTATAATCCTGCCAGAAATATTCCTTAAATTTTAACAGCACCACTACAAACAGGTTGCCGATAATGCGATAGCGGTAAGGGCTGTTTGAGTTATACTCTCTCAATATTTGATGATACAAAATATCAAACTCATCAAAAACATCCGGACTAACTACCCGTGCCGGAAATGTTTCGGCCAGCAAAAAAGAGAACTCATCAAAAATATTGGCATAAACGTTTTCCTTCAGGAATGATTCGCTCAATGTAAACAGGTAAACATCGCCTATGTGCTCCCAATTAAAGGAGCGAAAATGCCCCGGATTGGTAAAGTAGATGGCTCGTGGCTGCAGTTTATAATTATGCTCATCAATGGTATAATCACCATCCCCGCTTTTAATAAAGGCAAAAACAAAAAAATTAAGCCTGCTCAACGGCGATTTAAACGGCGTAGGCTGGTTTATATCTTTCAGGTTGAAAACCGTAAAATCGGTATGCTTTATAAGTTCAAGCGGCAAGCCCAGGTGCTTGTATTGATCATAAAGGGTATTAAAGATCTGCTTTTCATTGTCCTGGTGGTGCATAGGGGAGATGTTTGCTCCAAAGCTATGAGGGCTGTGGCAGATTTGCAAGAGCCGGTAAAGCAATAAAAAACGGCGCATTGTTAGATCATAACAATGCGCCGTTTAAAATGGGGTTATTTATAATGTTTAATCAAAGCTTACACTACCATAGCTGGTGCTGATGGTAATAGTTTTATCGCTGCCACCTTTGCCTAAATGGCCCTTGTAGGTTTTAGTGGGGTTAAAGCCACGCTCGCCATCGGCAGGGGTTTTACTGGTGATGTTAACATCATGGCCGTTGTAATTGAAGCTGCCATAGTGTACAGTAATATCGAAATCGGCATTCTGCCCATCGTTTACTCCCAGCTTTACGCTTGAATATGATGAATTAACAGAAAGGTTTTTCACATTTTTATCAACCTCGCCAATATTCAAAGCACCGCTAAACTTTACGTTGATATTGCCTGACGTAGTAATGCGGCCGATTTTTGCTGAGCCATAGCTTACATCGGCATTCAGCTTATCGCAATCGCCAAGACTAAGGCTACCGTAGGCCACATCAAGGTCGCTTCCTGTTAAGGTTTCAATAGTGGCACTGCCGTATCTTACCCTGATTTGATTGCCGGGATTAGTCAGCGCTTTTGCACGAAAGCTTCCATATGAGTTATTGATATTGAGCTTGCCGCTAAGATCAGGTAACTCTGTATTGCCATATTTGTTGTTGATGGTAAGCGGGTTCCTGGCAGGCATATACACCGTATAATTGATCTCCATTTTACGGAACGCATTTTTTTTGCCAAATAACGATCCCCAGATACCACCATCATTGTCGCTATCTCCCTGGTTAATAGATGTTCTGAAAGAAACACCTGAGCCATCTTTGCTATCCTTGATGCTTACCGCGTCCAGCATTTTTTGCACCTTATCTTCATCATTAGCACCTACCACAATTTGTACATCAACCTTTACTTCACTTTTTGCCCAGGTAAACACAGTTACTTTACCATATTTGTTATCGATATTAATTACATCATTGCCATCGATACTGTAACTTTTACTGTAGGTTTTGGTTTTCTCAACTATATCGCCGTTTTGCACCTGCTTTTCATAGCTATCGTCGCCATTGTAACTGTAGCTGAAGTTTTGGTCGAAGTTTTTGAAACCGAAGTTCACATTAGGGCTCAGTTTTTCAAACTTGTCGGCAAATTTCATGCTGTCAAAATCCTTAAACTTCATTTTAAACTTTAAGGAGTCAAGCTTTTTGAACCGCATGCTGTCCTTAAATTTAAAAGCAAGTTGCTTATTAAGGCGCACCATGTTTTGCATTTTAAGCTGGAGTTGTTTTTGCTGCTGCATTCGCAGGTTATTCATCTGTTTTTGCAAATCGCGCATCTTGGCGTTCAGCTCCTTCATTTTCTCCTGGTACTCCTTGCTATTGGTAGCTGGTGTCCAGTCGCCGTTAAGTTCAGCGGCAGGCGGCGGCGAGGGTGGTAATGCCGGTTTTGCCGGAGGAGGAGGAGCTGCAGGACTTACCTGTGCAAAGTTTGCTGTGCTTATGGTTAACAAGCCGATAAGTGTTAGCAGGGCCGGACTAAATATTTTTAGTTTCATTGTTTTGTTCCTTTTTCATCTGGTTAAACTGTTCAATTACATTTAATTGCTGGTTTAGCACCTCGGTTTGTATTTGCAGGTTCCGGATCATTGCACGTAAAACACGTTCCTGGTTAGGGCTGGTGGCTAAATCATTGTTTAGTTTTTTATAGGTGGAATCCATTTTAGCTATCTCGGCGCTGAACTCCTTGTATAGCTGTGGATCGTTTTTAGATGCTGATTTAAGTTCGGTAAGCTTGGTTTCAACAAGCGACGCGTAATGCACCCGCTGTTGCGCATACTCGGGGTTGATGGCTGCAAAGTCAACGCTTTTTACGCCTTTCTGGCTTTGTATATATATGCCGAAGCCTATCCCCATTACGATGATCACCGACGCGGCTACTTTTAGTACGAAGGCCAGCGAAAAAGTCTTTGCTTCGCGCTTTTTGGGTTGCTGATCTTCCTCGTCCAAAAAATTGAGCTGCGCCTCAATTTTACCCCACAGATCTGCCGATGGTTCTATCTCGTTAAATTCTTCGTTATTGTCGTGCATGAAATCTTCAAATCGCTTGCTCATGATACTGTTCCTTTCCTGTTTAAAATTTCAATTAACTTCCTTTTAGCTCTCAAAAACTGGGTTCTTGATGTGTTTTCTGATATGTTCAATATTTGTCCTATTTCTTCGTGGTCATACCCTTCAAGCAGGTACAGCGATAATACAACGCGGTAGCCATCGGGCAGTAGTTTCATGCCCTCTTTTACCCGGGCAACCTGGTATTGTATGTCTTCATCGTCCCAGCTTTCATCGTCGGCAATATTTTCAAGGTGGCCGTCTTCCAGTTCAACCAGTTCAAGCTTGCGCTTGCGCAGCATATTGATTGACCGGTTAACAACGATTTGCTTAAGCCAGAGGCCAAATGTGGTATCCTGCCTAAAATCCTTCAGCTTGGCAAAGGCATCCACAAAAGCTTCCTGCAGCACATCTTCCGCTTCGGCAATATCGCCCACTATCCGAAAGGCCACGTTCAGCATAGCTTTCGAATATAGACGGTAAAGCTCATAGCAGGCCTTTTTGCTTCCCTGCTTGCACTCAATTACCAGGTTGTAATGTTTGTCAATATATATCGCTTCCAAATTTGTGACCAGCTTCAGGATAATAGACGCAACGCATTTTACAACGTTGCACGTATGTGAAAAATATTTTTTTAATTATTGATAATTTTTTTGAAAGTTTTAAGTTGGGGCGGATTTTAGATGTGCAAATTTTTAGATGTGCAGATGTGCAAATTGAAAAGGTGGTATGATGAGCCGAGTCCGGTTATGCGAATAAGCTGTTTGGTGCAAATAATATCCGCATGGATATCTTTATTCAATCTTTAAATCTGAAATTTGCACATCTACAAATCTGCACATCATCCTGGTCATCCTTTAATCCTAAAAATCAGGGTTCAGATACTTATCAATCGCCTTTACGGCATTATCATATCTTTCCTGGCCTAAGCCTGATATTACCAGGTAGTTAGCCTTAAGCGCCTGGAGTTCGCGGTGCCAAATGTTCATGAAATACTCCCGCTTGGTAGGGAAGTTACGTAAGGGATCATCCTGCCAGGGCATGTCGATATCCAGGAGCAGGTATAAGTCATAGGGGTGGCGCGGCAGTTCGTCAAGTACCTCCTGTGGGGCGTTACCAAACATTTCCTCGCTCCAGATTTTTACCGTTAAAAAAGTAGTATCGCAGATCAGAATACCGTTGGCTTGTGGAAGGAGTTTGTTTTCGAGTGCCACCTGGCCGTGGAACATATTCACTTCGTCCTGCCAGGTGCAATCGCCTGTGAGGTTTGCGCAATACTCACGCGAATACTCAGGCACAGCTATTGTATTGTAATGTGCCGCGAGATATTCAGACATGGTAGATTTGCCTGTTGATTCGGGGCCTACAACTGCTATCTTGAGTATTTTGTTCATGTGGGGGAAAACTAAGAAGCGCAGGAATTGTGCGATTCCCCTCTTGAGAGGGGTGGAGGGGTGTGTTCCTACTTTGATAAATCAATTGTAGAAACACACCCCTGCTATCGCTCCATCCTTCGCTCCCCCTCTCAAGAGGGGAACTAAAAAAACTTTTTTGATTCGGACGTTAGCTGCCGTCCAACTAATCTCCAATCACTAACCTCTAATCTCTCTATTCCGTTTTCTTAGGCACTCTTGTCGGTGTATCCTGTCCCGAAACAATAGTACGCGAACTCAACGCTATCGCGCGGATTGTCGAAGTAATGTTATCCACATCCAGTGTGCTAAACTCATCGCCAACGGTATGGTATAGTTTATCTATATCAATCTGGTCGGTTGAGATGGTGTGTGCAGGTACGCCAACTTCGGCCAGCGAGGCGTTATCACTTCGGTAAAACAAGTCCTGGTCCGGGTAGGGGTCCGGGTAAAACTTAAAGGCGGTACCTTCTAAGTTCTTCTGTAAGATCTTACCAAAATCGGATCTTTCAAAACCGGTGATGAATGCGGAGTTAGTACCAAATTTTGAAGCCTTGCCAATCATTTCAATATTGAACATGGCAACTACCTTATCGGCATCTACTTGTTTCGCAAAATACTGTGAACCATATTCGCCAATCTCTTCGGCGGTAAAGGCTACAAAAATCAGGGTACGGGCATTGTTGTCAAGCTTTTTATAGTATTTAGCCAGGCTTAACACTGCTGTTGTACCTGAAGCGTCATCGTCGGCGCCGTTGGCAATACTATCTGTTACTCCTGGTTTATCAGGCTTAATGATACCCAGGTGATCATAGTGGCCCGAAAATACTACGTATTCATTTGGTTTGGTCTTGCCGGGGATGATACCTGCTACGTTAAACAGTGGCAACTCCTGGGTTTTTACTTCGCAGTTTACATCAAATGATGTAACGTTATCAAACTTGCCGGATACAAATATGATTGGCGCTTTTGCTTTGCCTTTGAAATTGGTTGAGCCGGCACCAATATAGCCCTTAATACGGCTAAACAGGCTTTTGAATTTAGGATCGACCAGTAAAAGGGTTTTGGTATCGCTTTTAAACGCTTTACGATATTCGGTGCGGAAATCCTTATCGGGGCCAACCGTAATCACCTGTACATCTTTATCACCTGCCCACTTAAATGAATCGGCGCTGCTGGCAAACGCGCTGTCGGCTGCTATGGCTTTGCCATTGATGCTTACCGTTAAGCTTACCGGGGTTGAACGCACCATGGTGAAATTTTGGCGGTAACCGGTATTGCCCTCCATCGGCTTCAAACCAGCCTTTTTATATTCACTTTCGATGAATTGAGCTGCCTTTTCGATGCCGGGCGTGAAAGTTGCCCTACCCTGCATATCATCTGCCGAAAGCGTTTTGATAATGCGGGTTACGTCATCTTTATTAATCAGTTTATTAACATCCTGCGCAAAACTATAAGCCGAAACGCTTAATAATGCCGCTGTTACTATTGATATCTTCTTCATAGTTATTTGACTTTTGATTGCAGCCAGTTGTTACGGAAGGTTTCCTGTTCTTTGCTTAATTGTTTGCCGGCCTTTTCGAAAGTTACTACCTCGAAGTTTGGATTTTCTTCAAGGGTGATGGTGGTTTCATGAGCACCAGTGCGGTTTTTGTAGTTTACAGTAACTTTATCGCCCGGTTTTTTATCGGCAATAATATCGCTAAAGCCTTTTTGGTCTTTAATGTCTTTTCCGTCAACTTTCAGGATAACATCGCCTGCATCAAGACCGGCTTTATAAACCGGTGTACCTATAGTTGTACTTGAAAGTATTGGCAGACCTTCGGCGTCGGCAGCCAGTACCTGGCCTGCGCGACCACGACCTGGGGTAGCAGCCAGCGGACCGGCCCAGCCTTTACCTGGTTGTACCTTCTGTAAAACCAGGCCTGCTTTAGCCAATAGTTCTTCGTAATTATTTTTGTCGGTTCCGTTGATGTAACGCTTAAAGAAATCGGCGGCGAATTTAGGATTGTTGGTTACTTTGCCTAAATCGCTTTGCAGATCGGGAATGGTATACGGCTTCATTACTTTGCCGCGGTTGAGCCATACGGTACGCATGTAATCATCAAGCGTCATGTTAAAATCGCTGCGCAGGCGAAGGTCAAGCGCTAATGCGATAGCACCACCGTAGGTATAATAGCTGGTAAAATCGTTAACGTTATTGTTAGGGTCGATAGATACGCCCGCATCTGCAAATACAGAATAACGGCTCATTTGCGCGGCGGAATATTTGGCTGCCCCAGGCGTGTTTAAAATCTGGTTAACTAAACCGGCAATAGTTTTAGTGTAATCATCCAATGTGTTGAAGCCGGCGCGGGTAAGCAATAATTCGCCGTAATATTGGGTAAAACCTTCGGCAAACCAAAGCTCACTGCTCATGTTGGCATGCTCAAAGTTAAATGGCTCCAATGATTTCGGGCGGATGCGTTTCACATTCCAGCTATGGAAATATTCGTGCGCGTAGACGCCCATCAGATTGTTTTCAAAGCCTTCTACTTTAGGCGCCGGGATAGTTATAGAGGTTGAATTGCGATGTTCCATACCATCACCGGACACGGCTGGGTTTACATCGCTTACAAAAGTATATTCGCCAAAATCATAGGTTGGCAGTTCGCCAAATACTGCTTTTTCTTCCAATACCAGCTTTTGGATCATTTTCCCGAAATTATCTATCACCGCCTGGCTATCGTCCGAGTGCACGGCAAGGTTTATTTTTTCTTTCTTACCATCGGTATTTACTACATCCCAGCTGCTAACATTGTAGTTAGACAGTTCGGTAGGGCTATCCATCATGTATTGCAAACTTGGAGCACTGTACACGCTTGAACCTTCATGCTTAAGCTGTGAAGCTACTTTCCATCCGTATTTATCCAGGTCATCAAACTGAATGGTAATCGGGCGTTTGTCTTGTCCAACAACCCACATAAAAGTGGCAGGCATATTCAGGTGGGCGTGGCTTGGATCAATAGAAGCGTAAGTACCATCTGTCCAGTTACCGAAAAGCGTATAGTTCACTTTTACAGTGGCCGGATGTTCTCCAACCTCGTAAACATCACCTTCAACCTGTGTTAAAGGCAACTCTTTGCCGTCAACATCGGTAGCTTTAACGTTGTAAATATTTTTGCCAAACTCATGTGTTGCATATCGGCCGGCAGATGAACGGCTCATGCGTACCCTGAAATTACCAACCGGCGCTTGCGGAATGGTCATACTTATTTCGGCCTCATGATGAGCGGCGTTAGGAAATGATATGGAATAGTAAATGGCTTTTTGCGGTTCCTGCTGTGCCATAACGTTGCACGCAAGCGCAGAGGCAGCGGTAAGTAGTAGTAATTTTTTCATCAACTTAAATTATCTGCGCTGAAATTACTATTAAATCGGCAAAAAATTAATATCAATATTATTACCTGCTACGGGTTCACCAACCCTTTTAAATCCCTATTTCTGCCCCGTTCGTTTAATTATCCGTACATTTAAAGAAATTCCCGGCTTATGATCCTTTTTTCAAGAAGAAATTTACATTACACCGATTATAAATGGACTGCTTACATTCAGAATGATCCGCGTGTAAATGGCAGGCCAGATCATACAGTGTTTAATAAAAACGAGGGGAACGAAATGGTGTATCTCATTAACAAATTAATGATGATATGGGACTATCGTTTTGCCAATACCGGCAATAAAATGGAAAAACTGATCCATGATAAACTTCCGGCAGAGATTAGCAGCCAGGAAGAAGTACAGCAATGGCTTAAAACAAATCTCAAGTTTTAAATAAATAATAATAAGGATAGCACGAGGTACAGGGCAATTGTTTTTTGCTTTGAGCCTTCTGCTTTAAGCTTATCTTCTATCCAAACAACAAACTGAATACTTCCTCAATACTGCTTACGATCTTGATGTCGATATCGTAGCGCGAGAGGTCCATGCGCTTTTTATCCTGACCGCTTGCAGGGAGGTTGTATTTGGAGATAAAGATTTGGTTGAAGCCGAGTTTTTGTGCTTCGGCAATACGCTGCTCTACCCGGTTTACCGCCCTGATCTCGCCCGAAAGGCCAAGCTCGCCGGCAAAACAGGTTTTGAAGGGTATTGGCATATCCTCGTGCGATGAAATAATGGCCGCTGCAAGCCCCAGATCAATAGCGGGGTCTTCAACCCTGATGCCTCCGGTAATGTTCAGGAATACATCTTTTGCGCCCAACCTGAAACCGCAGCGCTTTTCCAGCACAGCCAGCAGCATGCTCATGCGTTTGGTATCAAAGCCGGTAGCGGTACGTTGCGGGGTACCATAGGCAGACGCACTAACCAATGCCTGGGTTTCAATCAGCATCGGTCGCATCCCTTCTAAAGTGGCAGAAATAGTAATGCCGCTCAGTGGTGCTTCCCGGTGCGAAAGCAATATCTCCGAAGGATTGGATACTTCCCTCAAACCCTCGCCCATCATTTCATAAATACCCAGCTCCGATGCCGAGCCGAAACGGTTTTTAATAGTGCGCAATATGCGATAAACATGATGCCTGTCGCCCTCAAACTGTAACACGGTATCAACCATATGCTCCAGTATTTTTGGGCCTGCTATCATACCATCTTTGGTAATGTGGCCAATTAAAAATACAGGAGTTGAGGTTTCTTTGGCAAAACGAAGCAGTTCGGCAGTACATTCCCTAACCTGGGATACGCTGCCTGGTGTTGATTCGATATGTGCCGAATGCAGCGTTTGAATAGAGTCTATCACTACCATATCTGGTTCCAATGCCTCTATCTGCTTAAAAATGTTTTGGGTTGAGGTTTCTGTGAGGATATAGGCTCCTTCGCCGATAGGCCCCCCTTCGGGCGATGCTAACCTTTCTGCCCTCATCTTAATCTGTCGTTCGCTTTCCTCGCCCGACACATACAGCACCTTTTGGTTAGGCATGTTGAGGGCAAGCTGCAACATCAGGGTTGATTTGCCTATGCCCGGCTCGCCGCCGATAAGTACTAATGAACCCGGAACAATGCCGCCGCCTAAAACACGGTTAAACTCTTTATCGGGAGTAGGTAAACGATGCTCTTCGGAATAAGTAATCTCCGTAACCGGCACAGGTTTATTGGCCCGCTGCTGACTGGTTGAGGCAGGTTTCCAGGCCGGTACTGATGCATTGCCCTTTTCAATCACCTCTTCAACAAAGGTGTTCCATTGCTGGCATGACGGGCATTTACCCAGCCATTTGGGCGATTCAAAGCCACAGCTTTGACAAAAGTACGCGATCTTGGATTTGGCCATTTTAGATTTGCAGATTACAGATGTGCAAATATGCAGATTATATTTAAAATGCTAAATTATTTAGTAATTTAAATATGGGGCTTTTGGATTTACCGCACTATTTTTTGTCTGAATAGGTCCTGAAATATCCGCATTCTTTTAACGCCTCCTTGTAATAAGCTGTTTGGTTATACTTTGCCTTTAACTCGGCGAAATAGTTATAGTAAGCATCGATTACCGCTTTGCTGATTTTCCCCTCGGAAAGTTTTTCGTAGCCGTTAAAACCAGGATCGTTATAAACTTCATTGAGTGCGCATTTGCTCAACATAAACGTACAACGGGCGCGCTGCTCATCGGTGGCGGCATTTTTACGGGCTAACTGATAATACTTTATAGCCACCTGCATGGAGATCAGTTTATCATCCATGCGTGGTTCGCCTTCATAGTAATAACGGCCGGTTGGGCCGGTAGCTACCACATCCGATTCATAGAACAGCCTTGCATTACCATAGTACGTGATATTGTAATAGGCATTGGCCACAGCATAAGCATTACGGTAAACGTTTTTGCCCTGCTTAATTTCGCTATCAAGGGTATAAAGTGTTTGCAGAAAGCTCAACGGCGTAAACTTTTGCTTTTGCGGTGCTTCATGATCACAATCATGACAGTCGGTTAACCTGCCGGTAAAAGGGTTGCCGGCAAGCAAAAAATTCTCAGGCGTCATCTTTTTAAGCTGGGCAATAGCTTCCGGTAATTTTTGCTGATAAGCCAGCATGATAGCCTGGTGGTAATATAAATTATTTAGCGTTATCGGGTAATAACGAAGCATGGCCTTTTCAAACGCAGTTTTATCCGGTTTGTTCAGCAGATCTATCATGTGCTGCACTCTCGCGCTATCGGCGTAAAAATCCTGTGCGTTATTGTTAAAACATACCTCCCTGATAGTGTTATCCTGTCTTTTATAAAGGCGGGAAATAGCCAGGTTACAAACGGATATAGCGTTGCTAAACCGCAGATCTTTTATTTTAAGCTTATTATCGCGTAGGTTGGCAAGCCAGTTAAGCGGCTCAATTAATTTAACCTCGGCGTTGGCATCCATTTTTTTAAGGCTTTTGATGTAAAGCATCATATCCAGCAATTTGGCCTGCGCCACAATCATTTTGTCACCGGCAGGAAATTGATTTTTTGCTGTTGCATAATACTTTCCGGCTGAGGTATAGTTGCTATCCAAAAAGTTGAGGTAACCGGCGGCAAGATTCCAATAGTAAGGCTTGGCGGTATTGTTTTTTGAGGCGATATCTTCTACCAAACGTTTACCCGCATTGTCAGATTTCTTAACCGAATCAGTTGTTGTGTTGCCCCAACCTGTTCCTACCTCGCGGATATTGATGAGGCGACTTAGCAGCAGATCGAGCTTTTCAGATTTGGGATTGATGGCCGCGATAGTTTTTATAGCCCGGCCGGCATCGTATTGTACGCCCAACATATGCCATAGCGTTATTTTTTCTTCCGGGGTTTTGGCAAGTTTCAGGGTAGCAGTCCAATCACTTTCATTTTGCGGGTGAAAACTCCAGAAGCTCGGGATCTTCAATTTATAGGTGTAGTCGTAGCAAAGGCTGTACAGGTAATTTGATAAGGCATAGTTTTTTTGCCTGTAATAATACCCGGCTACGTAGCCCATTGTACGATAGTAAATGAGGTTTTTGGGAAAATGATCTTTAAACTGATCAAACAGTTTCACAGTTCTGTTCGAAGGTTCATCCAGAAAATAGTAATAACGTACCATTTGAAACCAGATACGTTCTTTAATAAAAGGATCGGTTTCTTTATCATAAGCCCCCACCAGCGCTGGCCCCAGGTTTACCGGCGAATGATTGGGCTTTACTTTATCCCACGAATAATACTGATCGTTTACCGAATAGGCCTCGGCATTTTTGGCCAGCTTCAGGTAGCTGTAAAAGGCGTTAAGCATTTTGGGCGATACATTACCGGTAACAATAGCAGGATATTTAGCAGGCAACACCTTAAGCGCACCGGTAGATTTACGATAGATAGAATCAACGGCACCCGCGCTGGCTTTAAGGAGCAGGTATTGAAGCGACGCTTTATTGAACTGGTGATTAAAATGCTCGTACCATTCGTCAACAATATTGTCGTTATACCAGGTATTGCTACCGTCGGTATAGCCTAAGCCATAATAAACCTCGTTACCGGTGTAAAAGAATGGCGAGTATTGCTTATTAACAAAATATTCGGGTGTAAAAACCGAGTACTCTTCCTCGTATGAGTCGGCGCAGGCCCAGATCACACCTGCTATAGTGAGTGTACATAAACTAAAAACGAGCAGAAATTTGCGTGATGGTTTCCTGGTTAAATTTTGAAAGGTCGATGTTGGCCAGTTCATAGTAGATGATGGTTGTATGTTGTTGTTTAGGCAGATGCTGTATTACTTGCTTGGCGGCGGTGTTCAATGTGTTTCCGTCCGTTTCTTCAAGTTTAAAAATATCATTTTGTTTTACATAAATTCCTTCCATGAAAAAGCTTGCCGTAGCGCGGTAGTTAGCCTGCCCTTCAATTTGTTTAAAATGAGAACGGTCTGTAAGTTGTTGTCTCCCGATTTTTCCGTAAACCTGTATAACCCTGCCGTCGCGAATATGGATGGCCCAGGAAAACAACGGCAAGGCGATATCCAACTTTAAAGGGTACACGCTTAGATAATCGATATACTTACCCGCATCCTCTTCATTGTAAATTGAATTGGGCTGATGCAGGCCGGCATTGAGCTTGCCCATATTGTAAAACATCAACACGCCGCGGTTAACCGGCGGTACACCTGTACGGTCTTTAAATTTAACCTGGTGCAGGCGGATGGTTGCTTCCAACTGCTTTTTGCTGAGTTTTTTAACTGCAGTTAAAAAACTAAAATATTTAAGCCGGGTACTTAACGACCAATCACAGTCAACCTGAACAGTGGTATAGCTGATCTTCTTTTCTGTGGCCAGCTCATTAATCAGCTTATTGCAATGCAACGCAAGGGTAGTTACAGCGGTATCAGCAATGTTTTCAAAAGTTTTATTGGTGATATAGATAACGGGAATAATGTTCAGGCCAGCCGGAATTTCGTTAAGCTGCACAACGGCGTTAGGGTAGGAGCGTTTTTCCTGATCGTTCCAGCTTACATCAAAAAAATGGATGTAAGCATTGTTGCCGGTTTGTTTTAGTAAAGCTGCCTGTTGCCTATTAAGGTTGAAATTTGTTTTCCAGTAGTAAAAAGCGGTTGAAGCATTCCCGGGCTTGCGGCAGGAGGCCACAGGAAGTAGCAAGGCTACTATTATAAACCACCGGAAATATTTAAGCATAGGTAATGCAGCAGGTTTTTTATCGATGGTAAAGTAAGGGAATTTTTGATATATTGTTTGGGAGATCCAGTATTACATTCTATCTGGTCGAAGTTTAGCGATAGCGTAACTTCGATCCCAAAACCGGTTAAGCTTTCAGCTTAACTGAAACAGACCAACTTTTTTTAATATTTCAGGTAGGCAAGCAGAATGCTTGCCTTATTTTAGGACGAAGTTACGCTGGCGCTAAACTTCGACCAGGGGTACGTGGGGATACCCCCGCGTACTGAATAAAGATGCTTATGAGAAACATTGTTTTTTTAGAAGAACCCGATAAATATTTTGACGAAAATGAATTTATCGCTAAACTTCCAGAAGTTGGAGGAGAAGATGAGTTATTAAAAAAACTAAGTGAGGTTCTTGAATTTCCGGACTACTTTGGGAACAATTGGAATGCACTGTATGATTGCTTGCGCGATTTTCATTGGATGGCGAAGAAGGGGATTGTGTTGGTTCATCATGAACTGCCACTTCTTGCCGATGATAAAATAAAGATTTACCTAAATGTACTTTTTGAGGCGGCCGAAGATTGGCTTGATAATGAAGCGCATTATTTCAAAGTAATTTTTCCCGAGAAATCGAGGCGGTTTTTAGAGGCTAATCTTCTGATGTGAGTATCACAGCGCAAAGCGCCCGTATTGTTTCTGCTAACTTACCTTCTGCGTTTAATTGTACAAGTTCAGCCTCCCTAAAAACCCGTTTATGTGTTTTTCCCTCGTGCTGTGCATCTATGGTAATATAGGCTTCTGCATTTAAGCTATCCGGGCCGGATCTTGTTACCGTCAGGAGTTCGAAGTTGGGTTCGAAAACCTCCTTTATTTTGTCAACTATTTCCATATCTCAAAAATAGCGATTTAAATATTGCAATGTATTTGTATCATATTTAACCTGTGTAAGTTACACTGTCGCTAAATTTTGATGAGATATAGAAGAGGGTGGTAAACAAAAAGAGCAGACGCTCATCCAAACATCTGCTCTTTTAAAGATCTTTAATTTGTGCCATTTTCAAACAGTTGCACTTCTGAAAGTTTTACAGTTTAATTTCTTCGTCTTTTGATGAGAAGAAATGGAATTCCGTGATCTGGTAGGATGGGTTGCTTTTAACCTTTATCCATTGGCCATATTTGATAAACCACTTCATTTGGCGGTTATAGATGCCTTTTTTAATGTAGGCTTCAATATATGGATGTACGCACAGGGTAATCCCTTTTTCATTTTGCTCGGTAAGGATATAATTGAAATTGTTTTCAATATCATCCATCAGCAAAATGGTTGGCCTTATAGTGCCGGTTCCGTTACAGGTTGGGCAAACCTCGCTGGTAACAATGTTCATTTCTGGCCTTACACGCTGACGGGTGATCTGCACTAAGCCAAATTTGCTCGGAGGCAAAATGGTGTGCTTAGCACGGTCGTACTGCATTTCAGCACGCAGAAAATCAAAAAGCTCTTTACGGTTTTGAGGTTTGTGCATATCGATAAAATCGATCACCACAATGCCGCCCATATCGCGCAGGCGTAATTGCCTTGCTATTTCTTTGGCGGCTTCCTTGTTAACCTGGTAAGCGTTTTCTTCCTGGTTTTCTTTGCTGGCTGTACGGTTACCGCTGTTTACGTCAATAACGTGCAGGGCTTCGGTATGCTCAATTACCAGGTAAGCGCCACCGGCAAGGTTCACGGTTTTACCAAACGCGCCCTTGATTTGCTTTTCGATACCAAAATGGTCAAATATAGGTTCCTTATGCTTGTGCATGCGGACTATACTTTCCATATCGGGCGATATTTCATGAATGTATGAACGAATTTCTTCGAACATACTGTTGTCATTGGTATAAATGTGCTGAAAATCGGGGTTCAAAATATCCCTGAGGATAGTTGATGTACGCCCAATTTCGCCCAATACCTTTTTTGAAGGCTCAACAGATGGCAGCTTGGTAATAAACTGCTCCCATTTTGAGATCAGATCAAGCAGGTCTTTCTGCAGCTCATCAACTCCTTTACCTTCGGAAACTGTACGGATGATAACGCCAAAATGCTTTGGCTTAATGCTCTCAACTACTTTACGGAGCCTGGTGCGCTCAGTGTTGCTTTTTATCTTTTTCGAAATAGAAATTGCTTCCGAAAAAGGTACTAAAACAACATACCGGCCTGCTATTGACAAGTCGGAACTTAAACGTGGCCCCTTAGTTGATATGGGTTCTTTGGCTATCTGTACCGGGATAAGCTGGTTTTTGGTCAATATCTCGGAGATTTTGCCTCCTTTATTGATATCGGCCTCAAGCTTAAACCCATCCAATAGCTTAGATTGATATCCCCCGCTACGTACCTGTTTGGTCAGTTTAAGCAGGCTTTGTACCTGCGGACCAAGGTCAAGATAATGCAAAAAGGCATCCTTCTCATAGCCAACGTCAACAAAAGCGGCATTTAGGCTGGGCATGATCTTTTTGATACGGCCCAGGTAAATATCACCAACTGTATAGTTGTTGCTTACCTGTTCTTTGTGAAGCTCTACGAGTTGTTTATCCTGTAATAATGCAATGGTAGCCCCGTTGGGGGATGAATCGATAATTAATTCTTTTATCAATTGCTACTCCATTTCTTATAACGGCAAAAACCGTGTGTTAATAAGTGGGTAAAAAAACACTAATAAATAAAAAGTTACCCGCCCCGGTTGGGGGCAGGTAAATTCAGCTTTGGTTAAAGCCGCTTATTTCTTTTTATGTCTGTTTTTTCTTAAACGTTTTTTACGTTTGTGGGTAGCCATTTTGTGTCTTTTACGTTTTTTACCGCTCGGCATAATAATAATTTTTAAATGTGTGTTAGTTATTTAATTCCTTGATATATCCATCAATGCGCTGACTGAATACGGGGTCAGGCATCATTTCTTTGCATTTCTGGTAAGCGTCAATAGCTTCCTTTTTCATACCTAATTGCTTATAGCTTTCGGCTAAATAGAAAGTAGGTTCCAGTTCCTGCTTTTGCGCAAGCAGTGTTTTAAACCTGCCTACCGCTTTTTCATACTGACCCGATTTCATGGCAAACATACCTAAGTTAAGGTTAGCGTTCCAATTGTTCGGGTCTTTTTTAACAACCTCAAGCAGCAGCGCTATACCCTGCATAGGGCCGGATGCGCCGTTAACGTAAGCTATGCCTAACCCGGTTTTGCCTTCAAGGCTTTCGGGTTGTAATTTCAAAGCATTTTGAAATGCTTCGGCTGCATTATTTACAAACGCGGGCTGAAATAAAGTATCCTGTGTAAGTTTATATGCATCATTAAAACGGTTACCTGCATTTATCCAGTCTTGCACCTTGTTTTCTTTACGGGCTACTGCCTGGTAATAGAATGCTGCAGGCGCAGGCTGGTTAACATCGTCCCAGTGTTTGGCCAGTTGCGTTTGCAAAGCTGGTGCATCTGCGTCTGATGCTTTTTTTAACTGGGCTTCAAGGTCGTTGATCTTAGCCGCCAATGCATCCCCAATAGCTGCTTTGGCCGGGGCCGATACCATATCAACGGTAACGTTAGCTGCCGGTTTGGCGGCACCTGCAGAGGTAGCCATGGCCGGTTTGCTGTTTTTATCGTCTTTTGGTTTTACTAAACCTTTTACGGGCAACCAATACAAATAGCCCATAATAACAACTACGGCTGCACTAACGACTATTTGTTTCTTATTCATGATGGCGTATAATTATTTTTTGCTGGTTTTGTTACCTGACTTTACTTTCTCAACAAAAGTTTTAGCTGGTTTAAAGCTTGGCACGAAGTGCTCAGGGATAATGATGGCAGTATTTTTTGAAATGTTACGTGCTGTTTTTTTAGCTCTTTTTTTAACAACAAAACTACCGAATCCTCTTACGTATACGTTTTCGCCGCCAACCATTGAGCTTTTAACAACTTTGAAAAACGCCTCAACAGTTTCCTGCACGTCTACTTTCTCTATACCTGTTTTTGATGAGATTTCAGTTATAATTTCTGCCTTAGTCATATCTTATTTACTTAATTTTATTTTATAAATACTTAACTGTTTTGGGGTTGCAAAAGTATTGCTTTATCCGTTAACAGCGAAATATTTATCCTTTTTTTTTTGTTCAGCCCTTAAAACCTACACTATCGTTACAATTTTGAGTATGAGAGCCTTATAAATCATTGGCAAAATACAGTTTGCCAGTTGTGAAGAGGTGTGAAAAAAAGTGTGCAAATCCACCATCCTGATAGGGCTGGGCAACACTTACCTTTCACACTTTTTTAAGCGGGGCCGGCCCGGATTTCTGAATTTCCTGTGGCAGTTTTCTTAACCTCAGTTTCCATCCCCGGTATTCTTAACTTCTTGTTTCCTGGTTCCCGGCTTCCTGGTGCTGCAATTACTTACTTTTACATCGATGAATTTTACAGACGAAATAGTTCAATGGTATTTAAAGCATAAACGCGATCTGCCTTGGCGTAACACCACAGATGCTTACGTGATCTGGCTTTCGGAAATTATACTCCAGCAAACCCGGGTAGAACAGGGGATGCCTTACTTTTATCGCTTCCTTGAAAAATACCCCGATGTAAGCAGTTTTGCCGCCGCCCATGAAGATGAGATCCTGAAACTGTGGCAGGGGCTGGGCTATTATTCAAGAGGGCGTAATATGCTCAAAACGGCGCGACTGGTGCAGGAGTTTCATAATGGCCGTTTTCCGGATAGTTATAACGAACTGATAAAACTAAAGGGAATTGGTGAATACACCGCAGCGGCAATAGCTTCATTTGCTGCAAATGAAGCAAAGGCTGTGGTTGATGGCAATGTTTACCGTGTGCTGGCGCGATACCTGGGTATTTACGAGCCCATCAACTCAACTGCAGGTAAAAAAACATTCCAGCAGGTAGCGGATGATTTTCTTAATAAGAAAATGCCAGGGCTGCATAATCAGGCCATGATGGAGTTTGGCGCTATGCTGTGCAAACCTAAAGCTCCGGGCTGTAATATTTGCCCTGTACGAATGGATTGTGTGGCATTTAATACTAACGCAGTGGCCGACCTGCCGGTTAAATTAAAAATCCTGAAAGTACGCGAACGCTTTTTAAATTATTTCCTGGTAACCGATGGGGATGCCATTTTAATGAACAAAAGAGGGGATAGGGATATATGGGCAAATATGTATGATTTACCTATGGCTGAAACAGATACGCTTTTAAGTACAGAAGAATTATTGAAACAACCTGCCGTTTTGGCTGTTTTTGGTAATGATATTGAAGCAATAGAAGTTTCGCCGGTACATAAACATATTCTTACTCATCAGCGGCTTTTTGTTAGGTTGATAAAAATTGAGAATCAGCCGCTCAAAATGAATGAAAACTGGGTAAAAATCAAGGTTCAAAACCTACCGGAATTAGCATTGCCGAAAATCATTTTTATATTATTAAAAAATATTTTTAATTTGTAAAATAATTTTGCGTTAATTTAGGGCATGTCAGGAATAAACAAAGTAATACTCGTTGGCCATTTGGGGAAAGACCCCGAAGTACGAAATTTAGAAGGTGGGGTGTCTGTAACGAGTTTCCCTTTAGCTACTTCCGAAACGTTTAATAAGGATGGTCGTAAGGTTGAACAAACTGAATGGCACAATATTGTAATGTGGCGCGGGCTGGCCGAAGTAGCAGCTAAATTCCTGTCAAAAGGGAAGCTGGTTTATATAGAAGGCAAACTCCGTACACGCTCCTTTGAAGACAAAGAAGGGATAAAGAAGTACACTACCGAAATTGTGGCCGAGAACTTTACTATGCTTGGCCGTAAAAGTGATTTTGAAAATGAGCCATTGAAATCACCTTCAAAAAACGGGGATTCGTTTATTGATCATTTAAATGCCGAAGACTATTAATTTGCCGATACTTTACTGAAAACAACCCCGACAAAAAAATCTTACACATCATGCCATACAGTACCTTGTACGCTGCGCATGATGTATAAGATTTCCGATTGTAACCTGAGCTGCTTTCTACACCCCTCCACTACCAGATCTTTTCGCCCTTTTTCATTTGGTCGAGCTGTTTGTTTAACGCTTCGTTTTCTTTGCCATTTATTTTGATCAGCTTTTCAAATGCAGCAATACCCGCTTCTTTTTCTCCTGCTTTGTACAGCAGGCATGAATAAGTGTTCAGGTAATTCAGGTTTTCTTCATTGCCGCCTGTGAGCGTGGATTTTGACCAGTCGGCAGCTGTTTTTAAATAATCTTGATTATCGCTATCAAGATATAAAGACCATGCGTAGGAATTAAGCATATTTATGTCAAAACCTGATGGTCTTGCTGCATAAGCATTAACGGCCGCGATAAATTGCGGTTTGTCTCCGGTCCATTGGTAGTAAGCCGGTTTTGCACAAACAATCATGTCGTTGCCTCGTCCGGGATATCGTGCCTCAATTTTAGACTTAACTGCATCCCAGTTTACATCCGTTATGATATCGCCTGTATAGTAATACATAAACCCATTATCTACTTTCTTACCATCCTTGCGCAGCAGCGGAAGTATGAGTTCGTCAAAAGCGATATTGTTGACAACTATGGCGCTTTGGCCTTTGCCTGCTACCATGTCTACTTTATCGGCATCACGAAGTAACACGGCAAAACCAGGGTCTGTACTTTTTTTAGTGGCAACGGTTATCAACTTTATATTTTCTTCGGTAAGCAAATCTTTTTGGGTACGTAAATAAGCATTTGCCACAACAGGTATAAAGTTGATGTCGCCGGTTTGCTGAGCCGAATGTGTAAGCGTCAACAAAAAGGCCGCGTCTCGTTTACCCTGTTCAAATTGCTTTTTAAGGTGTGTGTATTGGGTTGCCGGGTCAAGGGCAGACTTAGCTTTGGCTATAAAATCGTCGGCTTTAGCTGTGCCGCCAACCACGGTGTGTACTAATTCACCGCTTGGGTTAAAAAATAAAAAAGTTGGATAAGCTGCAATTTTATAGGTACTCGCTAAATACTTAGCGTCCTTATAAAATAGTCTAACATCGGCGTTGTCATTTTTGGTTTGGTCAAACTGAACCGATACGTTAATGAAATTCTTGTTGAAAAAATCCCCTACTTTTTGCTGAGGGAAAATTTCATTCGCCATCATTTTGCAGGGTTCGCACCAGCTTGTAAAGCCATCAACAAATACATACTTGTTTTCTTTTTTGGCTTTCGCCTTGATCTGGGCCCAGGTAAGTCCTTTTTCAAATTTGATTCCTTTTTCGGCAGCTTGCAGGGTTGTGCTTAGTAGCAGCAATGCTATTATCAATACTTTATTCATGGCAGGTTTAATTGGTTAATGCAATTTAAATATTTCGCGATTAATAATCATTTTTTATTTATTGCACTTAATACCGCGTCAATTAAGAGCTCTGCATAAACCAACCTTAGATATTCGTAAGTAATGCTTTGATATGTGTATCATTCAGGGGCCTTGCTCTTGCCACCTTTGTATTGTCAATCAACAACGACAAAAACATAAACAAAATAACAAAGGAAACCATGAACACATTAGCATCGAAAGTAGTATTAGTAACCGGCGCCTCAAGAGGCATCGGTGCAGCAGTAGCCCACAAATTAGCAGCCGAAGGCGCTAAAGTAATTATCAACTACGCAGGCGGTAAAGAAGCTGCCGACCAAACAGTAGATTCTATAAAACAACAAGGCGGTGACGCCATCGCCTTACAAGCCGATGTGAGCAAAGCCGATGAGGTGGCGGCCATGTTTGACGCTGCAATAGCCCACTACGGCAAAATAGATGTACTGGTAAACAATGCCGGCATCATGATCACCAAACTTATAAAAGACACCACCGACGAGGATTTCATCCGTCAGTTTGATATCAACGTTCGCGGTACATTTAACACCATGCGTGAGGCCGCTACAAAACTGGCCGACAAAGGGTCTGTAATCAATTTCTCATCAACCCAAACCCGAGTGTTAACACCTACTTATGGCAGCTATGTAGCAACCAAAGGTGCGGTTGAACAACTGACCCGTGTATTTGCAAAGGAAGTAGGAGCACGTGGTATTAATGTAAATGCGGTACAGCCGGGCCCTGTTAATACCGAATTGTTCACCAAAGGCAAATCACAGGAGCTAATTGACCGCCTCAATTCACTCAACGCCTTTAATCGCCTTGGCGAACCTGAAGACATTGCCAAAGTGGTTGCTTTCCTGGCCAGCGATGACGCCAAATGGATCAGCGGACAAATCATCGGTTTGAATGGCGCAATGGCTTAAGCCCCCTAACCCCCTAAAGGGGGAATCAAGAAGCAAGAAATCAGGAATCAAGATTCAGGAAGAAACCTTGAAACAAGAAAAAATAAGTGTAATCAACAACAATCATCGCAATCAAAAACATAGAAATCATGAACTCATTAAATAATAAAGTAGCAGTAATAACCGGCTCAGCCCGTGGATTAGGTAAAGCAATTGCAGAACGTTACGCAGCATTAGGTGCCGATATCGTAATCAATTACTCACGTGATAAAGCATCTGCCGATGAAGTGGTAAGCAACATCAGCGCAATGGGTGTAAAAGTAATAGCTGTACAGGCCGATATCAGCAAAGTGGCCGATATTGAAAGGTTGTTTAAAGAAGCTAAAGAAGCCTTTGGTAAAATAGATATCGTGGTAGCCAATGCCGGCATTGAGCTGGTGGAAACCCCGGTGGTTGATTTTACTGAAGAACAGTTTGACCGTGTATTCGGTATCAATACTAAAGGCACTTACTTCACCATGCAGCAGGCTGCTAAAAATGTGGAAGACAATGGTCGTATTATTTACATAGCCTCAAGCACCACTTCATTCCCTGTACCCGGAATGGCAGTGTATGGTGGTAGCAAAACCACTCCACGCTACCTGGTTGATATCCTTTCAAAAGAAATTGGTCACCGTGGTGTAACAGTTAACTCTATCATACCATTTGCTGTTGATCATTCAGGTATCTTTGCCGAAGCTGATAGCTACCCCGCATTAAGAAAACAATTGCTTGACAGTTGTCCGATGGGCCGCCTGGCCGAAGTTGAAGATGTGGCCAATGTGGCCGAGTTTTTCGCCAGCGATCTTTCATCATTCGTGAATGGCCAGCATTTGCTGGTAAACGGTGGTGCAACAAATTAATTATCAGTTTAGTAACATACGCCAACAGGTTATAGTCTTAGCTATAACCTGTTGTTTTTATTTAACGGGTAAAAAATATTATTTGATTTATACATCTACTAAGCCATGAAAACGCTTAACCATTATATCATATACGGTACATTAATTACTGCCTCTGTAAACGCGCAGGCTGCAAAAACGCCTGCCTCAACTATACAAAACATCAAAACCATGAATACCGGGAAATTAAGTAACACGGTAGTAAAACAAGCCATTGAAGCCCTGCAAAATGGCGATAAAAAAGCCTGGTTTGCTTTATTCACTAACGATGCCCAACTTTTTGACGATGGTAACAAAATGAACTTTAAAAGCTTTTTTGAAAAGGCTTTGGGTCACGAACGCTTTACCAGTATTGATAAGGTAGAGCAAAACGGGTTACACGTTTACGGTAAATTCCACAGCGACCAGTGGGGCGATTTTAAAACCTATTTTAAGTTTACTATTGATGCTAACAGCAAGATCAGCAAACTGGAAATAGGACAGGCGAGTTATTAAAGCTTAAATTTTATTTGCCCTCATCATCACGTCATTGCGAGGAACGAAGCAATCGCACGGAAGCAGGTCCTATCTGCACTATTCGTGATTGCTTCGTGTCTCACAATGACGTTTAATACAATTTTCCCCGATATTTGTATCATGCAACAGCCACTCATCGCCCGCTTACAGCAGTTAAAACCAATCTCACTTGAGGATCAAGAGCTTATTGTAAAAGCTTTTGAGCCCCTGAAATTCAGGGAAGGGGATACATTATTGCCGCTTGGACATGTGGCAAGGCAATTGTTTTTTATTACAAACGGTGTGCTCCGTATCATGGCTCAAAATGATAAAGGCAATGAGGTTACCTATTTCTTTTTAAAAGACAATCAGTTTTGCACCATCCTGTATAGCTTTAATAATAACATGGTTGCCGAAGAAAGTATCCAGGCTGCCTGCGATACGGAATTGCTGGCTATCAGCAAAAATAATTTGCTGGCTTTGTACGAGAAACTGCCCTATCTAAAAGAAATGATCGATCAGATTTCGCAGAATACGCTTCTGGAGAAAATAAAAACCAGGAATGCTTATCTGGGGCATGATTCGTCCGAACGATACCTGTTATTTTTGGAGCGCCAGCCTGAAGTGGCTATGCGGGTGCCTTTGACTGATATCGCATCTTACCTTGGTGTAACACCTCAGTCTTTAAGCCGGATCCGCAAAAACATCCGTTAAGGACAAAATAAACAAACCGCGCTTTTTACCATTTGTTAAATGCCCTGGTTACTTTAGTGCTGAGCTTTGTTTTATCATTAAAACAGAACAAACATGTCAAGAATATTTATAACAGGATCGGCTGATGGGTTAGGGCAGATGGCCGCTCAATTATTACTGAAAGATGGTCATAGTGTAGTATTGCACGCCCGTAATAAAGCCCGCGCTAAAGAGGCTTTGGCCACTGTGCGAGGGGCAGAAACCGTTGTTACCGGCGATTTATCTTCTATTGCTGAAACTATAAAAGTTGCAGAACAGGTAAATAAGCTCGGTTCCTTTGACGCGGTGATTCATAATGCCGCAGTAGGCTACCAGGAAGGGCGACGGATAGCAACCGTTGACGGTTTGCCGCACGTTTTTGCTATCAATAGTCTTGCTCCCTATATCCTTACCTGTTTGATTAACAAACCTAAACGACTTGTATATATCAGCTCGGGCTTGCATAAAGACGGTGATGCTTCACTGCGCGACCTGGAATGGAACATTCGCAACTGGAATGGTTATATGGCTTATGCCGACTCAAAATTACACAATGTGGTCCTGGCCTTTTACGCTGCCCGTAAATGGCCCGATGTGTATTCAAACGCGCTGGAACCAGGTTGGGTAGCAACCAAAATGGGCGGACCAAGCGCTCCGGATAGCCTGGAAGACGGCCCAAAAACACAGGTATGGCTTGCGGCAAGCAATGAGCCTGAAGTGTTGGTAAGCGGGAAATATTTCTATCATAAAAAGCTGCGTTCCGTGCATCCGGGAGGTTCGGATCCGGCTGTTCAGGATAAGTTTATTGCCGAGTGCGAACGTTTATCGGGAATTAAATTTCCTGGTTGAAGGATTCAGTAAATTCGCATCAATAAAATCTATATAAATTAAAAACAAAATAGCTACCATGAATACAGTTAAAATAGGATGGATTGGTTTGGGTAAAATGGGCGCTCCCATGTCGCAGCAATTGATTAAGGCCGGTTATCCACTCAGCGTTTATAACCGCAGTAAGGATAAGGAAGAGGGATTTAAAGCCCAGGGCATCGGTACTGCCGCATCGCCAGCGTTGTTATTAAATGATACTGATGTTGTTTTTGTAATGGTATCTGATGATAAGGCCATCAAGGATATTTTTACCGGCAATGAAGGTTTGCTAACCGCGAAAGTGAGTGGTAAGATCATCATTAACATGAGTACTGTTTCGCCGGCTATTAGTAAAGAGATGGCCGCCGCGTGTAAGACGCAAGGTAATCATTACCTGGATGCACCGGTATCGGGCAGTGTAAAACAGGCAGAAGATGCTATGCTGGTGATTATGGCAGGAGGTGAGGCGGATGCATTTGAGCAGGCTAAACCTATCCTCGAAAAAATGGGCAAACTGGTGATGCTGGTTGGCGATACCGGCGCAGGCAACGTAGCCAAACTGGCCATTAATACTTTGTTGGGTATTGTTGCGCAAGGCCTTGCCGAAACAGTGACGCTGGCACAGCAAAACGGCATCAATGCAGAAGCGCTAACAACGCTGATTGGTAACAGCGCTTTAGGCAGTCCGTTCGTCAAAATAAAGGGTGATGCCATTGTTAATGATAATTATAATGCGGCTTTTGCCCTAAAGCATATCGCGAAAGACCTGCGCCTGGCCAAAGATTTGGGCTTGGCCACTCCACTTGGCGAAACCGCCTATCAAACCTACCAGGATGCGGAAGCCGCGTTTGGTGAAGAGGATATTATAGCGGTGATAAAGCAGGTGAGGAAGGGGTAGAGGATAGAAGCTCACTATTAAAAAAATGTCATTGCGAGCGAAGCGCGGCAATCGCACGGAGGCATGTCCGCCCTGTATAGTATGCGATTGCTTCGTCGTTCCTCCTCGCAATGACATGGTTTAGTCGGAATGATTACCTATTCCAAAACTATCTTCTGATGCTGATAAGGTATTTCAATATGCTTAAATCCATGTTCTTTAAGCTTCCCTGCAAAATGTTGCTGAACGTCATACTCGCCATGAACCAGGAAAACGGTTTTTACCAGTGCGGGATCCTGGCAGGCCAGGAAATGAAGCAGGTCATCATAATCGCCGTGGGCACTCATGGATTTGATGGAACGTACTTCGGCCTTAACCTCGTACATTTCGCCAAAAATATGCACCTCATGATCGCCGCGTAATAAGCGTCCGCCTAACGAATTTGGTTCCGCATAGCCTACCATTAAAATGGTGTTCTTTGGGTTGTTGATATTGTTTTTGATATGATGCTTTACCCGCCCGGCTTCGGCCATGCCCGACGATGATATGATAACACAAGGCCGTGGATCGTTATTCAACGCCTTTGACTCTTCCACGCTTTCAATAAATTTCAGGCCTTTAAATCCAAAAGGATTGGCATCAGTTTTTAAAACTTCCTGCACGTCTTTATTGTAAACCTCAGGGTGGTTCATCAATACCTGCGTAGCCTTTTCTGACAGCGGGCTATCTACATAATAAGGAATATCAGGTAAGGTGCCTTTCAGTTCAAGGCTGTTTAGGGCATACAACAATTCCTGCGTGCGGCCAACGCTGAATGCCGGGATAATTACCTTGCCACCCTTAACCTCGCAGGTTTGCTTAATAACTTCCAGTAGTGATTCCTCGATAGGCCCGAGGTCTTTATGCAGCGAATCGCCGTAGGTTGATTCCAGTAAAATATAATTGGCCTGCTCAAAAGTTTGCGGACTTTTCAGCAACAAATCGCCATAGCGCCCAACATCGCCACTGAAGGTAATGTATGTGTCCTTACCGTTTTCGGTTACGGTGATATGCACTGCGGCGCTGCCTAAAATATGTCCGGCATCAGTAAAATTAAATTTCAGGGCAGGGGTAATGGTAAACTCTTCGCCATATTCAACAATCTTGAACAGGCGCAGAGCTTCCATTACATCATCCTCGGTATATAAAGGCGAAAGCAGGGGCAGGCCTTTGCGGGCGCGATGCTTGTTGCTATATTCAGCATCCTGCATCTGAATTTTTGCAGAATCAAGCAACAGAATCCGCGTAAGGTCCATTGTGGCCGATGTACAGTAGATGTTTCCGTCAAAACCTTCGGCAACTAACCTTGGGATTAAACCGCAATGGTCAATATGCGCGTGCGACAGGATCATGTGCGTTACACCTTTGGGATTAAAACCAAAATGTTCGTTCATTTCTTCGGTTTGTTCGCCAAGGCCCTGAAACATGCCGCAATCTAATAATATGCTGGTACCGTCGTTTAAACGGAGTAAATGCTTGCTACCGGTAACATTACGGGCAGCACCATGGAAGGTTATATTCATGTATAATTGGATGTGATCAACACAACGAATATGGTGATTTAAAGTTTAAGAAATTAATAACTAAAAATTTAGTTGCAAATTTGAAATATGTCCCTTACCTTAGTTTAACCAATTAAATATATTAATACACGAGGTATTAATTTAAAAGTACGCACATGGAAATTAAAGAGTTAACCCGCGCCGAAGAGCAGATCATGCAAGTGCTCTGGCAATTAAAAAAAGGGTATGTTAAAGACGTTATCGAGCAGTTACCTGAGCCCAAGCCCGCTTATAATACCGTGTCGACAATTATCCGGATCCTGGAAACCAAGGGCTTTGTTGGCCATGAGGCATTTGGTAAAAGTCACGAATACCACCCGGTGATCAGCAAAGAGCAGTATCAGAATTTTGCTGCCGATAAATTGCTGAGCGGCTATTTTGATAACTCCGTTAACCGCATGCTTTCGTTTTTTGTAAAGAAAGAAAAGATTGACCTGAAAGAGGCCGATGAGATCATGAAACTGATTGAAAAACTAAAAGAAAAATAATTATGAACTGGTGGCAATATTTATTATTGGTAAACATATACCTGTTGCTGTTTTACGGGTTTTATGTGCTTTTGCTTCGAAAAGAAACCTTTTTTCAGCTTAACAGGCTTTACCTGGTAAGCGCCGCCCTGTTATCATTTATGATACCTGTTATCCAGGCCAGCTGGGTACAAGATCTTTTTATCACCCAGCAGGTAAAGTACACGCTGTACAGTAGCCCGGTAGCTGTTTACAACTTTAAACCGATAGAAGAATCGTCGGTAAGTATAGGCGAGATCCTGTTTTTGGTGTATGTAGCGGGTATTGTGTTTTTGTCGGCAAGATTGGTATGGCAGCTGTTTAAACTAAAAAAGGTGATCAGCCAGCCTGAATCTGCGGTATCTTATTCCTTTTTCAAAACCGTAAAACTAAATGCCGATGGTGAGGCAAACGAAGCTATAGCCACACATGAAGATGTGCATGCCAAACAATGGCACTCGGCCGATGTACTGTTAATTGAGTTGGTGATGATCATCAACTGGTTTAACCCGATAGTATATTTCTATCGCAGGGCTATAAAACATATCCACGAGTTTATTGCCGACAGGCATGCGGTTGAAGCCGGTACCGACAAGGCCGATTACGCCATGCTGCTCTTAAGCCAAACCTTTAATACGCCAACACATGGCCTGGTTAATTCATTTTTCAATAAAAGTTTGTTGAAGGAGCGTATCATTATGCTGCAGAAAAATAAATCACATCGGATAGCGCTGGTTAAATACGGGCTTTCGGCCCCCTTGTTTATTTTGATGATGGTACTTTCATCAGCAACCATCAATAACAGCGACACCATTTCAGTTATCAATATTAAAGCCGACAAGGTTTTCTCGACGCCGGCAAGTAAGGTAACAGAAATTACCATTGACGAGCCACAACCCCGGACTAATGCAAGGATTGTAGCTGCAGCTGATACTACCCCTATTTATACTTCGGTTGAAAAAGTGCCCGAATTTTCGGGAGGACTACAGGCTTTCGGTAAATTCCTTCAAAGTAATCTCAGATATCCTGCTAACGCCCGCGCGCAAAGGATCCAGGGTAGGGTGATCATCACTTTTGTTGTTGAAAGAGATGGTGCACTTTCAAATGAAAAGGTAGTTAGGGGCGTTACCGATGACCTGAACAATGAAGCCTTGCGGGTGATAAAATTATCGCCTAACTGGAAACCCGGTATGCAGGGTAATCGTACTGTGAGGACTCAATATTCGGTACCTATCAGTTTTACACTTGCTCCTAATGAGGATACCATAAAGACTACTACACCTGCAAAATTCTCAATAGCTTCGGCTCAACCCGGTTCCGACCAGGTATTTACAGCAGTTGAGCAGGTGCCGGAGTTTAAAGGTGGGATAAACGCATTTGGTAAGTTTCTGGCAACTAATATCAGGTATCCTAAAGATGCCCGTGAAAAAAATATCCAGGGCCGGGTGGTTGCTACTTTTGTTGTTGAAAAAGATGGTTCTTTGTCTGATTTTAAAGTTCTGAGAGGAATAGGTTATGGCTGTGATGAAGAAGCAATAAGAGTGCTGAAGTTGTCTCCCGAATGGAAACCCGGTACTCAAAACGGTCGTGCTGTAAGGGTACAATATAGCGTGCCAATAAGTTTTACACTGGCCGGCGGCACTCCTACCAAGCCCGGGGAAAATAAAACCGGCGCTGTTGTAACCGGAGATGCAAATACCTCTTCATTGGCGACGCAGCTACAGAAAGATTCAAGCAGGGCTACATTTTCAATACGGGATGGTTTTGAAAATGGGGCACAGCCGTTATATGTTATTGATGGTGTAACCCAGTCAAAATCGTTTGTTCTCAAAAACATTAATCCCGATGATATTTCAAGCATTACCGTCTGGAAGGATAAAAACGCTACCGCTATTTATGGCGAGCGGGGTGCAAACGGCGTTATACAGATTACTACTAAAGCTGAAGCAAAAAGGAAAGTAGCGGAAGCGACTATTAAAGGTTCTGTTATAAAGAGCAATTGATATTGACCGGATAGGGCTGCCTGAATTGAAAAGTGGTTTATTTACAAAATGTTATGCCGGTGGTGGAGGGGTTTTTGAAGTTTTGATGTAAATAGATTTGTTTATATTTGTAATTGAAAATATAACCTTATCACATGAAGAAATTTTATCCTCTATTATTGCTGTTGCCAGCATTTGCTTTCGTGCATACGTCGTGCTCCAAACTTACAGATCAGCCAAAACCGGTAACGGACAGTACCAAAACCCTTAAAGAAATTTCTTTGAGAGATACCCTTACCATGTATACCGATCAGGTTATACAATTGGATGTAAAAGTCAGGCCAATAAATTTTGATACAACAAAGCTTGTTTGGGTGTCGTCAGATACCTCAGTAGTATCTGTTAGCCAATTAGGTCGAATTACAGCAAAGAAAGAAGGCAGTTCAAAGGTTTCTGTTAGTAACGCCGAAAAAACAAAATCAGTAAGTTGCACCGTAACAGTAAAAGATAGCCTTAGAGTGGGTATGATAGCCTATTACCCTTTTGGGGCTAACACTGCCGACGTATCTGGCAATGGTAATAATGGCTTGGGGTACAATTTAGCGCAAGTTGCCGATAGATTTGGAAACGCAAACGGAGCCTATTATTTTAATGGGTTTAACAGCTATATTGTTGTTAAGGATAAACAAACATTGCGACTTTCGCATACCGACTTCACCATTTCCACCTGGGTGAAACTTGATGTTTATAACTATTCATTCGCTTCACAGATCATTGATAAAAGGATTCCTGAATTAGGTAACGGATGGAATGTGTCTATTACAGGATATGATTTTGTTTCAACCGGCCAGGGAGGTTTAGGATTGTTAACATTTAATGAGAATAACAGCCCATTATTAACGCTTAGTCAGGGCGCTATTTCTGTAAACGCCTGGCATTTAATAACCACGGTATATCATTATCCTACCCACACCTTAGCACTTTACATTGATGGTGCAAAAGACATTACATTTGACGGAATTGCTTCGCCCAATATAACGATAACGGCCGATGCTTATATCGGCAGGGATAATCCTGATGTACCTTCTCCGGGATATTTCCTGAAAGGTGCGTTGGATGATATGCGTTTGTATGACAGGGCGCTGTCCGACAAAGAAATTAAAAAACTTTATAAGGCTACAAATTGATACAATTTAGCCAATAGGTTAAAACAGGTTTCCTCATGCGGGAAACCTGTTCTGCTTTAAAACCGGCGCATGAAAAGCTAAGTAAAACTGTTAAATTAGCCGCATGAAAGGTAACGACCGATTATATCCCTCTGTTTTTCACACCCGCTATGTATCCCTTTCACAATTGAGGGATAAAACCATCGAAATAGTAAAACAACTTACCGCCGATAATAAAACATTACTGCTTGCCGATTTTGGCTGCGGTGATATGCCTTACCGTGAACTGATTGATCCGATAGTAGGCAAATACCTGGGTATCGACCTGGAAATGAACCCCAAGGCTGAGCATCATATCGGCTTCGACAGCAAAACTACCCTGCCCGATAATTACTGCGACATTGTACTTAGTAACCAGGTGCTGGAGCATGTAGATACCCCATCAGGTTATTTACAGGAGGCTATGCGTATTTTGAAACCCGGAGGTTCGGCTATTATTACCACACATGGTTACTGGTTTTATCATCCAACGCCTAATGATTACTGGCGATGGACAAGCGCCGGTCTGCGTAAAACCATCGAAGCCGAAGGGTTTAAGATCAACTCTTTTTATGGCATCATGGGTTTGGCGGCAAGTGGCTTGCAGCTCTTTCAGGATGGTATTGCTGTTAAGTTGCCCAAATTTTTGATTCCTCCTTTTGCTTTGGTAATGCAGGCTATGATTGGCTTATTTAACAAAATAAATACACAGGCCCAGCGCGACCGCGATGGCGCTATCTATGTTATTGTTGCCCAAAAGCCCCTTTAATATTATTTATTAACTTTGTACCTGCAAAGCATAGCTTTATATACTCTGTATCTGTAATGATTGAAACTCCGAACCGCGAAAATGTAGTGTCTTATTATGATGAGCACGTTAAAAACAAGCTTAATGATTATATTGTAGTTAACCCCCGTATTGAGTTTGGGTGGGATACCATTAAGCGTTTTACGCCATCAAGCCCGGCCCGAGTTTTAGAGGTAGGTTGTGGTATGGGCAATATTTGTTCGCGGATGCGTAAATACTGGCCTAATGCCGTTATTACAGGTATTGATATCAGCACCATGTCTATCCAGATTGCGCAAAAGCTTTTTGGCGACAGCAAACTAAATTTTAAGGAAAGCATCCTTACCACTGACACTTTTAATGAGCAGTTCGACCTGATCATTTTCATGGATGTGTATGAGCACATTGCCGTTACCGACAGGCCGGCCGTTCATGCCGGGCTTGCTAAAATTTTGCGGAACAAGGGCCGTATTGTTTTAACTGTGCCTACGCCAGCAAACTTAAAATGGTCGTTGGTGAATAAGCCGGAAACCATGCAGCCGGTTGATGAGCATATCTCTTTTGATGTTATTGGCAAGCTGGCTGCAGATACAGGCACCGAAGTGATTTTTTACGAACTTAAAAACGTGTGGAACGTAGGCGACTACGCGCACATCGTATTGGAAAAAAATGACGATTTCGAGGCTGCGTTTTTTCATCCGAAACCGGTAACCGCATCTCAACGTAGCAGGAGGATCTTTAATAAGGCTGTTTATAAATTAGGCAGCTTCTTCCGCCGGTATTATGTGCGCAAAAAGTTAGGTTGATATGAGCGGGTCATATAACTTATGTATCATAAAGCCCAATAAGTCCGCTTTTTCCGAAACCTTCATTCAGGCGCATATTGATGGCCTGGCCGGTAATAAAAAAGTGCTGTACGGCGGTGCCTTCCCTTTGTATGACCATGAGGGAAAAACACTGATCCGTTCAAAACTGGGTCTGCTGAGTTATCTGATCCAAAAGCGGATTTTTAAAAAGAAAAATATTGGGGTACGTACCCGTGCCCTGTATAAATATCTCAAAGCAAATAAAATAGACGCTGTTTTTGCCGAGTATGGTATGGTTGGCGCATCGGTTACAGAAGCTTGCAAAATGGCCGGCGTTCCGCTCATTATCCATTTTCATGGGGCCGATGTTTATCATCGTGATACCGTTGCCGCTTATGCTGAACTTTATCAGCAGGCTTTCAGGTACGCGAGCGCTTTTATCGCTGTGTCGGTTGATATGGCAGCCACGCTGAAAGAAATGGGAGCCCCTGCCGATAAAGTGTATACAGCTTCATGTGGCGTCGACACAGCCGCTTTCCCTTTGCTTGATATATCGGCCTCGGCCAAAGATTTTTTATTTGTAGGGCGTTTTGTAGAGAAGAAATCTCCGCAATCATTAGTGAAGGCATTTAAGATTGTACTCGAACAACATCCGGATGCCAGACTTTGGATGGCCGGCGGTGGTCCGCTGTTTGATGAAACAAAGGCGCTGATTGCGGAACTTGGACTTAATGAGCAGATTACACTTACCGGGGTATTGAAGCCGGAAGAGATCAGGGAATTGATGAAACGCATGCGGGCATTTGTACAACACTCGGTTACTGCTGCTAACGGCGATAAAGAAGGAACTCCGGTTACTGTATTGGAAGCATCATCATCGGGGCTTCCTGTGATTTCAACCCGGCATTCAGGAATTAAGGAAGCTGTTGTTGACGGCAAAACAGGTTTCCTGGTTGACGAGTATGATATAACCGGAATGGCCGAACGAATGATAACCCTGGCAGAATCTGTTGAACTGGCCGTGCAAATGGGTAAAGCTGCACGCAACCACATGATTGATAATTACGATATTAACCTGCGTATGGCTTTGCTTGATAACATTGTTCAGAACAGCATCAATAGTAAAGCGAACTAAATGAACCTATTACAGAAACAGGGATTTTTCAACAGCCTCATACTTTATGCTGGGGTTGCGTTGGGTTTCCTAAATCTTACTATTCTTTTTCAGCGGATCCTTACTACAGAAGAGATCGGTTTCTTTATTTTAATGGGAACCATATCATTGCTTTATGCCCAGTTTGCAGGATTGGGTATAGGTAATATCATCCTTAAATATTTCCCATACTATCGCAGTGATGATAAAAAGCATGGCGGTTTCGCGTCTTTTGTAGCTGTTTGGTGCCTGATTGGTTTTGTGGCCTTTACCGTATTTTTTGTAGTTTTTAAAGATTTAATTATCAGCAATTATAAAGATAAGGATGGCGCCTCGCTGCTCATTAAATATTTTTACTATCTCATTCCCTTATCGTTTTTGGTGCTGGTGTTCTCTGTGCTTGAAAACATGGCGCTTACGGTATTTAAAAATGTACTATCCTCTTTTTTGCGTGAGGTTGGGTTGCGCTTGTTTACAACTGTCGCTATCTTATTAATAGCCGTTAAGCTGATTGATTATCATGTTTTCTTGCAGATCTACATTATTGCCAACCTGGTAGCAGTAGTGGTATTGCTTGTTTATATCGCCAAAGGCAGCCACTTTAAGTTTTCGGCCGTTGGCGCGCAGTTATTGGGCGAGCGAAAGACATTTCTAAGCTATGGCATCTTTACGGTATTAAGCGGCAGCTCATTTGTAATGATCCAGAACCTTGATACCATTATGCTGAGCATGCTCACGAAAGAGTCGTTCAGTTATGTGGGGATTTATGGTACCTTTTTCGCTATTGCCGTAGTTATCAGTTTACCGGCAAAGGCGCTGAGCCGTACTTCGTTGCAGATCATAGCGCAATCGTGGGTTACCAATGACATTGCCAAAATTGGTAAAATCTATTACAAAACTTCAGTAGTGCAGATGCTTATTGGCTGCCTGCTGTTTATAGGCTTAGTTATCAACAGGCAGTTTATAGTAATGCTATTGCATAAACATGATTATGCTCCTTATTTCAACGTGTTTATTGTTGTTGGTGTGGCGTTTTTGGTTGATATGACAGGTGGCCTAAACGGTTACATCATGAATGTATCCAAATATTACCGCCTTACTACTGTTTTTATTGTTTCGGCAGTAGTGCTTTGCGTGGTATCAAACTGGATCCTGATACCACGTATGGGGATGATGGGGGCAGCCGTATCTTACCTGCTTACCATGTTTGTACTAAATTTTGCATATTGGCTGTTTATTAAAATCAAGTTCAATCTGCAGCCCTTTGCAAAAGCGCACCTATATATCTTAATGATCTTTACGGTTTGCCTGCTGATAGGGCTCTATCTTCCGCAGTTAAAAAATGTGGTTTTAGATATGGTTTACCGCTCGGCAATAGTTGGTGTGGTGTATGTATTTTTTGCCTATGTTTTAAAAATTTCAGAAGATATTAATGTTATATTTGATCGCGTACTGAAAAAAGTATGATCAGGACGCGTTGAGTACTAAATAACCTAACCTATCGCAATAAATTACATGAGCAAAACTTTTGCACAAACCTTATTTGTATCCCCTTATATTAAAGCTACGCCGTTTGCTTCATTGGCCAGATGGCATTTGCCGGCTAATGAAAAACAGGCATTACGCAGGCTTCCAACCAGCTTCTTCCTCTTATACTGTTTAAAAGTTTTTGATAAATTGAACATTATAATTAACAATCCCGTAAAAGAGACTAAAATGCCGTTGTGCTTTACCGGTATTTACGAAGCCTGGATTAACAATTTAATATTTTATTGTCCCCTGATTGAGTTAAATCATTTTTGACTGGCTTTAAAATGTTTTTGTTACAGGTTAAAATATTTTGAAAATTTAATAATGTGAAGGATAATTATTATCATTATCCGTTAATTTAAGCTATGCACCCTAATGCCTCTTCGCTTGTGTAAACCTTTTTTAAGGGCAATGTTTTGCCTTTTCTTTTTCCCCTTAGTTGGTTTTAGCCGGGTATCCGCTCCTGGGTCGACAATCAATAAAGAGGGGCGGATTGCGAATTCGCGACTGACCTCTGATAATTTAGCCCCAGCCCCATTGCAGGCCATAACCATTTGTTCTGCTGCAGCGGCTGTACTTAACGGTGATGTGAAAACGCCAACGCCTAATAGTTATCTATGGCAAATAAACCGTGGCGGGAGCTGGGTTAGCGCGCCATCTACCAATACCCTGAAAGATTATATCACATCTTCACTTACCAATACTGGTACAACAAGTATAGTGTATAGTTTGCGCAGGCAAATTACTACCGGCGGCGTAATTGCTTATGATTCGTTTTATGATGTTACAGTAAGGCCTATAAGCGCGGTTACCAATAATACTATTTCGGCACCGGCGGTTACCCAGTTTTGTACTACTGGAGACCCTACTGCTATTACCGGTACCACCGCTGCAGGTGGTGATGGTACCTACGCTTATCAGTGGCAATCATCAACAGATAACATAACATTTACCGATATTACCGGGGCAACATCCAAAAACTACGACCCGCCAACATTGAGCGGTGATATTTATTATCGCCGGGTAGTTACATCCGGTGCATGTACAACATCTTTAATCAGTAATGTGGTTGTATTTAAGGTTTCTCCGGCTCCTCAGCCACCACCTCCTTTAACCAAAGCTATAAGCACTTGTTACGGCACTTCTGTTGTAGTAACGTTAGACTCGCCACCGGGTGCGGCAAAATATTACTGGTACGATTCGCCGGCTAAGAATACATTGGTAGGTTCGGGCACAGCGTTTACAACACCGGTTTTATTTGCAAGTACAAAGTATTATGTTGAAGCATCAAACGGTACTTGCAGCAGTCAGTTAACAACCGTGCAGGTAACAGTTACTCCTGCGCCTGATGTTCCGGCGTTTGCTCAAAGCACAGTTACCGCGTGTACAGGTTCGGCAGCAACACTTACAGTTCAAAACGCGCAAAGCGGCGTTGTTTACAACTGGTATGGCAGCCCAACCGATCCCAATATTATACATACCGGAGCAAGCTATACCCTTAATAATGTAACGGGAGGAATAAAGTTTTATGTGGAAGCTGTTAATACAACAGGTTGTATTTCTGCGTCGCGTGGTACTGTGAGCTTATCTGTGGTTGGCTTACCGGTAGTTACGGTAAACAGTACAGGTACCAGTATCTGCCCCGGCACAACCGCTACATTATCCGCTTCATCTTCAGATGCGGCAGCAGTTTTATCCTGGTATGATGCCCCTACCGGCGGCACCTTGCTTGCTAAAGGCAATACCTACGTTACCGCTATGTTGAGCGCAGCAAAAACTTACTATGTAGAGGCAACAAATACTGCCGGATGTAATACCAATGGAAGAACCCCGGTGCAGGTACAAATGACCAAGCCGCTTGATGCGCCTGTGGTAACTGTTGGTGATGTTACATCATCAAGTGTAACTTTTAACTGGAAAGCGGTAAATGGCGCTACCAGCTACCAGGTAAGTACCGATAATGGTTCAACCTATACTACGCCAAGCTCGGGCAGCGGCGGTTTAACGCATACGATAAGTAATCTTGGTATTAATCAGCCGGTAACTATTACGGTTAAAGCTTTGGGTGCTACTTCATGTACGCTAAGTGAGGCCTCGGCAGCTGTTACGGCTACCACTATCGACAATAACAATATCATATACGTGGCCAATAATTTTACCCCCAATGGCGACGGAAATAACGATATCATCTACGTACATGGCAAAAATATCAGCACACTTTCATTTTACGTATATGATCAGTGGGGCCAGTTGCTGTTTACATCAACCGATGTTAATAAAGGATGGGATGGTTATTTTAAAGGATCATTGATGCCGGTGGGCGTGTATGTATACTATTTAAAAGCAACAATGAATAATGGGGCGCAATTGACTAAAAAGGGAACAATTACGCTATTACGATGAAGAAAGCACTACTTATTATTACCATAGCGCTGCAGTTGGCAGTTGCAGGAAAAGTGAAGGCGCAGGTTGATCCGCATTTTTCACAGTTTTACGCTTATCCGCTTTGGCTAAACCCGGCACTTACCGGTGTTTTTGATGGCGATACACGCTTATCGGCTAACTTTAGAGATCAGTGGACAAATATCAACAACGGTTACCGCACGGCCGGTGTATCTGCCGATTTTAAACCGAATGATAAGGTTGGTATTGGCTTTAATGTGCTTGATCAAAAGGCAGGTACAGCGGGTTACAATTACTTTACGGCTTCCGGTTCATTTGGTTATGGCATAGCATTATCGGGTGATGGTAACCAGCGTTTGCACTTTGGACTGCAGGCTGGTGTTATCAGTCGCAGTTTTGACCCTAATAAGCTTCAGTCAGATAATCAGTATGATCCCAATACCGGTTACGATCCAACATTGCCCAATTATGAAAATTTTGGCTATTCGTCAAAAACGGTATTTGATGCGGGTGCCGGTATCTATTATTACAACGCCGACCCGATGAACAAAGCCAATTTTTTTGGCGGCGTTAGTGTCAACCACATCAATGATGTAACAGATCCTTTTGCTGCAGGCGGCATTAACAGCAAATTGCCTATGCGCTTTACAGCACATGGCGGTATCCGCATCAAGGCTTCTGATTTTTTTGACCTGATCCCTAACATTGTTTATATAAAGCAGGGCAAAGGCGAGATCAAAGCGGGAGGGGTATACTCTGAGCTGAAGTTTTCTGACGATAACGGGCTTGTACTTGGCGGCATGGTACGCTTACAGGATGCTGCTATTGCCAACATAGGCTACCATATACGCCAGATGGTTATTGGTGCCAGCTATGATTTTAATACTTCAGGCCTTCGCGCAGTTACATCTGGCCGTGGTGGGTTTGAATTGTCAATAAGTTACATATTTAGCCGCTATACTGATTCTCCGGCCCCAATTTGCCCAAGGATATAATATGAAAAAACTATTACCTTATTTTTTACTATCGTTTTTTCCGGCAGTTTCATTTGGACAGGCGAAAAATTACAAGACCCTGGCCGATACCGCTTTCAACAGGCATGAGTATTACACTGCTGCATTTTATTACAAGCACATTATTGATGGTACTTCCGCCGAATCAAAAAAAAGCGTGCCTTTAGTATCAAACACAAAAAGCAGCTCTAAAAAGGACGTAGCCAATCAATACATCATCTATCAATTGGCCGAATCATATCGTTTGTATAAAGATTTTACGGATGCTACTATCTGGTACACCAGGATGAGTAATGAAGGATCTGTTGAAAAATATCCTTTAACGCCGCTTTGGTATGGGATCTGCCTGCAGGCAAACGGTAAATATGATGAGGCCCTGCTGCAGTTGAGGCAATTTGCAGGTGTTAACCAGGACCCTAAATATACCAAGCTGGCTAATAAAGAAATCACTTCCTGCGAGTACGCCTTGAAGCAAATGGAGCATCCGCGGGCTGTTGACGTATCACCATTGGTGTTCCTGAATAAAGATCAGGGTGATTACGCACTTACCGTGAATTTAGGGCGGTATTGGTTTACCTCATCACGTATGGTTGATAAGGATAAATTTTATACTAACAGGATCTATAGCTCGGCTATTTTAGACTCGACAAAAGCCCTGGCGACAAACTTTAACGTATTTGATAAAGAAGGCCAGATCGAATATGCCACACCTGCTCTTGACGGCACGGGTACCAAAATGTACCTCACCCGCTGGTATAAAAAGAATGGAAAAACGGTATCTGCTATTTACTTAAGCCAATTGGTAAACAGCAAATGGCAGCAGCCAGTTAGGTTAAATAATACGGTTAACGCCGAAGGTTATAACTCTAAACATCCTTTTGTTAGTGCCGATGGTAAGCGTTTATTCTTCTCGTCAGACAGGCCTGGTGGCGAAGGTGGTGATGACATCTGGGAAAGTAACCTGGATGATGCCGGGCAGCCAAAAACAGTAAGCAATTTAGGCGATGTTGTAAATACGCCTTATGATGAGCAATCACCATATTATGATGGTCCGGATAAGGTATTGTTCTTTAGCTCGAACGGTTTTATAGGCATGGGCGGTTTTGATGTTTACCGCAGCGATGGCGATTTTGGCCATTGGTCGGCACCGGTTAACCTGGGTTACCCGGTTAACTCATCCAAAGATGATCTGTATTACAGCATTGACCCAAGTAATGCGAATAAATTTTACTTGAGTTCGGCCCGTGGTTCCGACTGTTGTTTAAGTTTATTCACCGGTCAGTACCAGTTCTTATACATCAGTGGCCGGGTTATCGACTGCCGTAGTAATACCGGTATGGCAGGTGCAAGAGTGATCTTGAAAGACCCGAATGTGAAAATGGGCCTGGTTGCCAAAGTTACCGATGAAAAAGGCGACTATGTTTTCCAGGTGAAAGAAAAATTGCCAAGCTATAAATTGGAAATCTCACAAAAAGGATATTTCACTAAAGTTGTACCTGCACCAATAGTAAGGCCGGGTATTGATACACTTATTAACCCCGATATCTGTTTGCAGAACTATAAGGTTAACGTGCAGATAGTTATTGATAACATTTACTTTGATTTTGGTAACGCTCATCTCCGGGCCGATTCATACAGCACGCTGGATAAACTGGTAGCTATTATGAACGATAACCCTAAAATAAAGATTGAGCTTGGCTCGCATACCGACGGGATAGGCGGCGATGCATGGAACCTGAAATTATCGCAGGCACGCGCCGAGGCTTGTGTTGATTACTTGCTGTTGCAGGGGATTAAATCATCACGCATCAAGGCTAAAGGTTATGGAAAAAGAATGCCTATTGCGCCTAATAAATTGCCAAACGGCAAGGATAATCCCGAGGGCAGGCAGCTTAACCGCCGTACCACGTTTACTGTAAAATCGGCAGACTAAAAACAAATTATTTTATTTGTTGGCGATGGCGAGGTTATAGTATAATTTTGTCTTTACAATTAGATGCCCTGCTATATGCGGGGCATTTAATTTCAATATCCTGTCTGCTGAAATCAAACCATGCAAAATATTGCTCCGATAGCCCTTTTTGTTTATAACCGGCCCGATCATACCCGCCGTACTATCAGTTATTTACAACAAAATTTACTGGCCGACGAATCGCGCCTGTATGTTTTTTGTGATGCGGCTAAAACTGATGCCGATAAACCAAAGGTTGAACAGGTGAGGCAACTGGCAAATGATGTGAGCGGATTTAAATCGGTAAAGGTTATCGTGCGTGAACATAACCTTGGTTTGGCCGAGTCCATTATTAGTGGGGTAACGCAATTGGTATATGAGTATGGTAAGGTGATTGTGTTTGAAGACGACCTGTTATCATCGCCATACACCCTGCAATATTTTAATGACGCGTTAGCTAAATACGCCAACCAGGAGCAGGTAATGCACATTGGCGCGTACATGTACAACCTGCATGATAAAACCCTGCCCGAAACTTTCTTTTACCGCGCAGCCACCAGTTGGGGCTGGGCAACCTGGGCACGTGCCTGGAAAAACTTTGAACCCGATGTTGACAAGCTGATAAATCAGTTTGATAACCTCAAAATAGCCCGCTTTTCGATAGAAGGAAAAATGAATTTCTGGAAACAGATTGAGCAATTTAAGGCTGGAAAAAATAATTCCTGGGCTATCAGGTGGTATGCCTCTATCTTTTTAAAGAATGGGTTAACGCTCAACCCGTCGCAGTCGCTTATTCAAAATATAGGGCACGATGGTACCGGTGTGCATTCCAATAACGAAGATATGTACCACGTACAAATGGCGCGCAAACAGGTAACGCAATTTCCGGATGTGCTGCAGGAAAATGAGCAGGCCTATAAGGCTATTAAACATTTTCTGGCCAATCGTAAAGGGACGCTGTTACAGCGTGTCAGGCGTTTTGTGAAACAGCAGATGGGCCGCTGAAATAATGTTTTCAAAAGCGGTTAGGAATTATTGTTAAGCTTGATTTAAAAGGTATATTTAAGTCTTAAAAATCAAATTTCCACCATGAAAAAAGTAACTGGTATTGGAGGCATCTTCTTTAAAAGTAAAGATCCAAAACAATTGAATGAATGGTATGCCCAAAAGCTTGGCTTTAAAACCAGTGCTTACGGAACTATGTTTCAATGGCGCAAGGATGATGACCCCGATCAAACCGCGCTCACTGTTTGGAACCCTTTTCCGGAAACTACTACTTATTTTGCCCCTTCAACCAAAGAGTTTATGATAAACTATATTGTTGAAGACCTGGAGGGATTGGTTGCTGAGCTCAAAAAAGATGGAGTTACCATCCTTGATGAAATTGCAGCAAGTGAATACGGCAAATTTGTCCATATCCTCGATCCGGAAGGAAATAGCATTGAGCTTTGGGAGCCGCCTGCTGATGAGGCCTGATTTAAATTATATAGTTGAATCAAATTAAATAGGAGGCACCTATGGAGCCCGAAATATTTTGATTTAATCAAGCTATAAACATTGTACTCCTATGGAGTTGTCTAAAACCTATATTTATAACTCCGTAGGAGTATCATGTTTGTAGCCAAAATATAAATTGTGTTTTGGCTCCGGATGGAGCCTCCTTTTTATTTAAATAGGAAAACAAAACTTACCCATCAACACCGCCGGGTTGGCCCCGATGCTGATTGGCTCACCACATAAAGCTTCGTTGCCCAACAAGGCAAACAATATAGCTTCTTTAGCATCGGGATTAATACCTAACAAACTGCTATCCTCTATTAAAACGCTGGGCAACAGTTTTTTTAATTCACCAATAACAAAAGGGTTTCTTGCGCCACCGCCGCTGGTGAAAATTTGAATATGATCGCCAGAGATATTGTTCTCGATAAAACCTGCTATGGATGCCGCCGTGAAAGCGCTTAAGGTACAAACAAGGTCTTCATTGGTAATTTGCCCGCTGCCGGATTGCTGTTGCGCTTCGGCAACCATGTCAAGATTAAATAATTCTGGTCCGGTGGTTTTAGGCGCTTTCTCTTTAAAAAATGGATGGGCGAGAAGCGCTGTTAACAACCCTTCATTCACATTGCCACTGTAAGCTATAGCTGAATCTTCATCATAAGACTTATCAAAGTACTTTCGACATACGGCATCGATAAGCGTATTTCCGGGGCCGATGTCTGTGCAGAGGACGCGGTTAAAATCGCCATCGCCGGGCAGCCAGGTTAAGTTGGCTATGCCGCCTATGTTTAAAAGCACCCGGTTTTCGCCGGTTTTATTGCCTAATAAAACATCGCCGTATAAAGCCAACGGGGCACCTTCGCCTCCGGCCGCAATATGTTTCTGCCTGAAATCGCTGACGGTTAATATCCCTGTTTTTACGGCGATATGATCGCCATCGCCAATTTGCAGGGTGGCATTAGGATAGTTTTTATGCAGATGTAAGCGTTCAGGGGCATGATAAATAGTTTGGCCGTGACTGGCGATGAAATCAACATTTTGGGGATCGATACGCCATCGTTCAAGAGCCTGCAGTATCAGCTCCGCATGATAGGTGCCAATGTATGCATTAAGCAAAGTAACTTTTTCAAGATCGGCACTGCGCTTTGCAAATACCTGCTGAACTTCCTGCTTAAACTCATCAGGGTAGGGGATGGTGATAAATTGCAGCAACTCAAATTTGGTGTTTAAACCATGCCCTGTAAATTGACACAAAGCAATATCAAGGCCATCCAACGAAGTACCCGACATAAGGCCAATGCCCATTTTTGATGGTTTTTGAGCGATGTTGAAAAGTTGTTGCAGGTTATGGTTCAAGGGTATCATAGGCTTAAATTACAATTTGTATACAAGCTGCAAAAGTTAAAATAATAATGGCGCTATGTAAATATCTGATATATTTGTTTTGAACAACTAACCTCAAATACATTTCCTAAAATTCATGGCACGATTAAATTTATTGGAAGAGACGCGTTACGAGAAGTTACCTGTAAGCGTGTACGGCAACCAGCACGAGGCCTCAGTGGCAGTGGCGAACCGGATAGCAGATCTGATCCGCTCAAAACAAGCCAAAGGCGAAAAAGCGGTATTAGGACTTGCCACGGGTGTAACTCCTATCGGGGTTTACGCCGAACTGGTAAGGTTGCACAAAGAAGCAGGCTTGAGCTTTAAAAATGTGATCACTTTCAACCTGGATGAGTACTACCCGATGAAACCCACAGCTGCGCAAAGCTATGTGACGTTCATGTACGAAAACCTGTTCAGCCATATTGATATAGATAAAGCCAATGTGCATATCCCTGATGGCACACTGGACAAAGACGCGGTAGCCGGCTACTGTTTGGCTTACGAAAAGCAAATTGAAGAGTTGGGTGGCTTAGATCTCCAGATCCTGGGTATCGGTCGTACAGGTCACATAGGTTTTAACGAGCCTGGTTCTGCACCTAATTCAGGTACCAGGATGGTTACTCTTGATGACCTGACCAGAAGTGATGCTTCAAGGGATTTCGGTGGTAAAGCCAACGTGCCAACCAAGGCCATCACGATGGGTATCGGTACCATCTTCAAAGCAAGGGAAATCATATTGATGGCCTGGAGCAAGAAGAAAGCACCAATTATCAAAAAAGCAGTAGAAGGTGAAATCTCCGGTGATGTGCCTGCAACTTACCTGCAACTGTCAGAACATGTAGAATTTGTATTGGATGAGGCAGCTGCATCAGAATTAACCAGGTTTGATACCCCATGGCTGGTAAAAGATTGTATCTGGGATAACCAGTTGAAAAAGAAAGCGGTGATCTGGCTGGCTAATGAAATCAACAAACCAGTACTGAAACTAACCGAAGAAGATTATAACAACCACGGTATGGCGCAGCTTGCGGTAGAACAGGGACCGGTATACAATATCAACATCGATATTTTCAACCAGATTCAGCATACCATAACCGGCTGGCCAGGTGGCAAACCGGATGCTGATGATTCTCAAAGACCGGAAAGGGCATTACCTGCTAAAAAACGCTCAATCATTTTCTCACCACACCCTGATGATGATGTGATCTCGATGGGCGGTACCTTTATCCGCTTGGTAGATCAGGGTCATGATGTACACGTGGCTTACCAAACTTCAGGTAATACCGCGGTATGGGACGATGATGTATTGAGGTATATGGAATTTGCCATTGACTTTACCAACAGCATCGGCGAGGACACCGCCCATCTTCAAAAATCATATGAAGATATGCGTGCTTTCTTCCCAACCAAACAACCTAACCAGATCGATACCCAGGAGATCAGGAACGTAAAAGGTTTCATCCGGAAAACAGAAGCTATCTCAGGCGCACGATATGCAGGTTTGCAGGACGATCATATCCATTTTATGGCCCTGCCTTTTTACGAAACAGGCAAGATCAAGAAGAATTCGGTAGGCGAAGAAGATATCCAACTGACCATCGAACTGCTTCAAAAAGTGAAACCACAACAGATCTTCGCGGCAGGCGATTTTGCGGATCCTAATGGTACCCACCTGGTATGCTTTAAGATCATCCTGGCGGCATTGGACAGGCTGAAAGGTAAAGAGGCCTGGGTAGAAGATTGCTGGTTATGGATGTACCGTGGCGCATGGCATGAGTTTGAAACCTACGAGATAGAAATGGCTGTACCATTGTCGCCACAAGAAGTAATCCGCAAACGCAACGCGATCTTCAAGCACCAGTCGCAAAAAGACAGGCCTGTATTCCCGGGTGATGATGCAAGGGAGTTCTGGGTAAGGGCAGAAGACCGCACCCGCGACACCGCTCAACGCTACGATCGTCTTGGCCTTGCCGAATACGAGGCTATGGAAGCGTTTAAGCGATATATGTTTTAGTGAAATAAATCAATGGCCCGCGAAGAACGCGGGCCATTGGAATAGATAAAAGCGCTGACTTTGTGCGATTCCCCTCTTGAGAGGGGTGTAGGGGTGTGTTTCTCTTCAAGCGATGAAACACACCCCTGCCAAAGCACACATCCTGCCCGCCCCCTCTCAAGAGGGGAGTTTTGAACCTGATCATAGACCAATATGACCTCAACCATAACCGAAAAGCCCAAACGCCTGCTATCTCTTGATGTATTTCGTGGCGCAACCATCGCCATGATGATCCTCGTTAATGACCCCGGCGATTGGGGGCACATCTACGCTCCGCTTGAGCATTCCAAATGGAATGGTTGTACACCTACCGATCTGGTTTTTCCGTTTTTTCTGTTTATGGTTGGCGTATCGGTTATATATGCTATGGAAAGTAAAAAGTCCACCGTATCGCACAGCAAGCTTATTTTGAAAGCGTTGCGCCGTACTGTAATTTTGCTACTCATTCCATGGGTAACCCAATTGATCTTTCATCCCGATGGCGGATTGGCTCATTTGCGCTTGCCGGGTGTGCTGCCCCGTATTGCTTTGGTGTACTTTATCAGCACTGTGCTTTATCTCAAAACATCACAAAAAACACGCGACTGGATCTTTGCCGGTGCCCTTATTGGCTATTTCATTATCATGACCTGCATCCCGGTACCGGGAGTAGGTTATGCCAATCTCGAACCGGAAACCAATATGGGAGCCTGGATAGACAGGCTGGTATTTAGCCCCGATCATCTCTGGCGTGAATCACATACCTGGGACCCGGAAGGTTTGCTGGGAACTATACCCGCAGTAGCTACAGCCCTGTTTGGCATTCGCGTTGGCAGCTGGCTTAAACGTAAAGACCGCGACGACCAGGTAAAAACCAACTGGATGTTTGCATACGGGGTAATAGCAGTTGTTGCCGGCTTGTTTTGGGATTTGTTTTTCCCCATTAACAAAGCCCTGTGGACAAGCTCATTTGTGTTATATACCGGCGGACTTGCCACCATTGGCTTGGCCTTAAGCTACTGGCTGATAGACATACAGGGGTATAAAAGATTTACTTATCCCTTTGTGGTATTCGGTGTTAATGCCATTACGGCTTATGTACTTTCGGGTTTTATTCCGCATTATATGGGGATGATTAAAATTGGCGGCCATTCAATTTATCAAACATTTTTCGCGCCTTATTTTTCGCCGGTAAATGCTTCGCTGGTAAGCGCTATATTTACTGTATTGATTTTATGGATAGTGATGTGGGGATTCTACCTCAAAAAGATTTTTATAAAAATTTAAATATGAACCTAAAACTTAAACTTATCGCGTTTGCCGGTGTAATCCTGTTTTCGTCGTCAAGCTTAAAAGCGCAGACTACAGATCAAACCTTACCACCCTCTCGCATGGAGGCAGCACAGCAAATGTTGATTGCGCTTGGTATTGATAAACAATTTGGGACAATAATTACCAACCAGATCGATGTTGCAAGCAACCAGGTTCCCGACGATAAAAAGGTTGCCTTTAAAAGGGTGATGAATACATTTATGAACAAGTATTTTACCTGGGATTCGCTTAAGAATAAGATGGCTGCCATTTATGCTAATGAATTTACTGAGGACGAGTTGAAACAAATAACAACTTTCTATAATTCGCCGGTTGGGCAGAAAGTTGGTCAGAAATTGCCGGCTTTAACGCAAAATGCAATGATGGTTGGTCAGGAAGCCGTGGCAGCACATAAGGATGAGCTTCAAAAGATGATGGAAGACGAATTTTCTCAAAAAACAGATCCGCCGACAGTAAAACAACAGGTTTCTCCTGCACCTAAGAAAGCGGGTTCAAAAATTCCCGTAAAACATTAAATTTCCCGAACCATACTTTGTAACTAAGATTTTCGTTTTGCATCTTAGTACCCTGATTATTCAAACTTTATAATGAACCTGAACAAATACGTTCCGCTGGCTTTGCTGGCTTTAACTCTTTCGGCAGGCAGTGCCTTTGCCCAGGTTAAAAAGAAACCTGTTCCATCTCCAAAAAATAAACCCGGCGCTCCGGCAATTGCCCCAAAAAGCGATGTTTTACCGGTTGATCAAAGTGTGATCATTGGCAAATTGCCCAATGGTTTAACTTACTATATCCGTGCTAATGCCGAGCCAAAAAGCCGGGCTGAGCTTTACCTGGTTAACAAAGCGGGTTCTGTTTTGGAAAACGACGATCAGCAGGGTTTAGCGCACTTTACCGAGCACATGGCCTTTAATGGTACGCGCGATTTTCCTAAAAACCAGATGGTTGATTACCTGCAAAAAGCAGGCGTGAAATTTGGCGCCGATTTAAATGCCTATACCTCATTTAACGAAACAGTATTCCAGTTGCCTTTACCAACAGATACCGTAGCTGTGTTTGAAAAAGGGTTTAACATACTGGCTAACTGGGCAGGTTATGTGAGCTTTGATCCGGCAGAAATTGACAAAGAGCGCGGTGTTGTTTTGGAGGAGGAACGTCTTCGTGGTAAAAACGCGCAGGAACGTATGCAGCAGCAAACATTACCGGTATTGCTTAATAACTCAAGGTATGCGCTCCGCTTGCCTATTGGTAAAGAAGATATCCTTAAAAACTTTAAGCCGGAAACCATCAAAGCTTTTTACCAGGACTGGTACCGCCCCGATTTGCAGGCTGTAATCGCTGTTGGCGATTTCGATCCTAAACGTGTTGAAGCGCTTATCAAGCAAAATTTTTCGCAGCTTAAAAATCCGGCTGCCGAAAAACCAAGAACAAAATATACTGTACCTGCCACTCCGGGTACCGCGGTTAAAATTGTAACAGATCCGGAAAATCCTTATACCATAGCGCAGATCATTGTTAAACATCCGGGTACGCCTACCAAAACTACCGGCGATTATATGCAGCAGGTAAGGGTACAGCTATTTAACCAGATGCTGAACGCGCGTTTGAATGAGTTGTTACAAAAGCCTAATCCGCCTTTTTTATATGGCCGTACCAACTATGGCAATTTTATAGGCGATCAGGATGCTTATACTTCACTGGTTGTTGCCAAGCCCGGCGAGCTTGAAAAAGCCGTTAAAGCCGTAGTTGCCGAATCAGAACGGGCCCGCAAATTTGGCTTTACCCTTACCGAGCTTGAGCGCGCCAAGCAAGACGCGCTGGTAGGCATTGGTAATGCTTACCGCGAAAGGGATAAAACGCCATCAGTTAATTTTGTGCGTGAATACCAGGCCAACTTTTTAACCGGTGAGGCTATCCCCGGTATCGACTATGAGTACAATTTCTACATAGGCAATATCTATAAAGTTAGTTTATCTGATATGAACGCCATGGCCGGCAAATTTATCAGCGATCAAAATCGCGTAGTGATAGTACAAGCGCCGGACAAAGAGAAAGCCAATCTGCCCGATGATAAAACATTGCTGAACTGGATTGCCACAGGCGGTCAGAATGTTACTGCGTATATTGACAACGTATCGAGCGAGCCTTTGCTGGCCAAAATACCTGAAGGCAGCAAAGTTGCCAAACAGGACACGGATGAAGCCATAGGCGCAACTACCCTTATCCTGGGTAACGGTCTGAAAGTAATTTTAAAACCAACCGAATACCGTAATGATCAGATCCTGATTAACGGATATGCTCTTGGTGGTACATCATTGGCCAGCGATGACGAATTTACATCGGCAAATCTTGCCGCGTCTATTATCAGCGGCAGCGGTATAGCGCAGTTTAACCAAGGTATGCTTGATAAAAAGCTGGCCGGTAAAAACCTGAGCATTTCGCCATATATCAGTGAATTTGCCCAGGGTATTTCGGGAAGCTCTTCACCTGCCGATTTTGAAACCGCCCTGCAGTTGATATACCTTTACTTTACCCAGCCACGTAAGGACAAAGATATCTGGGATGCCAACATTGATCAAACCAGGTCGATATTAAGCACCCGTGGGCTTGACCCGGGAAGCGTTTACCAGGATACGGTATCGGCTGTATTAAGCAATTACAACTTCCGAGGTATGGTTACTACTATTCCGCGGTTAAACGCGGCTACGCTTGATAAGGCTTATGACTTTTATAAAAAGCGTTTTGCCGATGCAAGCGGTTTTACCTTTACACTGGTTGGTAACTTTGATGTGGAAACAGTTAAGCCATACCTTGAACATTATCTTGGCGGCCTGCCATCTACTAACAGCAAAGAGACCTTTAAAAATATGAATATCCAGCCCCCGGCTGGCGTGATCACCAAAACTGTAAATAAAGGCGTTGGCGATAAAAGCACGGTTCAACTGGTATTCAGCGGCGATTATGATTACAACGACGCCAACAATATCCAGGTTGACGCGCTGGAAGAAGTACTGAACATTAAACTGATTGAGCGTTTGCGTGAGCAGGAAAGCGGTGTTTACGCGCCGGGGGTAAGGGCAAGCTACCGTAAAATTCCTGGCGGCCGTTATACTTTTACCATATCTTTTGGTTGTGCCCCCGAAAATGTGGATAAGCTGATCAACGCTACCATGGAAGAAATTGGCAAGATCAAACAGAACGGTGCTTTGCCGGCAGATATCCAGAAATTTATTGCAGAGGAGGCACGTTCAACCCAACAGCAGCTTAAGCAAAACGTTTTCTGGGCCGGATATCTTGCAGCTACATCACAAAATGGTGAAAACCCGGATCAGATCCTGGCCCATGTGAGCAGCCTTGAACAGGTAACCCCACAAACCACTAAAGACGCCGCCAATAAATACCTGAGCGGCAAAAATTTAATCAAACTGATATTGATGCCTGAAAAGAAGTAAGGTAATAGATAATATGGTAAAAGAGGCCTTTCCCATTGGGACAGGCCTCTTTTGTTATGTTGTAGAGACGCATAATTGCGTCTTCCCTTAGGACAAGCGGCTGTGTTTGTCTATAGAGATTTGCATGCGGGAGACGCAATTATGCGTCTCTACATTGAGCCACTACCTCAATGCATATTCAAATAAGCCACAGCAGTATCATTGGCTTTGTGAACCACCACGCCGACACATTTACCACTGCCATCTATTTCAAAAGATATTCCTTTAGCCAAATCGGTATACACCTGCACTTTGCTACCGGCTTTGTTATAGGTTGATGTTGGTTTTAATGTATAAGCTTTTTGTATTTCTTGTTTGGACGACCCTACACCAACGCCATCTCCGGTTTTAAATTTAGGCGAAGTCACCAGGATCTTTTGCACATGACTTACTGACTCATCCTTACCGCCCATGTTATGATGTGTGAAAACCGCGGTGTGATTACTTGTAGGATTATGACCGGCAAACCAAACCAATAATGAGCTGCCCATAGCCGCGTCAGAACTGTCGGGCTTACCCAACTGGTTTATTACATTTTGTACATCATCATTCAAAACAATATGTCCGATACTTTTGCCGGGTGTTATCAGCCAATCAGACTGAGAAGTGTTAGATGCGCCTGTATCCGATGCCATGGTATGATGAGTTGTAGTATCGTTTTTGTCGCCGAGATGCTGGCCTACGGTATCCTTGGGTATTTTATTAGTATCGGCTATAGTAGCCGGTTTATTCTTGTTGTTTCCGCAAGCTAAAAGGCAAATAGCTATGGAAACTATTATTAAGCTATTTTTGATCATATGACTATAACCAATTTAATGGTTATTTTGTTGGCTCGGTTATTCAGGCTATAACTAAACAATAAAAAATTTGTTAAAGGGATAATGACAAGCAAAGGCCAGCAGGTTATACAACAATGGTACAAGGAAAAAAACTGGGAGCAGTTTCCTTTCCAGGCCGAAATGATGGACGCATATCTCGGAGGCTATTCTGGGTTGTTGAATGCCCCGACCGGCAGCGGTAAAACTTTTGCTTTATTTCTGCCTTTTTTAGCCGGTTTCATCAACGCTAATCCTGAGACCTATAAAACCAGACAAAACAATGGTCTGCTGATGCTTTGGATAACACCTTTACGAGCGCTTACCAATGATATCCGCAAAGCCATGCAGGAAGCCTGCGATGAGATCGGTTTGCCCTGGCGCATTGCTACCCGCACAGGGGATACCCCGGCAGCAGAAAAGCAGGCTTTAAAAAAAAAGCTTCCCGAGGTTCTGCTTACCACTCCCGAAAGCCTGCACCTGATGCTGGCCCAAAAAGAATATCCTAAGCTATTTAATCAATTACAAGTAGTAGTTATTGATGAATGGCATGAGTTGCTGGGGACTAAGAGGGGGGTACAGGTGGAGCTGGGGTTGTCCAGGCTAAAAAACCTCGCTTCAGTTGGCAGTGATAACCGGTTTGCAGTTGACAGTTTGCAGTTTGCAGAAAGCAAGGGCGGATCAGGGGGGAATGCGAATGAAAATAAAAACCGCTCACTGCCCACTGCTCACTGCCAACTGAAAATATGGGGCATCTCCGCTACCATCGGCAACCTTGAACAAGCTGCGGAAGTTTTATTAGGTAATGATTTTCCACAGGAGCAGGTAAAAATGGTACGCGCCAACCTGGAGAAAAAGCTGGATATCCGGTCTATCATTCCTCAAAATATCGAAAACTATTCGTGGGCGGGACATATCGGTTTAAAACTGCTGCCCGAGGTGATGGAGATTGTGGCAAAAAGTAAAACCACGCTGATCTTCACCAATACCCGTTCACAATCAGAGATCTGGTACCATGCTATTTTAGATAACTATCCTGAATACGCCGGTATCATGGCTATGCACCACGGTTCGTTGGATAATGAATTACGCAACTGGGTGGAAGCTGCCCTGCATGCCGAGGCATTGAAGCTGGTGGTGTGTACCTCGAGTCTGGATTTGGGAGTGGACTTCCGTCCCGTAGATACCGTGGTGCAGGTTGGCAGTCCTAAAGGTGTGGCCCGTTTTATGCAGCGTGCTGGTCGAAGCGGCCATCATCCGGGAGCTACCTCACTGGCATATTTTGTACCTACGCATTCGCTTGAGTTGTTGGAGGGCGCGGCATTGAAGGAGGCTATTAAGGCAAAGATCTTTGAAAGCCGCGACCCCATGCTGCTTACCATGGATGTACTGATCCAGTACATGGTTACGCTTGCTGTATCGGACGGTTTCAGGGACGAAGAACTTTTTAGAGAGGTAAAAACTACCTATGCCTTTGCCGACCTGAGCCGGAACGAGTTTGGCCAGTTGCTTGATTTCATCACCAGCGGCGGCAAAACGCTTGCGCAATATGATGAATTTTTAAAGGTTGAGGTTGAAAATGGGGTATATAAAGTGAACAGCCGACGGGTGGCCATGCGGCACCGCTTAAGTATCGGTACTATTACCAGTGAACTAAGCATTAGGGTAAAGTGGATTAGCGGCGGGAGCCTGGGTACTATTGAAGAATCATTTGTATCCAAGCTAAAACCGGGTAATACTTTTTGGTTTGCCGGTCGGAGTTTGGAGTTTGTGCGGGTAAAAGAGATGACAGCCTACGTTAAAAAATCAAATTCTACAAAAGGTATCATCCCAAGCTGGAATGGTGGACGAATGCCTTTATCGTCACAACTGGCAGCAGTGTTCAGGCTTAAGCTGGATGAGGTAGCCCACGGCGTTGAACGCGATATTGAGGTTAAAGCTTTAAAGCCGCTTTTTGAGTTGCAGCAAAAGTTATCGCACCTGCCTCAAAGTCACGAGTTTTTGATTGAGTCGTTTAAATCAAAAGAGGGGCACCATCTTTTATTTTATCCTTTTGAAGGGCGCCTGGTTCATGAGGGTATGGCATCGTTACTCGCCTATCGCATCAGTAAAATAAAACCTGCCAGTTTTTCCATCGCCATGAATGATTACGGATTTGAATTGCTGGCTGATGAGGATATCCCTATCGAGGAAGCACTGGAAGATGCAAGCTTTTTTTCGCTGGATAACCTGATAGACGATATTCAGCATAGTTTAAATGCTAATGAGATGGCCCGTCGCCGTTTCAGGGATATCGCGCATATTGGTGGATTGGTATTTACGGGCTATCCCGGTCAGCAGGTTAAAAATAAGCATTTACAGGCATCAACCTCATTGCTGTTTGAGGTTTTCAGCGAGTACGAACCTGATAATTTACTGGTGCGCCAGGCCTATAATGAAGCATTGGCTTTTCAATTGGAAGAGTTCAGGCTAAGGGCCGCCCTGCAACGCATCCAAACGCAGAATATCATTTTGAAAGTTATTGAGCGACCAACCCCATTCGCATTCCCAATTATGGTTGACAGTCTTGGTCGCGAAAAACTCACTACCGAAACCATGGAAGAACGCATAGCCAAAATGGCCCGTAGCTATGGTGCCGAGGGTGTTGCTGAGCCAGCAGAGCGTAAAAGCAGAAAGCCGGGAATAACGAGAAAGAAGGGTTTCTAAACAGTTAACAAATTTGTTACCAGGATCGTGTTAAACTTCTTACGTATTTATCGCTCATACGGATAAACACTTATCCAATATGAAAAACTTAAGACTAAACCATTTCATTGTTTTGCTGTGCCTGTTCCTGACATCATGTGCCACAACCAGTTATCTTGGCGACACTTACCCGGCAACAGAAAAAGTAGACGTATTTTATGATGCCAAAGATGTTAAGAAGGACTACAAAGTAATAGGTCACCTGGCCATCGCTTACACCCCGAATGCGGCCGAAGCCAAAAACGACCTGTCAATTAAAGCCCGTGAAGTTGGGGCAGATGGCATTATCATTTTACAGGTTGATGGGAATAACGAGAAAGCTACTATCAGGGCCGATGCGATAAAATATAATAAGTAGTTAGTCTTTAAATTATAAATTATGTCATTGCGAGCGAAGCGTGGCAACCGCACGGAAGCATGGCCACTCTGTATAGCATGCGATTGCTTCGTCGTGCCTCCTCGCAATGACATATATATGATTGTAACTCTGTCTACGGACTACTATGCCTGTAGTTTATAACTACAGGCATATTTTTTACCTTTGCCACCATGGAAACCATCACCTGGCATGATTTTGAAAAAGTAGAACTCCGCGTAGGCACTGTATTGGAGGCAATTGATTTCCCTGAGGCTCGAAAACCGGCCTTTAAGGTAAGGGTTGATTTTGGCGAGTTCGGCATCCGGTGGTCGAGCGCGCAGATCACCAAACATTACACCAAAGAGGAACTTGTTGGCAGGCAGATAGTAGGTGTAACAAACTTTCCTAAAAAACAGATCGCCAATTTTATGTCGGAGTTTTTGGTTACCGGCTTTGCCGACGAAAACGGTGATATCGTATTAACCGCTGTTGAAAAACCTGTGCCAAATGGCAGCAAACTTATTTAAATGAGATATATCAGTTTTGAGGATGAGGCCTCGATATCGCCCGACGAATATTTCATGGGCGAGGCTTTAAAAGAAGCCCGTTACGCGTTTGAGGAAGATGAGATTCCTATCGGTGCAATAGTTGTTTATAATGGCCGGATTATAGGTCGCGGACACAACCTTACCGAGCGCCTTAATGATGTATCGGCCCATGCCGAAATGCAGGCGCTTACCGCCGCTGCTAATTTAATGGGGGGGAAATATCTACAGGGCTGTACTTTATATGTTACTATGGAGCCCTGCGTTATGTGCGCCGGGGCATCATACTGGTTCCAGGTAAGCAAGATCGTGTTTGGGGCGTATGATAACAAATTGGGATTCGGTCGTATCAATCAAAAAATAACCCATCCTAAAACTGTAATTACCGGGGGCATCCGCGAAGCCGAATGCAGCCAGCTGGTTAAAGATTTTTTTAAGGGGAAGAGGAAAAAGGGTTAATAGTTCATGGATCATAGTTCATGGTAATGGAAAATAGCTATGAACCATTAACCATCAACTATGAACTAAACAAAACATGACAATTATTTAGAACAAATACTTCTGTCAACGCTTATATTTGTTACGTCACAACAAACATTAAACTTTAAAATTAACAACTAAAATTATGGCATTTACACTACCGGCGTTATCCTACGCTACTGATGCTTTGGAACCGCACATTGATAAACTGACCATGGAAATTCACCATGGAAAACATCACCAGGCTTATGTTACCAACTTAAACAAAGCTTTGGAAGGTAAACCGGAAGCCGATAGCAATATCGACGATATCATCAAAAATATCTCTAAATTCCCTGCTGCCGTACGTAACAATGGCGGTGGTCATTACAACCACACTTTGTTCTGGACTTTGTTATCACCAAACGGTGGTGGCGAGCCTACTGGTGCTTTAGCCGATGCTATTAAAAGCACTTTCGGTTCATTTGCCGATTTCAAAACCAAAGTATCTGAAGCTGGTGCAACCCGTTTCGGTTCTGGCTGGGCCTGGTTAATTGTTACTGCTGATAAAAAATTAGCTGTAACTTCAACTCCTAACCAGGATAACCCATTAATGGATATCGCTGAGGTTAAAGGTACCCCAATCTTAGGTATCGACGTTTGGGAGCACGCTTATTATCTGAAATATCAAAACCGTCGTCCGGATTACTTAGCAGCTATCTGGAACGTAATTAACTGGAACCACGTTGCTGAGCTTTACGCAAAAGCAACTGCTTAATTTATTTAAGCGCATAAATTTAAAGCGGCAGGATCTGATGGTCCTGCCGCTTTTTTGTTTTAATCTCCACCCGTCATTGCGAGGCACGAAGCAATCCCCGATGTTAAAGGGAGGCATGCATAGCCGCTCTGCTTATTTGGGATTGCTTCGTGCCTCGCAATGACGGAATGAAGAAGCATATTTTTTACTTCCTAATTATATCCCATCTCCCTATCAATCCCATAATCTACTAACTTTGTGGACTTTTTTATATCATGATCAAAAAGCCCATTGAAACCCTGCTCCGCGAATCAAAGGAAGAAGGCGAACATTCATTAAAACGCTCGTTAGGGCCGGTTAACCTGATTTTAATTGGGATAGGCATCATTATAGGGGCAGGTTTATTTTCCTTAACAGGGATAGCAGCTGGTCAGCATTCGGGCCCGGCGGTAACTATATCTTTCCTGATAGCCGCTGTAGGTTGTGCATTTGCCGCGCTTTGTTATGCCGAGTTTTCGGCCATGATTCCTGTTGCAGGGAGCGCTTATACCTACTCATACGCCACCATGGGCGAGCTTTTTGCCTGGATCATAGGCTGGGACCTTGCACTTGAATATGCCGTGGGGGCGGCAACGGTGGCCATTAGCTGGTCGCAATATCTTACCAAATTTTTATCGTGGTTTGATCTGTATTTGCCGCCGCAACTGACACTTTCGCCTTTTGAAACGGCCAAGGCTGCTAATGGGGATGTTATAAACGGGATTATTAATTTACCCGCTGCCTTAATTGTGATCCTGGTTACCAGCATCATTATCCGCGGTACCAAAGGTTCGGCATTGGTTAATGCTATTATAGTAACCCTGAAAGTAGGGGTGGTGTTGGTGTTTATAGCTGTGGGCTGGTCGTTCATTAACCCGCAGAATTATCATCCATACATTCCGCAAAATACCGGTGTTTGGGGCGATTATGGCTGGTCGGGTATATTGAGAGGGGCAGGACTGGTATTCTTTGTATTTATCGGTTTCGATGCCGTATCAACCGCGGCGCAGGAGGCTAAGAACCCGCAACGTAATATGCCTATTGGTATCATTGGTTCATTACTGATTTGTACGGTATTATTTATCGTGTTTGCGCACGTCATGACGGGGATGGCCAATTATAAAGAGTTTATAGGTTCAGGCGCTCCCGTTGCTATCGCCATCGAAAAAACACATTACCAATGGCTAAGCAAGGCTATTGTATTGGCTATATTGATAGGTTATACTTCGGTGATCCTGGTAGATCTGTTGGGACAATCACGCGTGTTTTTCTCTATGTCGAAAGATGGATTGTTACCCAAAGTATTTTCAGAGATTCACCCTAAATTTCGTACCCCCTGGAAATCGAATATAATGCTTTGCGCTTTTATTGCCCTATTTGCTGCCTTTGTGCCGATACGTGTAGTCGGCGAAATGACCAGTATTGGTACCCTGCTTGCATTTGTAATGGTTTGCGCGGGTGTACTTATTTTACGTAAACAACAGCCCAATATTCACCGACCATTTAAAACGCCGCTTGTTCCATTGGTGCCTGTATTGGGGATATTGACTTGCTTTGCCATGATGACATTTTTACCGGGCGATACCTGGTTGCGTTTGATCATCTGGCTTGCAATTGGTTTGGTTATCTATTATACTTACGGCAAAAAGAACAGTGTTATCCGCAGAATGCTTGAGGATAAGCACCAGCGCTACTAATTGATGACGGAAGATATTTTAAAACTTAAAGTTGAACGCGTAAAATGGGAAACTTCTGATACTGCTACATTTTATTTAAGCAGTACAAAAGGTGAGGCTATCCCGTACACAGCAGGTCAGTTTATCACTCTGATATTTAACCATAGGCAGCAAGAGATCAGGCGCTCGTATTCATTGAGCTCATCGCCTGATGAGGCTTACCTGACAATAACTGTAAAGCGCATTACCAATGGAGAAATCTCCAGGTTTATGCTTACTAAAATAAAAGAAGGGGATGAGCTGACAGCCCTTGCGCCGGCGGGGCGCTTTACCATCACCAATTACCAACAACAAAAAGATATATTTTTATTTGCAGGAGGCAGTGGTATCACACCGGTTTTTTCTCAGCTGAAATATATCCTTGGCCGGGAAGGTAAAAGCAGGTTGGTACTGATCTACAGTAACCAAAATGCTGCTTCTATTTTATTTAGAGATGAGCTTGATCAACTGGCGGCAGCCCATCCTCAAAGGCTTACTATTATTCATTTGCTAAGCAGCGAAGCTAACCGACTTAATACCGATAAGGTGGAAAAGCTGGTTAAGCAACACCTTCGTTTTAGTTTAGCTGATGCCGAATTTTACCTGTGCGGGCCGTTTGCGTATATGCGCATGATCCGCTTTGATCTGGTGTATATGGGGATTGATCAGGCCAAAATCCGCCGGGAAAATTTCGTGCTTGAAACAGTGGCTGTAAAAAGCGGTATCACCAGCTTCCCGCCACAAAACATTAAAATAAAATACCGGGGCGAACTGCATGATATTATGGTGGGTGAAAACCAATCCATATTGCAGGCTGCACTGCAAAACAACATTCCATTACCTTATAGTTGCCGGGGTGGGGTATGTTCAACCTGTATGGTCAAATGCACCGGCGGTAAAGTAGAGATGGTGAAGAATGATGTGCTTACTGATGCCGATCTTGCGCAAGGATGGATCCTTACCTGCACCGGGCATCCGTTGGATGGTGGGGTAGTGGTGGAGGTTTAAAAAACCATGTCATTGCGAGGCACGAAGCAATCGCGAACTATACAAGGCGGATATGCCTCCGTGCGGTTGCCACGCTTCGCTCGCAATGACATAAAAGAGAATGGCTATTTACTTAGCCGGTAAATGCTGCCTTACAGTGCGGCGATGCACTACTGATTTAACCTTTTTTGATTTGGTTTTTTTGCGTTTGCCCAGCCAGATAATGAAGCCGGTAATGGGCAAGCTGGCACAAATTAGACTGGCCAAAAAAGCGATGATCTTACCGGGAAGCCCAAGGATCTGACCTACGTGAATATCATAGTTCATGTTATTCATCTTCATGCCGGCACTTTTTTGCTCGTGCGCTGTGCGGTTCAGCAGCTTTCCGGTGTACTTATCGAATGAGTAGGTATCGCTTTCATAGTAGTGCAGGGCCTGTGCATACGCGGTTACACCAATTGCGCCCGCTTTTGTTGCATCGTCATAAATTAAAAACATTTCGGCCTTTGGTGAAGTTGCTTTAGCAGACAGGTAAGCTTTGTTGATAACCTGGGTAGTATCTATTTTGCCATTCAATAATGAGTCCGACTTGAAAACTGCCTTTTCTTCGGGATGTGCTTTGCCCAGATTAGCGGCTGCGTAAATCCCTTCGCGCATCCAGTCAAATGATATGGAAAGACCGGTTATGGCTAATATGATAGCCACACTTGTTGCATAAAAACCTAAAACGTTATGCAGGTCATAATTCACCCTTCTCCAGCGACCGCCCCATTTAATAGTGAAGCTGCGTTTGCGATCGCTTTTGCGTTTTGGCCACCAGAGTACAATACCGGTAATCATCAGCACTACAAAAATAATTACCGAAATGCCTACCACTAAAGTCCCAATATTGGCTGGTAGCAACAGGTACAAGTGGATATATTCAACAATGATGAAGAAATTTGTAGTTGGGCTTTCGGTATGTATGATCTTACCGGTGTAAGGGTTCTGGTACACAAACAGCAGACCTTCTTTCTTATCGGTTACCAAGACTCCTGCCGGGCGACCGATGCCATAATAATAAACATAACTGGCGGTAGCTCCTTTGCGGCCTTTTAGCGCCTCAGCTTTAAGGATTGATGGCGCTATGTATGGCTTGTTTTGTATCTCAACCTTACGGTAGCTGTGTATGGCATCCTGGATTTCGTCCTGAAAACAGAAAATACAGCCGGTGATACTCACTATAAACACCACAAGCCCGGATATAAATCCGAGCCAGCGATGTATGAATAGTAGTGCTTTTTTAAAAGGCGTCATTCATTAAAATTTATAGGTAGCGCTCAGTGCAAAGCTTCTTAATTTTTGAGGGTTCACGGTGCCGTAACCTACCCAGTATTTCTGGTTATTAAAGTTATCTATCTTGGCGCCGAACCTGTACCTGTTGGTATCGTAAAATGCTGAGGCATTCAGTATAGTATATGATGGCAGTGTAAATACGCCTAAGGTGCGGCTGTTGATAACTTTGTTATCGCTGGCATAATTGCCGCCAATACCAAAGCCTAAACCTTTAACTGCGCCTTGTTGAATTTTGTAGCTTGCCCAGAAGTTAGCCTGGTAAGGTGAACCCGCTGTTGCCGGACGCAGACCTTCAACCGTAGCATCGGCAGTTTTGGTAAGCTTTGAATTATTGTAAGTAAAGCCAGCGGTTAAGTTTAAACCCGGTAGCGGGTTTGCGATTACCTCGGCTTCAAAACCTTTGCTGAATTGCGTGCCATCCTGTACAGAAAGCACCGGGTTTACGGTAGACGGGCGTACAATATCTTTTACCTTGATATCATAGTAGCTTACGGTACTGCTTAATTTGCCATCAAACAGATCCAACTTTACACCACCTTCAATTTGATTGGCCTGCTCAGGTTTAAGTGGTTTGTTGTTTTCGGTAGTACCGGTTTGGTTGTTAAAGCTGTTTTGGTAGTTGGCAAATAACGATACGTGGTCTTTCACCGGCTGATAAACCAGGCCAAATTTTGGAGAGAACGCGGTTTGTTTGTAAGCGCCGGAAGTTTTTTCTGAAACCGGGTCGTAATTGCCTTTATTATCAAACCTGTCTACACGTAAACCTGCAGATGCCATTAACTCATCGGTAATGTTAAATACATCTGAAATATAAGCACTATAAGTATTACGTTTGTACATGGCCGGATAGGTAAAACCTATGTTACCTGCTGCATACATGGCGTCCAGCGCGGCACCGTTAAAATTGCTGTAGTTGTGGTTGCCGGTTACTGATACGGTATCAAGTGTACTGCCGTAGAAATACTGCTGCGAATTTTCCCTGAAGAAATCCAGACCGCCAACAAATCTGTTACGGAACTTGCCTATTTTGAAATCGCCGTTAAAGTTTTGTTGAACCTCGAACATGTCATCCTTGCTGTTGCGGGTAGCCTGATCGTTTCGCGAAATCATATCGCCTGGCAATAGATAATAATAAAGACCATGGCCATCTGAATAGCTATGTGTATAGCTCAGGTTGGTACGTGAGGTCCAGGCATCAGAGATCTTGTATTTTACTTCGCCATAGAAGTTTTTGTTTTGTGATATCTGGGTAAGGCCGTCACCGTGGTAGCTTTGCCTGTAATCAATATTTGACTTATCAGGACTGCTGAAACCCATTTGTTCAACAGTTAGCCCATAAGGGAAAAAGTAGATAGTTTTGCCTACGTTTTTACCGTAAGACAGTTCTGCATCGGCACTGATGGTTAACCTGTCGTTAGCTTTGTAAACGATGCTTGGGTCGATAACCAGGTTGCGGGAAAAACCATTATTCTGGAAACTGCCGTCGTGGTTAAACGCGGTATTTAAGCGGAATAGTACTTTTTTATCTTTATCAAGAGGAGTGTTGATATCTGCGCTACCACGGTAAAAACCGAAGTTGCCGCCCGATAAGCTCACTTCACCACCAAAGGTGTCATAAGGCTTTTTGGTTACACGGTTGATTAAACCGCCGTATGATGTTAATGCATTACCAAACAAAGTACCTGACGGGCCTTTGATCACCTCAATTCTTTCAATATTTGCTGCATCAACGCTGTTGGTAACCTTACCGGCAATGCCGTTACGGATAGAGCTTTGTACTATAAAACCACGGCTGTTGAAATAAGCGCCACCATCACCACCGCGACCGGTTGCATCCCACATTTTTTGTAAACCCGGGGTATTCCTGAGCGCGTCATCAACAGAAAAAATTAGTTGTTCCTGGATCAACTGGCTGCTAATTGTGTTGTAAACCTGCGGATTTTCGAGGTTAGCTAATGGCATTTTAGCTACATCTTCGCTGCGGGTGCGTTTAAATTTATTGGTTTTGTTTGCGTTGATATTTACTTCCTGTAAGCCATGAACGGTATTATCAACGGTTATGGTTTGAAGATTGGTTGTTTGACCTGCCTTTACGCTTACGGATTTTTCCTGGCCTTTAGCGCCAACTTCAGATATAACCAGTGTGTAGTTACCTTCAGGAGCTTTGATTTCGAAGAGTCCATTTTCGTCGGTAATAGTGCCAAACTTGGTGCCTTTAAGTGTTACCGATACGTTTTCGGCCGGATCGTTTTTTATGGTAATAACTTTACCTTTTAGAGTACCCCTTGCTTGCTGCGCCAGAGTAGGGAGTGTATTAATAAGCAGCAATAGCGCTAAAATTGTGAGAGGAAATAGCTTTTTGAAAGCTTGTAGGGGTTGATTCATTGTTATTTAGACTAAATATAAATAATTGCGCAAAAGTAGTCATGCAAGTGTTATAATGCAAATTATTTATAATAAATCTAAATAGTGTGGTTTTATGTGTTGGTATACAGTTGATTACAATAAGTTATTTGCCCTGTAAGATCGCTTGTTTTCAAGATGTTAGTGACTTGAAAGATGTAAAAAGAAAAGACTTACGAAGTTTTTAAAACTTCGTAAGTCTTGGGAAATGATGAGTACACCTTAAATATCCATCACTTCCTTTTTCTTTTTGCTTTTCATTCGTTTAGGTACAAACTCCAGTATCTCAGCTTTTAAAGCTTCAATCATGCGGCGTTTTAAAAAATTGCGCTGTATCACAATGCTTACCTCGCGCGCCGGCTCAGGCGATTTAAAGTAGCGCACTTTATCCAGTTGCTTTTCACTTAGTTCGGACAAGGCCAGTTCGGGTAGGATGGTGGCCCCATTATTTTGGTCGACCATACGTTTAAGGGTTTCAACGCTGCCCGTGTTGTATTCAAAATGTTGAAAACCCCGGGTTGATTTACGTCGCTGGCAAATGTTCAATACCTGTTCGCGCATGCAATGACCTTCGTTTAAGATCCAGATCTCCTCCATATCTATATCATCCGGAACGATGTTTTTCTTTTTAGAAAGCTTACTGTTTTTGGATACATAGGCCACAAAGTTTTCATAAAACACCGGGATCTCCGTAAGGTTACTTTCATGCAGCGGCGTGGAGAGGATCCCGCAATCCAACATACCCAGTTTTAACTGCTGAATGATTTCCTCGGTGGTTTGTTCCCACACAATCAGTTTTACCTGCGGATATTTTTCGATAAAACCATGAATGATTTTGGGTAAGATATAAGGAGATACGGTAGGAATAATGCCAACTCTTAATTCTCCTGAAAGTTCCTTTTGTCTGTCGGAAATGATCTCTTTGATCTTTTCGCTTTCAGACAGCATTACACGTGCCTGGCTAATGATTTCAATGCCTATTTCAGTAGGGACTACCGGTTGTTTGCTCCTGTCAAAAATCTTGACACCAAGTGTATCTTCCAGTTTTTGTACCTGCATACTCAGCGTTGGCTGGGTAACAAAACATTTTTCGGCGGCCAAAACAAAGCTTCGGTAGGTATCAACCGCCACAATATACTCCAGTTGTGTAATAGTCATGTAATATAGATAAATGCTATGCAAAGATAATAATTATTGATTTTTTCTATTGAAATATTTTCGTGAGGTTTGGACTATCAAACGCAACTAAATATGGAAACAAACAAAAAGAAACTAACTACAGCATCGGGCAGGCCTTATGTGGAAGATGAAAACTCAATGACAGCCGGTCCCCGCGGACCTATCCTGTTACAGGATTACATTCTACACGAAAAAATGGCGCACTTCAACCGCGAAAGGATTCCTGAGCGTGTAGTTCATGCCAAAGGTTCCGGGGCCTATGGTACTTTTACAGTTACACACGATATTTCAAAATACACCCGTGCTAAACTATTTAATACTATAGGAAAGCAAACCAAATTGTTTCTGCGTTTTTCGACCGTTGGTGGCGAAAAAGGTTCGGCCGATACCGAACGTGACCCACGTGGCTTTGCCATTAAGTTTTATACCGAAGACGGCAACTGGGACCTGGTAGGTAACAACACCCCGGTATTCTTCATAAAAGATCCTAAAAAATTCAGCGATTTTATTCATACCCAGAAACGCGATCCTTATACTAATTGCAAGAGCGCGACTATGGTTTGGGATTTTTGGTCGCTGAATCCGGAAAGCTTACACCAGGTAACTATTTTGATGAGTGATCGTGGAACTCCTTATGGATACCGTCATATGGATGGGTTCGGCAGTCACACCTTCTCGTTCATCAACGCCCAAAATGAAAGATTTTGGGTTAAGTTTCACTTTAAAACGCAGCAGGGCATTAAAAACTTTACCGATGCCGAGGCTGGTGAAATGCGCGGAAAAAATCCTGATTTTGCACAGCATGATCTATTAACAGCTATCGATAATGGCGACTTCCCTAAATGGACGCTCAAAATACAGGTGATGCCCGAAGCGGATGCTAAAACTTACCATATTAATCCGTTTGATTTAACCAAAGTATGGCCACACGCAGATTATCCTTTGATTGACGTGGGCGTATTGGAATTAAACGAAAACCCGGATAACTATTTTGCCCATGTGGAACAGGCTGCGTTTGCACCGGCGCACGTTATCGATGGCGTAGGCTACTCGCCGGATAAAATGCTGCAGGGGCGGATCCTTTCATACCCTGACGCTCATCGTTATCGCTTAGGTGGTAATTATGAACAGATTCCGGTTAACAAATGTCCTTACCTGGTAAGCAATTACCAGCGCGACGGCCAGATAGCGGTTAACGGTAATGGTGGATCAAATCCTAACTATTTCCCTAATAGTTTTGACGATATCGAAATAGATCAAAGCTATAAAGAGCCAGCCTGGGATTTTGGCAGCCCGGTTGGCGACTGGTATGACCGTAATGCGGAAGGCGAAAACGATCATTATACCCAGCCAGGCAATCTTTATCGCCTGATGGATGCTCAACAGAAAAAAGATCTGATCGCCAACATCGTAAACTCAATGAGTGGTATTGAAGGGCCTAAAAAAGATATGATCATCAACCGCCAGCTTTGCCACTGGTTTAGGGCTGATATCAATTTAGGTATGGCCGTTGCCAAAGGCCTGGAGCTTGACCTGGCCGAAACGATGAAGCAAATGCCTCAAGGTGTTTAATCTCTAACAAAAGAAGGTGTCCAAATACACTGCTTCTAAATGGCGTATGGCTATTGGGAGCAGTGTAACTTTGGCCACCTTTTTGTTTTGATAGATGGGGAAAATTGTCCAAAGGAAGTATTGATAAAATTATCTTAAATTTGTTAAAAGACTTTCTGGTAAAATGACAACGCTAACTATAGATATCCCGGATAATAATACTGAAGAAGTATTGGCTCAACTGGCTAAACTTGGTGTTAAGGTATGGGAATCCAATTTATCCAAGCTTGATGAATTGACAGAAGAGGACTATAAAAGACATTTTCGTCATAAATCTGAAATTACTCGTAAAAATCTTCACAAGCATTTATGAAGATTAGTCAGCGCGATATTGTTGAAATTGCTTTTTATACAGGTAATAAACCAGAGGTACATCCTGCCGTGGTAGTTTCGGTCGATGATATTTTCGAAGCTGAAGGCTTCTTTTATGCTGTGTTATTATCTACCAAAAATATATTTCCTGATTTTACATTTGAAGTAAAGCCCAATATGATCAATAAACCCCGTAACGAAAGGGTTGGCTATGCAATTTGTCACATGATTCAACAATTTTATCAGGAGGATGTAATAAGCAGAACCGGCGCATCTTTAAAAAAAGAAATATTTGAGCAGGTTGTGGCAAAGATTCAACAGGTAGTTTTCGGATAATAGCTCAATATTTTGTTTCATCAATTTCTCCTCAAACAAATCTCATAAATCCTTACTTTAGGATATATGCTTCCTTTATTAATTGCCGAACAAATTCGCAAGGGCGATGCCTATACCATTGTCCACGAACCGATATCATCTGTTGACCTGATGGAACGTGCCTCCAGGGCTTTTGTAGGTTGGTTTGCAAATCGTTTCCCCGATAAAAATGAACCCATAACTTTTTATTGCGGAACGGGTAATAATGGAGGGGATGGCTTAGCCATAGCGCGTATTTTATGCGATCATCATTATAATAACCTGCATGTTATTATAGCCCGTTTTTCGGATAAGGCCTCTGCTGATTTTGATCATAACTTTGAAAGGTTAAAGCAAACCTGCGTAACTATCACCGAACTTGCTAAGGGTAGTAAAATACCTGTTGATAACAGCCCGGTAATAATCGACGCGTTACTTGGCAGCGGATTGAATAAACCTCTTTCCGGTGATTATGAGCGGTTGGTTAATTACATCAATGATCTTGAGCGCACAATTGTTTCGGTTGATGTACCTACAGGCTTTTTTTCCGAAGGGGAGGTGCCCAAAGATACTGTTGCCATAAAGGCCGATTTGGTGATAACCTTTCAGCAGCCCAAGATCAATTTCCTGCTGCCTGAGTCTGCGCCCTATATCAATTGCTGGGAAGCCGTAAATATAGGCATCGACGAAAGGTTTGTGCACAGCTTGAAATCACCATACCAGTTTATTGAAGAAAAAGATATCAGGCAAATGCTCAAGCCCCGTCATCGCTTTAGCAATAAAGGTACTTACGGCCATGCCCTAATCGTAGCAGGTCAGGCCAAAACCATGGGGGCAGCATTGTTAAGTTCGTCAGCAGCGACACATGCGGGGGCGGGATTGACGACAGCCTGTATCCCAGAAAGCGGCTTGACAGCACTTAACAGCTATCAGCCCGAAATAATGGCGATAGTGCGGACCGGCGATGAACTTCCGGAAATTGAATGGGATAAATTCAGTTCAATTGCCGTGGGGCCTGGTTTAGGTAAAGATGTTGATGCTCTGGCATTGTTGAAAGCCATCATCAAAAACTATAAAAAGCCATTAGTTATTGACGCTGACGCCCTGAACCTGCTTGCAGAAAACCAGGAGGTGTTAACTCAATTGCCCGCGGGGAGCGTTTTAACTCCGCACATGAAAGAGTTTGACAGGCTATTTGGCGAACATACCAACTGGTGGCAGCGGCTACAGAAAGCAATAGTTAAGGCAAAAGAACTAAACCTGTGTATCCTGCTGAAAAACGATTATACTATTGTGGCTACACCTAATGGTACAGCCTATTTCAATTCATCGGGCAATGCCGCGATGGCCAGCGGCGGGATGGGCGATGTACTTACCGGCGTGATTGCCGCGTTGCTTGGCCAGAAGTATACTCCGGAACAAGCGTGTATTATTGGTGCCTACATTCATGGTAAAGCTGGTGACGAACTGGCGCTGCCCAATCGCATGCATGTTGTTTTGCCGGGCAAGCTTATTGCACAATTGCCAATCACCATGGCAAAATTTAGGGCATAAAAAAACGGCCGCAAGTATTATACGCCCGTTTTAATTAACTATTAACTGATCTTATAAAGAACTAAATACTCAAATCTGTGGGTTAGGAATTTTAGGTTTTTTCTCTCGTTTATGTCCTAACTAATCATAAGACGCTTACACGTACTTATTAGTTACAAAAAAACTAATAATTGGTTTTGGTTTTCGTTAAAAATATGTTAAATAATTTATTCCGTGAACTTTAGGTTTACACGAAATATAACTACTAACGGATAAAAAACAAAAAGCTTACATCGTTTTCGGAATAAATCTGAAAAAATGTAAGCTTTTTTGTTTTACAGGAGGCCAGGAGGATGCCTTTTTATGCTTTAGTATTTGCCGAGTACTACCATTTCTGATAGTGTTGGGCTTGCGCTGCCGCCTCTTGGCTCAAGTGTCACAGCAAATGCATCGGCTGCGGCTATTGCTTTCATGTTCTTGAAGCCGCTTGAATCAGATGTAGCATCAAATACGCCCAGGTCAACCGGTTTGCCACCCACCAGTGCCCAAAGTTGGTATTGGTGATTTTGATCATTTGCGGGCAGTTTTAGGCCTTCCATATCAATAACCACTTTTTGTTTAGATGGGCTAAAGGCTACAGTCATTATTGATTCAGGCGATTTTGCAGTACCTCTTAAGTGGATCAGTTTGTATGATGTATCTCTTAACAGATTCAGTTCACTATCCTTAGCGCTAACCGTATTGCTAAAATGCTGATTTTGCGCCTGCATGGCACTTAACTGGGTATTGGTGTCGTTAAGGCGGGTATAAAGATTATATAAAGCTATGGCGCTTGCTAATAATAAAGCAAGGCAAGCTGCAAATGCGTATTTATAAAAGTTGGTTCCTTTATCGGCGTTAGGTTGCATGGCTACAACATTTTCATGTTGTACGTGGGTTGGCGTCGGAAAGTTGTTATCGTCGCCAAAATTTGTTAGAAGGCTCCCTAACACGCGGTTACGTAATTGTTCAGATGGTTCTATCGCGTTTTCTTCAGCATATAATTCTATTGACCGCTCAATTTCATCCAGCTCAGCCTTAATAGCCGGATGCTTTGAAGCCATCTCTTCAACTTGTAACCTTTCGGCCGGGGTAACATCCCCCAGAACGTAAAGTTCCAGTATCCCTGATTCAATATATGCTTTTAAATCTTCCACTTTCAATTAAAATGTTTTCTGAGTTCCAGGATAGCCATTCGTAACCGGGTTTTAATGGTTCCAAGTGGCATGCCTAACTCTTCGGCGGCCTCCACATGGGTATAACCTTTAAAATACACCAGCTCTATAATTAGCTTTTGTTCGGGTTTTAGTGTTTGCACTAAATCCTTAACGCCCATTAACTCAGGTTTGTAAACTGTGTTCCTTTGCTCGTCAATGAAAGTTACGTTATTTTCAATCTCCTGGTTTTTGTTTTGGTTCTTAAAATCTTTCGATCTGATCTTATCGATCGCGAGGTTGCGCGCGATATTAACCATCCAGGTAAATAAACGGCCTTTTTCAGTACTGTAGCTTGAAAAGGAATGCCAGATTTTTACAAAAGTTTCCTGTAAAACATCTTCGGCTATAGCGGTGTCATTTATAATGCGTGATATTACCCCGAATAACGAGGCCGAATACATATCATATAGCGCTTCTACGGCAATTTTCTCCCGGTGCTGCAATGACAACACCAGTTCTTCTTCCGACAGCGATATTTTTCGTTTTTTACTCAACTTGGTGAAGATATAAAGGAATTATCACATTTCAAACAGATGTTTTTCTGCGTGATAAGAAGAGCGTACCAGTGGTCCGCTTTCTACATATCTAAAACCCTTGTCAAGTCCAAATTGTTTGTAACGGGCAAACTGATCTGGGTGGATCCAGTCAATTACCGGGTGATGGTTGCGGGTTGGCTGTAAGTATTGCCCCAGTGTAAGTATGTGTACACCGGCTGCAAGCAAATCGTCCATAGCTTCCAGAACATCTTCTTCAGTTTCGCCCAGGCCAAGCATAATGCCCGATTTGGTGCGCAGGCCAGCTTCTGAAATATGTTTCAAAGCTTCAAGGCTACGATCGTATTTTGCCTGGATGCGTACCTCTTTGGTGAGGCGTCGCACAGTTTCCAGGTTGTGAGATACCACTTCAGGTCTGGTTTCCAAAACGCGGGCAAGGTTATCCCAGTTGCCTTTAAAATCGGGCAGCAGGGTTTCTAAAGTAGTTTCAGGGCTTTCGCGGCGGATGGCGTTAATGGTTTCGGCCCAGATAATGGAACCACCATCTTTTAAATCGTCACGATCTACCGAGGTAATAACGCAATGTTTCACCTGCATCAGTTTTACCGAAGTAGCTACACGGTTTGGCTCGTCAACATCAACAGCCAATGGCCTGCCTGTTGCTACGGCACAAAACGAGCACGAGCGGGTACAAATATTACCAAGGATCATGAAAGTAGCGGTGCCGGCTCCCCAGCACTCGCCCATATTAGGGCAGTTACCACTTTCGCATATAGTGTGCAGCTTATGGGTATCAACAAGACTGCGTACGTGAGCATATTCTTTTCCTGTAGGAAGTTTAACCCTAAGCCAATCGGGCTTGCGGACAGGCTGGCTAACAGCAGGAACTACCGGCAATTCAATCATGGTGCAAATGTAGTTAAATATTTAGTTGATGGGGAATGGTTCATAGTTCATAGTGGCAGCAAATGACTGCAAAATGATCATTTGCTGTAACGTACTAACACTAACATTTTATGAACCCATGAACCATGATCCATGAACAAAATTAATTCAATACTTCTAAAGTTTCATCAACGGAGATACCGCTGTGCGATTGGTCAAGAATGCATTCGCCGTTTTTGATGAGAAGTACTTGCGGCGATTCATGATGTACCTGAAACAGTTGTGCTACCTGGTTTGACAGGTCGCGGTGTTTGATCAGGTCTAAAAAATAGAGGGGCATATTTTCAGGAAGATTATCCCAGTCAAGCTCAAATCGCCTTTTTGCCATCATGCTGATGGAACAGCGTGTGCTGTGTTTAAATATAAGGCTATAGCCTTCCTGCTGTTTGATCTGCATAAGCTGATCGGCCGTCTCCAACGAAATCCAGTTCATATTATTATTAATAGTTAAAATGCTATAACGTAATTATAACACAAAAACTCTGCAATGTGTTTAAACAGGTTTAAAAATGACAATTAACTGTTAACGACCTGTTTTAGGATATGAACCGTAAGCTGGGCACAGTTTGTTTGAGCAAGATGATACTGTTGCAATTGCCGCAGCTATAAGTGCTATGTAAACTAATTTTTTCATGTTGAGCTAAATTAACTGCTTTAACGTGTGTTAACTGTTTAATGTTTCGGCAAGTGCAGCCATTTTGATAGCGGTGATAGCCGCTTCATCGCCTTTATTGCCATGTTTGCCACCTGCCCGGTCAATAGCTTGTTGCTGATTGTCGGTGGTTAATACACCAAATATAACAGGTTTTGAATATTTTACAGATACATTGCTAACGCCGTGTGCTACCGCGTCGCAAATAAAATCAAAATGCCTTGTTTCGCCCTGTATTACACAGCCCAGGCAAATTACCGCGTCAAGGTTTCCTTTTTGCAATAACAGGTCGGCTCCTGAGGTAAGCTCAAAGCTGCCCGGTACCTGGTATGAAAAAATGTTTTCGGCTAATGCTCCGTTATTTACCAGGCTCTGGTATGCGCCCTGGTAAAGCGCATTGGTAATTTCTGCGTTCCACTCGGCTACAACAATGCCAAAGCGATACGGTGCTGCCGAAGGTATTTCGGTATTTGAAAAGTCGGAAAGGTTTTTAAGCTGTGTAGCCATTTTGATTTCGGATATTTTTATTTCGAATTTCGGAGCTTCGATTTCGGATTTGCTAAGCGCTGTGATTGACGATTAAAATGTGCTTATAAAAAAAATCGATTCCGGATTTAAAGGTATTTAACTACCTGATAAATCCGAAATCGAAATTCTCAAATCCGAAATAAATTATTGTTTTGCTTCAGCGCGTGCTATATACTCGTCGATATTTTGAGCTTCAGCACTTTCAGGATATTCATTTTTTATCCTTTTATAAGCGTCGGCAGCTTCTTTGTTGTTTTTTTGAGCCTCGTAAGTTAAACCTAACTTTTTAAGGTAAAGTGGCGATAAGAATTTGTTTTTTGCCTTGTCAACCGCTTTGCTGAAATAAGTTTCTGCTTTTTCGTAGTCTTTCAACTCTACGTAAGCATCACCTGTGCTGCCGAAAGCCTCGGCTGCAATCATGTTGTCGTCACCGCGATAGTTAGTCAGGTTGTCAACGGCTTTGCGGTAATCACCTTTATTTAAATACGCTGTACCCAGGTAAAAATAAGCCAGGTTAGCAGCTTTAGTGTTGCTGTAATCGCTGATGATTTTTTCAAAACCAGGGAAACCGGCATCGCCTTTAATGGCTTTGTCCCAGTTTTTTTGCTGCCAGAACTCTTGTGCTTTATACATTTGGTTAGCGGCAGTAACTTCACGCGGACCTAAGTATAATTTAATGTAAATAAAATAGATAGCAATAAGGGCGACGATAGCCCCTACAATAAACAGTAAGCTTTTTTGGTTCTCGCGTACAAAATTGCCACTCTGACCAAAATTGTTTTCTGGTGCTGCAACTTTGGTGTTCGCCTGGGTTTTTGACATTGTTGTTCTAAAATTAAGTTTGCAAAAATACGGTTTTCAAATTTACTGGCAATACCTTTTGTATTAAATCTTTAAAGAGGATGGTTCATAGTTGATAGTTCATGGTTCACAGCCGCTGCAGTTTGTTTTTTCAGGTGTTTGATGAGGCTGATTTGTGCCCGTAGATTCTACTAATGACTATGAACTATGAACCATCAACCACTCACCAAAAAAACGTAACTTTGCCATCCCATGCACCTTCAGCAACTATCAGTTATCAATTTTAAAAATTACGATGAAGCCGAACTGGTTTTCAGCGATGGGGTTAATGCTTTTACGGGTAACAACGGGGCTGGCAAAACCAATTTGCTTGATGCTATTCATTACCTGTCGTTGTGTAAAAGCTATTTTAACCCGATTGATAGTCAGCAGATAAAGCAAGGGGCCGATTTCTTTATTGTTACCGGGGTTTTTAATAAAAATGATCAGCCCGAAGCTGTGGCCTGCTCGGTAAAACGGAACCAGAAAAAGCAGTTTAAGCGCAATAAGAAGGATTATCAGCGCCTGGCCGATCATATTGGGCTGCTGCCGCTGGTAATGATCTCGCCAAATGATACCAGTATTATAACAGAAGGGAGCGAGGAGCGCCGCAAGTTTATTGATAATGTGATATCGCAAACGGATAACCGTTATTTGGATGAGCTGATTACCTATAATAAGATCCTCACCAATCGTAACGCACTGCTGAAGCAGGTAAACGAAACCGGACGGTATGACGCGGGGTTGTTTGAAGTAATTGATGAGCAGCTAACAGATTCGGGCATGCGTATTTTTGAAAGGCGCCGTGCCTTTATGGATACCTTTGTACCGGTATTTAATAAGCACTACGATTTTTTGAGCGATAATGCCGAAAGGGTCGAACTGGTTTATGAATCGCAATTGCTTACGGATAGTTTTGATAGTTTATTAAAGAGAAGCTTTGATAGGGATAAAGCGCTGGAGCGAACTACCGCCGGTATTCATAAAGACGATCTGCAGTTTAATATTCACGGCATGGCCATGAAAAAATTTGGATCGCAGGGGCAGCAGAAGTCATTTTTAATTGCACTGAAGCTTGCACAGTACAGCTTTCTGCATCAGCAAAAAGGTTTTAAGCCTTTGCTTTTGTTGGATGATATTTTTGACAAGCTTGATGACGGGCGTGTTACCAAATTGATGCAGATGGTATCAAACAACGATTTTGGCCAGGTTTTTATAACCGATACCGGGGTTGAGCGTGTTGAAAGCGTTTTTAATAAAATAGGAGTACCCGTTAAATTATTTAAAGTTAAGGGAGGAGCGATTGATGCGTAAAACTAACGACAAAACACTGAAAGAGGCTATTGAGCAAATGCTTAACGTGTACAAGATCAAAAGACGTTTTGATGAAACCGGTGTTGTTACGGCCTGGCCTGACCTGGTAGGTAAATCGGTAGCCAATCGTACCAAGGAGTTATTTGTTCGGGATAAGAAATTATTCCTGAGGATTGAATCGTCGGTAATAAAAAACGAACTGATGCTGATGCGCAGTCAGATCATCGAGAAAATAAATAACGAAGCTAAAAGTATTATTGTAGAAGAGATTATCTTCCTCTAACCATACCGTGGTGCTTTAGCTTAATATCATCAGTAAGCTTTGAGTAAGCAAGGATGAACAAGCCCGGAATTGTAAAAGCAAGTTGCGCTTCAGGGTGAGTTTTATAAAGCAGTATCGAACCGATAACTAAAAGTACCAGCACCAGTACGTAAAATATGTATTTGAATAACGGCTTCATCTTGTTCGATATTTCTTGGTTCGTCTAAATGTAATAATGTTCAGGTAGTGTGTGTAAAGTTAAAAAAAATGTAACCATACTTCCAAGAAAAACGTAAACATTTCGGGCGCAACCCGCTGATTGCCTGATTGCACCCGAAATAAGGCTAATTAAAACCTCTCAAAAGCCGAGAAAAAGAAGTTTCCTTCAATGTCTGCGTTCTCGTCAGAGTCAGAACCGTGAACAGCATTTTCACCAATTGACCGTGCATACAGGTTACGGATAGTACCTTCAGCAGCATCAGCAGGGTTAGTAGCACCAATTAATGTACGGAATTCGGTAATAGCGTTGTCTTTTTCAAGAATAGCCGCTACGATAGGGCCTGATGACATAAATTCAACCAGTCCGGCATAAAAAGGACGCTCTTTATGTACTTCGTAAAACTGTCCGGCTTTTTCTGCAGATAGTTTAGTGTATTTAAGGGCTACAATTTTAAAACCATTTTTGGTAATAATATCTAAAATAGCACCGATGTGGCCGTCTGCAACTGCATCTGGCTTTATCATTGTAAACGTTCTGTTAGTTTTCATTGAAATAATTGTTTCTTTTTTTGGTTATTAATAGACTAAATGCCTTTGTTGGGTTAATTTTAAACAACACTTACATGGTTATTTAAAATTTGCCGCAAAAATAGGCTTTTGTAACTGTATCATAAAGCTTTTTGAATTAAATTAGATGGTTTGTATTTCATTTATTTATTTAGCTTTGCAACTCTTTTTTTAAGAATTGATGTTAGATTTAGCTTCGCTTACTGACCTTTTAACGCAACCTCAAAAGATAGTAATCACTACCCATCATAAACCTGATGGTGATGCTATGGGATCGTCATTAGGCTTATATAATTATTTAATACAGCAGGGCCATCATGCCAGGGTTATTGCCCCTACAGATTATCCTGACTTTTTAAGCTGGTTGCCTGGTAACGAGAACGTTATTGTCTATACCGAGCACCGCGAAGAGGCTGCCGCCCTGATAGCCGACGCCAAGCTGATATTTTGCCTTGACTTTAACGCCCTGAGCCGTATCAATGATATGGGTGAGCTGGTTGCCGAAAGCAGCGCTTATAAGATCATGATCGACCACCACCTGGAACCGGCCGATTTTGACGATTTCAGGCACTGGGATATCAACGCCTGCGCTACTGCGCAACTGGTGTATGATTTTATCGTAAATGAACTTCACCATAAAGAGCTTGTAAATAAGGATGTGGCTACGTGCCTTTACACAGGCATCATGACCGATTCTGCATCGTTCAGGCTTCCTAATACTACGTCCGGGGTTCACCGCATTGTTGCCGACCTGATTGACGCGGGTGCCGTTAACTGGCGCATTCATGAGCTGGTTTATAATAGCGCGTCTGAAAACAGGTTACGCTTTTTAGGGCATTGCCTTGCTAATTGCCTGGAGGTATTACCTGAATTTAACACCGCTATTATTGCCGTAAGTAAACAGGACCTTCAGCGTTTTGATGTTGAAACCGGCGATACAGAAGGTGTGGTGAACTATGCGCTATCAATGGCAAGTGTGCGTTTAGCGGCTTTTATAGTTGAACGTACAGATAGGGTAAAACTCTCATTGCGCTCAAAAGGCGAATTTCCAGCTAATGAAATTTGCAAAAAATACTTTAACGGCGGTGGGCACCGCAATGCGGCGGGCGGTCATTCAGATGATACCCTCGAGCATGTTATCCAACAGTTTAAACAAATTTTACCTGAATATAAAAAACTATTAATACAGTAAAAAAGTAATGATGAAAAGAAAACTGATGTTTCTGTCACTTGCGGCTATAGGATTTGCAAGTTGCAACGGTGGGTTTAAGCAGGGCGATGGTGGCTTGCTTTATAACATCCACACTTCAAAAGGCAATCCTAAAGTTAAGGAAGGTGACTTTATGACACTAAACATGATCCTTAAAACTGATAAAGATTCAATTATCAACAACTCTTATGATAATGGCCAGCCTATTCCAACGCTGATGCCTAAATCACAGATGAAAGGCGATATTGTTTCTGGTTTGGCATTGTTGGGTGAAGGCGATAGCGCTACATTCAAAATCGCTGCCGATTCGGTATTTAAAGGTGGCCAGCAACGTCCTCCGGGCTTTAAAGGCAAATACCTGGTTTATACAATCAAAATTGAAAAAGTTATTGCTAAAGGTGCCCTTAACGAGCAGGTTTTCCGTGACCGTGTTACCCAATACATGAAAGGCCAGACCGATGCGCTTAAAGGTAAAGAGCCTGCAAAAATTCAAGGTTACTTAGATGCTCATAAAGATTTGAAATTTGTGAAAACCGCGTCTGGCTTGAACTATGCTGTTACTACCCCAGGTGCCGGTGCAAACGTGGCCGTAGGTGATACTGCAGTAATTAACTATACTTTAAGACTGGTTACCGGCAAGGTTTTAGAAACCAGCTCTAAAGAAGTTGCTGTTAAAGAAAAAATGCAGATCAACCCGATGAACCCTTACCAGCCAATCCGTATCCCGGTAGGTGAAGGTAAAGTGATCAAAGGCTGGGACGAAGCTTTCCAATTGTTTAACAAAGGCACTAAAGCTGTATTGGTTGTTCCTTCATCATTAGGGTATGGTGACCAGGGTAGCCCGCAAATGCAGCCTTATACGCCGCTTGTGTTTGAAGTTGAACTGGTAAACATTGTTCATCCAAATCCAAACGCGCCTAAACCGGTTATGCCGCAAATGCAAATGCCAACGCCAACTCCGGCAACAAAATAATTATACTATTTTACAAGGCCTTTCCTGCACCAGCAGGAAAGGCTTTTTTATTTATAGCTTATGAAAAAGTACATTCTTTATTTTATAGCACCTTTATTAACCGTATCGGCTTTAACTGCTAATGCGCAAACCGGTGCTGTAAAAAGACGCCCTGCTGCTGCCAAAAGCGGCGCGGTTAAAAAAACTGTTCCTGCAAAAAAAACGGTTACACCGCCACAGGTTGCTGGTATGCTTAAAACATCTAAAGGCTCTTTTTACAAGATCTATACCGCAAACACAGGGGTAAAACCTAAAACCAGTGATGTGATCACTTTTAACTTTATCCAGAAAACGGATAAAGATTCTGTACTTTATAATAGCCTCGCAGCAGGGCACCCTGCACAGGCGCAAATCCAGCCGTCGCGCGGTTTAGGCGATATGATGGATGTTTTCCCGCTTTTGGCTGCCAAAGACAGCGCTTTGGTAAAAATCCCTGCCGATTCGATATTTAAAGGTCATGAAGAAGCACGTCCGCCATTTTTCCCTAAAGGCAGTTTCCTGAGCTTCGTGATTAAAATGGAAAAAATCCAGTCGATAAATGAAGCTATGGCCGAAAGAAATGCCGCTTTGGAAAAGCAAAAACAGGCTGAAGTAGCTGCTGCTAACGCGTATGTAGCTTCACACGGTCTTAAAACCACAAGCACAGCATCAGGCTTACAATATGTAATTACAAGCCCTACTGATAAAGCCAAACCGGCAAACGGAGATACTGTACTGGTTAATTACACAGGTAAGCTGCTTAACGGCAAAGTATTTGACAGCAGCATCGAAGCTAATGCCAAAGCTGCCGGTTTAGATCAGCCGGGCCGTCCTTATGAGCCTATCAGTGTAGTTTTGGGCGAAGGCCGGGTAATACCAGGCTGGGAAGAAGCTTTGCTTTTGCTTAACGAAGGTTCAAAAGCTACTTTCATTATTCCATCGGGTCTTGCCTATGGTGATAGAGGTTCTGGCGCTATCCCTCCTGGCAGCACCCTTTTATTTGATATTGAATTGGTGAAGGTTAACCCTGCCAAAAAGACCAAGTAATCATATTAAAAGATCATAATAATCAACCTCTTGCCCTAAAAGCAGGAGGTTTTTTGTTTATAAGGAGCAATTTTTAGTTGAATGGGTTTATACTTTACGGTTATAAATTCGTTATTAAGTATTCAAGGTTTATTTTTGCAGCATGGTTTTAACCGACACGCATACACATCTATATTACGAAACCATTCCTGAAAAACGCGCGGCATTAATGCAGCGCTGTATCGATAATAACATTACCCGTTTGTTTTTACCCAATGTTGATGCCGCTTCTGTACCGCTGGTTTATGGTTTGGTAAACGACTATCCTCAATATTGTTACCCTATGCTTGGCTTACATCCCTGTGATGTAAAGGAGGCCTGGGAAGACGAACTATCGGCCATCATGGATGCCCATCAGCAAAATAAGATCTATGCCATTGGCGAGATTGGGATTGACCTGTATTGGGATAAAACACATTTGAAAGAGCAGGTAGATGCCTTTGTAAAACAGATCAATTGGGCTAAAAGCCTTGATTTGCCCATAGTGATTCATTGCCGTGATGCTTTTGACGAAGTATACGAAGTGTTGAAACAGGAAGCGGATGAAAAGCTGCGTGGCATTTTCCATTGCTTTGGCGGTACGGTTGAACAGGCGCAAAAAGTAATCGACCTTAATTTTTACCTTGGGATAGGCGGAGTTGTAACTTACAAGAACTCGGGACTTGACAAAGTAATACAGGAAATTGACTTAAAACATATAGTTTTAGAAACAGATTCTCCGTACCTTACGCCCGTTCCGTTCAGGGGTAAACCTAATGAAAGCTCGTACCTGGTGTATATTGCGGAGAAAGTAGCCGAGCTTCACCACACAAGCATTGAAAAAGTGGCAGAGGTCACTACCGAAAATTCCAGGCTTGTGTTCGGAATTTAAAATTGTTTAATATTTTACCACAGCATAAACTTAATTAATGAGCCAAATTTTAATCATCTATACCGGAGGGACAATCGGTATGATGAGTGATCCGGTTACTAAGGTGCTCAAGCCTATCAACTTTGAGCAAATAATGGATAATGTGCCCGAGCTTGAAAAGCTTAACTGCCGTATTAAAGTACATTCATTTGATGAGATCATCGATTCATCAAATATGAACCCCGAAATATGGAGCGAATTGGCAGGACTTATCCAGTCTAACTACCATGATAACGATGGTTTTGTAATTTTGCACGGTTCGGATACGATGGCTTATACCGCTTCGGCATTAAGTTTTATGTTAGAGAACTTAGGCAAGCCTATTATTTTTACAGGCTCGCAATTGCCTATCAGCGCTATCCGTACCGACGCGAAGGAAAACCTGATGACGGCTATTGAAATAGCCAAAGCCAAAAAGAACGATCGTGCCCGTGTGCCGGAGGTTTGTATCTATTTTGATTATAAACTTTTCCGCGGTAACAGGGCTTTTAAATATAACTCATCAAAATTTGAGGCTTTCCGCTCGCCAAACTATCCAATATTGGCCGAATCTGGCGTGCATTTGCGTTTCAGCGTAAATGACATCAGGCAGCCTGAAGATGAAAGCGCCCTTATTATCCACAATAACCTGGTTAGCGATGTTGGTGTGTTAAAACTGTACCCCGGCATAAGCCCTAAGGTGGTAGAAAACATATTAAGCGCCGATGTGCGTGGCATTGTAATGGAAACTTTTGGAGCCGGTAATACCACTACCGATGCCTGGTTTATAGATTTGCTAAAAAACGCTATCGACAGCGGTAAGGTGATCCTTGATATTTCGCAGTGTAAGGTAGGCACCGTAGAACTTGGCCGTTACGAAACCAGCAAGCACCTGAAAGATATTGGCGTTGCCAACGGCTACGACATGACCTTTGAAGCCGCTGTTACCAAAATGATGTACCTGCTTGGTCAAAGTGACAACCCTGCCCAGGTTAGGGAATGGCTGGAAACTGATTTGCGGGGCGAATTGACTGTTTCGTAGATTCTCTAAAATAATCTAAGGAAAGATAAGTTTATAAAAGCGTCATTGCGAGGAACGAAGCAGTCCCCTATTTGCAGGTTCGCCCTGTAGAGTTTGGGATTGCTTCGTACCTCGCAATGACGTTATTTTTTGGATGCTCGTTAGTATGGTTGTTAATTGAGCTATACTTCAGGATTAAACATCGCTACCAAATTCTTTAGCCCATCAGCCGAATGCAATGAATCTGTTTGTTCCAACGTCATAGCGGCGGTTTCGGATGCTCTTGCGCGCATTGCTTTTTCGTAGGCGGCTATAGCATTCCGGGTATGTTCAAACTCATTACTTAATAAGTGTTGGGCCAGTTCCAATGCGTCGAGCATAGCCATGTTAACGCCCTCACCTGCGTAAGGTGGCATCAGGTGGGCGGCATCGCCAAGCATGGTCAGGTTACTAAGGGCTTCCCAGGTTTGGTCTAAAGGCATACAATATTGCGGACGGGGAATAAATACGGGTTCGGCGTTTTCAAACAATTCATCCCAGATATTATCCCAGCCGGCAAACTCCTGCTTAAACCAGGCAAATACTGATGCTTTATCTTTAAAATCAATCCCGCTATCCTGCAGCCATGTTTCTGTTGATTTGATACCTGCATAAAATACCAGGCTGCCATCACCTTTAGAACTTACTATCAGCGTTTTTTCGTCGCCCATGGCAAATATTTTACCGCCGTTCAGCAGTTCGTGAACTTGGGGGCTTGCCTTTTCTGAGTCATAAACTGCTCCTTCTATCACACTCACCCCAGCATAAAATGGTTTAATAGGGGTAATGTATGGGCGGATCTTTGAATTAGCGCCATCGGCGGCTATCACCAAATCGGCCCAGGCGGTTGAGCCGTTTTTAAATTCCAGTTTAATCCTACCGTCCTGCTCATCAAGTGATACAAACTGGCTATCCCACACCACGGTATCTGGTTGCAGGGAATCGAGCAGGATTTTTCTTAATGGGCCGCGGTCAATTTCAGGGCGATTGTACGAGCCGCCGTCGGCTCCATGCTCGTCAAGCACAATGTTGGCGTGTTTGTCTACAACCCTTAGTTTATCGGCGCCGGGGCGATAGTTGGTGTTAAAGGCATCCATCAGCCCGGCTACTTCTAAAGCTTTCAGTCCAGATTCTTCATGTAAATCAAGTGTAGCGCCCTGTACACGTACATCCCGGTTCTCATCGCGTTCGTAAACTTTTACATTTGCGCCGTTCATTTGTAAAATACGTGCGAGGGTAAGCCCACCCGGGCCACCGCCCACTATAGCTATATTTTTGTTTTTAATTGCTTTCATGTTGTTTAATTATTTCATCATGCCTTTTATTACCGCATCACAACAGGCCGCTATCACTTCGTCGGTAATGATTTGTATAGGTCTGTTGAGATGATCAAAATACTCGTTCACCAGATCAAGCAACGGCGAAAACATCAGTGCCCGTTGTGCGTCAAAAGGGAGACCGCGGATTATTCCTGCCTCAACATTTGACTGAATAAAGCGATGGATGGGAGCGAAGAACTGGCCCTGCTGAATATTTTCCCGTTGATAGGCTTTGTTAAGCAAAGGCGAAGATTTACCATAAAGGATTAAGGCGAAGTGTGTGCGGTTATTTTTTAAGTACTGAAAGCCATTGTGCCAAAGCTTTTTGATACCGGTTTCAAAATCCATTTTTTCATCAAACCCCTTCAGAATAGCAGTTTCGTATGCTCCTAAAACTTCGGTGATGAAAAGCTTGATCAGCAGGTCTTCCTTATCCTCATACTTAATATAGATAGTGCGAGGCGATACATTGGCTGCCTTAGCCAGCTTTTGCATACTCAGGTTTTCGAGCCCTTCGTTGGCAATAATATCAAGGGCAATGGTGCGAATCGCTTGTTCCTTCTCTAAATTCTTTGGCCTCATAACACGAGTAATTTGAATTGTTATACAATTATAAGTAAATGTTTATTTACTTATAGTGTTTTTATTTCAAATGACTTTAAGATGATGGGACAAATAGGCCAGAGCCGATGTGCTGAGAGTAAACTAAAGCATTCTAAACAGGTAAGCCGCAACTAAGGTTATCACTCCACTTCAACGCCCTTCGGAAACTTCTTGAATACAGCATCAAAATTCAAGTCAGGATATTGCGCGCTTGCCTTATCCATAATAAATTTCAACTGCTCATATTCGAAAGATGCTATTTGCTGGTTCTCCCATTTTTTTTCGCCGGACGCATAGGGGATAAGCCATTTTACAGCCGCTTTCATTCCCCGGCCATCTGCGGTTTGCTTATGCCACAGGTCGATATTTAGATGGTTTGCTAAAATTGCCAGCTGGCACCAGGCATACAGGTTCATATTCACATAATCCCATGATTTGGTGCGGGCGAGTTCAAGGGGCTGGGCACCTTCAGGAGTGAATTGTTTATCAATGCGGGGGATAGTGGTACTCTGAAGCAATTCTACAGCAGTTTTACTATTGCCTGTAAAAAGCGAGTAATCTATAAGCTGCACATCATAATATGAGCCATGGTTGTTGAGTTGCGAACGTTCGTCATTACCGTTAGGGCTGGTTTGCAGCCAACCGGAAAAAGCTTTAAACCAGTCTTTTATATCATTTATCAATTTCTCATCAATAGCCTTGCTGCCGTTTAACATGGCAATAGCATCGGGTATAGCGGTAAGCTCCCGGCTTTCAATAATACCAATGCCCCGACCGTCATTAAGGCCCGGGATATATTGCGCATAATTTAAGTTGGGGTTCATGCGGGTTGCAGAATCAACAAACCATGTCTGCAATAAACTTTTAGCTTTTACCGCGTACTTTTCATTCCCGGTATAATAATACGCTAAGCCCAACTGCTTAACGGCGGTACACATGTCACCAAGTTGACTGCGGTCATGCAGTAAATAAATTTCGGGATTGCGTTCGCCATCTTTACGGATGTAGGGCAGGCCCTTAGGTTTTGCGGGATCGGCCCACCAGTAAGGTGCCTGGCTTATATAATCGTGCTTATCGTTGCTCGGTGCGGTTTTGGTTTTGTTGAAAGTAACCGAATACGGCTCTTTGGTTAGGGCACTATCTACCCGGTTAATGATCGCGTTGATTTTGGCAGATGCTTCCTTATCGCCTTGTTTTAACAATCCTCGTGATTTGGTCAACAATTGTTCATCGATTAATAGAAAGCTTGCTTTTTGCTGGGCGAAGGAGGAATTATTAAATACGATAAATAACAAAAGGCACAGGCCGGATAATTTTCTGAATTTCATAAGATAGGGTAAAGCCTGGTTCGCTTTACAGAAGCTAAAATATCCTTTTATTAATTATCGCCATAAACCCTTCTTTAAATTTTTCGCTCACCGGGATATGCTTATCAGCTATGTAGATGTGATTGTCCTGAATTTTTGCCAGTTGTTTGGTGTTTACAATATAGGAGTTGTGCACCCGTACAAATGGAGCCGAAAGTTGTTCTTCAATATCTTTAAGCCGGCGATAGATCAGCAATTGTTCCTGTCCGGTAACGAGGCGTACATATTCTTTTTCACCTTCAAAGTACAGGATCTCATCCAGCAGAATGCGGCGTAATACCTTGCCCGATTTTACAAAGAAGTAGCCTTCGTCGGCGGTTTGGCCTTGGGGCATTACTTGATCGATCTTACCAAAATAGGCTTCAATTTTTTGCATGGCCGCCAGGAAGCGTTTTAGGGTGATGGGCTTGAGCAGGTAATCAATAGTTTGATAGGTGTAGCTCTCGGCAGCGTATTCCGAATAAGCGGTAGTGAACACGATTTTGGTTTGCGGGGGTAGCAGACCGGCCAGTTCCATACCGGTTAGCTGTGGCATGTTGATATCCAGAAAGATAAAATCGACCTTGTGGTTTTTCAAAAAAGCCAATGCCTCAAGCGCGTTGTAGCATTTGGCCTTAAGCTGCCATTGGGTACTTTGCTGCACCAGGATTTCAAGCAGGTTTACCGCGTTGGGTTCGTCGTCAATGATGATACAGCTTAAGTTCATGCTACCGGGATCTTTAAAAATGCAGAAAAGGTGTTGTTGCTGTTGTCAATTTTCAGGTCAAAGTCTGCGCCATATAACATGGTTAGCCTTTTGGTTAAATTGGCAATGCCAAAACCTGCAGCGCGCTTGCTTGCAGTCTGAACATGAATGGTATTATTGGTTTTAAAAAACAGGTAACCATCCTGCTGAATCAAAGATATGCCAATAAGGTTTTGCTCGCTCGATTTATCGATGCCGTGTTTAAAAATATTCTCAACAAAGGTCATCAGCAGCATGGGCGGAATCCGGAGATCGGAGTTGAAATTCTTTTCAAAAAATACCACCACTTCATGCCTGATCCTGATTTTTTCTAACGCGATATAGTTTTCAATGAACTGTACCTCGGTGCCAATGGTTACATCATCCTTCGGACTTTCATCAACAAAATAGCGCATGATATCCGAAAGCTTCTCTATCAGTGCTGCCGTCCGGGGTGCTTCGCGATAAGCTTCGTAATAAATATTGTTGAGTGTGTTGAACAAAAAATGCGGCTGTACCTGCGATTTTAACAGGTTCAGTTCGGCCTGGCTTTTTTGTATAATGATCTCTTCGGTTTGTTGTTTCAGCTTAAAATATTCTAATGCTATCCGGAATATCAGGCTTAACATATAAATAAGTACCCCACCCGAAATATAATTGGTAATAGCTTTTATGCTTACTGGCTCCGGCGTTTTTGCAAAGAAGCTGTTGTAGAGTAATAGCGTAATATAGCCGCGGACCGTGCCGGTTGCAGCTATAAATATGATCACCAGCAGTACATACCAAACATATTTGCCTTTTTGATAAAGCAGGGGGTACAAAACCGATATGTTTCCATAGATAATGATGGCATAAAAAGCGGTGGTTACGCTTGCATACATAGCCGATTGGGTTGCGCCATCCATCGGCAAATAAGAAAAAAACAAGAGCAGGCATACCGATATCCATACCAAAAGCTGGAGTTTTTTAATGGATGGCCTGGCTTTAAATAGTTGCATTTTTTAAAATTACTAAGCTTTTTGTTTGTTGATGTCGAGTTTAAACCGTTGCCTGCATTTATTCAATAAATGACGTTAATAGTTCAATAAACGTTGCTACAGACACATTATTGAATAAATACCATATCGGGTTAAAAATAAAGGAGCAGTGGTTTAACTGATTTTATTTGCCGGTTGATAAGGGGCAGCTTTGAACTATTAACAGAAAATTATCCTTATCAAACCATCAAATTATCATGAAAACCGAACATTTGGCCGAAAAGATCATAGCCGTTAGTATCAGCCTGTTGCTGCTGCTATCACATGCGCCTAAAGTATTTGCTCAAACAGATACCATCCGTGTAAAAGATAAGCGCTTGCTTACCTCAACGCTTAAACCGGGCTTAAAGCAATACCTTGTGTATTTCCAAAATACTAAAGACAGCCACAGTCTTAAATTCTGGCTTTGGCTACGCGATATAAACCTTGAAACCCTTAACGGCGAAAAAGTATTTACCGTAACCCAGCACTGGTATGGCAATGATAGTTCATCGTATCGCTCTGTTTATTCTATTAACAAGGTTGCCGATTTCTCGCCTCTTTATCATTCAGAAACTATCGGAAAAAAAACAAAAGCCTTTAACTGGGCTCCTGATAAAATTACAAGTGCCGATACCGTTGCCAATAACGAGGCAAAGAACTTTAAGCTTGATTTTACTTTCCCTAACCTTAACTGGAATTTAGACATTGAAACCTTTGAGATGTTACCGCTGGCCGAAGGCAAAAGTTTCGCTATCCCATTTTACGAGGCCGGAATCCCGGCGCCGCTTTATGTGTTTTATAAAGTAACCGGCAGCGAGGTAATATCAACTTTAGATGGTAATAAAGTAGATTGCTGGAAGCTGTACAATGAAAGCGATTACAATGGCCGTCATTTTACAGAAACGTACTGGATCAGTAAGAAGAACCACGAGTTTTTGAAAGAGGAAGATGCTTTTGGCGGAGGCTATCGGTATAAAATAAAAATGATGGGTGCCGCCACTAATCTGCTGCCGAGGTTTGTAAAGTAAATTTGATGAAAACAAGAATATATACTGTTGTCATTTCGAACGAACAGGTTGGGGGGAGTGTGCGGTGAGGGAGAGGAGAAATCTTCTACACCTTGCATTTGTGCTTATCAAGGCGTATAAGATTTCTCTTTCGCCCCGGCGCTCATGCCTGGTCTGGCTCAATTGAAATGACATTCTTCCTTGATTCGCAATAAAACATTAACACCTATTCCTTTGAAAAGCAGCCGGGGCTATGATTTCAGTATCATAGCCCCGGCTTTTTGTATAAGCAGTTAATAGCTTTATTGGTTTAAGCCAAAAGCTTCCCAACCTGAAGCAGCGGCCCGGTTACAGGTCATGGCTTGTGTTCCGTTTTCGCTGGAGATGAATTTACCATTGTTGCCACGCAGGGTGATTTTACCATCGGTAGTAACTATCCAGTCAAACTTTTCCCAGTCGCCTGGTGTGGTACGATTACAAGTGATGGCTTGTGTGCCATTTTCTGACGATACATATTTGCCCATGCTGCGCAGATAGATTTTACCTCCGCCTGCATCTAATACCGTGAAATGTTCCCAGTCGCCCGCGGTAGTGCGATTGCAGTTCATGGCTTGCGTGCCGTTTTCGCCACTTACGTATAGGTTATTAAACCCTTTGAGCGAAATAACGGTACCAATTGGCGGAGACGATGGCGGTGTTGTGCTGCCATTGATAACAGAATTGATTGCTGATAGCAGGGAGTTTGCGCCTGTAACATCCTGCGATAATTCCCACATCATGATACCGCCGCCCTGGTTAATGGCCAGGGTAGTTTTACTTTTAATGGTTGGGATACCATTGTAGCCAATACCGTTCCAGGTATCCGAATTAGGGCTGCCGCCGCCCGCAAGGATATCGGCATAAGAAGTGTAAGGCTCCCTCCCATAAAACGGAACCCCTAAAATGGCCTTGGCCTTAGGCAACCCGCGACCGATCCAGTAGTTTAATGATGCTTGCGCCAGTGCGTATGGTGAGTGGTTTGAGCCATCACCGTCATAAGCCATCAGGTTCAGGAAATCTACATAACCAAATACGCTGTTCAATACGCTTGAACCATCGTTGGATATTACTGCCGCGGTTAACAGCTTACCCTGGTTGTGAAGCGCTGTGCTTAACTGTGACATTAAGGCTGCGTAGTTGTTAGCAGAAGCGCCGTCATCAGGATATTCCCAGTCGATGTCGATGCCATCCAGGTTGTATTGATTGGCAAAGCTGACAAGGTTGTTTACAAAATTGGTACGGGATGTTGCGTTGGCAGCCAGGGTTTCAAAGGCGCTGTCATCGCCATTGTTCCAGCCGCCAAACGATACCAGGACTTTAACGTTATTGGCATGGCCGGTTGATACCAGGCTTTGTAGTTTAGATACGTTATCTACAGCGCCAATGCCACCCGACGGAGTAGGCGGTACAAAGGCGTAATTGATATGGGTAAGCTTCGAGAACTGAACCGCGCTTACAGCGCCGGCCCAGCTTGGCAGATAGCCTACCACTTTAAAACCGGGAACTGCCTCAACAGCCACCGATTTTTGAGGCGCATTATCAACCGGAGCGTTGGGCTGATTGGCTGAAAAATTATCCTTACGACACGATGAAAGCGCAAAGAAAACTACTGCTATGCACCATAGCAGGCGGGAGTTTAAAGTTGTTTTCATAATTTGGTTTATTGGTAATTGGATATGTTTTTTTGATCCCCTCTTGAGAGGGGGAGCGATGGAATGAGTAGTAGCAGGGCTGTGTTTATCGACATTCATATCGCTTATATAAAACACACCCCTACACCCCTCTCAAGAGGGGAATCGCTCGAGTCCCTGTTCTAAATGTTTCTATTGATTCAGCCCAAAAGCTTCCCAGCCTGAAGCGGTGGCCCGATTACAGGTCATGGCCTGGGTGCCGTTTTCGCTGGAGATAAACTTGCCATTGTTGCCGCGCAGGGTAATTTTACCATCGGTGGTAACTATCCAGTCAAATTTTTCCCAGTCGCTTGGTGTGGTACGGTTACACGTAATAGCTTGTGTGCCATTTTCTGACGATACATATTTGCCCATGCTGCGCAGATAAATTTTACCGCTGCCTGCATCAAGCACCGTGAAGTGTTCCCAGTCGCCGGCTGTAGTTCGGGTACAGGTCATGGCCTGGGTGCCGTTTTCGCCGCTCACATATTTACCGTTGAAGCCCTTCAGCGAAATTACCGTGCCGATAGGCGGCGTATTTGGTGGCGTGGTAGTACCGCCTGTAATAACGGAGTTAATGGCCGAAAGCAATGAATTAGCCCCGGTGGCATCACCACCCAGGTCCCAGATCATCATACCACCGGCCTGGTTAAGCGCCAGTGTGGTTTTGCTTTTAATGGTTGGGATGCCGTTATAGCCAAAAGTTTGGAAGGTATCCGAATTAGGGCTACCGCCTGCGGCCAGTACATCAACATAATTCATGGTCGAGTAATCGTACCGGTTATCCCTTGCGTAAAATGGAACACCCAGTATAGTTTTGGCAACAGGTAAACCGCGGCCAGCCCAATAGCTTAAACAATCAACCGCCGATTGGTAAGTGGAGTGTTGGAAGTTGTTATCATCATAATCCATGATGTTGATCCAATCGAGGATGGTGAACATGTTGTTGGTAACATAAGTTGCGCCAACCGAGATAGAAGCAATGGTACATACCCTGCCGCCGTTGTGCATTGCGGTTGATAACTCCTGTAGTAACAGGTAAAAATTATTTGTTTCGGTACCTGCGGATGGGAATTCCCAGTCGATATCAACACCGTCAACATTGTACTGGTTACAAAAGTTAACCATGTTGTTAACAAATGCGGTACGGTACCCGGCATTAGCAACAATAGGATGGAAGGCATCGCCGCCACCGCCACCACCGACTGATATAATAACTTTAACATTATGACTATGCGCGTTTGATACCAGGGTAGTAAATTTTGAAAGGTTATCAAGCGGGTTTAGTCCCCCGGTGTTTGTTGGGGTAAGGAAAGCGTAGTTAACATGGGTTAATTTACTGTACTGTACCGCGTTTACATCGCCCTGCCAGCTGGGGAGGTAACCAATTACTTTAAATGAGGCAACCGGAACCGCATTGTTAACAGCAACTGTTTTACTACTGTTATCGGCGTTAGCGTCGCCACCGGTTTTAAACTGGTCCATATTATCCTTTTTACAGGATGATAGTGCAGCCATCGCGACCAGGAACAGGCCAAGGAGGTAAGAGTTAGATTTTGATCTCATAAGTTAAGTTTGTTAAGTGGTTTTTGATGTATTATTTGGTTTATAAATAAGCCGGACAATAAAACATAAACCTGTTAACCAAATTCATGATACTTATGAATATCATATACTAATATCAGGAAAGGCGCGTTAATAGGTGTAATAGATGTTTTGGTATGAGTAAAATTATATAAACATCTAATTATAAATACCTAATAATAACCTCAATACGATTCGATCGCAAGCGTAGTAGTGCTTTTGTAGTGCAATCTTAACAGGGAAAATCCTCCTTTTTGGCAAAGAAATATTTTTGTGATACGCTTAACTCACAGTTATATACTATTATAGTAAGGGAAAATGGGTAGTTGGGGTAAATCGCTTACCCGGTTTAAAACCAGATAAGCGGGTGCCTGATAGGTAAATTACGGATAACTTCTTCAACCTGAGGGTTATGATCCAGTTTTTGCCAGATTGTTAACCACGCGTTTTCACGGTAAGCGTTAGCGCCGAACAACAGGAATGGCTGCGCAACCGGCCAGTTATCCCAATACATCACATCGGGCTTTAAAGTCCATTTGCTTTTATCTGCTACAAAAGGATATAAATAAGCTATCCCTTTTTTAATGGATTTGCCATCAGGTGTTTCAAAGTTCCATAAATTATCCTGTGGGCCTGAAAGGATCTGGCATAACATGGTCATGGCATCAAGATTGAAAATGGAGTAACCATAAGGCTTGGTACGCTCTAACTCTAAAGGAAAGCTGCCATCGGCACCCATTTGGCGTGGCAGTAGTATAGTTTTATAGCGTATCCGTACTGAATCGAGCACTGCATTGTTTTGACAAAGTTTTGCAAACGAGGCTACCTGCATAGCCCAGCAGGTGGCATGGTTGTTTTTAACGTCCCTTTCCTGCATACCGGGCTTGCTGGTCATGAGCCAGTTTGTATAGTCGGCAAACCATTTTTTTACTCCCGATTGGGTAGCTGGGTCCATAGCTTTCTCCATCACAATAATACCCTGCGCAACTTCCATCAGGTGAATGGTATCGATAATGCCATAATTGCGACCGGTGAATTGACCTTTAACAGCCTGGGCGAACCACAGGCTCGGGTTCATCATGGTTTCGGGATCCATAAACCAGGCTTTAAGATGGATCACAGCCTGATTTACATATTTTTCGTCTCCGGTTAGTTTATAAGCCGAAGCCAGCGCGCCGATGATCTTGCTGAAACGGATCATGGCTTTGCGGTGTTCAACAAAGTTATCCGGGTTGGTCATACCATCGCGGTTGATGTATGGCCCTTCAGGATTTTTAGGATCTGGCCAGAAATAATCGGCCTCCGAAAAAAAATCGTGCTTACCGCCGGCGCTTCTGGGCGATGATGACGAGGTAACCGTAACCGGCTGCTGCTGCATGGCCCAGGCTGCTTCGGTCATTATTTGTTTTTTGAGGGTTTTTTCGGCGATTTTTTCGGCAGGGGATTTATCGGAATCGGCTTGTTTGGGAGTAAAGGCAAATTGCGAAAGCGTTGTAACGGTAATTAATATTGCGGCAAATAATTTTTTCATGGCGATGGTTTATTATGGTGCGCCAAGATAATAATAGGCCCGGGAATTGGGTTGGTGTTTTTAGCGTGTAGGGGATTTGAAGGGGGATTTTAATATTATTTCCGGTTTTTAGCAGCGATTGCATTTGTCCAGTCATATAAACCATCCTTTTCAAATACACCACCTATTAAAAAGTGCTGGATGAACTCAAAAAATGAAGTGGTTAATACTAATTTGTTTTGATCTTTATCAGTGCACGTTATTTCGTAGTAATTATTTTCAGCTGGATTAATGATCAGTTCCCAAAGATCACTGTAAATCAGGAACTCAGCAATATAAAGAGAGTTGCTGTGAATAAGTTCATTAAGCGGGACAATGCGAAACAAGTCCTCATCCGACATGAAGCCGTTAGTGAACTGGTAAAATTGCCGGATATCGTCAGGTAACTTTACACCTGCGCTGATCTCAAATTCGTATATCTCCAGGTCTGTTGCACCCGCGTACAGGGTAATGTCGGTTTCATGCAGCTGATTTTTTAGATAATTAATGATATCTGTAATTGATTTAATGAGATGCACGGTGTAGGTTGTTTACGCTTTTAAGTTATAGCAAATATAAATTGATTGTATGAGGAAATAGTACTGATAACATTTGGTTTGATGCTTTTTATTAGGCAAATGGCATAACTATTGATTAAATAATCTACATCTGTACGTAAAAAGCTTTATTTAACCATAAAATTATGGTTGGGCACTATAAACATTATGCCAACGTTTTTTATGTTTACGCAAATCATTAGATATGAAAACTCTAAAAACACCTTTATTAGCTCTTGCAATAGCTGTTTTAGCTATCACTACCCAAGCCTGCAAAACCAAAAAAGCCGTGGTGCAAACACCACCGCCGGCTCAGCCAGCACAACCTGCAACGCCGCCGCCAGCTCAAAAGCCGGTGCAAACTCCACCACCGCCGCCAGCTCCGGCTCCTGAAAAACCAGACTATAATTTTACCAATATCCAGTTTGAGTTTAACTCAGCAGTGTTAAAAACTGCTTCTTACCAAACGTTAGATCATATTGTTAAGGAACTGAAATTAGATCCGTCGGCTAAATTCATTTTGAATGGTAACGCTTCTGCCGAAGGTACAGCCGAGCACAATCAGTCATTATCTGTTGATAGAGCAAACTCTGTAAAACTATATTTAGTTAACAGCGGTGTTAACGGCGATAATCTGACCGTAAAAGGTTGGGGCGAAAGCAAACCAATTGCTGATAACTCAACCGAAGAAGGCCGTGTACTTAATCGCCGTGTTGAAGTAAAGTTAGCACAGTAAGTAAAAACTTTTAATAAATGTAAAAGGCAGCCCATTGGGCTGCCTTTTTTTGTTTTACTCAATTATTCGGTACCGTTTACCAGTTGAAAAATGGTGAACAGGTGATGGGCCTCATGCAGTACAAAAAACTCGGTCCATTTTGAAATGGTAAGCCTGCCATATTTTGGGTGTACGCCAATGCGCGATAGTTCCGCATCGTTAAGCCCGGAGAGCAGATCGAAAATTGTTGCTCTGTCTGCTTTTATAATATCCAGTAGTTCAGTTAGTCCCATCGATCTGAAGGGCGTGAACTCGGGATCAAGATCGCCGTTATAACGTTCGAATACGGGGGTATCCTCGTTAAGTATCTGATGTATTCTGCCTATAAATATTTTCTGGTAGCGGGTCAGATGCGCTATATTATCCAAAGCGCTCCATTTACCGGGTGCGGGTGGCGCGCCAAGTTTATCGTTACTTATACCAGCTATCAGTTCCGCTATAGCAAGATGCTGGTTTCTTAATCTTTCGGTGAGTGAATTATACATTTTGACATTTGCGATAGAGCGGAAAGTTAGCATAAAATGCTGTGTTGGTTTTAGTAATAATATTTAATAACTTTATTATTACCATAAACCGACTAAAAGTTTCGGCGCCAGCTGTTTACTTTATTACATACCTAAATCGTTTGCATTATGTTAAAGAAATTGTTTCTGTACTATTTGATGGTTTCACCCTTTTGGTGCCTGGCTCAAACCAGGATAACAGGCAGGGTTGTCAACGCAACAGATAAAAAAGGTATCGCGAACGCAAGCGTATTTTTAAGTAATGCAACTGTTGGGGCAAAAACCACACCCGAAGGAACGTTTACCCTTGCCGACGCCAAAAATGGTAAATATGAGCTGGTAGTTTCCATTGTTGGGTTTGAAACCTATAAGCAAAACATAACGGTAACGGGTGCCGATGTGACTTTGCCCGATATTATCATGTCGCCTAAAACCTATGCTTTAAAGGAGGTAATTGTAAAACAGCACACCGACCCCAATCGTGCGCAGTATTTAACAACTTTTAAAGAGCAGTTTTTAGGCAAATCGGAACTGGCCGATCAATGTAAAATTCTGAATCCGGAAATGCTTGATTTTGTCTACGATGATGACACGAAGACACTAACGGCATCTTCCGTTGATTTTTTGAATGTTGAAAATCGTGGGCTTGGTTACCGGGTAAAGTATCTTATCACAAATTTTATTTATGATGATAAAGACATTTCAAACAGGAAACTGCACTATGAGGGTTCTGTGCTGTTTGAAGAGTTAAAAGGTACGGCATCACAACAGAAAGACTGGCAAAGGGCAAGATTGCAGGTTTATAAAGGATCTGCTATGCATTTTTTACGTGCATTGCAGGCTAAACATTTGGATGAGGAAGGGTTTCGTGTATTGCAGTATGCTAACCCTGAACGACGGGACCTGCCTAAATCACTATTAAGCAAAAGAGGGCGCCCAATACTGATGACCTATCCTTTAAATGAGGATGAAATGATGGTTAAAACCGATCAGATTGGCGTACATGCCCTCGGTTGTGATTTTGATTCGTTCCATATCACTTATAATGAAGATCATCGTTTTACGAAACGCGGGCAAATGAATAATATAAACAGTTCCGCTAACCATGATGTAACGGTTTTGAATTTTAACCTGCCTTACGCCCTGTTTGATGATAATGGGGCCCTGCTTGATCCTAATAGCGTAACATATAGCGGCGCATGGGGCAATAATCGGGTAGCCGAACTTTTGCCTGTTGATTACGAGCCTTTAAACACTCAGGCCGCAAGTGAAAAACCAGGATTGACCGATGTTATAAATAAGCTTAGAAATTACAATGCTTCATATACTGCCGAAAAAGTTTATTTGCATTTTGATAAACCCTACTATGCAGCCGGCGATACTGTTTATTTTAAAGCTTACGTAACCGCGGGCGACCGCCACGAACTATCGGATATAAGCGGTGTGTTGCATGCCGAGTTGATCAATACAGCAAACAGAATCGATCAGTCAGTTAAACTACAGATAACTGATGGTGTGGCCTGGGGGGATTTTGCCCTACCGGATACTTTGCCTAAAGGGAATTATCATATCCGGGCGTATACCAAATGGATGCAAAACCAGGGTAGTAACAATTATTTTGACCGGGAAATTAAAATTGGATCGATCAATAATAAAATAGCCGAAAGCGCTACTAAAGCGCCGTTGCCGGTTGTCGCCAATAAAATTGATGTGCAGTTTTTTGCCGAAGGCGGCAATATGATTACCGGCATTCAATCTAAAATAGCCTTCAAGGCTATTGGTGCCAATGGAACGGGTGTAAATATCAGCGGGATTATTACCGATGATGAAAATAATCAGGTAGCCACATTTGCTTCATCGCACCTGGGGATGGGATCTTTTTACCTGAAAGCCCAACCTGGTAAAAGCTATAAAGCCGAACTTAATTATGCCGACGGAACAAAAAACACTGTCAACCTTCCTACACCTATAGATAATGGAATTAGCTTATCTGTTGATAATAGTGAAATTCCTCGTGCTATTGTTAAAATCAATGCTGCTGATGCTTTTTACAAGCAATATAAAGGACAGGAATTTACATTGCTCATTTATTCCGGCGGCACCGCTTCAACTATTGCCTGCAGGTTAGATAGTCAGACAATAACACGTGATATTTTAAAGCGACGTTTAAAAACCGGGATAGCTACCATTACATTATTTTCTGCTGCTAATGAGCCCCTTTGTGAACGCCTGATTTTTGTGCAAAACTACGACCAATTGAGCCTGGCTGTTAACAGTCCCAAAACAGATTATAAGAAAAGGGAAAGGGTTGATATCAGCCTGAATGTAAAGAACAGAGCGGCTGATCCGTCAGTTGGCCATTTTTCGGTATCAGTTATAGATGAAAGCAAAGTTCCGGTAGTTGAAAATTCCGAACATACTATACTAACTGATCTGTTGTTAACTTCAGATCTGAAGGGAAATGTAGAACAGCCCAACTATTATTTTACCAATGTGAATGACGAAACAACGAAAAACCTGGATCTGGTAATGCTTACTAATGGTTATCGTGGTTTTGAATGGAAGTCTTTATTAAGCAGCTCTTATCCGGCTATAGCATACCAACCTGAAAAGGGTTTGGAAATAAGCGGCAATGTAAAGCATTCAGGAGGGAGCGCCATGCATGAAGGCACTGTTTCTTTAATCTCTTCGCAACCAACAACGGTGTTAAGTCAACCAGTAGACGATAGGGGCGATTTTGCATTCAGTAACTTGTTCTTTACCGATACCGGCAGGTTCATTTTACAGGCTGTTACAGCCAAAGGTGATAACTCAACAAGATTGACTTATAACAAAAACAATCAAAAACTGCCAGTATCGTCATTCGGCTTAAACGTCGTACCCAATGATATTAATTTATCAATGACGAACTACCTTGAAAATAACAAGTTACGGCAAGAGGATTATTTGAAGTATAACAAAATAAAAATGCTGAAAGAGGTGAAGATCAAGGCCGTTAAAAAGAATGAATACCGCTCATCTGCATTAGGGGGGCCGGGTAGTGCCGATCAGGTGATACAACTGGGGCAGCTTCCTGTTTCTGGTTCGTTAACTCAAATGTTAGAAAGCAGGGTACACGGCGGACGAGCGTACGCAATGTTAAAGGGCGATTTTGATGGTTTAGTAATTTTGGATGGGGTGGCAATGGATAGTCATATTACAGCGGGCGGAATACCGGGCGGAGGCCCGCTTGATTTTATAAGTGCCTCGGATGTAGAAACAGTAGAGTTTTTTTACAATGCAAATGCCGCATTATATGGAGTGCGGGGTGGGCATGGAGTAATTGTGATAACCTCAAAATCAAAAGGGGGGCTTACTGAAAAAGAAATCACATCAACCGGGATATTACCAATTTCGGTTCCCGGATTTTATAGAGCGCGTGTATTTTACTCACCTAAATATGAAAATCTTGAACAAGCAGGTAACCGCCCCGATTTGCGGAGTACTATTTATTGGCAACCGGAGCTGGTAACAGATAAAAATGGCCAGGCGTTGTTTAATTATTTCAATGCCGACGGAGCCGGCTCATATCGAGTAGTTATTGAAGGAATTGATGAGGATGGCAATTTGGGGCGGTTGGTGTATCGGTATAATGTTCAGTAATAAATAGGGGTACCTTATAGCTTAGTTAATAATGCAAATTACCGGGTCGTACCGTGTAAATGCCGTTCCTTTAGCCTGATCGGCATTTTGTCTCAAGATTGATACGATTTTACCAAGTATTGAGCCATTTTGTGCAAAAGGATTGTTTTAATTTGGAACGTGCAAAACTGTTCGTTGTGCTGTATGTTCAGGCATAATAGCTCCGGCCATTTTTAACCTTCCTGCATTTATTGAAAACATAAATTTTTACCAGCTCTGGCGCAGGTAATATGATCGCCTATGAATAAATATAAACTATATGCCGGTTTGTTTTTTACCGGTACGATAGCCCTTGTTTCGGGTGCGTGGCAAATAAGGGCAGTCAAACAACCTGAGCCACCAAAAAAACGCCCTAACATTATCGTTATCATGGCCGATGATATGGGTTTTTCTGATCTGGGCTGCTATGGTGGTGAGGTTAATACGCCCAACATCAATTACCTCGCTCAAAATGGCATCCGCTACAGGCAGTTCTATAACACATCACGTTGCTGCCCAACAAGGGCTTCGTTACTTACCGGTTTATATAATCAGCAGGCAGGCATCGGCAAAATGACCGAGGCTGAAGACGAGCCTGGCTATCTTGGTCATATCACCGATAATGCTGTAACCCTTGCCGAAGTGTTGAAATCTGCCGGTTATCACACGGCAATGTCGGGCAAATGGCATGTGTCAAACACCAATGGCCAGCCTAACGCCCAGGATCAGTTAGCCTGGTTAAATCATCATAAAGATTACCCTGAGTTTTCGCCGATCAGCCAGTACCCAACCAGTCGTGGGTTTGAAAAGTTTTTCGGTACCATTTGGGGCGTGGTTGATTTTTATGATCCGTTTAGCTTGGTTAGCGGTACAACGCCTATTAAAACAGTTCCTAAAAACTACTATCATACAGATGCTATTAACGATACAGCGGTAGCTTACATCAAGGGCTATGCTAAATCGTTAAAGCCGTTCTTTTTGTACATTGCCGAAAACGCGCCGCACTGGCCGCTGATGGCAAAGCCTGAGGATATTGTCAAATATAAAGACACGTACAAAGGTGGCTGGCAGGCTATCCGCGAAGCGAGGTACAAAAAAATGGTAAAGCTTGGCCTCATCGATCCAACAAAAACCAAACTGTCCGACCGATGGAAGGGCGATCTGCAATGGGAAAATAATCCTGATAAAGCATGGGACGCAATGGCCATGGCTGTTCACGCCGCCATGATAGATAGGATGGATCAGGGTATTGGCCGTATTATTAAAACACTGAAAGAAATCGGTCAGCTGGATAACACGCTTATTGTTTTCCTGTCGGATAATGGAGCCAGTGCCGAAAATTGTGCCGCTTACGGTCCCGGATTTGACCGCCCGAATGAAACCCGCGATGGCCGCAAAATAGTTTATGCCACTAAAAAAGAAGCATTGCCGGGTCCGGAAACTACTTATTCATCCATTGATCCCCGTTGGGCAAACGTAGCCAACACCCCTTATGAGTATTGGAAAGCCGAATCATACGAGGGCGGCATCCATACCCCGATGATCGCTTTCTGGCCCAAAGGGCTCACTGCCAATAAAGGTGGTTTTAGCGACCATGTAGGCCATGTGATGGATTTCATGAGCACATTTGTTGAACTGGCCGGCGCTCAATATCCTAAAACCTATAAAGGGCATAATATCCCGCCAACTACAGGCATTAGCCTTGTGCCAAGCTTTAAAGGTAAGCAATCGCCCGGTCATGAAGATCTGTTTAACGAACACTTTGGCGCGAGGTACGCGCGTTCAGGAAACTGGAAGCTGGTATCGCTAAGTAATGATACCACCTGGCATTTGTATGATCTGTCGCTGGATAAAACCGAAACTACCGATCTGAAATCAAAACACCCGGAAAAGGTGCACCAGTTGGATAGCCTTTGGCATGTCTGGGCAAATACGCACCAGGTTTTTCCAAAGCCCGGCAATAAGAGTAAATAATAGAAACCCAACAATAAACATTAAAACCAAAAAGTAAAACGTAGTTTATGAATCGCATTTTCAAAAAAACGTACCTCCTTGTTTCCGGACTGGCGGCATCGTTTGTTGCACAAACAGCGTTGGCTCAGGACAAGATGCCATCTTATCCGCTGATCACGCACAACACTTATTTCAGTATTTGGTCAAACACCGATAAACTGAACGAATCAACCACCAAACACTGGACAGGAAAAGACCAGTCATTATTGGGCCTTATTAAGGTTGATGGTAATTACTACCGTTTTTTGGGTGCATCGGCCGTTAATTATAAAACCATTTTGGCTGCTACCGACGAAAAATCATACACCAGCCAGTACCAGGCCGAAACTACTCCGGCAGAAGGCTGGGAAAAACCGGGCTTCAATGACCAGGCCTGGAAAAGCGGTGCTGCACCATTTGGCGACGAGCGCGCAAGCAAAGGCACCGACTGGAGAGGCAAAGACATTTGGGTTCGTCGTAAATTTAATGTTGCTGAATTACCAAAAGGCCGTTTGATGCTGAAAATCTATCATGATGATGAAGCCGAAGTATACCTGAATGGTCAGCAGATTGCTACCGAAGGTGGTGCTAATGGCGATTTTGAAACTGTTGCATTATCTGCCAGTGCAAAATCAAATTTAAAAGTAGGCGAGAATGTTTTGGCTATCCATTGTAAAAACACAGGTGGTGGCTCATTTGTTGATGCCGGTTTGGCCGAGGAAGTATTGAGTAAGGATGATGAAGCCGTTAAACTGGCAGATCAAACCAGCGTTAAAGTTACCGCTACCCAAACAGTGTATAACTTTAAAGCAGGTGAGGTTAACCTGAAACTTACTTTCACTTCGCCGCTGGTTATGAGCGATCTGAAATTGCTTACCACCCCGGTATCATACATTACTTACCAACTAAAATCGATTGATGGTAAAGCACATGATGTTCAGATTTACCAGGGGATCTCAACTAACCTTGCTGTAAACACGCCATCACAAGAAGTTACTGCATCAAAATACAGCCAGAACGGGCTTAAGTTGTTAAAAGCAGGTACTGTTGAACAACCTGTATTGCAGAAAAAAGGTGATAACGTACGTATTGACTGGGGCTATGTTTATGTAGCTTCGTCAACAGCGGGTGCTAAACAATACATCACTCCTGAAGGCGATGCGGTATCATCATTCCTGGGAGCACAAACAGGTGAAGCTACGGCAACAGGTAAACAATTCATGTTAAGCACGGTGTTGCCATTTGGTAAAGTTACTGCTGCCCCGGTTTCTAAATTTATTTCGGTTGGGTATGACGATATCTATGCTATCCAATACTTTAAAAACAATTTAAAGCCATGGTGGAGAAACACCCCGGGCGCTACTATTGAAGGTGTATTAAGCGATGCTACCAAAACTTATGCTAAAGTAATGGGCACCTGCGCAAAAACTGATGCTCAGATCTGGGGCGATGCGGTTAAAGCCGGAGGCGAAAAATATGCTAAACTATGCGTAATGGCGTATCGTCAAAGCATTGCCGCGCACCACGTGGTTAAAAGCCCTGAAGGCGAACTGCTATTCTTATCTAAGGAAAACTTCAGCAATGGCTCAATCAATACGGTTGACATTACGTACCCATCCGCTCCAATGTACCTGATCTACAACCCTGATTTGTTGAAGGGCATGATGAACGGTATTTTCTACTTCAGCGAAAGCGGCAAATGGAACAAACCTTACTCATCTCATGATTTGGGTACTTACCCATTGGCTAATGGCCAAACTTACGGTGAGGATATGCCGGTAGAAGAAAGCGGTAACATGATCATTCTTAACGCCGCTTTGGCAAAGGTTGAAGGCAATGCCAACTACGCAAAAAAACACTGGAAAACATTAACCATCTGGACGGAATACCTTGCCAAATCAGGTTTTGATCCGGGCAGTCAATTGTGTACCGATGACTTTGCCGGTCACCTGGCTCATAATGCCAACTTGTCGGTAAAAGCTATTGTAGCTATTGATGCTTACGGCGAACTGGCCGGTATGATGGGCGACGCAGCTACTGCTAAAAAATACAAGGCGATGGCTAAAGACATGGCTAAAAAATGGCAGGAAAAAGCCGACGCCGGCGACCACTACGGTTTGGTGTTTGACAGCAAAGATACCTGGAGCCAGAAATATAATATGGTTTGGGATAAGGTATTGGGCTTAAAATTGTTCCCTCAAAAAGTATATGATAAGGAGCTTAAATTTTATTTGGCACACGAAAATGAGTTTGGTTTACCATTGGATAGCCGTAAAACCTATACCAAAAGCGACTGGATCCTTTGGACAGCAGCTATGGCGGATAACAAAGCAGATTTTAGCGCTTTAGTTGCGCCGGTTTATAAATTCGCTACCGAAACATCATCACGCGTACCACTAAGCGACTGGCATGAAACTACCAACGGTAAAATGGTAGGCTTCCAGGCGCGCAGCGTAATTGGTGGGTATTATATGAAGACTTTAAGAGATAAATTGGCAGCTAAATAAGCAACTGATTTTGATTAATAGAAAAAGGGAGCCTGCGCAGCAGGCTCCCTTTTTCTATTATACGCTCTGGTCGAAGTTTAGCGATAGCGTAACTTCGTCCTAAAACGATGGAAGCATTCTGCTTCCGCGCCCTTGTGTGGTTTTAATACAATTGCATTTTGCAAGGTTAAGCTGAAAGCTTAACCTGTTTTAGGACGAAGTTACGCTATCGCTAAACTTCGACCAGTTAGGGGTGGTTAACCTATAATACGAGGCTCGAAGCAATCGCACGGAAGCATAGCCGTTTTGCATGGCTACGAGATTGCCACGTCGCCCCAGGCGCATTCCCATTTCGCTCCTCGCAATGACATGATTTATGAAGTACTTAAGCTTTATAGCTATGGTCCTTTTATCACAAGTATCTGTTTAATTGCTGCCTCATTCGTATTACTTTCCCCTAACATTACAATCATCATAATTTGATATCCAATAATTAGGTTTTATGACTATTTTCATGCTTCGTTAGCTATAATAATTTCATATGCCGTTCCCCTTGAAAAAAATATTGGTTAAAACGCTTAAGATAAGCGCTATTACCGTTGTTAGTTTATTGCTGTTGATGTTCCTGTTGCCTTACCTTTTTCCCGAAACTGTAACGCAAAAAATAAAACAATGGGCAGCCGGCAGCGTAAACAGCAAACTTTCGTTTTCAAATACACGCTTATCTTTCTTTAAAAAGTTCCCGTCGCTAACGTTAACGCTTAATGATTTTGTGCTGAATGGCAGCGTGCCTTTTCAGAATGATACGCTGGTTTCGGCCAAGGAAATTTCGCTGGCTATTGATCTTTCTTCAGTGTTCAAAAGCAAGATCAATGTGAACAAGATCTATCTTGATCATGCACTGATCAACATACAGGTGGATAGCGCGGGCAAAGCCAACTATAACGTTTATAAGTCATCACCTCCAAAACAAGATAATAAAGCGGATACCGCCAGCGCTTCGTTAGGAATTGAGCAGATTCTGATAGATAAAAGTCACCTGGTTTATGACGACCGCTCGCTGCCCATGCAGATCAACGCGCGGGAGCTCAACTACAAGGGCAGCGGTGACTTAAGCAAAGATATCTTTGACCTTTATAGCCACGTGGATGCCGCTTCGGTTGATTTTTATTACGGCAACAAAGCTTACGTACTTAAGAAAAAAGTAAATGCCGATCTGGTAACCAGTATTAATACCAAATCATTGGCTTTCGCATTTCAAAAAAACGACCTGCTTATTAATAAGCTCCCGGTTAAGTTTAAAGGCCGGTTTGAGTTCCTGAAAGATGGGTATGATATGGATTTCAAGATCAGGAGCGATCAGAATGATTTGGGCGATGTTTTTACCGCCATCCCTGATGAATACGCCAAATATGTTGATAACATGGATATCAGTGGTAACGGCATCATCCAGCTTGATCTTAGCGGAAAGTACATCGCCTCAAAAAATATTATGCCTAACCTGAGCATCAGTATGAAAGTGCGCGATGGTGCTATCGTTAACAAAAGTACCCCCGCACCGGTTAAAAACCTGTACTTGAACATGGACGCCAGTTTGCCAGGGCTTAATCCTGACAGCTTAAACGTTAATATTGATTCGGTTTACTTCAATATTGGCAAGGACTACTTTGGTTCGGTATTGAAACTAAAGGGGATTAAATCGCCATACATTTATGCTAAAGTGAATACCGAAATTGATCTGGAGCAATGGTACAAGGTTTTTGGTATTAAGCCATTCCAGGTAAAAGGAAGATATGGCTTGCATTTACTGGCCGAAGGTAAATACACTACCGGTATCAGGAAAACGGGGCTAAGGCAAAAGGTTGATACCGTGATAACCAGTATTCCTCAATTTAAACTTAAATCAACCTTCAGAAACGGGTATTTCAAATACAGCAAGCTGCCGCAATCCATCAATAATATCAGTTTTGACCTAGATGCCGCTTGTCCGGATCATAACATTGCCAACGCCACTATGGATGTGCGTAACCTGAACATTAACGCGCTTAATAATTACATAAAAGGCTATCTGAAACTAAGCAATAAGGCCGGAGCTTTAATTGATGCCGGTTTGAATGCTAAATTTCATTTAGATGATATCAAGCAGTTTTACCCGATTGACAGCATTGATTTCCGTGGTGATTTTGATGCTAACCTGCAAAGCAAGGGCAGGTATATTCCTGCCCGCCGGATCTTCCCGGTTACAAACGCCGAGATCAACCTGAAAAACGGATATATCCAAACCAAATACTACCCGCACCCAATGCAAAATGTACAGGTGAGTGTAAATATTTTTAATAATACCGGCTCGTTGAAAGGACTTAAAGTGAATATTAAACCGGTATCGTTCAATTTTGAAGGACAGCCATTTTTGCTGAGGGCCAACCTCCGCAATTTTGACGACCTTGATTATAACGTAGCTTCACGCGGTAGCCTTGACCTGGGTAAAATTTATAAAGTATTTGCCGTTAAAGGATATGATGTAAATGGCTTTGTAAGCACCAATTTTAAACTCAAAGGCAAGCAAAGCGATGCCACCACAGGACATTATGACAAGCTGGATAACTCGGGCAGCATGAAGGTGAAAAACATCAAGCTTACAACCGAGCTTTTCCCAAAACCGTTTTTTATCACCAATGGCGTATTCAGCTTTAACCAGGATAAAATGAAGTTCGACCAGTTTAAGGCCAACTATGGTAAATCGATAGTGGTGCTTGACGGTGCTTTATCCAACGTGATAGGTTATGCCATGCAACCAAATTCGCCCTTAAAAGGGGAGTTTAACCTGAAGAGCGACCTGATCATTGCTGATGATTTTATGGCCTTTGCCGGAGTGCCAGCGTCTGCCAAGCCAACCAAATCGTCAGGTGTAATATTGGTGCCATCTAACCTCGATCTTAATTTTGCTGCTGATGTTAAAAAAGTAAAATATAACGGTTTGGATATCAGCGATGTCAAAGGCGCGATGAACATTGCCAACGGGCAGATAGTACTTAAGCAAACAGGTTTCAGCCTGATTGGTGCGCCTGTGGTAATGGATGCCACTTATGGCAGTATTAATCCGCAAAAAGCATTTTTTGATTATCACATCAACGCCAAGGAGTTTGACATTCAGCGTGCTTACCGCGAGATTAAATTATTCCATGATATGGCTACTTCGGCAGAGCATGTGCAGGGTGTTGTGTCGTTAGATTATAAACTGACCGGCAAGCTCAACAGCGATATGAAACCTGTTTACCCGTCATTGAAAGGCGGCGGTGTACTTTCTGTAAAACAGGTGAAGGTATACGGATTGAAATTGCTGAGCGCGGTAGGTAAAGAAACCGGGCACGACAGCGTTGGCCATGGCGATGTAAAAAAGGTTGATATCAAATCTACTATATCAAACAATATCATGACCATTGAGCGTACCAAAATGCGTATTGCAGGTTTCAGGCCAAGGTTTGAAGGCCAAGTAGGTTTGGATGGCAAGCTGAACCTGAAATTCAGGCTGGGACTGCCGCCTTTCGGTATTTTCGGAATCCCGATGACCATAACCGGCACCCAGGACAAACCTATTATCCATTTGGGCAAAGGCAAAAAAGAAGACGAGCTTAAAGAAACACAGGACGAAGAGTAAGAGACTTTGAGGCGGCCATAGTTGACATAGGAAAAGCGTTGGATAGTGCGATTCCCTCCCCAGGGAGGGTGTAGGGAGGGGTTTTAGCGAGATGTCCCTGTCGTAGCAAAGCTGTATAGCCCCCTCCCTGCCAACACACAATTCCAACACACCCCTCCCGGGGGAGGGAATTAGAAAATTGCCATTGCCAACCAACAAATGTAAAATAGTTAACATATGGCTGTTAGTTAACATTAAGTTCATATTGAAATGCTTTTTTTGTTTGCCTTTTTATGCTCAGGTAGCTGAGGGCGACTTCTTTGCAATGGCACCTGCTCAATTTTCAGATATGATTAAACGCTACATCAGGATTATTCAATTTACATTTTACCTGTTTGTATTAATATCTGGTACATCGGCCTTGGCTCAGTCAAATAAAACAGACCGGTTTGAAAAACTACAGTTGCTTGCACAGCAGCATCCCGATTCTGTACTCCTCGTTCTGAAAAAGATACATGCCGATGCAATTCAGGATAACAATAACCTTACTGCTGGTATGAGCCTGCAGCAAATGGGGCAGATCTGTTTTAACCAGGGACATTACGCGCAGGCGCTTGATTTTTATTTGCATGCCGATAAAGTATTCGGACAGATAGGTAATAAGGACCTGCTGGCCGAAAACTGGGGCAAGATGGGGATCCTGTATTATTACAACAGGCAGTCGGATAAATCATTTCAGTTGTATAACAGGGCGCTAAACCTTTATAAGGCAACAAATAATAAAAAAGGGCAGGCCGAAATATTGGGAGCTATTGGTCACTTATACGAGAAGCATCACAAATATGACAGCTCATTTTACTACCAGCGCCTGGCCCTGAAAAGTTACCAGCGCATAGGAGACGATTACGGGCAGGCGAAAATATACGAGAACCTTGGGAGTATCCACGAAGATCTGGCCAATTACGATTCGTCATATTCCTGCTTTAAAAAGTCATTAGAGATCTACAATAAATACAATAATGAGGTTGCCAGCATTGAGGTGATCAATAACATCGGCGATATTTTACGGAAAACCGGCAAGTATGAAGCGGGGATCCAACAATCGCGCAAGGCTTATGCGCTATCGTTAAAAACTGGAAACCTGTATCAGTTAGCGGCCTCTTGTCGCGATCTGGGGAAGTCATACCAGTTGCTTAACCGCATGGATAGCGCTTACCATTACCTTGAGCTTAGCCGTAAGTATTCGCTTGATGTATACTCGAGGGAAAGTTTGAAGCAAACCTCGTTTTTACAGGTGCTGTATGATATGGATAAAAAAAGCGATGAGATCACACGCCTTAACAACATCCGTAAAACCAACCAGATTGTCACCATTGCCGGTGTTACAATTTCCCTGCTGCTTGTTATACTTGGCTTTGTAACCTTCAGCAGGCAGCGTCTTAAAATGCGCGATCAGCGGGCCTTGGCCGAGCAAAACCGGTCGATATTTGAAGCCCAGCGCGATTTAATGGAGCTGGAACTCAAGAATAAACAGTTGCAGGAAGAAAGTCTTAAGCAGCAACTGGAACTTAAAGGGCAAGAACTATCATCGCACACGTTAAACCTCATCAAGAACAACCAGTTGTTGGAGAGTATGCGCAATACCCTGCAGGATATGGTGAAAGAGGATAAGCGCGATCAGAAACGGCAGATGCAGCAAATCATCCAGCAAATAAACCAAAGCTTTAACCACGAGCAGCACTGGAAGGAATTCACCGTTGCTTTTGAGCAAGTTCACCAAAGTTTTTTTGACAAACTGAAGCAGCAGAGCAATGATCTTACCTCAACCGACTTGCGTTTGATAGCCCTGCTTAAAGTAAATATGGATTCAAAGGATATTGCCGGGTTATTAGGCATCTCTATTGACAGTTTGCGGGTTGCCCGCTACCGTTTACGTAAGAAACTCAACATTGATCAAGGTGAAAACCTTACCACTTTTATACAGGCCCTGTAGTTTAATTGCTGTTGATTTCTTTGTCTTTTTGCAGCTTAACATTAGCTTAATGTAACGGTAACTGAATGATAATGGAGGTTTGTGTTTTTGTTATATTATTGAAAATCAACTAATTGTAATTTTGTGCTGCTGTTGCGTATACGCCTCATGTAACGCTGTTTCCTTTTTGTAACGGCATGTTTTAACAGATGTATTGTTGGTTTAAACACTTTTGCGCCGTCAAAAAGCAAATCACAATTGCATTAATCGTTTCGCAAAATGAAAAAATACTTACAAACATTATTACTCCTGCTTTTGTGTGTTACCGCAGCTAACGCACAAAAGTTAAAAGGTCATGTATATGACCGTAAAACCGGCGAGCCTATGGTGGGGGCCACCGTAAGCCTCGACCGAACGAAGATTGCCACGACCACTGGTCTTGATGGTTCGTTTGAATTGAAGAATGTGTCTAAAGGTTCTTACACTGTACGGGTATCTTATGTTTTGTACACAACCACAACGCAACAGGTAGAAGTATCTAAAGATGATAACCCGCACCTGAAAGTATACCTTGAAGAGTCAAACAAACAATTACAGGAAATCACCGTATCATCTCACGGAAATGGTTCGACCGAAAGAACTGCCCGCCGTATTGAGCAGCAGGCTACGCAGGTAATGAACATTGTATCGGGCAGGGCTATCGAAGTATCTCCCGATTTAACAGTGGCTAATGTTATCTCCCGCGTATCTGGTGTATCTGTTGAGCGTAATACCAACGGTGATGCTCAGTATCCTATTTTACGTGGTATGGATAAACGTTACAACTATACTCTGGTAAACGGTATAAAAATCCCAAGCCCTGATAACAAATATCGCTACGTACCACTTGATATTTTCCCTTCCGACCTGCTATCAAGGCTGGAATATTATAAAACGCTAACCCCTAATCTTGAAGGTGACGCTGTGGGCGGTGCTGTTAACCTGGTAATGAAGGATGCTCCTGAGCGTTTTGAAGTAAACGCCAATATTGCCGGTGGTTACAGCCAGTTGCTTTTAGATCGTAAGTTTATGAGCTACGATTATTCAAGCATCAATCACAAATCGCCTTATGAACTTAATGGTAAAGCTTATCAGGCAACCCAGGCCGATTTTGGTACCGGAACTTTAAACTATACGCTTAAACACCCTGCACCAAATGTTGTTGGTAGCTTGTCATTAGGTCAGCGCTTTTTTAACAACAAATTGGGCGTATTAGTAGCCGGTAGTTACCAGAACACCTATCGCGGTAGCAACAGTATCTTCTACAATACTAAAGTTGTTCCAACAGCCGAGTATGCCGCGGTAACCAGCCGTGCCGATAGGGAGTACTCTGAACAGCAAAAACGTTACGGCGTATTCTCAAAAATCGACTACGTATTAGACAGCCGCAATAAATTGAGCTTTTTTAATACTTATGTTAACTTAACCAGTATCCAGGTTCGCGACGAAAAATCTACCAGTTTCTCAACTGATTATGATCCGGACAAAGGAAACGCGCAGTTAGGTTATTCAACCCGTAGCCGTTTTACCGAACAGCAAATTTACAGCGGAACATTACGTGGTGATCATAAGTTGTTCAACGATAAATTAAAAGTACAATGGTCGGCAGTTTATTCTTCGGCCGAAAACGAAGTGCCTAACAATACTACCATCAGCTTAAATGGTGTGCGCGAAAATTTTGTTGACAGGCGTACTTACCTTACAAACGGTACATCGCTTACACACCGTTGGGAACGCAATACGGATGAGGACAAAGCTGGTTACTTAGACCTTACCTATACCGCGCCTATTGGTGGCGTTAACGTTGATTTCTCTGCAGGTGGTTTATATCGCGATAAAGAACGTACCAGCTTCTATAATAACTACAACCTTACTGCCGCTAACCCAAGTGCGTTGTACGGTACCGATTTTACAAATTATACCCAGCTCAACTTTAACGTAACTAACCCAGCTGGTGCTGTAAATAACTCTTTAACCAATGATGCATCTGAAAAAATTGGCGCAGGTTATGGTATGTTTAAATTTACTACAAAAACCATCCAGGTAGTTGGCGGTGCACGTGTTGAACATACAGACCAGGGCTACAGGATGCTTTTCCCTCAGGGCGAGTCAAGACCAAGCGGTAACCAAACCTATACCGATGTATTGCCAAGCTTAACCTTGAAATACTTTTTAAGCGATAAACACCAATTGCATGCTTCTTATTTCAAATCAATTAACAGACCGGGCTTTTATGAGCTTATTCCGGGTGGAAGAATTGGTGACGAGTATAACGAGCGTGGTAACCCCGATCTTAAACATGCCGTTGCCGATAACTACGATTTAAGGTATGAGTTGTTCCCGGACGCGAGCATGCAATTGTTAGCAGGCGCGTTTTACAAAAGGATCACAAATCCTATTGAGTATAGCTTCCAGGCTGATGCCACACGTGGTCAGGATACCTATTATGTGCCGGGCAACTTTGGTACAGCTAAGAACTATGGTTTGGAGCTTGATTTTACCAAATTCTTTAACAAGTTTGGTGTAAAGGCAAACTATACTTACACCCACTCGCGCATCACTACGCCTAAAGATACTTATGTAACTGATGCTACTACAGGCGATACTCACAAGATTTCGGTAAACCAAACCAGGCCGCTATATGGTCAGTCGGAGCATATTGCTAACCTTTCATTTTTGTATAAAGACACCAAAAAAGGCTGGGATGCGCAAATTGCTGGATCTTATACCGGCCCACGTATCAATACCGTATCGCAGTTCCTGAACAACGACCTTTGGCAACGTGGCTTTATCCAGATGGATGCATCGGCAGAAAAACGTTTCAAAAACAACCTGAGCGTATTTATCAAAGCGGGCAACCTGCTTAACAGCCCGGCTAAGTTGTTCCTGAAAGGTACCAATCCTGAAAACGCGACACTGAAAGATGATAACATCGTAGCAAACGGTCAAACTTTGATCCGTAGTGACTACTACAAGCAAACGTATTTGATAGGTGTTCGCTATAAACTCTAACATAATTTATCAACCATAAATAAAAGGCATTACAATGAAACTAAAACAAATATTCGCGGCGGTGCTGCTATCGGCTATAGCCTTTAGCAGTTGCAGAAAAGCTAACCTTGATGTTGATACAAGCTCTGCTGATGGATCGGCAAGCGGTGAGGTATCAGGTGTTTGGGCAAAAGGCAGTACGCAGATCATCAAAGGTGATATTATTATCCCCGAAGGTAAATCACTTACTATTGAAGAGGGTGTAACCGTATTGATGGATACTATTGCTAAACCAGAGTTTATAGTAAAAGGTAACTTATACTCTTTAGGCACTGCCGAAAACCCGGTAAGGATCACCGTAAACCCGGCGTACCGCACTGATGCAAAGAAATTCGGTAAGATGTGGGGCGGGATTCTTGCGGCCAAAACCTGCGCCGAACTGGTGCTTGACCATACTATTTTGGAATACGGCGGCAACACAACATCCGACGGTTCATCATCGGTAAAGATGGGACTTTATAAGGCTGTCGCGGGCGAAAACCTGCCTGCGCTGTGGTTTTCAAATGTGAACGGTAAACTCATTGTAGTGAACTCAACTGTGCGCAACTTCCAGGAAGATTGTACTTATATTGAAGGCGGTAAGATTATTTTTGCCAACAATACTTTTTATACCACAGGTGTTACCGGCGGCGAGGCCATGAACTTTAAATCTGGATGTTTGGCCGATGTGGGTTTTAACCTTGTTTACAGTGCTAACACCAATGCCCTGAAACTATCAAACTCTGGCGACCGTGATCCGCAGGCTTATATCATATGCTATAATAATACCATGGTGAACACCGGCTGGCGCAGGCCATCGGCTAAAGGTGGTTCGGTATGGGTGGAGAACAATGTTCGTGCAGATATCCGCAATAACCTGTTTGCAAATACCCGTTTCGGCATCAAACGCGATACTAAATCTACCGAAGATAAACGTACCGTGATCAGCAATAACCTTTACTATGGTTATGATCAAACCACGGTAAACCAGTTCCAGCCGTCAAAAGATATTATTGGTGGTGTTAACGAAGTGATAGGTACCAAAGCAGGTGATAACGATCCTAAATTTGTGAACTACCCAGAATCAACCCCGGTATTGAATGCTGTTTTTGATACCAACTGGGATTTCCATTTACAAAGCGGTTCTCCGGCCTTAAATCACGGCGTAACCAACTTTACCCGCCATCATGCTGCCGGTATTACCGTAAACGGGATAACTTACGTATCTCCTGATCCGGCTACCTATATCGGCGCTTTCGGAACAAAATAAATTAACTCATCGCAATGATCCTGCGTACCCCGGCAGGATCATTTTTTTAATAATGATCAATGAATAAATTAAGCAAATTAGCTTTTGTAGCGCTTGCTGTTGCTATAGGTAATACCGCTTGCGGTCAGAGCCAGGTGCGTAACAGTAAAGGCCTTACTATCCCCGGCAGCACAGCCCCCGAAATAAAACCCGTAGTTATTACAGAACCGGTATTGTATGATACCGATGATCCTGCAATATGGGTTAACCCCGCTGATCCGTCTAAAAGCCTTATTATCGGTACAGATAAAAATAGCGAGGGCGCGCTGTTCGTATTCGACCTGCAGGGTAAAATTATTAAGGATAAAGTTGTGCATGGTTTAAAACGCCCAAACAATGTTGACCTTGCCTATGGTTTAATGCTGGGCGGTAAACCAACAGATATTGTTATTACTACCGAACGCATGACCCACAAACTCCGGATCTATTCACTGCCGGATATGAAACCTGTAGATAATGGCGGCATCGACGCTTTTGTTGGTGAAACTGGTTTGGAATACCGCGATTTAATGGGAATCTCTATTTATACCGCGAAAAATGGCAAGATGTACGCCATAGTAGGCCGTAAAAATGGTCCGCAAAACGGCGGCTACATCTGGCAGTATCTGCTTGAGGATGATGGCTCCGGCAATGTAAAAGCTACATTGGCGCGTAAGTTTGGTAAATACAGTGGCAAAAAAGAGATAGAGTCAATTGCTGTTGATAACGAGCTGGGCTATATCTACTACTCCGATGAGCAGGTAGGCGTGCGCCAGTATTATGCCGATCCGGAAAAAGGCGACCAGGAACTGGCAATATTCGGCACCTCTGGCTTTAAGGCCGATCACGAAGGTATTTCGATTTATAAATTAACCGATACAACAGGCTATATCCTGGTATCCGACCAGGGCGCTAACCGCTTTCAGATTTTTAGCAGAGAGGGTACCAAAGCAAATCCTTTTGAACATCAATTGCTGAAAATTGCCAACGTTGCCGCAAGGGAAAGTGATGGCAGCGACGTGATTGCTACTCCGTTAAATGATACTTTTAAGCATGGCATTTTTGTGGTGATGAGTACCGATAAAACTTTTCACTATTACCGCTGGGAAGATATAGCTGGTAAGGAGTTGAAGGTAAAATAACAACAAAACATAAGAAGACGTCATTGCGAGGAACGAAGCAATCCCCGATTAGCAGAGCCGCTCTGTATAGTTTGGGATTGCTTCGTTCCTTACAGCAATGACGACTTTTTTATCATTTTGGCCAGAATCATAGTGTATGATTAATAATATCCAAAAACTCCAGCTGAAAGCTTACGCCTTTATCTTCATTATACCATTTTTGTAACACTATCTTCTTCTCGCTCATTTCAACGTGGTCTTTAACCATTTGCAGGTATAAGCGCTGGCACTCTGCCGGTCGCGGTCCCCAGGTGCCCAGGTCCTGATTGTTTTCATCCGAAATAATGATCTTCGGGATTGACCGGGTGCCGTTGGTAAGGTAGCTTTCAATTAAAAATGGCGGCGAATCCCTTAACTGGTAGTCAACTTTAATGAGCGGGTTAAGCTCCGAAAGACGGTGCAGAAACGGTATGGTGTGCGAGGCATCGCCGCACCAGGCTTCTGTAATTACCGTCCATGTTTGTGGTTTACTGATCTTTTCAATAGCGGCAGTCAGATCAGGATTTAATACACCAACCTTTAGCCAGCGTTGCTGGCGCGACCAATTAAGCTTTGTATAATTTAAATAATCCGGGTTATCGTACGGAGCCGGCGGATTAGGGCTGTTTAAAATATCGAAAAATAGCTCTTGATAAGCTGTAAAATTCATAATGTGTTTTCTTGTATAATAATTAACTAACGGCGAACCGTTTAACATCGCAAAATTAGATAACGGATGGGGGGAGTTATCTTAATGTAGATCAATTTCTATAACCTTTACAGAACTATGATTAAATATACTATGTAAATTTGGTTATCAACACAACTAATATGGAACACAGGTTTAGCGTAAACAAAATATTACTGATAGCATTAAGCATTATAGGTATAGGGGCGTTATCGGCTTATAAACCTTCACCGGCTAAAAATGTTCCGGTCAAGCTTAAGCTAATCATGGGAGCCGATATTTCCTTTATCCCCCAACTGGAAGCCGAAGGACACAAGTTTTATGATAATGGCGTAAGCAAAGACCCGTTCATTATTTTGAAAGATCATGGCTTTAACTACGTGAGGCTCCGCGTTTTCAATAATCCCAAAGCCGATAGCGGTTATTCGGCAAAGGCTTATTGTGGTTTGGAGGATACCAAAAAGATGGCTTTACGCATTAAGGATGCCGGAATGGGCTTTTTACTTGATTTTCATTACAGCGATACCTGGGCCGATCCGGGCCATCAACATAAACCGGCCGCGTGGAAAAATCTCAATAACCAGCAATTACAGGATTCTATAAAAGCATTTACGAGGCTTACCCTGCTTACCCTTAAACAGCAGGGCACCCTGCCCGATATGGTGCAGGTAGGTAATGAAATTAATCATGGTATTTTATGGCCCGATGGTCGCGCTAAAAACCTGGATACGCTTGCCGGTTTCCTGAAGGCCGGTACAAATACGGTAAGAGAGGTGAGCGGCAAGATTAAGGTTATGCTGCACATAGCCTGTGGCGGGCAAAATGCCGAGTCGAGGTACTTTGTTGATAATATGCTTAAAAGGGGAGTTAAATTCGATATCATTGGCGAATCATACTATCCCGAATGGCATGGCACACCTGACAGTTTACGGAACAATCTGACAGATCTTAACACCCTTTATAAACAAGATGTTATAGTAGTTGAATACTCACAACTCAAACGTGAGGTGAATGACGTGGCGTTTTCATTACCCGGCAATAAAGTTAAGGGCACTTTTATTTGGGAGCCCTTTAGCTGGGGCGAAACCTTTGTTGATAAACAAGGAAACACAAACGCGCATATGGCTACTTATGATAGCGTCAAAACTCAATATCACATTGCAGATAAATAAAAAGTATTAATTAGGCTCATAATCATAAGGCAATTTGGTTGCCATTTTTTCCCACCATCCCCAAAAGCCGTTAAGGTACAGGTTGGTATTGTTGTAATAGCCATTTTCTGTAATTTCTACCGGGATGCCTTTCTCCAGCAGTAGCTCGGTAAAAGGATATTGTTTGGTGGGCATAATCAGCTGGCTTGTACTTATACCAGTACTTTGAACTGTTGTGCTTTCGGTGGTTAAGGCGGCGTGGTTACGGTAGTTATAATATTCTTCAGGTTCTTTGATCTTTTTATAAACAACCTGCAGCTGATCTTTAAAATTTAAGGTAATGTTGTTTTCTGATTTCGCTGAAATGTCTTTAGCCTTTAATGGCTCACTCATTTTTATCTCGGATTTATTAGTCAGTATCTTTTTGTAATATCGCAGCGAGTCTTTATTAAATATTTTGGAAGCTATCTGATTGGTGTCTAAGAGTTTGTTTTTCTCAATTTTTGCCGAGTCCAGGTATGTGTTAAGTTTTTGTGCATAAAGTTTTTCAATTCTTTCTTTTTCCCTGATGTTTCCCGCGCTAAACTGCCGCACTTCAAAACCTTCTTCTTTCAGTTTGTCGTTGTATAGCGCCCGGGTAAAATGCATAAACGACAATGAATAAGCTTTCAGCCGGTTTTGTTCCCAGGTAGCCTTCCTCCGCTCGTTTCCGTCTATTTCTTTAAATAAGTAATAACCCTGGTAATCAACTTCGTTTTTTGATGTGTAAAATGTAAAGTCAACCAGGGTTAGCGATACCAGGTAGCCAAGATCTTCATTCCTGATAATTAATGGCTCGGAGGCGTAGGCATGAAGCTCCTGTTTGGCATCGTCATAATCAAAGCCAATCACTTCGGGATTGGTAATGGTACAGTGTGCGGCGAATGCCGATGTGCCGATAAATTGTTCTGTAAACATTGCTCCCCAACGTTTCCAGTTATTACTGGCTTTAGAAGTAACTATAACGTCCTTTAGCTGATGACTTACGGGAGTTAAAACAAAATCAATGTTTGATGAAATAGAGCTGGTGTTTAATGCCCTGGCGGTGGTTTTATAGCCGATATAAGAAACTACAATTTTGAAATTCCCTTTGGCCTGCAATGTGAGTTTAAAATGGCCGCTGGTATCGGTCATAGTGCCGTTTTTCGATTCAGCAATAAATACACTTGCGTTTACCAGCGGGCTGCCTTTTTCGTCAGTTACTTTACCGCTAATTTGCTGCTGGCCAAAAGCATGAGTAACAAAAAGACAAAAAATGATAGTTAGTATTTTCTTCATGATCCTGTTACGCTTATTTAATAGCATATTCCTGGTAGTGGTAACCTATTTTTCCATCGCCTGAAATACCTTCAATCGTAAGAGCTATATTTTTTACATCAGCGCCAATAGGAAATTCCAATACCGATTGTCCTCTATCGTCGGTTTTTACTACCGGGTTCCAAAACAGAGTTTCGGGCGAGTTCCTTTTTGTCCTATCGGCTACCGGGTACTTCGGCACATAAAACTCCCGGTATTTTTGATATCCGTTATAAGTAAAGTTAATTACACCTGGTGTTGATGTAACAGTTATATCCTCCGGCTCATCCATCTCATTATAATTGATGCCACCTTTTTTGGTGGTGATCACCAATACACCGCCGCTGCCGGCCAGGCCATAAGCCGCAATTAATGAACCTGAACGCAGTACTTCTATACTTTGCACATTGCCTGCCGGTATGCTGTTTAAGGATATCTGGCCTGGCTGTATTGGAACTCCGTCAAGCACAAATAACATAGGTTTGTTTAAGCCGCCGGTGCTGTAAGGGACTTTTGTGTAACCATGGCTAAACGGGTCTTTTTTTATTCTAAAATATACGCCGACTAATCTTCCCTCCAAACAAATTTCCAGGTTATCGCAATGGTTGAGGTCTTTATAGGTGATGATTTGATTGGCGTTTCCAGCACCATTAAAGTTTGCCGATGGCGCGACAGCCTTTTCAGTGGCGCTTAGTTTTTTTGATTTCACAACAACTTCACTTAACTGGCGCGTTCCGTTTTTGATGGTGTGCGCTTGGTTAGTTGGGGATTGTGCAGGATAATTGGACAATTCTTCCTTTACAACATAACCAGTTGAATCGGCAGGTGCAAATTGATCAAGGATAATGTTGATATCTTTACTATCTGTAGATGCTATTATCGAAAATTGATGTTGCTCCTGCAGGTCGGGCAAATTAAAAGTAAACCTTCCTTTGCTATCGGTCACGGTGCGTATTGTAAATGCCGAATCGCCTTTTGATACCAGCATAACATTTTGTTTGGGTAAAGTTGAGCCTTTGCCTGTTTGTATTTTGCCGCTTAACGTTTGTTGTGTTTGAGCCGGGTAAATCACATCCGGAAATTTACCGGCTAAAAGGTCTTTCCATATAAATCTTCGCCAACCCTGTGTCAGCATTAAATTGTCGAGCTGTAAGCTGATTTGCGGTTCCCGGCTTTTGAAATAATGATTAGGGTATTCAATATAGCCATTAAGATCGGATGTCAACAGCAGATCGGATAAAATGGAAGGCGTTAGGGTTGTGCTGTCAACCGGAGTTTTTCGGTTTACAACAGCTACTGAAAAATTTGCGCTAACCGGATTTGCTAACTGATCTGTAGCCTCAATCGGGATTTGAATAACAGAATTTGTTGATAATATTTTTGGTGTACCTGCATTTAAACGGAGCTGATCATGCCGGTCTATAAATATCAAACGTTCGGCTTTAGGTTCTGAAAGGTTATTAAAAAGGGTGAATTGAACAATGCCGGTAGGCAACGTTCGTTTAGGAATGGAAATACTGCCCTGATTATTTGAAAGATCAAGCTTTGTTAAGCTGATCAGCTTATTGTTTGCCTGAGCGGCCAGCCAAACCGGCTCAGTAGCTTTCAAACCACCGGCCATCACCTGTATAATTACATTAGCTTTATCCTGGTTGTTTACAGCCAAAGCATATCCGGAGGTCAAAGCAACAGGTAAAGTAACTTTTTTTGTAACCCCATCCTTAAACCTGACATGGGCTTCATAACTATGGCCTTGAGTAGGTGTGAGATTAAACCTGCCCATGCCCGCAAATGAAGATTGAAGGTTTGACAATATCTTTCCGCTTTCATCTGTAATTGTTCCTGATACATCCTCGCCTAATCCGGTATTATTGATGGCTTTGAATGCTATAACTGAGGTAATGCCATTTACCAGATCACCACCTTCCGGAAAAAATTGAATGTTGTGGAGCTCGTCATTACGAGTCTTTTTGGTTTCCCTGGGGATACTCTGTTTGGAATTTGCCGGGTTTCCTATTTTTAAGCTGGTATGATAAAATAATTCAGGTTTAAAATTTCGCATCCAGGCAGTGTAGGCGCGTAAAGTATAAGTGCCTCTTTCCATGCTGTCAGGAAGAGCAACCCAACCGGATACGCCGCCATCATTAACTGGAAACCGGAGTTCGATAACACGGGAATCCTGACTGTTTAAAAGATCAACGTATAAAACTTTGCTAAGATCTGTAAATTGGTTGTTTTGAGCATTTACTACATAAGCCCTAAAGCGCAAGGTATCGCCGCTTGAGTGATTATTTCTATCCAAATGCAGGTGAACTTTTTCCTGCGGAAATTTTTCTCCAAATTGTTGTAAAAGCGGTGGGATTTTGCTTTCCGGACTTGCTGTTTGACCAAAAACAGTCATCCTGAAAAAAATAGCGGGCAGGAGAAAAAGCAAACCTTTTTTTATGATCATAAGGCAATAGGTAATGGTTTGTTAAAATCCGGGATCAGTGAACCGGAGCAAGTGTGTATTAACACTTGATTGTTTATAACTGGCTGTTTAAAGCAAGATAAAAATGCCTTATTATTTATTTAACCTATTAGTCAAATACTCTCATTGTTTGGTCGTTTTATCTCGTTTTACACCAAAATGGCCCTTCTGTCGCCTGGTAATCAATGGTGTTGGGTGAAAAAGTTTACTGAAAGGCATAAGGGATATACCACTGAAACAAAATTGGGTTAATCTGTGAACCTGGATTTTTTATTGATACCCGGCAGCCTGTAAGTTGAAAAGTTCGGCATAGCGGCCATTGTTGGCCATGAGTTGTTCATGTGTGCCGGCTTCAAGAATGCAGCCCCTTTCTAAAACAATGATCCGGTCGGCCAGCCTTGCTGTTGAAAACCTGTGTGAAATAAGCACTGCCGATTTGCCCTGGGTCAAAGACGAAAAACGCTGGAAAACCTCGTACTCCGCACGGGCGTCAAGAGCGGCTGTAGGTTCGTCAAGAATAAGTACCTGCGCATCCTTCATATAAGCCCTTGCCAGCGCAACTTTTTGCCATTCCCCGCCAGATAGTTCCACTCCCTCATTAAACCGCCTGCCTAACCATTGGTCATATCCCAATGGAAGCCTGGCAGCCAATGTGTCGGCGAGGCTCTCATGAGCAGCCTTACGGATCAATTCAATATTGGCCTGCTCATCAATATTTCCAACCGCGATATTCTGCGAAAAACTCATCTGGTAACGGATATAATCCTGAAAAATAATACCGAGGTTTAGCCGGAGATCGGCAATGTCGTAGTTTCGCAGGTCGGTGCCGTCCAGCAGGATACGCCCCTCAGTAGGGTCATATAAGCGGGCAAGTAATTTAACAAGCGTAGTTTTGCCTGCGCCGTTCTCACCAACCAATGCTATTTTTTCGCCGGGTTGCAGGGTAAAGTTCAGGTGCCGGTTGGCCCATGATTCGGCATTGTTATATTTAAAGCCTACATCTTCAAATGTGAAGCCTTGCTTTATCGGTTTCGGAAATGGTAAAGGAGATGCGGCCACAGTAATTTTTGGTTTGATCTCAAAAAACTCATGAAAATCATTGAGGTAGATGGCTCCCTGTGATACCGATGTAAAACGGTTTAACGAATTTTCCATCAGGCTGCTAAGCTGCCGGAACGAACCGGCGAGGAAAGTAAGTGTACCTACCGAAGATTTACCTGTAACCGTTTGGTAAATAATAAACCCGTAAGCCACATAATAGCCGATACTACCCAAAACGGAAAAGAAGGTGCCCCAGGCCGAACGTCTTACAGCAAGTTTGCTATTATCGGTATAAAATTTATCTGATAGCGTTTTAAAGCGGTTGATGATAAAATCAGCAAGGCCAAAAATCTTAACTTCTTTTGCCGTTTCATCGCTCGCGCCCAGGTAGCGTACATAATCCAGCTCTCTTCTTTCAGGGGTCTGGCTTCTGGTTAACGCGTAATTCTGACTGTTAAAGTAACTTTCTCCCATAAATGACGGGATAATGGATATGAGTAATAACAGAATTAACCAGGGGTTTAAAGTTAATAAGCCGGTAAGCAGAAAAGCGATGGAGATGAAATCCTGGATTTGGCTCATTACTTGTGATAAAAGCACGGTGCGGCCTACGGTTTGCTGCCTTGCCCGTTCCAGTTTATCATAAAATACAGAATCTTCAAATTGCTCGAGATCAAGTGTGGCCGCATGGCGCATGATGCGCATGGATGTATAGTTAGAAAAAAGATCCCCAAGCAGACTATCTATCAGGCTTATCATCCTGTTTAAGCCGTCGGTTAATATAGCCAGCAAAAATTCGATGATAACCAATTTCCATAATTCATGTTGGCTTCCACCGTGCCGGTTAAGCAACACCACCTGATCGATGATCAGTTTACCCACATACAACAAGGCAACCGGCATGGCCGAGCGGATAATGCGCAACAAAAAACTCATCGTTGTTTTACCCGGACTGCTTTGCCAAACCAAACTGAAAAACTCGGGAAGGTTGCTTAATGCAGACAGCCGTTCTTTGAATGAGATCTTTTGCTCGGGTTTGATATTTCTTGTTTTAGCCATCCGCCACCTTTAATAAATGCGATGTTAAACAAATTAATATTGAAATGCAGACAATCAGCATACTTATGATCATTTACTGACTAAACTTATGGTGTTTAAAATAGGCCGATAATTTATCTGTTTTGATGATTTAGATATTAGACATTAGTTAAAAGTAAATAAAGATGGATTTGCGCAATCGATTGAGTAATTGCTTTTTATTTACTATTTTGGTAAGATAAACCGTTAATACCAATCTTTCGAGTTATGAGGTCAGTAAAGCTATTGCTTGCCCTGCTGTGCGCTTGTGTTATAATGCCCGCTTACGCTGCAATCCGTTTGCCGCAGTTGGTTTCTGATGGCATGATATTGCAGCGGGACGCGAAAGTAAAGATCTGGGGATGGGCCGATGCCGGCGAAAAAATAACCATCAATTTTCAGCATAAAACCTATTATACAGTTACCAATCAAAATGGGATATGGAAAGTCACGCTTTCGCCGATGAAAGCCGGGGGCCCATATGCCATGGAACTTACCGGTAAAAATCAGATCGTTATCCATGATATTTTAATTGGCGATGTATGGTTTTGCTCGGGCCAGTCGAATATGGTTTTACCCATGGAGCGTGTAAAGGAAAAATACTCTGATGAGATCTCCAAGGCTAATTACCCACAGATCAGGAATTTTTTTGTTAAAACCGAGGCCGATGTAACCAAACAACATCCAGATCTGTTGCCCGGTAAGTGGATAAAGGCCGATCCTGGAACTGTTTTGAGCTTCGGTGCTGCGTCATGGTTTTTTGCGAAGCAGCTCTATCAAAAATATCATGTACCCATAGGTATCATCAACTCAAGCGTAGGCGGCACAGTTTGGTAACACCACTTTTATGGATAGCGTGATGAAAACACTCCCGCAACCTGTTGATCCGCTCAATACATCGGCATATGGAACCGATAAAGGTTTGAGTGGGAGCAAACCATGGTATGATACCACGTACATCCCGCATAACTGGCATCGTTTCTGGCTGCCAGGTTACTGGGCCGATCAAGGCGTAAAAAATCTTAATGGCGTGGTATGGTTCAGAAAAGAAATAAACCTGCCTGCATCCATACAGGGTAAAGTGGGCAAACTTTTTTTGGGTAGAATAATAGATGCCGATCAGACCTATTTGAACGGGCAGCTGGTAGGGAGCATTACTTATCAGTATCCGCCAAGGCGATATGCTGTACCTGCAGGATTATTAAAGCCTGGTAAAAATATCATTGTGGTGCGGGTGGTTAACACAGAAGATAAAGGCGGTTTTGTACCGGATAAACGCTATTGTTTGACGATAGCCGGAGATACTATCGACCTTCGTGGCGACTGGCAATATAAAGTAGGACAGGTATTTGAACCAGCTAAAGAAAAACCGGAGTTTTCGGCCCAGAATGAGCCAACCGGGCTTTATAATACTATGGTAGCACCCGTTATCAATTACACCATTAAAGGTATGGTTTGGTACCAGGGCGAAAGCAATGCTGCCCGGGCGGCTGAATATGGGACACTGCTAAAAGCGCTTATTATCGACTGGCGCAACAAATGGCAGCAGGGTAATATCCCGTTTATTTACGCTCAGCTTCCCAATTTTAATGAGGTACAATATTCACCAGCCGAAAGCGACTGGGCACAATTGCGGGAGGGGCAGCTTAGTGCTCTGGAGCTACCCAACACCGGAATGGCTATAACTATTGATGCCGGTGAATGGAACGATATTCATCCCCTCAATAAAAAAACGGTGGGTGAGCGCCTTGCCCGCGCTGCCGAAAATGTGGCTTATGGTGATTTAAAGGTAGTATCATCGGGGCCGATATATCAGGCGGCTAAAATTGAGGGCAATAAAATAGAGATTACCTTTAAGAATACAGGAGCGGGCTTGGTTGCATGGGATGGCGAAGAACTATCGCAATTCGCGATAGCCGGTGCGGATAAAAAGTTTGTTTGGGCAAAGGCTGTTATTATGGGAGATAAAGTATTGGTTTGGAATGATAAAATATCGGCACCACTTTATGTTAGGTATGCCTGGGCCGATAACCCTGATGGCGCAAACCTGTACAACAAAGAAGGTCTGCCTGCATCTCCTTTTCGTACCGGCGATAAATGATAACCATCTTTAAATAAGAAGAAATGAAAAGTACCACTTTATTTTTCTTACTCACATATGCCATAATGGCAAAGGCGCAAAATACCCCTCCGGTAAACTTTACCGCCGACCAGGATCATCAGAATATGATGAAACAATTGGGAATTAAAAAATTACGTAATGGTCCCAGTGGAGATGAATCGGCTCCGAACCATGCCAATTATGACGAATCGTTAGCCAACCCTTATCCGGATTTGCCAGAAGTACTTACTTTAAAAAACGGCAAGAAAGTTACTACGCCCCAAATGTGGTGGAAGCAACGACGTCCCGAAATTGTGGAAGATATGGAGCGTGAAGTTTACGGTCGTATCCCCGCCGATGTACCCAAAGTAACATGGACAGTAAAAGTAACCGATAAAGAGCGCGTTGGCTTCTTCCCGGTGATTGCCAAACAGCTGATAGGGCACGTTGATAACGCGGCATATCCACTTATCAATGTAAATATTGAAATGACTTTGGTGTTACCTGCTAATGCCAAAGGCCCGGTGCCCGTGTTGATGATGTTTGGCAGAAGTGTTTTACCAGCACCGGCGCAGCCCCCGGCTGCTGATCTTGAAAAGATTAACAACGCGTTAAAAGAATTACTGGTAAAAGATCATCCTGAACTGAAAACTATTTTTGAGCAATACCCGGCTTATAATCCGATAGCTGAACAATCACCCTTTGGACCGGCCGGTTTTCCGACGATGAAAGGTGATCCGCCGACAGCCTCTCAATTAATAGCCAACGGCTGGGGATACGTGCTGATAGATCCTGCTTCGATTCAGGCGGATAATGCCGAAGGTTTAACCAAAGGAATTATTGGTTTGGTAAACAAAGGTCAGCCGCGAAAACCTGAGGATTGGGGGGCTTTGCGCGCCTGGTCATGGGGAGCAGCACGCGCCCTCGATTACCTGGAAACAGAGCCTGCCATAGATGCCAAACACGTGGGCATTGAAGGGGTATCCCGCTATGGTAAAGCGGCATTGGTGACACTGGCTTTTGAGCAACGGTTTGCGATGGGTTTGATCGGTTCTTCGGGCGAAGGTGGAGCTAAGCTGCACCGCCGCAATTTTGGCGAGGCGGTTGAAAGCCTTACCGGGGGCGAGTATTATTGGATGGCCGGTAACTTTATGAAGTATGGCGCTGCAGAGGCCACGTTTGGCGTTAAAACAGTAAAAGATATTCCGGTAGACGCCCATGAACTGATTGCCTTATGCGCTCCAAGATTTACTTTTATTAGCTACGGTATTCCGGAGCAGGGAGATGCCAAGTGGCTCGACCAACAGGGGAGTTATATGGCAACTGTAGCCGCCGGCCCGGTATTTAAGCTGCTTGGCGCAAAAGACCTTGGTGTTTCAAGTGATTACAAAACTGAAAAAATGCCGCCCGTAAATACCGGTTTACTTAATGGAGAGCTGGCCTGGCGGCAGCATGACGGAGGCCATACCGATGCACCAAACGTAAAGTATTTTATAGCGTGGGCAAATAAACTGATGGGCTACGGCAAAGAAGGCGCTGATAAAAGCAAATGACTTTCCGGCACATGTTTGCAGTAATTAACATTTGGGGAAGATAGGTGAATTTTTAAAAACTACATCCTGCAGCCGGTGTAATTCCTTCTTTATCCTGGGTTAATGATGGTTGGCCTTTTTTGAAGGTCACTATCCAGATGCTGTCAAAATCATTATCGGGCCATTGCAGGTCTTTAACTTTAAGGCCTAAAGCTTTCAGCAAAGGTTTAAGCTCATTGTGTTCCCAAACAATAAGGATGGTGCCTTTTTTTGATGTAAGCTCCTTGGCCATGCCGTTATCATCCTCTTCCTCAAAATTACTATTGATAGTAAGGTTATATTTTACTGCAAATGGCGAGATAGTTTGGAACATACGCGACCTCGGGGTTGACTTGCCCTGGTGCATGGCCGGTACATAAATATGATCGGGCAAACCAAATTTGGCTTTTAAAACCTCGGGCAGTTTAAGCGAACGGTTAAAGCCTGCGCATGAAAGGTTATCCCCTACATCGGGCTTTTCGGCATGACGGATGAATACCAGTTTCAGGTTTTTCCCCTGGCCGCAGGCGGTAAGGCTGGCCCAACCGACTATTAAAAAAAGTATGAATGTTTTTTTTATCATGCCGGTTATTGTTAGCGTTTTATTCTACAGAAACTGTTAATCCTTCCTGCTGAAGGATTTTGCGGTAAATCTCCATTTCGGTAAAAGAGCCTTCAAGTACGGCGCATTTGCCTTCATTATGTACTTTCCAGGCTATCTTTTCGGCCTGTGGTTCAGAGTAATCCAGGTATTTCATCATACAGTGGATCACGTGGTCAAAAGTGTTAAAATCATCGTTCCAGAGTATTAAACGATGTGTCTCTTTAAGTCCTGCAAGTAACTCTTCGAGGGTAAATGTTTCTTCCTGTACTTCGGTTGGCATACGTAACTACAAATTTACTCAAAAACAATAATAAAAGTGTTAAAATCGTGTTCCATGGTCTTAAAAATCATGTTACACACAAACCCCTAAAAAATTTCACATGAAAAAGGCATACCCGGCTTTTGCTTTGGCATTAGCTGCACAACTTTTAACCGCTCACCATTCATCTGCCCAAAACACAAAAAACAATCTGCAAGGCCCGCCTGCTAACATCAATGTTGACGGCGACTTGAAGGAGTGGGGCGATAGTCTGCGTTATTATAACGACGAAAAGAAGTTAAATTATGCACTGGCTAATGATAAGGATTACCTGTATGCCGCCATCAGGGTGAGTGACAGGCTTGATAAAATGAAAGTGCTGAATGCCGGTATTACTTTAACTATCGATCCCAAAGGAAAAAAGAAAGATAGTTTTACCCTTACTTTTCCCTTAGCCGCCCCCGGTGAAAAACTGGAATTTCCAAAACCCAAAGATGATAATGGAGAGATTACCCAGGCCGACCGTGATGAGCTGATGCGCGAACGCATAACTAAGCTAAGATATATTAAGGTTATTGGATTTAAGGATATAGAGGGTGATATGATCACCACGTCCAATACCTATGGTATTAAAACCGCTATAAATTATGATGCCAACGGCGACCTGGTTTATGAGGCAGCCATCCCGTTAAGTTTTTTTCATGCCGGTAACGATACGTTTAAAAGTGAATGGGCTTTCAATTTTAAAATAAACGGTTTTCAACGGCCAACCGGTGGTGGTACAGGAGAAGGCGATCATGATGGCGGCGGCTTTGGCGGTGGTGGTCGTGGTGGCAGAGGTGGAATGGGCGGCGGCATGGGTGGCGGTCGTGGAGGAAGGGGTGGCCGTGGAGGCATGGGCGGCGGCATGGGCCGTGGAGCAGCGGGAGGAGCCGGCGAAATGTCAAAATCGGTTGATTTTTGGGAGAAATATTATTTAAGCTCTAAATAAGTTTGTTTAAAAAAAGGAAGTCCGAAAGATTTGAGCGATGCTCATTTCTTTCGGACTTTCCGACTGCGGACTTCTGTTTGAAGCTATTTCATTTAAAAAGTAAAATCCGAAAGACTAAGCAATGCTTATTTCTTTCGGACTTTCTGACTGCGGACTTCCGATTTAAACTATTCCACCTTATACCTGTAAACCTGTCTTCCTAAATTACCATTGGCATCAATGCCTTCAACAGTTACCCGGTAAATACCACGGGTATCGGCGTTGAAATAACTGAAGGATGCTTCGCCCGTTTCATTAGTAACAATGTTGGGCTCCCAGAAAATTGTGGTACGATAGTCAGGGATGTTTGTATTGACATTTGCGGCAGTATATTTAGGGGAGTAAAATGTACGGGCTTTATAAAAACCTTTAAACGGATAAGTTATGACGCCTGAAGATGAGCTGCTACCGGTTACATAATTATCTCCACCTTGTTTGGTGGTAATAGCAAGCGCACCTCCCGGAAATTCAGAACCAATGGCTACTGCATAGGAAGCTCCGCGTAAAACTTCTATGCTATAAACATCCGCCGCGCTAATACTATTCAAAACGCTGCCATCTAATACGGCGCCATTCAGGAGAATCGCCATTTTCTTATTGTCGCGGCTATTGATGGGATTCCCGTTTACATCAAATATTACCCCAAAAATCTGGTTTCTCAGACAGTCGGATAGTTTCGTGCATCCCACAAGTTTTTCGCCCATAATGACCTGATCTGGTGCAGGGCCTAATTTCCCTGCGGAGTAACCTCTATAGTTTGCTTTACTTGTTTTTGTTGAACGGATGTTAACCTCTTTTAATACTGTTGTATCTGTGCCGGCGTATCGTTTGGTGGTGATAACAAATTTGGGTTTAATACCTCCTGCACCAAATACAAGCTGCACGCTTTCTATTTCGTCGACGCTATAAAAAGCCAATTGTTGTTCATCGACGATAGTTCCATCTACAAGCATCGACGATGCAAATCCGTTTAATATGTCATTTTTATAAGTGCCACCTAATTCAATATGGGCCCGTGGTTCAGCTGTATATAACGCTGTCTTTAAGGATACGTCTTTTACAGCTCTTAATTTGGCCATATTTACATTGACTACTTGATTTGTTCCGTTTCTATTGAACTCGTTAGGAGCAGTAGCTTTTTTCCCTTTTATTACTACTTCTTTTAAGGCAACCCCATTTTTTAAAGAATCAGCTTTTTGCTGTTCTAAGTATTGAGCAAAGATTTGTTGAGGATTGCTGAATAATGCGATCTGATTACTAACCGAGGTTGTAGTTTTCTCAACTTTTGGATAATCGGTCTGTTTAACAAATATGGTTACATTTTTTCCATCGTTTTGTTTGCGGGCCTGAACCAGCAGGTGGGAAGTATCTGAAACATCAACATCTTCAAACTTAAAATCGCCATTCAGGTTGGTTACGGTATCTGCATAAAAATTTTCCCTGTTGCCCAGTAATGTAACCTTACCGTTGGGTATCGGTTTGCCACCCGGGGTTTGTAGCGCTCCTGCAAGGCTCAGTGACTTTTCGGCTTTAAAATCTGGTTGTTCCTGTTTTTCACTTAAAGTTTTTCGCCACTCAAAACCATGATAGCCCTGTGTAAGCATAAGCATATCCAGGTCGCTTTCGGTTTTATCAGTAATGTTATTAAAATAGTAATTGGGTTGTTCTATATAACCCTTAAGGTCGGATGTCAGGAGCAGGTTATTGAGTATGGTACTTTCGGCATTTTGATTAAAAGGAATACGGCTCTCGTTTATTACAGATACAGAAAAAGCGCCAATTACCGGCTTGCTGGCATTATTAGCGGCCTCCATAACCACAGATACTGCGTTTCGCGTCGCGAGTTTTTGAGCGGCTATATTCAACTTAAGTTTCAATGTGTCGTTGGCGCGTATAAATGCGATCCTTTCATTAAGTGGTTCTGCATCGGCGCCAAATAAGGTAAACTGGGCTATCCCTGATGGAAAGCGTTTCTTTTCAATCTTGAATGAATAACCGGGGTCTTCAAGTTTAAAAGAAGTAGTGTAATAAACCTTGCCTCCCGACTGACCAACCAGGTAGTAGTAAGCGTGCTGCTTTGTCCCGAGGGTTTTAGAAGATGCTGTTAATTTGATATTAATACTGTCAGTAAGCCGATTGTTCACTGTCATGGTAAAACCTTCATCGCCAGCTTTGGGAAGATCAACAGTAAAAGGAGGAATGCCGTCTGTTGTTATTTTCGCTTTATAGGTTTTACCTGCCTGTGGAAGCAACGCAAATATGCCCATACCGAGGTGAGTGGTTTCAAATTCAGCAACTTCGTTACCGTCGTTGTCGGTTATTGAGCCTTTGGCATCCCGCCCAAGTCCGTTTTGGCCAATTACTTTAACTGCTATTTTAGATCTTAGACCATTCACCAGGCTTCCACTTTCCGCAAAAAACTGAACGTCAGTTTTGTTTTCTGTAGCAGGCTGGTTTTGTGGTTGATTTGCTCCGAAAACAGGGCGGCCGTTTACCTGGATCCGCTGATCAAACATAGCTACAGTTCCCTGGTTTCGCATCCAGTTGGTGTATGCTCTCAGGCGATAGCTGCCGGCTTTATAATTGCCGGGCAACACAAAATCGCCCCAGGCCACACCGTTGGTGAGTTTTAGGTTAATCCGCCGGGCAACAGAATCTTTGGCATTAATAAGTTCAACATGTACCACGCCGCTTATATCTGATAATTGATGTTCGGCACCGGTTACCGTATAAACTTTAAACCAGATGGTATCGGTGATATTGTAAAATGGCTTATCTAAATGCAGATAAACTTTTTCAGTGGGTTTGTCGGTTAATTGTTTGTTTGATAGTGCAACGGCTTTTTTCAAAAAGCTGCTATCGGTTTGAGCAAATGATTTTAAGTTAAGCAGCAATAATACGAGTAAGGGGACTGCACGTAGATATTTCATAAGGTTTAGTAGGATTGTAAGTGTCCTGTATGACTCTAAAATATCACAAAGGATTAATAATATCCACTAAAAAATAATATTATTCTACCTTATATCTATAAACTTGCCTGCCTAAGTTACCATCGGCATCAATACCCTCAATTATTACACGATAGGTACCCTTAGCGTCGGCGTTGAAAAAGCTCATTGACGTATTACCATCTTTATCAGTTATCAAACCGGGCGACCAGTAAATGGTGCTTCTAAGATCCTGCATCTGCGCATTGGTTTTAGGATCATCATATTTAGGCGAATAAAATTCACGTGCTCTGTAATACCCTTTAGGTGCATAGGTGGCTATACCCGGAGCATATTTATTATAAACAGCATCTCCGCCGCCACGTTTGGTGGTTATAACTAAAACGCCGCCCGAACCTCTTGCTCCATAAATTGCTGTGGTACCAATTGTTCTTAATACTTCAACAGTAGCCACATCGCTTGGCGTAAGGTTATCCAGAAAATCCGATTCAACATACGCGCCGTCAAGTATAATTTGCATAGGCGTGTTTGGGCTCCGGGTTGAATATGGAATGCCGTTTCTGAATGTTACAAAGTTAAGCCGGCCCTGCAATACCTGCGAAAGCATGCCGCCGTATATCAGATCTTTACTGGTAAGGGTCTGATCGGCATTGCCGGCCCCATTAAGGTTCGCCGAGTTTTTGAATGGGTTTTCCCGTTTCTCTTTTATTACCACTTCTTTCAATACGATGGTATGGTTGCCTATGCCATATTTTACCTGCTCGTCATATAGTTTTTTACTGTTTAAAAGATAGGCCGATGCCCCGTCATTGATATTGATCTGGATATCGGGTGCGTTTTTATTTGGGCCAACAGCTTGCGGTGTTATCTTATCAAGGGTAATGTCGAGGTTTTTACGGTCTTTAGCGGTACGTGCCTGGATAACAAATTTGATGCTATCCCTGAAAACAAGGTCTTTAAAAGTAAACTTTCCTTCAGCATCGGCAACAGTATCAATAATAAAAGTGCCTCCAGCTGTCGAAAACAGGGTAACCTTACCGTTAGGTACCGGTTTGCCGCCAAAGGTTTTAAGGTGGCCGGTTACTTCAAGCGATTTCTCCGGCTTGAAAACTATCGGCGTAAATTTACCGGCAAGCAGTTGTTTCCATTCAAACCGGTGGTATCCCTGGGTAAGCATCAGGGCATCAAGATTAGCCTTGGTTTCATTGCTTACATTGGTAAAGTAATAGTTAGGCTTCTCGATATATCCCCTCAAATCGGAAGTGAGTAATAGTGTCGAAAATATCGAACTTTCGTTAGCCTCGTCGGTATTAACTTTCGACTCATCAATAACCGATGCCGAAAAACTGCCTATAACAGGTTTATCCTGGCTGATTTTAGCATTAAGGTTGATGGTTACTTTTTCGCGCGGTTTGTAGCTTTGTTTTTCTGATGTAACGGCAAGCTTAAGCTGGTCGGGGTTTTGAATAAAAACAAGGCGTTCATTCAATGGTTCGCCGGTTGCTGAAAATAAGGTAAACTGTACTATACCCGATGGGAATTTATCTTTTGGAATGGCTGCCGAAAAGGACGTTGCCCCATCCTTGCTTTTCCCAGCATAACAAAGCTCTCCGCCCGATTGTGCTATAAGCGTTAAGCCCGACAAGGATGCTGTCCCGTTTGCTGCATTTTTACCCGGAATGATAGACACAAATACTTTATCATCGCGCATGCTGTTAACGCTTAATACATAGCCATTGTCAACTGCTTTAGGCAAATCAAAAATACCCTCCGAGCCATCGGCATAGGTAATATGCGCTTTGTATGTTTTGCCGCTTTCGGGTTCGAAATTTGCGGTACCCATGCCAAAATGACTCTCGCCCAGCGCCGAGATCTGGTTATTTTGATCGTCGGCGATATAGCCTTTAATATCAACGCCCAAGCCATCGGCACCAACGGCTTTAAAAGCTACCTTTTCAAAAATGCCGTTAATTAAATTTCCACTCTCCGGAAAAAACTGTACATCAACTTTGTTAGATAATGTTTTGATAGGTACGGCTTTCGTAACGGTACGCTTATCGTCAAGTTTAACTTCGGTATTGATGTGCCCGGTTGTGATAGCAACTGGTGAGTTATTGGTAAAACTGGCGGTAAGGTTGCCTTTATCGTCGGTTACGCCTTTTCCTTTGGCGATAGATTTGCCATTTATTTCAGCCTCATAACTTACAGGTTTATTAACGTATGGTATACCGTTTAGGTCAGTATAAGTAATTACGGCCGTTACCTTTTGTTTACCGTTTAATGTGCTGTAGTTATAGGCGGTTTTGGTAAATACTTTATTGCTAATGCCGTTTACTACAGCTATGGTTTTATCAAAGAAATAAGCCTCACCCTGGTTACGCATCCAGTTGGTGTAGGCGCGGATCCGGTAATTACCTTCAGACATGCTATCTGCCAATGCAAAATCGCCCGCCGCTAAGCCTGCTGTTAAAGGGAGTTTAAGGCTGCGTTTTACCGAGTCATTATCGTCAATCAGGTCAACATTCAGGGTTTCGCTGTAAGCCGAAAGTTTATGCTCACTGCCAATGGTAACATAGGCTTTAAACCAGATGTCTTCACCAATGGCATAAGAGGGTTTATCAAAGTGCAGGTAAACTTTCTCTTGAGGATACTCGGCCCGCCATTTATCAAGCTGGGCGACGATTTTTGTTACCAGTTCATCGTCGGGTTTTATAAAAGCTAAAGTAGTACCAACAAGTAAGATGATAAGGGTTCCAACCGATAGGCGTTTGAAGTTCATAGGTAGTAAAATGTTGACTACCAAGATACGCAAAAAGTACTAAGTCTGAAGTTCTTGGTCTTAAGTCAAAAGTCTTGCTTTATGCTCATGACTTAAGACTTTCGACTTGAGACTTTGGGCTTAAAAAACTACCATTTATTCTTCCACATCATACTTTCAACCGGGCGGGTAGTCGGGTTGTTGTATTTGGCGTTGGCTTTACTGTTATATAAAGTTTCAATTTCGCCTTCAACCACAAAATAAATAAGCTGACCGATTGGCATGCCCGGATAAATTCGTACCGGCTGAGCGCATGAAATTTCAAGTGTCCAGGTATTGCAGAAACCAACATCGCCCTTGCCAGCGGTTGCATGGATATCAATACCTAAACGCCCGGTACTTGATTTGCCTTCCAAAAACGGCACATGACGGTGGGTTTCGGTGTACTCCATGGTTACGCCCAGGTAAAGTGTATTTGGCTGAAGCACAAAGCCATCTTTAGGAATTTCAAAACCATCAATCTCGTTATGAACTTTAGCATCGAGCACCCTGTTACGGTAAGTAGCTAAATATTTACCCAAATGCACATCGTACGAGTTGGTACCGAGGTACTCGCGGTTAAATGGTTCAATAATAATATGGCCTTGTTCAATTTCTTCGAGGATGCGCTTATCAGATAGTATCATACGGGCAGGTTATTGCTGCCGCTAAATTATAAAAATTAGCCCAATTGCCTCCGGCTTTTGTGAACAATATGGGAAAGCGAAATGCGTTGATATAGCGCTAAAACTACTCCCAAACCACATATATGTCAGTTGATTATGAATATGTAGTTGCAGTTATACAATTTAATATTTTTTGACATATGTTTGCATCCTATTTTGCAATTTTACTTTTATGGCGATAGCATACAGGCAGCGTATTGATGATGATACCGAGTTTGCACTCTGGCGTATCGAAGAGGAGGCTACAGACCTGTACAGCCAGTTACAACTTAACCAGCAGGAGAAAGATTTTGTGGAGAGCCTGAGCAATGGCAAGCGCCACCTGCACTGGCTGGGTACCCGTGTACTGCTGCGTAAAATGCTTCGCACCGACGAGTATATCGACTGTAAGGTTGATGAACATGGTAAACCTTACCTGGTAAACCTGCCTTATCATATCTCCTTAAGTCATTCTTTTGATTATGCCGCTGTAATGATCAGCAAAACGCATAAGGTTGGAATTGATATTGAACAGATAAAGCAAAAGGTTGAACGTATTGCCAATAAGTTTATGCGCAAACAAGAGCTGGCCTTTATAGGCGGCAGGCAAAAAATAGAACAGTTATATGTTTGCTGGTGCGCCAAAGAGGCTGTTTATAAATGCAACGGACAAAAAGAAGTTTCTTTTGCCGACAACATTCTCCTGGAGCCGTTTCAGTTTGAACACCACGGGGTGGTAAATGCACAATTGCATAAAAAAAATAATGTTATCGATTATACTGTAGGCTATATGCAGTATGAAGATTATATGATAGGCTACGTAAAGGGCGAGTGATGAAAAACAAAAAAGTATTTTTTCAGGACTGGGGCCTGATCGACTACCAGCAAGCCTGGGATAAACAGGAATCTATTTTTAGCGAAACGGTTAAAACCAAAATTGAAAACCGTAACCGCGAAACGGCCTACGAAGCAGCAGCTAAAGATGGAGGTGCCGGCGTAGCTTACGATACTATTGAGGCCGATGAAACTTTCAACTACCTGGTATTTTGTGAGCATCCGCACGTATATACTTTAGGCAAAAGCGGTAAGCCTGAACATTTACTGTTAGATGAGGAAGGCCTGAAAGAAAAACACGCCGTTTACTATCCGATAAACCGCGGTGGCGATATTACCTACCATGGTCCGGGTCAAATTGTATCATACCCAATCCTCGATCTCGACAATTTTTTTACCGACATTCACCTGTATTTGCGTACGCTGGAAGAAGCGGTGATCCTGACCCTGGCTGATTTTGGTTTAAATGCTGGCCGGTATGAAGGATATACCGGTGTTTGGTTTGACGCCGATAATGAAAAAGCCCGTAAAATATGTGCCATGGGTGTACGCTGCAGCCGTTGGGTAACCATGCATGGCCTCGCTTTAAATGTAAATACCGATCTTAGCTATTTTAAAAACATAGTGCCCTGCGGCATCGACGATAAGGCAGTAACTTCTATGCAGCAGGAACTTGGGCAAGACGTTGATATTAATGAAGTTAAAAAAAACCTGAAACATCATATTTCCGTACTTTTTGGTATGGAGATATTATAATGAGGGGAGTAATTTTAAGTTTATTTACAGCGTTCACTTTATCGGCTTGTGCAGGGAAAAATATGCCTGCGCCGGTTAGTTATAATCCCCCGTCAAAACCAGTTACAGTGATACAGGATACCTTAACATACCTTGCCCTCGGCGACTCATATACTATTGGGCAGTCTGTTCCTATTGATCAGGCTTTTCCCAACCAATTGGCTAACCAGCTGCAAGGTTTTAAAGTAAATGCCCCGACTATCATCGCCCGAACCGGTTGGACAACCGATCAATTGATTGAGGCTATTGATAAAAGTGATGTTAAAAGCAATACATATGATGTGGTTACCCTGCTGATAGGTGTTAACGATCAATACGGCGGATTGAGCCAGGAAAACTATCGCGTTAAGTTTGAACAGGTTTTAAACACTGCTATCAAATTTGCAGGCGGTATCAGGGAACATGTGTTTGTACTATCAATCCCTGACTATGGTGTTACACCTTTTGCCCATGGTAATGATGCAGTGATAGGTCCCGAGATAGATCAGTTTAACGACATTAACCGAGAAATAAGTAGTAATGCCAAAGTCAATTACGTTGAGATAACCGGTATATCCAAATTGGCAGCACATGACCTTTCTCTATTGGCCGATGACGGGTTACACCCCTCCGGTAAAATGTATGGGATGTGGGTGGATAAGTTGAAGGTAGATGTGGGGGCTGTTTTTGCTAAGAAGTAAATTGGTTTTGTATTTTATTGACAATTGTCGTAAATTTATAGTCAATTTACAAAGAAGTTATGAGCACTCCAAAACCCTATAAATTTCTTGATGATGATGAGGTTAATTTAACCTCGATGGTGAGGGAGGGGATTTCATTTCCTTACCTTACTAAATTATCAAATTATATCCATTTTAACATAGATGACTGGGCTTCGTACCTACATCTTTCCGAACGTACAATTCAGCGCTACAAAAAAGAAAATAAAACTTTTGACCCCATCTATTCTGAAAAGATAGTGATGATCGAGTTACTTTATAAAAAAGGCATAGAGGTTTTTGGCGATGAAAACAAGTTTTATGCCTGGATGGATTACCAAAGTATACCCCTGGGTGGAGTAAAGCCTAAAGAACTTTTGGATACAGCCTTTGGTATCAACATGATTCGCGATGAATTAGGGCGGATCGAACATGGTATACTTGCATGATCGTTTATCGTTTAAGTAAACAGGCTTACATTAATGATTTAAGTGGCAGAGGGGCCGAACTAAACGGCGGTCGATGGAACAGTAAGGGAACCGCTGTAGTTTACACTTCTTCATCACGTGCATTGGCTGTACTTGAAGTTGCGGTACATACACCACTTGGGTTAATGCCCGCTGATTATTTTATGGTAACTATTGAATTGCCTGATAATTCAGAAGTTTTTAAGCCCGCTGCTGATCAATTACCAGAAAAATGGAACAGTAACCCATTGATAAAAGCAACACAACAACTTGGGGACAGCTTTGTAAAAGCTAACAAGTATTTGGTAATGCAGGTACCATCGGCTACTGTTGCCGGCGATTTTAATTACTTACTAAATCCTTTGCACATCGATTTTAAATCAGTAAAAATTACAGCTACAGGTTTTTTTCAATTTGATTCAAGGCTGTTTAAAAAGTAAATCCTCTAACACTCCGGCAAACTAATAGGAATATTAATTGCCAACCCGCCGTCACTCGTTTCCTTGTATTTCGAGTTCATATCCAATGCGGTTTGCCACATGGTTTTTACCACGGCATCAAGACTTACCTTAGCTTTTTCAGGATTGCTTTGAAGGGCGAGCTGCGAAGCTGTTATCGCTTTGATGGCGCCCATGGTATTACGTTCGATGCAGGGCACCTGTACCAATCCGCCTATAGGATCACAGGTGAGGCCGAGGTGGTGTTCCATGGCTATCTCTGCTGCCATCAATACCTGGCGTTGGGTACCGCCCATACATTCGGTTAACGCTGCCGCTGCCATGGCTGATGATACACCGATTTCGGCCTGGCAGCCGCCCATAGCTGCTGATATGGTAGCACCTTTTTTGAAAATACTACCGATCTCGCTGGCCGTAAACAAAAAGTTGATGATCTTTTGTTCGGTATTGCCTTCGCAAAAAGCAATGTAATATTGCAGTACAGCAGGGATTACGCCTGCAGCACCGTTTGTTGGTGCGGTTACTACACGACCAAATGAAGCGTTCTCTTCATTAACGGCCAATGCAAAGCAACTCACCCAGTCTAATGTATTTTTGAAGCTGTCGCCTGTGTTTCTGATGGCTGCTACCCACTCATCGTAATTGCTGTATTTATTATTGCCGATGAGCCTGGCGTTTAGTTTAGCGGCACGCCTTGCCACATTTAATCCGCCGGGAAGTTGACCGGTGGTATGGCAGCCGCGATAAATGCATTCTTTTAATGCCCTGAAAATATTCAACGCACCTGTACGGGTTTCCTGTTCGCTGCGCCAGGCCAGCTCGTTTTCGGCCACAACCTCCGAGATGCGCAGCCCGGTTTTGATGCACCAATGGAGCAAGTCGGAAGCGGTGTCAATAGGGAAGGGGAGATCTACCTCAGCTTTAGCCGGGCCGGATGCTCCATCTTTCACTACAAAACCACCACCTATGGAGTAATAAGTTTCTGACACAGCCTTGCCATTACTCAAAAATGCCTGGAAGGTTACCGCGTTGGGATGATAAGGCAAGCTTTCATTGAACAGGAACAGCAAATCATCTTCGGCATAAAAACTTATAGGTAATACACCGCCAAGTATCAATTGATGTGAGCTTTTGATGTGCGCAATTTTAGGCGTTACCTGGTCTACCTCAAAAGTAACCGGGTCATCGCCGCTCAGGCCAAGCAATATGGCTATATCGGTACCGTGCCCCACGCCGGTTTTGGCTAAGGAACCGTATAATAATATCTTAACCTGCTGCACCAGCGGCAATACCCCTTGTTGCTCAAGCGACTGTACAAACTGTTGAGCGGCACGCCATGGGCCAAGCGTATGTGAGCTTGACGGGCCTATGCCAATCTTAAACATATCAAAAACCGAAATCTGTTCTCTTTGCATCAGTGTCAAAGATACTACAGTTAGTGTTATGAAAGAATAAAGTATATACTGTTACAAATAAGTATTTTGAGATAGGGTTAAATAAGTTGCGGGCTAACGTTTAACACATAATAATTGTGATCTTTCAAAACAGCAACTAAAAATTTGTACGAAGTGAGGTCGGGAGGAATAGTTATATCAAGTTGTTTGCATATGCGTTCGGCCATGCGGTCAACAAAAATAACGTCGGCGGTTTTATTAAAATGATTAAGCACTTCATGTATCAATGATATATCTGAGTCGGCAAGCATTACCGCTTCCGGAATTACCGGTTGATAATCTTCCTCTATATGCACAAAGTTCAATGTATCAATGCTGGTGCGCGTTTTTGTGCGTACCAGGGTTGTGTTCGCTACTATATCGCCAATGCGCTGCTTATTTTCGGTAACGGCAACAGATATGATCGCGCCAATTTGTAGTGTTAACCCAAAATCAATCAATCTGAAAATATAGCGTAACAGATATTGTCCTAAGCGCGGGCGGCCCCCATCAAGGCTTATTACCTTAATTTTCATAATGTACTTGCCTAAGCTTTGTCCGTTGAACAATAGCTCGGTAATGATGTCATAAAAGCCATAAAAAATCAAAAATAATATTTGCGGCAGCGTGAAACTATAAAATACAGAGGGATGATAACTTGATCCGTTTGTCCATATATAAATCAGATATACAGCAAGGTACAGCGCATAATCTATCAGGCGGGCCAGTATCCGTTCGCCAAGACCTGCTACCTCATAATCGATATCAATATTTTGTGCTGTTTTTATCGCTATTGTTTGCATACCTAACAAATATAAGTTTCAGTAATTAAATTAAATTGATTGCCAATTACTTTTTTGTTGTTATTTTAAACAAAAAATTATACCTGCAATTTAATGAGAGAGGCTTTATTTATTAAGCAGCGAACCGGGAAGTGGAAAGAGTTTGAAAACATCCCCACTAACGATCCGGATGTTTTAGCAGAGCAGTTTATTATAATTACCGACGACCTTGCCTACTCTAAAACCTTTTATCCAAACTCAGGTACAACCAAGTACCTAAACGGCTTGGCTGCACGTTTTCACCAATCCATATATAAAAGTAAAAAAGAAAGCAGGAACCGTTTTGTTCAGTTTTGGATGCTGGAGTTGCCCCTGGTATTTGCAAAGTACCGTAAGCAGCTGCTTATCTCGTTTGTTTTTTTTATCACCTTTTGCCTGATAGGTGCTTTATCCGCAAAATATGATAATACGTTTGTAAACATGATCATGGGCGATGGTTATGTGAACATGACCAATGAAAATATAGCCAAAGGCGATCCTTTTGGGGTTTATAAGGATCAGGATCCTTTTTTAATGTTTGTTCAGATAGCCGAAAATAACCTGTTTATAACCGTGTTAACCTTTGTAGCCGGTATGTTCTTTTCTGTTGGTACGCTATTTCTGCTACTGAAAAACGGGATCATGCTGGGCTCATTTCAGTATTTTTTTATAAGTAAAGGACTCGGCCTGCAGTCGATACTGGTAATATGGATCCACGGTACCCTTGAAATATCCTGTATCATTATTGCAGGAGCAGCAGGCCTTATATTAGGAAACAGCATTATTTTCCCAAAAACGTACAGCCGTTTGGTTTCATTAAAAAGAGGGGCTGTTGATGGCCTTAAGATCACGATGGGTATATTGCCTATTATTGTAATGGCAGCTATATTTGAGAGTTTTGTAACCAGACATACAGAAATGCCTAAATGGCTTAGCTGTTTTATAATGATTGCATCTCTTGTATTTATTGTTACCTATGTTGTAATTTACCCCTTATATTTAAACCGCAAACTAAACCGTCACAATAATTAATGATCCCGAAAATTACATTAAGGCAGTCGCGTGATTTTGGCGAAATTATCAATGATGCCATAGTTTTTATCATCCAAAACTGGAAAGGACTATTAAAAGCATATGCCATATTATGTGGTTTTTTTATAGCCGGAAATATACTGTTCTCTATTTTACTTCAGTTTAAGGTAATTAATACACATAAAGAATCATTAGGCGGAAGTGGTTCATACATCAGGAGCCCGTTTGGTATCGAATATTTTATGGTAATGATATTCGGCTTCCTGAATGTTATCGCATCAACTTTAACGGTATCCAGTTTCGTAGTTATCTATAACCAGAAAAAGGGCGAATTGCCAACCGTGCATGAAGTGTGGGGTTATTTCAAATATTATTTCTGGCGGGTATCCGGCTCCATGTTGCTGTTGTTTCTGATGGCAATTCCTACTGTAATTATATGTGTGTTACCTGCCGCCGCTATGAGCCTCGTAAGCCCGGTAGCCGCGGGTTTTACCGGCCTGATATGTGTAATGGTGCCTATGTGCTATTTTATGACCGTATTAAGCCTGTTTTTCCCTATCATGATTGGCGAAAATTCAAGCTTTGGCCGCACATTTGGAAAATGCTTTAAGCTTATAAAAAAGAAATGGTGGAGCACCTTCGGGGTGATTTTTGTTATTATTATCCTGGTGTACACCGTTTATTTGCTCTTTGCTATTCCTTCCTTTATCATCTCGGGCGGAACGTTAACGTTTTTACCATATAATGTATCATCTGTTGTGGTGATTATTTATTGCATTTGTATGAGCGTTGTACAAATAGTAAATATTGTGCCGGTTACCGGCTTGATGGTAGCTTATTATAGTTATGTAGAAGATAAAGAAAGCATTGGCTTGATGGAACGTATCATGACGCCCCTAACTTCGGATAAGGACGATGATGGTGAAGCGACTAAGCTAAAAGAAGAGTATTGATATGCGCCGCCTTTTTTTAGCCTTAACGTTTATTATTTTTTCAGTCGTCTGTTGTTTTGCTGATGACAACGGAAAAAAGATGCCGGAAAAGAAATCCCCTCCGGCTGTATTGAAGATTGACACCACACAATTGTCGGCACCGCGAAGCTTTGATGAGAAGAAAATCCGCAACTATCTCAAGGATCAGGAATTTGTATATAACAAGGACGATTTGCCGGGCGAAACACTTTGGAATCGGTTCTGGAGATGGTTTTGGCAAATGATTGACCGCAAGTTGTTTGCAGCTGCCGGATCGCGAAGGTTTTATTTTTACCTTGAAGTAGCTATCGGTGTTGTATTCGTATTGTTTATACTTTATAAGGTAACCGGCATCAACGCCATATCGGTTTTCAGAGGCAAAGCGCGTGATATCCCTTTTACCTATTCCGAATCAATAGAAAATATTCATGAAGTAAACTTTGATGCCAAAATTGAAAAGGCTATTGCCGGGCATAATTATCGCCTTGCAGTGAGGCTGTTGTACTTGTATAGTTTAAAGCAGCTTAATGATGCCGGGATCATTAACTGGGAGGTGGGTAAAACTAATATGGCGTATCTTAATGAATTACCCGAGGGGGAAAGAAAGCGGCTCTTCAGAATACTTACCAGGCAGTTTGAATATATATGGTACGGCGATTTTCGGGTAGATAGCACGTCGTTTACCGAAATAGATACCCTTTTTAAGCAGTTTAAACAAAACTTAGGATGAGGGATTTTAAAGCGTACATATTTATTGCTTCATTGATATTGGTGATTTACCTGGTGGCCCAATATCAGCAACCGCAACCTATTGATTGGACACCCTCTTATTTAAAAGAGGCTAAGATTCCATTAGGTAGCAAAATACTATACGATCGCTTACCTGATATTTTTCCTGGTGCTAAGGTGAAAAACTACCGTGAGCCCATGTATAATGTGCTTCATGATCATAAGGTAACTAATGCAACTTATATCATTATCTCCAATTACGCGGCTATCACAACGCCCGATTTTGATAAGATGATCCCTTTTATTAAACAGGGGAACGATGTTTTTATCTCATCTACATCTTTTGGGGATACACTATCCAATAAATTTAAATTGGAAACGAATATCAATTATGAGGTAAGGGAACAGCCCGATACCCTTCATTTTACTAACAGCGCTCTCGATCCTCATAAAGAATATATTATAGAGAAAGACCTTCGCGGAGAATATTTTAGTGCTTTTGATACAGCAAAGGCAATTTCGCTGGTGCAGAATGCGCGCAATCAAAGCACCGTCTTAAAATTCAATATGGGAAAGGGGGCTTTGTATTTAAGTACCGACCCTAATCTTTTTACCAATTACAGCCTTTTGAAGCCCGACGGCGCTGAGTTTGCTGCCAAAGCATTATCATACCTTAAAAACAATAAAACCATTATCTGGGACGAATATTATAACATCGGCCGCGATGGTGAAGAATCGGAATTCAGGGTGCTTTTTGCTAAGGAACCATTACGCTGGGCTTACTTCATTTCGCTCATAAGTGTTATTGTGTATGTACTTTACCAGATGAAACGCCGCCAGCGTATCATACCCGTTATTACACCGCTTGAAAACAGTACCCTGGGTTTTGTGACTGTAGTAGGGCAGGTTTATTATGAGCGCCGCGACAACAGTAATATAGCCCAAAAGAAGGTAGCCTATTTGCTTGAATACATCAGGCAGAAATACAGGCTGCAAACCAATAAAATTGATCAGGAATTTACGGCAACACTGGCCAGCCGTGCCGATATGGATATCGAAGAAACGCGCGAAATGGTTGGTGTTATCAATTATATCTTAAGCCAGGCCCCTATCTCTGATCAGGAACTTATTAAAGCAAACCACCTTATTGAACAATTTTATATACGATCCAGGTAAATATGGAAAATGAATTTTTTGAACAACGTACCGATCTGAGCAAGCTTAGCGCTGCGGTAGAACAGATAAAAGCTACACTCGGTACTATCATAGTCGGGCAGCATGAATCTATCGACCTGCTTATCGCAGGCATTCTGGCCGATGGTCATATACTTATTGAAGGTGTTCCGGGAGTGGCTAAAACACTTACCGCAAAACTTATCGCCAAAGCTATCGATGCCCAATACTCGCGCGTTCAGTTTACGCCCGATCTTATGCCATCAGATATTTTGGGAACATCGATATTCAACCCCAAAACCTCTGAGTTTGAATTTAAACGCGGACCGGTTTTTGGTAATATTATCCTGATAGATGAAATTAACCGTGCTCCTGCTAAAACCCAATCGGCACTATTTGAGGTGATGGAAGAGCGGCAGATAACTATCGACGGGCATCAATACAAGATGGAAGAACCATTTACGGTGTTGGCTACACAGAACCCGGTTGAGCACGAAGGTACTTATCGCCTGCCTGAAGCGCAGTTAGACAGGTTTTTGTTCAAAATAGAGGTGAAATACCCAACGCTTGAAGAGGAAATAGCTATTGTGACCCAACAGCACCAGCAAAGAACTGCCGATCAGCTGAGCCACATAGCGCCTGTATTATCGGCCGTTGATATTAATGAACTGAGGAAGCAGGTGAGGGCTTTACATGTTGAGGATAAACTGATAGAGTTTACCGCCAAAGTAATTCACGAAACCCGCAACAATAAATCGTTGCAACTTGGCGGCTCGCCACGCGCTTCATTAGCTATTATTAATGCGGCTAAAGCTATGGCCGCAATCAATGGGCGAGATTTTGTTACCCCCGATGATATTATTTACGTAGTACCGCCGGTGTTAAGACACCGTATTATGCTCACCCCCGATAGGGAAATGGAGGGTATAACCCCTGATATTGTTATAGCCCAGATGATTCAGAAAATTGAAGTGCCACGCTAACCCAGGGTTGTGAAAAAACTGTTTGGTTTAATTTATAAAAACCTGTTTTTAACCGGTAGGCTATTTACCGGACTTGGGGTGTGCGCGCTTCTGTTTTTGCTCGAATTCTTTTTTCCATGGCTTGGTGTTATCCCAGAGTTGTTTTTCTGGGTGCTGATCATCCTGTTAGCGATTGATTTGTTGATGCTGCTGAAAACAAGCAAAGGGGTATTCGCAAGGCGGATTACTCCCGAAAGATTGAGCAACAGCGATGAGAATGAGTTGAGCATTTATATCGAAAATCGTTATGCTTTTAATATAAACGTGAGCATTATTGATGAGATCCCTGTTCAGTTTCAAAAGCGCGATGTCTGGTTTGAAACTGCTTTGAAACCCAACGAGCGTAAACAGATCAATTATATGCTGAGGCCTACCCGCCGCGGCGAATATGAGTTTGGCTGGATCCGTGTTTTTGTAAAATCGGCCCTGGGTTTGATTGAACGGCGGTATAATTTTGAACAGACAGAAATACTGGCCGTTTATCCATCTTTTTTACAGATGCGCAAATATGAGCTCATGGCCATTTCAAACCGGCTGACGGATATCGGCATAAAAAAAATCAGGCGTATCGGCCATAGTCTTGAATTTGAACAGGTAAAAAACTATGTGGCCGGCGACGATTATCGCACCATTAACTGGAAAGCCACAGCCCGCCAGGGAAACCTGATGGTGAACTCCTTTGTTGACGAAAAAGCGCAGCATGTATATTGTATAATTGATAAGTCGCGGGCAATGAAAATGCCATTTGAGGGGATGAGTTTGCTTGATTATGCTATTAACGCCAGCCTGGTCTTATCAAACGTTGCCCTGTTAAAGGAGGACAAAGCCGGATTAATCACCGTAGCGGAAAAGATTGGCGCAGTTGTACCCTCGGATAGTAAATACACCCAGCTGAATAAAATACTGGAGGTGTTGTACAAAGAGAAAACCGATTTTTTAGAAACTAATCTTGAAGCGCTTTACGTCACAGCCCGCAGGGTTATCAAGCAACGGAGCCTGATAGTTTTCTTTACCAATTATGAAAGCCTCTCGGCCTTGCAAAGGCAGCTGCCCTTTTTAAAACGAATAGCCAAATTTCACTTGCTGCTGGTTGTGTTTTTTGAGAATACAGAACTACGTGCCTTGAGCGAACAACCTGCAAGCAATGTTGAAGGTATCTACATAAAAACCATAGCCGAAAAATTTGCCTACGATAAAAAGCTAATGGTAAAAGAACTGGCCAGCCACGGCATTCAATCCATATTGACAACTCCTCAAAATCTTACCATCAATACGGTGAACCGCTACCTGGAAATAAAAGCAAAGCAGAAACTCTGAGAATTGTAGAGTCAAGAAGTCAAGATTCAAGAGCCAAGAGGAAAAGAGTCAGGAAGTCGAGATTCAAGAATCAAGATGAGAACCGTAATAAACAAGAAGGCCCAAAGAGAATTTTCTTTTTGGGCTTTCTTGTTTCTCGAATCTCGACTTCCTGATTCTATGCAATTATTTCTTGTTTCTTGGATCTTGACTTCCTGATTCTCCGACGCCTAAAACCCTGGCTTCGGGAAATTGATACCGCCTGCTGCAAGTTCTTTAAGCATTTGCTCCTGCAGGTTGATCTTGGCGTTAAGGAAATTAGCCGGATCAACCCAAACGTTGATGGTAAACCTTACACAATCATTGTCAAGGCTGATAACACCTACGCGTGCGGCAGGTTCATGAAGGATATCTTTACTCGCGTTTACAACATGGGTCATGATAGCCTTTGCCTTCTCCATATCATTACTGTAACCCACACGCATTTCAAAATCCAGGCGGCGGCGACCTTCGCGGGTTACGTTGACAATAACTTCATTAAAAAGTTTTCCGTTGGGAATAATGACAGTTTTGTTATCAGCAGTGATCAATACGGTATAAAACATTTGTATGGATACCACCCGGCCATCCTGTCCCTGGGCTACAATGCTGTCTTCAAGTTCGAAAGGTTTTAACAACAGGATAAGTACACCACCGGCAAAGTTTTGAAAGGTACCCGATAAGGCTAAACCCGCCGCTACCGAAAATGCACCGATGATGGTGGTGAAAATGCTCATCTCCAGCCCTATGATGTTCATTACCCAGATAATAAGTAAAACATATAATGCTGTAATGGTTAAGCTTAGGAAAAATGGTTGTAACGACGAATGGATGCCGCGCTTCATCATGCGCAAACGAAGCCTCGCACGCAAAAACTTAATAAACCATAAACCAATAAAAAATATGATTAGTCCACCTACATAATTAGGGCCGCGGTTAATGAGCCAATGGTGGAACTGTGTGTAAAATTCGTCCAGTTTCATAACTGGGCGCAAAGTTAATAATTATCTGTTAACTGTACAGGGAAACGAAGAGCTCGGGGCCCTTGAATAACACCCATTCAACCAGGGTGCTTTGTATTTGTTTAGTTTTTTGAGATAGACGTTTCATGACCTGCATTATTCAAATCCTGTGCCTGATTTGGGCTGTATCAGATTTGTTATGCAAATTTATGCTTTTGCTGAAGCGCAAAATTCAAAAATTAATCAAATGATTGATTAATGACTGTCGCTTTACCTTTCTATGACTATAACAACCTGTTTTAAAGCACAAAACCCTGTCTGCAAAAACAGACAGGGTTTTGAAAAGTATGTATTTTGGTACACTCCGCCAATTGGCGGAATGCAGGGTATATTACATCATACCGCCCATGCCACCACCCATTGGAGGTGCGCCAGCTGGAGCATCTTCAGGATCATCAGCCAATACAACTTCAGTAGTTAATAACATTGAAGCGATTGAAGCTGCGTTTTCTAAAGCTACACGACCTACTTTAGTTGGGTCGATAACACCGGCAGCAATAAGGTTTTCGTATTTGTCGCTACGTGCATTGTAACCAAAGTCGGCAGTACCTTCTTTAACTTTTTGCACAACGATTGAACCTTCGATACCAGCGTTTTCGCAGATCTGACGAAGAGGTTCTTCGATAGCGCGACGGATAATCTGGATACCAGTGTTTTCGTCTTCGTTATCACCTTTTAAGTCAGCGATAGAAGCAACCGCACGGATGAAAGCAACACCACCACCGGCTACGATACCTTCTTCAACAGCGGCACGTGTAGCGTGTAAAGCGTCGTCAACACGGTCTTTTTTCTCTTTCATTTCAACTTCAGTAGCAGCACCTACGTAAAGTACAGCAACACCGCCAGATAATTTGGCTAAACGCTCTTGTAATTTTTCGCGGTCGTAATCAGAAGTAGTTGATTCGATCTGTGATTTGATCTGGCTTACGCGGCCTTTGATCTCTTCTGCAGAACCTGAACCATTGATGATAGTAGTATTATCTTTGTCGATAACGATTTTCTCAGCAGTACCTAAGTAGCTAAGGTCAGCGTTCTCTAATTTGTAACCTCTTTCTTCAGAGATCAAGGTACCACCGGTAAGGATAGCGATATCCTCTAACATAGCTTTACGACGGTCACCAAAGCCCGGAGCTTTAACAGCAGCAACTTTCAGTGAACCACGGATCTTGTTAACTACCAAAGTAGCTAAAGCTTCACCGTCAAGATCTTCAGCGATGATCAATAATGGTTTGCCGGTTTGTACTTGTTTTTCAAGGATTGGAAGCAATTCTTTCATTGAAGAGATCTTCTTGTCGTAGATCAGGATGAAAGGATTTTCTAATTCAGCTTCCATTTTATCAGCGTTGGTTACGAAGTAAGGAGAAAGGTAACCACGGTCAAACTGCATACCTTCTACAGTTTTAACTTCGGTTTCAGTACCTTTTGCTTCTTCAACAGTGATAACACCATCTTTACCAACTTTTTCCATTGCTTCAGCAATTAACGAACCGATAACCTCGTCGTTATTTGCAGAGATAGAAGCAACTTGTTTGATTTTGTTATTGTCTTCACCAACAGTTTGTGACTGAGTTTTCAGGTTTTCAACAACTGCAGCAACAGCTTTGTCGATACCGCGTTTTAAATCCATTGGATTTGCACCGGCAGCAACGTTTTTAATACCAGCAGTTACAATAGCCTGAGCTAAAACGGTAGCAGTAGTAGTACCATCACCTGCAATATCGGCAGTTTTTGAAGCTACTTCTTTAACCATTTGAGCGCCCATGTTTTCAAGGGCGTCTTTTAATTCAATTTCTTTAGCTACAGTAACACCGTCTTTAGTGATAGCTGGTGAGCCAAATTTTTTGTCGATAATTACGTTACGGCCTTTAGGACCTAAGGTTACTTTTACTGCGTTAGCAAGGATATCAACACCGCGTTTCAGTGCGTCGCGTGCTTCAACATTGTATTTAACTTGTTTTGCCATTTTGTTTTTAAGATTTGAGATCTGAGATTTGAGATGTGAGAAAACTCCATTTCAAATTCAAATCGTTTAATTTTTTTAGTTTTCGAGATAAGGATTTAAGAGTACTTTTGTCTCAAATCTCATATCTAACATCTCATGTCTAAATTAAAGAACTGCGTAAATGTCTGATTCGCGCATGATTAAGTACTCTTTACCTTCATAGGTAATTTCAGTACCTGCATATTTACCATATAAAACCTGATCACCAACTTTTACGGTTAAAGGCTCGTCAACTTTTCCCTGTCCTACAGCAACGATAGTTCCACGCTGAGGTTTTTCTTTAGCAGTATCAGGAATGAAGATACCTGAAGCGGTTTTCTCTTCGGCTGCTGCAGCTTCCACTACAACCCTATCGCCGATAGGTTTAATGTTTAATGACATAGTTATAACTGTTTTATTTTATTTAAGTTTTCAGCCCGATACGCAACATCAATTATGCCAAGCAAGCATTATGTCAAGTATTGACAGGCTAAACTGTTTTAATGTCAGCAAAAGGTTACTTGTGTTTTGTGGCTTAACAATTTTTTAACCCGATGGTGTCAGGATGTCAGTATGACTTAAGGATGACGGTAGAAGTTAGGGGTTATATAAAACACGGTATCAATAAAAAACAGAATGCCATTATCAGAAAGCACGTTTTCATCATGCAAATCCTCGAAAATTAATCCCAGTTCATCATTGTAGTAATCGTTATTACGTTTGTTTAGAAAACCATTGTAGCTCAGAAAGCCTTTTACAGTTTTAAGATCTGTTGTTTCTGAGGTTAAAATAAACTCCTGCATAACAACTGAGTTTAGTATGCCATTAATTTCTTTAAATCCAAGAAAAGTATATGCTGTGGCAGGAAAGAAATAATTGTGGATAAGCAGGCTATTGAAATAGTCCAGCCATGTTTCATAGAAGATGCCTGCATTGGTTTTTATTACATGCGAATCGTCAAAGTGATATACCTTTTGTTCAGCGCCTTCGCTTATGAAATCGATATCTTGAATCTCCGGCTTATAAAATAGATTTTCTTTTTCTGCAAAGGCTATTATTGCTGTTGCTTCTTTACTTTTGAGCTGCTGTTGTTTTTCAAATTTGAAGCTTGATTCCGCATTTGCTCTAAGGAAACTTTGGGTTTTTTTGAGTTTACTTGTTCGGCTAACCGATTCATCTCCGAGAATGATATGTTGTAATTCATCTTTAGCGTTTTTCATTCATAATGAATATTCAAAAATACGATTTATTAATTAAACAAAAATGAATGCCTAAATGGCACTCGCTTGTGTTAAATGATAAGGAAACCTTACGCCGTCTTCTTCGCCGCCGATAACTTTTTTAATTCATCTTTAGCCTTGGCAAACCATATCTTATTGCTTTTGCGCTCAACAGGGCTTAATTGCGATTGCTCATTGAGCATATCGGTGAAAATTTGCCATGCGTCGTCATCCCGGCCTGCTCGGGTCAAGAACATGCCGTATTCATAGCGGGGTTCAAAATAGGAGTAGCGGCCCTTCATCAGCTTAAACTCGTTTTCTGCCAGATTTTCCTGGTAAGTGAACTCGAGCGATTTGGCATACAGGATATGCGCTTTTGAACGCGCAAATTGCGGTAACTTATAAAGTTTCTGAGCAATCGGGATCACCTCATTATACAAGCCCTTTTCAAAGTAAGCTACAATGAGTTGTGCCATTACGTGCTCGTTTTCGGCAAAGGCGCCGGTAAGGCTATTCTTGTAAATTTCGAGGGCCTTATCCGTAAGACCTGCTTCCAGGTAGGCATCTGCCAATTTTACACGGTTGGCAAAAGTATCTGTAAACCGCACCTCGTCTTCAAGGCGTTTTATTTTGGCCCCCGGATTTATAACCGCTTCAACATTGATTTTAGGTGCACGAATACCACGGTTGGAGAGTATTTCGCTGTAGATGTAATACAGGCTACCAAAAACAGGTATTATGATAAGGATCCAAAGCCATTTTTGTTGAGTACCACGCCTGAGGCTATGTATGATACAAAATGCCTCTAATGCCAGTATAAGATAATAGTAATTGCCACCGCCAAAGTACATGCCTGTTTATGATATAGGATTTAGTAATATCCAAAAATAACGAAAATACAGCTGCTAACAAGGGTGTTTATAGCTCGTGAACCATTTTTTTGCTAATAGTTTGAGTATCGCGTAAGCGGTTTTAGCTATAGTATTAAATAAAAAAGCCACCGGGTTTTATTACCGGTGGCCTGATATTAAAATAGCCCTAATTGTCCCTGGTCATCCATATCGATGTCGTCGGGGTTGGTGATCTCAAAATCGATCTTTTTGGGTGGCTTGGGTGTCTCTTCTGATTGATCGGCTGGTTCTGCCGGTTCATCATGCTGAGCAACCGCAGGCTGATCTTCATTTACCTCTGCTGATGTAGCTGCATCTTCTTCGATAATTTCAGTTTCTGCTTCAGCGGCCTCAGTTTCCTGGTTAATGCCATCGCTGATTAGCTCAACAGATTTTACCGGGTGCTGTGAAAGACGGTTGCCCATGGCTTTCATACCTTTTACATCAATGACATCTGCCAAATTCAGTTCAAGGGTTTCAGATGTTTGATCCTTGCCTTTCAGATGTGTCATGCTGATTACCGGCGCGGTATGACCAAGCAATACCATTTTTGATCCGGCTTCTTCGCTGATCAGGCTTACCTGTTTGCCTACCGCTATGTTTTCAAATGCGAAACGCTTAACAAGGTAGTTTTTAGATTTACCTTCGATGTGCACTATCGAAAATACGGCCTGCGGATCATACTTTTCGATAAGGATCATCTTATCATCAAAGTGATTATTTAAATCGAAGCTGCTTAGCTCATAAACGCCGTTGCTAAGCACGGTAAGGATGCGGTCGTCGCCATCAAATTCGCCCAGGTATTTACCGCGGCTATCGGCATTTAAGCGTTTTAAAATTTCATCATACCAGATCTTGCGACCGGCCAGGGTTGAAACACCTTTGCTTTTCAGTATGATTTTTTTGACCGGGTATTTGGTAATGATATTACCCATCGAACCGCGGCCTTTGATAGCTATTGAAGCAAAGTCCTCGTCAAACTGCAGTTTCTTGAGTTTGGAATGAGGTTTAAGCTGTACGTTCACCACCTCGGCTTCGCCGTTAGGATTGGCAGTAAAGTACAATACTTTTGAGCCTTTGGTACCCTTGGTCAGGTCGTATTCTTTATCGCGGGTTACGCCCACTACCGAGAAGCGTTTGATATAGCTGATGCCGCTTTCGCCATCCTTATATATCATGTTGTAAACGGTGCGCTCATCGTTCTTTTTAAACACGGCAACGTGGATAATGTCTTTACCCACAAAAACCTTGTCCTGTACCTTAGTGATGATGCAACGCCCATCACCCCTGAAAACAATGATCTCGTCAATGTCGGAGCAATCGCCAACATACTCAACCGACTCGTCTTTTTTCAGGCCTGAGCCGATAAAGCCGTCGGCCCTGTTAACGTACAGCTTGATGTTAGCCAAGGCTACCTGGGCAGCTTCCACTTTATCAAAGGTGCGCAGCTCGGTTTTACGTTCACGGTCTTTGCCGTATTTATCCTTTAGTTTCTGGAACCAGGCAATGGTGTATTCGGTAAGATGTTTCAGGTCGTGTTTAACCTGTTTTATCTCATTTTCGAGCGCCTTCATCTGTTCATCCGCTTTCTTAACGTCAAAGCGGGTGATGCTGCTCATAGGTTTATCTATCAGCTTTTTATAATCTTCGGGCTGTATGGTACGATAAAACTGGGGGAAGAAAGGCTCAAACAAGCGGTTCAACACTTCAAGCACTACCTCAAAATTGCCAGAGTTTTCGTATTCGGGATTTTTATACATCCCCTCCTGGATAAAGATCTTGAGTAAGGAACTGAAGAAGATCTTCTCCATCAAATCTTTTAACCTGATCTCTAATTCCTGCTTAAGCAAATCCTTGGTGAAGAATGTGCTTTCGGTGAGCATATCATTCACGCTCATGAAGCGCGGCTTATCATCCTGTATCACGCAGGTGTTTGGCGATATGGATACCTCGCAATCAGTAAAAGCATAAAGCGCGTCGATAGTTACATCGGGCGATATGCCGGGAGCAAGGTGGATGATGATCTCTACATCTTTCGCGGTATTATCCTCGATCTTTTTAATCTTGATCTTGCCCTTGTCATTAGCCGAGATCACGCTATCTATCAAGCCACCGGTAGTGGTGGTAAAAGGTATTTCGGTAATGGCCAGCGTTTTTTTATCGCGCTCAATAATTTTAGCCCTTACGCGCACTTTGCCGCCACGTTGTCCTTCATTATATAACGAAGCATCGGCCATACCTCCAGTCGGGAAATCCGGCATCAGGTTCGGGCGTTCTCCTTTTAATACAGCTATAGAAGCTTCGATTAGCTCGATAAAGTTATGTGGTAAAATTTTGGTGGCCAAACCTACCGCGATACCCTCGGCACCTTGCGCAAGCAGCAGCGGGAACTTTACCGGCAGGGTGATAGGTTCTTTATTACGACCGTCATAACTGGCCTGCCAAACTGTTGTATCCGGATTGAAAACAACATCAAGTGCAAACTTCGACAAGCGGGCCTCAATATAACGCGGGGCAGCAGCCGAGTCGCCGGTTACCGGGTCGCCCCAGTTACCCTGGCAATCAATCAGTAGGTTTTTTTGGCCAATCTGAACCATGGCATCGCCGATAGAAGCATCACCATGCGGGTGATATTTCATGGTATTACCAATAACGTTGGCGGCTTTGTTATATCGCCCGTCGTCCATCTCCTTTAATGAATGCAGGATACGGCGTTGTACCGGCTTTAAGCCATCATTAATATGCGGAACGGCCCGGTCAAGAATTACATATGATGCATAATCAAGAAACCAGTTTTCATATAACCCATCGAGTGAGGTAACAGTATGTAGTTTTTCTTCATTAGGGGTTGGTGTATCGTTTTGATGCAGATCGTCACTCATTATTCAATAAAAACTTTTGGATTGGTAAAGATAAGGATTATGTGTTGATGTGGAGATGAGGTAAACTATATTTTAATGAACAGACAATTTGTAATTGCATCAAAATTGTTACGTTTGTGTTGGTTTTAACAGGTAACAATTGTAAATTGATAGCGTAAAAATCATTGGTATAACAATTAAATAATTGATCTCTCCGTTAAAGCACCGTACAATTAATTAATGGTACGCGAATTTTGATTAATTAATTGTTTATATATTTACCTATGGTGTTAAGCAAGGATTTTTTCTTGCATACCCCCTAAAATGAAAACTATTTTGAAGCTAACCCGGCCCTTATTACTTATGGCTTTATCGTTGCTGTGCTTTATAAAAAGTATTGCCCAGATAAATCCACGGCCGCTATATGCCCAAAATAACAAGAAACACACCGCTGCGAAAGCTAAGCCGGGCTACTCTAAATCTACGTTAGGTACCGATCAATTTAAAGAGTTTACCAAACTTGTTGCCCAGGCCAATGTAATTTACATGCAGCCAAAGGGATTTAAAGAAATTCCGGCCCCCAATGATGAGGATTTTTCTTTTGACTACGCCCTGCAGTTACCCGGGCAGGATTTTGAAGTTTGGTTTCAGGTAAAATCCCAAAAGCAAAACTATACCAGCTACGAGCAGGGCCAATATGATATCGACAGGGAAACCGAAAATCCCGATTCGATATATATTAATATGAGTAAAGCCCACGCCACAGCTTTTACAGGCGAGCGTGAAAATCCAATCCGTACCATTCCGGCCAATGTTTTAAGACGTTATAAGGCCGATGCGGGAAAATCATACCTGTTAAACCTGCTTGATCTGCCTGCTACTAAACATTACAAATATGCCTTGCTGATAGCCCTGCAGCGTAACCATACCGGCACTATCATGGCCGTTTGCTTTACTAACGATAAAGGCCCCGAGTTTTTTAAAAACGTGGATAGGGCAAGTAATTGTTTAAAGTTTAAGCCGTAAGATTTCTGATAATCAGGGAGCAAATTTTCACTTAAAATTAGCTGATATATTTATTGGGGTACTTGCACCGTTAGGTGCTACCTATTTGTAGAAAAGTTTGAAAGCAATTTTTGTGCGCCGTAGGTGCTACCCGGATGGTACGGCTTATGCGGGAGAGGGTAGCCTCTACGAGGCAAAGGCTTATTGCTGTTATGTTTGCTACAAACAGGTATCCCCTACGGGGAATTAGAAGGTAATAAAATTGTGTATGTACGTTGGCTTGAGAAGGGGCAGGCGAGACGAGTGATAGCTGGCGTGTGTCTCTATGTCTCGATCGTGATGCCAATAACACGCCCCTCCATCCCTCTCAAGAGGGGAATCGCACGGCCCCTGCTTTTTATAAGGATTCTATCCCCAATGTTAATAAGTTGATATCTGCTCCCCGTTAATTAAGCCGGAAGTTTTATTTTTGCAGTTAGGCGTATTTTGCGCTGTTTTAAATTCTCTACTTTATATACATGGCAGAACCAGTTAATTATAGTGAAGATAGTATCCGCTCCCTCGATTGGAAGGAGCACATCCGTTTACGTCCCGGTATGTATATTGGTAAACTGGGCGATGGCTCTGCTTATGACGATGGTGTATACGTATTGCTTAAAGAGATTGTCGATAACTCGATAGATGAGTTTGTGATGGGATCGGGCCGCACCATCGAGGTTAACATGAGCGATCATAAAGTATCTGTGCGTGATTATGGCCGCGGTATCCCTTTAGGTAAAGTGATCGATTGCGTATCTAAAATAAATACAGGTGGTAAATACGATAGCAAAGCCTTCCAGAAATCGGTAGGTTTAAATGGTGTGGGTACCAAGGCGGTTAATGCGCTTTCCAACTCGTTCACCGTACAATCATACCGCGATGGCCGTACTAAACTGGCCGAATTTGCCAAAGGCGAGCTCATTCGTGATGAAAGCGAAAAGGATACCACTCAACGCAATGGTACCGCTATCAACTTTGTTCCTGATGATACCATTTTCAGGCATTACCGCTTTATCCCTGAGTTTGTTGAAAGCATGATCTGGAACTACGTGTTCCTGAACGCGGGGCTGACCATCAACTTTAATAATCAAAAGTATTTTTCGGAACGCGGTCTTTTTGATTTGCTTACCCGTAATACCGATGCCGAGACCTTGCGCTATCCGATCATCCACCTGAAAGGCGAGGATATTGAAATAGCTATGACTCACGGTCAGCAATACGGTGAGGAATATTACTCGTTCGTGAACGGCCAAAACACCACCCAGGGCGGTACGCACCAGGCGGCATTTCGTGAAGCAGTGGTAAGGACTGTGCGTGAGTTTTATAAAAAGGAGTTTGACGCTTCGGATATCAGGGCTTCAATTGTTGCGGCTATTGCCATAAAAGTACAGGAGCCGGTATTTGAGTCGCAAACCAAAACCAAACTGGGCTCACAAAACGTTGGTCCGGATGGCCCTTCGGTACGTGGTTTTATCAACGACTTTGTTAAAAAGGAACTTGATAATTACCTGCATAAAAATACAGAAGCTGCCGATGGCTTGCTGAAACGTATTCTGCAATCAGAGCGTGAGCGTAAGGATATTGCCGGTATTAAGAAACTGGCTAACGAACGCGCTAAAAAAGCATCCTTACACAACCGCAAACTGCGCGATTGTAAACTGCATTTTGATGATACGCACGAACGCAAACAGGATACTACCTTATTCATCACCGAGGGTGACTCGGCCAGTGGATCGATCACCAAATCGCGCGATGTGATGACGCAAGCGGTGTTTAGTTTAAAGGGTAAACCGTTAAACTGCTTTGGCCTAACCAAAAAAGTGGTTTACGAAAACGAAGAATTTAACCTGCTGCAACACGCCCTGAATATTGAGGACGGTCTTGACGCTTTGCGTTATAACAACATTGTAATAGCTACCGATGCCGATGTGGACGGTATGCACATCCGCCTGTTGCTGATGACCTTCTTCCTGCAGTTTTTCCCGGATCTGGTGAAGGCCGGTCACGTTTCTATTCTGCAAACACCATTATTCCGCGTGCGTAATAAAAAGGAGACCATTTATTGTTATAGTGACGAGGAACGCCGCAACGCCATAGCCAAATTGGGTAACAAACCGGAGATCACCCGATTTAAAGGTTTGGGTGAGATTTCACCTGATGAATTTGGCTTGTTTATCGGTAAGGACATGCGCCTTGATCCTGTAATTTTAAGGGATGCCAACGTTAAGGCGCTCCTGGAATATTTTATGGGTAAAAACACACCAACCCGCCAAATGCACATTGTAAACAACCTGCGGGTTGAAAAGGATGATGAAACTATCAATCCAACAATAGCTAAAGAAGCTGATGCTGAGGAAGAGTTACCGGTAGCAGTGTAAAGAACCATGATTTGCCTGATTAAAGGATTCCCCTGGATATAGTAACATCGGGAGGCTTTAATCAGGCAATTTTTTATCATAGAAATCAAATAATCCTAAAAATCAGGGTTCTTGTTAAAAAATTTCCTTATCTTGTTTCCCCCTGTTTTTTAAAGGGCGAACATTGTATGATAAGTCACGAAATTAAAATAGCCTTTGATGAATATGAGTCACTGGCCGATCTTGATAAAGCTGACAGGCAGCTATGCCTTGAAGCTCAGAAAGCATTAAAAAACTCACACTCTCCATATTCAAAATTCCGTGTTGGGGCTGCGCTTCGTTTACAAAGCGGTAAAATTTTACATGGCAGCAACCAGGAAAATGTAGCCTACCCATCGGGCTTATGTGCCGAACGTGTTGCATTGTTTAACTGGGGCGCCAATCATCCCGATGACCCTATTGAGGCCATGGCGGTAACGGCTCATTCGGACGAGTTTCCTATTGTAAAGCCAATTACCTCATGCGGCTCTTGTTTGCAGGTATTAGCCGAATGCGAAAAGAAACAAAATCAATCAATAAAAATTATATTGCACGCCGAAGATGGTCCGGTATGGATTATCAAAGGCATTGAAAACCAATTGCCGTTTTTGTTTTTTGAAGAACGCATAGCTACCCAGTAATGAAAATAAAACTGTTTTTATTCTTTATCGGCCTTGTATTCAGCGCCGGTGTATCGGCCCAGCAGGGCTTCCCGTTTGACAACGAGATCAGGGCTTTTAAACATCAGGACAGTGTAAGCTTTCCCAAGCCAAATGGTATTTTGTTTATCGGTAGCTCGTCAATCCGCAAGTGGACAGATCTGGAGCAGCGATATGCCGGCAAGCCAATTATCAGAAGGGGAGTGGGGGGCTGCGAATTGTGGCAGATAGCTGATTATTACACACCTTATATCCTGTTTCCGTACAAACCGCGCAAAATTTTTATTTATGCCGGCGAAAATGATATAGCGGCGGGCAAATCAGCCCGGGATGTAGCGGCTTCATTTACCAAGCTTTGGGAACTCATTCATCAAAAGCTGCCCAATGCCGAGGTGTATTTTATGTCGATAAAGCCGAGCCCGGTTCGTGCTAAATATTATGATGTTGTTTATGCTGCAAACGAGCTGGTTAAAAATTACCTGAAAGGCAAACCAAAAAGTTATTACATAGACCTGGTTCCGTCTATTTATAAACCGGGCACCACCCGGCCCGATTCAAGTTTGTTTAATGATGATTACCTGCATCTTAATAGCAAAGGTTACGATCAATGGCAAAAGGTACTTGATCCGCTGGTAAAATAAAAAAGGCCCCGCACCAAACGGGGCCTTCACCTACTTACATATTAAACACTAAACTAAAACTTGCTTATTTAAAAACGCTGTACACGTTTGTGATTTTCCAGCCGCTGCCGGTGTTGGTAACGGTTACATAATTGCTGCGGGTAAAAGTGTTGTATTTCATATCAACTTTTACTACTGCCAGGTCATTGTTGCTTTCAACAATTGAAGTACTGGTAACGCAATCCTGCTCGGTATTTTTGTTGGCTTTTAATAAATCAACTACTTCGGTTTTGCTAAAACTTAATACTTTAGTGCCGCGTAACATGCTGAATTTTGCCGACTGATCTACCACATCGTTAAAGCCCTGGATTTTGCCGCGGGTCATGGCATCAATGTATGTGTTGATCGCATAATTTTTGGTTAAGTTATCGCCATCTATTTTATTTGCTGCTTTTGCTGCGGTGCCTGCTACTAAAAGGGCTAAGCCAAGCATGATTGATTTTAAAGTTTTCATATTGTTGTTGTTTTTAAGGTTTTTAAATTCTAAATTGTTTTTATACTCATAAGACATCCCTACCACGCATTACGTTACAACATAAGCCACTAAATATGACGATTTAACAAACATTTAACATTTTCGCATATTTTTTAGGAATCATGATAACAGTATGCCGTTAAATAATACTTATGGTTGATTTTAATACCATTATTTTACAATTTGCCGAACAGGGCGAAAAAACCGGGTGGACATACATTGAAATTCCTGCTGATATAGCACAGGAAATGAAGCCCGGAAATAAAAAATCATTCCGGGTAAAAGGTAAGCTTGATGAATTTGAAGTACGCGGAATGGCGTTAATGCCCATGGGTAAAGGCAATTTTATCATGGCCTTGCGCCGGGAGGTTTGCAAAGCTATCCATAAACATCGGGGTGCTATGCTCCGGGTGCGCCTTGAGCCTGATGATGATTTTAAGTATATCATTCCCGATGATTTACAGGAGTGTTTAGAATATGAGCCCGAAGGCGGTGAGTTTTTTCATAGCCTTGCCGAAAGCCACCGCGGATATTTTATAAAATGGATTGATAGCGCCAAAACAGAAGCTACCCGCGCCAACCGGATAGCGAGCACGGTTAACGCCATGGTGCGCCGTATGGATTATGGCCAGATGTTAAGGGCGCAAAAAAAGGCAAGGGAGTAATAAATTGAACAAATTATGAGTATCCCTCCATTTAAACTTAACGGCCGTATCTGGTTAGAAATAGACGAAGAAAAAGTACTTGGCCATGGCCGGGTTGAACTGCTTGAGCGGATCCATGAGTCTGGCTCTATCAGGCAGGCCGCATTGCAAATGAAAATGTCATACAAGCAAGCCTGGGACCTGGTTAATCATATTAACAATGGCTTTAAACAACCGCTTGTGATCTCCAAGCGAGGGGGAAAGGGAGGCGGAATAGCTTTGCTTACCCCTTTTGGACAAGAGGTTATTGGGGAGTTTAAGGAATTGCAACAAAAATTCTTTCGTTTTTTGGACAAAAACGGGAAAAAGTAAAAGTTTTATTGCTTTTGTAGGCGAAAATTTCAGAATGGGCATCAATGTCTGGATAAATTATCGAATCTATTCTGCATTTTTGCGTTATACTTTCAAAAATATAACGAAAATCACTGTATGAGAAAACAATTACCTATTTTAACTCTGTTTTTTATTGCTGTAATTATGTTTTGCCACAGCAATGCTATCGGGCAAACAGCAGATACGAGCAAAAGCGTATTTAACCTTGGCCAGGTAAATATTATCGGTATCAAGGATAGTGTTCGGTCAAGCAAGCTAAATATCCATACCCTTAATTTGTATAACCGTTACGATGTTTCGCACGCGTTGAACCTCCTGCCCGGTGTTATACTTACCGCGGTTGGCCCAAGAAACGAATCGGCTATTAATGTGCGTGGTTTTGATATCAGGCAGGTACCGGTTTATTTGGATGGCGTTCCGCTTTATGTGCCTTACGATGGTTATGTTGATCTGGCCCGGTACAACACTTTTAATTTGTCTGAGATCATTGTATCTAAAGGGTATTCATCTGTACTATTTGGTCCCAATGCCGAAGGCGGTGCTATCAACCTCATCAGCCGCAAGCCTGCTAAACCATTTGAATTGAATGCTGTGGCCGGTTACCTGAGCGGCGGCTACAGGTTGAATACCAACATCGGCGGCACATTTGGTAAGTTTTATTACCAGGTATCGGCTTCTCAATTAAAGCGCGACTACTTTCCGTTATCTTCAAAATTTACGCCTGTTAAAAACGAAGACGGTGGCCATCGCGATAATTCATACAGTAATGATGTTGACGTAAGCGGTAAAATTGGCTTCACCCCAACAGAATCCCAGGAATATGCCGTTGGTTATACCTATCACCATGGCACCAAAGGCACTCCTGTTTATGCGGGCGATGATACCCAGAACTCTTTGTTCAAAAACCCCCGTTACTGGAAATGGCCAAATTGGGATACCCGTGGTTTGTACTTATTGAGTAACAATAAGCTCAACAGCACAAATGTGATTAAAACCCGCTGGTATTATGATCAGTTTAAAAATGAGATTGACAGCTATGATAACGCGTCATACAATACCATCACCAAACCTTATGCCTTCAGGAGTATTTATAATGACTATACTTTAGGCGGCAACGTAACTTTTGAAAACACCGATCTAAAAAATAACAATTTCAGCGTAGCCGCCCATTTTAAGCAGGATGTTCACCGCGAACATAACATTGGTGAACCTACACGCCGCGATGCCGATAACAACTTCTATATCGGAGCTGAAGACACTTACCATATAACATCCGCATTGAAAGTAAACGCCGGCGTGGCTTATAACGACAGACGCAGCATCCAGGCCCAGCAATACACCAACAATACAATCAGCGATTTGCCAGCCAACAGTAATGGTGCCTGGAACGTACAGGGCTTAATTCAATGCGATGTTGATAATGCTAATTCATTAAGCTTTTCGGTAGCACGTAAAACAAGGTTTGCTACTATTAAAGACCGTTATTCTTATAAATTTGGTACCGCCATCCCTAACCCAGATCTGAAAGCTGAAGACGCGCTGAACTACGATCTGAGCTATCATTCGCTTATCGGTGGTAAGCTATCAATTCAAGCCTCTGGTTTTTATAGCAAGATCAATAACAGTATCCAAACCGTAAATAACGTAGCTGTTGATCCGGTAACTAAAACAAACCAGTCGCAGGTGCAAAATGTTGGCCGCGCCGAGTATTATGGTGCCGAGTTTGCGGTTGGTTATCCTATTATTCCGCAGTTAAGGGTTGATGCAAACTATACTTTAATAGTGCGTAATAATTTATCGGCCCCGCAAATTCATTTTACTGATGTGCCCAAGAATAAAATATTTGCTTCGTTGCAATATTCGCCGCTTGCTAAATTGTATTTCCTGGCATCTGAAGAGTATAATTCAAAAAGGTACAGCACCAGTTACGGTACAGTATCAGGAGCGTTTTACCTCACCAACGTAAAAGCACATATTACCTTGGTTAAAGGATTTGCAATTGAAGGCGGTGTAAACAACCTTTTCGACAGGAATTACACGCTGGTTGAAGGTTACCCGGAAATGGGCAGAAATTACTTTGCCAACCTGATTTTTAACTACTAATTTTAAGGAAGCATTATACTCCACGTCATTGCGAGGAACTAAGCAATCCCCGATTAGCAGATCCGCTCTGTATAGTTTGGGATTACTTCGTGCCGCGCAATGACGATTTGTGAAGAGAAAAGTGAAAGACAACCACGAGATAAAGCATAAACAATCTTCTTTCCCACGTACGGGCAAGGTTTATCTTGTGCTGTGCCTTTTGTTTGTTATCACAGGCTTAACAGCTTATACGGGTACGGAGCCGGTTGTGCCCATGGGCGATTATGTATTTAATTATCCAGCCAATTTCGGCAACAGAATTAATGTACCTGCTGATAACCCCACCACACAACAAGGGGTTTATTTGGGGCGATTGCTTTTTTATGAGCCGAAGCTATCTGCAACCAATGCCATTTCGTGTGGCAACTGTCATCAGCAATCAAAAGCATTTACCGATGGGCGGGCTTTAAGTATTGGTGTTAATAATGGTTTGGCTACACGTAACTCCATGTCGCTGGCTAATTTGTTATGGGCCCGGAAGTTTTTTTGGGACGGACGGGCTGCAAGTTTGGAAGATCAGGTTTTATTTCCGCTCACTAACCCGCACGAAATGGGGCAATCTATACAGGTATCGGTACAAAAGCTAAGCAATACCAAATTGTACCCTGGCTTGTTTAAAATTGTTTACGGTGATAGTACCATAACAGGCGACCGTATAGCGAAGGCGATAGCCCAATTTGAGCGGACGCTGATCTCTGCCAATTCCCGTTATGACCAGTACCTACGCAATGCTTATAAACCCACCGGTGATGAGCTGAAAGGAATGGAACTTTTTAACCGTGGCCCTGATCCTGAAAAAGGTATCCGCGGGGCCAATTGTACCCATTGCCATGGCGGCCCTAAAACCTACCTTGAGCTTTTTCATAACAACGGGTTAGATAGTATATCAAAAGACGAAGGTATGGCAGCCTTTACGGGTTTGGTTACCGATAGGGGCCGATTTAAAGTTCCAACTCTGCGTAACATAGCCTTGACTGCTCCTTACATGCACGATGGTCGCTTTAAAACGCTTGACGAAGTGGTTGACCATTACAGCGAACACATTAAACAATCGGTATCATTAAGCGCTTTTTTGCAGGGCGAATCAAATGAAGTAGGAGGGCATTCGCTGAAACTGCTGCCTAAAGAAAAAAAACAATTAATTGCATTTCTGAATATGCTTACCGATTCTACCTTTATAACGGATAAGCGCTTTGGCAATCCGCATCAATCAACAAAAAATTAAACATCATATCCATGAAAAAATACACCATTGTACTGTTGTTACTGATAGCCGGTTTAACAACCAATGCCCAAACTGCAACAAAGGAAGCTGTTATAAAAGTAACCGGAGAAGTAACAACACCACTTACTATAGGCAACGCTGAATTTCAGCAATACAAACAAACAACAGTAACCCGTAAGGACAGGGACGGTAAAGATCATACCTACTCAGGTGTACTTGTATCGGATATACTGGGAAAAGCGGGTGTTACTTTAGGCCCTGAACTCCGTGGTGAAAACCTGGCAAAATATCTTTTAGTAGAAGCCAGCGATGGTTACCAGGTGCTTTTTGCCCTTGCCGAACTGGACAAGGGTTTTACAGATCGTACTATCATTCTTGCCGATAAGGTCGATGGTCAACCCCTGGTTCCGGCCGATGGCCCGTTCCGCATTATTGTTCAGGACGAAAAGAAGCCGGCACGCTGTATAAAACAGGTTACGGCAATGAAGGTTATGTTTGCTAAGTAGTAATAGATGATGAGGTTTAGTTTTTGAAATGCTATCTTAGGAGCTGTTTAAAGGTCGCCTTACTGTAGCGGTGATTTTTAAATAACCTAATTTAATTTAAACCTTTCATGATCCCATACAACCAGGCTGTAGAACAGCTCGAAGAAGAAAAAGAAGAAAAATCTAAGATTTATACTCTCAATTCAATCCGGATTGTAACATTTCTGTTTGGGCCTTTGGCGGCCGGGTATTTGGTATCTCAAAATTATAAAGCGTTTGACCAGCGGGAAAAGGTAACCGCTACCTGGATAATTGCCGTTGTAGCGTTAATTGCAGTTGTCGGCCTGGCCATTTTTACTTCAGGTATAGAACGTTTTCCTAAATTTGTATTTCCGTTGGCTTATGCCTGGGGTACTTTCTTGCTTGTACAAAAATTTCAGGGCGAACAAATGAAGGAGCACTCCGCTGCTGGAGGAACTACTTTCACTATTTGGCGTGCTTTGCTTGCCGGGTTAATTTGTTTAGTGGCCACCCTGGCAATCATATTTGTCATCCTTTTAATGGTTCCGGGCGCGCTTGATGAATAGGTTTATTACTATCTGCTTTTTGAAGAGAAGCAGATAGTAATAAAAAGCTTAATTTTATTCTACCTCTTCCATCAAGGTGTTGAACATTACAAATTTTTCGTTGAATTTTTCCTGGTGGGTAGCCTGAAATTTATGCAGGTGGTTCATATAAAACTGCTGAAAATGTTCAATGCTATCGGCATTATACTGAATGCAGTAAGTAACCCCCTCGTTAGGCGAATCAATAACCGTCAGGATACGATATGAACTGAAATGCCCGGTGGCCATTATAGCCGGGATATGAATGGTTTTGATATAGTTAAGCCATTCGTCATGAATGGTTTCATCAATTATTATGGTATCGTTGTATACAATCATTTTCAAAAATAATCATTTTCGATTAGTCATTGAGTCATTTGGTCATTAAGTCATTTTTAAAGTACAAGGATAGATCCACGCAAAAGCAATGACATAATGACTCAATGAAATAATGACCAATTATGACGCATCCGGTTTATCGCCTCTTAATAGCCTAAAACGCTTACGGGCTTCATTTATCCAGAGACTGCCGGGGTAATCGGTTATGATTTTTTGGTAGTAGCTTTGGGCTATGGTTTTATCATTCAGCCGGTTTTCATAAATATCGCCCAACATAAATACAGCGTCATCCGCCCATAAGTCGGAGGGGTGTTGTTCAAGAATTTTTTTCAATAATGGTACCGCGCCGGCGTAATCTTTTTGCTGGATCAGGATGCGTGATTTCGACATCATGATGTCATCGTCCAGAGCATTATTCGGAAACTTTTTGCCGATGCTATCCAATATCATAACCGCCTTTTCCGGATTTTGAGCAAAGATCTGCAGGTCGGCACGGGCATACATTTTAAGCGCGGCCCCGGTGCTATCGGCAGCAAGATTATCCTGTATTAACAACAGCAGGTTAAGCGCGTCATTGGCAATCAGTTGCGATGTAGCAACTTTCAGTACATCTAACTGTCCCTTTGCCCAGGTAAAATCGCCGGTATAGTAGGCTAACTTCGCGTTTCTGAACACTGCATCCTGTCCGATAGCGGTGGCCGGAAAATCCTTTTCAACCTGGCTGTAAAGCAGGGTGGCTTCCCAGGGTTGGTTGTTAAGCAGGTAAATATCACCTAAGTCAAGCTTGCAATCGGCCAGTAGTGTTGGCCTGATATCGCCGAGTTTAGTAGCCTCTTCCAGTAATTTTTGAGCGTCTTTTAGTTTATGCAGCTTGTAGGCCTGCAAATTGGCAAGCTTTTGCATGGCGAAGGCTGTGCTGTTGTTGCGGCCAAATTCGGTTAGCAGATCGTTATAGTCTTTTTCGAGCCCAAGTAAGTCCTCCGGTAAATACTTTCCTGATGTTACCTTAAGGTTTTTGGTATTGATAAGCTCAATTTTTGAGGGAATATATAATGGCGATGTTTTTCCTTTGCTGATGATATACTCATATCCACGGATGGCCTCGTCATAAGCTTCGTTAGCAATAAAGGTGCGGCAAAGATCATAGATGCTATTGCCATCATCGTTTTGCCGGCGGCTCAAAGCCAGCGCCTGGTTAAGGGCCAGGCCAAATTCTTTTTGCTGCAGGTATTGCCAGGTTAACAGATCGGCATAAATGGTTTGCTGCGGATCTTTCTGAATGCGCCTTAGCAAAGCTACTTTCAGCATATCGTAATCGGCATTGCCTTCGTATATGCTTGAAAAAGCGTTTTCGGCCTGATTTATAAAGTTGGGGTTTTGTGGTAAAAAGTTCAGATACTCCTCGGTAAGCGATACCTTATCGCGCTTAAAACGATAGAGGTTAATAAGTTCGTAGGTAAACGCATTATCATTTTTGAGCAGCTTACGTCCCTGCTGAAAAATTTTGATGACATAATCAATATTAGCGCTCTGGTAAAACTGGGATGCCAGCGCGGAAATCTCGCCCTGATCGGCAGGCAGACTTTTAATAAGGTCATCATAAATAGCATCGGCCTTGCTCATATTGCCTTCCTGGGTATAAATATTACCCATCATAATGGCGTACTGGTGATCATCCGGATGGCGGCGGATCAGCTTTTTGGTGATGCTTTCGGCCTCGTCAAATTTCTTGAGGTTGAGCAGCGTATTTACATACACACTGTAATAATTCTCGTTGTTTTGCTTATATAGTTTCTGATAAATTTCGAGCGCTTTTTGAGGTTCGCCATTAGCGCTGTATTGCTTGGCCAGCAGCAGTTCGTTATCCTGCGCAAGTAGCCGGGCGCTAATGCAAAAAGTAAGAATAATAACAATATATAAAGCCCTCATCTGTTCAAAAATAATCAATTAATAGAATTGATTTAGCTGGTTTAAACGTATTATTTATATAACGGTATATCAGGGTAAAATTATAGTGACATCTTGATAACATCGAAGTTATTTATCTAATTTGACAGCATTAATAAAATAGGATACTTGTAGCTATGCTAAGCCGGGCCAGATATTTTCTTATTGTAAGTTGCATAATCGCTTTCTTTTCCTGTAACCGGAACAAAGTAAGGCAAATCCCTATTATTGACTTTTTTAAAACTCCCGAAAGGAGCTTTTACCGCATATCTCCTGATGGTAAATATGTATCTTATCTCAAACCGTACAAGGATAAGCAGAACATATTTATACAATCATTGGGCGATGGTAAAGAGCGGATGGTAACCAAATTTGATGATTATTCTGTCAGGGGCGATTACTTTTGGACGTACAATAACCAGCTTGTTTTCTCGCAGGATATCATAGCTTCCGATTCGGTTAAAATGTATGCTTTTGATGTAGCCACTGATAAAAGCCGCACAATATTATCGCTGGGTAATGTGCGCATAGGTTTGGTTAACCGCAACAGGCAGCAGCCGGATATCATCACCATTAAAACCAACGAACGAGATCCCGGCAATTTTGATGTTTATCGCCTTAACGTAAAAACAGGCGAAATGAAGATCTACCTGCAAAATCCCGGTAACATTACCGAGTGGTTTGCAGATGCCGATGGCCGGATCAGGCTGGAAAGGGCTTCGGACGGGGTTAACGAAACCATCCTGTTTCGTCCGGATGAGGACAAGCCTTTCAAACCCATAATCGAAAATAATTTTAAAAATACGGTAAGACCCATCGCTTTTACAGGAATTAAAAATTACTTCTACGCGCTTTCAAACGTAAACCGCGATAAAATGTCGCTCGTGGAGATCAATGCCGAAGACGGAAAGGAAGAGCGTACTATTTTTAGCTGTAGCAAAGCCGATGTTACCAGCTTTGAGTATTCAAAAAACAAACACCGCATTGAATTTACAGGTTGGGATGAGGCTATGCCCCGTAAGCATTTTCTGGCGCCCGATGTGGAGCAAATGTACCGTACTATTCAGCAGCAGCTTAAGGGCAATGAGATTAAAGTTGTTGACCGCGATAGCTCTGAAAATAAATTTATCCTTAATACTTATACCGATCGTAATCCCGGCTCGTTTTACCTTTTTGAAAAAAGCAGCGGTAAGTTAACCAAGCTGAGTGATATTAACTCGAGCCTTGTACCGGCAGAGCTATGCGCAATGAAGCCTATCTCATATCATGCCCGCGACGGTTTACTGATTAACGGTTATTTAACGCTGCCGCGAGGCGATAAAAGCGAAAATTACCCGGTAGTGGTTATGCCGCATGACGGACCATGGTCGCGTGATACCTGGGGCTATGATGACCAGGTGCAGTTTTTGGCCAATCGTGGCTACGCGGTCTTCCAGGTTAATTACCGTGGCTCAACAGGATATGGTAAAGCATTCCGCAGTGCCGGGTATAAACAGGTGGGCGGCAAAATTCAGGATGATATTACCGATGGTGTGCATTGGCTTATTGATACAAAGGTTGCCAACCCTAAAAAGATTGCCATATTTGGTGGCAGGTTTGGAGGCTTTTCGGCGCTTTACGGTGTTTCGTTCCACCCCGAACTATATAATTGCGCCGTGGTACAATATGGGCTCATTAACTTTTTTACCTATATTAAAGATGCCCCTCCGTTTGTTAAGCCCTATTTAAAAATGACCTACGAAATGGTTGGCAATCCCGAAACCGATGCCGATCAGCTGCGGGCCATATCGCCGGTTTTTCATACCGATAAAATTAAGGTACCTTTAATCATATTCCAGGGTGCTAAAGATCAGCGGGCCAATATCAGTGAGCTTAACCAGTTTGTGCGCGAGCTGCGTAAACGGAATGTTGATGTGAAATACTTTTTAAAACCCAATGAACGCGCTTATTTCAGGAGCGAGCATAACCGTATGGAAATGTACGCAGAAATAGAGAAGTTTTTGGATAAGAACATGCGGGTTAAACCTTAAGCCTATATGGCAGTACAGAAAAACGCTTACCGGCAAAATTTTACGCTGATCACTATTTTCGTGGTGTTCATATCCATAACTTTTGTGGTAGCCCTGTTTATATCCTATAATCTTACCGCCAAGTATGTTGAAAATGAGTTTGCTTCAAAAAAGGTAGACGTACTGGAACAAACCATTAAGCCTTATTATGAATTTTTTCAGAATAAAATCCCTGAGATAACCTCATACCAGGGTTTTCTTGATTCGGCATCTGCAGGTAAATATGCCGCCTCTGTTTTTCAGGACTATAGTTTTGTACGCAGGGTTGTTTTTTATGATGCAATGATAGGTGGTACAACCAATATGACGGTGCGTAAAAATAACCTGAGCATATCGGTCAAGGCTATTTATCAGTATTGGCATGTTCATGGTAAAGTGAATGGTTCGCGGCAGCGTACACAAGCCAACGAAGATGATTTTAGGGAAATGGCTGTTAAACTAAGCAATTACATCGCTTTTTCCGACACGTCGAAGGTATCGAGCCAGGATGAGCTTTTTAAGGCTTTCTGGGATGTTAAACCCGATAAGATAAGTTATACCAATATCCTGCGCCGCGAGGATGTGCGCATTTATCGCGATATGCAAATGCTGGGTAACAGCAAAGGGGCATCGTACAAGCAAAATATGATGACCTTTTACCTTGACCCGTACCTGATGAAGGTAAAAAATACGCATCCTGAACTTTACGAAAATGTATCCATTCAGCCGGTAGTGTATGATCCTGTTGATAGTGAAGGGGATAAACTGATCACCGAGGTGTCGTTACCGGTTGCTTTTTCTGATTACAAGCTATTCTTCAGTTCGGCGCAGGGTTATTTAACCGCCGAAATCAACCGCCGTTTCATGCCCATAGGGGCTATTGTACTATTAATGACCCTGTTTTTGTTGCTGATAGGTTGGCTTATTTACCGTAACCTGAACGTAAACATGAAGTTGTTTAAGCTGCAGTATGATTTTATCAACAACTTTACCCATGAGTTTAAGACCCCGGTAAGCGTAATTAAAATAGCAGGTTCAAATTTGCGGGGCGACGGTGAGTTAACTGAAAGGCAGCGACGCCACTACGGTAAAATACTGGACGAAGAGGCCGATAAGCTGAATGAGCTGATGAATAAGCTACTTTCATTTACGCAAATTGAAAATAAATCCATTACGCTTAAGGAAGAAGAAATTGATATAGAGAGTTTTATTAGCCGCTATATTGATACCTTTAAAATAAAGTATGCCGATTTTAATCTTAAATTTAAAATCAACGGAGTTGAAACTTTTTATACCGATCCGGTATTATTAGGAAGTGTTTTCCAGAACCTGATTGAAAATGCATATAAATACTCGCACCCTCAGCAAAAGGAGTTATTTATCAATATTTCGCATGAAAGGCGCAATATTATATTTTCATTTGCCGATAAGGGGATAGGAATACCCAAAAATGAATTGAATAACGTTTTTAAAAAGTTTTACAGGATAGAGAACCAATACAATCAAAACGGGAGCGTTGGCCTGGGTTTGGCATTTTGTAAAGAACTGGTTAATTTTATGAACGGCGATATAACTGTTTACAGTAAGGTTAACGAAGGTTCGGAATTTATAGTTACGCTTCCATACGAAAATTAAGATATGAACAAAGAAATTAAAATCGCGCTGGTTGAAGATGACGAGAACCTGCGTTTCCTGGTTGCAGAGCGTTTGCAGTCGGAAGGTTACAAGGTATTGGAAGCCGGTAACGGTAATGATGCCGAGGCCATGATCCTGGCCGAACAGCCGGATATTGTACTGTTAGACTGGATGCTGCCCGGCAAACCCGGCTCTGAAGTTTGCGGCAATATCCGCGAAAAGGGCTTTGATAAACTTATCATCATGATGACCGCTAAAGCCCAGGACGTTGATAAGATCGAGGCTTATAACTTTGGTGTATCTGATTATATCACTAAGCCTTACAACATGGATGTGATGGTGGCGATGATCGAAAACAAGATCAAATTTTCGCTTAACAGCGAAAAGCCCGAATCGTACCGTTTTGCCAATATGGAGCACCTGCCAAACACGCACCTGCTTATCCGTGATGGCCGTAAAATAGAGCTAACCATCCTCGAAAACAGGATTCTACTATACTTCCTGAAAAACAAAAACAAGGTAATAAACCGTGAAGAACTGATGATGGAAGTTTGGGGCTATAACGCCGATGTAAACACCCGCACGCTGGATATGCACATTGTACGCCTCCGTAAAAAAATAGAAACCAACGCCGATTCGCCGCAGTATTTACAAACCGTAAGGGGAATTGGGTATAAGTTTGTTTATAACCAGTAGTTTAAACATACTTCTCATTCCGTCATTGCGAGGCACGAAGCAATCCCCGATAAGCAGAGCGGCTATGCAAGTCTCCCTGTAAAGTTGGGGATTGCTTCGTGCCTCGCAATGACGATCTTTTATATACCCTTCCTATACACCCTCGCCACAATAAAATCTCCAAAAAAGGTTTTATCCTCAATTACGTTATATCCAACAGCGTCAAAACGCTTTTCGATGGCGGGGAGCCTGCTTGCTTCTATTCCGCAAAGCAGCCGGAAAAAAATAAACATGCTTTGGAGCATTACATTTTGCCACCAGCGACCTGTAAGCTGAAAATCGGCGTTGAGCCAGAGACCATCGGATTTAAGCAGATTGTGCAAATGGTTTAAAACATTATCAACCGTTTCATCCACAAAATTATCAAACAAAAAAGGTGTAATTATTACGTCAAAGCCAGCAGCAAGCTTAACGTTTTCGATAGCATCGTTAATAAACGTAACCGTGTTTTGGCCGGTTTGGCGTTTTTGCGAGAGAGCCGTCATATTAGCCGAGATTTCCACATAAGTAATATCCAGGCTTGAAGGGTGAATTTTGGTAAGCTCTTCCAGGATCCAGCCCGTGCCGCCACCTGCTATGAGTATTTTACTTGCCGGGGGAATAAAGCTTAATAAATATACCTGCGCGTTTATTAATGCCCTGCCATATACCAACCTCGAAAGCCTGTCATAAAACCATGCCGAGTTGTTATAATTGGCAGCCATGTTTAGTGAGGAATGTATTTGAGGAAACTGAACGCTACCACCATAACATATTGCAGGATGAGTACGCCATCCATATAAAAAAAGTAATAATATTCATTCTTTTCCCAGGCCGATTTAAAGATCAACCAGCCAGTAAGGAACATGGTAAGAGTAAGCGCGAAAAAATCAGGACTGAACCCGTTTTGCCTGAACAGGAACATCAGCACTATGTAGCCCGCAAGCAGTACCTGGCAAAACAGGTAGGCATTCTTCTCGCCCCAAACTACAGGGATGGTTTTTAGGCCCACTTTACGGTCGTCGAAAAGGTCACGGATGTCAAAAGGAACTGTTAGCGCGCCGATAAACAAAAAGCGTTTGGCTATAAGTATTGTAGTGTCGCGCATGGAAATATCCGTAAGGTGATTATGCATTGATTCCAGTACCGGAAACAATACACAGCTCATGGTCCATACCAGGGTTATCAAAAATGGTTTTAAGCCGGGAATATTTCTTAAGCCAAATTTATGATCGCCTACGCTAAATAAGGGCAAGCCGTAGCCAAAGGATAAAACGCTGAGAAATATGAGCAAGATCTTTGATTCGGTGGTGATGATAAAGAACAGCGGAATCAGCGACAACAACGAGACAATGGTAAACGTTACCATCAACCTGTAATGCGCAAAGAACCAGCGTACCCTTCTGTATGGCGAGCGTTGCGGTTTAGCGGGCCTTGTAATCAGGATACAGAAATTATAAATGCCAAGTGTTGATGTAAATAGTAAACCTAAAACAGGGAACACCGGTTTTGACCCTATCAGGTGGAACGTTAACAATGCCTGTGCAACCGCACAAAGCGACATGAAAATATTACTGAAGAGCAGGAAATCTAATACAGATTGTAATAATTTCTTCATCGGTAACGGGGTAGCGGTTTATGCCGATCCTTTAAGAATTTAGTAGTGATGGATCCTGACCTGCTTTTAATGTAAATATCGTAATCTCCGGCAATATTCCAACCCTGCCGGTTAAGCCAACAAAGCCAAAGCCAACATTTACATATAATTGTTGCATATTTTCCTGATAATGGCCAGCCCACTCGTTATAAACATATTTAATAGGGCTGTATTGAAAGTGTTCGGTGCGTACACCAAACTGCATCCCATGGGTATGGCCGGCAAACATGGCATCTATCTGCGGGTACTTTGGTAATACTTCGGCACGCCAATGCGATGGATCATGCGAAAGCAAAAGCTTTACCGGCAAATCATCGGTATTTTTTACTGCCAGATCCATTCGGCCGTATTTCGGGAACCTGCTGTATTCACTCCAGTTTTCGATACCTAATATGCCTATTTCTTCTCCATCAATCTTAAGCCTCCGGTTTTCGTTAAGTAGCAGATCCCAGCCCATGTTTTTATGGGTAGCTATCAAATCCTGGTGATTTTTATTCTTGTCGGCGAGAGTACTCCAATACCCATAATCGCCATAATCATGATTGCCAAGGGTAGAGAAAACACCGAGCGGGGCTTTTACCTTACTGAAAATATCCTGGTAATCTGTCATTTCGGTTGCTTCGCCGTTAACAAGATCTCCGGTGAAAAATATCAGGTCGGTTTTTTCTTTTAAGAGCATTTCAACGCCGCCAAGTACAGCTTTTTTGTTATAAAAACTGCCTGAATGAATATCTGAGATCTGCCCAATCCTTAGGCCGTCAAAAGCCTTTGGCAGGTTGGGCAGGTACATGGTCTGATATAGTACATGATAATCATAGGAGCCCTTAGGCATTGCCGTTTTAATTGCAGCCAGTGGCACTGCAGCAGCAAGTAGCCCGGCTTTTAAAAGGAACTCTGATCGGGGGATGGAATCAGTGTTCGAAGTAGCAGTAGTAGTGGCAGTGGCAGGAGCTGTTTCAGGAGTGGCTTGAATTTTAGTTGCAGCTGCAGTTTTGTTGCGTTTTAGTACTATTTTTCGTCTGATATCATCGGCAAAAATGAACAGTATAAAAGTTAATTTGCAGATGAGCAGGATAAATGTTGCCAGCAAGCAACCGGCACGTACGCCGGTACCGGCAATGGTGATATAACCGCCTGTTAAAAGCGCGGCTATCGTAAGCCCAGATGTTGTCCAATAAAAAATGGCGAATGCTTTTGATTGCAGCAATCGCCATTTTTGGAATGCGCCGCGGATGCCCTGTAAAACATACCGGTCAACCAGCAGCTCAATTATGATCCAGAATAAAATACTCAGCGCTTTAAAAATCATATCAGCGCTATATATTTAGTAACGGTCGTCGTCAATATCAAGGTCGTCGTCATCGGGCTGCAAGTTAAACAAACTGTTAAACATATCCGAAAACGCGAAGCCATTATCAAGGAAACCTTTATTCAATTGTGAAAACTCTGAAAGGCCGTGAAGTACAAATTCCATGAGTAGCAATTGCTGACTTTCGCTCAGGCGCGGGTGGACCTTTTTAACCAGGTCTTTCAAGCCTGCAACTTCTTCCAGTGCCTTTTTGTACTCCTGCATTGGCATATCATCAACCAAAGCTACATTGTTACCGTCGCCAAACCAGTTAATGATAGCGGCGTACGGATTAGGGGCCTTTGCTTTTTTAGCCTTTTCAGGATCAGGGAAGAATGATAATAGCAAACTCTTGATAGCTTTGCCTATCAGGATGTTTGCAACCTTGCCCGGACCTTCCAGTTCGCCCTCGTAAACCAGCTCAATTTTACCGGTAATGGCAGGGATCACTCCTAAAAAGTCGGTGATACGTACAAAGGTTGTTTTTTCGTGATTGATGATCATCCTGCGCTCGGCATTGCTGATCAGGTTTTCGTAAGCAGAAATGGTTAAACGTGCTGATACACCCGATTTTTTGTCGATATATTCTGAGTTGCGGGCTTCAAACGCGATTTGCTCAACCAAATTTTTTACCAGGCCATCGGCTTCGATAGCTATACGCTGATCGTCGGTAAGCGAAGCTTCCTGCTGAGTGATTTTGCGTGAAATTTCAACCGAACGTGGGTAATGCGTCAGGATCTGGCTTTCAATACGGTCTTTTAATGGCGTAACTATCGAACCACGGTTGGTATAATCTTCGGGATTGGCGGTAAACACAAACTGGATATCCAGTGGTAAACGCAATTTAAAACCGCGGATCTGGATATCTTTCTCCTGTAGGATGTTAAATAGTGATACCTGGATACGGGCCTGAAGATCGGGCAGCTCGTTAATTACGAAAATGCCACGGTGCGCACGAGGAATTAAGCCGAAATGGATAACGCGTTCGTCGGAATAAGTTAGCTTTAAGGTAGCCGCTTTAATTGGGTCAACGTCGCCAATTAAATCAGCAACGGTAACGTCTGGCGTCGCCAGTTTTTCGGTATAACGCTCAGAACGGTGAATCCAGCCGATAGGGGTATCATCACCTTTTTCGGTTATGATGCTGTGCCCAAACCATGAAATAGGATTGTAAGGGTCATCAAATAATTCTGATCCTTCAATATATGGAATATACTCGTCAAGCAGGTTAACCAGCAAGCGGGCAATACGTGTTTTAGCCTGGCCGCGTAAACCTAATAGTAAAATATTATGGCGCGACAGGATAGCAGTTTGCAGGTCCGGAATAACAGTATCTTCAAAACCTATGATGCCTTCAAAGCCGCCTTCGCGTTTTTTAAGCTGTTCAATTAGGTTGGCACGTAATTCGTCTTTAACCGAGCGGCTTTTATAGCCAGTTTGCTTTAATTGGCCGAGGGTTTTAATATCTAATAATTTACTCATTCTATTTTTTATAGTCCGAAAGTCGGAAAGACCGAAAGTCCGGAAGTGTTTTTATTGTGATCTGGAAGTCGGAAAGTACGCAAGTCCGAACGTTTTTTAAAAGTTGGTCGATCATCTTTCGGACTTTCCGACCTCGGACTTCAGACTAAAGACTTATCTAACAGTCCTTCTCCTGTTTCTGATGTAATCCTCAAAAATGTATTCACCTAAGCCGTTCAGCGAGCTGTAAAACGCTTTGCCGCCGTTTGTTTCAGTGAATTTACGAACAAACTGCTGCAAATAAGGGTCTTTAGCTATCATAAATGTAGTTATAGGGATCTTTAACCGTTTACATTGAGCGGCCATGTTAAGGGTTTTATTAACCACTTTTCTGTCCAGCCCGATGCTGTTTTTATAATACCTGGTACCTTCTTTTAAGCAGGTTGGCTTACCATCGGTGATCATGAAAATTTGTTTGTTGTGCGTTTTACGCCTGCGGAGCAAATCGGTAGCCAGTTCCAAACCTGCATAAGTATTGGTATGGTAGGGGCCAACCTGTAAGTAAGGCAAATCCTGCAGGGTTATAGGCCATGCGTCGTTACCAAATACTACAATATCCAGTGTGTCTTTAGGGTATTTGGTGCGGATCAGTTCGGCAAGGGCCATAGCTACTTTTTTGGCCGGCGTTATCCTGTCCTCGCCATAAAGGATCATGGAGTGCGAAATATCAATCATGAGCACGGTTGAAGTAAGGGTTTTGTAATCCATTTCCTCTACTTCAAGATCGCGTTCGGTCATCATGAAATCGCCTATACCGTGATTAACCTGGGCGTTATGGATAGATTGGGTCATATCTATCTGGTCCAGACTGTCGCCAAACTCAAACTCGCGGCGCTCGGCATTTTTTTCATCGCCCTGGCCCGATTGTGGTGAGCGGTGATTGCCTTTGCCCGATTTTTTTAGTTTGCCAAAGATCTCTTCCAGGGCAGATTGCCTGATGCTCTGCTCGGTTTTCGCTGTGATCTTAAATTCACCGTTTTGATTGTCCTCATCAAGATAGCCTTTCTGTTTCAGCTCATCGATGAAATCGCCCATGCCATAATCATCGTTGGTGAGGTTGTATTGTTTGTCGAGTTCGTTAAGCCAGGCCAAAGCTTCGCCGGCATCGCCCGATGTATAATTGAGCAACTCGAGGAATAATTTTAGTAATTCGTCAAATCCGCCTTTAGGGATTTGGTTGGGCTTAAATTTGGAAAATCCAAAACCGCGCATATTTTGTCCTTTCTGTACATAAAGGAACGGAATATTTTGGTGAAAAGTTTTGCTGTGGCAGTGATAAAGTAAATTGTTAGGTAAGTATGACAATTAGCGATGGATGCTTTGGCGTCTTCTCCATCACGTCATTGCGAGGTACGAAGCAATCCCAAATTGGCAGAGCAGCTAAGCAGGTCCCCTATAAAGTCGGGGATTGCTTCGTGCCTCGCAATGACGCTGGTAGAGTTGATCCTAAATATATGCCAAACTATTCAGCAACTCAGCCGGATATACCGGGTTTGCGCCACGCTGGCTGGCTACGTATGAGCCAACCGAACAGGCTTTATCTACTACTTGCTGCATAGGTTTGCCTGCCAGCAGGCCAGACACAAAGGTGGCCAGGAAAGCATCGCCCGCGCCTACTGTGTCGGCTACTTTTACGGGGCAGCCTGGGCTGTCATAAAATTCATGGTCATGCCATACCAATGCCCCATGCTCTCCGCGTGTTACGCATATGGTTTGGCTGTGATATTTAGAGCGGAATTCACCAATCTTGTCACGCAAAGGAGCGCTGCCACCGCCAATAAGCAGGTCGGCTTCTTCCTCGTTCATTTTTACTACATCGGCACGGGCAACCAGTGTTTCAATGGTTGATAGGGTATAATGCGGCGGACGAAGGTTTACGTCAAAAACTTTTAATGCCGGGGTTTCGTCAAGCAGGTTTAACAGTGTTTCGCGGGTAGTGGCCGTACGGCAGGCCAAACTGCCAAACACAATGGCCTGGGCTGCCTGCGCTGCTTTGGTAAGCGCTGCAGAAGGTTCCATATTATCCCATGAAACGGGTTGTGGAATAATGTAAGTGGCGGTATTGCTTTCGTCAAGTTGTACAGTAACCTCGCAGGTTGGAAACTCATCATCCTGCTGGATCAGGTTTGAATACAGATCGTTGGTTTTTAAAAAGCCTATTAAGGCATCGCCTGAGCTGTCCATCCCAACCGAGCTTGCAAAAGCTGTTTCTACACCTTGCTGTACCAAATGCCTTGCCACGTTCATAGGCGCGCCACCGGCTTTTTTACCATCGCCAAAAGCATCCCATAAAACTTCGCCAAAACTTAATACCTGATTTCCCATAGTTAAATTGTTTTTTTAATGCCGATGAAACCCAAATATACTGTATTGTCTGAACCGGAATTAATCGAATTGAAGAATTAATTGAATTTTTTCTTTTTAATTCTGTTAATTCGGGCAATTCTTAAAATTCAGGTTCAGACAAAAAACTACCTTTATTATATGAAAAGAATATTACTGAGTTTTGTGTTTATGCTTGTTGCCGCGTATGGTTTTGCGCAGGATAGGCAAGCCATCCTGAAAGTAATGCATACGCAGGAGGAAGCCTGGAACCGTGGCAATATTGAAGAATTCATGACAACCTACTGGAAGTCGGATTCGCTGGTTTTTGTGGGCAAAACAGCCCCAACTTACGGCTGGCAAACAACTTTGGAACACTACAAACAAACCTATCCTGATAAAGCTGCTATGGGGCAGCTCAAATTCAATATCATACAAATAAAGGTGCTTGATAAAACTAATGCCTTTGTTTTAGGCGGCTGGAAGCTAACCCGCGAAAAGGATACGCCCGGCGGTTATTTTACATTATGGTTCAGGAAAATTAAGGGCGAGTGGAAGATAGTTTGTGATCACACAAGTTGAAGAGATTAGTGGTTGGAGATAAGAGATTGGTTTGATTAGATCTCAAAAAATAGTACTGCATGAAAAGAGGTTTGATAATTGGAAAGTTTTTGCCGCTACATATCGGACATATGGCTTTGATAGGTTATGCGCTTGAGCATTGTGATGAGCTTATGATAGTTATAGGAGCAAGTGATGACGAACCTATTCCGGGTGATGTTAGACTTAACTGGCTCGACAAAACTTACGCGGATAACGATAAGGTTAAACCTGTATTGTTAAACTACGATGAAGCTATATTGCCCGGCGCGGGCGAATCAATAGAAAATATGTCGAGGCTTTGGGCCAGCTATCTTAAAAAGAACGTGCCGCACATTGATGTAATATTTGCATCTGAAGCTTACGGTGCTTATATGAGCCGGTTTCTGGATTGTGAAAGTGTTATTTATGAAGAACCCTGCAAAGTTGTACCAGTAGCGGCAGCAAGGATCAGGGAAGAGCCTAATTTATACCTGCATCTTTTACCTGAGGCGGTTAAGGAATATTATCAGGATCGGGGCAAATAATTTATTATCAATCTTTGCTAACCCACTCCTTCTTAAAGTCTGAGGGATTTTTACCTACTATTTTATTAAAGAGTTTATTGAAATAAGATAAGCTTTCAAAGCCCACGGCGTAACAGGTTTCTGTTACGTTTTTATCCTGCATCAGCAGGTTCTTTGCTACGTCAACCCGGTATTGGTTCACAAAATCGGTAAAAGTCATTTTGGTTTGCCTTTTAAAGTACCGGCAAAAGGCAGCCGTGGTGAAATTAACTTTATCGGCTATCACATTTACATCTGGTTTAAGGTTGTAATTGCTGCCGATATATTCATAAACAGCGCCCATCCTTATCTTATCCTTTAAAAAGAATTGCAGGTTTGGCTCGTCGTTGTTTAAAATGGCAAATTCGTTTGAACCCGCCAGGATATTAAAGATCTCCATCAGTCCTAACAATTGCTGAAATGAGCCCATCCCTGGTAATAGCTTTAATTTCTGTACCGCTAAAGTCCGGGTATCACCATGAAAGGCAATGCCATTGGCCGCCTTTTTGAAAAGCTGCTCAATCGCCGAAAACTCAGGAGTGATGCCTATCGCCGTTCCCATAAAGTCTTCTTTCAGCTGCACTACTATCTGGTGGTATTCGCTCCGGAGGCGGTAATCAAAGTTGAGGTGGGGGAGGTTACTGCCAATAAGTACAAGGTCATGTTGTGTATAGCCGGAGATATGGGAGCCAACATGCCTGATCCCGGCATCAGCTTCAACATAAACCAGTTCATATTCCGGATGATAATGCCACAAGAAAGTGTTCCGAAGCCGGGGCGAAAAAAGCTTGAACGATTTGCCCGGTTCAAAATCTACCTTCTCTAACTGGATCTTATCCATGCTACATTGAGTGTTGTGTTTTTATAAAGATAACTAAATGGTCAATAGAGAACAAATTTTGATCATTGTACAGGATAAGCCGTCCTCAACGTCGCCCTAAATTTGAATTGTAAATCAAAACGAAATTATGAAGACCGAAAACGCAACTATGACCATGGCAACAGCCCCCGCCAATGCCCATAAAGAGATCCCTGGCAATCCATCTACCGCAAAATCGAGCCAGATTAGTCTGAACAAACGGGGCAACAACGAACCACTGAAAATACTGAGCGAGGCCGACTGGCAATTTTGGATAGACAATGGTTATGTGATCATTAAAAACGCTGTACCCAAAGAACAGGTTAAAAAGCTGGCCGATTACCTGTGGCAATATGAAGGTAAAGACGCCAACGACATAGAAACCTGGTATAAAAAGCCAAATGCCCAAATGCAAATGACCGAGCTGAACAATACCGGCATGGTTGAAATTTATAATCAGCAATTTATGTGGGATAACCGGCAGTACCCTAAAGTTCACGCGGCTTTTGCCGATATCTGGGGCACGGAAAAACTGTGGGTGACTATCGACAGGGCTAATCTGAACTTTCCGTTACGCCCCGGGTTTGAATATAAAGGTTTTATCCACTGGGATTATGATCCTGAAACCAAACCTCAAAACGTGCAAGGGGTATTAGCGCTTGCCGATCAGACGGACGAAAATATGGGCGGCTTTCAATGCATCCCTGAATTGTACCGAACTTATGATGCCTGGAAATTAACCCAGCCCGAAGATCGTGACCATTACAAACCTGATACCACCGGCTTTGAAACGGAAAAAGTGAAACTGGAGGCTGGCGATCTGCTGATATTTAACAGTCTGCAGCCACATGGTATCCGCCCAAATAAGAGTAATGATAAGGTGCGCATAGCCCAATACATATCCATGATGCCCGCACAGGAAGATAACGAAGAGCTAAGGCAGTGGCGCATCAACAGCTGGCAAAGCCGCGAAGCTATGCAAGGCTATGCTTTTCCCGGCGATCCGATGGAACGTGAAAAACAAAATCCTGTAGCTGAGCTTAGTGAGCTGGGTAAAAAGCTATTGGGATTAGAGAGGTGGTAGGTTGTTGTCAGGATAAAGCAAGGGATTGTGCGATTCCCTCCCTTGGGAGGGTGTAGGGAGGGGTTTCAGCGAGATACTTGGACGTTGCAAAATCGCATAACCCCTCCCTGCCAACACGCAATCCTGACGCGCCCCTCCCAAGGGAGGGAATTAAAAAACAAAAACGCGATGGATAAAATCCATCGCGTTTAATATCATGACTTAAGACTTCGGACTTAAAAAGGCTTTCCAGCCGCCAGTTCGCGGTTGGCCCATTTCACGGCCAGGCCTTCGCGGTATTTGGCGTATTTGCCTTTAAACACCATTTTCAGGGCGCTGTCAACACCGCCTTTAACGGCCAGGTTATATAAACTTGCCGCCTTACGGGTAATGCTTGCATCCCAGGCACGAAGACTTAGGGAGTATGAACCATCAACATATTTCATCCAATGCCAGTAACCGGTAGGCATAAACAAGGTATCGCCATGTTCAAGGAAAACCTCAATACCTTCAACGCCGTCAAGTGCCGGGAATTTTTTAACATCAGGGTTTAATACATCATAATCTTCCAAAGCATAAGTTGCATTCGGGATGCAATACAGGCGACGTTTCCATTTGTTCTCAAACAGGATCACATGCTTGCGGCCACCAAAGTGGGTATGGAAAATATGCGGAAGATCAATATCGTAATGTAAAAAAGTAACCGAGTTTGAACCGCCGAAAAACATGGCAGGCATGCTCTCCAAAAAGCCACCCATTAAATCTTTTGGTAATACGATATCATCCAAAAGCTGTGGTGCCTGTTTAAATATATTAAAGAAAAAGATCCTTAATTCGGTTGGTTTACTGCGGATGAGGTCGATATACTCATCAAAGGGCATTTCTGTTGCCGATGAATTGATGGGTTTTGATGGATCGGCCTTAGAGTTGTCATATAGCGGCACTACTTTGTTGCCAACAACCTGTTTTAAATATTCGGGTGTCCATTTTTCGCGGGCAGGCCAGCTTTTGGTAAGCCCTTTGATAACCAGCGGGCGACGTGGGTCTAAATAATTCTTCTTAAAGTCTTCGGGAGAAATATTTTCAACCGTATCGATCGGGTTAAGAATGAAGCACATATGTAGTTTTTATTACTTTCGGGGGTTATGCTAATTTTAAGTTAAAGTTACAATATTGTTCCTTAACTATTTATAAGCATTCAAAATAACGAAATAAACCCCAAAGTATTATAAAGATATATCAATATTATGGCTTACCTGCAGCAAGGGCATTATTAGCACGTTTAATAGCCAGTTCCTCTTTCCAATCCATATAGTCCTTTTTAAAGCGGGCTTTCATCATGTTGTCAAACTTGCGCTGTACGGTTAAGTTATATAAGCTTTTGGCTTTTATAGCCCATGATTTATCCCAGGCGCGTAACGATATGGAGAATGAACCGGTCAAATATTTCATCCAATGCCAGTAACCTGTAGGCATAAATAGAGTGTCTCCATGTTCTAAAATTGCCTCCTGGCCCTCAATACCGTCAAGTGCCGGGAATTTGGTGAAGTCAGGGTTTTCAATATCATAGTCTTCCAGTGCATAGGTTGCAAAGGGGATGCAATACAGTCGCTCCGTCCATTTCTGGTCAAACAGCATTACGTGTTTGCGGCCATTAAAGTGTGTGTGGAAGATGTGGGCAAGATCGATATCGTAATGTAAAAATGTTACCGAACCAGCACCACCAAAAAACATGTTAGGGTACTTATCAAGAAAGCCACCCATTAAATCTGATGGTGAACGGTAATCATCAAGCAGCTTTGGGGCATGTTTTATGGGGTCAAACAGAAAGATCCTTAAGTCGGTAGGTTGTTTTTGAATAAGATCGATATAATCGCCAAACTTCATTTCGCTGGCCGATGCGTTGATAGCCTTAGATGGATCGGCCTTAGCGCTATTATATAGCGGAACGGTTTGATCGCCTACGGTTTCTTTTATGTATTCAAAAGTCCATTTTTGAAGGGCTGGCCAGCTTTCAGTCGCTTTGCGGATTATAAGCGGTTTGCGTGGATTTAAATAATTGTTAACAAAATCCTCTTTGCTTATATGGTCTACACGGTCAATAGGTGTAAGTGTTATACTCATTTTCACAAATTAATTAATGGGCAAAATTAATTCTTTGTAAAAAACATGTAAACAATTTGCGGGGATTTTGAAATTTTAATGACAGTTGTTTTTAGTAGCACTCCAAAGTGTCAGCGGCAGTTTTTGTTAGTTGATAAACAAAAAGAGTTGATAGTTACTAACCATCAACTCTTTTCAAAAACTTTTTTGGCGACTGCCGCTGCAACTGCCACTATAAAGCTTAATTAGGCATCAACACGGTGTTCACCACGTGGATAATGCCATTACTTTGGGCAACATCATCTATGGTGATCCATGACTTGCCTCCTTTTTCGTCAACCAGATATAATTTAGTGCCTTGCGACATTACTGTTATCGTGCCACCACTTAACGTGCTTAGTTCTGTTTTGCCTTTACCTTCCTTAACCTTGGTTAACAGGTCGGTGGAACTTAGTTTGCCCGGAACTACATGGTAGGTTAACGTTTTGATCAGGCTTGCTTTATTGGCGGGCTTCATTAAGTTATCAACCGTACCCGCCGGTAGTTTGGCAAATGCTTCGTTAGTTGGTGCAAATACTGTATATGGTCCTGCGGCTGATAGCGTTGGTGCCAGGCCTGCCGCTTTAACAGCGGCTACAAGTGTAGTATGATCTTTTGAACCTGATGCATTTTGTACAATGTTTTTAGCCGGTGACATAACAGCGCCGCCAACTGTTTTTTGAGCATAAGCTTTTGGAGCAACGGCAACAGCCAATAAGGCAACAGCCGCGATGAGTAGTTTTTTCATAATTTAATCGTCAGGATAAGTATCTTTTAAAGATACGATTAGTAAATCTAAACAGATTTAAATATCATTTTGCTTTGTAACAATGTATTGACTGTTATTATGCCGTTTGGTTTAAAAAAATAAACCCGCTGCAATATGATCGGCATATAACTTGCCCGTAGCTGTCAGGTAAATCACATTGTCCTTTTGGCTGATCCATTCCCTGTCAAAAAATTCAGCGCCAGCTTTAAGTAATTCGTCAGATGCTCCTTTGGCTATCTGGTTAAGCCTTGCTAAGTCAAGCCCCCAAATGGTACGTAAGGAAGTCATGATATACTCGTTCAGGCGGTTCTCTTCGGTTAGCTCCTCGGTTTCGGCTGATAGTTTCCCGGTTTCAAGCGCCTGCATGTATTTGGCGTTATTGGCTATGTTCCATTGGCGAGTATCGCCATTGTAAGAGTGGGCCGATGGGCCTATACCTAAGTATTTAACACCTTTCCAGTAATTAGAGTTATGGCGCGAATAGTGGCCGGGCTTGCAAAAATTGGAGATCTCGTAATGTTCAAACCCGTGGGCCTGCATAGCATCCATCAGCACCATGAATTGCTCAGCACTTTGCTGCTCGTTCATGGGCGGTTGTTTCTTTTTATTGATGAATGCTGCCAGCGCGGTTTGGGGTTCAACCGTCATGGAATAGGTGGATACATGCGGAACATTAAGCTCAAACACCTTATCCAGGTTTTGTTTCCATTTAGTATCGCTGAGCATGGGATAACCATAAATCAGATCGACAGTGATATTTTCAAAACCTGCGTCCTGGGCACGCTTGACTGATGATTCGGCTTCCTGTCCTCGGTGAACGCGGTTCATCCACGCCAAATCTTCGTCAAAAAATGATTGGATCCCAATGCTGAAGCGGTTTACAGGTGTCTGCTTCAAAGCTTTGAGTTTATCCGGTTTCAGGTCGTCGGGATTGGCCTCTAAGGTAACTTCTGCAGTGGACGATACCGTGTGCAGCTCGGTAATGGTATTGATGATCCTGCTGATCTCATCGCCATCTAAAACAGAAGGCGTACCTCCGCCAAAGTAGATGGTTTCGATGGTTTCGCCGTTGAGATAGCTTTTTTGCAATTTGATCTCTTTGATCAAAGCGTGCAACATTTCATCCTTATATTTTAACGACGTACTGAAATGGAAATCGCAATAATGGCAAGCCTGCTTGCAAAAGGGAATATGGATGTAAATGCCTGCCATAATTTTAAGAGTATATAATCCCCCAAAGAATGGGATAGGTTAATGATGTTAATTTACTAATTATCAATGATTAAAATGTTTTAATGGCTTTATTGATCTTTTGTATTTTTAGTCTATTTACGTTATTTTTGTTACTCGGTCGTTACTATGTATGTTTCATGAGTAACAAAAGTAACAAATAAACACTAATCGATAAGTCATGGTAACTATTAGATATAAAAAGCTAAGCACAGGCAAATTTAGTGCTTATTTGGATGTCTATTCCAACACCGGTGAGGGTAAAAGTAAACGCAACTACGAGTTTCTTAAGATTTATGTAGATAAAGACTATTCTGATGCAGCAAGCCGTGTTAGCGAGGCTGATAAAGAAAAAATGAAGATTATTAAAGCACTGCGTAATAAACGGGAGGACGAACTGAATTTCTCGGAGCATGGTTATAAGCAACCTGCCAAGATCAATTATCATCTTCAGGATTATCTTGACCAATGCCTTGCAAAGAAATTTAATTATAAACTGGAATGCTTGATCATTCATCTCGGAAAGTATTGCCCAAAACGAACCATATTATTCCAGGAAGTAGATGAAGAATTTTTAGATAGGTTTCAGAGTTATCTTCTTAATCAGGTTAGCAGAAATACAACTAATGCTTACATGTCTGTGTTTAGGCAGCATTTCAATAAGCTAGTAATTAAAGGGATTATTCAAGCTTCTCCATTTGGTAATTTTAGGATTATCGAGGAGGAAGACTCGGAGCGCACCACGCTCACTATTGAAGAAGTTAGAACCTTAGCTAATTTCGTTCCCAAAAGAGGTAACAGCCAGATCAGGGAAGCTTTTATATTTTCTTGTTTTACTGGTTTGCGTTTTTCGGATATTAAGAAGTTGCATTACGATGAAATTGTTAACGATCAGTTGATATTTCGGCCGGCGAAAACGACAAAGAAAATTGTTACTGTACCATTGGCCGATGAAGCAAAAATGATTATTGCAAAAGTGGTAAAGCATCCTACAAATAAAAAAGTGTTTTGGGATTTGCCAACGAGTCAGGTGGTAAATGTTTACTTAAAATTCTGGGCATTGGAAGCTGGTCTGAAAAAAAATCTCCATTTTCACGCTGCCCGTCACACGTTTGCAACCATCGGCCTGACTTTTGGAATCGACATATATACTATGAAAGAATTGCTGGGGCACAGTAAAATTGAAATGACCCAAATCTACGCCAAAATCGTTGACGAGAAGAAACGAAACGAAATGTTGAAATTTCCTAAACTTTGAATATGAGAAAGGTTTTCTTTGAAATCGGTTTAGTAATTGCCTTTACCCTGGTCTACCTTTTGGTTCCCGGAATACGCTTGCCGCTGATTATTACTTTTGGCATATTAGGCATTTGGCTATTACCCGTTCAATTGTTTTTATCTGTAAGTTTTAAAAACTGGCAGGATGAGCTTAGTGGCCGTTTTCATCATTTACCAACACAGGAGCGTTTATTGCAGGTTAAGGTTAATTTTGAGGGGCTTGATCCGATAGAGGTTAACAAGCTTCGGCTGTTTTATATTAATGTAAGCATTTTTCACTACCTGCTGATGATTTTCTATGGCCTGTCATTTCTATCGCTCGGCCTTTTGTTTTTGATTTTTGGGGGCTATTCTAAAGATACTTATTTCGTTGCTATCAGTCTTTTGGGATTTATAATTACTTGTTTTATCGGCTACGTCTTGATTGGTCAGGTATTTCCTGGCGGAAACAAGAAAAATATCGACGCTGTTTTCTATCTGTTTTGGAGCAAAGATTGGCAAAAGCAACTTTCTGCACTTGGTCAGATAGACAAAGGGGACTTTCAATTATTGCGTAAGCCACAGACATTCTATGATTTTTGGCGGCAAGGTAAAACAGCAGAAGAAAAGGAAATGTCGTTTAAAAAATTGGTAGATGACCTAAACAGGTACAGTAAAGACGGGCCACTTTTTAAATATAATGAGCAGGGAAAAATAGAGCTTACCGAAATTATACGTAATGGTGCGCCGGATAAAACGTTGGCAGGTTTCCTTAAATACTGCATTAAGGACCGCAAAATACTTTCGGAGGATATTTTGAAAAAAAGTCACAGGGGATTATTGCATTCCGTTTTTGTGATTGGTCAAAACAAAGGTCTTGTTGTATTGGAGAACGAAAGATTCAAAACCTTACCAGATGATTATGTCGAAGTATATAAATCAATCTTGATAGAATAAAAGTTTTGGATAGAACTCCATAAAGTTTGTAAGCACGACATAAAGTACGTTCGTACGATACCGCCCAATCGGTCGTATTACTCTATTTTGTTCTATTTTTTTGCTTCCGTTAATCAAAACGGAGGTCGAATGAATATCAATGAAAACACCAGGGTAATAGATCTTAAAGTATCAGATCTGTTAACCATTTTAAAAGAATCCGCAACATCTTTGCCCGTACCACTACTGCTGCCAAGCGACGAAGATGAAATAGGGGGCTATGAGGTAGCAGAGAGAACTACAGGTTACGCACGCCAAACCCTTTACCAGTTAAAATCCGCAGGAAAGATTCCCTGCATTGTCCTTCCTAATGGTGGTGTCAGGTTCTCTAAAAAGGAGATTATTAGCTGGCTAATGTCCCATAAAAGGCTAACTGACAAAGAAATTGCTGAGAAGGCAGAAAATTTTGTTTTTAAACGCCGTATGCGCAGAAAATAAGGGGAATATGGAACAGGAATATCCTTATCTCCGAATCGGCACTGCCTATTACAAGATCGTTCAAAAACCTCTCGCTTCGGGCGACCGCATGACATTGCTCCTTCCCTGGTCGGTAGAGTGCATTAAGCAAGATCATGGCAAGAGCTATCTGTCTGGAATACCTAAGTATGATGGCTTTTGCTTTGTACCGTCACACCTGCATTACCAGCGTTTTATCGGCAGTTTCTATAATCGGTATCATCCATTTATACATGTTCCGAAGATTGGCCAGCCAGAACGAACGCTGACCTACTTAAGTCATATTTTCGGCGACCAGCTCGAATACGGTTTGGATTATTTAAAAATACTGCTCGAAATGCCGATGCAGATGCTGCCCATCCTTTGCCTGGTTAGCACCGAGCGGAATACAGGCAAGACCACTTTTTTAAACCTGCTGAAAGCGGTTTTCGGGGATAACATGACCATAAACACAAACGAAGACTTTCGTTCAAACTTTAACGCAGAATGGGCGCATAAGGTCATCATAGGAGTGGATGAAACTTTTTTGGAACGTCGGGAAGACTCCGAGCGTCTGAAAAATCTTAGTACTGCCACATTCTACAAATCCGAGGCCAAAGGACAGGACAGACAGGAAATCGAATTTTTCGGCAAGTTTATTTTATGCAGTAATAACGAGGATAATTTTGTACTGGTTGACCCCGGCGAAACCCGTTATTGGATACGTAAGATACCCGTATTTGAAAACGAAGATCAGGGCTTATTAGGCGCTCTTAAAAAGGAAATTCCTTTATTCATTCACTACCTGACAGGTAGGAAGCTTTCCACGCCAAAACAAAGCCGGATGTGGTTTACCGCCCAGCAGATCGCTACACCGGCGCTCAAAAAAGTTATCCGGCAAAACCGGAACAAACTGGAGTTAGAAATTGCAGGGATACTATTGACAATTGCGGACGGAAAGGAAGTAGAGGAAGTGAAATTTTGTGTAGGCGATGTACAGGACTGGCTCAATAAAAAAGGTTTTCGCAACCATGATACCACCGCTATTCGCAGGGTGCTACAGAACGTATGGAACCTAAAACCGGCTGCCAATTCCAACTCCTACAATCAGTACAAGATCGGGCCGGACGGTACGATCTATGAGAGCACGCAGAAAGGCCGCTACTTTAACATGAGTATCAAAGCGATTGAAAAGATCAATGACTCCTGATGATTTGGTGATGGATAATTTAATTTATTGATAATCAAAAGAATATAGTCATCAATGCTTCATCAAAAAATCATCAACTCCTAATGCCGATGAAAGAAAAAATCATCGGAATGATTTGATAACAAATTTGATGAACAAACGATGATGAGTTAATTAATTGAAAAATAGGGTATTAAGTGATGGTTTCATCGAATCATCAAATAAATTACAAAAATACATGAAAACTTTAAATTGCGCGGAAGCCAGAAAGATCTCTATCATTAGTTACCTGGAGAAATGCGGTATTCAGCCGCAACGGATTAAAGCTCATAACTATTGGTACTTATCACCACTGCGGGACGAAAAGACCGCTTCATTCAAAGTAAATACCAAGCTTAATGCCTGGATGGATTTTGGCGAAGGTACCGGAGGTAATTTGATTGACCTGGGCATACGAATGCATCATTGTTCTGTTGAAGAATTCCTGGAGCGTTTGAATAATGGCAATCATGATTTTTCTTTTCATCAGCAAGCTTCGCGAAAGGCAGAACCCCAGCCGGAAAATCCGGTGATCATTACCGGCGTGAAAGCGCTTGAACATCCTGCTTTGATCGCCTACCTGAAAACACGCGGGGTTGATCCGGCAGTTGCCACTACCTATTGCAAAGAGGTCGATTTTACAATAAGTGGCAAACCGTATTTCGCCATTGGGTTTACCAACCGTTCGGGTGGTTACGAGCTGCGGAATAACTGGTTCAAAGGGGCATCGTCGCCCAAGGACATTACCATCATTGGCGGCTGTCATAAAACCACCATCGTACTGGAAGGTTTTACTGATTTCCTGTCGCTTTTGCAATTGAAGGGAGGCAAACCTCAGTCTGATTTTATCATCCTGAATTCTGTTGCGCTGGCCGAAAGAGCGGTGCCCATTTTAAAGAGCTACTCGGAAGTTTTTCTGATGCTCAACCATGACAAGGCCGGAATTGCAGCTGCGGAAAAGTTGCAGGCTGTGGGTATCAGCTTCACCGATGCATCAGACTTTTACAAGGGTTTTAACGACATCAATGAGTACCTGGCTGCCCAAAAAAAGGCTTCTTTACAACCGCAGATCCGGCGCAGAGCACCGGAAGAAAGGAGCCGGGGAATTGGGCGCTAAGTCAAATTTTGACATGGGCTACGGATACGGGCTTGCTGTACCAAGCATATATACAGATAGCTGAATATATAACCGGCCCATTTTTCGAATTGTAAGGAGCGAGTTAATGTTTTTGCTACACAAAAACCCGAATTCACCCCAACGGGGTGATTCGGAACTCGCTCCCGTTGGTCGAACTTTTATAGCAACAAAAAATGAAAAGAACACATGCTAACAGCTAATGAAAATAAAACAATAGAAAAAGCGAGGACCCCCGGCAGACCCAAAAAAACGATCAGGCGGAGTGATTTTTTAATGGTGCGTTTAACGCCAACGGAGAGGATTTTGATCGAGGGAAGAGCGAAAAATGCCGGGCTTAAACCCAGTGAATGGTTTCGCAGCGCAGCTAAAAGTGCCAGGGTTTTCCCGCGCTTCACTGTAGAAGAAACCGGCTGGTTCAGGATGCTGGCTGGGGTAGCAAATAACCTTAACCAGCTTACCCACCTGGCGCACGTAGCAGGCCTCTTTACGCTTGCTATGAAATGCCAGTCCATCCTTAAACAGGTAGAAGAATTAATTGCAAAACTTAGCAGCCATGATGGGTAAGCCGATCACCGGGAGAAGCTTCGGCGGCTGTGTCCGTTATGTGGTGAACAAGCCGGAGGCTAAAATATTATCTGCCGAAGGCGTTCGCATGCAGAACGCTAATGCTATGATTCAGGATTTTAACATGCAACGTAAAATGCGGCCCGAACTCGGCAAAGCAGTGGGACACCAGGTACTCAGCTGGAGTAAGGAAGACCTACTTAAATTAAGCGATGATATCATGGTGGAGCGGGCGAAAGAATACATGGAAAAAGTAGGAATCCGAACTACGCAGTATGTGATCGTTCGTCACAGCGACCGCGATCATCCGCATCTCCATATTGTTTACAACCGGGTGGATAATAACGGCAAGACCATTAGTGACAAAAACAATTTCGCTAAGAATGTAAAAGCCTGCAAGGAGATCACCCTGAAATACGGCTATCATATCGGCGAAGGCAAAGATCTGGTGAACCGCCAGTCGTTACAGGGCAGGGAGAAGGTCAGGTACGAATTATACGATGCTATCAAAGCAGACATGAAAACAGCCACTAACTGGAAACAATTGGAAGGGCAGCTTGCCAGGCAGGGAATTACCATTGCTTATAAATTCCGTAGCGGTACCAATGAAGTTCAGGGCATCTCCTTTGAAAAAGGCAACATAAAAATGAAAGGTTCCGCTATTGACCGGAGCTTGAGTTTTGTCCGTATTGATGCCAATTTAAACCGAAACCAACAGGTACAGCAGTATCATGCGGCAAGGGAAGCCAATCAACCACTTGTGGCGAACCAGCTGCGTGAGTCAATCCGGGAGAGCGTTCAGGCGGAATACAGCCATAACCCCGGTACAGGTAAAGGCATATTGGAAGTGCTATTGGAGCCACAATTTGTTGCCGGGCCACCTGATCCAATGGGTGACGCAGATATTGCCCGCAGGAAACGGAAGAAGCACGAAGCGGAGCATTCCCGGTCACAGGGTATAAGCAGGTAGAAGAATAAAAATTAAGATTGACCTCAAAACGATTTGTTATGCAAAATGAAGAATTAGAAGAAAAGGTAAATATTATGGAAGAGCTGATCCAGGGTTTTGCCGGTAGGATCAGTGTGATGGAAACCAGCGTGGCCGAGTTTCTAAAGAGCTTTCTGGAACAGTACCGGGGTACATTGGAAACGATCACGGCACGGATTGAAATAGCTAACAAACGGTACAACGATCAAAAGATCCAGCAGCAGATCGATGAATTAAATGGCGTAGTAGCGACAGTACCGAAAGTCATTCGTGTGAAAAACAGTCACCATTTAGGTGCCTGGTCGAGTAGTTTGATCATTGGCCTGGTGGTTTGTTTTATAATAACAGCCGGATCATTCGGGAGTACTTTATATCTCTATCATCAAAATGATGACCTGAATCGTGAAGCTTATAACTTCTGGTTGGTTAGGGCACTTTATCCAAAGCTTGCTAAGACCATCGATACAAAGCTGGCGGAGGATCCGAAGGGTTTTATAGATAAGGCTGAAAAAGCAATGGCAAAACAGCAGGCGATAATTGCTGCCGAAGCCGTAGCTGCACAGGCAGAAAAGGATCAGAAGGAGGCTAAGCGGAAGCTGGAAAAGGTGAAAGCAAATAAGTGATGGAGGTGAGATAAACAGGCTAAGCAGCTGCGGCAGGTTGCTGTATTGCACCGCGGCATGCGCCCGGTTTCATTTCGCAGCCAGCCTCGCTGGCGCACACAGGCAAGTATTGGTTCCTCATACATGCCTGCCTTCCAGCCGCGCATAATAGCCACAACACCGCAGTCACAAAGGTAGCGACACAGGAAAACAGTCATGGGTATAATAAACCGCGGCTACCACCGCGGCCCTTGACAATTTTCCTGTTTTGAGCTTCCGGTTGTTTAAGCGGTAATGTGGTGGGAGTGTGTATTAAGCCAAATTATGAAAAGCCCCTTTCGTTAATTAGTCAATAAAATACTTATTGAAAATCTTAGTAAGATCAATCGGCAGATCATACGCTTGGTGCCAAATTAGTTTACCTGAAATGAATTTAGCAGGAGAAGTTTATTTGATATCAAAAACATCAAAAATTTCTTTGATACCTAAGGTCTAACTACGCTTGATATTTCTTTTCAAGGATTTTAAATTCAGGATCAGCAAGAATGTTGCCCATCCTGTTTTAGTAGGTAATAAGGGCGCTGGAATCAGCCACGTTAATTCCTGTTTTTCAATACCTCCACCTTTTCCCGCTCACTTGCAAGTAGGCGTTCGTAGAGTTTTTTATTCTCTTCGAAAAGCTCAACTAATTTATCAATAGGATTGAAGTTTATCGTTCCATAATTATTTAGAGGTCCTTGGTTATGCGAACCCTCATAATTATTCTGGATGTTGTAAATAGCCTTTTCTTCGTCAAAGTTTTTGATTGCTTCAACAGGCACTTTTAATATTACAGCTATTTGGGCAAGTATATCATCTTCTATGGTTTCTTTTGCCTCAAGTAATGATACTCGCCTTTGGCTCCATTCATCACCAAGTTCTATTGCTAAGGCCTCTTGTTTGAGGCCTAACATTTCCCTGAAGCGTTTTATATTGCGACCATGATGAATATTTTTGGGTGCGTCGGTAGCTGTATTCATGATAAAAGGTTTTTTAAGCAAATGTAAGAAATTTTCAATGTTTAAAATACGGGTTTGATGCGGCTTGCAAAAGGATAAAATAGACAACCAATGCGACTTCGTAGACTGCTGAGGATAATCTAGTGATTATAGGATTCGTGGATAAGCCCAGTTTAGGAATAAGTATATTTTCGATTTGTAAATTATCTGTGCTACCTGTTTGTGTATAGTTATAGGCTTTTTTAGAAGTGCTGTTTTTAGTGCTGATAGACCGTGAAAATTTAAAATGGGGCGGTAGTAAACCAGCCAAAAGGATGCGCTCGATAGTCAAAGTTTTAGATTCGGTGCAGTTATTTATATTATGATATAAAGTGTTTTCACAAAAGCTCATTTGTTATATGGTGAAATACTGTGCTGACATACTTTTTGTCCAAAATATTTTCTGAAGAAATATGATTTATTTAAACATATTATATGTTTGATAGCTAACTTTTCGAAATCATTTAAATTATATTTATTGGCTAAACGTTGTAATCGACAAAATCTATGATCGAAATTATCAAAAACAATATTTCCTGGCTAAAGGACTTTTTCACCTTAATCCTGACCGGAACAGGGGCAGTCGTTACAATCCTGACCTATCAAAGGGCCAAAGCAACCATATTACAGCCGATCCGAAGCGAGGTCGTTAAAAAACAGACAGAATTGTTGTCCGAATTACTACAGTTGTTGTTTGCCAATGATCAATCTTTTGAAACAGGCTTGGACTACGTCGAGATTTGTAAGGTCAATACATTGCTGTTATTGAACGATTATGGATTCACTGACAAATTTAAAGCTGAACGTTTGCAGGAGGCTAAAACGAACCTTCAAGGTGCAGTCTTTACTAAGAACAAACTTGAAAACTTTCACCGCATACAGCCATTCGGCGAAGGTCCTATCCACGCTGAGAGCCAAGAGAAGATCAAAGAAAAGTTAGAAAATGGGAAGGTGAGAATAATCTTGATTCAAACGACCAAGAAAAACAGGGAATTTACGGCTAAGTTGGATTATTTTCGAAGCCATCCATTTATGCCTACGTCAATTCAGGAGACGCTCGAAAGTTTAAATAAAGACATCACATACAATTTGAGTACGGCATTAACAGAAGAACTTGAGAAATTCATTAACGAACTTCCAAAGCAAATCAAGATTAATTCCCAAGTAAAAGTAAATCTTTCTGGTATCTCCAATAATTTCATCCATGCGAGACGTTCACACAAGGAACAGGTGGAAACCCTGACCCGAAATATCAGGAATCATTTGAGGATAGACGAAAAATGGTTAGCATAATTAAAAAAAATCCTGTCATTAAACTAATAAAACTCTTTTTCGAAGATGAATATATTCCCTAACCTCTATCGAATTGACAAAAAGCATTACAGATTGAGGGAGTTACACGATACAATTTCCGTTATTAAGCGGATAGTTAAAGCCAGTATCAGTACAGAGCTTCCTTCACTGGAGATTGACCCAGACAGTGTAACAGAATTTCCCAAAGATAATGTTAACTATTATCTGTATACATACAACACGGATGAAATAGCTTCGGATTGGGTAAAGTTCTTACCAAAGGAGCTGACAGGAAACAAGGACTTTATTCAAAAGAAACTATCCCTTACCCTTTTTATCGAGACGGAATTCGACCTGTTTGTTATTGTTGGTGGCAACGCGTTTAAAATGGTCGTAAGTTTTATTGATCATTCCTTCGGATTGAACTATTACGATAGGATTATCGAACCAGATAAGGACGAGCTAACATCGATTAGGACCAGGGGGATGACAGGTCAGCGGATTGGAATGAACGAACAGTTTAGAAATGAATACAGGATTGTGAATTTCACGAGGTTTGGCAAGCTGCCCAAGGAGATCCATGTCAAACTCTGCAGGGAGACAACAAACACGCACTTCCCTTATTTAAAGAGAAAAGTAAGTGACCGAGTTCAAATAACAGTAGGCGCGGGATTTAAAGTAAGTCGGCCCGTTGATTTTGAGACATTGCACAAGCTTGTTATAGAAATGTCAATCATCAAAGGCATAGAACCATCCGATTATCTAAGTTCATTCGTTGAAATTAAAGACGAAAACGTATTAAAGGATTGTCGCTGGATGTTAGTACGAAAAATCTATGACAACTTGGCTTTCCTGTATGAGAACGGTCATGACCCAAGGGACAGGTTTGATTTCGATTTTTGTAACCCCAACAAAATTGATAAGTATTATGAGGCAGATACCTATCAGCTTAAAGAGAAAACCGAAGGAGGTGGGTTTAAAATTTTTGATACGATAGCGGATAGAGAGGATGTGTTCAAGCGCGTGATGGATAGAGCCATGGAATTAGAACTGACTTCGAATATCTACGATTTTAATAAGTATATATGGGGAGTACATATTACTGCGGTAAAAGGTGAAAAAGGCATCGCGAATTCCGGCTTCATTTTTCATTTCAGCGCGGAATTTAGCATGGATGGAAAAGCAATCTTTCTGATAGACACAAAATGGTATATCCTGAAGGACCAATTTATAAAGGACATGGTCGCCAATGCCACTCATATTTTAAAAACATATGCAGCACCGGCGACAATCTTCAAGTATTCGTGGGACAGGAATACGACGCCCAGAGAAAAAGATTACAATCTTAAATATGATGGACTACCAGGGTACATCGTGATGGACACGGTGATCGTCGATGGTATTGAACTCTGTGATTTTGTTTTCTACAATGAGCAAACCATATACCTCGTCCATGTCAAGGCCGGCTTTAGTTCCCCCATGCGGGAACTTGCTAACCAAATAACTATTTCGGCGAGAAGGCTAAGGGAAGCGCTGAATACAGACGAGAACCCATTTCTTGATAGGCTTTACCAAAGACTTTTAGATAAGGGATTCTATCTTAACGACCTCGATTTAACAGGTTTCAAAGCGCTTTTTAAGAAAACGATCAATTATGTGTTAGCGGTCAACTCAACGCTAAGCGAAGATCTGCTTATCGAAGAAAATATGAACCGTTATGATTCAAACATAGCCAGGTTTTCGCTAATTCAATGTTCAAACGAGATGAACACAAGTTACTACCCACTTCTTACCTACCAAATTCCCAGATATTAAAGACGTAATACTTTTTATAATCTTCTATAGCTGTTTTGGAACCTGATTTTATCAAGTGGTTGGAAAAATAACTTCACAATTTATATGTGGGGATAATAAAGGCTATTATTTGTATTTTTATAGCTAATTAAAGGTAACGCATACCGAAAGAATTATTTTATCCTAACTTATTACTATATTATATATGCAGATTCACTACATGTGGATTAATGATTTCGCGCCAATTCAACAAACCGGTATCAATTTATCGTCTAACCTGATTTTTGAGATGCAACATTTGTCGGGAAAGGCATCCTGGGAATTAACCATAAAAAAGAACCCTGACTACATTGACCATTTCTTCGATGATTTAGAACCTGCCGCGGATATAGGAAAAATCTCGAATGTTACAGCTATTATAGGAAAAAACGGTGCGGGCAAAACGAGCATTCTGAGTTATATCAAGTCCCGCCTGCCGCAGGGCCTTGAGTCACGGACAATGAATGACCTGTTTGTATATTCATGGGCCGATCAGAATAACAAGGAAACGTATTATATCATACGGCCTTTTGAGTTTCCTCTGGAAATAAACAATCTGAGCGGTCTCCAATTTGAAGAAAGCGAATATGGAGATGATGCCGCGTCCTCATTGCAATTCACCGGGAAGCTGGGGGCTGCCGAATATATTTATTATTCCTATCTCCTGGATTTCAACGAGGATATGCAACCGTGGAAGGGACTGTCGAACCTTTCATCCGCCTATTTGATGATGGAAGAGCGAAGGCGCATCACTGAAGAGAGCAGGCATGAACGAAGCCGGGAGACCATGCTCGCACATTGCAACGACCTGGACAATTTACACATGTCCGAGGTTGCCAGAGCAGTGGAATTGTTATCATCCGACTTCCAACAATTACCATTCAGTAAGCCTGAATATTTGATCATCGAAATTGACTTGCGGGACGCAACTTATTTTGACGATGAAAAAGAAAAATTCCCTGAATTTTATACCCTGTTGCAATCATTAAGAGCTTCTGATTCGGTCAAAGAGGATAATAAAGAAAGAACAACAGCAGAGCTGCGTCGCGATATGTTATTGCGAACGTTGATGTTAGGTGTTTTTTACAATTACCATCTCCAGGATTTTAAATATTCGGTAGGCAGCCTTTACACGCACCGCATAGAAAAAGACTTGAACGAGTCTGCTACTGAATATATATTGAGGTTTTTTTCATCAATGGAAGTCGGCAGTTCCATACAAAATAACGAACAAATAAAAATACCTCGACATGAATTCCTTTCAACAGCAGTGATTGAATTTTATAACTTTGTCCGGCAACAATTTGATAGCGGTGTTATTTCGGCACGCAACGACCTCTCGTCGATGTACCTGAAGCTTGACAGCGAATCGGAAAAAGTATTTAAGAAATTCAGTAAGCTGTATCTCAGTATCAAAGGTATTAGCTCGTTCCTCAATTTTAAATGGCGGTCCTTAAGCGGCGGTGAACAATCCTATTTATCGTTAATGTCAAGGTTTTACGACCTGAAGAATCATGGGCATGGCGACTTGCCCAGGAACCTAGTCATTATGATCGATGAGGGAGATTTAGGCTATCATCCGGAATGGCAGAGAAAATATCTAAAAACAACTTTAGATTTTCTCAGGCGATTATTCAGAAACCACTCTATGCAGGTGATAATGACCGCAAATTCCCCATTTATCTCTTCTGACTTGCCCAAAGCAAATGTACTCTTCATTGAGAAGGGCCCCAATGGATCAATTTATCATAGTAAGGACAACAACCGCGAGAGTACTTTTGGTTCAAACATTCACACACTATTTTCCAATTCGTTCTATATGGATGGTGTATTGATGGGGGATTTCGCGAAAGCACGGATCAACAGGATCATAGATTTTATCAATGATAAGCGGGTAAATATTCCAAATGCTGATTACAAAAAAACGATCGAAGCAATCGGCGAGCCGGTCCTGCGAAAGAAACTTCTGGACATGTGGTTTGAGAAATTCGGCCCCATTGAGGAACGGGAGCAATTATTGAAGCGATTAGCGGAATTGAACGAGCAAATAAATCCAAGCAAAGATGATCAGGAACCCGCATAAACTGGCCGACCTGGATGCGATGTCTTTGGTCTATTACAGGGACCTGCAACAAACCATGCACCTGAATGCCCGCATCGGCAGGTGCACCGTACCTGAGCTGCAACCATTGATGAACTACATTACCAGGAATTTAATCAGGATCATCACGCTCAGGCCGGACGATCTGGAGACCGAAGGTGTTACACTCAATGGAATGTTCGATCAGGCAATAACGGGCTACCTCGCGACGAACCCTGTGTTAATGAACGCAGGCGGCAACAGGATCACAGCACGGCAGCAGAAGGTCAATCACATGAAAAAACTGTGGAAGTTAGAGATCAACAAGATCTTCGATTACGACCATACCGCTGACTGTTTTACAAAAATTGATGACGGCAAACTGGCATACCGGCATGCAACCCGGTTGCAAATGAATACCTGTACCTATTGCAACGCGAACTTCACTTATACGATCAGGACCGGTAGGATGAAAAGCAGGCCTGAGTTTGATCACTTTCTGAAAAAAAGTACAAACCCGTTCTTCGCGTTGTCTTTCTTTAACCTGGTCCCGTCTTGTTCCCTGTGTAATTCCGGGGCTTTGAAAGGGCAGAGGGTTTTTTCAGTAGGGACACATATTCACCCTATGGTTGACGACATCGAGGGGTTCTATCAATTTCGAACCAAGGTCAAAGCGGTAGATTTTCTGGTGAACGGAAAGGATTTTGATTTAGAAATGGAGCCATGTCCAGGTAAAACCCAGGCGGAACTGAAAAAAGCCGAAAGGAGCATCGCGGTTTTCGGGATCAATGACCGTTACCGTTTTCACAAGGACATCGCCGGTGAGGTGATCAAAAAAGCATACGTGTACAACCATTCGGCCATTGAAAACATTTACAATGGTTTCCAGGTGGACGGGCAATCCATCTTCAAATCACCGGCTGAGGTCAAGGAACTGGTCATGGGTAATTTCTTGCATCCCGACCATTTTCACAAGCGGGCATTGTCTAAAATGACCAAAGACATCGCTGAGGAATTTGGCCTGACTATTTGAAGTAACCGAATTAACCATGCAATCTTTAAAAGAAACCATTACACAGGAAAAGCACGACGAGCTGATTGGCTATGATGAATTTCATACGCCGGGTTACCAGTACACGATTATGTACATGTCCCGGACCCATTCGCTGGCCGAGTTCATATTCTCCAAAATTCTGGCCTACCAGGGAAAACTGTTTTCGGATTTGGAAGCTTTCGAGGTAGTGGAAGCTTTTACCATCAAAACAATTTGCGATTGGGAGTGGTACTGCGAACGCATGATCTGTGAATTCCTGAAGCAGGACACCAGTCAGCTATCAAATGAACTGGGACTTACCCTACCTTCTACGATCACCACCGATGAATGTATCGGGTACCTCAACGGGCTGGGTTATTTCGACCTGAAAAGCGCTTCTAATCTGAAAGCAATTGCGAAGAAAGTGCTTCCCAAAAAGAACAATCCTTTTGACAATATCAATGCGGAGGCGAGAAACAGGATCGATGATTATTATGTGATCCGAAACTACGTCGCCCATAAAAGCCAAAAGTCAAGACGGTCGTTACTGAAGGTTTATGAGAAATATAATCAAAAAGGCTTTGAAGAAGCAGGTTCATTTCTTTTAAACAAAAATGACCCGAAAGGAAAGTCGATCCGTTTTCAGGAATTTGGAAGCGCATTCTGGCTGGCTGCATTTAAGTTGCTGGAATCCGCTTATCCTAAGATTTATAAATGGATTGTAGAGGATGAACCTGTATACAACGACCAGTGCCATATTCGTTTTCATTATCTTAGAATGCTTATCAATCGGGAGCAACCCACGGAGGCCTGATTGACATTATTGAAAAAGACGTGGCTTGAAACATGATGAACTGGAATGGGGTTCTGAACTGATCCGCAATGGTTCGTACGGGACAACCCTTATTGGCATATACCGTTGATAAGTGTGGCTTATTAAATTAGCCGCCGCTAAAAATAAAATAGAGGATGGATTGAAATGCTATCTCCTTTAATATGGTTCGCTTGTTAACAATGTGCACCAATATTAACTATAATATTAGTCGTTACCTCAAGCAAAAAATGAAACAGAACAGTACCTTTAATTTTACAATCTATAAAAAATACAATGAGACTTAACGGCTGCGGAGACATCGTGTTTGTTAATCCGCAGAAAGCGTTAGAAGTTCTAAAGCAACAGCATGCGGGACAGATGATCTACATTTCTGCTGAAGATATTGAACTCCGGGCGTATGACCTCCCGGCTCTGCCAGAATTGAATCTTCCGGGAGGATTCCCCGAATGTTGCGAAGGGCACCGGCAAATGTATCAATCCTTAAGGGATGAATTTGACCGGTTTCCGAATTGCTGTAAATGGCACAGCACATTGATCGGCACGCCCTGGTTCAATAAAGGAAATTACCTCTACATGCCGATGAAGGTGATGAATTCCTTTGCTTATACCATCAGCTTCATCAAAGAATACATGAACGTCCCTGATTGGCACAAACGTATTAAAGACTATATCGATACAACCATCAATAGTTTCGGTCAATTCCCTTTAAACTTCGGCCCGCCGCTTGGACTAAGTCAGTACGTATCCATTATCCAGGACAATTTACCTTTGATTGATGAGCTGGCCACAGAGAAGCATTTGGCGATTGAAAACATGCTGAGCGGACACGCCCGGGGCGACAAAGAGAAAGGGGAATCGGATTTTCAATTGCTAATGAGCATTTATAACGAGTGGTTACGGATCTTTCCATTTGAGATACCTTACTTACAGCCTTTGCGAAACCATCTTGAAAATACAATACCTGTTATCAAGGAAAAGCTAGATACCAATATGTTTACCGGCCATACCAGTTATTCATTGAGGTCCAAAGCCGAATTACTTGATTTCATAAAGAAAGCTACGACAATAATCATAACCGATCTTAATGCTGCAAAACTCTATGAAAAAGGTGAATTGACAGCGATTAAAGAAACGGCACTCAAATTACTAACCGCAAATCGACGCATTGAAATTGAAGAATTGCAGTTGCCGGCAAAGTCCGACCAAAACGCTTACTTGAAATTACTGAAGAAATGGCTCAAAGGGGAGAAGAAATTTATCACTGAACTTCGTTTGACCATAGGAGATGAAACTCAGGATGTTTTTTTTCAACGTTGCTTGTGCGACGCAATACATAGTTTTCAGCGAAATGAAACCAATGAGCCCTGTTTGCTAAACGTTCGGAATAACGGACCGAACCGAGAGTCGATGGTCAGATATGCTGTGAAAAACTTCTTATCAGCCAGGTTTCCGGATGCTATACTTACAGCGGAGGAAGAAAAAGATACTCGTTTTATGGATCTAAAATTTTATCACAGCGCCCTTTCGCATAAAGTGATAGAATTTAAAGGTTGGTGGAACCAAGATAAAAAGAACATACCGCTTCAGTTATCCGGCTATCTGACCGATTTTGAAAAGGATGGGTATGTGTTTATGATAAACCATCTTAAATCTAAAAATATAATGGCCGACTATAAAGCACTAGTCCAACAGGAAAATATAAATTTCGTCCCTAATTCGTGGCAAACGCACAAACACGCAAACTTAGATTTTGAATATTTCAGTTCGAAGCATCAGTTCGATGGGCGTGAAAAAACATTATTCCATTTTATCTTCAATGTGTATTTTTAAGTATTAGAATAATCTGCAACCTTATCATGACCTATATTTTCGAAAAGCTCATTCCCGTTCTTGCCGTAGTAACAGCATGGTCTCTGGGCTTCGCCAATTTACAATCTACCTACAACCGCCAGGATAATATTAAAAGAAAAAGATTGCTATTCAACCTTATGGAATTACGTTATTGGATCGAAAAAGAGCTACAATTAGATCAACAACTCGCAGAGATCCTGGAACTGTTTATTATCGAGCTGCAAAAAAGATTACCGCTTCCCGAGGACGAACTCCTTGGAATTAAGGCCTTGATGTCTGGTATCATCAGAAAACAGTTTCTTATTCAACCAAAACTTCCGGACTTGGAAACCTCTATCGATAACATCGTAAAAGAACTTGCCGAAGTCGATCCCGTCTTTGCCTTTGAACTAAATGGTAGGTTTCAAGTAACTGATAAAATTAAATCCATACAAGCCTACCTGGAGCAGGTTGAAGTACCTGAAGGAGAAGGACCCTCCAATAAAGAAAAGCTGTTTGACAAGATTCTCCGGCCAAAACTTATGACCGAAGTCGTGAAACAATTGGACGAACATATATTAAATATTGCCGGCATGATTAGTCGTAAGGTGTTGAAAAAAGTAAAGAACGCCGTTTATCCTTCCGATACTATGCTTGATAGATCGGAGGTTCATTCGTTTTTAAATGATTACATCACAAAGTTGATCCATCAATTTCGTCAACCAGGAAACATGTCATGAGCTTGTTCGCAGATGAAGCCGCCATGCAAAAATGGCTGCACAAGAAATTAAAAAAAGAAGTAGCATTAGCGGACCTGATATTTGACTACGAACGGTATAAATCATCGATAAGGACAGACGATCCTTCATTTGTTATAAACCAAATAAGGAAGAGCTATTTGTTCTGCATGGATTCGTTCGACATCAATGAACTACTCTTTGCTAATGAAAATATATCCCTAAACCCGAAAGATATCCTCAAACCTGACTTTGTCCTTTACGCAGCGGAAACCCAAAGCATCGTCATTGTTGAACTCAAAAATCTTAAAAGCGCTACCAGGCAAGCCGGTACTGAAGTTGGCGCTTATGCAGCTGAAATAAAAAGCTATTTACCGTTCATGGCGGATGGCGAGGTAGTTAACGTAATAATTTCTTCAGATTGGCCTGTTTTATTACGGCACTACGTCATGAACGAAATCATCTGGCTCAATCGAAACGTCATTTGCCTGGAACCCTTAAAGCGTAATGGAAGAATTGGTTTGGCAATTGTGTCGCCTGATAAAATTGCCAATGATCAACTGAAATTTTCGGTCAGCCAAAGACAGCTGGGAGGATTCCACCTCTGTCTTTATGATTATGGGGCGAAGCAAGCAGGGAATTTTTTTAGAATGGATGACCATCAAAATCGCATACGCACAGCTTTGAATGCGATGGCTGCCAGGGGGAACGCATTGCGTACACATGGCTTTGCATTTTTATTTCGGGTTAGATCCGACTTCGGGGAAGCACCTTATATCATAACAATTGTCAACTTTTCCTCATTCCAGGGATTGCCATTTGCTTTTTTAGATCCTGAATATGTGCCTAATAAAACGGCCATGCGATTTTTGCAATTACTACGCGATAACGATCCTGAAGGGCATGGTCAGATGCTGAATAAGATATGCGAGGCGGGGGAAGTATTTTTGAAAGGTTTTTGTGATCCACGGCCTGAAGATTTCAGAGATTGGGGCTACCTAAAAGAATATGCATTTCACGAAATGGATGCTATGGCATTTACTGGATGGGGCGTTTTTGAGGAAATGTACTTCGAGCTGCTGGCCAAAAAATACGATGCACTTGATTTGGATTTTGAATATGACAATCCAATGGTAGCTATTTCGATGCTCAATGAAATAGTCCAGGAAATCGATTTGCAAATCGATTGGGAAAAACTGGGATTAGGCGATGATGATGAAGACGATTTTTTTGAATGAGCATCCGAGACATCATTTGCACTCGATTGCGCTATTCGGATTCGAACCAAAGATTGCTTTTATGGTATAAAGACTAATTATTGGGGATTATATTCCTTTACCAACCTTAGTTACTTATTTGTTACTAAGATTGTAAATATTTCAAAATTAATTCAATACTCTCAATTTGCCTAAATTAGCTTTACAAAATTTTCATTTAAAAAACGTACGTCCAACTAACTTCTTTTGGTGCAAATTTTTGCAAAATTATTTGTAGATAATTCTTGCTATTTTAAGGTTCACTGCAATTGATGTACTTTATACCGGCCTATACTTATGAGTAATAAAAATTCGAAAATAAAATTTCCCGCTTTAAATTCATTACTGAATTACCGGAAAAGAAAACATACAATCTGAAGTTTGAATAACATTTTTAAAATTGCCAATATCCACAATTGTTATATTTGTTATTTAAGCTTAGATAATGCCTGAACTTGACACCCATCCGTTTACTTCATTACCTCTTTGGAAAGAATTTAGAAAAAAGACTGAACATGATTCGGCAAACCGCGAAATGGTATTTCGCCACGTTGATGCAGCACTCCCTCTGTTAGAGCGAATCATTGTTGCGTTTCCGAAATACACGCTACATAACGCGCGTCATCAATTTAATATCATCAAAATCATCGGCGAGCTATTAGGTGACTATATCAATAAATTAAATTCGCTTGAAATTGCGATGCTGATATTGAGTGCTGTATATCATGATATTGGTATGGTTTACCAACCTCAGGAGCTAGAAGAAATAACTAGAGAGCCAGAATTTCAGGAATTTTTAAAAGTAAATTCTTCTGCTATGTTGCTTTATGAAGAACAGGGAAAAATTGCTGATGAAAATCTTATAGGATGGTATTGCCGTTGGATGCATGCAAAGCGGGTTTGGAAATTCCTTGACCAGATTGATTCAACTAACCCTTTTGTATGGAATAAAATTCCCATCAAAGTTCAATTGGGCAATCTCTGCGAAAGTCACAATGAGAGTGTTGACTACATCAAAAGAAATGATACACTATTCGATAATAAATTTCTCGGCGAATGCGATCTTACATTCTGTGCAATTTTGTTGAGGCTTGCCGATATTCTTGACTTCGATGACACTAGAACTCCGCTGAGCGTGTATGAATATCTCGGATTGGAGCAGCGCCAAAGAAACTCAGATAAAATCAGTGATGACGAGTGGCTTAAACACATGAGCTCAGGAGGTTTTAGAGTCGAAGATGATGGGAAAAGAAGGGCTTTGCGTTTTACAGCTCATCCAGAGAATCCTCAAGTAGAGGTAGGGATAAGAAATTTTTTAAAACTAATAGAAGCAGAACTGACTTCTTGTAGCAAATTAATTGGATTTTGTTCTGATCGTTGGCGGCATTTTGAGCTGCCCAACGAAATAAACAAAGATGGCATAATAGCTAAAAATTATCGCTCCGGAAGTTACCATTTCTCCCTTGCCGAAGATGATGTAATGAAACTGCTGACCGGTGAAGGAATATACAACGATGATTTTATCTTCTTGAGAGAGTTATTGCAGAACGCGATAGATACGAGTCGACATCGTGAATTCCGGGAAAAACTATCAAAGCAAGATTATAAAGCAGACGCGATTAAGGTCTCATTTTTTACAGACCAGGATGGCTATCAATGGATGCGGATAGACGATTTCGGAATGGGCATGAATTTAGATATCATTGAAAAGCATTTACTTAAAAAAGGAAAATCATACTATAATTCCGATAGCTTTAAACTTGAAAAATTGATGATTCGCCAAAGGGATGGCGTGGACTTCGTTCCAATTAGTCGCTTTGGTATAGGATTACTTTCATGTTTTATAGCGGGTGACAGAATTGAAATAAACACCCAGCATTTTGATGAACCAACAAACGCCTACCGTTTGTCTGTTGAAGGAAGGACAGGCTTTTTTGTGCTCCAAACGAAAAAAGACCACCATCTACCTGCATCGATGCCCTCGGAGAATGGTTCTGAAAGTGGGTTTCGTAAACTTGCCGGAACATCAATTGCTGTGCGCATAACGACGAACAAGGAATACGATGGCTTTGATATGGAGCGTCAATTGAAGTTTTATCTTGTTGCGCCTCCAGTCCCGGTTAAATATAATGGAAGTGTTGTCGGAGGGGATTTTTCCGAAGTGCTAACTAAGTCTTGGGAGGTGCCGCGCTTTTATGAGATGAGCGCTGACTTCGTGAATCGTGTTAGCCAATTGACAGAATGCTCATTTGTAGATGGAATAAAAATTCGCCTCTTACCTATCAACTTGACTAAAGACTCGCTTAGCCTGAATATTAAAGGTCAATTGCTGATGATTTATGTTGATTTTAATAAGTCCGTATTAGCTGAGATGCCAAATGTTGATTTTAGATTAGAGTTACATGAAAAACATTTAGTAATTCATTGCGTCAAGGAAGTTGTAATAGACGAAAAGCGATCAGAATTTCGTGAAAGTGATAATATCACCTTTATATTGGATGAGTTAAACATCCCGGCTATTTTAACTGAAAGCCCTTATCGACCGTTTAATCGGTATCATTTTGGAGGGATTCAACTAAGTCATAATGGTATCAGGATCATCGATGACAGCAAGATGTTTGAGTTAAATGGAGATCGGATAAACAATTATCATGAATTTGAATTCGGACATAATAATTACAGTTACATCTACACTGGTGTCATTTATTTTCAAGATCAATTGTTGCCTGATCTAACAGTATCGCGCAATGAAATAAAAGAAATTAAGTTTCCAGTAATTGCAAATGTTCTGACATCAGCCCGTGCTTTAAACCAATTGATTTATTTTTCGAATGAGCAGCGAAAGTTTGATTTTTTCCAGGAATTAGACCGTGATATCGATTATAGTACAGAGGTAATAAAGCGTTCGCAATTTTATGAGCAAAATAGAACGTTTTGGGATAGTGAAATAAAAATAGACACAATTGAAGGCGAGTACTCGATAGCGGAACTAATAGCAAAAAAACCATTGAAATTAGGGTTTGCCAAATCTCATCGCAACTCAAATTTTTATCAAAACCTCATTGATTATATTCTCCAACTTAATTTTGATGTTTCCGTTATCCTAAATAACGACAATGATTTGCCTCGTCGATCATATTTTTTGAATCAGAAGCAATTTTTAACTCTTCCAGGGATTTCAGGTTTTCCACCTCTTACATTTCTAAATTTTGAGAATGTTTCCGACATATTAAGTTCTGGTCGCAACGTCAATATTAATCACCCTTATACCAAATGGTATATGTTAGCATATCCCATTTTGATTGCTGAATATCAATTTTATGCTAAACAATTGATTTATGCAATCTATTTTTCTACATACAATAATAGCAGGCCAGATTGGGATAAAATCAATCGTATTCTAAACAAACTAAGACGGGTGCTGCCGCCGGATATTATTCCACCAATGGAAATTAATCTGAAGCCATCAGATTTCAACGACAAGGACGGCTATATCTGGTATGATGCCTGATTTCAATCGAAGATTTCGATAATGACGTTTGCGAAGGGGGGGGGGATTTTTAACGTGGTTTCAGTCTGAACGATTTATTACTCATGAATTTGAAATCAGTTGAAACTTGTTTTTGTTTTATCAGCGTTTTATCAGAGACAAAAAGACATTTACAGTCATCGTAAATTCGTGATTATCAATATGGAGAATATCGAAGTCGAATCGATAATCTCTGGAATGCCGTTCAGGCTAATTTTTTCGAATATGTTCTTTCAATCACTTTTGTTACTTATTTGTTACTTTAAGATTGTAAGTATTTAGAAATTAATTTAATATTTGATTCCTGCCATGCGGCAAAGGTAATGCAATTATTTTTTTGACTAAAGCGGGTATTTGTGCAATAAGGGTTACGGGACATTTAAGCTTTGTTTATCTTTATGCTCCAATTATATAAACCATGAGCTTTAAACTCGCTGTATTCTTATTTACCCGTCAATTATTTCAAAAACATAAACCACGCCTTCCTTTGTATACTTTTCTTGTCCCGAACTCACGTTAATAAAAATTTGAATGAGGTTAAAAACTTTTGATGCATCATCACTAACACCCGCAGAAATGCAAGGTTATTTACACGCTGCCATTGCACCCCGGCCGATATGTTTTGCATCCACTATTGATAAAAACGGCGTGGTTAATTTAAGTCCGTTTAGTTTTTTTAATGTGTTCAGTGTCAATCCACCGATATGTGTTTTTTCGCCAACAAGCAGGGCGCGGGATAATACCACCAAGCATACGCTTGAAAATGTTTTGGAAGTACCCGAATGTGTGATTAATATCGTGAACTACGATATGGTTCAACAGGCCTATTTAACCAGTACAGATTATCCAAGAGAAGTAAATGAGTTTTCGAAAGCGGGGTTTACCGAATTGGATTCGGAGACCGTAAAGCCGCCCAGGGTAGCGGAATCGACCGTTCAATTGGAATGTGTAGTGAATGATGTGATATCGTTAGGGAAAAACGGAGGAGCTGGTAATTTGGTTATTGCAGAGGTGAAACGGATTCATATCAATGAAGAAATTTTAGATGCTAATGGCAAAATAGACCCTCATAAAATAGATCTGGTGGCCCGTTTAGGCGGTGATTGGTATTGCAGGGTAAACGGCGATAATTTATTTAAAATTGCCAAACCGATAGATTGTGCCGGAATAGGTATAGGCGTAGATGCTTTTCCTCAAGAGGTTAAAAACTCTAACATATTAACCGGGAATAATTTGGGGTTATTGGGGCTTGTTAAAACGCTACCATCTAATGAGGAGGTAGAAGCCTTTAGCAAAACCGTTGAAATGATAGAACTGCTTGATGCCACTATCGACAGCCATACCCGTACAATAAACCTGCATTTAAAAGCCAAACATTTGTTAGATAACGGCCGTGTAATGGATGCCTGGAAAGTGTTGTTGATGTAGCTTGTCCATCCTGGCTAAAGCCGGTATTTGTGCAGTGAGGATTAGCAGACATTTAAGCTTTTTTTATCTTTAGGTTCCAATTGTATAAAACCATGACCTTTAAATACTTTGTTTTCTTATTTGCCTGTTTGTTGGCCGGCGGAGTTGCCAATAGCCAACAAGGCAATAAAACCATTCAAATAGATATTCACAAATTGTTAAATGCCCGCCCCGTAACTACGGTTACTGATGGTAAGTTGCAAACCTGGATAACCGGTATTGATGGTGGAGGCAAAGGGGATGGTTATCTGACCGGGGCGGCAGCAAAGCTCAATGGCGATAAAAACGCGCATGCTTTGCCCGACGATCCATTGATTCCGGCTAACTCATCGCACCCTGCTATATTGCTTCATTATAAAAATGGTGATAAAGGTAACCAAACCCGGAATGTTGCCGGTATTGATAGTTTTAGCTTTGAAGTGCCTCATAAAAAGTATACGGATTTGTACCTGAGCCTCACCAGTTCAGAAGGTTCGTCTCAACTGCACATCAAGCTAACCTATGCTGATGGCAGCGAGGTTAAGGATTTTCTGTTGCCCGATTATTATAATGACATTCCGGAAGGAGACGCAAACCTGAGTTACGCAGTACATGACCTGGCTAAATGGGGACTTGGGAATAAGATGACCGAAAGCGATCATCATAATATTGATGTACTCAATATTCATCCCGATCCGAAGCGGATCCTTAAGGATGTTACGCTAAGTAAAGACAAATCCGGCTACCTGGTATTTTGGGCTGCTACAGGCTTAATTAAATAAATTATTCTGTTGAATGTTGCGCGGCGCTTCGCTTAAAACAGGCTCAAAAAAATATTCGTTCATGAAATTATCGTTCAGATAATTACCCTACTTTTGCAAAAAATAATAAGCCCCGTTTTAAGCTTTGAGGACTCGTTTGGTTATTTGGTGTTGCCTGCTTTTTTTGTTGAAAAGTGTTGCCGCTTTTGCGCAACAGGATTCAATTGCTACAGACACGGCTGCAAAATTACCTGTACGTACTTTTCGTCCCGGCAATTCGGTGCTTGATTCGGTGGCTTACGCCATGCAAAACCGGGATAAATTTATGGCCGATTCGGTAGCCATGCGTTATCTCAGGGTTCCCGATGCCGCCATGCGTGCTCAGTATGCCGACAGCGTTTTTGCCCGCGAATTATACCACGGTTACGGTTTTCTGGATCTTCACTCCAGAACCAAAAGCAAGGTGATGGAAGGGCATTACCGCCCCTCGCGCGATCCCTGGATCATCGTGATCATTATTGCCATGTTGCTATACACAGCCATTCTTAATCTTGCCCTGAGTAAAGATGTAAGCAATGTATTTACCTCCTTTTACAGTAAACGCGTACTCTCAATAGCCGGTAAAGAAGAGAGCCCCGTTAGCTCCTGGGCGTTCCTGGGTTTGTTTTTGCTGTTTTGCGCTACCTTTGGTTTGTTCCTGTATCAACTGGCTGCATATAAAGGTGTTTATTATAAAATAGCCGGGAGCGGGTTGTTTACTTTTCTTACTATTGTAATTATAGCATTGTTCTCGCTTAAGTTTTTAATACTCAAGTTTTTAGGCTTTGTGTTTGATATTAATAAGCTGGTGAGCGAATATCTTAATATTCTTCATCTTACCTACTTTAACATCGCGTTTGTTTTTTTACCGGTGGTTATTTGTTTTAGCTTACTTGGGGCACAATATATCCCAATATTGCTAACAACCACACTAATAATAGTGATAGTAATCTTTATATGGCAATATATCAGGAGCAGCGTAAATATAATTTCTACCTTTCGATTTCATAAATTTTATTTATTTACGTATCTTTGTGCCCTCGAAATTTGCCCTGTTTTGATTTTAATAAAGGCATTGAATATTAAAATTTAGGTTATTAAAAGCACTGAATTGGAAGATAGAAAGAAAAAGGTTAAAAGCATACTGGTTACTTTGCCTAAGCCCGAAAATGATAAAAATCCTTACGCCGAGCTGGCTAAAAAGCTTAACCTGAAAATTGATTTCAGATCATTTATTCATGTTGAGGGTGTGCCTGCAAAGGATTTCAGAAAAGAGAAGATTAACCTCGCTGATTTTAGCGCTGTGATCTTTACCAGTCGTAACTCGGCCGATCATTTTTTCCGTATTTGTGAAGAGATGCGTTTTGAGGTGCCTGTTGAAATGAAGTATTTCTGTCTTTCAGAAACCATAGCACTTTACCTGCAAAAATATATCCAGTACCGTAAGCGTAAGATATTTTTTGGAAAGCAAACAGCTGCCGATCTGGCCGAGGTGTTGAAAAAGCACTCGTCTGAAAAATTCCTTTATCCATGTTCTGACGTTGCGGCTGAAGAAACTCAGCGCTTTTTGCTGGAGAATGGTTATAACTTTACCCCCGCTGTACTTTTCCGTACAGTTTGCAGTGATCTTTCTGATCTTGCGGATGTATTTTATGACGTTATTGCGTTTTTTAGTCCGTCAAGTATACAATCGCTGTATAAAAACTTTCCCGATTTTAAACAGAATAATACACGCATTGCTGCGTTTGGTGCAACTACCCATAAGGCTGTGCTTGAGGCTGGTTTAATTTTGGATATACCTGCTCCAACCCCCGGAGCGCCCTCAATGACAATGGCCATTGAGCAGTATGTTAAGCTTGTAAATAAATAAGTTAGAAATTTATTTAACCCGACTGCAACTTTTTGCAGTATATACCCGTATAACCGCTAACTAATTGTCATATAAACAATTGGTTAGCGGTTTGTTAATTATACAGCATTTTGTTTAGTATTGGTAAGTAAAGTACACAGCTTGTCGATACATGAGGCCAAATTATCGTTTTTTATAGCTTGCTTTGCATAAAAATGTGATATATTCGGGCGTCGCATTGTGTTATGGTTATATAACTGATTTTGAATTTGTAAAATGAAACAGGTATACTTTTTAATAGTAGTTTTAGCAGGTAGTGTATTAAGTGGTTGTGGCCGCGGTGGCGGTGACAGGGGAGAGGTTGTGGGTGTGCCTGCAAGGTCGTTCAGGGCCGAAGTTCCTTACGGCATGGTTTATATCCCTGGTGGCAGCTTCCTGATGGGACAAACCGATCAGGATGTAACTTTCGCACAAATAGCACAAACCAAACAGGTTACTGTTTCTCCGTTTTTCATGGATCAAACCGAAACCAGCAACAGTCAGTACAAAATGTTTGTGAACTGGGTTCGCGACTCAATAGCGATAACAAGTTATATCAACGATAATAAATACTATATACAGCCTAAAGCTGGTACCGGTAATAATAACGGTGGTAAAAAGTTCATCAACTGGGACTATGTAAAAAAGAATCCTATCTGGAGCAGCAAAGGCGGACAGGCAAGTAATGCTCAGAAATTGCAGGGTATGTATTATCAGGGCGACGACCGTGTATTTGACCGTAACGAGGTTGATGTGCGTTTGCTAAAATATAACTATGCACTGTTTACCCTGCGTGAAGCTGCCGATCACCATAACGATAAGACAAAACACCGCTCAGATTTCATTTTACGTGACACCGTGCCTGTGTATCCTGATACCCTGGTTTGGTTAAGCGATTTCTCATACGCTGCGAACGAACCGATGGTTGAAAGTTATTTCTCGCATCCGGCGTTCCGTAATTATCCTGTTGTAGGTGTAACCTGGAGGCAGGCCCGTGCATACGCTACATGGCGTAGCCGTTACAATGATGCTTATAAAGATAAGCGTCATTTAGCGCACCGTGCGCCTTATAGCTTACCAACTGAAGCTGAGTTTGAATATGCTGCACGCGGTGGCAGGATTGGTACCGACTATCCATGGGGTGGTCCTTATATTAAAAATGCAAAAGGCTGCTTACTGGCAAACTTTAAACCAGGACGTGGTAACTATACTGATGACGGTGGTGCATACACAGTACCGGTTCGTTCATACTTCCCTAACGATTACGGCTTATATAATATGGCTGGTAACGTAGCAGAGTGGACACTTTCTGCTTTTGACGAATCTGCGTCAACATTTGTGCATGACCTTGCGCCAACCTTTAATTACGAAGCAAAATCAACAGATCCTGAAGTGCTGAAACGTAAAGTTGTGCGCGGTGGATCATGGAAAGATATTGGATATTTCCTTCAAAACTCAACCAGATCTTATGAATACCAGGATACCGCTAAATCGTATATCGGTTTCCGTTGCGTAACCCATTATTTGGGCCGCGATATCACAGACAAACGCTAATTTATTTTAGTTAAGGCGAGCAACAATCAAATCAAAAAATAACAAAGTTTACTTCTGAATTATTATGGCTGGAAAGAAAAAACCTTACGGAATAGGTAACATCGTATCATGGGGTGCTACAGTGGTGATTATAGGGTTAATGTTTAAGATTCTACACTGGCCTGGGGCCACTTACTGGATAGCGGGCGGGCTTATTACTGAAGCTATTCTGTTTTTTATATTAGGTTTTCAGAGAGAAGACAAAGAAATTGACTGGGTTCGTGTTTATCCTGAATTAAGCGAAGATTTTCAGGGCGAACTTCCAAAAGCATCTGTAAGAAATGCTGTTAGTGCAGGTCCTTCAACAACTGCCGCTTTAGATAAAATGATGGAAGATGCTAAAATAGGTCCGGAACTGGTACGCAGCCTTGGCGATGGCTTACGTTCATTTGGCGATAAAGTGGCTGCCATATCACGCGTTACCGATGCCGGCGAAGCTACCATAGCATTCACAAGCAAAGTTAAAGATGCTACAGCAAGCTACGAAAAACTAAGCGTGTCATTTGAAAAGGCATCGGCTAATTTAACCGAAATGGCTAACTCAAATGTTGATTCAAAAGCATATCACGATCAGGTTAATCAACTTGCTAAAAACTTATCGGCACTTAATGCCGTATACGAGCTTGAGCTGCAAGATTCAAGCGCGCATTTAAAATCAATGAATAAATTTTACCAAAACCTTGCGCTTACCATGAACAACTTTAATGAGTCTATGGACGATTCGAAGCAGTTTAAGGAAGAGGTTGGTCGTTTGGCTAAAAACCTGGCATCATTAAACTCAATTTATGGTAACATGCTTACTGCCATGAACCAGCCGCGTGTTTAATTATAATTAATTGATTGATTACCAGAAAAGAATTAGAATAGATGGCCGGAGGTAAGGAAACCCCAAGACAGCGAATGATAGGTATACTATACCTGGTACTATTGGGCCTTATTGCCCTTAACGTACCGGATAGCCTGTTAGACGCGTTTAAGAATATTACGAACAGTTTGGATGCATCAACCAAAAACGTTAATACTGGCTTACAGGCCACATACAGCGCTTTTGAAGCAACCAAATTGAAAGAACAAGCCGAAAGAGCTAAGCCTATTTACGATAAAGCTAAACAGGCAAGTGCTATAGCTGCTGAGCTGAATACTTATATAGAAGAGTTAAAAGCTAAGTTGATTGCAGAAGGCGGCGGTATTAATCCGGAGATTGATGATGTTGAAGGTAGAGATAACCTTGATATCTCTCCCCGGATTATGATCAACCAAAAAAATGGTGAGAAGCTGAAAGCCAAAATTGACGAAACACGTCAAAGGTTACTTGAAGCTTTAGGTAAAGATAGCGTTGGCGTACAGTTTTCACTGAATACAGTAGCACCTAAGCCACATGGAGATGTTAAAAAGTCATGGCAGGAAGCTAACTTTGGCGACGGTATACCTTTGGGTGCAACCCTTACTACTTTAGCTAAAATTGAAGCTGATAGTAAAAATGCCGAAAATGAAGTGGTGAAAAAACTATTAGGAAAAATTGATCAGGCGCAGGTTACATTGGATAAGTTCAGTGCGGTTGTTGTAGCTCCAAGCAGCTACGTAATTGCAGGGCAGCCATACACAGCCCAGATCTTTTTAACTGCTTACGATTCAAAATCAAATCCTGATATTACTGTTAATGGTGGTAAAGTATCCGTTACCGATGGTAAGGGTAATTATACTATTACGGCAAGCGGCGAAGGAAAACATAGTATTGAAGGTTTCATCAGTGTTAAAAATAACACAACCGGTAAAAACGATTCTTATCCTTTCAAGCAAGAATATACGGTTGCAAGGCCTTCAGCGGTTATTTCGCCCGATAAAATGAACGTGCTTTATATAGGTGTTCCTAACCCTATATCAGTATCTGCACCAGGTGTATCGGCAAGCGATTTAAACGTACATTTCAGCGGAGCCGGTTCTTTAAGCGGTTCAGCTGGCCATTATACAGCTACGGTGAGCAGCATTGGTAAAGCTACCATTTCTGTTAGTGGCGCTAAAGGAGCTGTATTAGGTTCAACGGAGTTCCGTATCAAGAGGATTCCGGATCCTAAACCACAGTTTGCAGGTAAAAGCGGTGGTAACACCAGTTCGGCCAATATCAAAGCTCAGGACAGGCTTTTTGCCCAGTTGGATAACTTTGACTTTGACGCGAAATTTAATGTAACGCACTTTACTATGCTGGTTGTTAAACCACGCCAGGACGCTATTATTTTATCAGGCTCGGGCGGCGATTTAACCAGCGCTATGCACAGTGCTTTAAATACAGTTACACCAGGAACTACTGTTATATTTAAGGATATCATCGCGGTTGGTCCTGATCATTCACCGCGGTCACTTGATCCTATTGTATTATCCGCAAACTAAACGCGTATGAAAAAGAGAATTTTAGTTGTTATCCTTTGCCTGGCTTGCGTAAGTGCGTATGCACAAAAAAAGCGCACCAAAAGGCCTGCAAAAAAGACAACCACAACCAGACAGGTAGCGCAAAAACCAGTACAGGTTCAGCCGGATAACGTAACCAGTCAGCAGCCGCTTGATACAGCACGTAAAATTGCTGCAAAGCCTTTTGACAGGCCGCTTGATGGATACTACAAGAAAAGCAACATCTTTAACGCGAAGGTTACTCCATATCCTAATTTGCGTGAAAACGACGTAGCTTTTGCAAAACGTGTGTGGCGTGAAATCGATGTACGCGAAAAAATGAACCAATACCTTGCTTCGCCAAAGGGGCGTTTAATTGACGTACTGCTTGACGCGATCATGAGGGGGGAACTTACCGCGTATGATCCAACCCCAGGTAAAAAGGATGATCCGGGAGGCGACGGTTTTACTACGCCGTTAACAGGTGCTCAGGCACGTGGCCGTTTAGCTTCAGACAGCAGTGTAGTTGAAAAGCGTGACAAGGATAACAACGTAATCTCATCCAGCATGGTAGCCGGAGATTTTAACCCGGATAGCGTATTAAAGTTCCGCATCAAGGAAGACTGGGTATTTGACAAACAGCGTTCTGTTTTTGAACCACGCATTATTGGTATCGCCCCTTTAATTAAACCTAAAGGAGCCGGTACACTTGATATCGATTTTCAGCCTGCTTTTTGGGTATATTTCCCTGAAGCGCGTCCGGTATTGGCAACCAAAGAAGTGGTTAGCCGTGCCAGTGACGCAACAGGCTTGAGCTTCGACGACGTATTTATCAAACGGATCTTTACCAGCTATATCGTAAAAGAAAGCAACGATAAAGATGAACGTATAAAAGATTATGCCCAGGGCATTGATAAGCTTTACGAATCGGAAAGGATCAAAAAATCTCTTCTTGACTGGGAGCTTAACCTTTGGCAGTACTAATAGTTAAAGATTAAACGCGATTTTATAAAACAGGCGATGAATTTTCATCGCCTGTTTTGTTTTATGTTGGGATGCTGTTATTCGTCTCTACAAAATTTATCATCTGTACATATCACTTCAAATAAAAGAAAATGTCATTTCGATAGAGCTGCGGGCGGGAGAACGAGCGCCGGGGCGAAAGAGAAATCTTATACGCCATGCAGAATGCCCCTACACGGCGTATAAGATTTCTCCTCACCAGCCCCGCACGTCCCCAATCGGATTCGTTCGAAATGACACGCGGTTGATTGATAATCATTAACAAGATGGCATTCCACATTATAGGCTATTTTCACCTCCCGCCTGACCAATAGCTCAAAGCTTTCTACCAACTCCCCAAAATTCCCGACCAACTCCTGAAATTGCGACGAATTGTGCCTTTTTAGCGTTTGCAGAGCACTTTCAGGGCTTTGTCTATTTATATTCACAGCTGGTATAACTCTTTTTAGCAGTCAAAATATATGTTGTTCATTTGATCATTGAAAATAACAACACAGCATATTTAAAAACATTAAAACCTTAAAGCCATGAAAACCTCAATAAAATTATCAGCCTTATTTGTATTATTAACTGCAGGTGTATTTGCTACCAAAGTAGCCAAAGCCGACGAAGGCAATGCCGATGTTAATCCTAAAGCAAAAGAAGTAGTAAGCTTTAAAGCCCTTGACCATGATCGCGGTTTAAAAATAAACTTTGCAAAATCCGAAAGCGGAAAATCAGTTGTAAAGGTTTACAATAAAGACAATGAGCTTTTATTGAAAGACATTGTGCCCAGCAAAACAGAGGTGAGCAAAGGCTACGTGTTAAACGGTTTGGCCGATGGTGAATACACCATGGAAATCTATAGCAATAACCAGGTGGTTAAAAAATCAATCCACGTTTACCAGGATGGCGATCAAAAATCATTTTACATCGCTCAATAATAAAAATCACTAACTCAATATATAACAAAGGCCCGGTTGATTGAACCGGGCCTTTATTTTTTATTAAAAGCTTAACTGCTACTGCAACTAAAACCTGCTACTGACTAAGATTAGATTGTTCAACCTCTGTATTAAAATAAGCCAGTATAGCTTTGGCCTGTTTAAGATTTACCACTTCGAGCAGCATTTCTTCGTTTGCCTCTCGGATTTTCTTTACCGATTTAAAGTATTTAAGCAGCTTTTCGGCGGTGGTTTTGCCTATACCTTCTATTAGTTCAAGCTCGGTTACCAAGGTGCCTTTATCGCGTTTTTTGCGATGGAAAGTGATACCAAAACGATGCGCCTCGTCGCGCAAATGCTGGATCACCTTAAGGGTCTCCGATTTTTTATCGAGGTATAACGGATACTGGTCGTTTGGATAATAAAGCTCTTCCAGGCGTTTGGCAATGCCTATAACGGTTACTTTTTTATCTATACCTAACAACTTAAGGCTGTGCATGGCCGATGATAGCTGGCCTTTACCACCGTCGATCACTATAAGTTGAGGCAGCTCTGTGCCTTCATCGAGCATGCGACGGTAACGGCGGTGTACAGCTTCTTCCATGGTGGCAAAGTCATTGGGCCCTTCAACGGTTTTAACGTTAAAGTGGCGGTAATCTTTTTTGGATGGCTTGCCGTCCTTAAACACTACAATGGCCGACACCGGGTATTTGCCCTGGAAGTTGGAGTTATCAAAACACTCGATATGACGTGGTAGCTGGTTCATGCGTAAATCCTTCATCATCTGCGCGAGCAGTCGCTCGGTACGTACTTCGGGGTTTAGCTTTTCATACTGGTCAATTTTTTCCTTTTTAAAGAATTGAACATTCTTTTGCGAAAGATCAAGCAGCTTACGTTTCTCGCCCAGTTTGGGCACCGTGAATTTGATATTGGGATGATCTTCAAGGTCGATATCAAAGGGGACGATGATTTCCTTACTATCGCTGTTATAACGGCTCCTGAACTCGGATATGGCCAGTGTAAGCAATTCTTCATCGCTTTCATCCAGGCGTTTTTTAAGCTCAATGGTTTGCGTTTGGATGATGGTGCCGTTCATCACCTTCAGGAAGTTTACAAAAGCAAGTTTCTCTTCTGAGGCAATACTAAATACTTCTACATCTGTAATAGATGAGTTAACAACGGTTGATTTGCTCTGGTAATTTTCGAGCAGCTCAAATTTGCGCTTAAGCCTGTGCGCCAGCTCAAAGTTCATTTCCATGGCGGCGGCTTCCATCTCGTTTTTTAAACGACGAAGTACTGCCCCGATCTTGCCGTTCAGGATATCCTTAATCTCTTCAATACTGTTATCGTAATCATTTTCCGACTGGAAATTCTGGCATGGGCCTTTGCAATTACCCAACTGGTATTCCAGGCAAACTTTAAACTTACCTTTGTCGATGTTTTCGCGGGTGAGCTGAAGGTTACAGGTACGCAAAGGGTAAGTTTCCCTTATGAGGTCTAAAATGTTGTGCATCATGCTTACTGAAGCATACGGGCCAAGATATTTAGAGCCATCCTTAATGATACGGCGTGTCCAGAAAATGCGCGGGTAATTCTCGTTTTTAATGATAATCCAGGGATAGGTTTTATCATCCTTAAGCAATACGTTATAACGCGGCTGATGCTTTTTGATCATGCTGTTTTCCAGCAACCAGGCATCAACCTCGGTATCAACAATGGTAAAAGTTATAGCACGAATCTTGGATACCAATACCCGCGTTTTGGCATTGATATGGATATCCTGGTTAAAGTACGACCCAACGCGATTGCGCAAGTCTTTAGCCTTGCCAATATATATCAGTTCCTGCTCACTATCCCAGTATTGATAAACCCCGGGTTTGTGAGGGATGTTTTTTAAAGCACTTTTATAATCAAATTTCTCGATCACTGAATTATTGGTTTTAATGAAAACGTCATTGCTAATCTAAAATATGTCATTGCGAGGAGGAACGACGAAGCAATCGCATGCTATACAGAGCGGCTATGCTTCTGTGCGATTGCCACGCTTCGCTCGCAATGACATATTTTAGATTAGCAATGACGTCTGGAGGTTATACTCCTGATCAAACAAAAATAATTAAAATCCTAATTTCTTATCTACGTCGGTAGTTCCCTGTTGCTGCTGGTTATAGGCTCCGCAATCCAGTATGATGCTTACGCCATTTGCAGGGGCGTCAAAGTCAACATTCTTTTTGATGCCTAAAGCTGCATTGGCGTATACTTTTTTCATGTACATGGCAAATATTGGCAGGGCGCTGTTTGCACCTTCACCAAGGCGTGTGCTTTGGAAAGCGATGTCGCGGTCTTCGCAGCCTGTCCATAAGCCGGTAACCAGTTGTGGGGTTATGCCAATGAACCAGCCATCCGAGTTATTTTGCGTTGTACCTGTTTTACCGCCGATAGGGTTACGTAAACCATATTTATAGCTTAACCTTGAACCTGTGCCATCTTCAATAACGCCCTTAAGCATATAGGTCATTACATAGGCCGTTTGCGGGTTCATGGCTTGTACAACGCGCGGAGTATGCGTATACAATACGTTGCCGTTTTTATCCTCAATACGTAAGATATAAGTAGGCTCTGTCCACAAGCCGTGATTTGCAAAGGCCGAATAAGCAGCGGTCATCTCAAAAACAGAGGCATCAAATGTACCCAGGCAGATTGATGGGTATGGTGGAACAGCACTGGTGATACCCATTTTCTTGATTAGCTCCACAACCGGTTCAGGTTTAACCTCTCCCATAACGTGTGCCGTAACCCAGTTTTGTGAATGTGCTAATGCCTGCCTTAAAGTAATGAAACCTTGCAGGGTTTCAGATGGCGACGAGCGCGGGCACCATGGTGCGCCATAACCACGAATGGTATCAGGCACGTTGTTGATTTTCATACAAGGTGAGTAGCCGTTATCAATGGCTACAGCATAAGTAAAGGGTTTGGCTGTTGAACCTACCTGACGTGTGCCGTTCTTTACCTGGTCGTACTTAAAGTGTTCAAAGTTAGTACCGCCCACCCATGCTTTAACGTAGCCGGTTGTTGGATCCATACTCATGAGCGCGTTACGCAAAAGCATTTTACAGTAAATGATAGAGTCGATAGGACGCATCATGGTATCTATATTGCCGTGCCAGGTAAACAGGTTAAGCATGGTTTTAGTCTGGAAGTTTTCCTGAATTTCTTCGTCAGATTTTTCCTGTTGTTTCAGCTGTTTATACCTGTCGGATTTTTGCATACCCTGATCAAGCAAAAACTTAAAGTTATGGATGCTTTTGTAGAGGTTACGACCGCGCCAGTGATCATTGAACTGGGCTTGCAGGTCTTTCATATAATCGCGCTGTGCTTCCTCAGCGTATTGCTGCATGGTGGCATCAATAGTGGTATATATTTTTAAGCCATCACGGTCAAGATCATAAGGGGTACCATCCGGGCGGTTAATATTTTGTTCTTTAAAGATCTTTTGAAGCTCTTTCTTCAATACAGAACGGAAATAAGGCGCAAGGCCGTCGAAGTGATTATTCTGGTGGAAATCAAGACCAAGAGGCTTGCGTTTAAATTCTTCGGCCTGACCTTCACTTAAAGCCTTTTGTTCAACCATACGGTTCAGTACAAGGTTACGTCTTTTAAGCGCGTTATCCGGGTGACGGATAGGCGAGTAAATACCTGGGCCGTTAACCATACCTATTAACAAGGCCGCCTGATCTGGAGTTAATTTATCAGGAGTAGTATTAAAATAAGTACGCGCGGCCGATTTGATGCCGTAGGTGTTATAAGCGCCAAAGTCAACCGTGTTGAGGTACATAGTCAGGATCTCTTCTTTGGTATAGTGTCGTTCCAGTTTAACAGCCGTAACCCATTCCTGTAATTTTTGAATGATACGTTTAAAAGGATTGGCAGATCGTTCAGAAAAAAGATTTAGTGCCAGCTGCTGAGTTATGGTACTGCCTCCTTGTTTTTGCCCGATGAGTAAATGCGCGAAAATGGTAAAGCTGCGCCCGAAGTCGATACCTGAGTGGTCATAAAAGCGCTTGTCTTCCGTAGCAACCAAAGCGTTAATTACGTTTGGCGATAGTTCGCGGTAGGTAACGTTTGAGCGGTTTTGAATATAGTAAGTGCCCAATACCTGCTTATCCGAAGATATGATCTCTGTGGCCTGGTTGCTTTTGGGGTTTTCCAAATCACGGAATGAGGGCAGCTGACCGAATACATCAAAAATGGTAAGCGTTATCATGATAACCACAAACATGAAAAGGGCTATCACGGTACGCCATATGTACCAGTTGTATCTTCTTATATCTGCGGGCTGAAGTTGATTTTTCGAGTTAAACCTTGTGTTATTGGTTCTCATTTTCTAATAAAATTTCTGGTAGTAGTCAAAATAACTATCCAATATACTTTGGGTTGCTAATTTATCCAGATTTTCTTTGGTAATGATAAAAAAGCTGTATTTATCCCTCGGAACCTTCATAATATCGGGTAGCAGGGGAACTATGGTGCGGGCGTAATCCTTAGCGTCATCAAGGGTATAAAAACGGCCAACGTATATCAGCTGGTTATTATCGCCAACACTTTTAACATGATGGATAACTTCGCTGCGAGTATAACGTGTACGATTAAATTGCCCTACACCAAAACGTGTTGAAGCCAGATTAGTTGTACCACTGGCAACATTTATCACAAAGTAGTAATTGGTGCTGTCGTGCTTGCTGAATATGTAGTTTACCGCAGGTGCCTTATTTATAGCGGCCACCGGCGTTGCTACTATTGAATCTTTTTGTTTTGGTGCAGGCTGCGCGACAATATCACGTGATGTATCCGGCATTTTATGCTGCGGCAACGGGATTTGAGCTAAAGCAAGTTGTTTGGGCTGTTGTGTTGTCGCCTGCTGAATTTGCGGAGCGGATGTTTTAGCCCCGGCTATCAGACGTGTATCACGCTCGGGCAGGCGCTCTTGCGGAGTCACATTTTGGGCCGATGGTGTATATGGCGGACGATACTCCGTTTGTTTTTGATATGCTACCGGTGGGGTAAAAGGAATTTCGTTAGGGTCGTCATTAAACAGCACGACAGGGCGCGCGGCAATTTCGGTTTTGTTAGAGTCAATGTAGGCCAGGTGTTGGTTAACCAGCGGAGCGATGAGTTTATCCTGCGGATATTTCGCGGCTATCAATTGCAGATCAGCCTGGAAAGGAGGCAATTTCTCCATGTGACCAGCAGCTAATGCTTTCAGGTAATAAAGCTGTGCGGCGTACCGGTTGTTGGGATATTTATTGAGCAGGTCATTGGCTTTCTCAATTACCTGTGTGTATTGCTTTTGCGAATACAGATCGTACACCTGGTTATAAAAGCCATTAAACTCGGCATCCACATCGGCCATTTTACGGGCATAATCCGGGTCAAGAATAACTTTGGCGAATACACTCTCAGGATACTCTTTTAATAGCCTGTTTTTATAGTCTGTTGATTTTGCAGCATCGATATCAGCATAAAGCCTGTAAAGGTTATAATAGATAGAAGGTTTGTCGCTGCTTTGCGGAAAACGGGCAAGCAATGTTTCATAAGTGGCAATGGCTTCCTTTTTATCTTCCAGTACATCGCGATAAAAATTGGCCATTTCAAAATAGGCATTATAGATCCTGAAATTGGACTGCTGAAGCAGGGCAGGAGTAAGCGGGAGGTTTTTAACCAGATCCTGCCGGTAGGTGCCTGCCGAAACATTATTGCTATTATAAGCTACACTGCCAACAGGAGCATCCGGGTCATTAACCTGCGAGCCGATGCCGGTATTGGCCGTTGGGATGCCTGTATTTGAACGCCTGCTGCGACGCCAGTTGTCTTCAAGTTTACGGTTACCCCATAAACGTTTAAAATCGTTATAGCCCTGGCTTACCGCGCCGTTGTTATAAAAGTAAAAGGTACTGCCGCTGGTTCTGTTGTTTTGGGCAGATGAATTGTTATTCCTGTCGAAGGAGTTTGACATCGCTCCGTTATTGGCGGCCCCGGCGTTGGCTTCGATAGCCGCCTGTTGTTGTTGGCGGGTTTTACGGGCCACCATTTCATCTATTTTGGCATCGCGCGCTTTCTCATCTAAAGAGGCAAGCATCTGCAGGGTATCCTCGCGCGATATGGTTTCGAGCAGTCGGGTAAGGATTTGCAGGTTATCGGCTTTTTTGCGGATAAGCTGGTACCCCGGATAATTTATCGACAGGTTGTTAAGGGTGCTATCATAATAAAGCCTGGCGTTTGCATAGTCGGCTTTGTTTTTAAAGTTGATGTCGGCAATGCGCAGGTAGGAGAGGCCTTTTTGATTTTGATTTTTGGTGCTTACCCGTACCGATTTTTTATAGCTTTTCAGGGCGTTGTCAATCTCGCCTGCTTTAAACTGCTGTTCGCCTATCTGGTAATAGATCTGATCGTAAAAATCAATGTTGTCGCTGTTTTTTAACAGGGCGCGAAGCAGATCGATTTTATTTACCTTAACGCCGTTTTGATTATCGCGGATCCGGATGCGGTTAAGATTGGCGTTAAAGGCCATTTCAAAACTGGCGTTGCTTTTTACAATCCGGGTGTAGCTTTCATATGCATCGGCCGGTTTTAGGTTAAGTTCTTGTAATTGCCCTAAAATAAAAGTCCAGCGAAGTTTAAGGTTAGAGATGTAACTATATTTTATAGCGAGTTTGGCCATCTCCTCAGCCTCGGCATAGTTTTGAGTGATGATATCATACTGTAGCTTGGTAGCATAAACATCGGCAGTAATGTTTTTCTTAGGGTTGATATCCTGCACCGCCGAATCAATCACCTGTTTGGCTAAAGGCAGCTGGTTGAGGTACATGAGCCCCCGGGCTTTCCATACCAGGGCTTCCTGTTTTAAGTTGGCTTGTTTACCAAACGAACGGGTTACATAATTAAAGTATTCAACAGCGTCAAAATAATTTGCCTCTAAATACCTTGCTTTGCCCAACACCAGATAGGCATCGCCCAGGTAATGGCTTTGTTCTTTAATGCTGATGATTTTGTTGGCTTTTACTATGGCATCCTCCAGATCTTTATCCGGGGTACCGGTTTGCGCCGTGGTATCGGGATATACATTCAGTATCTCGTTATAAGCATCAGTAAATGATGTAGCATAGGCCTCCTGCTTTAACCTTAAAATTTCATTGGCATTAAATAATATATTGTAATGAGCAGTAAGGTTTTGCATGGTGCGGTTAAAGCCGCTTTGTTTTTCAAGCGAGCAGCCTACCGCTACCAGTATTAGTGCAGACAGAAAAAAAATGCCGATGTTTGATTTATAGGATGATGGTAGTCGCCTCAATGCAATACGGTAATTTAAAAGCATTGCTAAAATACTAAAGATTATACAATAGGTTTAATAAATTTGCGCATGCCGAAAAATGAACAAAATAACGAGGATGAAGTTGGCAAGCCTTTAAACGCTTATGCTAAGTATAGCAGTATCGGTTTTCAGATGGTGGTTGTTATTGGCATTTTTACGTATGCCGGCTATAAAATTGATGAAGCCGGTAAACATGAAGTAAAATGGGCTACTGCCGCGCTTGCCCTTGTTGGTGTTTTTATCGCGTTATACATCGTTATCCGATCTGTTAAAAATTGAAACTGCGTACTGTTATTTTATCGTTCCTGTTGTTTGCTGTTGTTATAGCAACTCCTCCATTGCTGGTAAGCAAATCGGTACATGTTGCCTGGCTTGATCCTCACTTCTGGATCATATTTGGTTTTGTAACCGGGCTTACATTTATTACCATAATTTCGATACTGGTAGTAACTAAAATTAACAAAGAAATATACGCTCAAACCTTCCTTGCAGCTACCATGGTGAAGCTTTTGACCTGCCTGTTTTTTTGCCTGTTTTTTTTGGTTAAAATCAAAGTAAATGGGGTGATTTTTGTTGCCAATTTTTTTTACGTATATTTCTTTAACCTCGTCTTTGAAATATACGGCTTATTACGTACCTTGCGCAACCAAAAATTAAAGTAAAAATCTCTCTGCTAATGGATTTTAGCCCTGTTTTGAACTCAAAAAAAATCACCTTAGGTATCATTTTAAGCGTTTTTTCGCTGTTTGTAACGTTAAAAGCTAACGCTGTACAGGAAAAAAATGAGTCTTCAACAAGTGTTGAAAGTAAGGAAACCGAAAAGTTTGACCCTAATGAAGCCATCCTTGAACACATTGCCGATTCGCACTATTTTCATATAGGTGGCAAGGTTGCTATTGGTTTGCCGGTTATACTTTATACAGACGGCGGACTGGAAATATTTTCAGCCTCAGAATTTGAGCATGGTGAAAAAGCCCACCAGGGTAAATATCACAATTATGCTTTGGTTAAAGACAAAATTAAAGTTGTAGGCGCCGATGGTAAAACCATTGACGAAACAGCAAAGATTTTTGATTTGTCAATTACCCGCAACGTGTTTTCAATGTGGATGTCGGTAGTATTGCTGATCTTGATTTTTGTTAGCGTTGCCGGATCGTACAAAAAACGTGTAGGTAAAGCGCCAAAAGGTTTGCAGTCATTATTGGAGCCATTGATCCTGTTTATCCGCGATGAGGTTGCATTACCAAACATCGGTTACAAGTATGCTAAGTTTATGCCACTGCTGTTAACTATGTTTTTCTTTATACTGATCAATAACCTGATTGGTATGGTTCCGTTTTTCCCGGGAGGTTCAAACCTTACCGGTAACATCGCGGTAACTATGGTACTTGCGGTTATTACCCTTATTGTGGTTAACGTTAATGGCAACAAATACTACTGGAAGCACATTTTTGCTCCTGATGTTCCATTCTGGTTGTATCCTATCATGTGGATAGTTGAGCTTGCCGGTATCATTTCAAAGCCTTTCGCGTTAATGGTGCGTTTGTTTGCAAACATTATGGCAGGCCACGTTATCGTATTGGCATTAATCTCTTTGATTTTCATATTCCAGACACTTTGGGTATCTCCGGTATCAATAGCGTTCGCTTTGTTTATCGATGTGCTTGAATTGCTGGTAGCTTTCTTACAGGCTTTCATTTTTACAATGCTTACCGCTTTGTTTATTGGCAGCGCTGTTGAAGAGCATCATCATTAATAATTTGTAATTAATAATAACACTATATTCATTTAAATTTAAAAACAATGGTTGGAAGTATTGCTGCATTAGGTGCAGGTTTAGCAGTTATCGGTGCAGGTATTGGTATCGGTCAAATCGGTGGTAAAGCGATGGAAGGTATCTCTCGTCAGCCGGAAGCTGCTTCAAAAATTCAGACTGCCATGATCATCGCTGCGGCACTTGTTGAAGGTGTTGCTCTTTTCGGTGTGATCGTTGCACTTTTGGGTAACAAATAATTTTACCCTAAAAAAATAGAAACCGTGCTGTGTAACGGTTGGTTACACACCGGTTTTTATTTGAATGAATAATATTAATTAGAACTATAGTCACAACAATTATATAGAAGAATGGATTTAGTAATGCCTGATTGGGGTTTGGTTGTATGGACAACCGTAACCTTTTTATTCTTACTTATTTTATTGAGGGCATTTGCCTGGAAACCGATCATGGCCGCCATTGGTGAGCGTGAGCGTTCAATTGAAGATGCTTTATTAAAAGCAGAAGCTGCCAAAGAAGAAATGAGCCGTTTAACTAACGAAAACGAATCGTTAATTAAACAAGCGCGTGCTGAGCGTGATCTGATCCTGTCTGAAGCTCGTAAAGCTAAAGATCAAATAGTATCTGATGCTAAAGAACTTGCACACAAAGAAGGTGCGCGTATGATTGAGCTTGCCCGCGTTGAAATTAACAACCAAAAAGCTATCGCTTTGGCAGATGTTAAAAACCAGGTAGCTACATTATCTTTAGAGATTGCTGAAAAGATCCTTCGCAAACAATTTGAAGATCAGCAGCAGCAAAACGAATTGGTTAGCCAATTATTGAAAGAAGTGAAGTTATAAGATTTCGGATTTGGGATGTTGGATTTCGGATTTATTCCGGCATTCACTAACCAGTTAAAAACCGAAATTCAAAATAAAAATTCCGAAATCGAAAATTCGAAATCCGAAATTAGAAAGAAATGTCAGAAGTAACAGTAGCATCGAGATACGCCAAATCACTTATCGACCTTGCGCAGGAACAAAACATTGTTGATGCGATAAAGGCAGATATGGATCTTTTTTTACACACTTTAAAAGGAAGTTCTGAACTGGCCGCTGTTTTGGCTAACCCTATTATTTCACAGGCTAAGAAGATCAGTATTCTTGAAGCGGTGTTTGGTAATAAGGTAAACAAAGTGAGCATCATGTTCTTTAAGCTAATGGTAAACAAAGGCCGTGGCGGCGTTTTGTATTTTACTGCCCAGGAATATATCAACCTTTTCAACATCAAAAGGAATATTACCAAAGCTAAAGTTACATCAGCTACAACATTATCTGATGCCAATAAAAAGACATTGGTAGATGAATTACAAAAATCTATCGGTGGCACTGTAGTATTGGATACCAAAGTAGATCCTTCATTGATTGGTGGATTTGTGCTTAACGTAGGCGACAGGCAGGTTGATACCAGCATTGCTGCAAGCCTTAAGAAGATGAAAAAAGAATTTGCTGAAAAGGCATAATTAATTAAGTATTAAAAGTAAAACTCTAAATAAATTTTAAACAATGGTAGAGGTAAGACCAGACGAAGTATCAGCAATTTTGCGTCAGCAGTTGGCCGGCTTCAAGTCAGAATCTGAATTAGAAGAAGTGGGTACTGTACTCCAGGTGGGTGACGGTATCGCACGCGTTTATGGATTAACTAAAGTACAGTCGGGTGAGTTGGTTGAATTTGGCACAGGATTGCAAGGCATCGTACTTAACCTTGAAGAAGATAACGTGGGTGTGGTATTGTTAGGTAAATCTGATGATATCAAGGAAGGTGATACCGTTAAACGTACCAACAGGATTGCATCAATCAACGTAGGCGAAGGCATGCTTGGCCGTGTTGTTGATACCTTAGGTGCCCCTATTGATGGTAAAGGCCCAATCACCGGTCAAACTTACGAGATGCCACTTGAGCGTAAAGCACCAGGTGTAATCTACCGTCAGCCGGTAACCGAGCCATTACAAACCGGTATCAAAGCTATCGACGCTATGATCCCTATCGGCCGTGGCCAGCGTGAGTTGGTTATCGGTGACCGTCAAACAGGTAAAACTGCGGTTTGTATCGATACCATCATTAACCAAAAAGAATTTTACGATGCAGGTAAACCTGTAATCTGTATATATGTAGCTTGCGGACAAAAAGCATCAACTGTTGCTAACATCGTTCGTACGCTTGAAGAGAACGGCGCTATGCCTTACTCTATCGTAGTTGCCGCTAACGCTTCAGACTCTGCTACCATGCAGTTCTTTGCTCCGTTTGCAGGTGCGGCTATTGGCGAGTACTTCCGTGATACAGGCCGTCCGGCTTTGATCATCTATGATGACTTGTCAAAACAAGCTGTTGCTTACCGTGAGGTTTCATTGTTGTTACGTCGTCCACCGGGCCGTGAGGCTTACCCAGGTGACGTATTTTACCTGCACAGCCGTTTATTAGAGCGTGCCGCTAAAATAAACTCAAATGATTCTATCGCACAACAAATGAACGACCTTCCTGAGTCTATCAAAGGCATCGTTAAAGGTGGTGGTTCATTAACAGCGCTACCGATCATTGAAACACAAGCTGGTGACGTATCTGCATACATCCCAACCAACGTAATTTCAATTACCGATGGTCAGATCTTCCTTGAGTCGAACTTGTTCAACGCGGGTGTTCGTCCGGCTATCAACGTAGGTATCTCTGTATCACGTGTAGGTGGTAACGCGCAGATCAAATCAATGAAAAAAGTTGCCGGTACCTTGAAACTTGACCAGGCTCAGTTCCGTGAGCTTGAGGCTTTCTCAAAATTCGGTTCGGACCTTGACGCTTCAACCAAAAACGTGTTGGACAAAGGTATCCGTAACGTAGAGATCCTGAAACAAGGTCAATACTCTCCGGTAACTGTAGAAAAACAAGTTGCTATCATTTACCTGGGTACTAAAAACTTAATGCGTAACGTGCCTGTAAACAAGGTAAGGGAATTCGAAGCCGAATTTACTGATCAGTTAGAAGCCCGTCACCCGGAAGTTTTAGCTGCCCTTAAAGCAGGTAAATTTGATGACCAGCTTACCGGCGTACTGGAAACAGTAGCCAAAGAACTGTCAGCAAGGTATTAATTTTAGATATGAGATGTTAGATGTGAGATTTGAGACTTTTCTCTTTCCCACATCTGGCGTCATTATAAATTAGATAAACAGATTGAAGGTGCAGATATGAGCTTATCTCAAATCTCATATCTCAAATCTCACATCTCAATAAAGAATGGCTAATTTAAAAGAAGTAAGAAACAGGATCAAATCTGTATCATCAACCCAGCAGATCACCAAGGCTATGAAAATGGTTTCGGCTGCTAAGTTGAAACGTGCTACCAACGCTATTATTCAGCTGCGTCCTTACGCAAGTAAGTTGAAAGACCTGCTGGCTAACCTATCTGCAAGTTTGGAGGATAATACTTCTCCGTACCTCCAGGAGCGTGAACCAGTACGCGTATTGGTTGTTGTGGTGTCATCAAACCGCGGTTTGGCCGGTGCTTTCAATACTAACGTTATTAAAACTGCCAACAACCTTATAGCCGAGAAATATCCTAAACAGCTTGCTGCCGGTAATGTATCTATCGTTGCCATCGGTAAAAAAGCGCAGGAGTTTTATCAAAGGCGTAAGTACAACGTAATTGGTAACAACAATGACCTGTACTCGGATCTTAACTTCGAGAATGCTTCAAAAATTACCGAAGCTATCATGCAGGGCTTTGTTAACGGTGATTACGACCGTGTGGAATTAGTGTATAACCACTTCCGTAACGCGGCTGTACAATACCTGATCACAGAGCAGTTATTGCCGGTGCCAAAAGCCGAGAAGAAAGAGGAAGTAAAAGCAGCTAATGTTGATTACATCCTTGAGCCATCACAACAGGAAATTGTTGAGCAATTGATCCCTAAAAATATCAAGATCCAACTTTACCGTGCAGTATTGGATTCTAACGCATCTGAACACGGTGCACGTATGACAGCGATGGATAAAGCGACCGAAAATGCCGGTGAGCTTTTGAAATCATTAAAACTTTCATACAACCAGGCCCGTCAGGCAGCTATCACTACCGAGCTTACCGAGATCGTGAGTGGTGCGGCAGCCCTTTCAGGCGGCAACTAAGTTTAAAATACTTTTATATAGAAAAGGCTCTCCGAAAGGGGAGCCTTTTTTGTTTATTGGGAAATAAACGCTAAAGTTGTAATTGTAATACTTTATGAAGGAGTTAAACCTAAAGTCTGTTGTTTTATACTCAAGCATATGTGTTTATGTAGTTTCACTAACACAACACTGTTACTGTACAACAGATTCCTGCGGCGATTCGATAATGGCTTTGCTCATTGGGCCTTTAGGTCTGATTTTTGGAGGCGCAGGCTTTAGTTGGTTGGCAAACCCCTTTTTATTCAGTGCATGGTTTTCTTTTAAGAATAAGCCATTGCGAACAATTGTTGTCAGTTCGATATCGGTTGCTTTTATGCTTTCTTTCCTGGTTTTTAAACGCATAATTTCAGATGAAGCAGGCAATTACTCAGAAATTGTTAGTTATAGATTGGGGTATTGGTTATGGTTATTGAGCGGGATGATAATGCTGGTTGGTAGTATATTAGTATATGGTAGATCGAAGCCTGGCATTAACTGACAGCGGAACGCTAAACTTCGACCAGTGTACGTTCAGTTTCGATAAAAAAGATTATATCACCACAAGATCCGCCTCTGCATCAATCTCATTTTCAAGGGTTACCTTATCCCAGATATGTATTTTTACATGATAAGTTTCTCCGGCTATCATGGGGCGACCGATGGTGATATCCCCACGTAGCTCTGTGGCCCGCTCAGGTGGATAACCTGCCGTTCCTTCAAACAGATCGGCGGCGCTTAAAACTGCTGCCCCCTTTTTATCAGTAACTATCAACTGCATTCCTGGATAGGCTTTACCGTCTTTCAGACCATAATTTGCAACGCCAATCGCTACGATAGCTATTTTTGTGTTAAGGTGTACCTTATTGTCGTGCATGACATTGTTTGCCGGATCAACCAACAACACATTGCTTACGCCAAAGCCGTTATAGCTAAACTTTAACCCGGTATTAAAGTCTTTTTTTACTCCTTTGCTAAAGTTGCATGCCAACAATATTACGCAGCTTATTATTAATGTTACTGCTGTTTTTAGGTTTTTCATTTGATAAGGATAAGTGAAAGTCTCCTGATTGGAATATACAACACAAATAAACAAAAGGAGCTAATCAAAAAAACATGTTTATGTTGCAAATACTTTCGAATTTGTTGCATACTTCGATGCCCGAAAGCTGAAATGCGCTGTAACAATATACCAACGATTGAATCTCATTGTCAATTATAGACCGGAGCATTCTCAGATGATTAAGAAATATTCAGTTTTAATAGGAGTTGTCATTTCTTCAGTTTTAATGATCATAGCCATCTCGGTTTATCCAGGCGGGTCAATGTACAATGAGTACTCCGTCGGCTTCGACTGGAAACACAATTTCATCAGTAACCTGTTTGGAACAAGGGCGTTAAATGGCGCAGAAAATGCTTCGAGAATTTGGGCCTGTGCGGGGATGATTTTATTCCCTCTTAGCTACGCAATGTTTTTCATTAATATGGCCAAAAAGATACCCGACAGAAACTCAGCCTACATTATAAAATACGTCGGTATAGCGAATGTCCTGTTTACGTTTTTAACGGTAACGGCTTGGCACGATTTGATGTTAATTATATCTACCAGCTTATTTTGGACCTGCTTATTTATCATCACAGTTTTTATCCTCAAAACCAGGCTTCATCTGTTTAAAGTTTTGTGTTTGATTTGCCTTGCAATTTTTTATTACAGCGTTTACTTATGGGGCATAAGCGATTGGGATTTACTACCAATAACGCAAAAGATAAACTTTCTTACTTCGACGTTATTAATTTTAGGACTTGAGTATTTTACTAAAAAAGAAGATTTTGCTCATATTAAGTCAAGAGGGTATAAAGAGTTGGTGGGTAATAACAAATAATAAGTTACCTTATCTCAACCCCAGTTTTTTACCGTTTAAAGGAAAGCGAATCTCGAAATCTGCTTAATCTCAAAAATCCCGGTTCTGACAATAATCAGAGTCTTTGGGTTACCTCTTGCCGCTCTCCGGTATCAATGTATACCAAAGAAAATTAAACAGTTATGAAAACAAAGTTATTCCTGGCGTTGCTGGCGGGCGTGTTGCTGCTGGGCGCATGTGGGCGTAGTTCAAAGTACGAGCCCTTAAGAGAAGACAGAGCATCGGCGGCCGATACAGTGGCGGTTAGTGCAGACAGTACTAAGGTTGAAATAACGCCCACCAAACTTGTAAAAACAGCCGACATGCGATTTAAGGTGAAAAATGTTCAGCAAACTGGAGATGCTATAGCCGCGCTTACAGCCCGCGACGGTGGTATGGTGATGCACCATCAAATGCAGGCCGATGTGGAACGATCTGAAGATATCCGCGTGAGTAATGATTCGGTTAAACGTGTTTCGGCCCTCAGGACTAATGCCGACATGACGGTAAAAGTTCCTTCAGAAAAACTCGAAGGCTTCATGACCGAGGTTGCCCATATGGGGATGTATGTTACGCTCCGAAAAATGGATATTGAAGACCGCACGCTTGACTATCTGTCGGAAAAACTGAAATTAAAAAACCGTCAGGATTTGGTAGATCAGCAAAAGAAGGGTAAAGTAGTTATTAAAAACCCAGTGAACGTGATGCTGCTTAAAGACGACATGGTTGACCAGCAAATTGGCAATATGCGCACAGATGAAGCCGTAAAGTACAGCATTGTTACCCTTAGCTTTTACCAGAGCAATTTCATCAACCAGGAAATGATAGCTAATGACGATCCTTCTGCCTATCAGTTGCCTTTTGTTAACCGTCTGGCTATCGCATTAAATAATGGCTGGCAACTTTTTGTTGAACTGATCCTGGGGTTGGCCAACCTTTGGGTATTTATAACTTTAGGTATAGGTTTGTGGGCAATGTACCGCTATTATAAACGTAAACACCCCGCATGGTTCGCCAGCGGCATAAAATCATAAAAACTTTATAGCTTTTTCGGTAAACATTTCTATTTTTGCGCAAACATTAAAAATAGGTACCATGGAATCAATGGAAAATGCTAACGCAGAAGGACACTACAAATTATTAACTTTAGCTATTGTTATCGGTATAGTAGGCGTATTCCTGCGTTTTGCCGGCGATGCCAACACAGGCTTCATGTTTACATCTATTTCAAACATTATCCTGATCATCGGTATCCTGATTGCTTTGAAATGCGTTTTCTCAATCATGAAGTAAAATCCTGCAAAAGGAAATTATATAAAAAGCGCTTTCAATTTGAGGGCGCTTTTTTTTGCTTTTTATTTGGGGTGATAGCCTGCCTCGTTCAATATTTTTTGAGCATCCTTGTCCGCCATTAACTGGGGTAGGGTAACATCAGGATGCTTATCCATGTATTTCTTCACTATTTGCCATCCCGTCCAAACGGCCAGTTTAGGGGCCGATTCATTCTTTTCTCCGAAACCGGGGGTGAAAGGCGCTTCAGTAAGGTATTTCTGAATTTTCTGGTAATCGGTTTCGTACAACAGGTTTTCTTGTAAAAAGTATCCCCAGATCTTTCCTTCAAAATCCTGGCACCATTTCAGTTGTTCGGTACTATAACGGATTTTAGTGCTATCGGCTACGTCAGGCAATATTCTGTCCATAAAATACATGATCTTACCATTGTACACCATCTTATTAAGCAAGGCTTTGTCGTTGTCATCTTCCGGAAACATTTCTTCCCGTGCTATGCCTTCAACTACTCGTGGGGTAATATTATCAGGAGTAAACCATTTGGAAAGGTAATGCGGAAAAGCATTGGTGAGCGAGGGATAAAAGCGCGAATTCGCACCCAGGAAAAGATCTATCCCCACACCAAAATAACCGTCGCCAATGGTAGTTTGGGCCTGGAAGCCCGAAATGTATGCATATACCCTCGGCAGGCGTTTTTGCGGATAATAATATTTAATGTATTTAAAGGCTTCGGTAAGGCTGGCATTCTGCTGATCAATATTGGGGAAGGCTACGTCAGCGTCATGCTTCAGATCGTTATAGGGTTTGCCCGCGAATACCTGTTGCAGGGCTTTAAAATAGGCGGTATCCCTGGCACTGCCAACCTGTAAAATGCGTTCAATAAAATCGGGATAAAAGCTGCCGTACTGTTTTTGCAGATATGCGGCCTGCTGGACCATAGGTTTACTGCGCATGGCATCAAAATCATGGTCAAACCGTTCAATTTTAACATCAACATTGATATTGCTCAAGTCAACTTTTTTGTTGTGGCTACAGCCGCTTAATATCAGGCCGATGGAAAAAATTAAGTAAATTTGCTTTGCTATATACCGGGTAGGGTTCATCTTTATCCTTTAAGGCAAAAGTAATTTTATTTGCATAATGTTGCTACTATTGTTAAGTCAATAGTCGGTAGCCTTAAGTCGGGATTTTCGACTTTGAACTAAAGGCTCCTGACTCAGGATTAAACAAGACCTATCAATATAATTATATACTTATGAAAATCGCGTTAGCACAGCTCAACTATCACGTAGGTAATTTTGAATCGAACACCAATAAAATCATTGATCATATCATCAAGGCAAAAAATCATGGGGCCGATCTGGTTGTATTTGCCGAACTATGTGTTTGCGGCTACCCCTCGCGCGATTTTTTAGAGTTTGACGAGTTCATTGGCCTGTGCGATGATGCTGCTAAAAAGATTGCCGAAGTATGTATTGATATAGCCTGTATCGTTGGCCTGCCAACCCCTAACCATAAAACCGAAGGTAAAGACCTGAGCAATTCTGCTTATTTTATTGAGAATGGTAAGGTGAAAGCGGTGGTGAACAAAGCCCTGTTACCTAACTATGATGTGTTTGATGAATATCGCTATTTTGAGCCTTCAACCGAGTTTAGCTGCATTGAGTTTAAAGGAAAACGTATAGCACTTACTATTTGCGAAGATCTTTGGAATACTATCGAAAACCCGCTGTATGTTACCCGGCCGATGGATACACTTATTCATCAAGATCCGCATGTGATGATCAATATAGCGGCGTCGCCATTTGCTTATAACCATGATGAAGAACGTATTGAGATCTTGAGCGACAATGCCAGCCGCTACAAGCTGCCTTTGTTGTATGTTAACCATGTGGGAGCACAAACCGAACTGATATTTGACGGCGGCTCATTAGTGTTTGATAACACAGGCAAGCTGATTGACGAAATGCCTTATTTTGAGGAGAGCCTGGCTTACTATACACTTAACGAAGACAATACGCTGAGCTTTGATCATCCTACAACAATAAAGACTCAACGTCCCGGTGATATCGAACAGATTTACCAGGGGATAATTCTGGGCATCCGCGATTATTTTTATAAATCGGGATTTAAGCAGGCAATTTTAGGCTTATCAGGCGGTATAGATTCGGCTGTGGTTTGCGCCTTGGCTGCTGAGGCACTTGGCCCGCAAAATGTGATGGCTGTGTTGCTGCCTTCTCGTTTTTCAACAGACCATTCATTGAAAGACGCGCAGGATTTGGTAGACAACCTTGGTTGTAAGCACGAGATAGTTCCTATCAAAAGTATCACCGAAGCATTTGAAACAGCTTTGAACCCGCAATTTGATGGCTTGCCGTTTAATATTGCCGAAGAGAATATCCAATCGCGCAGCAGGGCCGTTTTGTTAATGGCGATGTGTAATAAGTTCGGTTACATTTTGCTGAATACCAGTAACAAGAGCGAGGCTGCTGTAGGCTATGGTACTTTGTATGGCGATATGTGCGGCGGTATTTCGGTTATTGGTGACGTGTACAAAACGCAAGTTTTTGAGCTTGCACGATACATTAATCGCGATAAAGAGATCATCCCGGTCAATTCTATCATTAAACCACCATCAGCAGAGTTAAGGCCCGACCAGAAGGATACCGATTCGCTGCCCGAGTATGACGTGCTTGATAAGATCCTGGCCGAGTATATCGAAAACCGTTGCTCATCGGCAGAGATCATCAGGATGGGTTATGACGAAGCCACTGTTAAACGCGTAATTAAGCTTACCAACTCGGCAGAGCATAAGCGCTACCAGACCCCGCCTATTTTGAGGGTGTCGCCAAAAGCGTTTGGCATGGGACGCAGGATGCCAATTGTAGGAAAATACCTGTCGTAACAACTAATTTTCACACTCGTTAACCATTAAGTATACGAATGTTGTAAAGCAGCGTTGGTTTTGTTTTAGTTGAGGCTGATTTTTCTTAAAATTGCCTATCTTTCAAACCAATGATTAAACTTTACACAATTATTTCGTTTTGCTTTCTGTTGTCATTTGCTGCAGCCGGCGTAATGGCGCAGCAACCTCTGATCAGTGAAAAAAACAGAGTTCAGCTGAATGATATTTCAAAGCAGGCGCTCACAGATTATCAGGTATCTTATAATAAGGCAGTATCATTAGCCGCAACACACGGCTGGACACTATCACGCCGTACCAAAAATGGTAACCTGCTTACGCTGCAGGGTGTTAACAAATTAGGATTTCCGATATACATCATAACACATAACAATACTACCGCGGCTGCTACTACGGGTACCAATACCTTACAACCAGGCGGTTCACTGGGTTTGAATTTATCCGGCTCGTCAGATTTTTTAAGCAATAAGCTGGCTATATGGGATGGCGGTGCAGTTTACAAAGCCCACCAGGAATTTGCAGGTAAAACTATCACTCTTAAAACTACTGCGTCTGTAAATGATCATTCATCGCACGTAGCGGGTACTATGATAGCCAAAGGAGTTTACGCGCCTGCCAAAGGGATGTCATTTGGTGCAACAACGTTGCTATCCTACGATTTTAATAACGACGAAGCTACCATGAGTGCCGCTGCCGCTAACCTGTTGTTATCAAATCACTCCTATGGAGTGGTGGCGGGCTGGGATTATAATGATTCGGCTGCGCGTTGGGAATGGAATGGTTTGCCCGGCGATACCGTAGATTATAACTTTGGTTTTTATGATGCTAAAACAGCCAACTGGGATAAGATAGCATATAACGCGCCATATTATCTTATAGTTGAATCGGCCGGTAATGAACGGTCAAGCAATGGCCCGGCTGTTGGTGAAACCTACTACGGCTATAAAAGCAAGACCGATCAAACCTTTGTAAGTAAAGGTGCACGGCCCGCAGGTATCAGCAATAACGACGGCTATGATATTATCAGTACCAGCGGTAATGCCAAAAACATACTTACCGTAGGGGCAGTTTACCCGCTTCCTTACGGACCTAAAGTAAGGGAGAATGTAGTGATTGCCCCCTTCAGCAGCTGGGGGCCGACTGATGACGGTCGCATTAAGCCCGATATTGTTGGTGATGGTGTTAATGTGCTTTCGGTTGGTGTTGATAACACTACATCATATCTTACACTGTCGGGTACTTCGATGGCCGCTCCTAATGTTACCGGCTCGCTTTATTTATTGCAGGAATATTATGCTAAGCAAAATGGTGGTGCGTTCATGCGGTCGGCCACATTGAAAGGCTTGGTTTGCCATACCGCTTTTGACGCCGGAAATGTAGGTCCTGATTATATTTACGGCTGGGGGTTATTGAATATGCCGGAAGCCGCGCAAGCAATAACCGATAACGGTGGCAAAAGTATTGTAAGTGAAAAAACATTAAGTCAGGGACAAACACAAACCTATAACGTAATAGCATCGGGCAGCCGACTGCTGGCTGCAACCATAGCATGGACAGACTTGCAAGGCACGGCCACTACGGAAGGGGTCATCAACAGCCGTACCCCTAAACTGGTAAATGATCTTGATATCAGGGTGAGTGATGGTACTACTACTTTTACTCCCTGGGTGCTTGATCCGGAGAAACCAGGTTTTGCCGCGACCCATGGCGACAATATTCGTGATAATATTGAACAGGTATATATCCCCAACTCGGTTCCCGGCAGGGCATATACAATAACAGTATCACATAAAGGCACTTTATCATCCGGATCACAAGCCTATTCACTCATTGTTACAGGAGTTGGCGGAACTGCGTATTGCGCTTCGGCCCCGCTTTCAAGTACCGATTCGAGGGTCGATAACTTTAAATTGGCCAATATTGATAATTCTCCTGCTGCAGGCTGCACAAGCTATTCGGATTATACCAGTCTTACCGCACAGTTGGAGCAGGCTAAAACATATCCCCTGAGTATTACGCTGGGTACTTGTGGTAATAATTTCAATAAAGCAGCCAAAGTATTTATCGACTGGAATGCCAACGGTGTTTTTGAAGATAACGAGCTGGTTGCTACAACCGGGGTCATTAATGGCACGGATACTTATAATACAAATATCACCGTGCCCGGCACGGTGGTTGCCGGGGCTTACAGCCTGATGCGCGTTGTACTTACCGAAACAGGTGACGCATCAACTATTAAAGCTTGCGGTACTTATGCCAAAGGCGAAACACAGGATTACAGGGTACAGTTTCTGCAAACCAGTATCGATGCGGGCGTTATCTCTATCGTAAGTCCGGGTAGTAGTGGTTCATGCTCGGCAAGCACGCCCGTTACCGTGCGAATTAAAAACTTTGGTAACGCGGCTATAAATAACATTCCGATTACGGTTACCATTACCGATGCCAATAACCTTACAACTGCTTATAACGAAACTTATAAAAGCTCGTTGCCTGCCTTAGCCGAAGACAACTTTACCTTTAGCCAGGAGTTTAACGCAGTTGCAGGCGCATCTTACACTATTACCGCCACCAGCAAACTTACCGGCGATCCCGTTAGCAGCAATAACTCGGTAACGGCCAATGTGGTAATTAATTCGCCGGCAACTATTGGCGATTTGAGCGCTTATTATTGTGCCACCACCAAACAATACGAGCTATTTGGTACCGGCGATGGCACCGTGTTGTGGTATCAGAATGCTAACGATGTTTTACCTATTGCCGCCGGGAGTGAAGCTTTAACCAGTCAGGCCCCGGTTAACAACACCTATTACGCAGGTATTAATGATTTTAGCGGAACTGTAGGCCCTGCCACTAAAGGCGCGTTTACAGCTGGTGGCTATAATCAGTTTACGCCTTATATTACTGTAAATACCAAGGTGCCGGTGCTCATTAAAAGCGCGCGTCTTTATATCGGCAATTCGGGTAAGATAACATTTAACGTAGCTAACGCTAACGGGCAGATTGTTTCTTCAACCTCTATCGATGCTGTTGCTACACGCACCACTCCGCTGGCCGGCGCACAACCCGATGATCCAAATGACCAGGGGCAGGTGTATGACCTTAACCTGTCGTTACCGGCTGCCGGTGACTACCAGATCTCGGTTGATTTTGCTGATCAGGCTACCATATACCGGAGTAATGGAGGGGTAACAGGTTATCCTTTCAAAATAGGCGATATATTTAGTATTAACGGCAACAGCGCTACAGCAACCAATGGCGATACCACGGCATATAAAGGCTACTACTATTATTTTTACGATATGAAGGTGCAAAGCCTCGGCTGCGCGTCTGCCGCACGTAAAGCGGTAACATTAAGTAAGCCTGTTATTACCCAGGCGAATAATACACTGACCTCGAATTTCAATGATGGTAACCAGTGGCTCTTGGATGGTAATGTAATAAGCGGGGCTACCGCTGTAACCTATAATCCTACACAAAGCGGAAAGTACCAGGTACAGGTTACCCTGGCCAATGGGTGTGTGGCACAATCTGACAATTATTTTTATGCGCGGGAAGGTGTTGCCGGGAATAAGAGCGAGATTGGATTAAGCGCGTTTCCGGTACCGGTAAGCACCAATTTAAATGTGGTGTTTTCGGCTAGGGAAGCTGCAACTATGAAACTATCACTTATTAATGCCGCAGGCGAAGCTGTTTATCAGAGTGCCCAGCAAAGTATTGATCAGGGGCCTTATAGCACCACCCTTAACGTGAGCAGGCAAACACCGGGAGTGTATGTGTTGAAGGTATTATTGGGGCAGAAGGTTTATTCACAAAAAGTTATCATCACCCGTTAAACAGGTGATGATAGCTTTCCATTAATTTTTAGAAGGTATATTTTACGCCCAGTCCGGGTGCAATGTCAAAGAAGGGGCCTCTCGCCAACTCCAGTCGTGGGTTAAGGTCAAGGCTGATAGCGATAGGGGCAGAGGGTAGTACATATTCTAAACCGATTACCGCATCGGCACCAATCAGGATGTGTTTGCCGTTATAGTATTCGTCATCGCCACCAAAGCGTTTGTAGTAACCGCTGCCTACAGAACCAAGGTGACCACCAAAGCCATAATAAAAGCTCAGTTTATCAACGTTAAAGGCTTGCTGGTTTAATTCATATAAACCGGTTAACACCGCGCCATGATCGCGGATACCTAAGATACCCTCAAGCGCTGTGCCTTTGTCCATAAAGTATTTAACGGATGGGCCAATCTCGTAGGCGCCAAACTTTAAACCTACTGCTGTTTTATAGTCCTGGGCTTGTGATTTTTTGCTGATAAGTAAAAGGGAAACGGAAAGAAATAAAAGGTACGTTAATTTTTTCATGCAGATGAATTTAATGATTGACAATATTGTAGCTGTAACAAAAAAGTGACCAGCTTGTTTAACTCAATTTGAGCTTTTATATTTTATGCAAATAAACGGCAGAATTGACTTTTTATGGTATTTGCCCGAAAAAAACATTCCTGTTTTGTTTGTATTGGATTGGTTTTCAGTGCGAAAGAATAGGGTTGGATTGTTAAATTAAGTGTCTGAATAATATAAATTAGTGAAAATTAAATTGTTGTAATGACTACAAACTTCTTCAAAGTAAATAATCCGAAATGCCGGTTCCTGTTTTTTGCCGTAATATTTTTCACCCTGGCTGGCTGTGCGCCGGGGCAACTGGGATTGAACAACAGCGGTCAATACCACAACGGGATGGTGGTTTGTGCCTATCCTGATGCCGCACAGGTTGGGCTGGATATATTGAAAAAAGGAGGTAACGCGGTTGACGCCGCTGTCGCGGTTCAATTTGCTTTAACCGTTACTTTACCCGAAGCCGGTAACATAGGCGGAGGTGGCTTCATGGTTTACCGTGCCGGTGATGGCAAAACAAATACACTTGATTTTAGGGAGAAGGGCCCTGTTGCCGCCAATGCTAACATGTACCTCGATTCGGCAGGCAACGTAATTCCTGATATGAGTCTGTATACACACAAAGCTTCTGGCGTGCCGGGATCTGTTGATGGCATGGTGGAAGCTCATCGTAAATATGGAAAACTGAAATGGGCCGACTTGGTGCAGCCCGCTATTAACCTTTCCCGTAATGGTTTTAAGATAACCAAACACCTGGCTAAGGACCTGAACAGTGCTGCCGATCAATTCAAAAAGTTAAATCCCGGTAAAAATTATTTGGTGAAGGATGGCGAATGGAAAGAAGGTGATTTACTGGTGCAGGAAGATCTTGCCAAAACATTTGAACAGATCCGCGATAAAGGTCGCGATGGGTTTTACGACGGCTCGGTTGCTGATTTATTAGTAGCCGAAATGAAACTGGGCAACGGGCTTATCACTAAGGCCGACCTTAAAAATTATCATTCCGTTTGGCGCGATGCCCTTGTTGGTAACTATAAGGAGTATAAGATCATCACCATGCCGCCGCCATCAAGCGGTGGGATTGCATTGCTACAACTATTGAAATCGGTTGAGCCTTATCCGCTTAAACAATGGGGATATAACCAGGATTCTACCATCAGGCTTATTGTAGAGGCCGAACGCCGGGTATATGCCGATAGATCTAAATATCTTGGCGACCCGGATTTTTATAAAGTGCCTGTTGATAGCCTGCTCAGGCCGGCTTACATTGCATCGCGGATGAAAACTTTTAGCTGGGATGCAGCCACGCCAAGCACCAGTATCCAGCCGGGTTCATTTGTTGGTTATGAAAGCGATCAAACTACCCATTATTCTATTGTTGACCAGGATGGTAACGCGGTATCTATCACCACTACTTTAAACGACACTTTTGGCTCAAGGATTTTTGTAAGCGGGGCGGGCTTTTTGCTTAACAACGAAATGGACGATTTCAGTTCAAAGCCGGGAGTGCCAAACATGTACGGACTTATCGGCGGCAAAGCAAACAGTATTCAGCCGGGTAAGCGGATGTTATCATCCATGACACCTACCATTGTTGAAAAAGATGGTAAATTGTTCATGGTGGTTGGCACCCCCGGAGGTTCAACCATTATTACCTCGGTTTTTCAAACCATACTCAACGTAATTGAATTTAACCAAAGCATGCAACAGGCGGTTGCTTCAAAGCGTTTCCACAGCCAATGGTTGCCCGATGAGGTAACTATTGAAAAAGATGGCGTTGACAGCGTTACCCTGAACAAACTGCAAAGTAAAGGATACAAAATAGTAAGCAGGCAATCCATCGGCAAGGTTGATGCCATCATCAAAACCAAATGGGGCTACTACGAAGGCGGTGCAGACCCGAGAGGGGATGATACAAAGATGGGTTGGTAACGATAGTTAGTTTAGTTGCTGGGGCGGCTTAGTTGCAGCAGCAGTGACAGTAGCAATAAATGTTTATAAAATCGATGCATGATTTACTAAAAGGTTGTGCGGGAACAACTAAATAACTGCCGCTGCTACTGCAACTGCCACTATCATAACCAGTCCAAACAGCCACTGTAACTAAATTTGCGTAATCAATATCCATTTCTTACGTTTGGTAGGCATGCATAATAATGTAAAACACCAGGAAACTATCGACTATTTTATAAAAATAGTGTGGCAAACCATGGCTAACCGGTATAACCAGTTGGTTACGGAGTTCGGCTTTACACAATCAATAGGTTACCTGCTCATTAACATCGACGAAAAAGAAGGCACTACCGTATCACAGGCAGCGGCCTTGCTGGGGCTTAAATCAACCAGCTTGTCGCGTATGCTTAGTCAGCTGGAAGTCACTGGTCTTATTTATCGCGAAAGTAACGAGGGGGATAAACGCTCAGTTAAAATTTACCTTACCCCATTAGGTAAGGAAAAACGGCACCAGGCCCGCGTAATAGTAAGGCAGTTTAATAACTACCTTGATGCCAACATCAGCGAAGCCGATAAACAGCACCTCATCGAAACCCTTAAAAAACTCAACAAGCTTACGGTTAATTATAAACCGTAAAATCAAACCCTCAAGACTTTATTAAAGCTACGTCAATTATAAGTGATAAAACCGGGATCATTGAAGGTGAGATGACATCTACTTCACGTCATTGCGAGGCACGAAGCAATCCCCGATAGGCAGATAACGGATTATTGTTGTAATAAATCGTATAGTTCGCGATTGCTTCGTGCCTCGCAATGACGGGAGTACAAAAGCTTAGCCGTATTGCATAAAACAAATGACCTTTCCAGCCATACACTTTTACTTCAAATCGAACGTTTTAGCTTCAAAATATCCGCTGTGGGATGTTATAAACGGTGCCTGCTTTTTATTAATTGTTAAAAAGTGTTAAGCTGCCGTTTTTCTATTTTAAAAGAATAAATTTGCCTTTTGAATTGATGAACAGGATTCTGTTAGTTTTACTGCTGTTAAGCACCATTATTTTCGGATGTGTTAAATCATCTGTTGACCCTGCTGTACAATACCGGGCACAAGCCGCTATTGATGATAAGATAATCAGCGATTATCTGGCTGCCAATAGTACGCTTAAAGCCAAACGGGTAGATACAACAGGTGTTTACTATATTGTGAATGACGGCGAAGGTGGAACCGGTAATGTTCTTTATACCAATTCGACACAGGTTACAGTTGGTTTTACCGGCAAGATCCTGACATCGGGTTTTGTGTTTGCGCAGACAGATCAGTTTCACCCCAGCTATGTACTGGGAGCTGTAATTAAAGGCTGGCAGTTAGGTATCCCGCAGATAAAACCGGGAGGAAAGGTGAGATTGCTGATCCCTTCACGTTATGCTTACGGGCCATATGCGCAGGATTCGATACATTTGCCGGCTAATTCGGTACTTGATTTTCAAATTCAGTTGTATGGCGTAACCAATTAATAAAGCCTGATAAAAAAGAATAATATAAGCCAGGAAAAGCAAAGCGCTTTTGGCGGTTAAAAAGACAAATTATAATAAATGAAACAAACAATTTTTACGCTCTTAGTACTTATCTCTATAGGCTTTATGTCGTGCCGGAAAGACAGGAACGACCCTGATATTAAACAATACGACGAATCTCAGATAAAAAATTACATAGCCGCAAACGGCATTACAAATATGCTTCGTGATACTACCGGTGGCGATACTTCCGGTATTTACTACAAAATAATATCTCAGGGCCGCGGTACCCCGATGGATTATTCAGATCAGATCTCTTTTGTATTTACGGTTCGCACGCTTGACGGAAAGTTTATATCTGTTGACTCTTTAAACCAGAACCACTATTATGGCTATTTAGGCCATATCAGTAGTTCTTTGCCTAAAGGCCTGCAAACGGCTATCCATAACCTGATAAAATATAAAGGAACATCGGCAAGGGTTATCATTCCATCGCATTTGGCTTATGGCGTTAATGGTTATGGAACCGGTAGTTCAAGCAACGCCAATACCCATATTGGCGGTAATCAGAGTTTGGATTACTATATCAATGTGGTTTCAAACCAGGAGCTTTATGATGATGCTATTATCACTAATTACATCAAATCCAAAGGGCTTACTGGTTTTGCCAAAACAGCAGATGGGGTGTATATAAAAGTGGCTACTCCAGGCACCGGTTCAGATCTGATCGATCTTGATTCATATATCACTTGTACCTATTCGGGTAAATACTTAAATGATACCGTATTTGACAGTACTACCAATCAAGGTGTTACTTCTAACTCTTTTACTGTTAGTGGTTTACGGGCCGGCGTAATAGAGGCGCTTACGGGACAAACCTCGGGAGCCGCCGTATCAATGATAATACCTTCAAGATTTGGTTATGGTACAACCGGCAGTAGTCCGACCATAGCTGCAAATGTTGTTCTCTATTTCGATTTCACCATATCTGCCGTTACTAATTGACAAAGTAATACTGAGCGGTAATAGTAAATAGTGAATGTAATAAGCCTCTGAAGATTGCCACTTTTTGTGGTAATCTTCAGAGGCTTATTAATTTAGGAAAGATTTCGAAATATTATTATCAGATTAAATCCTTGTATTGTAGGTTGCCTTTGTATTAATGCACTGTTAAGTAATTATTATTTTAAATAATATTGATTTTTTATAATTTAATATGTATTTTTGAAAAAAAAACATATTATGAAAAAATACCTATTACTATTATCATTTATCTTATTGGCTGGATTACCTACTTTATTACAGGCGCAGCAGGATGCGGTTATGCCTCCTATCAAACAATATTATAATGCAACAGCACATAAACATATTTATACAACTAATCCCAACGAGTTGGGGGCAGGTAAAGATGGTTATGTTTTTCAAAAAAATATAGGCAGGCTGAATTATCAATATAATCCTTCGTCTGGGGAAGTTATTTATAGATTTTTTAATTCTTCAAGTGGTGGGCATTATTTAACCACGCATGTCAATATTTTCCCCAAAGGCTATCATCTTGAAGGCCCGCAAGGTTGTTCAAAGATAATTCCGCTGCAAAATCCAACTGTGCCCATTTATGAATACTACAGTTCAGCTTATGACGATTTTTACTATTCGGATCAACAAGTTTCTCCTGGATCTGGTTACGTGTTAAATGGCGTAGCCTTTACTGCTTATACGTTGTAAAACTATTTACTTAGCCAGCGCTTTTTTAAACGCTGCTAAACACCGGTCGCGGGCTTTACTGTGATCAACAATGGGTTTTGGATATTTGCTGAAGTCGGCATATTCCGGAACCCATTTTTTTATGTATTTAAGTTCGGGGTCAAACTTTTTGGTTTGGGCTTCGGGGTTGAAGATCCTGAAGTACGGCGCGGCATCGGTGCCCGAACCCGCTGCCCATTGCCAGCCTCCGACATTGCTGGCCATTTCATAATCCAGTAGTTTGCGGGCAAAATAGCGTTCGCCCCAGCGCCAGTCAATCAGCAGGTCTTTACTTAAAAAACTGGCTACTATCATGCGTACCCGGTTATGCATAAAGCCTGTTGTATTTAGCTCGCGCATGCCCGCGTCAATGATCGGGAAACCGGTTTCACCTTTGCACCAGGCTTCAAACTGTTTTTCATCGTTTATCCAATGAATGCGGTCGTATTCCGGCCTGAAAGCATAGTCCATCGTATGCGGAAAATGATGGAGGATCATCATATAAAATTCGCGCCAGATGAGCTCATTGAGCCATGTTTTATCATGATAGCTATGAGCAGTACTTGCCAGTTCACGAATGCTTACCGTACCGAAACGCAAATGCATGCCAATATGCGAAGTGCCTTTAACGGCCGGGAAATCTCTTTGTTCTTTATAATCTTTAATAACACTTTCGTAGCCTTTATCCGGCAAAGGCATATCGCTTTTTTCAAAGCCCATCTCTTTTAATGTCGGTACAGATAGGGCCTTGGTTTGGTAGAGGTTTTTGAGATACTTTTTTGTAGGATAGGCCTTTAAATAAAATGGCTTTAACGCACTGTACCATTTACGCTGGTAGGGGGTATAAACCGTGTAAGGTTTGCCATCATCTTTTGTCACTTCATCCTTTTCAAAAATTACCTGGTCTTTATATGTTTTGAAAGGGATATCATGCTTGTTAAGTTTTGCGCGTACCTCGTCGTCACGTTTGGTGGCGTAGGGTTCGTAGTCATGATTAGTATAAACTTCGGCAATGTTATACATTTTGATCAGCTCATCCCAGGCATGAACGGCTTTATCATAAAGCACCAGTAAACTGCCGCCATGTTTGTGCAATTGGGCGCTTAAATCTTCAATGGTTTGATAAATGAACGTAACCCGGGCATCATCTTTATCTTCCAGTTGGTCAAGAATTTCTTTATCGAAAATAAAAACAGGCAATACCGGGTTGCCGCTTTTGAGGGCATGGTATAGCCCGGTATTATCATCAAGCCTTAAATCGCGGCGAAACCAGAAGAGGGTTACAGGTGTTTTATGATCCATAAATGTTAGTTAATGCCGCGTCCAGATCGGTATATTTAAATTTAAACCCGGCATCTTCAATTTTTTGTGCCGATACTTTGGTACTGCCCAATACAATGCTGCTCATTTCGCCCAATAAAAGCTTGAGCAAAAAGCCGGGTACATTGGGCGCCCATAATGGTTTGTGTAAATGTTTGGCAACGGCCTGGGTGAGTTGTTTATTGGTGACAGGGCTGGGCGCAACCATATTGTAAACGCCGCTGAGGTCTTTATTTTCTATGCCTAACAGGTACATATCCACAACGTCAAGCCAGTGGATCCAGGGTACCCATTGTTTACCGCTGCCAATGGGCGAACCAACAAACAATTTGATAGGTTTTGCAAGCGTTGGCAAGGCTCCTCCATTTTTATCCAATACCACCCCGGTACGGAATTTTACAGTGCGGATGCCAAGCTTTTCACTCTCGTTAACCGCGTCCTCCCATAACACACAACATTGAGATATAAAATCATGGGTAGGGGTGCTGGTTTCAAACATCAGCTCATCGCCCCGGTTGCTGTAATAACCAATACCCGATGCCGAAATTACTGATGTAACCTGGTGCTGCCTGCGCTTCATCAAATCGTAAACCAACTCAATAGACTTCACGCGACTATCAATCAGGTCTTTTTTGCGGGCCTCTGTCCACCTTTTCTCCGCAATGCCCGAACCTGCAAGGTGTACAATGGTATCAACGCCGTCAATACAACGCTCGTCGATAATACCTTTATTGATATCCCATACAAAGGTTTTTACCCGGGCGTCGTTACCTGCTTTGCGGCTTAAATGACTCACAGTGTAGCCTTTAGCCAATAAAGCCGTGGTGAGGTGCCTGCCCAATAATCCTGATCCGCCGGTTAGTAATATACTTCGTGTCATTTTACTTTGTATCATTTTTGCGTTGCAGTCATTTTGCTGCGCGGTCATTTTTGCGTTGCAGTCATTTTTGCTTCGCGTCATTAGGTCATTGAGTCATTTTACTACGTGTCATTGGGTACCTGCTTAGCAATGACCTAATGACGCGAAGCCAATGACCCAGTGACCGCGCAGCAAAATGACTCAATGACCTGCTGCTTCGTGGTAATTCACAATTTCCCTTGCCATGCCGTTAAATATAAACAGGTGGAAGGGCCACATGGCATACCAGTACAAACGGCCCCACAAGCCGCTGGGCCTAAAGGTAGCTACCTGGCTTAAACTTTGCTTGCCGTGGCGCTCAATTATTTTAAATTCCAGCCACGCTTCGCCTGGAAGTTTCATTTCGGCGTATAAAAGCAAACGTTTATTTTCACGATCGGCCAGTAAAACCCGCCAAAAATCAATAACATCGCCCGGGGCAATATTAACATTGCTGGTGCGCCCCCGGCGCGAGCCAACACCACCGAACATTTTATCCAAAAAACCACGAATATTCCAGATCCAGTCCCAGTAATACCAGCCGCGGTTACCACCTATCGAAAGCACGTTGGTGAATACCTCGTTAGCCGGGCGTTCAAAAGGCATTTTTACTTTGTATTCTTGCGTGCCGTTTTGCGGTACCTTGATCTGGTCCATAAAGCCGGGATTAAGGTAGCCCTGGTTAAAGGCATCCTTCCAGCTGGAGACAATGGAGTTTTGTTCTATCTTAACAAAAGCCAGTTCAAGGCATTCTTTATAGGTAAGACATTTACGCGGCACCACTTCATCAATACGATGATCGTGCATAACGGTTTCGTTCTTCATGCTATTCACCAGGCTTTGGGCCAGTGTAAAGCTTGTGGAAGTTACAAAGTACAGCCAGTATGATGATATTTTAGGCGAAAGGAATGGGATGGTGATAATATACCGTTTCAGTTTACGCACTTCGGCATAGGTAAGCATCATCTGCTTAAACGAAAGGATGTCTGGTCCGCCGATATCGAAAGTACGGTTGAACGATTTTTCGTTCAGCATTACACCTTCCAGGTAGCCCAGCACATCGCGGATCCCGATGGGCTGGCATTTGGTATTAACCCAGCGCGGAACAGTCATTACAGGCAGCTTCTCGGTAAGATCACGAATGATCTCGAAAGATGCGCTGCCCGAGCCTATAATGATGGCGGCCCGCAAAACGGTTAATGCCGCTTTGCCTTCTTTTAGCACATCCTCCACATGCCGTCTTGATTCCAAATGGCGTGAGAGGTTGGCATCATTAGTAATCCCGCTTAAAAATATGGTTTGTCTGCACCGGGTTTTATCAAGGGCTTGCACAAAGTTATGGGCCGATAGGGTTTCAAGTGCGGCAAAATCCTGCGTTTGCGCCATGGAATGTACCAGGTAGTAAGCAGCGTCAATATCTTCGGGAAAAGCTTCTATTTTCGAGTCCTTGAGCAGGTCGCCCGTTATGAGGGTAACCTGCTTGCTAAAATCACTGTGCTCATGAAAGCGGCGCTTATCACGCATCAGGCAAACCACATCATGCCCTTTCTCCAGCAAAACCGGGATAAGCCGTGTACCTATATAGCCGTTTGCACCAGCAAGCAAAACCTTCATGCTTAGTGAAACAACAAAAAAGGCAAGCGGTTTTACAATCCCAGTTTAAATCCGAGGCCGTAAAACCTGCGGTTGTCAGTAATTTCTGATTTTTTGTTTTGCCAGATGTTGCGGCCGTTGGCAAATACTTCAAAATTTTTGAACCTGTTGATTTGTAGTTTATAACCGAAGTAAACGTTTTGCAGGGAAAACGAATGATCACTCGGCCCCAATATAGGATCAATGCTGGAATACGGATTAGCAAAACCTCCCCCGCCCAACTGATATAAAACATCCATACCCGCAAAAACACGGTCGATATCAAGACGGTTAACCCAGCCTCCTGTCCACACCCGATCGCCCGTGGCAAGGTTTCCTGTAATAGTATTTGTGCGTTGTTTAATATTAGTGGCATTAAGCCCTGTTGTAAAGTGAGCATCCGTTTTATCAACAACACGGAAAGTTATGCCAATGCGGTTACGCGTATATTTTGAGTCAACGTATCCAATATAGCTTTGGCTTCCGTTAGCGCCATACGGCAGATAATAAAGTATAGGGATCTGAAGTCCTCCGCGTTCATAATTATAATTAACAGATAACAAAGCCGAAACACTAACGTCCGCTCCGGCTGTATAAACATTATAGGATTTTAACGGGTCGTAGGTAAAGTTAGGGTAGCCGCCTGAGTTTAATGAAATTTGTAATGGTCCGTCAAAGCTTAAGCCGGTAAGATGCTCAGCATCTGTTTGTAAAAGTATACTCTGTTTTGAGTAGGAGCCGTAAAGTTTTATACCAACAATATTGATCCCTGCCAGGGAAGAAACATTCACCGAAGCTGAAGCATAGGGAAAGATCCGTTTAAGCTCAGCATTGCTTGCTATAGCCAGGCTCTTTTTTGAATCCAATACCGTTACAAAACCACCCTGCAAATTGATGCTGTTTTTGAATGACACGCCTAACGATGGTGTTAGCAGATAGTCTTTGCGTTTGGCATATGTACGCTCGGTAGAAGTGGAAGGGAATGAAGGGGCGTTTCCGCTTGATGTTTCGTTGTTTGTGGCCTTGGCGGTAGAATCGCGTGTATAACGATAGCTAAAATCAATTGCCGGCTCAATGCTAAAATCACCTATGGTTTTCTGATAGCTTAAATTATCCCGAAGCAGCAATACGTTTCTGCGATGGAGGCTATAGGCATCGGTACTGCTATGCAGGTCGCTGCTATAATAGTTGTAGTTATAATCCTCGTTGTAATTATAATAACTGTATGAAGCCGATAAATTATTTTTAAGGCCTTTTGCCAATTGCGAATTTAACCTGATACCACCATTTAACAGGTTTTGTTTGGCATGGTAAGCCGTAATTGTTTGCGCCCGCGAAGCCGTGTTTGGGTCATTATAAATGTTGGAGTTATCATAGTCAAAGCGGGTAACCTGCGGTACGTAAGTTGCAGTTGCGCTAAGGCTGTTATTTGAACCAAGTTTAACGTCGGCGTATCCGTTAAATTTAAACCTGTTAAAGCCTAATGGTGTTTTGATAACAGCTTGCTGCGAAGTAGTTAAAGTAGGAAAAACATCCCTTAAATATGTGGCAGAAATACCTGTGCTGACAAGATCTGTGTTTTTATAACCGGATAAATAATACTGATGATAAACATTGGTAGGGCTGTTAATGTCTTTGACATTTGACATGTTCCGCACATTAATAAGATTGGTTTGCCCAGCCGCTTCGATACCCGATTTTCCGGGTTTGCTCCGTTTTGTTTTTATCAGTATCATTTGTTGTTGCGACGGAGCGCCGCTTGCCTGTGCAACTGCATTTTGAACCAGCGTTATCTCTTCAATATCATTAATATTATAAGCATTTACATCGTTGATGATATTGCCGTCAATTACATATATTACATAAGCGCTATTGGTGTAAGTGCCGTAAAACCACACATTAAGCGCGTCGCTTATGTTAGCGAAGGGTTGGCGTTGCAGGTCGGCCCCTTTAAGGGTAATACTTTGAGTAAACTTTTTATCAAGTTTTACCCTTCCCAAATCGTAATGCGAAGTATCCGTTTGTGAGTAAGCTTTTGAAAATGAAAGGCATATAGCCAGTGCAATAAGGCAGGTTAATCTTGAATACATGAAAAGGTTTAAAATAAATAAGGCTAAATATATATCATTTAGCCTTATCTGTTTTAATTTAACCTTAAATATTTACACTGTCAACCACTACAACTTTGCTGCACAGTGGCTTAGCATATTGTTCGGCAAATACAACGTGGGTAGGGTCAACCTGGTAAGCTTCCTGTGCTTCGGGGGTATCAAACAATATTAATAGCGATACATCATACGAACGGTCTATCACATCTCGGTTGGTATCAGCCGGTACACCGAAATGAATATCGCGAATATGAGGGATTGGGATGAGCAGGTTAAGCCCTTCAATCAGTTTATCTTTATCGGCTTTATTTTTAAGCCAGAAATGTACGTGATGTACAAAAGTGTTTTGGAGTATTGGCATGGGTATGTGTATTTAAAGTTGTTGTTAGTGCATACAGCCTACATAAACTCTTCCTTTGAAAACAAAGGCGGTTTTAAGCTTGTCAATAACTTGAAAAGCGCTGTCCGCACTGTTTTTGTTTTCATAAATTCCAGCCACCAAAGCAATGGTTTTTGGGCCGGTATTATATCGATAGGTATCGAGATATTCGAGGCTTAAAGTTTTGGATGGATATCTCCTGGGATAATATTCGCCCGCATAAATCTCATCTTCATCTTTATCGGATAATGCGATGAGGTCTTTAGCTTTGTTGTACCCGCGATCCATTGTATCGATAGGGATATTGGATGATTTGTTCAGCTCAAACATCTTATCGCGAAGCAAGTAATAGTTCAACCCCGTGTCAGCTACCACGATGTAATAATTCGCGTAGGCGTCGCGTTGCTCGTCTATATCAGCAGTATCGGCAGTTGTTGAAATTACCTTGTTAGATGCTTTATAAGATGCTGGCAGTACTTTAACTATTTTTGATTTTGATGTGTCCCGATTGGCTTTGGATGGCTTTGCTTTGCAGGCAGTCAGTAAACAAACTATCAAAAACAGAAAGGGGATTTTCATAAACGGTCACAGGTTATTCAAATATAGTTGAATTATTTAACCACTGTTTACTGCAAACTCAAAACTGCAAACTGAATTAATACTCCAGCACCACATGCGGTTTAAAGGTATCGGTTTTAACCTTTGCTTTTAATTCATGCAAAATATTATATAGCCCAAAATTGGTACGGTTTACATAAATAAAATGCTTAACACCGCGGGCCTGTTTAAATTCGGGCATTTTTGAAATGCGCTCGCCAAAGCCGTATAACTGATCAAAAAATGCTGTTTGACTGAAATCAAATGTATCAGTGATATACGGTAAAGCAAACAGGCTGATCATTTCCTTATACTGTGTATAGTAAAACTCGATCTGCGCTGTGGTATCATCCCTGTGAATCATATCCAACTGGCGGAATGCCTTAATGGTTTCTTCTTTATTGTCCAGTAAATTGGTTGACGTAAGTGAGAAGAAAGGATAATAAAAATCCTCAGGCATTTCCTTAATACAGCCAAAATCAATAACACCCAATTTTCCTTCAGGAGTGATCATGAAATTACCGGGATGTGGGTCGGCATGTACGGCACGGAGTTCATGCTGCTGGAAATTATAAAAATCCCACAAAGCCTGGCCTATCTGGTCGCGAAGTTCCTGCGATGGGTTGGTAGCCAAAAACTCTTTCAGGTGCTTCCCTTCCAGCCAGTCCATGGTGATAATACGTTTGCTGCTTAGCTCGGGATAATAATGGGGGAAAACAACATTATCAAGATTAGCGCAGGCCTTTGAAAACTCAATAGAACGACGAACTTCCAACTCGTAATCTGTTTCCTCAAGCAGACGTTCTTCAACCTCTTTCATGTATACATCCAGTTCCTTTTCGCTCATGCCCAGCATCCGGAAAGCAAATGGCTTAACCAGCTTAAGGTCTGATGAAATGGAATCGCCCACGCCAGGGTACTGAATCTTAACGGCCAGGTTTTTGCCATTCAGCTCGGCCTGGTGAACCTGGCCTATTGAGGCGGCGTTGGTTGAACGGATATTGAACTTATCAAAGATCTGATCGGGATTTTTACCAAAATATTTCCTAAACGTTTGTACAATAAGTGGCCCGGAAAGCGGTGGCGCGTTATATTGCGACTGGGTGAACTTATCAACATAAGCTTGCGGCAGCAGGTTTTTATCCATGCTGAGCATTTGCGCCACCTTAAGCGCGCTGCCTTTAAGCTCGCTTAGCGACTGGTATATATCGGCCGCGTTGTCTTCATTTAGCTCTGATTTATCCAGATCAGGATTGAATAGCTTTTTAGAGTAATGTTTAATATAATTACCGCCAATCTTGATACCTGTTTTTACAAATTTGGCCGACCGCTGTACTTTGGTAGTTGGTATACTATTTTGTTCGGGAGTGGCTCCCGGAGTTTCATCTGCCATAATCTTAAAATCCCATCTTATCCTTTATCCCGCCATTCTGTACCAAAAATTTGCCGTATTCAAAAAGGTTATCAATTGGTGAGCGCTGGAAAAGATCAAAAGTTACGTTAATGCCTTTTTCAATGGCTTCGTCGGTTTTTTCAAAACCGGCTGAGTTATCATTGATCCAGAAGTTGAGTATAAATACAAACTGTACCCAAAGGGCATCTTTGTATTTTTTTGAGAAGTATTTACGGTCGCTCAGTTCGGTGCTTTCAATACCTTCTTTCATGATCTCATCGGCAAAGCCTTCAAAAATATCTTTCAGCGGCGCAAATACTTTTGGCGTAGTAAAACCTTTGGGTTGTTTTTTAATGCTGTAAACCGCAAAGCTGCGGCTGCTTTTGATCAACTCAAAAAAGCCGTAAAAAAATGATAAGGCTTTTTCGCGTGATGTGTAACCTTCCCAAACCTCCTGCGCGCGTATCTCGGCCAGTGTTTTGTTGGCAAAGCCTGCCCAAATGCCCTGTTCTACAGCCTCGAAAGAGCCATAAAACTGGTAAAACTCGGCTTCGCTCATTTCATTTTGCTTCGCGAAAATATAAACCGATTTAGGCTGCTCGCCCTCGGTTAACACATAATCAATGTATGCGTTCTGGATGCTTTCGATAGTTGCCATGTTGAACCTCTCCTAAATCCTCTCCAAAGGAGAGGACTTGTTAATTTAATTGATAGTAAATTCTTATACTCCCTCTCCTTTAGAGAGGGCTGGGGTGTTTTTTTACAAAAACTGCTCTACCACTTGTTGTAGTTGCCTGGCTTGTACCACGCCGCTTTGGCGCCATTTGCTTTGCCCTTTCTGAAAGATCATGAGGGTAGGCACGCTTTGTATGCGGTATGCACTGGCTGCTGCTGGGTTTTTGTCGATATCTATTTTAATGATCTTTACCTTATCACCTAACGCGGTTTTTACATCGTGCAGTATAGGTGGCATCATTTTACAAGGCCCGCACCACTCAGCCGAAAAATCGACCAGTACCGGTGTTTCTGATGCTATTATTTCCTGGAAATTTGCCATAAGTTTTTTATTAGTCTATGGATCATAGTTCATAGATCATAGAACGGATCGCTTTATAGAGAACAGGTTATCAAATCGTTAACTTTCAAACCATGAACCATCATCTATGAACCATGAACTATTCAAATTTAACCAATAAGCCGCGTAAAAGTTTAGTGTTTTCATACCAAAGCATCGGCTATGAAGTATATTTACTTTATGCAAACAAAACTAAGCACATACCTATTTCTGCTGATGCTGTTACTGCCTTTTGCGGGCATGGCTCAGGATGTCGTGATACCACTTTGGCCAAACGGAGCGCCGGGTTTTGAAAACCGTCGCAACGAACCGGAGCAGGCTAAAGATTACTGGGTAAAAAACATCCACAATCCTTCGCTTACTGTTTTTTTACCACCTAAGGATAAAGCTAATGGATCTGCAGTAGTAGTATGCCCGGGTGGCGGTCACAGGTTATTAGTGTATACTGCCGAAGGTGTTGATCCGGCTAAATACCTCAATAGTTTAGGTATTACTGTTTTTGTGTTGAAATACCGTCTGGGCAGAGATACGCTATCGCCATACAAAATTGATGTACATGCCAAACAGGACGGCTACCGGGCTATGCGATTGGTACGCAGTAAAGCAGTAGAATATGGACTGGACACCAATCGCATTGGGATGATGGGTTTTTCGGCGGGTGGCGAAGTGGTTGATATGGTTGCTTATGGCGAAGGCAAAGGCGATCCGAAAGCTATAGACCCGATAGACAGATTAAATGCCCGTCCGTCGTTTTTGATCCAGATCTATCCGGGGCCGCTTTATATTCCTGATAAATTACCTTACGATGCGCCGTCCGCGTTTTTGTTAGCCGCCAATGATGATGTTTGCTGCTCGCCATCGGTAGTAAAATTATTGCAGCGTTATCGCGAAGCAAAAATACCTGTTGAAGTGCATATTTATACCCAGGGCGATCATGGCTTTAATATGGGGTACCGATCAAAACTAAAAAGCATCAGCACCTGGCCCCAGCGCATGGCCGACTGGCTAAGTGACAATAACTATTTGCACCCGGCAACACCAAAAAGAATGAAGCTTCACTAAACGAGATAAGCAAAAAAAGAGAGGCATATGCGTTTGGCTTAACCGCATAGCCATCTCTTTTAACAATAGCCCCTATTGTACCCCTACGTTCGGGACTAATGTATTTTGTAGCAGCTTTCGGTAAAAGCTGTGCGTTTTGATGCGGCGTAAACTACACGGTTGTGCAGTTGATAGCCACTTATAATGCTTTTCATCATTCGTTCCAGTACTACGCCTGTTTGGTTATCAATTACATATACACCATTGGTGTTACTATTGGTATAGCCACCTGTGATGGCGCTTTCAAATACAACTGTGGTTGTTTTATCGCTGATCTTATCTACCCAAAAGGTATTTTTAGTTTTTTGCCCGTTCATCATTGTTGAATCGGCCCAGGTATAGCCAGGTTTGAGGGATTGTGTTAGCACAAAATCGGCCAGGAGGCCAAGGGTTGCGCCCTTTGCAATTTGCTCCTGCTGCAGGCCGGTGAAGGCTGTCAGTGTATCATTAGTAAATTGAAGCGCAGGATCGGTGAAATCAGTTACAAGTCCGTTTTTATTGATGGTTACCGAGGCTACCTTACCTGCAATATTATTTAGCGCCTTTGCAATGGCCGAGCTGTCGTTAGCGGGCCAGTCTGAGCTGTACGCCAATTTTTTACCCATAGCGTCAATGGTATCGGCAATGTGTTTGGTAGTAACGGTCAGATTAAATCCCTGCCCGGTAGCATCAACAACATCATAAACTTTGGTTGTTGATGAGAAGCTATTGATGTTAAATTTTTGATCGCCACGCTGTAGTACTGTGTTTGAACTTAAAAAGGCGGTGCGCTGAAACTGATCGCCTTTTTTAAAGGTAAATGTGCGGTGAGCTGTTTGCGCTTTGCTTAAAGTAGATAGGCCTGTAAGCAAAAGGATCAGGATCACTTTAAGCTTTGGTATTTGAAGTTTCATGTTTTCAGGTTAAATAGAAATTCATTTTCTAATGCACGGCAGTTAAAATAACTGCCATGCAGTGATCCTAATTAATGTAAGGGTTTTAAACCCGGTATTGGCGGCACAGGCGGTATTGGTGGTACCGGCGGTATCGGTGGCACCGGTGGTATTGGCGGTACCGGCGGAATAGGCGGCACTGGTGGTATCGGTGGCACCGGCGGAATAGGCGGCACCGGTGGAATAGGTGGTACCGGCGGTATAGGTGGCACTGGTGGAATAGGCGGCACCGGTGTTATTGGCGGTACCGGCGGAATAGGTGGAACCGGAGGTATTGGCGGTACCGGGGGAATAGGAGGCACTGGCGGTATTGGTGGTACCGGGGGAATAGGAGGTACCGGTGGTATTGGAGGTGGTACGTTCCAGTCCGATTGATTGTTTCTGCCCTGTGCAGCCGCATTTTTAGTGCTTATTGCCAAAGTTGCGGACGCGACTAATGCTGCTATGATTATTTTTTTCATTGCTTAATATGTTTTTAATGAAGTAATTGATTTTTACTAAGTGTGGCCTATCGTCGGTTTAGGGAGAGTGGGTAGCCAATAGAAAATACCATATTGGCCCTGTCGTTGGTGTACCGGGTAAGGTTTGCAACACCTACCGCTAAACTTAAAGGTACAGGGAAAGGCCTGACTCCTGCTGAAATACCGAGGTTCATGCCCGTCCACTCGGCATTTACGTTTACATGCCGGATAAGCTCGTAGGAGAGGCTGCCAAATATAGCGGTGCCATGTTTTCCTTTGCCGGCTTCAATATCTTTGGGGCTCTTTTCATAAAACCTGCCGCTGCCAACTCCAATTGTATAAGTAAGCCTTGAACAGCCCGGTGTTAACGATGGCACAGTTTGTACCGCATGGCTCACCGCTAAGTAAAAAGTTGAGCCCGGTGCATCGGAGAATCTGTTATTTGCAAATATCTGTAATGCGCCGGCCGAAATGCTTGTTCCGGTAAATAATAGACGGCTCACAATGAAGTTTCCCGAAAAATCCCTGAACTTATGTACATCGGTCATGTTTAAGCTTGCAGCAAAGTTTATAGCCTTCGCCGGATTACCTATGCATGCCCCTACCGAAGTGATCAGATCGGCCTTGTTGTTCCTGTAAACTTCGGGATAAGTGGCGCCGACACCTCCGAATAAATAGGTGCCGTACCCTCCAAAGCCAGATGGGATCAGGATACCGCCCGGGGCGTCGCTTGGGTAAAGCTGAGTTTTTGTTTGAGATGCCTGCTGATTAAGTTGAGGCATAGGTGCCAGGAAGTCATCCATTTTTTGAGTGAGTTCCTTTTCAAACTGGCTTTGGCTATCGGCGTTTTGTGTACTTAAACAAAGTGTAGCTACAGCACAGCAAACAAATACCCATATATTGGTTTTAAAAATCATTTTAGTAAATAGGTTAGGTAAGGTGTCAATGGTTGTGGCAAACAGTGTAACGCTATCAGGTGATAAACTAATGTATGCATTTTAACTTCAAAAAAGCAACGGGTAATTCTTCGTTTTGCAGATAAATTAACCGGTTCTATAATCGGCATATAGTACCTGTATTACTAAAGTCAGGCGTACTACTATTTGCCGGGTTTAAATTTGGGATACATAATGGTGGCTTTCTCATTGTGGTTTTGGGTTGTTTTTATATCACAATTTTACGGAGCGGGGGCAGGGTGTACAATACCAAGTGGTTTGTATTTTGGGGAGCGATATTTTTTTTGAAAAAAGGCGGGTTACAATAAAAAGAAAACCCCTCTATGCGAAGCAGAAAGGGGTAAAAAGTTTGCTGAGTCGACCAGGTTTTCGCTCTTGATGCCAGACTATCTATTTTTTATCATCCAATATAATCCAACGGTTAACTGTATTGTTAAGGCCTTCAATACAGATCTTGTAAAATTTGGAAGGCATATTTTTAACATCAACCAGTGCATGCTCATTGGTAACAGGTACGGTAGCTAATAATTTGTATTCATCGGCTTGGCCTTCTTTATACACGTTGTCAGCAGCTACCCAGATCTTTACATTACCTTCTGAGTCAAGCGCTTTCCAGCTAATATCTAACGAACCTTGTACATAGTTAGCCATAGGTTCAGCAACAGATACCGCGCCGATAAGCGGGATGCCATCCATTTCGCGTTGCTGCGCTTCCGGTACTTTTACATTCAAAAAGCTGTTGATTGAAGGCGTGATATCCACAATACCCGGGGTATAGTATTTAGCATAGTTGTTTAGCGGGCGATAGCTGGTAACCATCCAGGTAGAGCGTTGGCGGGCGCTTTGACCGCCATGGTCCTTACCAGTAGCCTCGCTGCGGCCATGATCCGTTGTGATGAAGATCAGCCAATCCTCTTTAAAATGTTGTTTGCGATATTGTATGGCAGCCCAGATCTTGCCAACCTGCGCGTCCATTTTTTCAATGGCGTCATAATATTGCGGGCTGTCGCCGTATCTATGGCCCATATCGTCGGTATACTCCAAATATACCCATGAAAGGTCGGGAGCTTTGTCTTTAATACATTCCGCTGCAGATGATACTACCTGTTCATCAATGAGGTGCATATAATTCCCGGCCTTATCATGCGGAAATTTAACGGTATCAAGTTCATAACCGTCATAAGCATAATCCGGATGGATGTTTCCGGCTTCAGGTAATTTATCGCCTATAAGCTTGGTGCGGTTATCTGTCCAGCTGCTGAATATGGCTGTTTTTTTATTGGGATACGCGTTTTTAAACATCCTGAATACGTTCCAGTAGTTATAATTAGGCGCTTTGATGTCATTGCCCCAAACGTTGTGCTTGTTTACCCAGGTAGCAGTGAGTAAACTGTTATAGCCATTGGCCGATATGGTTGGTGTTTGCGAATAACCTCCTTTTTCGCCGCCAACATGAGCACGAAGATAGGTGCCCTGTTTAGCTATCAGTTTGAGGTTAGGCGTATTTAGCTTTTCAATTACATCGGCAGGGATGCCATCGGCAATAATAAAAACAGCCTTACGGGTTTGTGCAGCGGCATTGATCCCGGCTAATACCAGCAGCGCAAGGGCCGCGGTTTTAAGTAGATTTCGCATCAGTATAAATGAGTATTTTAAAGGACTAAACTACGGTGTTTTAACAAGCCCGGAAGTTAAAAAATTGTTATACTTTTTTATCCGCATTAATTTTAACTCCCTGTAGCGTAAGTAATTTGCTTTTCGTAATGTAATTATAAACCTATCAACTATGATGCGCAAACTAACCTTACTTAGCATTGGGATTTTGGCGATGGCCGCCTGTAAAAAAGGAGGTAATGGCCCAATTAATAACGGCCCGGGTAAAGACCTGGTGCTTTCGGCAATTGAGCAACAGCAAGTAGGCCCCGGCAATGCTTTTACCTTAAAACTGTTTAAAGCAGGTCTGGGAACTGTCTCCAATAGCCAAAATCTAATCCTCTCGCCATTGAGTGTAAGCTTTGCTGTTGGCATGACCAGTAATGGCGCCGCCGGGCAAACGCTTACCGATATTCGTAAAACAATGGATTTTGATGGTTTTACCGAGGATCAGGTGAATAGCTATCATCATAACCTGATTACCAATCTTCCTGATCTTGACCCAAATACAACACTTAAAATAGCCAATTCCATCTGGTACGCTAATAGTTTTACACCGCTGCCTGCATTCATAAAAACCAATACCGATTTTTATAATGCCGAGGTAAAAGCGCTTGATTTTAACGATAAAACAGGATCTGCGAATACTATTAATAGTTGGGTGAGCGGGCAAACCAATAACAAGATCACCAAGATCATAGATCAGATAAATGACGGGGCCAAAATGTTTCTTATTAATGCCATTTACTTTAAAAGTACCTGGAAAACCCGGTTTGATGCTGGCAAGACTTATAAAACAGCCTTTCATCTTGCCGATAACACTACGGTGCAAGCCAGTTTCATGACCAATAATGATGTCAACCTTAACGTAGCTTTTGATAGTGAAGCCACCGTGGTTGAGCTGCCATATAGCAACAGCAGGTACAGTATGGTAATGATCATGCCCGATGCCGATGTAAAAGCCTTTGCCCTCGGTCTCGATTCGGATAAGTGGAATACATTGATGGGGAAACTTACCGGCAGCAAATCAAATATCACCTTTCCTAAGTTTAAATTCAGCTACGGTGTCGATTTAAAAGCGATCTTAAAATCATTGGGAATGAGTATTGCTTTCAGCGATCAGGCTGATTTTAGCCGGATCAATTCAACCGGACTTACCATAACCGAAGTAAAGCATAAAGCCTATATTGATGTGAATGAGGATGGCACCGAAGCCGCAGCCGTAACGGAGGTTGGCATGGGGCTCACAGCGGCACCTACAAAAAATATCATTTTAGATAAGCCATTTATTTTCGCGATCAGGGAAATGAAAACTGGCTTGATATTATTTGCGGGCATTGTTAATGATCCAACAAAGGGCGAATAAGCGCTAATAAATACCAATAAGAACGGGCTGTTTGTTAAAGCAGCCCGTTCTTATTATTTTGCTTTTACTTTATTGCCTTTGGCATCATGTGTTAGCTCAACCATACCTAAGGCCTCCATCAGTGGAGGTACGTACATGGCAAAACGCCCCCGCAATCCTTTCTTTAAGCCATACCATCCGCCAACAGGATTATTTTCCGAGCGCCCCCAGGCCTCAACCGTTCCTTCCTTTGCCGGCTTTTGCTCGTCGGCGCTGCCAAGCTCCATCCAGTCCCCATGAGCGGTTAACATAGCATGCAAGTCGGCCAGGCAGCGGTAATCGTAATGGAGCACGGTTTTGCCAACGGTACAAACCAATATCGGTTTGTTATCTTTTGTATCCAGATGCATAGTATAATCTGATGTTAATGGCGGCGTTTTTAATGCCATCGGGTTTTCTTTTGTGCCGATATTGTTTTCCATCGCTAATTAAGATTTATAGAAAATTGGTAATGATCACCAGTAAGAATGATACTGCAAATTAAGGTTTTGAATGTTAATGAGAAGTCCCCGGATCAATACATTTCCACAAAAGCCTTCAGTGCTCTTGACTGCGGTACATTTTTACGGTAGATGAGCACCGTTGACATTGTACCCAGTTCTTTATTAAGCATGTGTGTTTTAAGCTTACGGCCCGAGTAATACTGCTCAATCAGCTCGGCAGGGAGAATGCTGATACCCAAACCGGCTTCTACAAAATTGATGATCCCTTCCAGCGAATTCAGTATGATGCTTTTATATTGGATGATGCCCTTGGCGTTAAGCCATGCTTCCAACCGGGCCCGAAATACACACCCCTGGTCAAATACGATGATCTTAAGCGGCTGTTTCGTGAGCAATTCCTTTAGCTCGGGGCCATGGGCCGGGGCAAGGATCACCAGTTGTTCTTCTTTAATGTGCAACTGCTCCAACTCGGGTGAATTGATAGGCGCCGATACAAAGGCCGCGTCCAGTTTATAGTTGATCACGTCATTGATGAGGTCGCTGCGCATTTGCGATTTAAACTCCAGGTCGACATCCGGGTAGGCTTCGGTAAAACGGGTAAGGATATCCGGAACTTTAAAAGCCATAGTAGTTTCAATACAGCCAATTTTAAGGTTGCCGCTCACCTGGCTGAATTTTTTGATATCCTTTTTAGCTTCCTGCATCAAATGGTCAATCTGTTTGCTGTATTGCATCAGGGTTTCGCCCGCGCTTGTCAGTGCTACCTTGCGTGATGTGCGGGTGAACAGATCTGCTCCAAATTCTTCTTCCAGGTTTTTTATACGTGCGGTAACATTCGATTGTACGGTAAACATGGCTTCGGCGGCTTTAGTAAAACTACCATTAGCGGCTACTGCTTCAAATATCCTCAGGTCATTAGTGTTCATAAATTACAATTTATGATTGTTAATATCGTTATTAATCGTTTTTAATAATCAAATATCGATATTAATTTTGAATCATCAAAACACAGCAAATGAAAATTAAAAATCTGATAATAACCGCTTTGGCTGCTACTACCTTTGTAGCGGGGGCTTATGCGCAATCAACAAAAAACTCAACTATAAAAACACAAACCATGGAAACCAATCAAATTCATTACCGCAACATCAAAGCTAATGGCTTAAATATTTTTTATCGCGAAGCAGGACCTAAAGATGCGCCAACTATTTTGTTATTGCATGGCTACCCAACATCGTCGCACATGTTCAGGAACCTGATCCCAACTTTAAGTACAAAATTCCATGTATTGGCTCCTGATCTGCCTGGTTTTGGGTTTTCTGACATGCCGGATCATACCCAGTTTAAATATACTTTTGATAACCTGGCGAATACCATGCAGGCATTTATTGACGAGCTTGGCCTGAAGCGTTTTGCCATTTACATATTTGATTACGGCGCTCCTATCGGTTTAAGACTGGCTTTGGCTAATCCGGAAAAAATAACAGGCATCATCTCTCAAAATGGTAATGCCTATGAAGAAGGCCTGAGCAGCGGCTGGAATCCTATCCAAAAATACTGGCAGGATCCAAGCCAGGAAAACAGAGATGCCTTAAGGGATTTCGTAAAAGAAAAAATGACCAGGTTTCAATATTTTGAAGGTGTATCCGATCCCTCATTAATTGCTCCTGAAAGTTATATCCTCGACCAGCAAACCCTCGACCGTCCCGGAAATGTGGAAATTCAGCTTGACCTGATGCTTGACTATCGTACCAACGTGGCTTTGTATCCTAAATTTCAGGCTTATTTCAGAGAGCACAAGCCAAAACTGTTAGCCGTTTGGGGGAATAAAGATCCGTTCTTTTTACCTACAGGCGCCGAAGGTTACAAAAGGGATAATCCCAACGCGACAGTTAAGTTTTATAACACCGGCCATTTTGCGTTAGAAACACATGCCAAAGAAATAGGACAGGATGTACTGGAGTTTTTAGGCGGATTGCCTAAGTAAGGGCAATAAGGTTTTAATGTATTAAATCAAAAGGAACATGTCTTTATCTTAAAGATATGTTCCTTTTTTGTTTTTATCGCATTTGTGTAAGCCTATCTATCTTACTTTGAATAATGGCGGTATCGGCAGGTGTTTTTATCAGCGTTAAGGCTTTTTCAAAGTTTGATTTTGCCTGTTCATAATCAATACCGGTGTACAGTTCGCCCAATAGTGTATAGTAAAATTGGTTACCGGTAAGTTGAAGCTTTTCGGCTTCAATAATAGCTTCCTCAGGGCTATTAGCTTTGGCAAGCGCGAAGGTGCGGTTAAGTGCAGCTACCGGTGAGTAAGCTATTTGCAGCAGGCGGTTATAAAGCTGCAATATGTTTTCCCATTTTTCTTTTGTATCTGTTTTTTGGGTGTGCCAATAAGCTATGCTGGCTTCAAGGTGATATTTTGATAGGCGGTTACCTGTAGTGGCCTGGTTTAAATACCAGGCGCCTTTGGCTACAAGATCCTGGTTCCAGAGGTTGGTGTCCTGATCGTCGTATAATATCAGTCCGCCGTTTTGGTCTGTACGTGCCTCAAACCGGGAAGCGTGAAAATACATGAGCGAAAGCAGGGCGTTAACCGGCGGTTTGTTGGTGCTTTCGTTTTCAATAAGCATATGACAAAGGCGCATAGCCTCAAAGCAGAGGTCTTTACGCAATACCTGGTTTTGACTTACCGAATAATAGCCCTCGCTGAACAACAGGTAAATGGTAGTTAATACATTTTCCAGGCGGTTATCCATCTCAGCCAAATTAGGCATTTCAATTTTTATGTTTTCGTTGCGGATTTTTTCCTTAGCCCTGAACAGGCGTTTATTAATGGTCTCTTTACTTGCCAGGAAAGCCTCGGCAACTTCATCAATCCCAAAACCGCAAAGGATCCGTAAAGAAAGCCCGATCTGGGCTTCGGGCTGTATAGCCGGGTGGCAGATGGCAAACATCATCTGTAGCTGGCTGTCGGTAATGTTTTTAGGGGATAGATCGATATCCTGTTCATAAGCATCATCGGTTTTTATTTCCGGAGATACCTTGCTTTCAAAAATGGTGTTACGCTGTAAATGGTTTTTTGCCTTGTTTTTAGCAACGTTATAAAGCCAGGCCGTTGGATTGGACGGAATACCCTTATAACTCCAGGCCTGCGCCGCGGTAAGGAAAGTATCGCTGGCTATATCCTCCGCGGTTTCCATCTGATCAAACCCAAAGCGGCGGCATAGCACCGATATTATTTTACTGTACTCTGTACGGAATAAATGTGGGATGAGTTCCTGGGTTTGCATGAGGAATAACCAAATATGTCATTGCGAGGAGGAACGACGTGGCAATCGCACGGAAGAATAGCCGCTCTGTATAGCATGCGATTGCTTCGTTCCTCGCAATGACATAAATTTATACTTTGAATTGTTTAATGCACACCGTCATTCTTTGCGATTTTTCGCACCTCAACGGTATTGCCGGGCCCTTGCAGTACCGGGCAGCCTTTAGCAAATTCAACAGCTTCTTCAACCGAATCGGCCTTTACAGTAATGAAGCCGCCTATGGTTTCTTTGATTTCACCGAATGGGCCGTTGGTAACCACGCCACCGTGCCCTACAATTTTAGCATCGGCAAAGGGCAGACCGGTGCCGCTAACAAACTTATTTTGAGCAGCAATGCCACCAATCCAGTCCATAGTTTGTTTCATCCAGATTTGGATCTGTTCGGGAGAAGCTACCTTGTTGCCATCTTCGTGCCTGAAAATTAAAACGAATTCGTCCATCTTTTTAGATTTTAAAGGTTAATTAAATATATGAATTACACCTCTATATCAAATGAGAATGGGGGAATAGGACAAGGGAGGGGAAATTATTTCGGAATTTGTCTGAACCGGAATTTTTAGAATTAATGAATTAGCAGAATGAAAAGATATGGAATTCTATAAATTCTTTAATTCGACGAATTCGGGGTCAGAACATTTAGCATTGTGGTAGCACTAGTGGGCATCTCACGGAAAACCGCACAACACTTGCACCATACGTTCAATGATGATCTCTATCAAATATCGAACGCAGACCAATCCTAATCACTAAATCAAGCCATCGCAAACTCCGGCTTTACTTCGCTCAGGTGTTTGTTGTACCAGTTGGTGCTGTTATATGGGGCGTTAATTTCGTAGATCTCTGGTTTTAGTTTCAGCAGGTTAATGATATCCTGGCATGAAAAACGATTACAAACCGGGTACAGTTCTTTGAACACGCGTTCAATAAAGTAAAAATCTTCCGGGTGATCAAGCGCAAAACGGTGCGACATGGAATAATCCAGGCCGGTTTCCCAGGTTACGTTACCTATATTGAAAATAAGCGGGTTTTCGTAGATGTATGGTGAGGTATGCTCCAGATCATACGGGCGACCGGCATTTTCCCAGGCTTGTTTCAAACAGGCCATGGTCATTACTTCTACGTCGTTACCATCGGGGTAGGTAGCGGGGTACAGATTGCTCACGTAGTCGAACTTTTGTCTGTTGCTGAAAAAGTGTTCCAGTACTTTATCAATGATCCGCGGATCAATCAGCGGGCAATCGGCAGGGATTTTTACAACTACGTCGGCATTGAAAAATTTAGCTGCCTGGTAATGCCTGTCCAACAAATTGCTCAGGCTACCACGGTAGCATGCAATGTTAAGGTTTTCGGCCTCCTGTGCAATAACATCATCTTCGCTACCCTCGGTGGTGGCAATAACAATACTGGCCTGATGCTGGATCATGCCAATGCGTTCCACCATACGTGCCAATAAACTTTTACCTGATATTGGCAGCATTACTTTGCCATATAAACGACTTGAAGCCATGCGGGCCGGCACAATAATCACTACGCGCTCATCCATCTTTTCCGGAAATTTGAGGTTTATCAAAAAAACATTAACAGGTTAAATGTATAACGGCAAGGTTTAAATATGGCGAAGTTTATATTATCAAATTGTTAACCTGATAGGTGGTCTGCAAAAAATAAAACCCGGCACCAGGGCCGGGTTTTACAACATAGGTAAAGGTTTATTTAATAGTAGAAAACGTTGGTTTGAATACCCGCACTTAATTTTTTATCATCAGTAGCTGAGGCTATGCCCTGCAACCAAATGGTATATACCGAACCGGCGCGTAAGGTAACATTAGTAAGGCTGGCTAATACCGTAGTAGTGCCTTTTTGACGAATGTTAAGGGTATAAGTATTACTGCCTTTAATGGTAACAAAGTTTGAAACTTGTTTGTAAGCTTTGTTAGTTGCCAGGACACTGTCTTTTGAAGTAACCAGGTCAACAGCGCCCGCATCGGCACTTAAGTTGGCCAGGCGGATACTTGCCATGCCAGCTGCCGGTTGAACGATGGAATCGGCAACAAAAATTACGTCGCGTTTGCCTGCAGTATTGGCCAGGTATACCGAGTAAAGTTTTTTGGCTGTCAGGTCGATGGTATCGGCCGCAACTTTTTGCTTAGTGCCCGAAACATAAAAGGTAGCTGTTCTTTTACCGGGATAAGCGTTAACGTAATCTATACCGTGACCGTACCGGATGGGGAAGTTATTGGCCCTGTTGGGTTCCAGGTAAAAATCAACCGGATCAGAATCTGGTGAGGCATTGATAACGGAAACGAGCGCCACTTCCGGCTGAACGTAATTGTTATGATCCTTTAAACACGAGCTGAGGGTTGCTGCCAGCAAACACACCATCCCGATAATGCCTGCCCGCCTTGTTAATTTTCGCTGAACTGTTTTCATAAACTAAAATATTGGTAGTAAACTGATATTTTAACTTTACGTAATCAGCAGGCATTATGCTACTTGGGTTCTTAAATTTTAACCCATAGGTGCTATTTAGCATAAATACGTTTGGTCCTGGGTTTTAGTATGTAAACTACAGCGCTTTCAATTGTAAAAAAATAGCGGATAACATTTATCCGCTATCATAATCATTAAATGAGAGGTTATACTACAGGAATGGTACCACCATCGATGGTAAATTCGCCCCCATTTAAATACGCTGCCCGGTCTGATACCAGGAAGGCAACCAATTCCGCAACTTCTTCAGGCTCTGCCGGGCGACCCATGGGAATGCCACCCAGAGAATCCATAATAGTTTTAAGTGCCGCTCCCTTGTCGCCACCGTTTTGTGAGGCAAGATTATCGATCATACCCTGCGCTCCGCCCGTGTTAATAAAACCTGGAGCTACCGAGTTAACGCGTACGCCTTTGGGGGCAAGTTCTTTGGAGATGCCTTTACTGTAATTGCTCAGTGCCGCTTTAGCTGCCGCGTAAGGCAGGGTAGCCTCATATAGTGGCATTTTGCGCTGGATGGATGAAATATGCAGTATCACACCATGTTTTTGATTGAGCATGGTTGGCAGTAACCCTCTGTCTAACCGAACAGCTGCCAATAAATTAGTTTGAAGTGCGGCCTCCCAATCTTCATCGCTGAGCACCATAACTCCTCCTGCGGGCGATTCGGAGCCGCCAAGGTTGTTGATCAGGATATCGATGCCGCCTAAACGTTTAAGGGTTTCGCTGATCATTTTATCAGTACCTGCTTTTGTGCTCAGATCGGCCTGGATAAAATGTTCCGGACTGATATCAGCAGGCTGAGTACGGGCGGTGGTTACAATGCTGGCTCCGCCTTTGAGCAGTCGGTCAAAAATAGCTTTGCCCGCACCTTTGGTCCCGGCGGTAACTAATATTTTTTTGCCTTTAAACTCAATTGGGTCGATATTGAAATTTGCTTTTGCAATCATTTTTTTGTCGATTTATGTTGATATGATAATGCAAAATTGATGAAGTATCAGGGGCGGGTCAAGTACGGAAAAATGATTCAATACGGATAAATTTATCCCTGTACTTACCGAAATTTGTAGTTTAAATAATACCGAAAGGGGGAATTGAAATGTACGAACGGAAATTACCTATACAGGAAGAATGCGGTCTTGATCTGATACGTGAAGTGGTGTTTGGCAAGTGGAAGATCCACCTGTTGTACTACATATCGCAAGGGATCAGCAGGCCCGGGCAACTACAAAAGAATATTCCCGAAGCCTCCCGCCGGGTTTTAAATATCCAGTTGAACCAATTGGAAGACGATGAGCTGGTAGCAAAAATGGTATACGATCAGCAACCACCCAAAGTGGAGTATTATTTAACAGACCTGGGCAAATCAATAATGCCCATCATAAATGAGCTTGGGCAATGGGGAGATGATAACAGCGAGCATCTGCGCCGGGTGATAAAAAAACGATTGGTATTGCCAGAAGCTTAAGAAATAAAAAGGCAGCTTAATAAACTTTCGACTGCCTTTTGTGGTGTGGCTATTACGTGGGGTATTAAGTATAGTTTCTATCTATAGGTTTTATTTATCTAATTGTTCATCAATCAGGTGCTGTAGTTGATTTTTAAATTTATCATCGAGTTTGATGTTTTCATCAACAGGCCGATGGAGCATGTTCCTGATCATGCGGTTAATCGCGGCGCTTTGTAACTGAAAAACCCTGCAAACGCGGCAGCCGGCCAGATGGATCTTTAATTCCAGTTTTTCGCGAAGTGTGATTTCTCCTATATCCTGCTTCTCAATCAAATAAGTAGCCTTTTTGCAGTTATAGGCTATTTTAGTTAATTCATCCATATCATTTTGTTTAAATCCAGTTTTTTTGAAGACACTCTCTAAGGCTTAGTTTGGCCCGGTGGATAATTACCCAAAAGTTTGAGGGGCTTATCCTTAGGTCGTTGCAAATGGTATCCGTTGGCTCATCGTCCAAGTGCTTCATAGTGAAAACCGAAAGCCATAACGAAGGCAGCTTTCTCAGGCACTTTTGCAGTATCAGTTCAAATTCTTTGCTTTCTAACTGATCTGTTTGTTCAATACCAAATTCTGCGGGCCTGTGATTGGGTTTCCAGTTATGCGCGTCCGGCTCAAAAAAATCGTCGGTTTCCTGTTCGGCAATTGTCGCTCCTGGTTCTTTAACAAAGGCCGACGCTTTTTTGCGGTAAACATCAATTATCTTGTTTTTTAAAATAGCCGTAAGCCAGGTGCGTTCGGTGCTTTTTCCCTCAAACTTTTGAAGCCGTTCAAGACCCGCCAAAAAGGTCTCCTGCACCAGATCACGCGCCTGCTCCTGGTCGTTAATGCGGGTTAGCGCGTATTTATAAAGATAATCGGCATGCCGGGTTACCCATAAGCGGGGAGCGGCGCTGTTATCAAGCCCGATATTTGTGCTGTTTTGGCTCTGCATAAATCAATGTGGTGGTAATGGTTTGCGTAAAAATGTGTCGCTTATACTATCGTTTGATGTTTTGATTTGCGCATCAGTCGGAGGAAAGGAAGAATCCTTACAAACTTTTTTATCTTTTTATTTAAGCAGGAAAAGCTGTCACTGGTGAACTATAGTAATTAAATGATAGAAATATTTTAGTTAACCTGTAAGGTTCTGCTCATATCTGCGACAAAAGGGGTATGAAAAAGATAAATCTGTTTATTATGCCATTGATGTTGTTTGCACTCAACGCATGCAGTCAAAGCGCGCCGCATACCGAAAATGTTGTTGATACTAAAACGTACCCGCTTGCTAAACCGGCCAGCTACTGGAAACAGGTATTAACGCCCGAGGCTTATGAGATATTGGTAAATAAGGGAACGGAACAGCCGTATCATAACCCTTATTGGAACAACCGTGAGAAAGGAATATACGTGAGCGCGGCCACCGGAAAACCGTTGTTCAGTTCGGACGCCAAATTTGAATCGGGCACAGGTTGGCCAAGTTTTTTTAAACCTCTCGATCCTAAAGCCATCAAAATTGTAAAAGATACATCATATGGGATAGTGCGTGAGGAGGTGGTTGAAGCCAGTACCGGTTTACACCTCGGCCATGTTTTTAATGATGGGCCCGCGCCTACAGGTAAACGCTATTGTATGGATTCATATGCGTTCAAGTTTGTTCCGGCTAAATAATTAAACTATTAAATTAAAAGATCATGTTGACAAAAAAGTTAAATATATGCCTGTTGGGCTTGCTGATATTATTTGGTTGCGCCAACGCCCAAACCAGTGAAAGTGGCTTTGCGAGCCTACCGGCCCCAAAAGCAGGTGAAAAGGTTGCCACTTTTGCAGGTGGCTGTTTCTGGAGCCTTTCGGAAGGTTTGTATGAGTTAAAGGGCGTTAACAGGGTGGTGGCAGGATACTCTGGCGGTACAACAAAAAATCCGACTTATGAAGATGTTTGTGGTAAAAATACCGGTCACGCGGAATCGGTACAGGTATACTACAATCCTTCCGAAATAAGTTATGCCGCTTTGGCCGAGGCATTTTTTTACGCCCATGACCCTACAACGGTAAACAGACAAGGCCCGGATGTAGGTGATGATTATCGCTCAGTAGCTTTTTACCGTACTCCCGAAGAAAAGAAAACACTGGAAAACGTAATAGCTAAAGTTAATGCCAGTCATCATTACAACAGCCCTATTGTAACCCAGGTTGTACCGTTTAAAGTATTATATCCTGCCGAAAATTACCATCAGGGGTATTACCGCTTGCATATGGATAATCCGTACATCACGCATGTATCTGTGCCAAAGGTGTTAAAACTGCGCAAGGCGATGAACAGCTTGTTGAAGCCGGAGTTTCAGCATAAGGATCAAATTTAAGTGTGATTGTCGTTGTATTTGGTTGGCCGGTTGTTCTTGTTGTTTATTTTGAGGCAGCCGGCACCAAATAACTAATTGATTGTTAAACAATACTGAACATCTGATTTATAATTCAGGTAAAAAATAAATTACATCACCTCAAAAAAACAAACATGGTAAAATTTGCATTGTTGGCCAGGCTTGAGGCCAAACCAGGTAAAGAACAGGAAGTAGCTGATTTTATAACAAGTGCCCTGCCACTTGCGCAGCAGGAAGCGGATACCGTAAGCTGGTATGCGTTGAAGATTGGCCCTTCAACCTTCGGTATTTTTGATACGTTTGAAACAGAAGCAGGTCGCGAAGCACATTTAGGTGGCGAAATTGCCAAAGCACTGATGGCAAAAGCACCTGAATTACTTGCCTCTGCACCTGTAATAGAAAAGGTTGATTTGCTGGCAGTAAAATAAAGTCATTCTTTGAATTTCAATACTACAGAATAAGAAGGGCTTAAATAAAAAAGGTTCGGTGATAGCCGAACCTTTTTTATTTAAAGTGTTGTATGTTTAGATTTTTCCAAATAGCTCGGCAAGCTTATTCTCCAGGTCCTCGCCACGCAGGTTTTTACCTATGATCTTTCCGTTAGGGTCTAACAGGAAATTTTGAGGGATACCGCGTACAGCATATAAATCTGCAGCTTTGCTGTCCCAGAATTTAAGGTCGGATACATGGTTCCAGGTCAGGCCATCTTTATGGATAGCCGCCAGCCATTTATCTTTCGCATTTGGCCTGTCTAACGATACACCAAGAATGGTGAAGTTTTTGGCTTTATATGCATTATAAGCTTTCACTACGTTAGGGTTTTCACGACGGCATGGACCGCACCATGAGGCCCAGAAATCTATCAGCACATATTTTCCACGGAATGATGACAGGCTAATCATTTTACCGGCGGTATCGGCTTCTGCAAATTCAGGAGCTGTGGCGCCTAATGCTACAGCTTTTAATTTAGGCAGGCGTTCTGCAAATTTCTTACCCGCTTCGGTTGCTTTAATAGCCGGGCTGAAGTTGTTAAATAATGGGGCAATATCAACGTAATCGGCACTGTATGCGTATGATTCAAGCGCGTTCAGGCTCACGTACGAGTCAGGGTTTTCCTGGATGAATTTTTTATTTACCAGGGCATCCTGATCATCTATCTTTTTTTCCTCGGCGTTTAATGCTGCCAGTTGGTCTGGTGTGGCGGTTTTACGTTTGGCAGAAAGTGCTTCATAAGCATCGTTAATTGGTTTTTCGGCCAGGTTATATTTTTCGTTATCGTTATTGGTTTTGGTGCCTTCTATTTTCGCTTCAGCAATTTTATCGGTTGCGGTTACGGTAATAGTGCCAGGCTCCAGGTAAAGGGAACGGTAATCTTCTGAGCTGTGGAGGCCGGTGCCTTTAGGGTTAAATAAAATATAACCGCTTACTGGTGTCGTGCCTGTTTTACCGGTAAATTTAAAGTTTCCACTATTCAATACTGTGGAGTCAACGATAGTTTTACCGTCTTTACGGTATTGCACATACACTTTTGCAGGTGCGTTATAATCGCCAATTTTACCTTGCACGGTATATTGGGCATCCTGAGCAAAAGCTAAAGCAGGGGCGCTTGCGATTGCCGTTAAAGCTATTTTTTTAATTGAGGTCAAGTTCATATCGCAATATAATAAAATTAGCCGGCTATTAAATAACCGGCTAACTCAATGGTGAATTTGACATAATAATGAATGAAGCTTTCTTGAAAGCTATAACATTCAGTTAATTATATTTTCCAAACAATTGCTCCAACTTGGCATCAAGGTCTTCGCCGCGCAGGTTTTTTGCAATGATCTTACCCTGTGGGTCTATCAGGTAGTTTTGCGGAATTGATGTAACCGAATACAGCGCGGCAGCCTGGTTATTCCAGAATTTCAGATCGGATAATTGCGTCCAATCCAATCCATCGCTTTTAATGGCTGCCAGCCATGCCGATTTGCCATCGGGCCTATCCAAAGAAACTCCTACTACTGTAAAGTTCTTGTTTTTGAACCTTGCGTAGTTACGTGCTACGTTAGGGTTTTCCTGGCGACAAGGGCCGCACCACGATGCCCAAAAATCAAGCAATACATACTTGCCTCTGAAAGATGATAATTTTACGGGGTTGCCGTTAACATCGTTCTGGATAAAATCCGGAGCTTCAGAACCAATGGCGGTTACTTTCAAAGCTTCCAGCTGCGCCTTCATCATTTTACCGGCTTCGGTGTCTCTAATGTTTTGAGATAATGAATTGTATAATGGCTCAACTTCGCTTACATCCGGGGCCGGGCCACTTACCGAAGTTAGGGCAAGCAGGCTTAAGTAACTATTAGGGTTGGCCGAAATAAAGCTTTTCAACGTTGTTTTTTGCTCTGTTTGTAATGCTTTATACCTCGCCTGCATAGCACTTCTGAAAGCTGCCGATTTCTGCTGCTCAGGGGTTGCGGCTTTAGCTTCGGCCATTAGTTTTTCGCCTTTTTGGTTGATGGCTTTTAACTGTGCCTGTAGTTTTACATTATCGATATTGAGTTGTGAGCCAGTGATTTGCGCTTTATCGATAGAATCTTTGCTGGCAATAGTGATCGTGCCTTTTTCCAGGAAAAAATCCAGATCATCGGCAGTTTTTGAAATAAGGCTGCCATTATCAGCATATTTATAATTAGCGTCGATGAATTTTTCGAGCGGTAAGCCTTTGTAGTTAACTGCTATGGTAGCGTTAACAGGGTTGATGATAGTACCGGTAAAAGAGAATGCACCGTTAACAACATTGGCTGAATCGGTAACATTGTTGGCACCCAACTGGTATGATAAATACACTTTAGCGGGAGTGCTTACGTTCCCTAATTTACCGTTAATAATAAAGGTGTCGTTAGTTTGCGCAAGTGCCGTTACCGGCAACATGGCAACTATGTAAAAAAATAATTTCTTCATCAGAATGTATAAAAACTCTACGCTGCTAACGTTTGAGCATGGTTAAAATTGTGAATATCAGTTTAATTTTTGATAGGTGCGCCACCAGAGATCGGGCAATTCGCCGGACGTAGCGGTTTTATAATCGGCGTAGCTACAGGGCACTAAATGAAAACGCTCATTAGGTGAGCCCGCCGAAGGGTAGGGGACCTGCATCCACCAACGGTCGGATTTTTTACTTTTTACAAATACCACTTCCTGATCTTCATGAGTTAAACTGGTTTTATAAATAAGGTATTGCGATTTAGGGTTAAGCGGAAAATCGCGTTTACGGTTATAAAAGCCATCAATAAAATACCAGATCATTTGGGCCAGTTGCCAGGCGGTTTGCCCGTTGCTATCATACGCCGGGTTAAACTCATAAAAACCTATCGAGGTAAGTTTATCATTAAAACCGGCGTAGCGGCAAAGCTGGCAAGCTTCTTCGCCATAAAAACCATTTGGTGTGGCATTGGCATTACCCATGGCATCGGCAGCCCGGATAGCGCCGATATCAAAGCTTACCATACTGGCATTGCGGATGGCAGGTTCTGTAACTGCAACATTACCACTCAGCTCGCCAAGGCGGTGTACATCAAAATAAAGCTTATCCATTACCCGCAGGCTATCCTGGCTTACAAAATAGGTTTGATAACCCAGGTTACTGAAATTGAACAGGTAATTAGGGTCATGCAGGAATATTTTGTTAAGATAGGAAGCAGAGGTCGTTTCGATGCTTTCGCCGTGATTATCTTCATCCAAATCAAAATGCGAATCGATCACTACCAGATCGACTTTTTGCTCAAGTTCCTCATAACCCAGATACTGAGCGTAGGTAATGTCCTGCCCGCCGCCTAAAATAACCGGGATAATATCTTTCTTGATCAGTTCAGCCACTACGGTTTTAACCGCGAAGTAGGTGTCCGTTACCTTTTCGCCGGCGCGGATATTACCCAGGTCGGCAATTTTTACCGAGTAGCCGCCCTCGTTTAACTGGTAAAGTTTTTCGCGGATATAATCGGGGCCAAGCGAGCAGCCGGGATTACCAACCGCGTTGCGATCATCCATAACACCGATGATCGCGATATCCGTTTTCTCTTCCAGATCGGGAAAATCGACAGAGTAATGCACAATTTTATCGCCAAGCTGGCTGGTATAATAACCCTTTTTAGGAGCTATCTTTTTAAGATCAATCGGCGTAAAAAAATCAGCTAATGACATAATTTTTAGATGTGCAAATTTTTAGATGTGCAGATTTCAGATGTGCAAATGTGATTATAAATGTGCGGATTTCAAATGTGCAGATGTGCAAATGATTTGCAGATATTTTAGATTACGTTTTAATGTCTTGTAAAGGAGTTCATATCGGAGATGTGCGCATCAAAAAATAATCTGCACATTTGCACATCTGAAATCTGCACATTTAAAGGAATGATCTTAATAACAGGCGCAACCGGTTTTCTTGGGGCCGAACTGGCAAAACTTTTGGTAATTACCACCGGCCAACGGATCCGCTGCACTAAAAGGGCAAGCTCAACTGTGCCCAAATTGCTGTTGCCTTACCAGGAAAACATTGATTGGGTTGACGCCGATATGATGGATATTTTTGCACTGGGCGAAGCGCTTGATGGCATTACGCAGGTTTATCATTGTGCCGCTTGGGTATCATTGAAACAGGCAGATAAAGAACCGATGATTAACACCAATGTTACCGGAACTGCCAACCTGGTTAACCTTTGCACTGAGCGTGGCATAAGGATGGTACACGTAAGTTCGGTAGCTGCCGTTGGCACCGCCAAACCCGGCGAACTGATCACCGAAAATCATCACCTGGAGCAATCAACAGAGAACGACGGTTATGCCATATCCAAATTGGAAAGCGAGATGGAAGTTTGGCGTGGTATTGCCGAAGGGTTGAACGCTGTTATTGTTAATCCATCTATTATTATAGGAGCAAGCGCCGGTACTCAGGGGAGTGGTGCATTATTCAATACTGTACGCAAAGGGCTAAAATTTTATACATCGGGCACTATAGGTTTTGTTGATGTTGAGGACGTTGCCAAAAGCATGGTTGGATTAATGAACAGCGACATCACGGCCGAACGCTATATCATCAGCGCCGAAAATCGTGATTATAAAGGGATGGTTACCGAGATAGCCAACGGCTTTGGTATCAAGCCGCCGGCTATATATGCAAAACCCTGGATGATGGAACTGGCCTGGCGCTTGGCGGCTGTTGGAGCTGCTTTAACAGATGGTGTTCCTGCTATAGATAAAACATCGGCCCAAACCGCTTCGCTAACCCGCGAGTTTGATAATTCAAAAATTAAGAAAGCCATAGGTTTTGAATTTAAACCCATCAGCAATACGGTTAAGGAAATTTGTGAGGCGTTAAAATAGTCTGTATTAACGGTTGACAGGAGGCACCTACGGAGCCTTCGGTTTGGATTTTTTTCTATAAACATGATACTCCTACGGAGTTTTGAGAAATAGTATTGACACTCCGTAGGAGTATCGTGTTTATAGCTTAGATTACAGAATCAAAGTCAGACTCCGTAGGTGTCTCCTGATATTAAAGCGATTTTTCCTATTTTAATAAAGAATAGCAGGATATCTAAATTTAAACTACAAACTCTCTATACTTCCTCAGCAAATTTTTTTGCACCTTTGCACGCAAGATGGAGCAGTACTTTATTATTGATTTCGACAGTACCTTTACACAGGTTGAGGCCCTTGACGAACTGGCCCGTATATCTCTCAAAAATCGCCCCGACCGCGAGGATATCTACAAACAGATTGAAGATTTAACCAATGCCTCGATGGAAGGTAAGTTATCCTTTACCGAAAGTTTAGAGCGCAGGGTGAAATTACTCAATGCCAATCGCGATCATTTAAAGCAGCTGATCAGCCACCTTAAAAAGAAGGTTTCTACTTCGTTTTCTCGTAATACCATCTTCTTTAAAAACCACCAGGACGAGGTTTTGATTGTATCCGGCGGGTTTAAAGAGTTTATTACCCCGGTAGTTACCGAGTATCATATTAAAAAAGAAAACATCTACGCCAACACGTTTGAGTTTGACGAAGAAGGTAATATCATAGGTTATGACCGTGAAAATCCGCTTTCGCAGGAAGGTGGTAAAGTAAAGCTGTTGAAAGAGCTGCAATTGCCCGGCGATATCTACGGCATTGGTGACGGTTATTCTGATTTCCAGTTAAAGGAATCAGGCATGATCAAAAAGTTCTTCGCCTTTACTGAAAATATCGAACGTAAATCAGTAGCCGAAAAAGCCGACCATGTTACTCCAAGCTTTGACGAATTCCTTTACCTTAATAAACTGCCACGTGCTATCTCGTACCCTAAAAACCGCATTAAATGTTTGGTTGTAGGTAATGTTGATGAAGATGCGTTGGATCAGCTTAAAAAAGAAGGTTACAACATGCGCCATCGCGAGAGCGTTGAAGAAAAATACTTAGAAGAAGCCGGTGTGTTATTTTGCGATGAAGAACATCAGCCAAGTGCCGGGCAGGTTCAAAATGCAGGTAGGTTAAAAGTAATCGGTGTGTTCGGTAAATGCAACCGTAAACTGGCCGATGCCGCTGCCGAAAGCGGGATTATCATATTTGACGATCCAAGGCATAACCCGCACAGTAACGATTTCCTTCCAAAAAGGGTAATGGCTTTCATGAACGAGGGTAAAACGCATACCAGCTGTAACTTCCCTGATCTGCAGCCACCGCGTGTTAATAATGCTCACCGTTTAATTCACATCCATAAAAACGTACCAGGTATCCTGGCCAAGATCAACGACGTTTTTGCCCGCCATAATATTAATATTGTGGGCGAATTTTTGGTTACTAACCCCCAGATAGGTTATGTAATTACCGACGTTAATACAGGCTATGATACCGAAGTGTTGAATGAGTTAAAAGCGATTGAACATACCATTAAGTTCAGGCTTTTATATTAATCTTTGGCTTCAATATAAGGTATAACCAGTACAGGTATCAATGATTTATTGATCACCTGTTCAGCAACGTTGCCTAAAAAGAATTTATCGATACCGGTACGGCGGTGCGTGCCTAAAACTATCAGATCAGCATTAAACTCCTGGCTGCATTCAATAATGCCTTCGGCTGTTGAGCCGTACTGGGTGAAGTGAGCTATTTCTAAACCTGTGCCCCACTCTTTTGATGCCTGGTTTAGCAACGCGGCGGATCGCTCGGTTTGTAATATTTCTAATTCTGTCCCCGGCAGGTTTAAGTTAGGATCAAAAGGCGTACCGAGCAGGCCATCCTGGGTGTCAACAGGCATCACAATGGGTTCAACTATATGTACCAGACCAACCTCGGCACCGTAGGTATGTGCTATGTCAAAACCGTAAGCAGCAGCATGACGTGAAAATTCGCTTTCATCAATGCCGATGAGTATCTTCCTGATCTTCATAATAATATTATAAGGTTTGTATCCATATAACAACCTAATACGGATATGTTTTAGCCGGATACTATTTTATTACCTTTGAAGCATGCATTTCTCACCCGAAATTGAAGACCGCTTAAACCGGTTGCAGGAAAAATATGAAGCCATGGGCCAGGATATGAATTCATATCTCGATGGTTTACTTTATGCCGATTTTTTAACCTACTGGGATTACATCCACCTGGATACCTTGCTTAGTTTACAAAACCCTAAAACCCCATTTCCCGACGAGGAAATTTTTATTATTTATCACCAGATCACGGAGCTGTATTTTAAACTTGCCCTGCATGAGTGCAGGCAAATAGCAGAAGCCAGCCCCCTGACAGCCGAGTTTTTTACAGCGCGGTTAAAAAGGATCAACCGGTATTTTGGTGCGTTAACCCATTCGTTTGAGATTATGGTTGATGGGATGGAGAAAGAACAGTTCCTGAAATTCAGGATGTCTTTACTGCCTGCAAGTGGTTTTCAGTCGGGCCAGTACCGCATGATTGAGATCTACGCGACCGATTTCATAAACCTGGTGGCAAAGGATAAACGCGAGGAGTTACAACACGCAACTATCGAAGAGCAATTTGAGTATCTGTACTGGAAATTTGGAGCTACCGAACTATCTACCGGAAAAAAGACATTGACACTTAAACAGTTCGAAAAAAAATATTCAAAAAGCTTTATTGAGTTGGGGAAAGCAGCTGCTTCGCATAACTTTAATACGCTGGCTAAACAGTTTGAAGCATCTTCAGAACTTACAACAGAGCTGCGCAACGAACTGCGCCAATTGGATATCAATGTCAATGTGAATTGGCCACTGTCACATTATAAGTCGGCGGTGCGCTACCTTAACCGCGAACCGGAAGATATTAAGGCAACCGGCGGCACCAACTGGCAAAAATACCTGCCTCCGCGTTTTCAAAAGCGGATCTTTTATCCCTGGGTGTGGAACGAAGAGGAAAAAGATAACTGGGGCAAAGCTTGGGTTGATGATGTGCTGAATGGTATTTAAGCTTTGCGATGATATTGTCAAAATGATATTTTTATGTGTGATAATCACCAATTACACGCTTAATTTTTTGGCATAGGCCATAAAAATGCCTAACTTGCCATTTTCTATAATTTATTAATTTATAATGCCATGACCGAGACATTGGACATCAAGATCAGCAGGACAACTGCTTCCCGTTTGCAGCAAACGGACTTCGACAACTTACCTTTTGGAAAAACTTTTTCTGACCACATGTTTGTGGCCGATTACGCGGACGGTGAATGGAAAAATCTCTCGGTCATTCCCTACGGCGAAATTGGTCTAAGCCCTGCAATTTCAGCACTTCACTACGGACAAGCGTTTTTTGAAGGCCTGAAAGCCTATAAACATGCCGATGGAAAAATTACTGTTTTCCGTCCGGATAAAAATGCTATCCGTTTTAACAAATCGGCCGAGCGCCTTTGTATGCCAACTTTGCCTGAGGAAATCTTTTTGCAAAGTATAGCTACCCTGGTTGACCTTGACCGCGACTGGGTACCTTCACAGCCAAACCATGCTTTATATATACGCCCGTTCATGTTCGCTACCGATCCGTATTTGGGTGTGACTCCATCTTCAACTTATAAATATATGGTATTGGTTGGCCCGGTTGGTCCGTACTTTTCAAAACCATTGCGTGTTAAAATCGAAACACACTATACCCGCGCTGCTGAAGGTGGTATGGGCTATGCTAAAGCTGCCGGTAACTACGGAAGCTCTATGCTGCCTGCCCGTAAAGCAACCGAAGAAGGTTTTGATCAATTGATCTGGACTGACGCTAAAGAGCACAAGTTTATTGAAGAAATGGGCGCGGCTAACGCTATGTTCCTGTTAGATGGTAAACTGATAACTGCCGAAGCTAAAGACACTATTTTGGATGGCGTAACCCGCGACACCGTTATTGCCTTAGCTAAAGAATGGGGTATCCCGGTTGAAGAACGCAAAATTTCTGTAGCTGAAATTGTTGAAGGTGCAAAAAATGGTAAGTTAACTGATGCCTTTGGCGCCGGTACCGCCGCTACCATTGCCCCTGTTGCCTCAATCAGCTACGAAGGTCAGGAATATTTCCTGAGCGATCCGAAAACCCGTGAGTTTTCGAATAAAGTATTTGATACGCTTGATGCTATTAAATATGGTACCGCTCCTGATACCCACGGTTGGAACTATTTGGTTAGTGAATAATTACAGCAAACATAAAACACAAAACGCCCCGGATTTTCCGGGGCGTTTTGTATTTATATACGATTTCAGGCTACAATTTCAGACTTACGAAGTTTTCGAAACTTCGTAAGTCTTTCGCCTAAAATCCTATCGAATTTCCTCCGTCAACCTGCAAAATAACTCCAGTCACATATTTGGCGCTATCGGTAGCTAAGTAATAAACAGCTTCGGCTACATCGGCTGGTTCGCCTAATTTGCCCATAGGAGTGCGGTTCATTACTTTTTGCATACGGGCGGGATCGTTATTTAACGCCTTGGCCGACATATCGGTAGCAATAAAACCCGGGGCAATACAATTAACCCGGATGCCTTGTGGTGAAAGCTCGGTAGCCATGGCCCGGGTCATCCCTTCAATAGCGGTTTTTGAAGCGCTGTAGGCGATAACATAGGGGATCCCATATTGCGCCGCCATCGAACTGATATTAATAATACTTCCACTTCCTGTTTTTAACATACTTTTTACTACTTCGCGGCTTATTGCAAACACCGATATGAGGTTGGTTTGGATCACTTTTGAAAATTCTTCATCTGTTACTTCGGCGAAAGCTTTTTTATGATTGATACCGGCATTGTTAACCAGGATGTCGGGTATGCCATATTCAGCTTCAATTTCGGCAACCAATTGCGGAATACCGGATGTATCACTCAAATCATATTGCCTGTAGTGACAGAGTTCGCCGAATTGTTTCACCGTCGAGGCCAGTTTTGCCTCATCCCGGCCGATAATTATAGTCTTGATGCCTTGTTCGGTAAATTTTTTGGTGGTAGCCAGCCCAAGGCCCGACGCGCCTCCTGTAACAATGGCAAGTTTTGTTTTTGAGTTCATGTTTTTTAATGATGTTTTCAGGGTCGATTCATTTATCCCTTCGGCTTCGATAAGCGTAAGCTTTAAGTTTATTAGGTGGCTAAATGTAGAAAATATTACTTATTAACCCGGTTGTAAATAATTGATTAATCAATGTTTTATAGCTTAATATTTATCAATGGTCGCCCGGAATAGTCAACGAATTATCACCCGGTAACTGTTGTTTATGTTGACAATGATTTTTATATTGCAATCGATTGCGGTCGAGATTGCTTTTTATAAACCAAACAAAGCAAAGTAGAATATTTTTCTGTTTTGCGCGTGTATTTCATCAGATTATAATGCGTTTGCTATAAATTATATTCATGCTTATAAAGTTGAATTAACAATGTCATGGGTAAATATTCATTAAAGTACTTGTGCGTGCTGATGTTGCTTTTGCTCAAAACGGGCAGCAGTGCTTTTGCTGATAATGGCTATAAACTATGGCTTGAATATAATAAGGTAGGTAACCCTCAACTGGCAGTAGCTTACAGGCAGCAATTGAGCTACGTGATCTTCCCCGCTGCATCTGACCGGCTGAAAGCGGCAAAATTTGAGCTTTTAACCGGACTGGATGAAATGTTGACATTGAAACCTGTCGATGCAAAAAGCATCACCAACGGGCAAACTATCATAATAGGTACACCACAATTATTAAAATCTTTTTCGATAGCCGTTCCGGATAGTATCGGCGGCGAAGGATATCTGATCAAAACAACACTTATCGGCCAAAAGAAATGTATCCTCATTGCTGCTAACTCAGATGTTGGGGTTATTTACGGCGTTTTCAACTTTTTGAAACTTATCCAGATAAATCAATCGATAAGCAAACTGAATATTTCAGACCATCCTCGTATGATGTACCGGGTATTGGATCATTGGGATAACCTGAACCGTACCGTAGAGCGGGGATACGCCGGTTCATCCATCTGGAACTGGCATAAATTACCTGGCGTAATTGATCAACGGTATATTGATTATGCACGAGCCAATGCTTCGGTAGGTATCAATGGTTCCGTAGTTAATAATGTAAATGCCGATGCGCTGATCCTTTCGCCTCAATATTTATTGAAGGTACAGGCGTTGGCCAATGTTTTCAGAACATATGGTATCAAAATCTACCTGTCGGTTAAATTCAGCAGCCCGGTTGAGTTGGGCGGCTTGAAAACTGCCGATCCGCTTGATCCCGCGGTAAAAAAATGGTGGGCAGATAAGGCTGATGAAATTTATAGTTATATCCCTGATTTTGGTGGCTTTTTGGTAAAAGCTAACTCCGAGGGCCAACCTGGTCCGCAAAGTTATGGACGTACCCATGCCGATGGCGCCAATATGCTGGCCGATGCGCTTGAGCCTCATCATGGCATAGTGATGTGGCGGGCTTTTGTCTATGACAATAAAGTTCCGGACGACCGCTTCAAGCAGGCCTATAATGAATTTAAACCACTGGATGGTAAGTTTAAGGATAACGTGATAGTGCAGGTTAAAAACGGGCCAATAGATTTTCAGCCGCGAGAACCTTTTCATCCTTTATTTGGTGCGATGCCTAATACCCCGCTCATGATGGAATTTCAGTTAACACAAGAATATCTCGGTTTTTCAACGCACCTGGTTTATGAGGCGCCGCTGTTTGCCGAATGCCTGCAATCAGACACTTATACGCATGGTAAAGGATCAACCGTTGCCCGGGTAATCAAAGGCGATTTCAACAAAAAACTAATCACCGGGATGGCAGGCGTGGCCAATATTGGCGCTGATTTAAACTGGTGCGGCCATCCGTTCGCGCAAGCTAACTGGTATGCCTTCGGTAGGACGGCCTGGAACTCGGATCAATCTCCGGCTGTAATTGCTGATGATTGGCTTCGGATGACTTTTACCGATGATGAAAACTTTGTATCACCGGTGAAAAAGTTCATGCTACAATCAAGGGAGAATACAGTGAATTACATGGCCCCGTTGGGTTTGCACCATATCATGGGCGTATCAACACATTATGGTCCCGGCCCTTGGGTTGATAATGCCGGTCGGCCGGATTGGAATGCGACCTATTATCACAAGGCTGATTCATCTGGGATAGGTTTTGACCGTACCGGTACGGGTAGCAATGCTTTAGCGCAATATGCCCCTGAAGTTAAAGCGCGTTGGGAAAGCCTGCAAACCTGTCCGGACGAATACCTGCTCTGGTTTCACCATTTAAGCTGGACCTACAAAATGTCTTCGGGCAGATCATTATGGGATGAGTTGGTTTACCACTATTATGCCGGAGCTGAATCCGTTAAACAAATGAGTCGCACATGGGAAAAAATGGAGGGTAAGATAGATGCTGAACGTTTTAGTGAAGTAAAACAACTGATGCAGGTGCAGCTGAACGAGGCAATAACCTGGCGCGATGCCTGTGTTTTATATTTTCAAACGTTTTCAAAAATGCCAATCGAGACAACATATCCAAAGTCGCAACACCCGCTTGACTATTACAGGAACATGAAATTTTACTATGTACCGGGTATCGGCGGCAATAATTATATGACCAATTAATCACCACTATAAACCAAACGTAAATGAGCAAGCAATTTACCATAGCCAGGTTAACTATTATGTGTTTAGCACCGTTCTGCATTTTGAACGCGTGTAATTCATCAACCAAAAAAACAGCTGATACAACCGACAGTACAAAAACGGATACCGCTAAAAAAGTAAAATATCTGTCGCAGCCGCTCATCAGTTCCATTTATACTGCCGACCCATCGGCGCATGTGTTTAACGGTAAAATTTATATCTATCCATCGCATGATATCAACGCAGGAATCCCCGAAAATGACAACGGCGATCATTTTGCCATGAAGGATTATCATATCCTGTCGATGGATAGTGTTGGTGGTAAGGTGACCGATAATGGTGTAGCACTTGATATCAAAGATATACCATGGGCAGGCCGGCAACTTTGGGCTCCCGATGCAGCTTATAAAAATGGCACCTATTACCTGTATTTTCCGGTGAAGGATAAAAAAGATGTGTTCCATATTGGTGTTGCAACTTCGGCCAGCCCGATTGGCCCGTTCAAGGCCGAACCTGAACCCATAGCCGGGAGCTACAGTATTGACCCGGCTGTGTTTACTGATACTGATGGCAAAACCTATATGTATTTCGGCGGTATCTGGGGCGGTCAGCTTCAACGTTGGATTAACGGAAAGTATGACGCCAACGGTTCAAAGACCGATTCAAAGCAGGAAGATGCCCCGGCTATAAGTTGCAAGGTGGCGCTGCTTAAACCTGATATGAAAACCTTTAACGGCACAGTAAAGGACGCTGTAATTTTAGATAGTCTTGGCAAACCACTGTTAACCAAAGACCATGACCGTCGTTTTTTTGAGGGCTCGTGGATGCATAAATATAATGGTAAGTACTATTTCACCTACTCAACAGGCGATACGCATTTGCTTTGCTACGCGATAGGCGATAGTCCGCTGGGGCCGTTTACATACAAGGGGGTATTCATGAAACCGGTACAGGGTTGGACAACTCATCATTCCATCGTTGAAATAAAAGACAAATGGTATATATTTTACCATGATACCCAGTTATCAGGCAAAACACATTTGCGCAATGTGAAGGTTACAGAGCTGCAGCATAATACCGATGGAAGCATTAAATTGATTGATCCTTTTTTGTAAGCTATAAGCGAGGATTAATATTAAAAGGCCCTCTTTTGTAGAGGGCCTTTTAATATTAATAAGATGAGGTCTATAAGTTCTGCTATCTCATTTAAGTTCTTTACCTAATTGATTTACCTGTTTTAGCCATTTTTCCCTTTGTTGATCGGTTGATTTTCTGATAAATCCAAAAGTGGAGAAGCGGATTGGATCGAACCCAACATAACCGAATACAATGTCTTTAAGGATCTGGTATTGTGATGCCCGGTAAATCAGGTAAAACCACCATTTGGGAGTATCCATGGTAACCATCAGCCGCATACTTTTTCCCTTCAGCAGTTTTTCAGGGAATATTTTGCCTGATTGGTGTTTAAAAGCAAAGCCCGGCAAAAACAACCTGTCTATAAAACCTTTGGTTATGGCAGGCATAAAACCCCACCAGTTTGGATAAACAAATACCACGTGATTTGCCCAGGTAAACATTTCTTGCGCGGCCAAAAGATCATCTTCCATATACTCGCCGGTTTTATAACCTTCGGCAAGGTTTACATCAAATTTTAACCTGGATATATAAAGTACCTTACAATTGGCGCCGGCACTTTCCGCCCCTCTTTGATAGGCATTGAGCAGCGCGTTACAAAATGAAGTTTCTGAAGGGTGCCCGAGGATGAGTAGTATATTCTTTTTCATTGCAGTATCTTGTTGATTGACAATGCAAATCTGCTAAGGAAATAGAAGGGCTACCTGACACATATGTGCCAAAAAACTATTGATGCGCTAATTTCTGGCGAATACGGGTAAGGGACTGTCGCTCGATGCCCAGATAACTGCAAAGATGAGATAAGGAGACGCGGTTAAATAAGCTTTTCTTGTTCCGGCTGAAATCAAGATAACGTTCTTCAGAAGTTTGGAAGATGAAACTCTCTATGCGGGCTTGTTGTCGTTTTAATACTTCTTCTGCAATTAAGCGGCCATAGCGCTCAAATTGGGGAGATTGCCGGTAGATCCATTGCAGATCGTCAAACGAAAGGCAAACAAAAGTGGCAGGTTCCAGGCACTGGATAGAGTACCGGCTGGGTTGCCGGACTATGAACGAATGATAATGTGTGGCATAGTCGGTTTCGGCATAAAAGCCAACTGTACGCTCGTTGCCCTCATCGTCAATATAAAAAGAACGGACTAAGCCGTTGGCGATAAATCCCAAAGCTTTTTGGATTTTCCCGGCTTCCAGGAAAAATTCTTTCTTTTTTAGCTCTTTAATGGTGAGTTTAGAAGCAAATAACGCAAGCTCATCATCAGTTAGCTCCGGGCAAATAGCCTTTACTGATTCCAGATATATGTTTACTGCTGCTACCATTATTGTTTATTTTTTTCATATCACCCACCAGTCATTTTAAAGATAGCAAAAGCTGATTGCTGATAAAAATAAACCTCATGTTTTGCACTTGCCCGTAGTTTGGCTTGTTCAGAAGGGTTTTTCTTTTAACAACATAAATAGGAATTGCTATGCATGCATAATAATTACTATCATTGCAAAAATTTTAACCGGCTCAACCTCATGCAAGTTTTACATAAACAATGGCTACAATTTTCGTGCTTCTTGCGTGGCGAGTATCTTGTTAATGCGGTTCGTTGCACAAGCGTGATAGTTGCCCCGGTAATTGTTTTTGCCAGTATTGGGCTACTTACAACCGGAATTTACATGGGCCTTGGCACGTTGCTGGTGTCGCTCACTGATTTGCCTGGTCCACGTATAAATAGATTGAGGTTTTTATTTCTGGGTAGCCTTACACTTGGATTCGTCGCCTTCATTACAGCCATTGCATTGCCTTCTCCCTGGTTGATTGCTTTATTGATGATCAGTTTTTGTTTTGGTTTTTCAATGCTGGCCGCCTATGGTGGTAACCTCAACGCAATTGGCTCACTGGCACTCATCATGATGGTTTTTACCATAGGACTTAGGCCGGCAGATGCTTTTTCATTTGCATGGCCAATTATATCCGGGGGCATTTGGTATACCGTATGCACAAGTGTCGATACATACTTTTTTCCTCACAGAAGCATAAACAACGCGCTAAGCGAATGTATGGTTGCGATGTCGCATTTTTTGAGAAAGAAAGCTGATTTTTACAATGGTGATATTCCATTAGCCGATGCCTATAAGGATATTATTCCCGGACATTTATCTCGAACATCTCCGGAATGAACCTCCGTCAAGCGGATTTGATCTGGATTTGCTTTACCGGTTTCAGGTGTTTAATCATGAGCTGTATGCTTCGATATCCTCATTGTTTCATTCGCAACTTGGCGGAGATCAATTTCAAAATAATCCGGATATCGTTAAATCGCTGGAATTTTCGTTGATCTATTTAAAGAGGGGATTGTCTGTAATTTCCGGAACTGTAGAAGTATCGGCCTTGTCTGACAAGGAACCGTATATGGATTCCTATAATTTCGATGATCATTTTGATGTGCCTAAGCAATTGGAAGTAATAACTATCCGGGCGCCTCAGGTTTATGATCAAACCAAAATAATGAATGCTTTCTGGATGGCAGGTGCATCGAAATAGTATACCGGATGGGGTATAGCTTAACTTTTTCTCCTTGAGGAATAGCGAGTTAAAGAAAGTGCAGGGCGAATACTCAGAAATAATTTGGAGGGGAGTAAAAAGTGACTACCTTTGCAGCCCGCAAACGAGGAAGCGGGGTTTGTTCTTTAAAGGTTGAAAGTGAATAAGGAAAGCGAAAAAAGATTAATAAAATCTTTTGTGAGACTGGAAAATAATTCACACCTTTGCAGCCCGCAAACGGGGAGAAGAGAGAGGTTGAGCGGGTCCAGAACAAAAAGAAAAAAAGTTTTGGAAAAGAGAAAAAGGTTGTTACCTTTGCAGCCCCAAGCGGGGAAGAAGTTTAAAAGCTTCTAAAAAGAAGAGGATGAGGGTTTTAGGCCTTTGGAATCAAAACGGAAAGAGAGCGATTCTCACCGGATAAACTGACAAATCAAAACGGTTAACACCGAAAGATTATATAGCTGAACTGAGATGGGGAGGCGAGCAAGTTCTTTTAAGAAATGGAAATCATGTAGCGTAACGGGAGACCGACGGAAGCTAAGGCAGAAGAAGGTTGAAGAGTTACAAAAAAAGCAAGCGAACTGTATAAAGATATAATAATACAGATTCTATTAATTAATAATAGGGTCAGTGAACAAACAAAACATTTTACAATGGAGAGTTTGATCCTGGCTCAGGATGAACGCTAGCGGCAGGCCTAATACATGCAAGTCGGACGGGATTTGGGAGCTTGCTCCCGATGAGAGTGGCGCACGGGTGCGTAACACGTATGTAACCTACCTTAGTCAGGGGATAGCCTCTCGAAAGAGAGATTAAGACCGCATAACATCATTGAATGGCATCGTTTGATGATCAAATATTTATAGGACTAAGATGGGCATGCGCAACATTAGCTAGTTGGTGTGGTAACGGCATACCAAGGCTACGATGTTTAGGGGATCTGAGAGGATGACCCCCACACTGGTACTGAGACACGGACCAGACTCCTACGGGAGGCAGCAGTAAGGAATATTGGTCAATGGACGGAAGTCTGAACCAGCCATGCCGCGTGCAGGAAGACGGCCCTATGGGTTGTAAACTGCTTTTGCAGGGGAATAAACCTCGGTACGTGTACCGAGTTGAATGTACCTTGAGAATAAGGATCGGCTAACTCCGTGCCAGCAGCCGCGGTAATACGGAGGATCCGAGCGTTATCCGGATTTATTGGGTTTAAAGGGTGCGTAGGCGGCCTGTTAAGTCAGGGGTGAAAGACGGTAGCTCAACTATCGCAGTGCCCTTGATACTGATGGGCTTGAATGTACTAGAAGTAGGCGGAATGTGACAAGTAGCGGTGAAATGCATAGATATGTCACAGAACACCAATTGCGAAGGCAGCTTACTATGGTATGATTGACGCTGAGGCACGAAAGCGTGGGGATCAAACAGGATTAGATACCCTGGTAGTCCACGCCCTAAACGATGAACACTCGATGTTGGCGATATACGGTCAGCGTCTAAGCGAAAGCGTTAAGTGTTCCACCTGGGGAGTACGCCCGCAAGGGTGAAACTCAAAGGAATTGACGGGGCCCGCACAAGCGGAGGAGCATGTGGTTTAATTCGATGATACGCGAGGAACCTTACCCGGGCTTGAAAGTTAGTGAATGTGACAGAGACGTCACAGTTCTTCGGAACACGAAACTAGGTGCTGCATGGCTGTCGTCAGCTCGTGCCGTGAGGTGTTGGGTTAAGTCCCGCAACGAGCGCAACCCCTATGTTTAGTTGCCAGCATTTAAGGTGGGGACTCTAAACAGACTGCCTATGCAAATAGAGAGGAAGGAGGGGACGACGTCAAGTCATCATGGCCCTTACGTCCGGGGCTACACACGTGCTACAATGGATGATACAGAGGGCAGCTACCTGGCAACAGGATGCCAATCTCACAAAGTCATTCACAGTTCGGATCGGGGTCTGCAACTCGACCCCGTGAAGTTGGATTCGCTAGTAATCGCGTATCAGCAATGACGCGGTGAATACGTTCCCGGGCCTTGTACACACCGCCCGTCAAGCCATGGAAGCTGGAAGTGCCTGAAGTGCGTAACCGCAAGGAGCGTCCTAGGGTAAAGTCGGTAACTGGGGCTAAGTCGTAACAAGGTAGCCGTACCGGAAGGTGTGGCTGGAATACCTCCTTTCTGGAGCAGATTTGCGAGCAGTGACTCAGGACTGTTACCTACATGATAATTTCTTAAAACACAAAAAAAGACAAAAGGAAACCCAGAAGATGAAGCCATCGATGTGGGCCGGCCGCTGAGGCCAGGACACGAGTGGCAGTAAGCAGTGGCAGCAGCAGTAGGTAGAAAGATCCTGCAAACTGCAACTGATAACTGCAACTAAAAAACACAGTCCTGTAGCTCAGCTTGGTTAGAGCACTACACTGATAATGTAGGGGTCAGCAGTTCAAATCTGCTCGGGACTACAAGGGTAAGCAGCAGTAAGAAGTAGCAGCAGCAGTAATAAGAGAAAAACTGCAACTGCAAACTACAAACTGCGGACTCATCTGAAAGGGGGATTAGCTCAGCTGGCTAGAGCACCTGCCTTGCACGCAGGGGGTCAACGGTTCGAATCCGTTATTCTCCACATTGAACCGGAAGTCATTAAATCATCAGGTCATTGAGTCATTGAAAAATGATTTAATGCTAGAATGAAAGAATGACGGAGGATCAAAACGTTCTTTGACATATTGGAAGAAGTAATTGAAAACAAGAGAAAACAACAGATAGAGACGTTGTTGAGTTCAAAAGCTTCAGGAGATCAAAACCGCAAGGTAATGAGCAAATGAAACAATGACTTAATGACCGATCTAAATAAAGACATACCTTGCGGCGCAAAAGGCGCAAGAGTAGAAGAAAGTAAGAAAGGGTACACGGGGGATGCCTTGGCTCTCAGAGGCGAAGAAGGACGTGATAAGCTGCGATAAGTACCGGGATTTGCAAATAAGATTTGATCCGGTAATTTCCGAATGGGGAAACCTAGTTATTTGAAGAATAACTGCAGAATGCGCTAACCTGCCGAACTGAAACATCTAAGTAAGCAGAGGAAGAGAAAACAAAAGTGATTTCCAGAGTAGTGGCGAGCGAAATGGAAGAAGCCCAAACCTATATTGTTACGGCAATATGGGGTTGTAGGACCACAACATGAATATTAAAGAGAACCGGAACGGGGTGGGAAACCCGGCCATAGAGCATGAGAGCTGCGTACGGGTAATTGATAATAGGATAGTGGTATCCTGAGTACCGCGAGGTCGGAGACGCCTTGTGGGAATTTGCCGGCACCATCCGGTAAGGCTAAATACTCCTGAGAGACCGATAGTGAACCAGTACCGTGAGGGAAAGGTGAAAAGAACCCCGAACAGGGGAGTGAAATAGAACCTGAAACCGTGTACTTACAAGCGGTCGGAGCCTGGTAACGGGTGACGGCGTGCCTTTTGCATAATGAGCCTACGAGTTACTCTTCCCTGGCAAGGTTAAGTGTTTAAGACACGGATCCGAAGCGAAAGCGAGTCTGAAAAGGGCGTATAGTCAGGGGAGGTAGACGCGAAACCTTGTGATCTACCCATGGGCAGGTTGAAGGTGCCGTAACAGGTACTGGAGGACCGAACCGATAAACGTTGAAAAGTTTCCGGATGACTTGTGGGTAGGGGTGAAAGGCTAATCAAACTGGGAAATAGCTCGTACTCCCCGAAATGTTTTTAGGAACAGCCTGGCGGTTGAGTTATAAAGAGGTAGAGCTACTAATTGGGTGCGGGGGAGTCAAATCCTACCAAATCCAGATAAACTCCGAATGCTTTATAATATACGCTGGAGTGAGGCTATGGGTGCTAAGGTCCATGGCCGAGAGGGAAAGAACCCAGACCATCAGCTAAGGTCCCTAAATTATTGCTAAGTTGAACTAACGAGGTCCGATTGCACAGACAGCTAGGATGTTGGCTTGGAAGCAGCCATTCATTTAAAGAGTGCGTAACAGCTCACTAGTCGAGCGATCGGGCATGGATAATAAACGGGCATCAAGCAGTATACCGAAGCTATGGATTCACAGTAATGTGACTGGTAGGGGAGCATTCTATTATCCGGCGAAGCAGGAAGGTAACTGACTGTGGAGGGAATAGAAAAGCAAATGTAGGCATAAGTAACGATAAGGCGGGAGAGAAACCCGCCCACCGAAAGACTAAGGTTTCCTGATCAACGCTAATCGGATCAGGGTTAGTCGGGGCCTAAGGTGAAGCCGACAGGCGTAGCCGATGGACAACTGGTTAATATTCCAGTACTTTTTAATACTGCGATGCGGTGACGGAGTAGTGACACTGACGCGAACTGACGGAATAGTTCGTTAAAGGCTGTAGGTATAGAGTTTGTAGTTAAGTACGCAAATTTTGCTGAAAGCTGATAGTACACCAAATCTTCGGACGAGGTGATAGTTCAGGTAATCAGACTTCCAAGAAAACCCGCTAAGCTTCAGGTATTAAAAACCCGTACCGTAAACCGACACAGGTAGTCGAGGAGAGAATCCTAAGGTGCTCGAGTGAATCATGGCTAAGGAACTCGGCAAAATGGCCCTGTAACTTCGGGAGAAGGGGCGCTGGCAGCAATGTCAGCCGCAGTGAAAAGGCCCAGGCGACTGTTTAACAAAAACACATGGCTATGCAAAATCGCAAGATGACGTATATGGCCTGACACCTGCCCGGTGCTGGAAGGTTAAGAGGGGATGTTAGTCGCAAGGCGAAGCATTGAATCGAAGCCCCAGTAAACGGCGGCCGTAACTATAACGGTCCTAAGGTAGCGAAATTCCTTGTCGGGTAAGTTCCGACCTGCACGAATGGTGTAACGATCTGGGCGCTGTCTCAGCCATGAGCTCGGTGAAATTGTGGTATCGGTGAAGACGCCGGTTACCCGCAACGGGACGGAAAGACCCCATGCACCTTCACTATAGCTTAACATTGATATCGGATACAGGATGTGTAGGATAGGTGGGAGACTGTGATCCAGCTTCGCTAGGAGTTGGTTAGTCAACGTTGAAATACCACCCTTTCTGTATTTGGTGTCTAACTCTACGATGTGGAGAACATTGTTTGGCGGGTAGTTTGACTGGGGTGGTCGCCTCCAAAAAGGTAACGGAGGCTTTCAAAGGTAAGCTCAGTACGCTTGGTAACCGTACGCGGAGTGCAATAGCATAAGCTTGCTTGACAGTGAGACAGACAAGTCGAGCTGGGTCGAAAGACGGATATAGTGATCCGGTGGTTCTGCATGGAAGGGCCATCGCTCAAAGGATAAAAGGTACGCTGGGGATAACAGGCTGATCTCCCCAAGAGCTCATATCGACGGGGAGGTTTGGCACCTCGATGTCGGCTCGTCACATCCTGGGGCTGGAGAAGGTCCCAAGGGTTGAGCTGTTCGCTCATTAAAGTGGCACGCGAGCTGGGTTCAGAACGTCGCGAGACAGTTCGGTCCCTATCTGTTGTGGGCGTAGGAAGTTTGAGTGGGGCTGACCTTAGTACGAGAGGACCGGGTTGGACTAACCTCTGGTGAATCTGTTATGCCGCCAGGTGTACTGCAGAGTAGCTACGTTGGGAATAGATAAGCGCTGAAAGCATCTAAGTGCGAAACTAGCCACAAGATGAGACTTCCATTGAGGGTCGTAGGAGACTACTACGTTGATAGGTTACAGGTATAAAGGTGGTGACATCATAGCCGAGTAATACTAATTGCCCGAAGCTTTCTTCGTGAAGAAACGTTCACTGGTTCATTTGTTCAGTAGTTCATTGGTAGTAATATTGATGATAAGCAGGATAGATGAGCCGGTGAGAAACACAAAAACAGATAATGAACAACAAGTGCTGTTGTTTTCTCTTAAATTCAATCACTTCTTTCAATAATATGTCATTTATAAAGGCTGAAAGGCCCAAGGATAAAGGCGAAAGGTAATAAACCTTTGAACTTTAACCTTTAAGTTTTCACCTTAATAAAAAGAAATTCAGGTGCCTATATCGGCGGTGTCTACCTCTTCCCATTCCGAACAGAGAAGTCAAGCCCGCCAGAGCCGATGGTACTGCGGTAAAACGTGGGAGAGTAGGTCGGTGCCACCCTTTATCACCTTTAATGGTGCAACATTGCAAAAGCCTTAGCTAACCGCTAAGGCTTTTTGCGTTGATAATACTTTCATATTCCTACTACTCCAACATCGATAACAACCATCCAAACTAATCAACTACTCATCACTCGCCCCACAGCGAAGAAGATCCTTCGTGCATTAGCATGACATAATTAAAAAACAGAGTCATGCTGAGCCTGTCGAAGCATAGTGTGGTGGGCCTCTGCGCGCGTCCTTCGACAGGCTGACGATGACAGGCCCTCCACACCTGATGTCATATCACCTTTAAAGATCCGGATTTTCCCAACTCATGATGGCAAGCGCCGAAAATCCGTAATCCAACCACTCACCGCTCTCCACTTACCCACTGGCAGCGTTAGGGATAGTAGCGGATACCGGGCAATGAGCTTAAGGCCTGCAGGCGTATGAGCGCATAGCCCGGCCGGAGGAAACGCCATGATTTTTATATAACCCAGATCTGCCGGCTCAATTGCCGCGCGTTGTATTTAATTGTTGAAGTTTTATTTGGGGTTATTGGTATCAGTTAAACTTAACATTAACGTCACCGCCCGAGGCTTCGGCAATAATGGATGTGCCACCGTTGTTTAATTTACCTTGTACTAATCCTTCCTGGCGTTTACCTTTAAACCCATTAAATGATGGTAACCCTATGTTTTCGCCCCGTAGACTGAGATCGTAGCCTTGTTTTTGCGGTAATTCGATATTAATGTTTCCGGCACTTGAGCCAAGCTTTACATATTTGCCAACTTGGGTTAGTTCTGCAAATAAACTGCCGCCGCTGGTTGCAGCATCTAAGTTGCCTGCAATGTGTTTAAGGGTTATGCCTCCGCCTGATGTGCTTGCTGTAAGCTCGCCATTAATGTTTATTCCATCTATACCGCCGCCACTGCTTTGCGCGTCAATACTTCCCTTTAGGTTTGTAAGCTGAAGGGAGCCTCCTGATGTATTGAGCTTTATTTTGCCACTGCAGTTTTTTGCTTCAATGCCGCCGCCACTGGTTTCAAGGTCGATGTTATTATTGGAGTTGGAGATGTATATACCGCCTCCGGATGTATTACCACGGATGTTGCCAGTTAGCCTATCCAGCTGTAACCCTCCACCGCTGGTTGTAAAGCGTTGATCGCCATTTAAGTTATCCAGGCCAATGCTTCCACCGCTGGTTTCGATATTGGTAGAGCATTGTTTGGGTACATAAATTCGTAAAGAAATATTAAGCCCTTTTTTCCAATCAAAATTGCCACCCTGACGCTTGGTTTTAGCGCTTACTTTAATATTATGACCAGTAACATCTATATCAAAAAAATAATCGTTATCGAGCCGTTTTTTTATATCAGATTTAGAGAGCGCCGCACCGTTAGTAGCTTTGATATAAACTTCAATTCGAGGCGCCTGTCCCGCACTGCCGGTAACAACAATGCTACCAGCTGATGTTTTGGCAGTTACATTACTAACGGCATTGCCAGACAGCGATTTTGTTAAGTACAATGATTTGTTATCCTGAGCAGCGGCTACAAAAGTTTGGCCGGCAAGTAAAAGGAACATGATGTAGTTTTTCATGATATTGCGTTTTAGTTATTTTACAGATGTGACAGTTGTTTTGACGTGCGGGTTGCAAGTTTTTTATTTTAGTTTAAAAAACTCCAGGTAGGTTGATTCTGTTGAGGCCCGCACGGTGATTTGTAGATCAGATAACAGGATCAATATGAAACATTGGGGGGCGAAGATGGAGTGGTATTAAACCCAATGGCGATGACCCCTGAGTTTTGTAAGAAGAGAAAATTTATGCCGTTTAACAACACGATCCTTGTTAAACGGCATACCAGGTTCTTATTTTGCCAGGTTTTTCTCCGGCACAGAAGGGTTAAATAGTTGCAGCCCGATAAATGTGGCCAGCCCCATTAATAGTAACCATTTGTACTTTAATATTACTGAGAGTGCCAGATTTCCGGCCTCTTTATTAACTATGGTAAGCATGAAATAACCGGTTACGGCTACAAATGCAAAAATAAGCAGTGCTGTAATATAAAACCTCGTATTGGTTTTTAACAAGGCCTGTAGTTCTACAGCGCGTCTTACTTTGCTTGCGAAGGCATATGGAAGTCCCTCGGCCGGTTCTGTTTTTAAGTGAGTAAACAGGGTTTGATAGGCAAAGAAGTCTTCCTCTTCGGGGGCCGAAAATGTTTCGAATGGCAATTCACGGCCTTCCTCAATTAATTGCTGAAGCCTTTTATCTTTATCTTCTTTCATTCTGCAAAAATTTAATGTCTTTTTTCATTTTATCCTTAAGTAACTGCCTCGCCCTAAATAGATAACTTTTTATCGACCCTTCAGGGATACCCGTAATTTCCTGTATTTCGGCACAGGAAAATTCGTTTAAGTGGTACAACGTTACCACTGTGCGATAGTTAACGGGCATCTGCATAATCAGATGATGTATATATTCACTTTCACTCTTTTTTTCCAGTTCATATTCAGGTGTTTCGGTAGTAAAGTGATAGTTATCCATATCTTCAGGATATGAGGACAGCACTTCCTTGTTATATTTTTTTAAATAGTTAATAGCAGTGTGATATGCGATTGTCGCGATCCAGGTAGATAATTTTGATTCAAACGCGAAACGGTGCAGGCTGTTGTAAACCTTTATAAATACTTCCTGGCAAATATCTTCGTTATCTTCCTTATTTTTTACCAGTCTAAAAACAACAAAGTACACCAGTTTTTGATATTGTTTTACCAACAATTCAAAAGCCTGATAATTGCCTTTTAGCACGTTTGCCACTATCTCCCTATCGTCAATCATATACATTAGTCATAAGTTACCACTAAACGGTTACAAAAAAATTAAAAAATCTAAGCAGCCTATAACATTTGTCAATCAGCTGAGATATTTTGGGCGATCTGAATAATCTCCCGGGTTAATTTATCATTCAAATCGATACCCTACAGTAATAAGGTGTCCTGCAGCTCCACTAAAAGATTTCTTTGAAAAACATCAACCCTTACCAAGATCAGGTTTCTTTTGCCTATGCTCACAACCTCGCAGCTCAGGCCCGAAAAAGCTCCTTCTTTAATATGGCAAATGTTGCCTGGCTTGAAAGTCCCGGACGATTGTTCTATTTTTTGATGCGTTACTGTAAGAATCTTAATATTTTCGATGGTTTTTTGCGGCACCTCTGCTATCTGTTTCCCTACTTTAACAAAGTTAACCACCGAGTATAAATCAAGCACATCATAAAAACTTTGAGGCTTTTTGGGATTAACAAAAATGTACGACGGAAAAAGAGGCTGCGTTACCTTTGTTTTCCGACCATTATAATTTTTTATAGTATTTTCCATCGGAAGCAGGAAATCTACACCCATATCTTCAAGGTACTTTGCAGTTATTCTTTCATGCTTAGGTTTTGTATAGGCCACATGCCATTTGGTTGAAATATTTGTCGCCATTTTTTACTCCGATCAGTTAAAAATCCGTTAGTTTTTTTTATAAATTTAAGGGCCAACCTGCCTGTTTAAAAGCTTCTAAAGATGCTATTATGTAAATAGCCATATAGCTATGTATAGGCAGGAAAATACTATGCGAACAGGACACAGTATTTGGCCGCCTAAACACCATTATGTAAACTTTAAGCCTTATTTTAACAATTTATGCCCTACGATTCTTCATTCATTGAACGATGCCCTGCGTTTTATAAAAAGCAATATAACCCCGAAGATTTACAACATTATCTAAACGATCAGCATTTTTTATACGCTTTAAATTTGGCGTCTGAAGCTTTATATAATGAAGTTGAAAAGAAGTTAGCGCAAAATTTGCCTTTAAACAGCAAGGAGATTATTAGCCTTAAGAAATATATAAACAGGATCCATTTCAGGGCAACGCCGTTTGGCTTATTTTCCGTAGTAGGAAGCGGGAGTTGGCAATATCAACCCAATGATAGTACGCCACCGGTCGATAGCCTGACTAAGCTAAGTGTGCAGGCTTTTGCGCCATTAAACAAGTTTGAAAATGCAAAGGATTTAATAGTTGTTGCTAATAGCTCTGGCTATCAAAAAAACAATGAAATAAGGTTTTTGGCCTTTTCTAAAAATAAGGAGGGCAAACTTAAGTGGGAAGTTAAAAGTGTTGAGGCTTCTGATGCTGTAAAGAAGATATGGAAGTTTTGTAGTAAGCCGCAAATTGTTGGGGATTTATTGAGTTTTATAACTGAGAAGTTTAATTTGAGTACCGATGATGCCCAGGATGCATTAAATATGCTAATCGAAAGCCAGGTACTTTATTATAAGGAAAACTCATCTCCCTTGAATTTTCAAAGCCAGGAGATCAATACTTTTGAAGGCGATTTAGGCGAAATTTTACCACAAATCAGACAAGCAAATGCCAACACACGCGTTAATTTTTTAGTAAATGCGTTTAATGGTGCAGAAAGCCAGCTAAATAGCCGATACTTAAAAAACATTGACAACGCGTTAGCTGCGCTTGGCTTTTTAGCATCAGACAGCCAGGTACCGCAGCCTTTAAATGACTTTATTTTAAGGTTTGAAAAGCAGTACGACAGGCGCCTGGTACCACTAATGGAGGCTCTTGATCCGGAAATGGGGATTGGATATGATGATAAAAGCTTGGGGAGTATTCAAATTAATGAGGTAGTACAACAAGTATCTTCAACCCCAAAACAAGCCGGTTTATCAAACTCATCGTGGACGGCAGTGCATAGCTTACTGTTAAAGAAGATGCAGGCAGGCGGAGATATTGAACTTTTTGATCATGAAATAAAAGTAGATGGAAAAGTTGTGGGTAGTGAACACACCATGCCGCCAGGCTTGTCGGTAGTGTTCAGGGTTGACAATAAACAACGGGTTGTTATTGAAAGTGCAGGCGGGGCGGCATGTGGCGCTCTTATAGGAAGGTTTACAAGTAACAATCAAATTGATAAAATTGCACGGCGGCTGGCTGGTCATGAGGTACAAAATAACCCCGGTGTGATATTTGCTGAAATTGATTGCCGCACCGACGAAAAATACAACAAGTTTAATTTCAGAAACAACACTTACCCTCATAGTATAGCTATAGGATTCAATGACGCCAATCAAATAGCGTTAAACGATCTGTATTTATGCTACAGCAATGGCGAATTGCAGCTTTACTCAAAGGAGTTGTCTGCAAGGGTAATGCCCCGGTTAACCAGTGCATATAATTACAAATTAAACGAATTGCCTGTTTATCGTTTTTTATGTGATATGCAGTTTTTAGGGGTAAAACACAATTTCATATTTAGTCTCAAAAAATATTTCCCCGGTCTTCCGTATTATCCTGCTGTTATTTACAAAAATACAGTTATAGAGCCTGCCTCGTGGGAGCTTGACCGCGAAACGATATCGAAATTTAAGGGCTGCTCATTTGAAAAGGCCCGGGCTATGCTTAATGAGCTGATAACCCGGTTTCGGATCCCCAATTACATCAGGATATTGGAAACTGATCAATACCTTGTTTTCGATCTGTCAAAAGAAAATGAAACGAAGTTTTTTATTGACTGCCTGCAGCAGGCCTCAGGTGCAGTTGTATTACAGGAGTTTAATTTTTTGAATACCAATGGTAACGAGGGGCTAAAGCAATTTATAGCCTTTAAATATGCTGATAAACCCAGCTATTCAAAATTCGATCTTCCCGGCATAAGGCCAAATAAACTACAACCTGCTCAGCAATTGAACGATTGGATGTATTTGAAAATCTATTGCCATCCAAACTCGGCCAACCAATTACTCCGTGAGCATTTGTTGCCGGTTGTGCGTAAGCTTGCAAAAAAAGGGGTTGAACGCTGGTTTTATATTAATTATTATGATCCCGATTATCATATACGTTTCAGGCTCAATCTCAGCAATAGTTATGTAAGTGCCGCTGTTCAAAAAGCCTTAGCTCCTATATACAAAATGGAGCATAAAGGAGTGGTGAAACGGATTGAAATTCAGTCATATATTCCCGAATATGAGCGGTATGGGGTAAGGGCTATAACTAAAGCAGAGGATGTTTTTCATACAGATAGCGAATATTGCATGTATTTATTATCTGATACTGATTTATTTAGCCCGGAATTTTTATATTTAACCATTTTAAGTGTTCATTTGGTATATGAACACTTAAAATGGAAAATAGGTGAAAGGAGCGATTTTTCGAAAAACTATGCTGTGATAAACTCTGATGATGCCAAAGAGGTAGCCAATTTTTTTCATCAATCAAACCAATTGTACCGTGAACATGAAAAAGCTCTTAGATTATATATTTTAAATAATTACGATAAGTTAAATGCCACTACCTACGCCCGAAATTATCATGAAAGCCTTTCGGACTATATTAAAGCATTACCGTTAAATAAGAAAACTAATATAATGGCCGATCTTTTTCATATGCACCTAAACCGGTTGTTCACATCATCTAATCGCCTGCACGAAGCTATGGTACACCACTGGTTATCTAAATTTTATAAAAGTGCAATATATATCAAGTAGCGGTGCTTATTACTTTTTAGCAAATACAGAGCTTTCCATGATAGTAGTTGTTGGAGGAATTGTTGTATCTGTATTACCGCCAAAATTGATTTTGCTGCTGAAAGATACTACTGTTTTAACGCGGATGTTGAGTTTTTTTGAAGTGATCATAGTAGGTTGATTTTTAGTTTTTTTGTGTTTGTATGTCACAATGTTATCACAAGTTTTTTATTAAAATAAACTTACTATGCTAACCCTTAACCCATTATGCATAGCACCAAAATCGCTATGTAAACACCATTCATGAGAAATAAATTATTGTTGCAGCATGTGCTGGCCTGGCTTATTTTTATATCCTACGAAGTGTTGGTTTCGATACTTTTAGGTGCAAAAAAAAACCTTTGGGGTTACCTGCCTTACTATATACTACATATAGCGTTGTTTTACACATTCGTTTATGTTTGCCGCTATTTTGTTGATCGGTTTAAACAATGGTGGCTGCTGCTGATACCTGCTACACTTGTTTTATTTGGTGTTTACCTCGGACTTATTATTTTTTCAAAGGCTTTTTTCGCCCGTACAGGACTTAGCGGAGAAGTGTTTGATTTGAACGCTATGTTAATCATTGGGTCGGTATGGCGTGGGGTGTATTTCATATTGCTGGGTAGTACTTATTGTTTGGTGGGATACCTTATTGAAAAAATAAAGGATATAAACCGGCTAAAAATCCAGCAGCTCGAAAGCGAAAGGGAACGCTATAAGCTCGATAACGCTTACTTGTTATCGCAAGTTAACCAGCACTTACTGTTTAATAGTTTAAACTTTGTTTATAACACCGTCAGAAAGGCTTCGCCGGATGCTGCCCAAAGCGTTATGATCCTTGCCAATATCATGAGGCACTCATTGGGAGGTACCGGGCAGGATGGCAAAATTGATATCATGGATGAAGTGGATCATATAAACCAGCTTATCGAGATATCAAAACTAAGGTTTAATAAGGGCATTTATATTGATTTTGAAACTGTCATACACCGCGACCTGCGTTTCCCGCCATTGATATTGGTGACATTTGTTGAAAATGTGCTTAAACACGGGGATCTTACTAACGCGTTACACCCGGCAACCATTTACCTTGAAATAACCGACGATAAGCTTTTATTTACCACTTGTAATTTGAAAAAAAATACCAGGCTTGAGTACTCTACAAAAATTGGTATTAATAATGCCGAATTGCGTTTGACATCAGCATTCGGAAAAGATAATTATTCACTGTCTTTAGACGACCATAACCATAACCAACTATATAACGTCAATTTATCAATCAACATATGAAACTTTCGTGCTTTATTTTAGATGACGAGGATCACGCTATAGAAGTATTAGCAGATTATATTGAGATGACCCCTGATCTGAAACTTATCGGCTCTGATAACAACCCCGTTCTTGCGCTCTCTAAAATTATGAAAGGCGAAGTAAAACCCGATTTGCTCTTTCTGGATATCGATATGCCTAATTTATCGGGGATCCAATTTGCGCAACTTGTAAAAGGTAAAACGGAAGTTGTTTTTTCAACAGCCTTTAAAGAGTATGCTTATCAGGCTTTCGATATTAATGCAATTGATTTTTTGCTGAAACCAATTACATATGATCGCTTTTTGCAGATGCTTGATAAAGTGTACGCAAAAAAGAGAACACAAACCGTAGGCGCCGAAAGCAATTTTATATTTCTGCAAATAGGTCCGTCAAAAAAAGTGATCAAAGTTAACTGCGATGAAATTATATATGTTGAAGGGCTAAGCAACTATGTCAGGATTACCATGATGTCGGGCAAGGTGCATACTATTTATACCAGCATGAAAACCTTGCTTGAGAAACTACCCTTTAACAGTTTTGTACAAACCCATAAATCCTATATCGTGAATTTGAAGTTTGTAGAAATAATAGGCAATAACGAGATCGTTATAAAAGGAGAGCATACACTGCCCATCGGCGAAAGCTATAAAAAGAACCTGCTCAGAACACTCTAAGAAATTCCCCCTTCTGTCACTTGCGTTACTGGACCGTATTATCAGTAACGCAAGCACATGCAACTTACCCAACCTTTGTACAGTGTTGACATAATGTCGCACACCCTGTTTGTCCCTTCATTACTCCCCGTCTTTATTGCTTTTAGCTAAGCAGCGCCATTTTTTTGATAAAAGCAAATGCCTTTTTGAATAGTGAAACCGGGGTTACGCATATAAATAAGACGCTTCGCATAATACAAAGTTTCCCCGCTTGTAATCACTGATTTCATGATGCACCTTTGAATTATCAAATCCTGCAAAAAAAATATTTAAGCATACAGGATTACAGTTAACAGTAGCGATAGCTATATCCCGGCTTCAGATTTCTTTAATTATATAGGGTGCCAATAAAACACTTTTGTACGCCCAAAAACAAAACCGGCCCAACATTTAAACAATCATCCGGAAAAGAACGACGTCCGGAAACAGGGCATCTAACCAATCAATATCTTTTAATTATACCGAATAACCCGGCCGCTGGCGGTCAAACTATCAGTTATGCAATATCAAAACCTTTGCGATCTTATCAGAAACAGGGCCAACACACACCATGTTGGTGTTACGTTTATTAACGGCATGCACCAGGAAAGCTTCCTTTCATATGCCGGTTTATACGAAGCATCATTAAACTGCCTGGGTGCATTACAGGCAGCGGGCCTTAAAAAAGGTGATGAGTTGGTATTCCAGGTTGATAATAACCAAAACTTCATTATAACATTTTGGGCTTGTATTTTAGGTGGCATTTTACCGGTTCCGCTTGCAACCGATAATGGTCATGATCACCGCATGAAAGTGTTCAGGATCTGGCCTGTATTAAACTCCCCATCGCTTTTGATATCAGCAACCGACGCCGATAAACTTCAGGCATTTGCGATAGCAAACGGCTTGGCCGATATTTATGAGCAAATGAGCAGCCGCCTCATATATCCTGATCGCTTGTCAGAAGCAGCACAAGCCGGTAAAATTGAGCAGGCCAATGAAAACGATATTGCATTTATACAGTTTTCATCGGGCTCAACAGGTACGCCAAAAGGAGTTGTATTAACACATCGCAATTTGCTTACTAATGTTGAGGCCATAAAAATAGCCTCGGGATATACCCCTGCCGATTCATTATTAAGCTGGATGCCCTTAACCCATGATATGGGGCTTATAGGTTTCCACATCAGCCCGGTATTTAGTGGCCTCAACCACTATATTATACCAACAAATGTTTTTATAAGAAGACCTGCCATATGGTTTGATGCTGCTACCCGCTACAAGGCTACGGTACTAAGTTCGCCAAACTTTGGGTATGAGTATCTTATGAAAAGCTTAAAACAGGAAACATATAACTGGGATTTAAGTAACATAAGGATCATCTATAACGGAGCCGAGCCAATTTCGGCGCGCATCTGCTCCGATTTTATCTCAACCTTTAAACAATATGGTCTACCCTTTAACAGCATATGTCCGGTTTATGGCTTAGCCGAGAATAGTTTGGCTGTATCAGTTTCAAAAATTGACGACGAAGTATTGTCTTTAAAACTTAGTCGCACACAATTAGGGGTAGGGGAACAGGTCAGTATAATATCGGTCGATAACGAAGGGGCCGTTTTTGTAAACCTCGGAAAGGTGGTTCCTTATTGTACCGTGCAAATAGCAGACGAAGCCGGCAATAACCTTCCGGCCGGAACCATAGGCTTTGTAATGATTAAAGGTGAATCTGTAACCAGCGGGTATTACAACAATAAAACCGCTACTGACAGTGCTATCAATAATAACGGTTGGCTTAATACCGGCGATATTGGGTTTATTAAAGATGACTGCGTTTACCTGACCGGTCGTAGCAAGGATATCCTTTTTTGCAACGGACAGAATTTTTATGCTCACGATATCGAAGCCTTGGCGCAGGACCTTGCAGGTATCGAACTGAATAAAATTGCCATTGGCGGTAGCTTTAACCCACAAACACAACGGGAGGAAATAATTGCTTTTGTTGTTTTTAAAGGAAAACCTGAAGTATTTGCCGATACCGTTAAAACTGTAAAAAGTTATGTGGCTAAAAAAACAGGGATAGATCTTACGCATGTACTTCCAGTAAAAAGCATTCCGCGTACTACCAGTGGTAAAATACAGCGGTATAAGTTAATGGAGCAATATCATCATGGTGATTTTAACGATGTGATACAGCAACTGGATGCCATTAATCATGAAGATAGTGTAAGCCAGACGCAATACATCAGCTCGCTTTCCGAAACCGAACAGCAAATTTTAGCTATTTGGCAACAAATTTTAAAAGGACGAATAGTTGATCCGGCTAATGACTTTTTTGAAAACGGAGGTAATTCATTAAAAGCCGTTGCCCTGCAATTACAGATACTTAAACAGTGGAATGCTGATATCGATGTGGCCTCGTTATATCAAAACTCAACACTTGCGGGTATAGCGCAGCTTATAGGTAACGGTGCGTATAAACAATATATCCCTTATCGCCAGATTTCTTTAGAGGTATCTGAAGCGGTATATCCTTTAAGTGCTTTTCAAAAGGGTATCTATTATCACTGGACAATTAATCCGCTTTCGGTTGCTTATAATGTGCCGGTAGCTTTGCTTGTTGATGGCAATGCCGATCCCCTGGTAATAAACAACGCGCTTAAAGCATTGGTTGGCAGGCATGCCGGTTTGCGAAGCCGGTTTGTACCGGGAGCAGAACCGGCATGTATTATCAAAGAAGATATTAATATAAATATTGCTGAGATTGATTTACAGGTTGCCGACTGGTTTGACCGTATAAAATCATATGTTAAGCCATTTAACCTGCATAATGATACCTTGTTCAGGTTTACGTTGCTTAAAATAAGTAAGGCCAGGCATATTCTTCTTTTAGATTTTCATCATATCGTAGCTGATGGTGTATCTGTTAACAACTTTGTTCAAGAACTGTTAACCCTGATTGATGGTGGCTCGCTTATCGCGGCAACGCAATACCGCGACTATATTGCATACGAAGCTGAGAGAAATAAAACTGTCCGCCCCAAAGCTGTTGATTACTGGGCGGAAAAAACGTCCGGTGATTGGCCGGTATTAAACCTCCCGGCTGATCATGCCCGTCCGCCACATTTTGACTATCGGGGCGAACGTTTGTTTTTTAAAATAGATGACCTTCAAAGGCGCCGGCTAACAATGCTGGCCAAACAGCAAAACTGTACACTGCATGTGCTGCTGTTTACACTATACAAAATACTGCTTTATAAATATACCGGCCAAAGCGATATCGTGATAGGCATACCGGTAGCTGTGCGTAATCATCCGGATTTTCTGGACGTATTTGGTATGATGGTTAATAATCTTGCTATCAGACAGCCTTTAAACAGTAATATATCGGTAATAGAGACCTTAAGAATCGAGGCTCACAATATGGCCCAGGCATTGGTACATAAAGAATTTGCATTTGATGAGCAGGTGAAATTAGCCGCCGCTACAAGGGATACCAGCCGTAACCAACTGTTTGATACCATGTTTGTTTTTCAAAATATGGTTGATGGTTTAATGAGCACGAAAAACTTATCTGTCACAAATTACGCTTTTGACCCGGGTATATCTAAGTACGATCTTTCGTTGGAGATTTTTGATGATGGCACTTTGCTCAAAGCGGGTTTTGAGTTTTGCGGCGCCCTTTTTAATCGTGATACCATAGGTCGTATGGCAAATCATTTCAATAATATCATTAACGAAGTGCTTGCGCATCCTGCTCAAACCGTAGGCAAACTTTCGATATTAGGTAATGATGAAATTACCAGGCTTGCACGTTATAATACTACGCAGGCGGTCTATCCTCATGGCAGCACTATTCAGCTATTATTTGAAGATCAGGTTTTTAAAACTCCAGATAGTGTCGCGCTTATTTTTAACGATGAGCAACTCTCTTATGCCGCCCTATACGCCAGGGTAAAAGTTTTGGCAATGGAACTTCAGGCGGCAGGACTTGCACCGGGGGCGGTTGCCGGTATATATTTAAGGCGGTCGCCGGATTTGGTGGTATCTATCTTGGCTGTATTGATAACTGGCGCCACCTATCTGCCCCTTGATACAGAGCTTCCGATAGGTCGTGTTGCTTTCATGTTAAAAGATAGTCGTTGCGGCTTGCTCATCAGCAATAAAGGATTATCCACTACCTTGTTGACTGAGAATAGTTTGGCCGGTTTTAATATTTTTTATGTAGATAGCGACCACAACACAAAATCAAAAATAGCGGCATATCCCGAATTGAATGATGCTGCTTACATTATTTACACTTCGGGTACCACGGGTAATCCCAAAGGTGTGGTAATTGAACAGCCCTCGCTTATAAATTATATTACATGGGCCGCTAAAGCCTATTTAAAACCCGGTCCAGAAGTTTTTGCCTTTTGCACCTCTGTATCTTTCGATTTAACTATTACCTCCATTTTTACGCCGTTGGTAACCGGCAATGCCATCATTATTTATGACGATGCTGTGCATGAAACAATTATTGAAACATTAATAAATGATAACAGGGCCACTATAGCCAAGCTTACCCCGTCACATTTAAGAATGCTCAGCAGCCTGTATTCAAAAGGCATGGCTATAAAGAGCAGTATTAAAACCTTTGTGGTTGGCGGCGAACAGCTGCCAGGAAGCTTATGCAGCGATATTTACGACCTGTTTGAACGTGATATTGATATTTACAACGAGTACGGGCCAACAGAAGCAACTGTTGGTTGTATGATACATCAATACAATCCGCAAGAAAAGTATGACGCGGTTCCAATAGGTGTGCCTGCCGCCAATGTAAGATTATACCTGCTTGATGATGACTTTATGCATGTGCCTGCAGGTGTACCAGGACAACTTTATATAGCCGGCGACTGTTTGGCTAAAGGATATTTATTTAATCAGGAAGCAACAGCTGCTAAGTTTGTTCCCGATCCATTTTTTGAGGGAGTTAAAATGTATCGATCAGGCGACCGCGGCCGGTTGCTTCCGGATGGAAAAATGGAATACCTTGGTCGGCTTGATAGCCAGGTAAAAATTAATGGATACCGGATCGAGCTTGCCGAAATTGAACAGGTATTGAAACAATATCCGGGTATTTCGGAAGCGATTGTTAACGTGGATAAAAATGCGTCGCACCCTTTAATATCAGCCTGGTATATCAGTAATACCGATATTGACAGTAATGAATTAACAGCTTTCCTTACTTCAAGGCTACCTTATTATATGCTGCCTGCATCTGTAACCCGCATTTATAATGTGCCTTTAACCTCAAACCATAAAATTGATTTCGCCGCGCTGGCTGTATTAAGTGCCCCGGCACCAACAACCGAAGTAATAACTCCTAAAGACGGAATTGAACTTAGTATCATAGACATCTGGAAAGAAGTTTTAAATCAAACTAATCTATCGACTGATGCCAACTTTTTTCAGATGGGCGGCGATTCGATAAAGGCGTTCCAGATTTCATCCCGCTTGCTCGATCTTCAGATAAATATAACTGCCCGTGATATCCTGATCTGTCAAACAATTGATCAGTTGATGATGCGTATAAAAACGGATAACCTGCAGGCTGGAAACCAACAGTTACCGCTTGCCGGTGACCTGGAATTACCTCCGGCCGCTTCCTGGTTTATGGCCCGTAATTTTAAATATCCCGGCCATTATAATCAAACCCTGTTGTTCAACTTGCACAGGCAGCCCGATGTAAGCTTATTTGAACAGGCGTTTGATCAGGTAGTTAAGAACCATGACGGTTTGCGGCTCAATTTCGATTTCGCAAAAAATAAATTGTTTTATAACCATGCTCATATTGAAAACAGATTTTCAATAGCTGTTATGGCTGGTAAACATTTGCAATCGCTGTCAGATGTATTGATGCATCTGGAACAGAACACCCAGAATGAGTTTTGTATCCAAACAGACCTGCTTTTGCGGGGCACCCTTTTTAACCTGGGCAATGGAACCAGTATATTGGCCGTAAGCGCTCACCACCTGGTAATTGATGGCGTGTCATGGCGCATTTTGCTCGAAGAACTTTACCGCAATTATACCGCTTTGGAGCAGGGGAGTACACCGGTAGTTCATTCAAAATCAGGTTCGTTGAATGATTGGCAAACAGCACGCAACAAGCGCAAAACAAGCGCGGCTTATAAAGCGGCCGTTGAAGGGTGGACTGATAATGACGATCAGCAGGTTTCGTTGCTGGTTGATATGCCGGTAAGAACCCAGATAAACCACGACACTTTTAAAATGAAGTGGGTTTTAAATACCATTGATATGGCTTACCTGCTTAAGGATGCCTCGACGAATTTTTCGTTTGATACCGGTTTGCTCCTGTTTGGCTCATTTTTGCAGATGATGCAGCAATGGACAGGCAATAACCATTTCTTTATCACTAATGAATATCACGGACGCGATTTTGATGGCTTCAATTTTTCAAAAACCATTGGATGGTTCACTGCCATTTACCCTTCATTGTGGAAATGGGAAGGTGATGACCTTGTTGAGAAATTGAATTATCTGAAAAAGCAAACCAGTATCAATTCATCAAAAGCTGTTGATTACAGTATTTGGCGGTATAACAATAAACCCGGGATACACGATGTTGAAACCGCCGAGCTTCAGTTTAACTTTTTAGGCGAATTTGGCGCCGAACTGAGTAACGATCTGTTTTCATACAGCAATAAATCGCCTTTGCTGCAATCACACCCGGATAATCCCATGACGGCTAAAATTGAAGCCAATACCATGGTGATTAATGAAAAGCTGCACGTTGAAATTATTGCCGACAGCAAAGTATATCTGCCCGCCACCGTATGTGAACTTATGGATATCTGGGCATCGGCATTGCAGCAAATGATTGCCGATTTGAAAAATAATAATCTCGACGCTAAGGGGCTCCAGCTTTCAAATGTAGGCCTTAGTCAAAGCGAAATAAACGACCTGTTTAACTAATTAACGGTACTCAACCGTTACACCAACCTTACTTTCTCCCCTCTTTGTTTAATACAATACTGATGAGCACTAAAATCGACAAAAGCAATGTTGCATCTGTTGTTGAACTAAATATGGTTCAACAGGGAATGTTATTTCAATTTTTAACAGATAATGATCCTTCTCTTTACAACGTTCAGATAGCGGTAGCCATTACCGGCTGTTTCGAACCTGTTGTACTTGAACAGGTGTTGCACAGGCTTCAAAGCAATCATGAGGTGCTGCGCTCTGTATTCAGGTGGGAAGAGGTTAGGAAGCCCATTCAGATAATATTACATAATACTGCTTTGCCCTACGCGTATCATGATTTTTCAACTCATGACAATGACGCCGAAGCAGCGCTTGATCAGTTTCTTGAACATGACCGCAGCCTGAAATTTGACCTGACCAATTTGCCCATTCGTTTCAGTTTAATTAAACAAAGTACCGACAAACATATCCTTGTTATTACCCACCATCATATTTTGTATGATGGCTGGAGCACCGGTATATTGTTGCAGGAAGTATTTGGCAACTATAAGCGCCTGAATGCCGGGGTGGCGTTATTACCTGTTCCTAATGTATCATATGCTAAGATTCAAAACGCGGTATTCTCCAAAAATGAGGAGGACTCCGCCTCGTACTGGAGCCAATATCTGCAGGATTACGAACCTAAGCCGCTTTTTCAGCCAGGGTTGAATAATGTATTAAATGGTGTTTCGGCGGCTACCAGGATTGTGCATAAGTTTAGCACAGAGCGGCTTAAAACCTTTGCAGTATCATGTGGTACCACACCTGCAACAATAATTTATGCCGCGTTTGGCTTTTTGCTTCGTAAATATTTAAATGCTAATGATGTTGTTGTTGGCACTGTGTTATCGCTGCGCGAAAGCGGTTTACAGGGTGTTGATACCATAATGGGTAATTTTATTAACACGTTGCCCTTGCGTTTAAATGAAAGCGGCAATGAGGGTATAGCCAATGTAATTGCAAAGCTCAACCTGTCGCTGCTTGAACGCAACAGGCATGCCCACACTTCGTATGCCGAAATCAAAGAGATAGCTAACCTTAACCCGGCCGAAAACTTGTTTGATGCCATTATCGTTATTGAGAACTACCCGCTTGATCTATCAGTTATAAATGGTAACACCGCGCCTTTGGTTACTCTGCATTCTGCAACAGAGCGCACCGAGTTTCCGCTGGTACTCAACGTATTTTTTAAGGAAGATATCGAGTTTGAGTTTGTTTTCAGTCCATCGCACATAACAGCATTTAACCCGCAGCTATTTGCCGGGCACTTAACCGAGGTTTTAAATTATATCATCGAGCATAAAAATGATGCGCTGGCATCGTTAAACATCCTTACCGTTAACGAGCAAAACGCTATACTTAAAGGCTTCAACCAAACATTAAAAGATTATCCAACCGATGATGTGATCACCGCTTTTCAAAAGCAGGTTGGTATCTGTCCGGATAAAACCGCTGTTACTTGCGGGAGTTTTAGGCTTACGTACAGGCAATTGGATGAACTTTCGGGCCGTATTGCGGGGTATTTGAAAAATGAACGAGGGGTTAATAAAGGCGATGTTGTAGGTGTTTTACTTGAACGTGAAGATTACCTGATCCCCGTTATATATGGCATCCTGAAGGCAGGAGCTGCCTATGTACCAATAGATCCCAGTTTTCCTGCAGATCGTATTAACTCCATTGTTCAGGATTCGGAGATGGTTGCCCTGGTTAGTCGGAGCAGGCATCTTAACAAACAAGTGGACAGCATCGAGAACATAATTGATCTGGATGTTGCCATTAACCTGATAAACGAACATGAGCCTGTATGTGTGCCCGTAAGTGGCGATGATCTGGTTTATGTGATTTATACATCGGGCTCAACAGGTCGGCCAAAAGGGGTAATGATCGAACATAAATCATTAATTGACCGCCTGTGGTGGATGCAGGAAAAATATCCCGCCGGTGCTGACGATGTATTCCTGCTGAAAACACCCATCGTATTTGATATTTCTGTTTGGGAAATATTTTGCTGGTCGATAGCGGGAGCCTCTTTAACGGTGCTGCCACATGGCGGCGAGAAAGATCCGGAGATAATCAAGGATACTATTAGTGCGGGCAATGTTACTATAGTTCATTTTGTGCCATCGTTGCTGGCGGTTTTTCTGGCCAGTTTACATACAGCAACCGACTTTTACGCACTCGAAAGTTTAAAAATTGTTTTTGCCTGTGGCGAAGCCCTGCAACCGGCACATGTAACGGCATTCAGGGAAACCCTAAATAGTAACGGCACCAGGCTTATTAATCTTTACGGTCCGGCCGAGGCTACGCTTGATGTGTCTGACTACGAATGTACTTTTGAGCCGTCTGAGGCTGCCATAGTGCCTATTGGCAAACCCCTGGCTAATGTTGAACTTTATATTTTAGATAACTGGGGGTATCCTGCCCCTGTGGGTGTGGTTGGCGAATTGCTTATTGGCGGCGTTGGGTTGGCTAAAGGTTATATCAACAATGAAAAGCTTACCAGCGAAAAGTTCATCGAAAAAAATAATATCATTTATGGCCGCATCTATAAAACCGGCGACCTCGCCCGCTGGATGCCTGACGGTAATATCGAATTTTTAGGCAGGGTTGATAACCAGGTAAAAATAAGGGGCCTCCGGATTGAACTGGGCGAGATTGAACACCAGGTATCGGCATTTGGAGCTATCAAAGAATGTGTGGTGTTAAGTCGCCAGCATCATGGTGATAATTACCTGGTTGCCTACTGTATAACGCATGAAACCGTAGCCCTTAGCGAATTGAAAGGATTTTTAAGCACCAAACTGCCTGCTTATATGATTCCGGCGCATTTTGTTTTTCTTGAACAGTTTCCATTGCTGATCAGCGGCAAATTAAACAGGAAGGCGCTTCCCGTACCAAATATTGATGATAACGATACGCTTGAAGCCGCTAATACTCCTGTTGAAGAAAAATTGGTTATTATCTGGGCTGGTATACTCAACATTAAGCCCGAAAATATCAGCGTTACACGTAGCTTTTTTGATATGGGCGGTCATTCGCTCAAAGCTATGTCAATGGTTAACGAAATCTACAGACAGTTAAATATCAGGATAACAATTAAAGAAGTTTTTGAATATGCCGATATCAGGGCACTGGCCTCTTTGTTAAACAAAAAAGAAACCGGTAACCGGTTTGTGACCTTAACGCCGGTTGCTCTACAAAGTCACTATCAACTTTCACCCGCGCAGGAAAGATTATATTTCTTATATGAGTTTGAGAAACAATCAACTGCGTATAATGGCTGTTTGATTACGGAAATTAATGGTGCAATTAATTTCGACCGACTTAACCAGGCCATTGCACAACTGGTAAAAAGGCACGAAGTTTTACGCACCGTTTTTGAATTGGTTGATGGCAAGCCGTTTCAAAAAATTATTGATGATTTCGAAGTCTCCATTGAATATATTGCTGCCGGTGAGGGCGAAACAGCAACTGTTGTTGATGCCTTTATCCGCCCTTTTAACCTGAATGAACAGCCTCCTTTCAGAATAGGTTTGGTACAGCTGGCACACGATAAGCATCTCTTATTATTCGATATTCATCATATCATAAGCGACGGTTTATCGCAGGAAATATTCATCCGCGATTTTAGCAATCTGTACAACGGTTTGCCGCTGCCTGCTTTGACTTTTCATTTTAAGGATTACGCCTGGCACCTGCAGCAGAATGAAAAAGAAAGGATCGAAACACAAAGATCCTACTGGTTAAAGGCCTTTGAACAACTACCCGAGGCAATCGAACTACCGACTGATTTTGAGAGGCCTTTATTTAATAATTTTAAGACAGGGAAGTATCGTTTTGAGTTAGATAAACATATCAAAAGTCAGCTGGAAAGATTTGCCGGGAAGCATAAGACAACGGTATATAATGTATTGCTGGCAACGTTTAATATCTTAATAGCAAAGCTAAGCGGGGCCGAAGACATTACAATAGGTACGCCTTTTACCGGGAGGGACTATCCGGGTATGGAAAATGTTGCGGGCATGTTTGTTAATACGCTGGCACTCCGTAATAAAATAAATGACAATGAGGGCTTTAGCGCGCTGCTTGCCGCTGTAAAAGATAACACTGCTGCAGCCTTCAGTAATCAGCTGTATCCGTATCACAATATGATCGAAGATCTGGGCCTGGTGAGGGACAATGGTCGCAATCCGCTTTTTAATATCTTGTTTTCTTACCAGGATTTTAAAATGGAGCAGGTTACTATGGATGGTTTACAGGTTAATTCATACAGTGCAGATAATCAATTTACACCCTTTGATCTTATACTTTCTGTAACAACAGGACAGGATGGTCTTGATTGCTTTTTTGAATTTGCTGCCGATCTGTTCAGGGCAGATACCGTTGCCCGGTTTGCAGGTTATTGGGTTAACATTCTGCAAACGGTATTGTTGCAACCCCAGTTAGCCATTGGTGTTATAGATTATATTCCTGCTGATGAAAAGCGGCAGATAATTGAGGTGTTTAATGTTACAGATGTTGTTTATCCGGATGAAACCATTGTTTCCTTATTTAAAAAGAATGTACAGGAGTGGCCGGATAATACTGCAATTATTCACGCTGGGCAGCAGCTTACATACAGGCAATTAGATCAAAAGGCAGCTGCGGCAGCTCATGTTCTGCAAACAAAATTAACAGGCGAAGGCCATCGTATAGGCCTGCTTTTTGAACCGGGTTTGGATGTGTCTGTCGCTATTTTAGGCGTGCTGTACGCCGGATTTACCTTCGTTCCGTTATCACCTCAAAATCCTATTGAACGCAATAGTTATATTTTAGAAGATAGCCAGGTTGCCATACTGCTTACATCAAATGAGCTGGCAGCTATGGCAAACGCTATTATCGAGCTTGTTGATAATGGCAGCGTTGTTTATATGGAAGATGTTACGACTAATAACGTATTAATCCGCCAACCAAACATCACGACCAATGACCTGGTATACATCATTTACACTTCCGGCACAACAGGGCAGCCAAAGGGTGTTGGTATCAGCCATAAAAATCTGGCTAACTATGTATTATGGAATAAAAATTACCATCAGCGTACGGCAACCGATCATACCCTTCAAATGGTACCGTATTATTTTGATGGTTTTGGCGCAAATTTTTATCCGGTTTTATTATCGGGAGCTGCGATGGTAACTGTGCCTCATGAAAACAGGTTAAATATAAAGTCGATATTAAATCTCATTACAAGTAACCGCATCACCAATTTTGCGGTGCTGCCCAGTTTTTACAACGAGATTTTAGATAGCATTGAACAATCGGGTACAAAGGTTCCGGATATGAGGTTTGTGGTGCTTGCCGGCGAAAGGGCAAATATGAAAATGCTTGCCAAAAGCGCATCGGTGTTGCCATGGGTTAACATTCAAAACGAATATGGGCCAACCGAGGCTACTATTGCGGCTACACACAGTAAAATATTAAAACCTGCAGAAAATGCCAACATTGGCCAGCCAATAGCCAATACCAGGGTTTGGGTGCTTGGGCCAAATCATGAAATGAAACCAATTGGTGTTTGGGGCGAAATATGTATATCAGGTAATGGTGTGGCTAACGGTTATATCAATAACTCTGCACTTACCGAGCAAAAATTTGCTTCTCATCCCTTTATACCGGACGTTAACATTTACAAAACAGGCGATGTTGGTCGCTGGTTATCTGACGGTAGCCTGGAACTACGAGGCCGTATTGACGATCAGGTAAAAATACGAGGACACCGCATTGAAACCAGTGAAATTGAAAAACAGTTATTAGCTATAAAGGGCGTTGAAGAGGCGGTGGTTGTACCTTTCACACATGTTGGACAGCAATGTTTGGTAGCTTATTATCGCGGTGTAAAAACCTTAGATGAGCAAGAGATCCGCGATGAGCTTTCCAGATGGTTGCCCGAATATATGCTGCCTGCAGCTTTTGTTTGCCTTGCAGCGTTTCCGTATACCAGTGTTGGTAAAATTGAGAAGAGGCGTTTACCTGATCCCGTGTTTGAAATTGCAGGAGAAACCACAACGCCCTGCAATGCCGAAGAAGAATTACTTGCTCAAACATGGAAAAAAATACTGGGTTTAAATGAGATCGGTACCAATACCAATTTCTTTTCTGTAGGTGGTGATTCTATTAAATCAATCCAGGTATGTTCGGCGCTTCACTCGGCCGGTTATGAGCTAAGCGTTAAAGATGTTTTTACTTCACCTACTATTAAAGAGCTTGCCAAAAAACTTACAATAACCTCAACAGTTTCAAGTCAGGATAATATTGCCGAAACAGCAGCTGTATCACCCATTCAGCAATGGTTCTTTGATAGCGGATTGCGCAATAAAAATCATTTTAACCAGGCGGTATGCATCAAGTTTAACGACCGTGTTACATCAGCTGAGGTTGCGCTGATCTTTAATAAACTATCAGATCATCATGATATACTCCGGGCCCGGTTTCTGGAGGATGACAATAAATACACTCAGGTAATCTCTTCTGAGTCGGTCTTATGCGATGTAGAAGAACACTGGCTAACCGGTCATGCCGATGCCGTGGGTGCAATGCAGCAATTGGGAAGCAAAGCCCAACATGACTTGAACATCCAACCCGGGAAAAATATGAAGCTGGTACTTTTCCAACTTGAAAATGAAAGCCGCCTGTTAATCATTATCCATCACCTTGTGATTGATGGGGTTTCATGGCGAATTTTGGTTGAGGATATCGATAACTTATTATTACAATATAAGGCCGGCACACCGCTGGCACTGCCTGCTAAAACTACCCCTTATACCACCTGGGCCGAAAAGCTGAAGGAGCATTATTCAGAAAAAGATGATGCCTTCTGGAATAAATTAAACAACTCGAATTTCAATGCGCCTGTGAAGGATAATCCTGGTGGAACTAACCGTATACAGGATGCCCGCACAATTAAATTCAGCTTAAATAAAGAGTTAACCAGGCAGCTAACAGAACAAACAGGTTTTGCTTATAACACCGGTATCAATGATATTTTAATGACCGCTCTGGCATTAGCATGCAGCCGGGAGTTTGATATAGATAGCCTTGTTGTTGATGTTGAAAGCCATGGAAGAGATTCTATTCGGGGCATAAATATTAGCCGTACCCTGGGTTGGTTCACCGCGTTTTATCCTATTCATTTAAATATAGGCAAAGGCACAATAGCCGATGCCGTGACAAACGTAAAAGACGCCTTAAGAAAGTCGCCTGAGTTTTTACATGGCTACTTGCTTAACCGCCAGGCTCAATCAAACGCAAGAGAGTTGTGCACAAATATTTGCTTTAACTATTTAGGCCAGTTTGATACAGATATTTCAGGCAGGAATTTTTCTATATTAAACAATAATGAGCCATACCAAACTATAGGGTTAACCGAAACCCGCTTTTATGAGTGGGAGTTTTTAGGTATGATCATGCACGAAGAGCTTGAAATGAGCTTCACTTTCAGTACCGCGCAATATGATGCAGAAAAGATGGAGCTATTTTTTAATAGCTATCAAAAGTACCTTGTCGATATTATTAATCATTGCAATGCTGTTACAAACCCGGTAATTACAGCTTCTGACTTTTCTTTTAAACAACTTTCGGCGGAGGAGTTAAAGCTGCTGCCCGCCCTGAACGATATAGAGGATGTTTATACACTTTCACCAATGCAGGAAGGCTTGTTATTTCACGCCCTGCTTGAGCCCGGTGAACAGTTTTATTTTGAACAGGCTGCTGTTTCCCTTTCCGGAAAGTTGAATAAAGCTTACCTGGATCAAACTTTTCAGCTTTTATGTTCACGGCACGCGGTTTTACGTACGGTTTTCAGGGTTCGGGATTTTAATCGTCCCGTTCAGGTAGTTTTTAAACAACGCCCGCTAAATGTGTTGTTCTCCGATGTCGATGAATTAGCATCAAACGATATAGCCGATATTTTAGCAGCAGACAGAGCGCAGGGCTTTGACCTTGAAAATGGCCCGCTTATTCGCATCCAGGTAATTAGCGCTGGTAGCGATGAGCATATACTGGTATTAAGTCATCATCATATTTTAATGGATGGCTGGTGCATGGGCATTATATTAAAAGAGTTTTTAGCCGTGTATGAAAGTTTGCTTAGCGGCCACACATTACAATTGCCACGGGCAAAACCCTATTCGGAGTATATAGCCTGGTATGAAAATCAAAACCGTAATCAGGCAATATCTTACTGGGCCAATTATTTAAAAGATTTGACATCGCCTACGGGGCTGCCCGATCTGTTTCAACTACCTGGAAATCGAAAAACAGATGCCTTGCACAAAGATCTGTTCCTGTCAGAAGATTTGACCCGTAAGCTACATAAAACGGCGAGCAGATATGGAGGCACGGTGAGCCATGTAATGCAACTGGCCTGGGCTATTTTGCTGTCGAAATATAATAACACTAACGATACTGTTTTTGGATTGGTAGTGTCAGGAAGGCCAACCGAAGTTGACGGCATCGATGAAATGATAGGTTTATTCATTAACACGCTGCCCGTACGGATAAAAACGGATAAAAACGCTACGATCAAAGCTATCCTCGAACAGATCAGGAATGATGCGAGTAATAGCGGGCCACACCATTATATCCCATTGCAGGATGTACAAACCCGGGCAGCAGGAAACAGGCAGCTTTTTAACCATATAATGGTTTTTGAGAACTACCCGGTTTCTGAACAGATTGAAAAAGCCCCGGCAAACGATGGGGTATTCAGGATCACAGGTTCGGAGTTTTTTGAGCAAACTCATTATGATCTTGCCCTCACTATTATCCCGGCAGCGCAAATGACGGTGAAGTTTAAGTATAAGCCAACTGCTATTCATCCTTATATTATAGAAAATGCCGCTGCGCATTTTACAAATGTGCTTGAGCAATTGTGCGCAAGCCATCCATCAGATATTTTATCTGGCATTAGCTTGCAAACAGCATCAGAGGCGATTACAGAGCAGGACAGGTTTAACGATGTCCCTGCGATGGATAGCGGAAACTCAACATTGATCAGCCATTTTGCAGGGGCGGCTTTAAAATATAGTGCGCATAGTGTACAGTTATTGAGCGGTAATGCGCTCAGTTACGCCGAACTCGACGCGGCATCCAACCGATTTGCAGCTTATCTTCGGGACAAAGAAGGTGTAAAAAACGGGGATGTTATCGGTGTACTATTAAACCGCGAAGAACGATTGCTCACTGTGCTTTTGGGTATCCTGAAAGCCGGTGCAGCATTTGTGCCCATGGAAGTACAATGGCCTGCCACGAGGGTCAATTCGGTGATAGCCGGTTCGGGCATGCAGTTGGTCATAAGCTCATCAGCCTACGCGGATAAGATAGCAGCAGGGAGTACCCTGCTACTGAACCTGGATATTAAATGGCATGAGGTTCAAAACAGTCCTGCCGATGCCATCAACGAAGCAAGAGCAGAAGGATTGGCCTACGTAATCTACACTTCAGGTTCAACCGGAACGCCTAAAGGGGTCATGATCAGCCATGCATCGTTGTATAATTATATAAGCTGGGCTGATAAAGAATATGTGCAGGGTAAACCGGCAGTATTCCCGCTGTATTCATCCATCGCGTTCGACCTGACGATCACCTCTATTTTTACACCGCTGTTATCAGGCAATACCGTTGTATTGTATGGTGGGGTAGAGAGCGGGCTGCAGATTGATAAGATTCTGAAAGATAACCTGTCGACGGTATTAAAGCTCACGCCTTCGCACCTGAAACTGATTAGGGACAACTATAGCAGGGAAGATTTAGCGGCAAGTAAATTGGAAACGCTGATCATAGGAGGAGAAGACCTGGAAAGCAATCTGGCGCAGGCCATAGATGAGCTGTTTGACGGCCGTGTAGCACAATATAATGAGTACGGCCCTACAGAAGCAACGGTAGGGTGCATGATCCACCGTTATAACAAAGCAGATCATTATGGTTCTGTACCTATCGGTATCCCGGGAGCGGGAGTAAGGATCTATGTACTGGATAAAGATAACCAACCGGTAGTAACCGGAGCGATTGGTGAATTGTATATAGCAGGCAAAGGTCTTGCAAAGGGCTACCTGAACAACGAAACGCTTACGGCAGATAAGTTTATAGCCGACCCGTTTAAACCGGGAGAGCTGATGTACAAAACGGGTGACCTTGCAGTATTCACTCCCGAAGGTACGCTATTATACAAAAGGCCGCAAAGACCTGCAGGTACAGTTGCGGGGTTTCAGGATCGAGCTGGAGGAAGTATCAGGAGCGATGGAGAAGCTGGGCGAAGTAAAGGAAGCGCATGTAAAGCTGTGGCATGATAAGGGCGAAGACTATTTGGTGGCGTACTACACAGGCGCAGCCGAAGCAGACACGATCAGGCGGGAGCTCAAGCAGATGCTACCGGAATACATGCAACCGTCCTACTATGTACAGCTGGAAAGTTTCCCGCTGACGCTGAACGGTAAACTGGCGGCAGATCAGCTACCTAAGCCGGAAGTAAAGGCCGAAGCCAACCAGTCGAAGCCGGAGGGTGCGCTGGAAGAACAGCTTGCGGGGATCTGGGCAGAAGTACTGCGGATAGATCAGGAACTGATCGGTGCTACACGGAGTTTCTTTGAACTGGGGGGCAATTCGCTGAAAGCTGTCAGCCTGGTAAACCAGGTACGGAAACAAACAGGAGCAGAGCTGGAGCTGAGAGAGATTTTTGGAGAACCGAGCGTGCGCGGGCAGGCATTGCTGCTTGCAGAGCGGGTACAAGGCAAAAAAGGCGACCAGATCCCACATGCAGGAACCCGGCCTTACTATAAGTTATCCTCGGCCCAGAAACGGATGTACCTGCTACAGGAATTCGATAAAGGCTCGGTGACCTACAATATGCCAAATGTATTCAGGATAAAAGGCAAGGCAGACCAGGCACGCTTGGAACAGGCATTCAAAGGCTTGCTGAACCGTCACGATATCCTGCGGACAAACTTTGAGCGTCTGGGCGAGCAGGTAGTACAAATCATCGGGAGCGAATACAAAGAATTCAGGATGGCGGCATACAGCTGCACGGCAGGAGAGCTGAACAACTGCATCAGCAGTCAGATCAGGCCATTTGACCTGGGCAGGGACAGGCTGTTGCGTGCCGGGCTGATCAGGGTAGATACCGGCGAAGAACTGCTGGTGCTGGATATGCACCATATCATTACCGACGGGATCTCGCAGGAGATCCTGATCCGGGATTTTATGGAGCTTTACGGCGGGAAAGAACTGGAAAAACCGGTACTGCAATATAAAGATTACGCGGAATGGCAGCAGCAGAGCAGCCATGGCGCAAAGGCAAAGGCATGGTGGTTAAAACAGTTTTCGGACGAAATCCCGGTGTTGCAATTACCGCAGGACTATGCCCGCCCGGTAGTAAAAGACCATCAGGGGAGCGCCGTTTCATTTATGCTGAACGCGGAAGAAACAAAACAAGTAGCATCACTGGCAGCAGCAACAGGAAGTACCGTATTCATGGTACTGCTGAGCTGCTGGAATATCCTGCTCAGCAGGCTGAGCGGCCAGGAAGATGTTGTGACCGGTACGCCAAGCGGGGGCCGGGAACATGCGGGACTGGAAGAGATGGCGGGCATGTTTGTCAATACACTGGCGTTAAGGAGCCAGGTAAAGGGCACCCAAAGCGTTCAGGCATACCTGGAAAGTACGAGGGAAAACACGCTTGAAGCGTTCAGTAACCAGGGGTACCAGTATGAAGAACTGGTAGACAGCCTGAAACTGGAACGGGATACGGGCCGTAACCCGCTGTTTGATGTGATGTTCGTGTTCCAGAACTATGCAAGCGGGACGCTGTCGGCAGCAGGGATAGAATTGAGCGGCTATGAACAGGCGCATACGATCTCGAAGTTCGACCTGCTGCTGAGCTGCCAGGAAAAAGACGGGATATTGGGCTTTGCACTGGAATATGCCAGCTCGCTGTTTAAAGCGGAAAGCATCAAACGCTATGCAGGCTATTTTACAAACATCATAGCCAGCGTGCTGAATGACCCGTCGCAGGAGATCGGGAACATCAAACTCTTATCATTAGCGGAAGAAAACACGATCAGGGAAACGTTTAATCAAACCACAAAAAACTATCCGGAAGAAGGAAATGTGATGGACCTGTTCAGGGAGCAGGCCAGGCAACAGCCGGAAGCCAGGGCAGTAAAATACGGGAACGAAATATTAAGTTACCGGGAACTGGATGAACTGTCGGACGCATACGCACGGTACCTGGCAGAAGAAAGAGGAGCGAAGCAGGGTGACCTGATCGGCCTGCTGCTGGAAAGGGAAGCGCAGCTGATCCCGGCGATATACGGGATCTTGAAGGCAGGCTGCGCGTATGTACCGATGGACCCGAACTACCCTGTAGACAGGATCGCCACGATACTGGAAGATTCAGGGATCAGGCAGGTGATCAGCCGGGGGAAATATATCCGGGCAGAGCTCAAAGACAAAGCAGATTATATCGACCTGGACAGCGAAGAGGAACTTATCCAAAGCAAGATCAGTCAAAATAATAATACCCGGCCAGGATCAAAGGGAGCGACCTGGCGTATGTGATCTATACTTCAGGCTCGACAGGGAAACCGAAAGGTGTCATGATCGAGCACCATTCGGTAGTGAACAGGCTGATGTGGATGCAGTCGGCATACCCGCTAACAGAAAAAGATGTGCTGTTGCAAAAAACACCGGTGGTGTTTGATGTATCGGTATGGGAACTGTTCTGGTGGGGGCTGACAGGCGCCTCGCTGGTGGTGCTGCAACCGGGAGAAGAGAAAGAAGCAACCGTGCTTCAGGAAGTGATTGGCAGGGAACAGGTAAGCACGATGCACTTCGTGCCATCGATGCTGAGCCACTTCCTGCAGGTACAGGCAGAAGAGGAAGAAAGCAAAAAAGAAGAACATAAACTCAGGAGCCTGAGACAGGTGTTCACGAGTGGTGAGGCGCTTCAATACGGCCATGCCGAGCAGTTCGGCAAACAGATCGGCAACCTTTACGGCACGAGGCTGATCAACCTTTACGGTCCGACAGAAGCCACGGTAGACGTATCATATTACGAATGCGACTACAGCAAAGGAGTGCCGCAGTCCATCCCTATCGGCAAACCGATAGACAATATCAGGCTGTATATCCTGGACCAATACGGGAATATCTGCCCTATAGGCGTAGCCGGAGAACTGTGCATAGCAGGAGTAGGTGTAGCGCGGGGTTATCTGAACAATGCGGAACTGACGGAGAAGAAATTCAGGCAGGAGGGAAACGTTGTCGGGGAAAGGCTGTACCATACGGGCGATCTGGCCCGCTGGCAGGATGATGGAAATATCGAATACCTGGGCAGGATAGACAGCCAGGTAAAGTTGCGCGGACTAAGGATAGAACTGGAAGAGATCCAGGTACATTTATCGAACCATGCAGGCGTAACAGACAGTGTGGTTATGGTAAAGGAACAATCGGGCGATCAGGTACTGGTGGCATATTATGTAGCGCCGGAAGAAATAGGAGCAGAAGAACTGCGGAAGCACCTGGGATCGAAAGTGCCGGAGTACATGGTACCGGGTTATTTTGTACAATTAACAGCCTGGCCTGTAACGATGAACGGGAAGCTGAACCGGAAAGCTTTGCCAGCACCGGAGATCAGCCGATCGGGGGATTATGCGGAAGCAGAAACAGAAACAGAGCAGATGCTGGTATCGTTATGGGGCGAAGTGCTGAAGCTTGATGCCGGGGTTATCGGTATCCATCAAAGCTTCTTCGAGCTTGGCGGAAACTCCCTCAGGGCTATGACAATGATCAGCAAAATAGTGAAACGTTTGCAGGTGAAATTATCATTACAGCAAGCCTTTATACATGATACCATACATACGCTGGCCAAGGTTATAGATAACACAGATAAAACCAGTTATGTTGCCATTGAGCGCGCGCCCGAAAAGCCTTATTATGCTACTACGCCGGTGCAAAAAAGCCTTTACTTTTTAAATGAGTACGATACCGAGTTTCTTGCATACAACATGCCAAGAGTTGTTAAAATGGAAGGTAGCCTGGATAAAGCCAAACTCATTAAGGTGATAGAAACCCTTATTGCAAGGCATGAGGTTTTCAGAACAGGGTTTGTTTTGATTGACAAGGAACCTGTGCAGATAGTTCATAAGGACATTAAGTTTGAAGTACAAATATTCAAGGCCAATAGCTACGAAGAAACCCAGCAGTTTCTTATAGGCATGATAAAACCATTTGACCTCACCAAACCACCATTGATCAGAGCCGGACTTGTTGAAGTTAATGAAAACGAACATTACCTGATGGTTGATATCCACCATATTGTATTTGATGGTATATCAAGTGGCATCATGATAAGGGATTTTGCAAACTTGTATAATGAAGAGGCATTGCCCGAACTCCGTTTGCAATATAAAGACTTTGCCGATTGGCAAAATAGCCTCGATCAGCAGTTAGTTAAAGAGAAACAACGCAACTTCTGGAAGAACGAGTTTAGCGGCGGTATACCGGTTTTAAATCTACCTACCGATTATAACCGCCCGCTGATCAGGAGCCATGAAGGCAAAACAGTTGACTTTAACCTGAGCCCTGATGAAACCAAAACGGTAAAAGCACTGGCCGAAAAGCAGGGGACAACCCTGTTCATGGTTTTACTGTCGGCATATTACATCCTTTTAAGTAAAATAACAGGGCAGGATGATATTGTAGTAGGAACAACAACCGGTGGCCGTAATCATGACGACCTGCAGCAGATGCTGGGGATGTTTTTATCCTCGCTACCGTTGCGTAACAAACCGCAGGCATCGCTTCAATACAATGAGTTTTTGAAAAAAGTAAAAAAGCAAACATTGGAGTGCTTTGAAAACCAGGGCTTTGATTTTAGCATGACACTTGATTTTGGCGATGTACAAAGAGATATGAGCCAAAACGCCTTGTTTAATGTGGTATTCATGCTGCATAATTTTGAACCTGCGCCTGTAAGCATCCCCGGTTTAAATTTTACAACCATAAACTGGGAAAACGTATCGTCGAAATTTGATCTTACACTTACCGCTAAAGAAATTGGCGACGTTATTACCTTAAACTTTGAATACTGTACCAAACTGTTTAAAGAAGACACTATTGACCGTTATGCTGCCTGGTACAAAAATATCATCACTCAAATCACAAGCAAGCATGATATCCGGATTGCCGGAATAACACTTGCCTCAGAGGCGGAAGAATTACAAATAGTTAACAACTTTAATACGCAACAACCATTAGTTAACGACTTTGATAATGTTGTTAACAGGTTTGACCTACAGGTTGAAAAAACGCCGGCTGCAATTGCATTACAGTTTGGTGTACAGTCGCTCACCTATAAGGTATTACAGGAACGGGCTAATAAATTGGCCAATTACCTGCTTGCCAATACATCTGCCTCAAAAAACAATATTGTGGCATTGTATCTGAATAGGTCGGCCGAAATGGTGATTGCTATGCTGGCAGTTTTAAAATCAGGTTCGGCGTTTGTTTGCATCGATCCTGAAAAGTGCCCTGCCGACAGATTAAGGTTTATATTGAAAGAGTGCGATGCAAAAACAATGATCATTAATTCGGCATTTGATGCAACAGCGCATGCCGGTGTAAACATCATTAACCTTGCTTCGGCAACCGAGTTTGAGCACATGTCTGTAGCTAATCCTGAAAAGAATATCAGTTTAGATGATCTTGCATACGTGATATTTACCTCCGGAAGTACCGGCGTGCCTAAAGGAGTTATGATTAGTCATAGTGCGCTCGCCGATTATACCGGCACCTTTAGCGAGTATTTTGAGGTTGGTCCTCATGACAGGGTTATCCAGATGTCGGCCTTTACTTTTGATACCTCCATTGAGGAGATTTTTCCGGCACTTACCAACGGCGCATGTGTAGTTATGCTGATTGAAAATAACTTCAGCATAGGTGACCTGGCCGAATTGATACGGGATGAGCAGGCCACAATACTAAGCACAACACCATTAATACTGAATGAGTTAAACCGCAAGGCGACTTATTTAAAAGGTCTGCGGGCCATCATTAGCGGCGGCGATGTACTTAAACCAGCATATATAAGTAATTTGATGGATGTTTGCCCGGTGTACAACACCTATGGCCCGTCTGAAACAACGGTTTGTGTTACTTATCATAAAATAAGTAACCCTGACGATGCCCAGGTTATTGGTAAACCTATCCGAAATAAACAGGTTTTAATTTTAGACGAGTATAACAACCTGGTGCCTGTAGGTTTACAGGGAGAGATTTGCGTATCCGGAGAAGGCCTGGCCATAGGTTACCTGCAAGACGAATTGTTAACAAATCAAAAGTTTGTGCAAAACCCTGTTACCGGCAATCGCATGTACAAAACCGGCGATGTTGGTAAGTGGAGAGAAGATGGCAGCATTGAGTTTTTAGGCCGAAAAGATAAGCAGATTAAGATAAGGGGTATTCGTATTGAACCGGGTGAGATAGAAACAAGCCTGGCTTTACATAAGGATATTACCGATGTTATAGTAACAGCCAAACAATACAAACAGGATAACTACCTGATTGCTTATTATGTTGCCGGTGCCGAAATACCTGCCGAAGATCTGAAAGCTCACCTTACTACGTCGCTGCCGGATTATATGATCCCGTCGTTCTTTATCCACCTGAACGCGGTACAGCGCAATGCCAGTGGTAAAATTGATACACATGCCCTGCCCGATCCGGAATTTGCAACGCTGCATGTTTACAAAGGGCCCGAAACTTTAACGGAGGCTGTACTTGTAAAAATCTGGGCCGGCCTGCTTGGTATCAACGAGGGTGAAATAGGGGTGGAAACAAGCTTTTTCCATATAGGCGGGCACTCGTTAAATGCCATGTCATTTGTAACCGAAGCATTTGAGGCGCTTGATGTTAAAGTTCCGCTGAAGGACTTTTTTATAAAGCCAACCATCAGGGCTACTGCTGCTTATATCGATATACAAAAAAGTTTCGTAAGCTCAGAGTATTTGTTAACTGCCGACCTGGCACCTATCGAAGCCACGCTTAACTAACCTAAGTCTGGCATAACTTATCAAGGATCAGCTAACCGGAATAAGCCTTTACTGTCCCGTATAGGGCCCGGTTTAGCGATCCTTACTTACAATTCTTCGGCTGCTGCTAAAGCGGCTTACCAATTCAATAACCATAAACACTAACCAGTATGATCATTTTTAAACTACCTAAAATTTCTGTTTGGGGATGTTTTGTTACATGCCTGATCTTATCCGGCCTGGCGGTAAACGCCCAGGTAAACAACAATTTTACCGTAAATAATAAAGTTATTAACCAGCAAAGCTTTGATACCGAAATAAACCGCATGATCAAAGAGGTTGGTATCCCTGCCGTGTCACTGGCAATTATTGATCGGGGAAAGATTGTTTACTTTAATACCTATGGAGTTAAATCGCTGGGCTCAAATACACCGGCTGGTAATAATTCGGTATTTGAAGCCTGTTCCTTGTCAAAAAGCTTCCTGGTTTATGCTGCCTATCAGTTGGTTGATCAGGGCAAACTTGATCTTGATAAGCCTATTTATCAATACCTGGAGCCGGGCCCTATGCTTGACCATGATGCCCGTTACAGGCTGATCACGCCGCGGATGATCTTAAGTCATAGTTCGGGCCTTGAAGACTGGCCAAATGAAAATAACTCGCATCAAATGGATATCATAAGCCAGCCGGGGGCAAAATTCAACTATTCCAGTCTTGGTTACAACTATCTTGCCGCCGCAATTGAAGCTATTGTAAAAGAGCCTTATGACACCTATATGCAGCGCATGGTTTTAACGCCGCTTAACCTTCAGAACACTTACGTTAAATTTAAAAATGACACGGTTGGCAAAACAGTAACAACCCTTCCCGCCGACTTTGTAACCGGTCATGATAATTTCGGGAAGGAGTTTGGCAAATGGAAAAACTACGAGTCGGTAGCTTCAAGTGGGGTTAGCACTACCGCTAAAGATTATGCTAATCTTATTTTGAATATTTTTTCTAACGGCAAGTTATCTGCTAACAGTGTCAACCAGATTTTGAAACCTGTTGTACATACAGGTAGTGCCAGCACACCGTATTATTATGGTACCGGTTTTGAAATTATACACACCGGTACAGACACTATTATTGGGCATGGGGGAAGTAACCCAGGCTTTAAAGCTCAGATATTTTATTCAACAACCCATAAACGCGGGCTTGTATTTTTAACTAACAGCGATTTGGGTAAAATAATAACCAGCCGCGTTAACGAAATGACTGCCGGTTTGGACATAACCGACTATTATCAGCAATTTTCTGTTGATCAGTATCCAAGCAAGGCCATAACGCTGTTGAATGTTTATAAATCAGCCGGTTCAAAACAGATGTTTGCAGAAGCTAACCGTTTGCATACTGCAGATAGCCTGGGGATCAATACACTTAACCAGCTCGGGAAACTATTTATAAACCAGGATACACTTATTGCAAAACAGCTGCTTGGTTCAAACATTGGCTTTTTCCCCCAATCGGCCTACGCACACTTACTTATGGGTGACCTGTACGATAAAAATGATAATTACACAGGTGCACTTGCTGAATATGAGCGGGCCAAACAATTGGATTTTAAATTATGGGATATCCAACCAGATATTGATGAGTACCGCAAAAAGGTAAACGAAGCCAAAGCGCACAGTAAAATAACTACCCACATCAACAAAAACCAGGTGCTGTATGCTACCAACTACTCGGCCATGAGAGGGATAGATGTTGATGATAGCAACAAAAAAGATCCGCTTCCAAATGTGAGCGGAGGCGCGGGCAGCTGGCTTGAATACAATATGGTGATCTCGAAGCCGGGTACTTACAAACTCCACCTTTATGTGGCTAACGATGATAACAATGGCACGTTTGAGTTGGTGATCAATAACACTAAGTTCACCCGTTTCAAATCGGCACTTAAACCATCAGGTGATTGGGTTTATAAAATAGTGGAGGTTAAGCTCAAGCCCGGTCGGCAAACGCTTCGTCTTAATTTTAACTCGGGCACAACCCGGATAAAATCTATCCGGTTTTCTTAACACCAGTCACAACAACCTCCACCGATTATTTACCAAACAAAAAATAAAAAACATGTCTGTTCAACAAATCACAGAATGCACTGCGCCAGTGCATATCAAATTAAATCAGCTTACTCCACAGGATTTTATTAGTTACTATAATACAAATAAAGCGGAGTTTGATCACAGCCTTCATACAACCGGGGCCATAAAGTTTCAGGGGGTTAGCATTAATGGCGCTGATGATTTCCAGCTCATAATTGATTCTATCTCCTCAAAATTTATGAACTATATTGATGGAAACTCACCGCGAATCAAACTATCGGGTAATGTTTATACTTCTACAGAGTATGATGCATCCCAAAAAATAACCATGCATAATGAGCTTTCCTATTCGGCAAAATGGCCGGGCAAGCTTTTTTTTAGCTGCATTACCCCATCTGAAACCGGTGGCGAAACGCTTTTAGCCCACAGTGGTGACATTTACAGGGCTATGCATCCTTCCATTATTGAAGAGATAGAAACACGTGGCATTTGCTACATCCGTAACCTGCATGCAGGGGAGGGGATGGGGCCAAGCTGGCAGGCCACATTTGAGACCGAAAGCAAAGCAGAAGTTGAAAAGCATTTGAACGCGTATAATGTCAAGTACGAATGGGGCTGGCTGAATAACCTGAAGTTAAAGCAGTTTAGCAAGGGCGTATTGGGTCATCAATATACGGGGCAAAAGGTATGGTTTAATCAAATTGACCAGTTTCACCCGCTGCACCTTGGTGCCGAGATGTTTGAGACATTGGAAATTATTTATGGAGAAACCAGCAGCTTTCCGATGTATGTATCATTTGCCGATGGTAAGGAGATCTCCAAAGATTTTGTTGAGGCCATATTAAAAACTATCGAAACGTGCACCATCGCGCCCGCCTGGAATACCAACGAGTTATTGATTGTTGATAATGAATTGATGAGCCATGGCCGCAATTCATTTACGGGTAGCCGCCGTGTGCTGGTGGCCATGTCTGCCTGATTTTCTATCACATTTTTCAAGTTTAATCACATGTTGTCATCTACAATAAAAAAAGCATTTGCGCTGGTTGGCCTTCTGTTACTGCTTTGCCAGGTTGGTTTTAGCCAAAAAAAGCCTGTGCAGGAAATTCTGAAGCAAGCAGATGAAGAAGTGGCTCGGGCTATGAAACGCGGTAACATTCCGGGTTTAAGCATGGCGCTCATCATTAACGGGCAGGAATTTATACGTAATTACGGCTATGCCAATGTACATGATAATGTTAAGGTAAGCAGTAATACTTTATTTGAAATAGGATCATGTTCAAAAGCCTTTACCGCCCTGGCTGCTGCCGAACTGATAAGCGAGGGCCGCATAAATCCCAATGCACCGGTAACTGATTATTTACCATGGTTTACTGTGCAGTATAAAAGTAAACCCGCAAGGTTGCTGGTAAGTAATCTTATACATCATACAAGCGGTATCCCCTGGAGCTCGATAAGTGCTATACAACCGTTGAATGGCGCGGATGCTCTTTATAAAACTGTTTGTGCCATTAACCATCAAAAGCTTGACCGTTTGCCCGGTAAAAAGTTTGAATATGCAACCATAAACTATGATATACTGGCCTTAATTGTGCAAACTGTTAGCGGGCAGCCTTTTGAAACCTATGTGCAAAAAAATGTAATAGATAAGCTTGAGTTAAGGCATACACAAATAGGTTATCCGGTATATAGTAAATTGTTGGCTACGGGTTACAAATCGGGTTTTTTAACGGCATGGCCTTTCCAGCCGCCCGTATTTAAGGGCAACAATGCCGCAGGTTATGTTATTTCTGATATCCTGGACATGAGCAGGTGGTTGAAGCTGCAGATGGGTTTACAACCAACAAGTCTGTACCCCAGTATGTTGCTTACCCATCAGCGCGACGAAACCGTTGGCCTGCATGATATGGGCTCATACGCCATGGGCTGGGATGTATTGCTGGATGGCAGCTCAGAAATTAATCACGATGGTTTTAATCCCAGCTTTACCGCTTATATGGCTTTTCGCAAACCGGCAAAAACAGGTGTTGTAATCCTTGCCAATGCATCGTCTAATTTCACTGCTTATTTAGGCAACAAGGTCATTAAACTGGCGGCAGGGGATGATCCGGCAAAAGATTATGATCCTGGTGATGGCGGCGATAGCGGTTATGCAATAGTATCATTAGCATTGGTGCTTTATATCTGTGCTAATTTTATTTACCTGGGTTATCTGCTTATAGATATCAGGAAGAGGAACCGCATTTATGAGGGTTTTAAACGGTCTGTACCGGTTTCGCTTTTAAAATTTCTATTGATTTTAATACCCTTTGCTTATGCCATCTATTTACTGCCAACTGCATCAGCGGGCTTTACCTGGAGTGCTATCTTTGTATGGAGCCCCTATAGTTTGCCTGTTTGTTTGATTGGTTTGGCGGCTGCTGTTACAATTAGTTTCGTTTCGTACGCGTTAAGCCTTTTATATCCGAGCGTAAATAAATTTAAGGGTAAAGCGCCAATGCTGGTTTTACTGGGGATTATGGCCGGTTTTGCCAATATGATTGTAGTGGTACTGATCACTTCCTCACTTAACAGCACAGTGCATTTGCGCTACCTGTTGTTTTACTATGTTTTGGTATCATTACTCTATTTAACCGGGCGCCGTTATGTTCAAATTCAGCTTATTAAGTTTTCACGCGGTTTAACTTATGATCTTAAATCACAGATCATTGATAAAATCCTGAACACATCTTACCAAAAATTTGAGAAGATAAGAAAGGGGAATATATATACCGCCCTTAATGATGATGTTAGCGTCATCGGCGAGTCGACGAATGTGTTTATTGTTTTGATCACCAATTTAATAACCGCTATAGGAGCCTTTGTTTACCTGGCAAGTATAGCTTTTTGGGCAACCCTGCTTACGGTGGGCTTAATTGTTGCCATTCTGATAATATATTACTTTGCAGGCGCCAGTAACAACGTGTTTTTTGAACAAGCCCGCGATAGCCAGAACAAGTTTATGTCGCTGGCAAGCGATATGATAGAAGGCTTCAAGGAGTTAAGCCTGAAACGTGGCAAGAAAACAGACTATGGTAAAGACCTGCAACAATCGGCCGGATTTTATAAAGAAAAAATAACGAAGGCAAGCGTACGCTTTGTAAATGTGTTTTTAATTGGTGAAACATTGCTCATAGTAATTTTGGGTGTAGTAGCTTTTGGTTTCCCTAAGTTTTTCCCATCGATACAGGTTTATACCATAAGCAGTTTTGTTGTAATATTATTGTATCTGATAGGGCCAATCAACTCCATACTTAACTCGGTACCTGTTATTTTGCAGGTTAGGGTGGCATGGAACAGGATAAAAGACTTTATCGATCAGATCCCGTCAGCTACTGTTGGCAAACAAACCGAATTGCCTTCAAAATCAACAATTGATACCATGGAGATCCGTGACCTTTGCTTTCAATATCAGAATGACGCGGGTATGTTTAGCGTAGGTCCGGTGAACCTCGAAATTTATAAAGGTCAGATCATATTTATTATTGGTGGTAACGGTAGTGGCAAAACAACCCTCGCCAAGTTAATAACCGGTCTTTACCAGGCCGATAGTGGCAACATACTGATTGATGGTGAAGAAGCATCAAATACGCCGTTGGGCGAATATTACTCGGCAATTTTTAGCCCGGCATTTTTATTTGAAAAAATGTATGACATAAACTTTGAGGGTAAGACTGAAAAAATTGCCGAATATCTTGAACTATTGGGTTTAACGGATAAGGTGAGTATCTCGAATGGCCGGTTTAGTACGCTTAACTTGTCGGGGGGGCAAAAAAAGCGGTTGGCGCTGCTGCAATGTTTCCTGGAAGATTCGCCAGTATACCTTTTTGACGAATGGGCTGCCGATCAGGATCCCGGTTATCGTAAATTCTTTTATCATACCCTGTTGCCTCAAATGCGCGCTTCCGGCAAAATTGTTATTGCCATTACGCACGATGACCAGTATTTTGATGTTGCCGACTGTGTGTACAAAATGAACCAGGGGCAAATGGAAGTTTACGAGAAGGAAAGAATTCCTGTTATCTAAACACCCGCTTAATCTAAGCCTGTTTCTGAAGGGCTTTTATTCTCTTAAATCTAAACTTTCAAAGTCATGCTATCAAATCAGCTCCCAACTATCGGTATTGTAGGTGGCATGGGGCCACGGGCCGGAAATGCACTGTTTGAGCGGGTTATATGTAACACCCGCGCCAGTACAGATCAGCAGCACCTTCCGGTTGTGGTAATGTCATTCCCATCAGAAATTACAGACCGGACAGCTTTTCTTAAAGGTATCACCGCAGAAAATCCGGCTTATGCCATTGTTAAAATAATTCAGAAACTGGCAATCACAGGTGCCGGTGTTGTAGGCATAGCCTGCAATACATCTCATTCGGCCTTAATATATGATATTATTGAAGAGGAGCTTTTTAAAAGAAAAGTTGATGTAAAACTGCTTCATATGCCCAACGAAACCTGCCTTTTTATAAAATCAAATTATCCGGAGGTAAAGCGTGTTGGGCTAATGGCTACCAACGGTACCTATGAAACCGGCTTATACCAGCAAATTTTAAAAGGTATGGGTTATGACGTAGTGCTGCCCGATCTTCGTTTTCAAAATAATGTCATCCACCGTATGATTTATCACGAAACATGGGGGCTTAAGGCCAGTCATTCAGTAGTTACTGATCAGGTTTATAAGTTGTTTGATGAAGCGCTGTCCTTTTTCAAAGCACGCGATACCGATGCCATCATTTTAGGCTGTACAGAACTTTCATTGCTGGTAAAAGATAACACAATGAGGGGTATGCAGCTCATCGACTCAACCGATTGCCTTGCCCGGGCCTTAGTTAATGCTGTAACAACCAACACGGTTACGATAAATGCCGCAGGCCTGGCTTCAGAAATTTTTTAGGTTCTACCTAACCTCTTAAAAAATAATAAATACATCATGAACTCAAATTCAAAACCGGTACTTTTTATGATTCCTTTTGCCGGTGGCAGTGCATATAATTTGCAGGGACTGGCAGCACTCGTTAAAAATGCCGACACGGTAATACTGGAATGTCCGGGGCGGGGTAACCGGTTTCCGGAGCCTTTGCTTGATGATATCAATGCTATTGTAAATGATTTGTTAGTGCAGGTTTTGGCTGTTGTAAGGCAGGGCAGGCAATTCGCCATTTATGGTCACAGTATGGGAACACTTATTGGGTACATGCTTAGCCGCAGAATATATACTTACGCAAAGGTGTACCCCATGCACCTGTTTGTTTCGGGATCCGGAGCGCCGGGTCTGGCAGGCAAACGTGGCTGGCATTTGCTGCCTGAAGATGAGTTTTGGAAAGTGCTTAGTGAATTGGGGGGCTGCCAGCCGGAGATTTTAGAAAACACGGAACTCAAAACACTTTTTGGCCCCATAGTGCGGGCCGATCTGGCTGCCATAGACAGCTATACTTATGTTGAGGAACCCGCAATGGATGTTGAAGTTACCGTGCTGAAAGGGGTTGACGATGAGGCCGAGCTGATAAAATTTCAGCATTGGCAACGTGTAACAACCCACCCTGTTGATTTGCTGGAATTTGAGGGCGATCACTTCTTTATTTACAGGCACCTGGATGCCATTGCTGAAATTATTGATAATAAACTTCAAACTGTTGATTATGCTGGGAACATTAAAAGTTTTTTGTTTTGACCTGGACAAGCTTACGGCAGGCAGCGAGCAGCATTTATTTGATCTTTTAACCTACAGGGAAAAAGAAAGGATAATTAAATATGTAAACCCGCTGGATAGGTTGCAGCGAGCCTGTGGTCGCGTCATATTAAAACGCATGCTTATTGAGGAGGGGTATGCGGAAAATGTATTGCAGTATATCCGGCTTGATCAGTATTTCAGGCCATATATCGACCATCTTATCGATTTCAATATATCACATGCCGATAAGCAGGTAGTGGTAGCTATGTCAATGAATACCCGCCTGGGTGTGGATGTGGAAAAGGTGCAGGAAATTGATATTTCTAATTTCGACCGGGTGTTTGTTGATGATGAGGCCGATAAGATAAAGTTGAGCAATGATCCTATCAGGTACTTTTATGAATTATGGACAAAAAAGGAAGCCGTATTAAAGGCTAATGGTAAAGGTTTTCATTTGCCGCTATCAGCCATTTCCATAGGCAGCGATTCGGCCAGCTGTGAAGCTGAGTATTGGAAGCTTCAAAAAATGCAGGTACATCCCGATTATTGCTGCCACCTTGCCTTTAGCGGCAACCAGGTAATTGAACAGGTAACTTTAGAACCTTCGTTTCTGTTTTAAATTATGATGGGTAGCTGCTTCGGTTATTGCCGCTGCTGCCCGTATTATGGATTTGCCGGCGAAAGAAAGCCATTATGCGCAGTCCATTTATAAACCATCCTTATAGTCCGCCACTATCTATCTTCCTGCTACTCTGCCATTATAAATCATCCTAAACATTTATCTGTTATGTTATTACAGTTAGTTATACTGATGCTGATCTTGAAAATAACCTTTTGGCTTATTTTAAATGTCTTAAAATATTTTTCCGGAAAAAGCCAGCCTGTACAGGCTATCGCTACCAATTTTTCTGTAGATATCATTGTGCCTATGTACAATGAGCAAAAAGTGATAGTTAATACTATCGCGAACCTCCTGAAAGTTGATTACGACAGTTTTAATATCATCGTTGTTGATGATGGATCTACAGATAATGGACTAAACACAGTTAAAGGTGTATACCAACACAATCCCCGTGTTTTGATCATATCACAGCAAAATAGTGGCAAGGCCCATGCGCTTAACAGGGCTATTAGGCATTCAACAAGCGATATTATTATTTGTATAGATGCCGATACCATGGTTAGGCCGGATATCATCAAACAAATGCTGCCTCATTTTGCCGATAGCCAGGTTGCTGCTGTTTCGGGCTATGTTAATGTGGGAAACAGGAGCAATATTATTACGGCTACGCAATATGTAGAATACATCACCAGGCAGAATTACGAGCGCATAATGTTTGAAGCTGTAAACGGTATATGGGTAATTCCGGGTGCTATTGGGGCTTTCCGCCGATCGGTGGTTAACGAGGTTGGTGGGTACTGTACAGGTTTACTTACCGAGGATAATGATATTACCATGAAAATATTATGTCATGATTATCTGATAAAAAATGCCCGGGGGGCGGTAGCCTATACAGAAGCACCGGCCGACGTGAATATGTTTTTTAAACAGCGCTCAAGATGGAATATGGGGTTGGCCCAAATCCTGGTTTTATACAGTAAAAGAATGTTTCAGCATCCTAACAAGGCTTTGTTTTTTTTGATGCTGCCTTACGTGTGGTTGTACAGTCTTATTTTGCCACTACTGCTGCCGCTTCTTGATTACTTTATGGTTTTTTTATACGTCAGGCAGCCGGTTGCTTTTATGAATTGGTTTCCCTTGTACCTGGGTTACGTTGCAATTGATACTATAAGCTGTGTGTGGATATTGATCAGGTCAAAAGAAAGACCGTGGCTAATGTTTTTTACTGTTTTTCAGCGCTTCTTTCTGCGTCATCTATCGCTGTTTGTTTATTTAAATATGCTTTTAAGGTTCTTTAAAGGTAACCTCACCAACTGGGACAAAATTGTAAGGTACGGCAGCGTTAAAGTTGAGTAAGCTGCTACAATACAGATCTGCTCATTGTTTTTAAACCGGATTTTATGCAAAATAATTTTACTGAATTAATGGAAAGTATTATTGCCATCGCTCCTGAGGAGTTGGAAACCTTAACGGAGTACCCCGCTACCGAACGCCAAAGTGTTGAATGGACGGCTTTTGCCTCTACAACCAATCGTTCAAATAATTTATCGGTAACCGGGCTTATGGAGCAGGTTAATGTATTGGCATTTGAAAGGGCTTTTCAAGCACTGGTGCACCGGCATGAAAGTTTGCGAACTACTTATAAATTCAAAGACCGCAATGTTATTCAGGTTGTACATGCTGCGGCCGATAGTAAGCTTGCTCTGGATTATACTGATTTGTCGCAGGTGCCAGACGCCGAACGTAAACTCGGGCAGCTTAAAGAAAATGTACTTAATACTTCGTTTGATCTTATTAGCGGCCCGGTATACCAGGTTTGTCTGGTGAAAATGGCAGACCAGAAATACGTTTATGGTTTTGTTGTAGATCATATCGCTGCGGATTCGCTGTCGATAGAAATATTGAAAAGAGAATTCCAAAACCTGTACATCGCTTATGCATCCGGAAATAAAACGCCTGCTTTGGACCCGCTGATATTTCAGATGAAAGATTACGCCTTGTGGGAGCAGGATATTAACAACAGCCTTATCGGGCAAAATAACCTGGCTTACTGGCTTGAGCAGTTAAAGGCACCACTGCCGGTTTTTGATGTAAGGGTGCCCGTTAATGGTGATAGTCTTCCTGCGTTTTTTAAAGCCGGTAAATGCACGGTTTTTATTAGTAATGATATCATGGAAGCAAACCGGGAGCAGTTTGCAAACCCTTCTGTATTTATAACAGCTGTTTTAAACCTATGGTTTTCGTGGCTTACGCAAAATAATTCGGTTATTGTTGGTATGCCTGTGTCTACCCGCGAATCGGACAAGCTGAATAAAGTGGTGGGCTACCTCATAGCTGCATTGTACCTGAAAATAGATGGTTCGGATGAAGGATCTTTCTCTGATCTGCACCAACTTATTGTTGAGAAATATAGCGAAGCCCTGGCGCATCGTCATTATCCGCGCAAAGGTTTACCCGCCAATATTGATAATTATTGTACGGCAATGCTTAAAGTAAACCTCGATATGTTTAAGCACTCTACATATACCGGTAAATTGTTCACGCACGAATACCTGTCAAATATTCCCTTCTACCCGGTTGATTGCGAGATAGCCGCTTTTAAAAACGGCTTCACGGTGTCGTTACATTATAATACTTCCCGGTTTTTAAATAGGGAGGTTATTGACGTTTTTAAAAGGCTACCGCTGCTGTTCAAGGCTGTTCTGGAGCATCCCGGGCAAGCACTCCTTTGGTTTAAACGCGAATTGAGCAATGCTTTGGCATAATTAATTGGTATTAATTAGGATTTCATTGCCTGTAAATTACCCCTCTATAAAAAAATAAAAATAATTGCAACCCGTGGCTTACTTGAATTGACTACTGTGTATAAAACAAATTAATTAACGAGCAGGCAAAAAGGAAAAAGTTCAAAAAAATAAAAATAATTGCAACCGAACTCCTTTTCTTATTGACTACTCTATCAAACAACTAAAAACAACAGAGTCATGAAACAGTTAATGCCATTCATAATCATCATAGTATTCTTCATACTGATTGCCATTTTCATCCTTGCGCTAAACAACTATCGGCTTAAAAAAAGAATTATTGATGCCGGGAAACTGGATGAAGTGAGCCTCAAATTTTTAGCCCAACTTTCGGGGTTTGGAAATGAAGCACTTAAATGGGGAATTATTTTATTAACAGCGGGTATTGGGTTTATAGTACTTGAGTTTATCCCCTACAGCGCCGAAGATTCTCCGTTACCATATGGTGTTGAAACAGTTTTCATAGCCGCCGGCTTCCTGATCTACTACCTTCTGATCAAAAATAAAAACAAGCTCCCCCAATAATTCCGGAGCAGTTTAATCCTCCCTTTTTTTCCTGTAACCTATTAAAAAAATAAGGACGGCGATCCTTACGGGGATTGCCATGCCTTAACTAAACATAACTACTTAATGCTACTTCGTATGAAACCTAAGCAAATTTTTTTACCACTGTTGATCTCATTGACAGTGATGTTAACACAACTAAACACAACCTACGCGCAATCGGCTGATGGCAGCTTCCAGATAAAAGGGCAGATTGCCGATTCGATAGACCATAAGCCACTATCACTTACAACCGTGAGGATAAAAAGCATGAACGACGAACTGATTAATGTTGCTGTAACTAAGGATGACGGTAGCTTCAGTTTTTCAGGTTTGCCATCTGCGTCTTACAAGATTAGCATAGCCGCAATAGGTTATGGCTCGAAATTGAGAATAGTTGATCTGACCAGGTCATCATCTAAAGTTATGGAGCTTGGCAAAATCAACCTGGGTTATCAAACCACCATGTTAACCGAGGTGTCGATAAAAGCCGATAAGCCGATAGTTCGCCGTAAGGCCGACCGTATCACCTATGATTTAAAGGCCGATCCGGAAAGTAAAGGCAACAACGTATTAACCATGATGCGTAAAGTACCTTACCTGTCATTAGATGGCGACGACAACCTGTTGTTGAAAGGTAATTCGAGCTTTAAAGTGATGATCAACGGCAAGCCATCAGGCAGCCTCGAAAACAATCTTAAGGCGGTGCTGAAAAGTATTCCAGCTTCCACCATCGAACGCATAGAGGTTATTACCAACCCGCCTTCAAAATACGATGCCGAAGGTTTGGCAGGTATCATTAACATTATTACAAGTAAACGTGTGAGCGACGGTTATAACGGAACAGTAAACGTGAGTGAAAGCGGGCCAACCGGTGGTCCGGGAGTTGGCGCTTCTTTTACCGCCAAAGCAGGCAAGTTTGGTATATCGGCTAATGGAGGGGGCAGTATTAATGATTACCCTACTACTTATAATTCAAGTAACAGGCAAACCACTGGTGCAACACCTACCACACTTGCGCAACAAGGCAATCAAAAATCCAATAACAAAACAGCCTATTTTGGCACAGAATTAAGCTACCAGATTGATACGCTGAACTTACTTACCGCCCAGTTTAACTACAATGGCAGCCGGGTTAAAGATCACTCAGGCCAAATATCTACATTAAACGGTACAACAGGTCTTTTGGAACAATACAGCTTTCTGAATGACGGAAAAGCCACCGGTTACGGTATAGATGCCGGTATTAACTATGAAATGGCCTTTAAAGCAAAAAAGAATGAATTGCTGACTTTTTCGTACCTGTTCAGCACCAATTTGAACGACAGAAAAGGTAATGTTGACTTTAACGATCAGGTTAATTTTGATACGCCCGATTTTCAACAAAACGATCATCAAAAATTTAAAGAACATACCTTCCAGGTTGATTTCAATACACCTGTAAAAAGAGTAAACATTGAAGCGGGTTTAAAAGCCATATTGCGTAACAACAGCAGCGATTTTGAATACAAATCTTTTAACGCAACTGATAACCAGTTTGAACTTGATCCGCAACTTTCAAATGAATATACCAATACGCAAAACGTTTTCAGCGCATATAATTCTTACCAGATCAATTTAAACAGCTGGAATGTGAATGCCGGTGTAAGGGTTGAAGAAACAGTTATCCGTGCAAACTTTTTAAGTACCTCCACCACTGCCGACCAGAACTATTTTAACGTAGTGCCTTCAGTTTCTATAAGCAAGCAGTTTAAAAATGAAAGCAGCATGAACCTTGGTTTTTCACAAAGGATCAGGAGGCCGGGGATTAACAGGCTTAACCCCTACGTTGATCGTTCAAACCCTAACTATGAAGTAACCGGTAACCCATACTTACGACCAGTGGTACTAAATGACATCCAGCTTGGTTACGGAATTAATAAAAAAGTATCTGTTAACCTTGGGCTTGATTACTCGTTCATGAATAACCTGGATTTGCAAGTAGTTAATTTTAATCCCAACACACAAATTACCCAGATTACCTATGCTAACACCGGTAAATCAAGCAGCTTTGGTTTAAACTTTAACCTGGGCTACTCGGTAGGTGTTTATAATGTAAGCCTGAACGGCAATGCCATGTACCTATGGTTAGCAGGTGATGTAAGCGGAAACAAGGTGGAAAATAATCTTTTAATGTATTCATCAACACTGTCAAACGTGGTGAGGCTTAAACATGGTTGGGCGTTAAATGCCGACTTTAGTGTAAACAGCCATAGTCCTACAGGTTTACAGGGCCGCACCAATGGTTTCTTTTACACCGCTTTTAATTTTAACAAAGAGATCATTAAAAATAAATTCGGAATATCCGGAGGTGTTAAAAACCCTTTCACCAAATACCGTAATGTGGTTAATAAAACATTCGGTCCGGATTTTAACCAGGTTTATCAAACCAACAACTATTTCAGGTCATTCAGCGTAAGCCTAAACTATAATTTTGGTGGTCTGCGTGACCGTATCAATAAAAACAGGGTTGGTATTGAAAACAACGACGTAGCTAATTAAAAGACATCTTTATTGTTTTTTGCCAGGCTTGGCGATTGGTGTTAAACAGGTTGGTAATCAATGTAAAAAACAGAAAAACCGGACACGAAAGTTCGGTTTTTTTTATAGAGAGCGGTGAGCTCTGATGTAATGCGATGCGATAGATATTTTAATAACTGACGAATATCAAGACAATAAAGAAACACTTTTATGTTACATCAACGCAAGAAGCCACTGACAAAGATAAAACTCAGGTCGGAGAAGTAATTTCCATTTAGTGCAGCGCTTATTTATTGGTAATATTTTCAATAATTACAAGCTTTATAGTTGTGGTTAAAAAGGAGGAATTAAAAAGAGTATACGTTTTACCCGGATGGTGGCCCTGAAAATATTATATTTGTTGTCGCTTATATTCATTCCAAGACTACTTAATGACGAGCCAAAAACATTATCAGAAAATAGATTTTCTACGGGGCATTGCGATAATTTATGTTATTATTTATCATTATTAACTGGTTCTGTTTCCTGACTATCCAATAACAAAGTATGATCAAAATGGAATTATAGATATTCCAAATATTAAATTACTGATACTTAATTTTTCACCATCCGCATTTGGATTTACCGGTGTTACTTTATTTTTAATAATCAGTGGGTTTCTGATCCATTTAGGATATTTAAAGAATAAGGAAATCTTTAATGCTTCAACTTTTTTTAGCAAGCGATTTTGGCGAATATTTCCACCGTATTGGTTTGCATTATTAACTTTTACCATCATATTGAATCGTCATGATTTTTCTAATATTAACTTTAGAGATTTAATTTTTCATTTTTTCACGATCCATAACCTCTTTGATTCTACATTTTTTTCAATAAATGCCTCTTTCTGGAGTTTAGCACTCGAAGTACAACTTTACTTGCTTTATCCCTTCTTCTTATTTTTAAGGAATAAAATAGGAATAAAAACAACATTTAAATTGATTTTGGCTTTGTCGATTGCTGTTTTAGTCTTGGGTATATTCTTCAATGATTTAATCAATAAAGTATCTTACATTAATTCAGTTTTTGAATTATGGTTCATCTGGGCTGCAGGAGCATATTTTGCGGAGGCTTTTTTTAATAAAAAGCGAGTGTTCAAAAAGGGCGCGCTTATTATTTCTTTAATTTCATTTCTGATATTATTTGCCGCCAAAAGTTTTTTGTATGCAAACTATCTGTTACAATATATAGCTACATTTTCATGGATCGCTTTTATTGATTGGATATTGCACAATGAAAAGGTTGATTTAAAAGGAGTTCTATCAAGATGGATTGTTAAAATCGGTATATGCAGTTACAGCATATATTTATTTCATCAGCCCTTATTGTATCTGATTTTCAATTTCTACGACAAGCATTTTAGGGCTCATTTCAATCATCCAATCCTAATTCTTATCCCTGCTTTTGTGGGAATATTTGCGATGTGCTATTTTCTTTATCTAACCATTGAGCGTACGGCTATTTCAATTGGTGCAAATTTGAGGGAAAAGAAATCCAATAAAATCCAACAATTGCTTTAAAAATAAGAAGGTCACCAGGGCAAAGCGATTTATTTTAGTGCCGGATAAAGACAACAAAGAAGCGCTGTAAATAAATCATTTACAGCGCTTCTTTGTTGAATAATGACAAGCGGAGAGGGAGGGTTCAGAACCTGTCTCTGTATTCTTTTGATCTTCAGTCGATTGTATGATTTTCAAAAATCGACTCACCGCGTGACTCACCAGTTTTTTCTTGCCTGAAAATGGAGACGCAAATCTTAACGCAAAGATAGTAAATACATTACTTATTGAATGCATAAACAAATTGAAATCAAGCTTATTAACGGTGCTTAATTTGATTCAGGTTAGCGAAAGCGATATTAGAGAATAAGGATACATTGACCACGCTATACCCCGCTTATTTAAAGGTTCGTCATTATTCCGGTGCAATTTCTGCTGCTATTTTTTTAAGGTCTTCCTTGTTAATAATGCTCTTCTTTTCGTATTGCTCCAAATGAAAGTTTTCCAGTTTTTGTAAAAGATATTGCAACGTGAATTTTTCAGCAATCGTCAGTCTTCCGGTGATGATCGTACCCACATAGCTGGTATGTTCGAATACCTGAAATAGTAATATTTTTCCCTTATCAGTAATGGCAATATGTTTACTTCTTTTATCCTTTTCGTCGTCCCATTGCCTTACCAAACCGTGGGCGATCAGACGTCTGAGCACCTCCGTACCCGATGTTTTTTCCTGTAGATTATAGCTGATCAGTTCACTTTTTGACAAATGGCTATGTGTTAAAAGGATCGCCAAAGCGGTAAAATCTTCGGCGGTTTGCAAGGGTGTGCCTTCCAGCGCCTTTTTTATATAAGATTTCGCATAGCGGCTCATAAAAACAAACAAGCGACCAATATTATTATCCAGCTGATAGGCAATATCCAAAGCGGCGCTGTCATTAGCGCCGAACCTAACTTCACTACTCTGTGTATTACCGGCAGGGTCACCAACTTTATTCAGCAAAAAACCTGCAAAATCCTGCAAAGACGCTTGCCGTCCCTGGTTTTCTTTTTCCAGTTCGGCTACAAGATCGATCAGTTGGTGAATAAGTTGGTATGATTTCATGTTTTTATAAAATTAAGCATACAGACAATTTTCAAATTTAGTTTCTTTTGGCGAGTTCCGGGTTTTGAGTTTTGAATGCAGCGTAAGCCGCCCGGTAATTTTGCTTAGCGTCTCCCTGCGGCTTAAAGCTTCTCAACAGGTTCAGCGTTTTGATCAGCGTCAATTTATAAGCGGGCAGTTCAGGAGCATTGATCGCCAGCATATCCGCCATTTCTTTTCCAAGCAGGTAACGCATTAAGCCAAGGATATCGTTAGCCGTCGCCTTACTTTTATTCACCGACAGGATATGAGCGGTCAACGATCCGGTTAATTCCTGCCCATGCGCAGAAACAGTGAATTGCCTTCGTTTGATAGTGTTATCAAGTTGCTGCGCCATTTTAGAATTTTCGGGGATCAGATCTGCATCTAAGCCCGATAAGTAACCTACTACCGCCCAGATATGCATAAACGCTGCCTGATCTTCCTCGCTAACGCTGTAACCGAGCATTCGTAACCCGCGAATTACGATCAGCGAAAATGACAGGTTTGTCCCGGCCATGTCTTCCTGGTTTATGGGTAATCCCCAGCTATCGTTCCATTTGCCGCTATGAAGCGTGTAGTAACGAACGGCCGCATGCATGATCCTCACTTTTAAAATTTCTTCAAAAGCGCTTCCGTTTTTACTGAAAGCATCCGGCCCCATTACTTCCCAAACAAAAACAGCGGTATCAAAAAGCCTTTTGGTGGTTTGCTTGCGGATCAGCTCGGACAAGTATAGCACCATTGCACCATTGGCTGCATTATAACAATAGGGTAATGATAACAACCCAAGTAAACTCATAATGATCTCAGAGTGCCGGGCAAAGAAAACAGCGCCGGTTTTCATTAGCCGTGGCTGTGCCCACGTGGGCAGTTCTGTAGCGTTATCAATAAAGGCAAAACCCGGAAAGGCATCTTGTAATAAATTCAAATGTAAAGTACCAGAAGCGCCACCCATCCAGTCCTGTAATTGCTTTTTCTTTGCCGGATCGCTAAAAACATAACGTATAAACTCATCTGCCTGCGCGTCGCACAATAGCCGTTTACGGTCTAAAAGTTCATTGCTATATAAATTATGATTGATCATTAAAACATGGTATTTATCATGGCCTCTGCAGCCTGCCTGCCACTTTTCATCGCTGCATTAATCGAGCCATTCATCAAATAATCACCACAGGTGAAGCATTGGGCATTCACCAACATAGTTGTATAATCAGGTTCATTGGTTACGTGGTCGTCATTGGGCAGCGCATAATCAATATGGTAGGTTTTTAAATGCTTCCAGCTGACGGCTTCGGGATACCAGAGTTTCAATTCATTAACCACATTTTCCTGGAGTTCGTTTTGGTTGGCTTTAGAATGATCCCCGATAAGCGACAGTGAAATTAAAGTATCACCGTTTTTAGAGTACCCGGTAGAAATACGATCCATTACCGCTATGTTATTTACAATTTTTCCCGGTAACGTATTTAAAGCTATAAGAGGCTTTTCGAACGGTCTTTTTTTAGCGGTGAAATACATATTGCTCACAGAATGATGTTCAATTTTCGAATTTCTGTTACGTATGGGGGAACTTAAAGGATCGGTAGCGATCAAAACATAGTTAGCCTGATAGACAACCCCATCTGTTGTTGTTACCGAGCCGCCATTAACTGCTGATACATTTTGATGAAACAGCAGTTCCTGGGAAGAAAGGCATTCAGCAAGTTGTTTAGGTATCATGCCCATTCCTTTGGCAGGGATCGCAGCATTACCTTCGCTAAACATTTTAAAAACAAACTCAAACATTCTGCTGGAAGTACTTAGCCGGCCTTCGAGAAAGATCCCTGTCATAAAAGGGCGGAAAAACTGGTTCATGATCGTTCCGCTAAAACCTTCTTTTTTCAGGTATTCTGTAGTGGTGATCTCCGGCTCTGAAAATATCTCATCTATACTTTTACCAGCCAATTTTAGCTTTAAGCGGAGCATGCGTAGTTTATCAGCAAATGTAGCGGCTGAAGACAGCAAAGTGCTCACTATCGAACCTGGCTGCCTGGCCGGATCACCTAAAGTAGTGATACCATCCCTATTCAAAATAATTGCGCCGGGATTAAATTTGCATAATTCCAGCGTCTTGTAATCTAATAGTTTTTTGGCTTCGGGATAAGCTGTCAGAAAAACCTGGAAACCCCGGTCGAGCAGGTAGCCATCTACCTCATCTGTTCGCACTCTGCCACCCACTCCATCGGAGGCCTCCAAAACCAAAACCGATTTTCCGGCAGCTTTTAATATTTTGGCAGCTGTTAAACCGGCTATTCCCGCACCTATAATAATCACTTCCGCGTCTTTTTTCATCGCTTATGTATTGAAGTTGACATGTGTATTTAATAGATGAGGTTCAACATCGGGCTTGGCATAGGCGAGTTGCCCAACGGGTTGCGGAAGATAATAAGTGTCCAAACCGGCCACGGTCATGGTTCTTGCTTTACCGTGATCAGCTGTTCCATCTTGACCGATCAATCCATCTTCTGTTAGGATATGAACTATTTCACCAATTACAATGGTTGTTCCGTTAACTTCCATATCAATCATCTCACGCAGTTCCAGCCCTATGCGTATGTTGGATGCTGTAACAAAAGGCGCTTTAAAGCCATTCACATAATGCTTTTTGAAATGGCAGGTATCAAATTCAGAAACGCCCGAAGGATAACTTGCGCTGGTTTGGTGTGCCTGCATGTACCATTCGGGCAGCACGTTATTGAGGGTGTATTGTCCTGTTGATCTGATATTACGCAACGTATCATTGTGCTCACGTTCAGGCCGGATCACCATTCCGATAAGCGGCGGGTTGGCACCCAAATGGAAAACAGAACTGATGATACACAAGTTGGTGATACCGTCATTGCCGGTTGTGCCCAAAAGATTCAAAGCCCGGTAGCCTATCAAACTATTGATCAGGCTTGTTCGGTATTGCTTTTCCATCCGATAGATCTGTTCGCTCTTTATATTCTGCATCTTAACTTGTTTTTAATTTACCTAAGCCACCATCCATGCCGATAACCTGCCCGGTCATCCAGCTGGTCTCATCCGATAATAAAAATGCGATCAGCCGGCTGATATCTTCGGATTGCCCTATCTTTCCTAAAGGATGGCGTTTAGCAGAGGCTTCCCGTTTTTCAGCTGTGCTCAACAAGGTTTGAGCGAGTGGTGTATCTGTTAACGACGGTGCAACCACGTTAACCCGGACATGCTGAATAGCAAGCTCTGCTGCTAAAGAAAGGGCCATACCTTCAACCGCACCTTTTGCCGCTGCGATACTGGCATGGTATGGCATGCCTGTTTTGGCAGCGACAGAACTGATCAACACGATAGATGAACCGGCGGCATTTTTTATAGGTTTAATAGCTTGCCGGATAATACGTGCTGCACCTAAAACATTCAGCTGGAAATCCTTCAAAAAGTCTTCATCGGTTAACCTGCTGAATGGTTTCAGCGTAATGCTGCCAACCGAGTAAACCAGGCCGTGCAATTGATCAGGAAGGAACATTTCCACGGCATCCAAATTTTCTAAAACGTCGGCTTTTAAAAAATGTACATCTTCCGGCCACTCGGCTGATGCCGATCTTGATATCGTATAAATATTGGCTTGCTGCTGATGAAGCAATTTAATCAGCGACAGGCCGATGCCGGAACTGCCACCGACTACCAGGATATTTTTTCCGTTGAAATTCATGATCCGATATACTTTAAAAATTCATTCTTAGTTTCCATATTTAAAAACTGTCCGCTATATTCAGCGGTAAGCGTGGTGCTGCCGGCGTCTCTTATACCACGACTGGATACGCAATGGTGGTGCGCATCTATGATAACCGCTACATTTTCGGAGTCCAATGCTTCTTTGAGCATATTGGCTATTTGCATGGTGAGCCTTTCCTGCACTTGCGGCCTTTGCGAACAATACTGAACAATCCTGTTCAGCTTTGATAAACCTATCACCTGCCCGTTACTGATATAGGCAACGTGGGCTTTACCCACAATAGGTACAAAGTGGTGCTCACAGTTACTAAATACAGCAATATTCCGTTCCACCAACATCTGGTTATAGTTGAATGGATTTTTGAATAAAGTGGGTTTGGGTTTATTAGCAGGGTTCAAGCCGCTGAAGATCTCCTTCACGTACATTTTAGCCACCCGCTTAGGCGTATCTTTCAAACTGTCATCTTCCATATCCATTCCCAAAGTTTCCATGATCGCTGTAAAATGTTTGGCGATAAGTTCCATTTTGGTATCGTCGTCCAGTTCAAAAGCGTCGGGACGGAGTGGCGTGTCAAAGGCAGCATTATAATGATCCTGCTCCAGATCAGTTACCACCCGCGCTAAAGTTAAGTCATTCAATATTTCGTTTTTTATCATGAAATTGTTTTAACATAAGGTAAAGAGCTTTTGCTATTTATCGTCTTTCTCTGATTTTTAAACCAAGGGTAAAACCTCGCGCTTAAACCTGTATAGATCATTACATTTAGTAAGATCAAATCCATGCCATAAAAGATATCCTCAACGGGAATGGTCAAAATACGTAAGCCTATAATATGTGCCGGGTTGTACCAAACTACCGGGTTTTCCAGGCCGGTGCCAGTTAGCAAACCATTCACGATCAGGAAGGGAAGCAATAACAGCAGATAAGTGATATAGAATTTTGAAAGCCAGCTTACTTTTATAATAAACTGCGCGGTAAAAAGTAAGATAGTTAAAGCAGCGAAAGTATAACACGTATAATCCTGTTTACGAAAACAGATTGCCATAAATAAAGAAAAGGTTATCAGTAATGAGCTAATGATAATCGGATAACGGGCAGATATCTTTTTTTTGATCGTTACATTTAAACAGGCATAAGTGAACACACATGAGTAAGGGATACAAAAAAAGAACAAGACTTCTTCAACAGGCAAGTTACCGATGTAGAGGCCTGTGAGGTAAACAGGATTAAAGCCCCATATTTTTAAGTGGGTGAAATACATATCCCAGGCAATAAATACTATCCCTGTCAGGAGCATTGCCGGGAAAAGTGAATGCCAGTTTTTGTAAAACTTCAGGCTGGAGTGAAATGAAAAAAGAAAGGGCACTAGCACCGAAAAAAGATCGATCAGCAGATAGGTAAATCTCATGCCGGGTTGTTTTTTGAAGTGTTACGGAAATATTTCCAGGATACCCATAACATACCAAAGCTTTCGCCGTCATATTTACCCGTATGCTTATGGTGCATTTTATGCGCCCGGCGGATGGCTTTCAGGTAACGGTTCTCTGAATTACGCAGCACTTTTATGCGCTGATGGATAAACAGGTCGTGTACAAAAAAGTAACAAGCGCCATAAAGCGTGATGCCTATGCCGATACAAGTGCATACCGGCAAACGATATAGTGTTCCTGCCGCAAGACAGGCAATGCCTGGAAGCGCGAAGATCAGGAAGAACAAGTCATTACGTTCCAGAAAGCCGTAATGTTCTTTCAGGTGGTGATCACGGTGCAGCGGCCAGAAAATACCATGCATCACATATTTGTGGGTTAACCAAGCCACACCTTCCATTCCTGAAAATGAAGCTAATATAATCGCAATGTTAATGAGCAATTTCATTTTAAATAATTTGACGATAGATTTCCAATACTTTTTCCAGGCATATTTTAAACCAGGCTGTATATTGCTCGGGCTGTTCCAATAATTCAAAAATCAACAGATCGGTATCTATATACCTGAACCCGGCCACTTCTGCAGGATTGGGTAACGGGAACTCATCACTGATGCCCATAAAAACATGGTCGTATTCATTTTCGATTAACCCGTTCGCAAATTCATGACGATAGCTGAACTGAAATAACTCGGTCAGTTCACAATCCATTCCCATTTCTTCCCGCAAACGTCTATGAGCGGCATCCGGCGTAAATTCATCTGCACGCGGATGACTGCAGCACGTGTTAGTCCAAAGTCCGCCGGAATGGTATTTATTCAACGCTCTTTGCTGAAGCAGCAACTGGCCTTTGCTGTTGAATACAAAAACGGAGAAGGCGCGGTGCAGCGTTCCCGATATGTGAGCCTCCATCTTATCTATTTCACCAATAGCGTTACCGGCTGTATCAACTATAATTATGTTATCTTCCAATTGTTATTTATTTAGGTTACTAGATCTTTCATCATGGATTAAAGCACATTCAACTTGTACCTTACCAGTGAATCAAACATTAAATAAAACTTGTGCCCGTTTGATACCCGTATCCTTTCCGACATTACTTTTTCGGCCGGTACTTTCGCTATTTTCCCGAATAGTTTCTTATAATAAACGTAAGCCAGGTAAACACCCTTGCGGCAGGAACGTGGCAACTCCCTGATCCCTTCCAGGGCTTCGTTAAGTTCTGAAAGAATATCCTGTTCTATAGCACGCTTGTTCTCGTCTGAAAATGCAGACAGGTCAACATCCGGAAAGTAGGTGCGATTCAGTTGCTCATAGTCAGCGTTTACATCCCTGAGAAAATTGACTTTTTGAAAAGCCGATCCCAATTTCATCGCAGGGATTCTCAAGCGCTCAAATTCGGCCTGATTGCCATTGGTGAATACGTGCAGGCACATCAGTCCGACTACCTGGGCAGAACCCATTATATATTGCTGGTATTTTTCTGCATTATAAGATTGTTCACCAAGGTCCATCTCCATGCTGTTCAAAAACTGTATGATCAGGTTGTGATTGATTTTGAATTGGTTGACAACCTGTTGAAATGAATTAATTACCGGGTTAATACTGATGCCACGCTCGATAGCGGTAAAGGTGTCAGCCTTTAACTCTGCCAGCATAAGTGATTTTGGATAATTATGGAAACTGTCCACGATTTCGTCGGCTAATCTTACAAAGCCGTAAATCGCGTGTATGGGATGACGTACCTCCTTGTTAAGAAATAATATCCCCAGGGAGAAGCTGGTACTGTAAAGCCGGGTTGTTTCCCTGCTGCACGTAGCAGATAAGATATCAAATCGTTCTTTCATTTATGGTTAAGATATTGTATTAGCAATTGAGCGGAAACCTTACCCGAAATAATTGAAGGTGGTACTCCCGGCCCTGGAACGGTAAGTTGCCCGGCATAAAAAAGGTTCTTTACCTTTTTATTTTTGATGGAAGGTTTAAGGTGCGCGGTTTGCATTAATGTGTTGGCCAGGCCGTAAGCATTCCCTTTAAAGGAATTGTAATCTGTCTTGAAATCTTTTACACAGTAGCTTTTCTTATAGTCAAGTGCGGTTCTGATCGATACACCAGTATAATCTTCCAAACGTTCCATAATTAACCCGAAATATTCCGTTCTTAACGCCTCGGTATCTTGTATATCCGGTGCCAGCGGCATCAGGATAAATAGATTTTCATATCCATCAGGGGCTACGCTATCATCTGATTTTGAAGGGCAGCAAACATAAAAAAGCGGCCTTGTAGGCCATTTTGGATCTTTGTAAATTTCTGTCGCATGGAGCTTTAAATCCGCATCAAAAAATAAAGTATGATGTTCCAGTTTTTCTAATTTTAGTTTTACACCCAAATAAAAGATCAGGCTCGAAGGAGCCATTACCCTTTTTTCCCAGTAGTCGGCACTATAGTTCCTGTTGGCTTCATCAAGTAATTGTTGCTCCACATGATGATAGTCCGCCGATGCAATAACGCCTTGAAATTCATCCTCGCCATATTTAGTACCTACCTTTTCGATATGTCCATTCGCAACCCGTAAATGGCTTACCGGTGAGTTGGTATGAAAAACAACTCCCTGGGCTTCGCATACTTTTTGCATGGCTTCGATGACTTTGCCAAAACCGCCTTTAGGATACCATGTACCGAGCTTTAATCCGGCATAATTCATTAAGCTGTATAAAGCAGGCGTATCTTGTGGCATCGCGCCCAGGAAAAGCACCGGAAATTCCATTAATGTAATTAAACGAGAATCTTTAAAAAATCGCCGGACATGCTTACTTAAAGAAGTAAAAACCTGTAGTCTGAAAGCGCCTTTGATCAGATCCCAATCGGCAAACTCTGATAAAGAAAGGCCTGGTTTATAAACCAATTTATTCATCCCCGTGCGATATTTATAGGCGGCTTCTTCTAAGAAAAGCTTAAGCTGTATAGCACTTCCAGGCTCTATCGATTCAAATAGCGATTCTAAAGCAGCATAGTCCGCAGGCACGTTTAAGACATCGCTTTTTCCGAAGACAATAGTGAACCCGGGATCGAGTTGTTTCAATTCATAAAAATCGGACGCTCTATAACCGAAATCATTGAAAAAGTTCTCAAATACTTCAGGCATCCAGTACCAGCTCGGCCCCATATCAAAAGTGTAACCTTCCTCAACCATTTGACGGGAGCGGCCTCCTATGCCAATATTTTTTTCATAAACAATGACACGGTGTCCTGCCTTGGCTAAATAGGCGGCTGCACTCAGGCCGGCAAATCCGGAACCTATCACAGCGACAGAAGGCTTTTTACCGGTGATAATGTGATCAATATGATTTGGCTTTAACATTTGGCAGTTAAGGAAACAGGTTATTTTGAATTGCTGGATCAAATATAATTCAATAATATACTATATTTTAAATAATGGTATGTTTTTGTATTAATTAAGAAAGGTTTTAAATTGCATTTTCCACAAACATTATTTGCCGTTGATCTTATTGTTATCTGATAGTTTTAGTAACACTGAGAGCTTGGAGGTACGAGCTGTGGAAGCGTTTGCTTGGTGTTGACCAAGAATATAAAGCTAGTTAAGAAAGCTTTTAGGAACGAGTATAGTTGCCGAAGAGGTTATAGGCTTTGCAAACTATAACACGGAGTTTTCCATAAAGAACATATGTTAGGATACATAAACCATTTACAACCTATCTGATTAAAAAATCCATTTAATAAAACAGCGTGTATCGAATGTGGAACACTTTGCTAACTTACTACAGGTAAAAACAATTATATTTTCCTTAAATCGGCTTTGTAAATCATTTTAGTTTTTTTCTGAGCCTTTGGATACGGTTTTGATATACATTTCCGAAGAAGCGCAACATATGTCTAAAAGAATACTGGTAATTGACGACAACGAGGATATCCTTGAAATATTGAACATCGTGTTCCAGGAATCCGGATACGACGTTATCTTGTCCAATACAGGCGAGGCAGCCGACAATATCGCGGTGATTCGCCCGGACCTTATTATGCTGGATGTGAATATTGTTGGATCCGAGAAAACGGGGCCGGAAATTTGCCGTGAGATCAAGTCTAATTACCTAACCGCTGATCTCCCTGTGATGCTGGTTTCAGCCGAAACCGATCTTGACCTGATAGCAGTTGGCTGTGGCGCTAATTCATTTGTAAGAAAGCCATTTGACATCTACGAATTATTGATGCATGTTAAACAATACCTATCTTAGCAGAAAGATTAAACAGCTATGATGGAAAAACAACCCGGCGGATCTTTACAAAAAATTAGTCTGCCAAAACAGGAACTGAAGTCGTTTTTTATAAGTCACCTCAATAAAATTTACGCTGCCAAAGCGCATTTGGTTTCAAACCTTCCGCAAATTGCCAATGAAGCGCATTTTAGGGATCTTCGACATGCCATAATAGAAACAATTGAAGATGTGGAAAAACAAATGGCTTGGATGGAAATGATATTCGCTTTACTGGACAGCAATATCAATCCCGGAAATTTCGGTGGATTGGCCGGCCTCGTAGATGACGCTTTTAAGGATATTAAACTTCACGAAAAGAAACATGAGCTTCGGGACATGTCCATACTGTTTTATCTGCACAATATTGAAAGCATGGAAATGGCATCATTTCAGATCCTCCAGATAGCGGCGGTTAAATTAAAGAACAACCAAATTAAACAGCTTATCCGGGAAAATTATGATGAGGCAAAGGCAGACAGGACATTAATGCTGCTGATTGCGGCTAAATACATTACTTCGGTTTAGCAATACTCCTTAACCATAGGATATGCGTAGCTAGGTCATTTCTGACACAAGGTAAGAGTTAGCCATCTCAAAATTTTCTCCCAATTATAATCTTTAATATTTCCAATTATAGAGTTCTACAAAAAAAGGTCCCAAAGAAGCCGTGTTTTATTTCACGTCACGTTTGCCCGAGCGTGCGTTTACCGGGCAAGTAGATTTGGAACCCAAATGACAGCCCCAGGCTGCTTTGATAGCCAGCGTTGCCAAAGCCCCCAACACCCTTGTACTTGACCATTGTCTCCAATTCAATATTGGGCGTAACAAAATAGACAACGCCCGGCCCGAAACTAAATAACAATCCATTGCTGTGGCTCCCGCCATCGCTGACATTAATCCCGCCAAGACCGACTGTTGCTTCTCCAAAAAAACGCCCGTGTTTAACTACTTCAATGTCGGCGCCCAGATATTAACGTCCAAGTCCGCCGATTCCATAGTTTACCGTAGTGGCCGAAGCTTTTGCAGTTTGTATCCCAAGGTTAACACACCCGCCAAGGGCGACATTATCTTTTACAAACCAGGCGGCCTTTGGCGTGAGGTCAAGACTGAATACCTTCGAGTCATCCAGTCCAAGAATGATATTGGACAAACTGCCTCCCACCATCACATTTCCTTACTGTACTTGGGCGCTAACGATTTTTACTTGCGCAACCGCAGCAAGTAACATCAATAAGAATATTTTTTCATTTTGCTTGTTTTTTTTAAAAATAAAGTGAGTCCAATCCTCCGGTTTTGCTGACGGCCGGTAGCCGTTTTATTACTCGCTAAGGGCTGTGTTTGGCCATAACTCGTTGCTTCAATCCATTAAGCATAAGCACCTTGCACAACCAGGTAGGCTTCAACAGCTTTCGCGCGGTTTTTTGAAAGATGTATATTCAAATCAGCGGATCCAGTGTTGTCTGCGTGGCCAGCAATTTTCAACCACTTTGCCGTCTTCTTCTGTAACAATTATTTTTTTTTGCTGGATTAGTGGCACAACCCATTTAATAGGGCAACCTGCGCCATCAGCCTTCGTGCTGGCGTTCAGCACGGTGCCGGTGCCTTTATCAAATTTATTAGCAACAAGTTCACGGTTCTCAGCGGCCATGTCCATAGTATATTGCTGCTGGCCGCCTGTCGTTTTGCATCTGCTACTGCAAGACGGTTAAAATACTGTTGCCGTTGCTACAAATGTTTTTAAAAAGCAATAGGATTCAGAGCTAAAAAGTACTTTATTAGCCGGAAAATAGATCTTTTGATTAACGCCTAAATATAAAAGCCCTTTCTTCTGATTTAAAAAAAATTTATCTTCTCAAGTAGCCGGCGCGCGACTCGAACCGTAAATTGGATTGTTGGAAAACTACAAAGTCAGGAGGGTGTTAAAAGTTTTCTGTTCCCGATAAACGCATATTTTGTCAATTCATGGTTCGAATTCCGCACAATAAGGGGTAAACCCAATAAAAGCCTTATAGAATAGTTCATCGGGTTTTAGGTTTTACCGGGACCTTAAACCAGAAAGTCGAACCCTGGTCGTTGTTGTCCTTTACACCAATACTGCCATCATGGCGACGGACAATTTCTGCAGAAATATAAAGACCGAGGCCAAGACCTGAAAAATGGGACGATGATTCCTGGACACGGTAAAAGCGGTCAAAAAGGAATTCCCTTTTATTGGGGGGAATGCCAATGCCGTAGTCTTTAACTTCCGCTACGAATTGTTCTTTTTCAACTCGGCAGTTGATCAGTACCTCTTTTGCTTCAGGGGAATATTTTATGGCATTTGTCAAAAAGTTATTGACCACCTGCTCCAAACGCGTACGATCAGCTGTTATCTCTAGCACACATTCGTCTTCAAAAATCAAACGGTGTGAATTATTCTGCAAGCCAACTTCATCTACACTTTCCTTCACCATCTGACAAGCATCAAAAGTGCTATAATTCAACTGTAATTTACCTTCCTGGATTTTGGTAACATCAAGTAGGTCATTGAGTAAAGCGGTCATTTTTTGAGTTTGCCTTTCTGCTTTATTGATGAATGAAACCATTTGATCTTTTGGGTCCAGTCTCCTGGCTATGCGTTGCAGGATCTGCAGAGAACCTTTCAAACTGGTTACCGGGGTTTTCAGTTCATGGCTGGCTATGCTCATAAACTCATCCTTTTTACGCATGAGTTCCTCTGTCGCGGACTGTGCCTTAATGAGTTCGATCTCAATTGCTTTTTGGCTTGTAATATCAATGATCGATCCCACCAGGCGGTAAGGCGTCCTGAATTCATCTTCCAGGATACTGCCCCGGTCGAGGATATAAGCATAATTACCATCTGATTTCAAAAAACGGTACTCAGCAGACCAGTTTTTAGCATGGTCATTTATTGCGTCGTAAACACTATCCTGAACGCGGTCGCGATCTTCCGGATGAACTTTGTCAAACCAAAAGCTGATCTTGTTAGTTTCATCATTACGGGTATAACCGAACATGGTCGTAAAATTTTCGCTTCGCCAAATCGTGTTGCTAACCAGGTCCCAGTCCCATATGGTGTCATTGGTAGCTTTTGCCACCAGATTAAAACGTTCCTCACTTTCCGAGAGTTTCTGCGTGCGTTCCGTTACCCGGTCTTCTAATTCCAGGTTAAGCGTCTTGAGCCCTTCGCGGGCGGTGATCAATTCCTGGTAGTTTTTACGGAGCTTTTGTTCGGCAATTTTCCGGTCGGTGACGTCATTCAGGCTCACAACAAAACCATCGTTCATCTTGGCAGTTACCACCTGGTACCACTTATCGTTATGGGCCTTCAATTCAGATTGCAGTGCTTTCCCTGTTTCGATCACTTTTGCTAATTGCTCGAAACTAATGGACTCCAAATCCTGAAAAGAATGTAATGAGGGCTTTGTTGAAAGGTCAGCGACAGTTTTTCCAACCAATGCCAAAGCCGTATTGTTATAAGCAATACATTGGTAATCGGTTACTTTGTGGTGGTTGCGCACTTCTTTGAAAGCCAGGATTGCTGCCGAGCTGGCGTTGAAAACACCTGAAATGATATTATTCAACTCCGTGATGACAGAGATATCTATAAAAGAAATGACTACACCGTCCCGCTGTTTATCCTTACGGACATATGGCATAATACGCATCAGGTTAGTCGTTCCGTTCTTAAGCTGCACTTCTTTTTCAACGACCTGTGCGTCAGATAAGACCGTGTGAATATCATTCACCAGATTATCGTATTGAATATTGCTCGAAATATGATTGATCGGACGGCCTATGTCTGCCTCGATCAGGTTCACCAATTTAACGGCAGCCGGGTTGAATTTCCGGATATGCAGGTTACTGTCAATAAAGATCTGGCCGATATCCGTGCTTTTAAAATAATTATCAAGATCATCGTTCAATTCGATAAGCTCCCGGATCTTGGCCTGATGCTCCGTATTCAACGTATGAAGTTCTTCGTTCAAAGACTGGAGTTCCTCATTGCCCGATTGTAGTTCCTCATTGGCAGATAATAGTTCTTCGTTACTTGACTGTAACTCTTCATTGGTAGTCTCCATTTCCTCTACCGCCATTTGCAGGTTGGCGCGGGTTTCATTCAGTTCGGCCTCCACTTCAAGCAAGTGCTCCTGATGCTGTTCAGTCCCGGCAGAACTCAGATCGATCCCGTCTTTATCAATAAACTCCCCTTTGATCTCGGTAAACATGATCAGGGTTAATCCTCGTTGTGATGATGCGCCGGGCGGTTTGATCACGATCTGAAGGAATGCTTCTTCTTCTTTGCGCTTCAATCGAACCCTGTTGAGATATGTTTTTTTATGTTCCTTCCAGGCCCTGCGGATTGCTGTATTCAGTACGATGGCTATTTCTTTACTAACCAGGTTCAGGATGTTAAGGTCAATCTTTTTCTCAGGCAGATGCAGATAGCGGCGATAATTACCGACTGTTTCTTTGACTGTAAAATGTTTGTCAATGAATACAGCTACAGGTCCCGATTCTTCCGCTATTAACTCAATAAATTCCTGTTCCGGTGATTTTTCCGGCTCGGGTACAGTGTCTTTCTCTTTTGCTTTGAGCTTAAGAGACGGGCTGACGGAAGTGTAAGTATGGTGCAGACCATAATTAATAGTACCGGTCTTTTGATAGATCTTCCAGCGGCCGGATATTTCAGTGATCCCTTCTTTTATCCCAGCGGCATTTTCACTGGAACCTAAAAATAAAAAGCCGTCTTTGATCAGCGAATAATGAAAAGTTGCAATTACCTTCTGCTGCAACAAAGTGTTCATGTAGATCAGCATGTTCCGGCAGGTTACCAGGTCGTTTTTGATGAATGGCGGCGACTTGATGACATTATGCCTGGCGAATACGATCTGTTTACGGATAGACGGAATTACAGAATAAGCTTCGCGGTCTTTAACAAAATATTTTTTCAGCAGTTCGGCGGGAATCTCTTTAGCTACGCTCAAGGGGTAACTGTTTTTTCCAGCGATCTCAATACTGGTTTCGTCCACATCGGTGGCAAATATTTTAATATCCAGTTGCTTGCCGGATTTTTTGACACAATCATTGATTAGTACTGCAATGGAATAGGCCTCTTCTCCGGTACTGCAAGCACAAACCCACACCTTCAGCAATTCACCATCCTGTTTATGAGCAATAATCTCCGGGATTATATCTTTAGCCAACACTTCGAAGGCCGCCTTGTCCCGGAAGAACTTCGTGACCCCGATCAAAAAATCCTTGGCCAGCAGTTTGACCTCTTGTTCGTGATTATGCAGGTAGGCTACGTAATCTTTTACGTTAGCAATATCGACGGCCAGCATACGACGGGCGATCCGGCGCAGGATTGTGGGCGTTTTATAAAGATTAAAATCCTGACCACTGCTAGTGCTGACCAGCTGGAACAGCTCGTCGAGCAGCTTATCATCGATATGTTTGCCAGGCAGGTCAGGACTGATCTGCTGGCTGATAAAATTGCGCAGTTCCTCGTTCATCTTTGCAGGCGGCAGGATAAAATCAGCATTGCCTGACGTGATAGCACTGTTGGGCATGCCGTCGAATTTCGCGGTAGCAGGTTCCTGGACGATGACCATGCCGCCTGCATCTTTGATCGCCTCGATACCTTTAGTGCCGTCCGTTCCGGTTCCGGATAAGATGACTGCTATGGCCTTGTCTTTTTTATCGCTCGCCAGGCTGAAGAAAAAGGTGTCGATCGCGGTATTGGGCGATTTATCTTTGACCTTATCCGCCAGCTTCAGCTTATGGCCTTTAATAGTCATCAGCTTTTTATTGGGAATGATATAAACGCAGTTACGCTGCAAGGTCATATCATTGGCTGCTTCGGCTACCTTCATCCGGGTATGTTTGGCAACCAGTTCAACCAACAGGCTTTTATAGTCCGGCGATAAATGCTGTATTACGATAAAGGTTAGTCCGGAATCTTCGGGCATATGGTCGAAAAATTCATGGATAGCTTCCAGCCCACCGGCCGATGCGCCAATAGCTACGATATATCGGTCCAGCGAAGTTGCTTCCGGAAAAGTGATATGTTTTGGAGCAGCCACGTTTATAGTCTTGATTTTTTAGTATTGAATTCGAAAATAAAGGCCCGTAGGTTTTCGGCAGCAGCGATTTCCTGTGGTGTCCACGCGGACGCGGTATTGCGCACAGTTTCCTGCCATAACCTGAACGAGGCCCGCGGGTGGTATTTCTTGCCGTCAGGATCGAAATTGATCGTTTTTGAGGGATCTCCGCCCCAGTTAATGGTACGTACCACTTCAGGGCGGAAAACTACAATGAACTCGCCGCGTTCCGGGTTGACAGGAATCGAAAGTATGCCGCTCGCAATTTTAGCATACGGTATGGCTTCATCGAAACTTCGGGCAGACTATCGGTGCTGAAAACCTTGCCATCCTGTTTATTTTGCAGCCACAGGAACAAATTTTCCAGTGTGTCCTGGTCAGGAACATCACCTTGTATGCGCATAGCTTGGCCTATTTGGGCGGCTGCCCCGCTGCTTTTCAACAGGTCTGTTAACCGAACGTCTCCGGCATCAAAAAGCCCATCCCAGAGGTCATCCTTAGCATAAGTTTGCGCGATCAGCTCTGTTTGGAGTTGTTGCAGCTGGCTGTCGGCATCATATTGCGCTTTATGAGTAATACTGGAAATACGGTTTGAAATGACCGAAGAAAGCATTTCACAGACAGCGCCTGTTTCGAAGCTCAGGTAATGCGGGCGGACATGGTGGCACGCGATCAAGCCCCAGAGTTTTCCATTATCGATCACACGAATAGACATTGATGCTTGTACATTCATGTTTTTAAGGTACTCCAGATGTACCGCTGCTACGCCACGAAGGTTACAATCAGACAGATCGATGAAAGTGTTGGTCACCGGGTTCATCACCGGATAAAGCCTCACCGGAGTAAAATCACGATCAGGGATTAGACGGTAAGGGTTTTTTAAATAAAGGTCACGCGCTTGCCTGGGGACATCGGAGCCTGGGAAAGTATGCCCGAGGTAATGTTCAAGTTCCGGCGCATCTTTCTCTTCTGCGATAACGGTGCCGTTCCAATCTTCGTCAAAACGGTACATCATAATGCCGTCAAACCCGGTAATTCGGCGCAGTTCATGTATAGCCGCCTGACTTGCGTATTCAATGGTTTCCGCGGCCTCAATAGCGGCCATCGCGTATTTAACTTCCTCGTAAACACTCGTAAAAGAGCGTTCAATTGGAAGGTCAGCTTTTTCGATCTCCAAAATGATATACTCCGGCTTAAAATGTGCCAGCGCCATCATTTTTCGCGACCCGAGTGTAATGGTAAGCGGGAATTTCTCTTTTGAATTTTGATCAAAACGCTCGCTGAGTGACTTAATACCGCTGATATCGGTATATTCTGAAAATAGTGTACCAGGAATCGACTTCAGGGGTCTATTAAAAAGTTGGGCGGCATTTTCGCTAAGTTGCAGAATACTACACTGATCTTTGCTCAGTACAAGCAAATAACCATAGTCCTGGACAACATTGATATGGTTGAGCGGCAGGCTGCCACAAAATTCGGAATCATAATTTTTTTTCTTAGCCATCAGCCAAATTCAAATTAAATAGGTAGTAAATGATATAGCTAAGAAGTATATCGACAAAAAAGTATCGGCAAACTGATTTCAGGGAATAGCAGATTAAGTGCGAAAATATCTATTTTCCTTTGAGGAAACAATCTCACGCTCACACCAGATAGGAGTATCAGGAAGCCCGGCGGAGGATCAGATCAACGGTGGTTTCCTGCGTTCGTTCCAATTTTTCCGATTGAATAAGAGCGACATAGCTTTCGGCAGTGGATTTGATCTTTCCGTTTACATTGCTCAAGCCTGTCTTAAACAAAAAAAGGGAACGTTGCAGTTCTTTGAAATTTCTGCATACCGTCTGCGATTTTCCGCGATTTCGGACAACAACCTTTGTATATGTGCCATATCCATTTATTCCTGCTTCAAAATTTACCATATTGTAAACCTGCTCCAATAAAAAAAGTTTTCAAATATTAAATTTCGGGAAAAATGTATGTCTCGCTATTCAAGAATTACAGGCATAGTTGTAGGAACGCGGAAGCTAATCGCAGCGGCTTGCGGCAGTTGATTAAAGTACAAACTTTCCGTATTACTTCATTAAATATTTGAGTAGTCTCAACTTAGTCAGGCCGTAGGGCGTTTTGATGTGGTGATAGCCAAGACTGGACTTTATCCATAAAGAAGTCGAGATCGAACGGTTTAGGGATATAATCATCTGCATGGCTTTTTTCAGCAATGCATTCGATGTCATTTTTTGCAGAAATCAGTACCACCGGGATTGTTTTAGTCTGACGGTTCTGCTTTAATGCCCTGCAAAGCAGGTGCCCATATCCATCGCTAAGCCAGTCGTCAAGCAGGATCAAGTCAGGCTTGACGTTGCCTAATTTATTAAATGAAAGTATATCGGTGACTGCATCAACCAAGTAGCCTTTTTCTTCCAGTATATAGCGTATTATTTGAAGGATATCGTCATCGTCGTCGACTACAACAATTCTCTTTTTCATGTGCTTTCAAATTAGGTTGTCCATTCGCTTTAGATTCAAAGACTGATTACAACTATAGAAGCGAAGTTAATAATTGTTTCTTTAAAATCAAACATATAAATTAAAATTCAATTTTAATTTGGGATTATTTTCGATATTATTCAAAAAGTAAATATTCATATTCCATTTTAAATGAATCTGTTGTCTATTTAAAACTTTGTAAAAATCTTTCTCATTTTAATTTTCAAAAACTTTCCGTCCGAATTTTTATTAATTAAAAGTAAAAAGAAGTATTCAACTGATTATTTAATTCAAAACTATGAAATCAAAAGTCAATACGGAAACAAGCAAAGGCCGTTTAGCTGGTGAACAAAAAAAGCCGGAAGCACCAAGAGTCTCAACGGTAACACCTGACAACGAAAACGGAGAGCCTGGACCTCCTGTAAAACGAGAAACAAAAACTACCACTCAGAAATAATTAATTAAGATCGAATATGAGAAAGAACATTTTTACCGGCTTATTCGTGCTTTCAGTAAGCCTCATCATGGCTTGCAATGGTGATCATTCTGCCAGATCAGGGGAAGACACCGCACAAGCCAAACACGATGCGCCGTCAAATTTAGATACTTCAAAAACGACCAGCGTTACCGGCGATGCATCGACAATCGATAACAGTCCTTCCGGTGGTACTAAAACAAAAAAAGCGGATACCTCTAAAATGGATAGCGTCAAGAGGTAATGTTTGCGAATAATAGTGTACGGCAAATGTCTCATGTCGGCAAACGCGGTGAGTTTTCTTTTTCTTGTAATAGGCACGCCGTTTCCTTTGGGAGGTAAATTTTCAATTTATAGGTAGCGGAATTGTAAGAAGTTTAACTGAATAATTAATTTATCAAATCTATGAAAGCTTTAAAATTGATTGCATTTTTTGCAATGAGTGCTTTTGCTTTGACAGCCTGTAATCCGAATGATCGTAACAAAAAACTGAACGGTTCTACAGACACTACTGCAACTTTCAAAGCAGGGAGCGGGGTACAGCCTGATACCAATACGATCAATGATCAGCGAAAGGCTGCCAGGAAAGATACGTTGAAAGGCGATACTAATGGTAACGGTAATGCAGATCCAAGCGGCAGCTCTTCCAAAAGCAATCATTAATAATCTTTAAAAAGGACCTTAAGGGAAGGATAGTCGAAAACTAAATTCACTAAATGATTATGAAAAAGCTAATTATTATATTATTAGCATCTGCAAATATTGTGATTAGCGGATGCAATTCGAACAAAGACAGTAAAGAAAAAGCTGATAGTACAAATACTCATCAAGACTCGATCCATAACAAACAAACAGGCACGGGCGACTGGGCGATAAGTGCTCCCGACGCCAAATTTGCGGTAGAAGCGGCAAACGGAGGGATGGCCGAAGTTGAATTGGGCAAACTTGCGCAGGAAAAAGGCACTTCTAAAGCAGTAAAGGATTTTGGAAAGATGATGATCGATGATCATTCAAAGGCCAATTTGGAATTAAAAGAACTGGCTAAAAGCAAACGTATCGTCTTACAGGACTCCGTTGGCAAAGAAGAAGCCGAACTAAAATCTAAGCTTGCCTCGATACCCGCTAATGAATTTGACAAAGCCTATATTAATGCAATGGTGGATGATCATAGAAAGGATATCGCTACCTTTGAAAACGCACGTCATAAGGTAAAATATCCGGAAATGAAGGTGCTTATAGATAAGGCCTTACCAATGCTGAAGATGCACCTGGCTACTATCGAGAAAATAAAAATGCAAACCCCCGACTAATATTATCGGTTCACAGTTGCAGAATTAGCCTGCAATCATGCAGGCTATAACAATTATTGTCGTAGGTTATAAATATATTTCGTTTTTGGTTTCAAAGTTTCATTACATTGGTCTTTTCAAGATGCCTGTTGCTCTAAATTTACTATGGTGAACAAGTTTGAACCAATCAACAAATCGTTTGTTTTCTCTGAACGTACGAGGACAGCTGATAAATGGTTTGAGCGATCTCTCAACTGTTTAGCAGGGCTGTTTTCTTATAATTGTTATACCTTCATAAGGTAAATAAGCTGTTGTCTTTACCCTGGCAAACGGTTATTACGGTAAATCCATGCTCAAGAGGAAAGCTTAAATGAAACATTCAGCCGATCCAGCTCTGACTTCCTGCCCAGACTTATCTGCCATGCCGCTAAATAATCTTATAGCGTAGGAAGTGCCGGTTCCAAAGCCCGAAAGGTGGCGGGTATGGTTGGAGTCCATCCGGTATTAATGTCAAATGTGCACTCAAGGTCATCTGACTTAAGACCCATGAACTGGTCTTTTATACGCACTGTTATCTTTTGCGGCGCTGCATAGTTTGCATTCCTATAAAAATTCACTTAAAAAATCGGGCCATAAAAAAGGGATACCTTCCGGCATCCCCTTGTTAATCACAATTTTGCGGATGATTATTCTACTTCTGCGGCGGCGGCTTGGTTCACGTAATTTTCGGCTACTTGGGTCAACAGGGAATCGGCATTTTTTTCTTCGGCTAAGGTCTCATCCAGCAGGCTTTGTGCTTCGCTAAAACCCAAAGTTCCGGCCAGCGTACGCAGTGTGCCGTAAGAGGCGATCTCATAATGTTCCACTTTTTGCGCGGCAGAAATAATAGCTACGTCACGTACTTCGGTACCTTTGTCGGTATCTTCCAGTAACTCAGTCGCTTCCTTTAGCAAGCCTTCCATCGCCAGGCATTTCTTTGCAGCGGCTTTTTCACCGATTGATTCAAATACGCTTTCTAAGCGGGTGATCTGACCTTTGGTTTCCTCCAGGTGCGTGCTGATGGTGTTTTTAAGGTCTTCTGAAGTGGCGCCCTTAATCATTTTCGGTAAGGCAGTCGCCAGGTGTTTTTCCGCCCAATAGATGTCCTTTAATTCGTCAACGAATAATTCTTTTAACGCACTCTCTGCTTCAGGGGTGCGGCTCACATTTTTGCTTGCTTTTGTTTTCATGGTATTCAGAATTTAATCTATCTATACAATTAATATTCCAAAAAGCATTATTTTCGGATTACGCTGATCTCCCCGTTGCGTTCCATGTAGACTTTCTTTATTTTTTCCATATCCTCGGTCAAAGCTGATTTCCGTACTCCTTGCATGAGGTCTTCTTGACAGACGAGGGCCCTTTTCATGTGTTCTTTTAAGAACACACCGTCTTCAAAAAGCAAAATCTTATCGCCTTCCACCACACGGCTGAATTTCTTACTTGCAGCGATCAGCCGGCCTACTGCACGGTGCAGTAGTACGATCACCAGGCAACACACGACGACCGGGAAAAGAGGAGAGGCCCCTACAACGGCCCGGCTCATTATGGCGCCTAAAGAAACGGCAATTATGTTATCCAGTGCCGTCCGCACCCCGAATGACCGGCGGCCCGAGATGCGAATCAGCACCAGCATGATCAGAAACATCAGGGCGCCTCGGCTGCTCATTTGCAGCACGCTCAACATTTCACCCTCTCCAAAAAGTTTAACTAATATTTCCATTCGCAATAAGTTTTGGGCCTGCTTGGCGCTCAGCCGGGCGGTCACCCGGATAAGCTTGCCGGCCTGTTGATCATAATTTTAAAGATGTATTCCGGCTGATTTAAATGGCCTTTGGCTTTCCCTGTCTGCAGCACTTTAAAATCTGGAAACAATTGCAAAGTATCCGTGACACCGACCATGCTTTCATCGCGCATCGTCCTACCGTCCCGCCCAGCCTGCTCGCAATGTATACCGTCGGTAATCCCGAAATCCGCCAGTTAGATCAGGAATGATCCGTATTATCCACAAATGACATCCAGCGGATCGCTTTACCCGTGTGAGCCCGCCGGATAATCTATTGAGGCGGAAGCGTTTCTTTTTTTATCTAAATCGATATTTCACCGAAGGCCGTCGGGCTTTCGTTCATGACTATAAGAAATTTATTCTTCATATTTTTCGGTTTTATAATCTTTTACAAACTCGTTGTAGTATTGTTTTGTTCTGCAGCATAGCGTTGTGCGTAGGCGATCACTGCTTCCTGCCATCCGAGGTCCAGCCCAAATGCTATCAGTTCGTCCAAAGTTCCTGAACCCTGCCTCCCGCCGCTGCGCAATTGCGCCGAAGCGGTCAGTGCCGCCATATCGTCTATAACCCGATACATATCGCGGTAATCTTTTAATAACCTGAACTTGATGCTATCCTTGACCGGCTGCAGTTCCTGGATAATAAAAGCATCGTTTTGAAAGACAGTCGTGCTAAGCAACGCTGCCGGTACATTTTGCATCCGTTGCTGCACGCCGATCACCCTCGCCGCTTCTGTATCCCAGGCGAGTTGCTGTACCGGTACAAAAGGTATTGCCGAAGAAGCCCGCGCCTGCTTCATATGCAATAGTAAATATTGATTTTTGGCATTGGTGCTTTTCAGTAAGAACAAATACCGCTTGACTCCAATGCTGCCCGTACCTGCCAGACGAAAAACAACGCTTTGTACTTCATAATTATAGGGGCCGTCACTACTGGTTTCAATCCATTCCTGGATATGAGCTTTCAAAGCTTTTCGAAGCGGTCGATCCAGCTTAAAATGCCGTTCATCTTCCAGCGAGAGCATAATGCTTTTCTTTTTACTGACCGTGCGTTTTTTGAGCAGGTCATGATAGGTGCTTTTGGTGGCTCTGGTCAGAAAATCATGAACAATGCCTTTGGCGGTCCGCGGTTCTATGCTGATCGCCCTGCCCTTCGCCAGGGTGGCCGAATAGGTCTTTAAGAATAATCGCGCCATCTTCAGCGCCTTTTTCTCTTCAAAACCAAGGTTATCAAAAGCGATAAAAATGCTGGTGACCATACGCACGGTTTCATAACTGGCCGGCGCCAGCAGCGCCTCGTCAAAATCATTCAGGTCAAAGTACACCAGCTTGTTATCACCTCTATAGCTCCCGAAATTCTCGACATGCAGGTCGCCGCAGATCCAGGCTAGCGGCGATAGTGGCAAGGGTTCGGCAGCTGCCAGGTCTTCGTAAAACAAGTGGCAGGTTCCCCGGAAAAAACGAAACGCATTTTCTGCCATCGCCTCGTATTTTAATTTAACTTTATCCGGCAACAAACCCTGATTAAAAGATTTCAGACGTTCTTTCAGTTTCATTTGGTTTTCAATTGGCGGCTACCGGATTTACGATAGTGGTTTTCTTCTTCTGCCATCGCCTCGTATTTTAATTTAATTTTATCCGGCAACAAACCCTGATTAAAAGATTTCAGACGTTCTTTCAGTTTCATTTGGTTTTCAATTGGCGGCTACCGGATTTACGATAGTGGTTTTCTTCCGCGGCATCGATCGAATGCGTCCGGGTCAGGTCATTATCTTCTTCGGCCAGGGTGGATAGCTGTGCATAAAAATGATGTAGGCGGTCCAGTTCCTTCTCGGTGAGGTTCTCACTATCCACGAGGCGGTTGCTGCTACCCTCGTGCGAGGCCAGTAACTCGTTCAACTTTAGGTGAATGGCTTTTGAATCTTTGTTCTGGGATTTCTGAATTAGGAATACCATCAGAAAGGTCACAATGGTCGTCCCTGTGTTGATGACCAGTTGCCAGGTTTCCGAATAGTGGAACAGTGGTCCGGTCACTGCCCAGACCACAACGATCGCAACGGCTATGATAAACGCTGCCGAACTTCCGGCTGCCGCAGTAGCCCAATTGGAAAAAGCCTCAAAAAAGCCTTCTTTCTTTTTCATGACCAATGCATATGAATTGTGCTGTTGCCGGGTACCGTAAATTCCTGATGACCGTTTTTTACTTTTTTGCCGCTGAGTACATTCGTCTTTGTTTTTACAGTAAACGTTGGCAGCACTTTTTTACCTGTCTTTAGGATCTGCATGCGGCAGTGAAAGCGCTCATCTCCTTTAACGCTGAAGCTGAGCTGGCCGGAGCTGTGGCGGAAATGCGCGGTTGGATAATCCAGAAAGATCCAGAAATCCTCACCCGGTACCCGGTAAAAATGCCGGGGGATGATCCCGAAAGCCACGCCCGCCCCGTAAACTTCCTGCCCCACTGTGCCCGACTGTTCCCAGCCGTCGTGGATATCCTCGATCGCGATCCATAATTTATGATCGACCTGCCCGGTCTTTACCTTTTCGGACAACATTTCCTTTGGCAGGTTCGGCGGATAATAATACGGCGCCCGGTTTACCACGTAGCGCAGGAATTCCGGCACCAGGATATTTACCGCAGGCAGGATAGCTTGGTTTTCTGCATAAAGCAAGAAATTATGAAGCGCTGCAAATACTTCCTGCTCTTCGTAAGCCGCCGTATAAGGGGCGTCGTTCAAAGGAAATACTGCAAAAAAGGTAGGATAGTTTCTGGCGTAGCCGTAATCGCAATCCCATAACTGCATATTCTTCACCAGGTTAGCCAGGCATAGATAGGCGAGGTCCAGATACAACTGCTCTTTGGTTTCCTGGTAGAGCCACAACATCGCATTGGCGCCAAACGCCGTATTATTAGCCTGGTAAAACAGGTCGAACCCTTTGCCCTGCAGGGTTTTAGCGGCCCGTTTGGCCTCCAGCAGGTACTTGTTCAGTTTAGTGAGCTGCCACGCATGCAGCATCACCAGCGCGTAAAGCCCGGCGACATCCTTTTCACCGCATTTCCCGGGCTGGGTCTCCGCTTTGACAGCTTCCAGCGTTTCCATGTGATACAACACAGGCCACTCATAATTAAAATGCCGGGCTACCCGTATGGTATAATCCAGGGAATCTAAAAAAAGTTTTTTCGCTTGTTGATCCCCGCGAATAGCCAGCCGCCCTAAATTAAGTAAAGGATGATGCAGGTACCAAGAATCCATCACGTTGGGTTGTAACTGTTCCTCTTCACCGCTCAACTGACCGGCTAAAGCGGGCAGAAAGCGGACAACTGTTTTCAGTTTTTTGTTATAAAAAGCGTCCAGCCCGTTCCGGATCTTTTGGATCGCTGGCAAATCCGTCTTGCACCAGTCGTAATAATCTGTTAGCGGCATCAATACCGCAAGCTGTACCATCAATTCCGGCGGCGTCTGGTAATCGGCCACATAGGCGTTCAGGTAGTCCTGTCCCGCGCCATGCGACCAGCAGCCATGACTGAATTCCAGGTCGTGCAGTCCTTTGCCGACCATCTCCGGCCAGGGATAATATCGGGTTTCCGGTTTCGGCAGTACTAAATAAACATCTGCCAGCAGCTCCAAAAATTGTCTGGCCTGGGCTAGTTCATCTTTAGGGTAGTCCGGATCAAAAGCGATGAAGGCATCAGATAGCATCACTTCCCGATGCGCAGGGATTGGTTTATTCTTCAAGGTCGGCGGCAAAGCAAAGCCCAATTCCGCCCAGCTGCCGCCTACCGTATTGCCTAAAGAGGTTTCTGTTAGCCGGGCATAATCATTCAACGCGGTCAAGTTCTGGAAATACAGCAAGGCTCCGCTTTGGGGCCGGTCCAGCGTAACATACTGCAAGCCGGAACGCGTGCCCACCTGACTGACCAAAATGGTTCCCGACATTTCCTGGCTGCCGCCGTCAGGCCCGGTGATAACCATATCGCGCGGCCAAAAAGGGATCAGTAAGGGCTTGTGGGGTTTTATTTGCGTCTGGTAGTGGATGATCGGTTTATCCCGTGCCGGAAAGTTCACCAGCACCTTGTAATCGCCGATCGAACCTTTCAGATGAATCGAAAGACCAAGTTCATGCTTGCTTACGCGGGTAATTTCCAGGTGGTCGTTAGGTGCGTAAGCCGGCCGCAGGACAATCTGTACGCCTTTGGGACAGGTCACGCTTATCCATAATGAATTATTGAGATGATGGATGTTGACCGCATACCCGGCAAGATCAAATCTAAACATGGCCGGAAGATCCTGCCCATGAAATAAATTTTGTACTGCTATAGCCCAGGGTGAAAGTCCTTCCATAATAAGCATAAGGTTGCAAAGTGTGTTATATAACTAAAGGAGTAAATTTTTTGTTTTAAAATTTACTGTTAATTAAATCTTTTAATTAAAAAACATATCTCAGCGCTTTTGGTTGTAAAAATAGCGCGATCCTTTCCACCGAGCCGATTCTCTATCAAGTCACCATTAAATTTTAAAAATATGTTTCACCACGTTAAAGAATTACAATTCAATGCGCGGGTTTCCAAACCCGACCCCCGCTTCGCTAACTTATTACTGGAACAGTTCGGCGGGGAGAACGGCGAACTAGCTGCGGCCATGCAGTATTTCACACAGGCTTTTGGTGCCAAAGTCCCGCATCCTGACAAATACGATATGCTGATGGATATTGCCACCGAAGAGTTCAGCCATCTCGAGATCGTCGGGGCGACCATTCAGATGCTGCTCAAAGGCGTCAATGGCGAGCTGAAAAATGCAGCTGATAGTTCGGAGATCATGCAGGTAATGAACGGCAAAGCCGCCAAGGAGGACATTATCCATCAGGCGGTCTTCGCGAACCCGCAATTTGGGATCATCACCGGCGGCGGAGTTACGCCCCGCAATAGTCAGGGCATTCCCTGGTGCGCTTCTTATATTAATTCTAATGGCGACCTAACGGTTGACCTGCGCAGCAATCTGGCTTCGGAATCCAGGGCGAAACTGGTGTACGAGCACCTGATGAAATTTACGGATGACCCGTACATCCATGAAACGCTGTCCTTCCTGATGACCCGCGAGGTGACCCATTATAAAATGTTCGAAGCGGCGCTGGAAAGCATTCAGCCTAATTTCCCGCCGGCAGTTTTGGCCGCAGATCCGCGATACCTGCAAAATGCCTATAATATGTCTGAAGGAACCATACGCGGTCCCTGGAACGAAGGTGAGATCAAAGGCATGGGCAAGGATTTTGTATATGTAGAAGATCCAATCGCGCAGGCGAAGGAAACCGAGGGGCAGACCAAGCTCGCGGAGGACTTCACGAAGGAGATGAAGACCAAAGACAAAACGGATAAGCAAATGAGTGCGGAAAAAAGAGCGGAGGTAAGAAACGCGGAACCCGATGGCGTGGCGCAGTGGAGCACTTATTAACGAAAAAGGAAGTAATCCCCGGCGAGAGGACGGCCGCAAGGCCGTTTTCTAAAAACTATTAATACAAACCGAAGCCAGCGTCAATATAGGCGCTGATATTAAGGGATTCGCTGCCAAGACCGCGCCGGTGCAGCATCATTTGAACGAGATCACAAAGATCGAGACCAACTTTAAATACCCTTTCAAAGTATATATTTTTGATCGCCGCCTCCGTGCAGCGCGATTTTCCTTTTACGTTTTATTTTATCATGGAACAAAAGATCGCAGAGTGCGCCCAACTGCTGGCGGAACAGAAATTGCGAATTGCTTTCGTGGAGAGCGCCACGGCCGGCTGGCTCTGCTCGGAATTTGCTTTGACAGAACAATCGGGGCAGGTACTGGAGGGTGGCATCACCTGTTAAAATGCAGATCTGAAACAAAGCCTGCTGGGCGTACCCCACGAACTGATCGAAAAATATACGCCAGAATCTCAGGAAGTGACCGACGAGTTGGCGCGGCGGTTAGGGAAACTCATGCCGGCTGACATTTTTGTAGCCGTGACCGGCCTGACAACGCCCGGGGGCAGCGAGACTGCTGAAAAGCCTGTGGGTACGATGTTCGTGTCGGTTCTCGTCAAAGATCACCTTTTTTCGGAACGCTATGAATTCAAAGGCAGCTGCGAAGAGGTCATCAAGCAAACGATCATTGCGGCGGCGGCCCTGGTGATTAGTCACGTTTGAACGTCCAGCGTTTTTCGGTCACCTCCGCTTCCAGGAATGCCGACCGGAACTCGGCGCTATTTTTAAAAGCTAATTGCGGGATCAGCCGCGTTTCAAAACTAAGCTCAAAACCGGGATTTACAAACGGCCAGGGCCTCACCGTCAGCGTTTGATCAGCCGATTGGACGAGCTGGTAATCCCTCTTATCCGGCCCCTGGCTGATCTCAACCACGCGCGCCTCGGGCTGGTTCCCATGCTGGCAAAGCAGCAGGGACAAAGCATCACACCATTCCAATAAGCGATAATCCCTTTGCGCTTCAGCCAGACTCATACCCAGCTCCTTCTGCCAGCGTTTCTGCAGCTTTTTTTGTTCCTGCAGGAATGCACGGCCTTGCGCATGATGCATGCACTCCGCGCCGTAAACGAAATCCAGATGAATGGAACAAAGCAAAGCAATATAACGGCTTTTAGATAATGCGAAATCCATCGTTTGGGTGCAGTGCCGCTGTTCAAAGACTTTCATTTTAAAGTCCACCGGGCCGCCCTGCGGGGTCAGCAGGTTATTGCGTTCCAGCTCTATTTGCGCATCGTCATGTTCAGCGATCGCCATGAGCAGTTCCATCCAGCGTTTGGTCCTGGCGCTCTGTTTCCATTGCTGCGCGATCTGCGCGGCCAGCAGGCCGTGCGCCCGCTGCGTAACTATTTCCCAGCCCGCTTCGGTATAATTGACTATCATTTCTTTTTACTCATCAGATATAAACCTAATGCCATGCCAGCAACCAAAACGCCCGCCATATATTTCCGGTGCGCTTTGGGTTCACCCGGCAAACCGAAACCGCCGTGGGTACTCAGGCCGTAATCTACGGTCGTAAACACATTGCCGTCGGTGAGTGCGATCGGATCAGCCGACCTTAGGTATCTGCGCATGACCAATCCTGTTATTTGGGTCATCAATTCCGGTAAGACGGCATGGCCTATTTTCAGTAACATTGAAACGCTGCCGACATAGGTATTTGCGCTCGGGGCAACAGCTACTTTTACCATGGCCCTGGCCAGCCGGAACGGGTCATAAACAGGGGGAGCCGGCTTTAAAACTTTAGCGGTATAATTGCCGGCATGCTGAATGCCGGGGGTATCTAAAAATGCGGGAAACAGGTCGCACACATAAATATCCGGCCATTCCGATAATTCGCCCTTCAAGGCTTCCGACCAGCCGCGTAAGCCGAATTTGGCAGCGGTATATCCTGCGCCGTAAGGCACCGGCAGAAAGCCGCCGATGGAGATGTTATTGATGATCGTGCCATAACCCTGTGCTTTAAATATCGGCAGCACGGCGTGCGCCCCGTTCATATAACCCAGCAGGTTCGTTTGAATAACCTGCTCGTGTACTGCCATCGGCGTTTTATCGAAATCGCCCGCGGCAAGGACCCCGGCATTATTTAGCCAGACATCGATTTTTCCCTGCCAGTCGTTCGCGGCGTTAGCTAAGGCGATCATCGCTTTGCTGTCGCTGGTATCCGTAGGCACGATAAGGGCCTGTGCGCCAAATGCCTCGCATTCGGTCTTTACCTCCTCAAGAGCTTCTTCGTTACGGGAAGCCAGTACCAAATTAGTTTTGTATTTCGCGAATTCGAGGGCGGCAGCCCGTCCTGCACCGCTGGAGGCCCCTGTGATAAGGATGGTTTTTCCCTGTAATTTTTCTAGCTTCCTCATTAATCGCAACTTAGTTTAGACAAAATTTCCTGAATTGAAAAATGCGCGCCGCAGACGAATTCATCCGCCGCGCCATAATAAATGGTGAGCAGATCACCGTCCACGATATGTCCGTTAGTGAAAACGACATTCCCAAAAAAGCCGCTGAGTTCATAGCCCTTGGTCGGTACCATGATCGGATCTTTGGTACGACCGATCACTTTTGATGGATCGTTCAGATCCAGCAGGAAGGCACCCAGACAATATTGATGCTCGGCATTAGCCCCGTGATAGATCTCGAGCCAGCCCCCTTTAGTACGGACAGGTGCCGCGCCGGCACCCACACGGGCGCTATCCCACATTCCGGGGCGTGTTTTTATAAGGCATTGATGGTTGCCCCACTGGCGGGTATCAGAAGATTCGGCCAGCCAAATATAATTGCCGCCAATTTCCTTGCTGCTTGGGCGGTGGAGACAATAATATTTGCCATTTACCTTCTCCTCGAAAATCGCGCAGTCCTTATTATGCGGCGGCAGGATCATTCCGCCGGACTCAAAATGCTGCCAATCCTTGGTGGTCTTCAGGCCAACGCCGACCCCATTGTCGGACACCGCAGTATAGGTCAGGTAGTAGGTATCATCGATCTGGCTAACCCGGCAATCTTCAATGCCGAAGCGTTCCAGGCAGCCTTTGCCAAATAATGACGCATTCAATGGCGGTTCCAGGAAATGGATGCCATCGTCGCTGCTTAATATACGTAAATGTGATACGGTGGTCAGGTAATCCAGTCCTTTATAGCTGATCACACGTGCGTCCGTAGCGATCAGGTCCGGGTCGTTCAGCGGCACTTCGATGATCTCTGTGTTGCCGGTGGCGTTGAGCGCAGGAAAATAGATCACGCCTTCTTTTTGCGTTACACCTTCGGCTACGCGCACCAGCATCCAGGTCTTACCATTAAAGCGGAAAACCCCCGGGTTGAGCAGGCTGATGATCTGCAGACCTGCTACGCTTGGTGTCAGGTCTTTGGGCATCAGTAGTGGGTTTTCGGGAAAGCGGTCTGCTAAATCTGTCATATCCCTATTTTTCAGCTTTCCCGAAAAGTTTACGCAGCTTGTTCTTGGCTTTTTCCAGTGGCGCTTTCTGACGTTTGCTCAGGTTGCGCCCGGCGCGGTTCTCATAAAAATTGAGCATAGACATCGCGCTTTGAAAAGGTGAAGCTTTCCTTCGTTTGCTTTCTTCGGCTGAATGCTTGAGTGAGCCCGCGATCTTATCAGGGTCTTTGGATTTGAAAATATCTTTTTCCAGGTCGAGTGCATCACTCTGCTGAGTGACTTTGCCTGACCATTTTTTAACATGCTTATTTGTTTTCATTGATATTGAGCGTAAGAAGATCTTTTGTTGCAGGCCCTGTTAATACTTTTCCGCGAATGTCATAGCGCGCACCGTGACAAGGGCAGTCCCAGCTTTTCTCCTCGCCGTTCCAGCTGACGATACAGCCTGCATGAGTGCAGACCGGGTTTAGGGCATGAATGTTTCCTGCTTCGTCGCGGTAGGCGGCGACCTTTTGTCCATCTACTTCCACCACCTTGCCGGTGCCAGGCTGTAATCTTTTCAACGAATCGGTTTCGTGAACTTTTACCCGGTCGGCAACGAAGTGATACGCCACGTCAGCATTCTCTTTGACAAATTCGCTGAAGCTGTCCAGTGGCTTGATTCGCGCGGGGCTGAACAGTTTTTCGTATTTATTCGGTTGGTTGCGGACCATATCGCTGAGGATTTTACCGGCGACGCTACCTAACATCATTCCGTTGCCGTTATAGCCGGTCGCGCAGTAAATACCTTCAGCCGCCATCGGCATTTGTCCGATATATGGCAAGCCATCAACGGGTACATAATATTGTGATGACCAGCGATATTTAACAGAGGAAACGCTATAATAATTGCGGACGTATTGATCGAGATTGGCGAAAGCCTTGTCCGGGGCTTCGTGGCCGGTCTTGTGATCCAAACCACCTACCAATAGCAGTTCTTCGCCGTTAATAACATGGCTGCGCACGTAATGATACGGCTCCTGCGAATCGTAGATCAGTGCTTCGGGATATTTGCCGCTTTTGAGTTTTACCGCCATCACGTAACTGCGGTAAGGCGCGCATTCAAAATTGAACAAATTAATGTTAGGCGGCATGTGCGTGGCGTAGACAACGGCTTTGGCCTGTATGTCGCCTGAAACGTGGATTCCGTCTTTCGTCTCAACGCCGGTGATCAGGGTATTAATTTTGACCCTTCCACCTGCAGCCAGGAACGCTGTTTGCAAATCCTGCAAGTATTTGAGCGGGTGAAACTGCGCCTGTCTATCCCAAACCAGGGCTTTTTTGAACGGTACAGGTGTCGGAACCTGATCGGTATACGCAACGGGTACACCGACCTTAACAGCCCCCCGGTAGATCACATCCAGTTGTTTCACTTCATTGTCGGTCTCTGCATAGAGGTAGCCGGGTTTGCTTTCAAAATCGCAGTCCTTTTGCCGGCTGCTGATCAGCGCAAAACCTTCTGCGATGGCTTCAGCAAATAATTTAGCGCCGTCTTCGCCAAAGGCACTTTCTGCTTCGCGATAAGTTGTATCGGCAAAGGTGTTGATGTGAGCGCTGGTGCCGCCGGTGGTGCCAAAGCCCGGTGAGTGTGCCTCGGCTAAAATGACCTGCTTGCCCGCTTCCTGCAATAAAAGGGCCGTGGTCAAACCTGTGATCCCGCCGCCGACCACCAAAGCATCATAAACAAGATCGTTTTTCGTAGCCGGAAAGGCTTTTAACACAGGTTCCTGCCAGGGGCTTTGTGACGCGCCGTCACGTGTAGTTATGAGTTGAGTTTCTGTTGCCATACAATTACTACAAAAGGTGGAGGGACAGTGTTTTAAGTTATTTCATTTATTATTAAACAAAAAAATTTACTTCAGGTTAATTAAACACATCAGAACTTAATCGATCTACTTATGAAAGCAGCAGTATTTCACAAACCCGGCGACATCCGCTATGACACGGTCGAAGACCCGCGTCTGCTGGAGGATTCAGACGTTATTTTAAAGGTCACCTCGACCGCGATCTGCGGTTCCGATCTGCATATTTTAAGCGGCGGCGTTCCGCAACCCGAACCCATGGTGATGGGCCATGAGTTTATGGGTATCGTGGAAGAAGTAGGTAAGGGGGTGAAGAATTTGAAGAAGGGCGACCGAGTGGTCGTTCCTTTTCCGATCTCCTGCGGGCATTGTTTCTTTTGCCAGCATGATGCATCGCCGGCCTGCGAGAATTCCAACTACAAACATTACGGCCCTAACGGCGACATAGCCGGTCAAAAAGGCGCAGCCTTATTTGGTTACACCGATCTGTATGGCGGTTATTCCGGTGGACAAGCGGAGTATGTACGTGTACCTTATGCGGACATCAGCCCAAGAGTGGTGCCGGAAAACATGAGCGATGAACAAGTATTGTTCCTGACCGATATTTTCCCTACTGGCTGGTCGGCCATCGACTGGGCGCAGTTAAAGGGCGGCGAAGTGGTAGCCATATTCGGCTCTGGCCCGGTAGGTTTGATGGCGCAAAAGGCGGCCTGGATCAACGGTGCCAGCCGGGTGATCGCGATCGATCCGCTGAACTATCGCCTGGAAAAAGCTAAAGCAGTTAATAAAGTCGAAACCCTGAACCCGCATGAAGTGGACGTAGTAGAAGCCATTCGCGCCATGACCGGCGGCCGGGGCGCGGACGTATGCGTGGATGCGGTGGGTTTTGAACCGGAGCGAGATATCCTGGACAAAGCCAAAGCGCTGTTCAATTTTGAAGTAGGCAGCATGAAAGTGCTGGATACGGCTTTTAAAGCGGTACGGCGCATGGGTACTGTTTCGATCGTAGGCGTATACGGTTCCACTTATGATAACTTCCCGTTGCACCGTGTTTTTGATAAAGGCATTACGCTGAAAATGGGCCAGGCACCGGTTTTGAATTATATCGATCACCTGATCGAACTCGTGAAAACCGAAAAAGTGGTACTGGACGATATCATCACTCATACGCTGCCGTTGAGCGAAGTAACCCACGGTTACGAGATTTTTAATAAGAAAGAGGAAGACTGCGTGAAGGTGGTACTTAAACCCTGGGAGCAGCGCAAAGAAACTGAAAACAAGGAACCTGTAAAGATCGAGAACTAATGGAAAATCAACGAAAAACCGCTTTGATCACCGGCGGAACGAGCGGGATCGGCAAAGAGCTGGCGAAACTTTTCGCTAAAGACAACTATAATTTGATCATCGTGGCGCGGGACCAGGCCGAACTGGACAGCACCAAAAATGAATTGCAAAGTTTTGGTATTACGGTCAAAACGATTGCGAAAGACTTGTCCGACATGGAACAGGCCAAGGTGCTTTGCAGTGAAGTGACCGAACAGGTAGATGTGCTTGTGAATGATGCGGGCCAGGGTGTCTATGGTTTATTTAAGGACAATGAGCTGGAAAAAGAGCTGGGCATTATTCACCTGAATATCTGCGCCACAGTAATCCTGACCAAACATTTCGTAAGACAGATGGCCGGGCGAGGCGAAGGTAAGATCCTGAACCTCGGTTCGGTAGCCGGCAAACTGCCGGGTCCCTGGCAGGCAGTTTACCACGCAACTAAAGCCTTTGTACTTTCCTTTAATACCGCTATCCGCGAGGAACTCAAAGACTCCGGTATTACTTTCACCGCACTGATGCCGGGCGCGACCGATACGGATTTCTTTAACAAAGCAGGAATGTTGGACAGCAAGATCGTGCAGGATAAAGAAGGTTTAGCCGATGCTGCCGAAGTGGCCAAAGAGGGCTACGAAGCCCTAATGGCAGGCAAAGACCGGGTGATCGCTGGCTGGAAGAACAGTTTAGAGGTTCACGCCGCTAATCTGATGCCGGACAGCGCGGTCGCACACACGATGTATGAACAGCAAAAACCAGTAAACCAACAATAACAATCATGGCCAAGACACCTGCAAAACAAAACCGGCAGCCGGGCATCGAAGCGAAGATGGACCCGGCGCCGGAATATATCAAAAGCAGCTATGCCGGTTCGGGCAAGCTGCAGGATAAGGTTGCCCTGATCACGGGCGGTGATTCGGGGATAGGCCGCGCGGTCAGCGTGCATTTCGCCCGCGAGGGTGCGGATATAGCTATCGTATATTTAGATGAAGATATTGACGCGGAAGAAACCAAAAGATTGATCGAAGCGGAGGGCCGTAAATGCCTGCTTATCAAAGGCGATGTAAAAAAGGCCGCCTTTTGCAAAAAAGCGGTGGCACAGACGGTCAGTAAACTAGGGAAACTGAATATCCTGATCAACAATGCCGGCATGCAGTTCCCGCAAAAAGACCCCAGGAAGATCGATGAAAAGCAACTGGAGGATACTTTCCGTACCAACATCTTCGCTTATTTCCACTTTGCCAACGAGGCACTGGAGCACCTGGGGGAAGGCGATTGCATCATCAATACGACCTCGGTTACGGCCTACCGTTCCTCACCCAACCTGATCGATTATTCCTCGACCAAGGGCGCGATCACGAGCTTTACCCGTTCTCTGGCTACCAATTTGACCGACAAAAAGATCAGGGTAAACGCAGTCGCGCCGGGTCCGGTCTGGACGCCACTCATCGTGGCGACGTTTGATGAGGAAAAGATCAAATCGTTTGGCAGCGAGACGGCCATGAAACGTGCCGGTCAACCTTCGGAACTGGGTCCGGCTTACGTATTCCTGGCGTCGGATGACGCTTCCTTTATTACGGGGCAAGTGATCCATGTCAACGGCGGGGAGGTCGTCAACGGTTAATTCAATTCAAACAATAACTAATAGCAATCATATTATGGCTAAGTACTCAGAAAAAGCACAGGACAAGGTCCACAAGGCTTTACACGAAGAAAAAGAAGGCACGCTGGAAAGCGGCCGCAGCGGTAAAAAAGTAACCAGTAAAAAACAGGCGATCGCCATCGGGTTATCCGAAGCCCGGAAGGAAGGCGCCAAAGTCCCTAAAAAGAAAGATTAACATGAATGAAGAAAATAAAGTGACCCGGCGCCAGGTGGTGGCCGGGTTAGGTACCGCGCTGGCGGCGGCGGCGGTATCACCCGCCTTTGCCGCTAACGGCTTGCATTTGAAAAATGCGGATGGCCCCGTGAAGATCAGCGATCCGACTACGCTTCACCCTAAACCGCCATTTAAGAGCCAGCCGCAGCCCTGGCCGGGTTTGCAGAGCAAAATGGACCCGATACCCGATTGCGGGGAAACCAGCTATAAGGGCTCCGGCCGTTTGATGGGACGCAAGGCTTTGATCACCGGTGGTGATTCGGGTATGGGGCGTGCGGCGGCTATCGCCTATGCCCGCGAGGGCGCAGACGTGGCAATCAACTATTACCCGACCGAAGAACCCGATGCGCAGGAAGTCATCGCCCTGATCAAAAAGGAAGGACGCAAAGCGATCGCCATTCCCGGCGATCTGCGCAGCGAGGAATTTTGTAAGTCTTTGGTGCAAAAAGCAATTGCGGGTTTGGGCGGTTTGGACATTATTGTCAATAATGCCGGAAGGCAGCAGTCGATCAATTCCATTGTGGATGTAACCACGGAGGAATTTGATTCGACGATGAAGACCAATATCTATGCGCCCTTCTGGATCATTCGCGAAGCGCTGCCGCATTTGCCGCCGGGATCAGCGATCATTGGTACGACCTCGGAACAGGCTTATGACCCTTCACCGGATCTTTATGCTTATGCGCAGACCAAAGCGGCAACGATGAACTACGTCAAATCATTAGCTAAACAATTAGGTCCGAAAGGCATCCGGGTGAACGGCGTGGCACCGGGGCCGGTCTGGACCGCTTTACAGATCAGCGGCGGCGCCCAGCCGGAAAAGCAGCAGATGTTCGGTAGCTGGACAATGCTGGGCAGACCGGGGCAGCCTGCTGAGCTGGCGTCTATCTATGTTCAATTGGCAGCCGCCGATGCCAGCTTTGCCAGCGGCCAGGTCTATGGGGCCTCGGGAGGGGTCGGTCAGCCATGAGAAAGTTATGTTTATTCGCTCTGCTGGGCCTTGGCGCAATGGCTAAGGCCCAGATCCCGCAGCCGGACCCGGATACCACGGCCAAACATTTTCTGATCGTGGCCAGTATCAAGAATTTGCAGGAAGTCAGTTCAGGTCAGTTGGCTGGGCAGAAAGCTATGAATCCTGAGGTCAAAATGTTCGGCCAGATGATGGTCAAGGATCATGGGGACACAGAACAAAAGTTATTGACTTTGGCTAAAAGCCGCGGAATCGCCTTGCCGGCAGTCGCGACCAGCGGCATCAAGCCCGACCTGATGCTGGAACACGCCGGTGCAAAATTTGATCAGCTCTATGTGCATGGTATGGTCAGTGGTCATCGGAACACGGTGGATGTTTTCGAGAATTATGCGACCACGGGCAAGGATCCGGCAGTCAAAGCATTTGCACAGCAGATGCTGCCGGTGCTGAAGCATCACCTTATGGAGATCGAGGCTATCGATCAAAAGCTGAAATAATAAAAAGAGGCGGGGGCTGCTCCGCCTCTTGGTCTATCCACCTTACATTTGTCCCGCCCAATCATCGCCGCTGTCCCCCCGGAGCAGGATGATAGCGAACCAAATGATGAAACTGATACCCAGCAGTTCTTTCACCCCGGCGGGCAGCTGCCCTCGGTGTAGCCATTTCGTTCCAGTCCACAGCGCCAGTAGCAGCATGCCAAACACTCCAGCCAATGACGCCGGAAGATTTTTTTGCTTCATAGCATTTCCTCCAGGTTTTTTAGCCGAAAGATCTCCCTGGCGATCAGCTTGCAATTGTGGCCAAGCTCGTCCAGCGTGCAGCAGATCGTCTTGATCTTTACCGGCAACTCATTTACCGTTTCCATTAAGTCGATATGCAGCGGGCAGCCGTCCCTGAGCTGCTCGGACCCTTTCAGCTGACCGAACAATCCATAGGCCGCCTCCCGGTCATTGCCGAAAAAGTACTGCCCGTAATCTGTGAATCCCTGCAGTGTCTTTACGCTCATCAGGATATAAAATTGTGTTTTCATGGTCGTGTTAAACACTAAGAGCCCCTTGCGCAGGAGCTCTTGTATTAAAAACTAATTATACTTATTTGATCTCGATCTGGCGGCGCACCGCTTTGGCCTCGTCGCGTTTGGCAATATCAATGCGGAGGATACCGTCGGTATAGGAAGCATCGATCTGACTGTGATCTGCGCTGTCCGGCAGCGTGAATGAACGCACAAATGAACTGTAACTGTACTCGCGCTTGTTATAGCTCTTTTGGCTGTCATTTTGTTCCGACTGCTGTTCAACCGAAATGGTGAGCTGGTTGCGTTCCAGATTCAACTTGAAGTCGTCTTTTTTCAATCCCGGTGCAGCCAGTTCAACTTGGTAGCTATTCTCGCTTTCGCTGATATTAACAGCCGGCACTCGGGTGATCATGCGGTCGCTGAAAAATGTGTCGTTAAAGATTGATTCGAAAACATCATTAACTCCTGGTAATAATGTGTTGTTGCGTTTGTTGTTGTTGAATTTAACTAAGGTCATGGCCTTTTCTCCTTTAAATGTTACTCTAAAAAATTAATGTCAATTGTTAATTAAACTATACGCATATGGTCAAGCAGCGTGCCAACAGTCTGACAATGAAAATTTTTCAGTTTCCGGCTGCAATTTTTTCAGCTGCAAGGTCAATATTTCAGTAGCAACGCGCCTAACCCGCCATTCGCTGCAGGGTGCGGCGGTTCATGATTTTTCGTCGCCAGCGTCATGGGCTGGAAATTGTAATCTCCCTGCAGCCAGTCAGTGAAGTTTTGGTCTCCTTTCCCAAGCACCTTACATATTGTTGATACGCCAGGCGATTTCTTTTTCCAGAAGCTCGCTCAGCGCCAGTGCACCGGATATAAGATTTTTCTCAATTTTACGCAGTTTTAGTTCCTTCAGATGTCAGCGTCATTTTATAAGCTATAGTTGCAGCCACAGCAAAAACAATGTGTGCCGGGATCCGTTGCAGATAGTAGTGGCTGTAGTTTATCCAGGGCGGCAAAGGATGCGCTTTAAAAGTGGCTTTCCAGATCAGGTAACCCAGGAATCCGCTGAGCGTACCGAGTATCAACCCGTTTTTTATGCTGTGTTTGATCTTACGATGTTCCCATAACTCCACATAGATAGCTGCAAAAACGAGCCCCATCGCATAATGGGCGCCCCACCCGGCAATTGTTTTCGCGTTACGCGATAACTGAGGTACCAGGCGGCTGATCAAGGTTTCCAGATGCTTAGGTTCTCTGAAATTCTCCTGAAATAAAACGGACATGAGCTCGCTGCCGGCTGTCATGACCGTAGTTCCGGCGATACCGGTTAGTGCCGTTTTTGAAAATTGATCCATAATCCGAACAAGACAATATCCGTGCCGCGTGGGTCCGGGTTAAAACCCGGCTTCGACATCGGGTTCAGTGTTGTTAAATTCGAACTAAAAAGGGTTCGCTGTGTGCTTATGACTACAGATGTTTTTAACTGCGGGCTAATTGCTACAGATGGTTTTCGGTTATCTCGTGAAACAATATTTTTACTCGCGCGCATAGTCTTAACATTCCTGGATCATCTCTTTAATCCTCCGAACACCTCTGTGAGTGTCGATATCCATGCCATCAGGTGCGGTGCATCTGTGTTGACTTGTGCCAGTTAATGAGAGAAAGCTTTAGGGCCGCGCATCAGCTTTACATAGCCTCCAACCGTATCAACGGCTGCGGTGAAACGGGTTTTAATAGAGGCCGTCCACTTTTCCTGGCTATGCGTTGCGGGATCTGCAGAGAACCTTTCAAACTGGTTACCGGGGTTTTCAGTTCATGGCTGGCTATGCTCATAAACTCATCCTTTTTACGCATGAGTTCCTCAGTCGCGGAGTGTGCCTTAATCAGTTCGTTCTCAATAGCCTTTTGGCTGATAATATCGATAATCGACCAACAAGACGGTAAGGTGTCCTGAATTCATCTTCCAGGATAATGCCCCGGTCGAGATATAGGCATAATTACCATCTGACTTCAAAAAACGGTATTCAGGAGACCAGTTATTTGCATGGTCATTTATTGCGTCGTAAACACTATCGTGTACGCGGTCGCGATCTTCCGGATAAACTTTGTCAAACCAGAAGCTGATCTAGTTAGTTTCATCATTACGGGCATAAGGGGCATTTGTCAAAAATCATGTTGCCTTTTATTATTCATCCTATCGTGCAAATGCGTCAAACTCCCCATCCTGTTTTTTCAATGAGCGGGTATAATTTCGGGGAGAAATTTAAAAAAAAATGGGCATGTTATACTCGCTTTCCAACAATTTGGAGGTTTTTTAGTTATAAGGGGAAACATTTAAAAGCCCCCAAATAACCGTGGACGAGGAATATGCTTTTTTAGCCGGGAGCGGCGAACATCATGAATTGATTAAACAAACCGACTGGTCAGCGACCAGTTTGGGCGAGCCAAATTTATGGCCGGACAGCTTAAGGTCAGCGATCAGCATTGTACTCAACTCCGGCTTTCCGATCGCAATATATTGGGGTACGGATTTCAGTCTGATTTACAATGAACCCTGGAGCTCGATCCCCGGACAAAAACATCCCTGGGCATTGGGTAAACCAGGTGCGCAAGTCTGGACAGAAATATGGGGGGGCCTAAAAGAGGAATTTGACTCGGTTTTATACCAAGGGGCATCTTACCGTCGCCCTGACGCTCCACTTTATATGCATCGGTTTGGTTACACGGAAGAATGTTATTTTGATTACACGCTTTCTCCCATCAAAGCAATAGATGGTAGTATTGGCGGTGTCTTTAATGCCGTGATAGAAACCAGCTTCCGAGTAATCAATGATCGCCGCAATCAGCTACTTGTCGCACTGATGAATAGGAAAAACGAGGCACACCGATTGACCGAAGCGGTGCAGATCATCAAAGAGGTTTTGCAAACGGCCCAGGCAGATCTCCCGTGCTTCGCAATTTATGGCATTCGAAAGAACGATCACGCAGCAATCCTGGCCTCCGCTGGCTGGGATGTCGATCGCTTAGAACCTGTTTCCGACGGTCACGTTCACGATATTCATTTGATATATCCCGATGACATCAATCATTTCTGGCCTGAACCCCTGGTAGAAGCTTATGCCGCACCAATTGCCCACGGGGATGCCGAAATGCAGGGGCAGTTCGTGTGCGGGATTTCTGCGCGCAAACGACTTGATAAGGATTATTCTTTTTTCATCGAAAGCGCAGCCTTGCACATCGGAACGATCCTGAATAACTCGCTGGCTTACGAACTTAGTAAGGAATTTCAAAATCAGCAAACGCTGAACCAAGAACTGGCTGCGGCAAATGAGGAACTCACCGCCACCAATGAAGAATTAAATTCCACTCAGGAAAATCTTTACCAGCTAAATGCTGAGCTGGAGGAACGTGTTAATAAGCGCACCTCAGAACTGCGTTTGGAGCGCGACAAATTACGACGCTTTTTTATGAATGCGCCCGCCGGTATTTGTATTTTGTCCGGCCCGCAACTCATTTTCGAACTGGTCAATGGCCCATACCAGGAATTTTTGCCGGAAAGGGAATTACTCGGGCGTCCAATATTTGAGGCCTTGCCGGAAATTGAATATCAGCCAATCGGTGACATCATCCGTAATGTTTATAACAGTGGAGAAACCTATCAGGGAAATGAACTTTTAGTACCGCTGACCAATCCTTCCGGCGATCTGGTAGACAGGTTTTTTAATTTTACCTATCAACCCCGTACTGACCCATCAGGCGCGACGGATGGTATTATGGTGTTCGTTTACGACGTTACTGAACTCGTTCGCGCACGCAAGCATTCTGAGAAGGTTGAATCCGATCTCCGGGACTTGGTGATGAATTCCCACTATCCGCTAATGATACTGCGCGGCCCCGAATATATAGTGGAGATCGCCAATCGCCCTTTGGCAGATTTCTGGTATAAAGAGCTCGAAGAAATTACCGGACAAAAACTCATGGATATTTTACCGGAATTGATCGACCAGCCTTTTCCTGCCCTACTGGCGGATGTTTATAAAACCGGAGAACCTTACGGGCAGGAAGAGGAAATATTTTATGTGGAAAGTGAAACAGGACGACTGACAAAATATATCAGTTTTTATTATGACCCGATCAAAAGCCCTGACGGGCATGTAAATGGTATCATCGTTACGGCTTCCGACATTACCGAAATGGTGAAATCGCGTCATTTGCTTCAGGAGAGCTACAGTGAACAACAATCCCTGACCGAAGAGGTGGCGGCCACTAACGAGGAACTGGTAACGACCAATGAGGAACTCAGCGAAACACAGCGTTTGTTAGAGCAGACGATTACCGGATTAAAGCAAAGCGAGGAAAGGTTTCGGTTTTTGCTGAATGCTATACCTCAGCAGGTTTGGACTGCCCAACCGGATGGGACGCTCAATTATGTTAATGATGTTGTTCGTGATGATTTTGGTGATGATTCCAATGAAACCATTGTGGGTAACGGTTGGCGGAATTACGTTCATCCGGATGATCTGCAAGGAGCCCTGGAAAAATGGGCCCGCTCGCTTCATAATGGCCGTGAATACCTGACCGAATTCCGTTTGCTTTTCGCTGACGGGAATTACTACTGGCATTTGTCACGTGCGCTGCCCCTGATCGAAGAAGACCGGATCGTATTGTGGGTGGGTACCAATACCAATATTCACCAGCAAAAGACCAACGAGTTCAAGAAGGATGAGTTTATCAGTATTGCCAGTCATGAGTTGAAAACGCCCTTGACTACCATCAAGGCATTTTTTCAATTGACGCAGCGGGAGATCAATCAGCAACCGCGCATCCAGCCGCTGATCGGCAAAGCGCAACGGCAACTGGACCGGCTTGGCCGACTTATCGATGACCTGCTTGATGTATCCCGCATCAATGCCGGGAAAATGATCTATCATAAGGAAGAATTTAACTTTAAGCTCATGTTGCGCGAGGTTGTTGAAAGTATGCAGCATACGACTAATACCCATCAGATTATGCTGGCCACGGATTGTCAGGTTACATACAACGGCGATCAGCACCGCATTGAGCAGGTGATGGTCAACCTGATCGGTAATGCGCTCAAATATTCGCCGGACGCAGATCAGGTTATCGTACGTTGCGCGCAGGAAAACCAAAACCTCATCGTTTCTGTAGAGGATTTCGGGATAGGTATCCCTGAAGAACACCTCAAAGGCCTGTTTGACCGGTTCTACCGTGTCGATAATTCATCCGCAAGATATCAAGGCCTTGGCCTGGGTTTATTCATCGCGGCGGAGATCGTGAAGCGCCATGGCGGCAGTTTTTGGATCGAAAGCATCCCTGATAAGGGTTCAACTTTTTTCTTTTTACTGCCGTTAAGCGGGCAGCAACAGTTTTCAGACCTCTCGACAGATCAGCAAAGCTACTATGAAGGTAGTTTTATCTCCATCCGCTACCAGCCCGACGGCCACTTTATGGATGTGGACTGGAAAGGCTACCAGAACTATGACTCCGTGGTAAAAGGCTGCGAGACCATGCTCGATCTGATGAAAAAAAATCACTGCTCGCTGGTATTAAATAATAACAGTTCTGTCAAAGGTAACTGGTCTGAAGCGTCGGACTGGGGTGCAGAAGTTTGGTTCCCGGCGATGGCAAAAGCCGGCCTGAAGAAATTCGCCTGGATTTATTCACCCAGTACTTTTAGTCGGATTGCGGCAGGAAAGAGCCTGCCTTCCGAATATGACACCGTAAAAGTCGCTTTTTTTGATGATAAGGAAACGGCTGTGCAATGGCTGTTAACCCGATAGGCATTCTTTGAAAAAGTGTATCAAAAAAAGGATGTTTTAAAGCCATGTGTATATTTCATTGGCTGGTATGGACAGCCTTTTACCTGGAAGGTGTTTTGGAATAATTATTGCCTCCAGCATGCAGGAAAATAAAGAATTACAAGTAAAACTACATAGCTTATTTATACATTGGACAGTTTACATAATGGGGAATTCAGTTTTTCAAACAACACCTCAAAACAAGATTTTGAATTATTGACAAAGGCGCTGGATGCTTCCCTGTCCGGCATCATAATCACCGATAACAGGCAGCCCGACAATCCTATAATCTATTGCAATAAGGCCTTCGAAGATATCTCCGGTTACCAGCGTTCTGAGATCATCGGCCATAATTGCCGTTTTCTGCAAAAGGACGACCGTAATCAAACAGCCCGGCATATTTTGCGTGACGCTATTGATAACGGTACCAATGCCGTAGTAGACATCCGAAATTATAAAAAGGACGGGGCGCTTTTTTGGAATGAGTTAAATATGTCACCAATCAAAGACGCGGACGATCGGGTTACTTACTTCATCGGCGTTCAGAATGACGTCACGCGCCGCAAAAAAGCCGAAGATGAGGTTAAGTTTAACCAGGCGAAAATGGAACAGCGAATCCGGGAACGCACCAGAGACCTCCGCGAAAATGAAGAATACCTGGCAAGTATTGTGCAGACCGTTCGTGAAAGCCTGATCGTGCTTTCGCCAGATCTGAAAGTTTTGAGCGTCAACGATCATTTCATTAATACATTTAAAGTCACCCGTGAGGAAACAGAAGGCAAAAAGCTTTACGACCTGGGTAACGGGCAATGGAATATACCAGAGCTGCGAAAGTTGTTAGAGCAGATCCTGCCCACCAATAACCCGGTAACGGATTTTGAGGTCGCGCATGACTTTCCACATATTGGCAAAAAGCTCATGCTGCTTAATGCGCACCGCATCGAACTGGAAGGTCAGTTCAAGGACCGTATTTTGATCGCCATTGAAGACATTACCGACCGGCGCGCCATCGAGCAACGCAAAGATGATTTCCTGTCCATTGCCAGCCATGAGCTTAAAACCCCGTTGACAACCATTAAGGGCTATGTGCAAATCATTAACCGCCTCATTAAAAACTATGATGATGAAAAACTTCGGGAATCGGTGGGTAAAACCAGTTTATATGTGGATCGCCTTAACAATCTGATCGGGGAACTGCTGGATGTTTCGCGCATCCAGTCCGGCATGATCGAGTTGCATAAAGCGCCGTTTGATTTTGACCATATGATTCAAGAAACCGTGGGAAGCATCCAACAGGGCAGCCGGAATCATGAGATCGTATTAACCGGTCAGACAGGTGTCCAGTTTAACGGTGATGAATCTCATATCACCCAGGTGGTCACTAACCTGCTGAGCAATGCCATCAAGTATTCGCCGGATCATAAAGAAATTGGGGTACATCTCTCCGTGCTCAGCGGCTTTATCAAAGTTGCGGTGACCGACCATGGCGTTGGCATTGCCAAGGATGAACAGGCTAAAGTATTTGACCGCTTTTATCGCGTGAGAGACGTGCAGCAAAAATTTCCAGGGATGGGTATCGGGCTATATATCTGTGCTTCGATTGTCAACAACCACAATGGTACGCTATGGGTAGAAAGTGAGCCTGGCAAAGGATCGACTTTTAGCTTTACTTTACCGCTGACTTCCAATCATACTAATAAAAATGGAGGTGATGATGCCCGCTAAGATATTGATTTGTGATGACGATGAGGGGATATTGGACCTTGTTGAATTAGTGTTAAAAGAAGAAGGTTATGAAGTGATTCCTGAGATCAACAGTCTCAACGTCGCCAACCTGGTCGGCAGCGAGCATCCTGACCTGGTGGTACTCGACTTATGGATGCCGGTTTTGTCCGGTGACCAGGTCCTGAGGAATCTAAGAAACGATCCTACTACAAAAAATCTACCGGTTGTGGTTATCTCTGCCAGCGGGGATGGCAAGACAATCGCTATGAATGCAGGGGCTAATGATTTTATACCTAAGCCATTTGATCTCGATCAGTTACTTGGACGGGTGAAAGCGTTACTGGAAGCGGCTTGACGAGGTCTGCCAACGATGTATTGCAACAGGTTAGCTCGAAATGCGCAACATTCATAAAAGCATCTTGTTGAGCGGCCCAACAACAATTAACGCTTAGGGTAAAGCAGTCAGCGGTTAAATTTGGGGCGGGTATCACTACTCCTATATTTTGAAAGGCGCGGGAAAATTTTTCATCCATTTTTTGAAAAGCTGTTTTGCACGGTCATGAATAGACCGGATATTATTTAACAATACTTGCGTAGTGGGACCATTGGCATTGTTCTCAGGCTAATACAGATTTCGCGGCAATGTTATGATTACGTGTTATTTCGGTACTGATGAAGTGCATATCAAATTCTATTTTCAGAAAAACTGACATTTTCAGACTGTAAATTTTTCATAAAACTGAATTTTTTTCAGTAAAAAGTCTCGTCAGACTTCATGGCACAGCGCTTGATTATTTCGAAGTAGTTTAATTAACATTATAAGTTTCAAATCATTAATTTACTAAGGAGGAAAGACCTATGACTTTGGTTAAATTTAATCCTGCAAAAAAAAATGGTTCATTAATGCCAGGCTTTAATGACGTATTCGATTCCATTTTCAACGACACGTTCTTTAATGACCGACTGACCAGCCGCGTACCTGCAGCTAACATTAGTGAAACTGAAGACCACTATCATGTAGAGCTTGCTGCGCCCGGTCTGAAGAAGGAAGAGTTCAAATTGAACCTTGACCGTAATGTACTAAACGTTGCTGTGGAACAAGGAAACGAAAACAATGACGGCGCGAAGAATTATAGCAAGCGTGAATACAGCTACAATTCCTGGGTTCGCTCGTTTACCCTGCCCGAAAGTGCAAATGCGGAAAGCATCGAAGCGACCTATACTGACGGCGTGCTGAAGATCGATATCGCCAAGCGCGAGGAAGCAAAAATCGTTCGTCGCCAGATCGAGATCAAATAACCAGTATACGGATACTAATAATACGGCCCCTGTTTGGGGCCTTACTTATTGGCCATGGAACCACCATTTTATTTATAATTATATTGTTCCGAAAAAATGACGATGATCTGGCCTGGTAGCTGGGAATGGTTGCCTATATCATAACACCACCCAGCATATGTTTTGGGTGCTCAGCTTATTGTCAGAATTGCTTAGTTATTGATAAAATGTTAATTAATTTTGTATAGTTATACTAAACCGATGTAATTATGGAAAAACTAGTAATATTCAGAATGTTCTTATGTTTTCCTCTCGCAGGCGTATTGGTACCTGACGCCATGGTTGTATTATCAGGAACTTCCCATAATATCCCGACTGTCCACCTGGCTGTCGAATTGGCACTGATCATATTGATATCGCTTTGCAGTGCCGTGATATACTATAAAAAAAGAAATCGGAATTCACCTGGAAATGAAACCTCATTTTCCTGAAAAAGCCCACAAAGATAGTGGGAGCAAATATGGTAACTTGTGTAACGCGCATGTACCTGTAATTTGAAAGGCGGCACAGGATGTGCCCCTCATTTCAAATTTACAACCTTCGTTGTTGTAACGCAAAAATATAATTGTATTCGTGTGGATGCGTTCAGAAAAGGCCCTAAAAATCAGCTTTACAATATTCATTATTTAAATGCTCATGAAAAAGGAGGCATTTTGGTTACTTTGAAAACACTAAAGCCGTTATTCATGATATAAGGGTTACTTTTCATTTTTTTAATTACAGAATTAATAACATTCGGTTCAAGCCACACATGGATGTGCATCGCTTTATCAAGTTTTGCTTGATAGGCAGTTCCATATCAAACGTCCACCCTTATAAATAAGACATTTAACATGAAGTATGGCCAATATCAAACTCAATTGATCTATTTAATCTCCAGTTTAAATATGCCTTCCGTATCAATTTACAGCGGTTATCAGCGAAATCGGGCTTTTCGAAAGCTCCTGAGTTTTTAGCATCCTCACTTCTTCGAACAGGTTGATGACCTTTTTCTGCAGATTGACGACCTCAATTTCCCGCGATTTCAACTTTTTGTTAAGCGCTTCCAGTGTGGAACTATGGAAACCGTAAGCCGGATCATCATACGCCAGCAATTGAATGACCGAAAGATCGAAGACCGCAGCGATTGTCTTCAGTCTGGACAAATTGATATCTGTGACGCCCGTTTCAATTTTTGAAAATGCAGCTATTGAGATGTTCAGACGGTTCGCCACATCTTCCTGACTCCAGTTGCGTTGTCGTCTCAGTTTACGAATGTTTTCTCCAAGTGTTCTCAAGTGTGATTATAAAATTGCTGGACACTAATTTAATCCAAATTATTTTAATTGCCTTATAATAATTTTAACCAATAAGTTACAGCCCGGTTGATGCGCTGTTTACGTTACCTGCTAAAGATCAGGTTCACGATAAAAGCCGAGCAGATCAGGCCAACGAAATATTGCACGAGCAATATCAACACAAACCTTTTTCCGAAATTCAAAGCCTTGAACTCAAAACTAATTTTAAAGAACAAGAAGCTGGTATAGGTTAAACAATACCAGTAGGTCAAAGCCTTCCGCTTGTTGCGGGATGTATTTTCAGGAATGTTGGAGGGGTTTAGATTTTCAATATTGAGTACGCTGAGCAATTGTCCATAATGGTAGAAGTTATAGATGCTGAAACCGAAGATGATCAATAATGACCAATAAAGTACTTTGGTTTTTTCATATCCGTACCCCCACCAGGTTCGTTGAATGGTATCCCAAAGATGAGCGGGCCTCATTTTTTCTGCGATTACCCATGCGTTAAATGCAAATGTTTTCGAGATATGTTTTCGAATGAAAGTGAACGCAGCGCTGTTCGAGTCCAGTGGATGGCGTGTTGCGTTCACATGCCGGTATTCCATGTCCAGTTCCTCATAACTGGAATTGTAGCCATTGTCCTTAACCGATTTCAGGAGTGACTGGTAGGTTCTGCTAACCTGGTCATCGGTTGTGCCGGGAGGAAAATAAAGCCGGTAATTATGATACTCCACGTTCAGGTTTGCAATCCGGTTATCCAAAAGGTTAAGGTAGCAGATTCTCGCAGCGCCCGTATCGGCACGAAAGCCCCGCAGGTCAAGCGAAGCGGCCCTAAATTTGGAAAGATCGAGCGTATCCGGTAAAATGTTATTCTCAAATTCCAGTTTGCCGTCGGCCATTATCTCGCACGCTGAAAAGTCTAGTTTCCCATGAAATTCACAATCCTTGATCGTGACAGTACTCCCTATCTGCTGGAAACCGATGGTCTTATTTCTTTGAAGTCTTTCCTGTGCTACACGCTTCAGGTTGGCGAATTTATCCAGGTTGTTGAAATGAAGACCTGCGCCAAAAAAATTACCTTCGAAGGATACTTTAGTGCTTAATGTATCCCTTGTCAGAAAGTTTACGGGTTTTCTGAAGGTGCAATAAAGCAATTCGAAGGGACTTTTAAAGTTGTTGTTCAGAAAGTCACAACGTCCGTTAAAGATGGATTGGTATAATAATATGGAATTGTAGGATTTCATAGTCATGCTTTCCGCCTGGCGGGCTGTCAAGCCTTTATCAAACCTGGAATACAGAAATCCTGCGTCAGAACGGAAGTAAAGACCGGACATTGTCGTTCGGAATGTATCCGATGAAAAAGAAACCGGGCGGTTGAAAACAAACAGGGTAGCCTGCCTGATATCACCCTCTCCCCGATTTTTCATTGTCGGGGTAACCGACGTATCCCTGAATTTTGAAATTTCACCGACCACCTTCCCCCAAATTTCCGCAGCGCTGTCCCGAACGGGAATATTACGGAGCGCTGTACGAATGGCCGAGTCATCGACAGAACCTGGAACTGAAATGCCCGTAGTTTTATTCCGCCAGTCGACGAACAGCAGGCTGATCATGACGGCCGAAACACATAAGACCAAAGTCCAGTTTTTGAAAGATTTATTGGCGGGCATTTATAAAAGGTAAAGGTGACGATTGGCAGTCTGTTATTTTGCCTGGCACTGCTTGTTATAATTTTGACATTAACCGCGGACCTGGCTTCCCTGGCAGAAAGATCGGCATTCGTATTGAATTTGGCAAACCGTACCACGGAAGAAAACTATCTTATACAAAGTTTCCTGCAATTTCGGTTAAGGAGACGTTGCTATTGACAATGCTAATTCTTAAATTGAACAGGTCACCAGGGAAAGCCTGTTCAATTTGCAAAAAAGCCACGCTTACCTAAAAGCATGGCCAAGTGAATTGTTATTTAATACCCCTATTAAAATAACAATATAAATACGTTGAAAGCAATCATAAGGTTTTAATTTTTTTATAAAAAAAAAGCCCGGCTGAGCGGGCTTCGATAGATATAGGGCCGTATGAGGGGTATTAAAGCGCTGCAAATTTTCCGATATAAAGTTAGTTTATTAAGTTTGTATTATTTATAAGATCGTGATGAAATTTTCATTATTTATCGCCATAAAATTAGCAAAATGGAAATTCTATTCCATTATTGGCTAGTGACGTGAAAATCACTCGTAATAGCTTCGGAGGCCCGAAACAGCAAATCAAGTACTATGGAGCGCGCCGTATTTTAGCTGCCCGGTTTTCCTGTTCAAAATACGGCGCGTTTCCCTGGGGCGGGCAGAGCCCGCCCACCGGGAAATTTAAGAACATTTGCGTTAACGTCGTGCGGGTTGATACACCCATATATCGGTGGCCACGCCGGATAGATGCTGTTCGATCATGACTTTGACCTTCAGCCAGTCCAGCCCGCCGTTCCCGCATCCCAAGGCAGGCATGGCCAGGCTTTTCACCTTATTTTCCTTGAGGTAAGCTACAAGCGTATGCAATCCGCTTTCGATATACTCATACCTGGAGGGAAATTTCCAATGCTGTTTGGTCGGGAAATTGATAATCAGCCGTTCGCCGAGGATCAGTTCGCTATCCCTGACTGCCAGTATCTGCCCTGTGCGGAAACTCCCGTTCAGGCAGGCAACATTATAAACCTCAAAATTATGTGGAAAGGCCCGTTTGAATTGCAGTGCGATACCCTTGCCCATCACGCCAGCTGTATTGACGGTATTGACCAGTGCTTCCGCACTTGAATCTAACAAATTTCCGGTGGTGTAGCGCAGCATAGGCAAATGATGATGATTGATTATTGCTCGTATTTTGAGTCGTAAATATAGGGTATGCGCACTAATCTGCTGTCGTTGGCAGGTCATTCCATGCTTTTAACTGCTATACCTGTCTTCCCCATAATTTGAAAATAAAACGGTGTTTCGACGGGTTGTCCATCCGGTAACGCCGGGAATAGTTTGCCTGCATGATGGCCGGTTTAAGACCGGTTACGATGATCTTATTAACTGCGGGATCGGTTATTCCCATGTTGTTCAATCTTTAATGGTTGTGAAATAAAGTCTTTCAGGTTCAGGAAGCAGCCCCGGTTAAACAGGATGCCCTCCCGGAAAAGCTGCCACAACAGCGATGCGCCGTAATTGGCCAGTGTGGAGTTGATGAACAAATCCTGTTTGGTCAGCGCCTCGGCAAGGGAACAGCTTGGCGTTTCGTCGGCTTCTTCCGAGAACAGCAATAAGTCCCTGTACTCTTCGGTTACGAGGGGGAGGCTATCGACGGTTTCGTATTGTTTGGACGCGGGCTGCGTGATCTTGTCCAATGTGGACAGGATAACCTGTCCGCTTGTCCGGCTGTTCCCGAAATCCATCCAGTATTTCGGGCGGTTCCGCCCGTGATAATTGTGTACAGTTTCCGTTAAAATTTTTGCAATGATGAATCTTGCTTCCACCTTGTCCACGCAGCTGATGGTAAGGGTGGCGGATGCCGCAGTGTTCCGGTCAGGCATGTTGTGGTCGTACCGCATCGTTTCTGCTTTCCAGTTCGACCCAAAAAAGCGGTTGATGCGATTGATGAGGGCTACCGCTTTGAACTGTCCGAGTTCTGCGGTCGTGAACAACTGCCTTCCGAGGTTGGCAGTTTCCACTTTGTCGTCATCGAACAGCCTGACCATTAAGCCCGGATGCCCTAAATTGATCAATGACAGGTTCATCCTTGCGAGGGCGGTCAGCACCTGTCCTCCCGTACCGCCTGCGCCGATCAGGTTGACCGTGATGGGGTTGTACGGCCGTAATATTTCGTTTCCCACGATATGTACGGGTGGTTTTTTGAGTTTGGTCGTTTTCATCAGAGCAGGGATTTAAGGGCGTATGGTGTTTTGAGCAGTTCCTGCTGCGGGAAATCTTTTCCGGCGCCGGACAGTTTGCGCCACAGGTCGGTCGTATTGGATTTGGTGCTGTTGTTACCGCTGATGGAATGGCTGAAATAACTGTTGAAAAAGTAACTTTCCCAAGCATCCATAAAATCTTCCAAGGATGTTGTTTGGTTAATATGGATGCTGACCGTACCCATACAAACCGCCCCGTTATGATAAATATTGAGATAAGGGGCATGGTAAAGGAGGGTGTCCAAATTGGGTTTGGTCTTTCCCCTGACGGCAAAAACTGAAAGCTTTTCGGCATTGGCTTTCCATACCATGCCGGGGATTCCGCATTTTCCTGACCGGATATCGAGGCTCTCAACAAAATACAGATCAACATGCGTGGGGGGCGTGTACCAAATGGCGTTTCCATTGGTTTGCTGATTGACGTACAAAAGATTAGCGGGTAAAAGTCCTTTACTTTTGAGGTAGCCATCCTTCAAATCCTGCGAGGTCTTTAAAATTTCAGATAAGCCTGTCATTTCTTTGATCGTCAGCGGATGGGCGTTAACGGGCTGCCCATTCCTGCCGATGTCGTAGCTTTCGACATAAATCTGCGTTTCTCTCGGCGTGTTCCCGAACTGGCTGATATTCGCTTCCCGGTCGTGCCTGTACAACAGCAGGACTTTAAAGGGTTGGAAGCTGGTATTAAATTGTTCCGTTATATTCTTCATGATCGTAGTCGTCTAAAAGGTTTCGCAGGCGCTCCATTAAAGGGAAAAACCTGTTCTCAAAATCAAAGTCGTTGTTTTCTTTTGGTGGCATCCGGTCAAAGAATTTCACTAAAACGGGTTCATCCATGACGGGCATTTCCTGAAAAGTGCAGTTGATGAGTTCATCCAGTTCATCGGCAAAGCAATCTGTCCCGCTCCAATAAAAGCCTGTATATTCAGTTGGCTTGATGCGCTCGTCCTCATAGGGGTAAAGCAGGTCGGGGTGTATACTTTCTGCCAGTGAACGACCGGGGTAATCCCGGTGTAACTTCAGGAAATCCAAGCCGATTAATTCCCATTCCAGTTCGTGCTGATCCCGGTGACGGTAGGCGGTCACGACTTTTTCCATCTGTACCAATTGCTGCGGATTTTGAATAAGGCGCAGGATATGGATACCCGCCTGCCTTAACTCGTACATGGTATTTTCCCGGTGTTCGCGCCAGGCTCTATCTTCTTCGTCGTCCAAACCCTCGTCCTCTGCTTCGTTCAGCCAGTTTTCGAGGCAGTCATACTGGCTGTCCATGAATGTACCATGCTCCGCATAAAATGGAAGCCCAACAATCTGGTACAGGTAGGCGAAAATGACGGTGAGCAATCCGGCTATCCGCTCGTGCTGCGCAGATTGCGACCACCGCCAAAAGGGGCGAACCGGGAGATAGAAAAAACAGCCTTTCAGATCGAACGTACTGACTACCGCTAAAACGGCCTGCCTGCTCTCATCCGCCATGATCATACAATGGTCATTTGGGTTGGCATTATTGATCTGTCCTGCGATTTCTTTCCATGAACCATAAATATTCTGCGGAAAGGGCAGGGCGGACATATCCGGTATGTGGAGGCCATAATAAGCGGAAAGGTTAAGGAGGGAGTTATTAAACTCCCGCTCCATGACTTCCCTGTTACCGTTGAACGCCCAAAAAGGCTGGAAAACGTGGTTTAAAAAACCATTTCCGCTACACTCAAAGGGGCGCTTCTTGGCGGGTTTCGCCTGATCTCGTCGGCATCGGGCAGGCGGTCTAAGTTGCCTGCCCATGTGCCGAACAGTTGCTGTATTTTCCATTGGGGGCTGTCGGGTTTAATTTGTATAATCCTGTTCTTTCGCTGTGTTCTCATCTTTATCCTTTTGTTCCCATAGTCGTTTCGAAGCGGTACTGCGCTTCGCCGTTGACGATCTCCGGGCCTGTGATCTTAGCATTCGTTAATATCGGATATGTCCCGCCGTAAAAATGCTGTACATCGCTAATGGTGAAATTCTCGTTCGGGTCCGTCAGGCGGATATCCTGTCCGTTGACTTTATGCAGGAATACCCGCTGTAATTTGTTTACTTTCATGGCAATTGCTGTTAATCGTTGAACTGTTGTGTTAGCTTGTCATAGGTTTCCTTACTGGTTTGTATTTCCCTGCGTTTTTTATTCAGGACTTCGGCCTGTTCGGGATATTCGGCAGGGTCGGGCAGCTGCGCCAACGCTTCGGTATATTTCATCTGTTTGGCCAGTTCTTTCGCCTTTTCCATTGCTTCGTCATAGAGGCGTTTCTTTTCTGCTTTCGCCTGTTTGTCGTCCGCCTGCCGGGCAAACAGGTCGTCCGGTTCGTCGCTGTCGTTATCTTCGTCAATCTCTATGGCTGCCTTTGCCTTTTTGATGTTTTGCGGATTCTTGTTTTTCGCCTTGTCCAGTTCCTTTTGGTAAGTTTCCAGATTATGGATCAGTCCGATGGTCTGCTTGACCGGGGTGGTCAGTTCCGTAAAAAATGCTTCGTCCAGTTCGGTAGCTGTTCCGCCGATGGTCATCGGCGGGAGGGTATTCCCTGCGGTCGCCGAAATTTCGCCATTCCGCAATACGACCGAAACGGTCAGCTGCCCCTTGTTGTCGTTGTGGATATTCAACAGCATATTGCCCTCAAAGGCGAATGTGCTGATCTGTTCAAAAAAGTTCGTTTTCATATGGATTAAGATTTAAAGAGGTGGTTCAATACTGCGAGGGCAAGCCAAAGCATACCCGCCCACAGGGATAAATTGGCGATCATCGAAAACAGGGTTTCCAATATCGTCGTACAGATTGCACGACGATAGTAGGGGAATTGCTGTAGTCCTGCCACGTTTCGCCGGTAAAACCTGCGCCTGCCGATCAGGCAGCGGATAAGCAGGCTGATTGCGATCAGTAATAAAGCATAGGGATTGTGATAGTTTCCTCCGGTGTTCATGGTCATTGAAATAAAAGTTCTACTGCGGGTTTGAATTTCGGGTCGCCGTGTTTGGCCTGTGCCACATACTGCATTAAGGCATGGGCGCAGAATATGGCCGTATAGCCGTCGAATAACTGGTCGGCGAACACGTTCGGGCTTTTATACAAGTCACGGGTATATTTGGCCATGATGCGCTGTACGTCTTCGGCCAGTCCGAACCAAAACTCCACGCCGAAGAACTGGTCTTTCCAGTCCGCAGCGATCTGCTCCCGGTTGTTCAATACCGTTTCGGTCAGTTCATTCAGGTAGGCAAGGAATGCGGGGATTTCCTCGTTCAACAGGTTGTGCAATAGCCTCGCTTTTTGCACGTTGTTCAATATTCTCAAAGGCTGCATCTGTTCTGATTTTAAAAAATAAATTAAAAGCAGGGGGATTGCTCCCCCTGCCGGGTTAAGAAAGTTTGAGGGCATCGACACCACGGCGGGCGAAATCCCCGCAAAGATTGAATGCGACCTGCGCCCGTTGTTTGGCTGTCCCCTCGATGATCGACTTGAATTTGGCATCGCCGTCCCTGAAATTGCGGACGTTCTGATAATAGCCGGTGATGGCGTTGTAAGCGCCGAACAATGTCCCGGCAGTGGTTTCCATCTGCTGCGTTTCGTTCCCCATCGCATAGGCGAAAGCATTATCGACGATATTGGTATAGGTGCTTGACAGCTTGTCAAGCAGGCCCAGTTCCAAATTGCTGATGACCTCCTTGTTCGGGGCCATGGCCAACTGAATCAATTTTTTTACCTGCTTGTCGGTAATGCGCACCTTAGTCCAGTGATTGAACAATTCCTCCAGTTCGGTGGCCATCGTATTGGAAATTCCCATGAGTGTATGCGCCTGTTTCAGGCGGTCATTGGCCGAAGCGGTGTGCCTGATCTTGATAGCCCCGGTCTGATTGCGGAGCGCAGCATTCAGCGTATTGTTACAAACGATACGGATGGGCGTAAATGCTGCGGAGATACTACCAAAACCATCATGCGAGGTAGTCAGGAATAAGTATTGTTCGATGAGATCCGCCCTGCCCACCTTGATGTAGTCCGGCAGTTTGGCGGTAATGAACACCCGTTCACCCTTGCCCAAAGCGCCTGCGGTTTCGTATTGTATACCGCTGCCACCGCCGACGATGGCATCAAAGAACTGAAAGGCATCCGCATTTTGCACCACTTCGTAATCCTTGCCGACCACACCCAGCACGCTGTTGTTATCGTTGCGTACCGTAGCATAAAAATTAGGAACTGCAATTTTGCCCAAATCCTCGCCGTTGGTCAGGTCGTTTTCTAACACATTGGTGAACAAAGGGCGCTTTTCAACGGTATAGTCCAATCCTGCAAAACGAATCGCCTCGGCGCTTGTCGGGTAATCTGCGACGATCTGCCCGAGGCCATGCCATGCTTTTTGTTTCACGCTAAAGAAACTTGTTTTTCCGGTCTGCTCGTTATAAAAAAGGTTGTGTGCCATGATCTTAAATTTTAAGGCTTAAAAAACGGATGGATTAGCGTTGTCTTTGCAAAGTGCTCTGGGTGTCGCTGTGCTGTGATGCGCCTAAAAGGGTGATCTCGTTCGTGTGAAAGTTGAGGCTCGCCATTGGTTCTCCGTCCCTGCTTACCCACGGTCTTGCACTCATGTGGCCGTACAGCTGTACCAATAAACCTTTGGTCAGGTATGGCGCTAATTTGTCGGTTCGCCAGAATGAGCAATCCACGTAGGTAGTTTCCTCCTTTTGTTCCCCGTTTGAAGTGTACCTGCGGTTGATCGCCAACCTGAACCCGGTCACTTTTTTGTCGGTGTTTGTCTTTCTTACGGTAGCATCCGCTACCAATCTTCCTGTGATCTCCATGATGTTCAATTTTTAAATTTTACCAATTCGTTAATTTGCTTTTCCCTTTAGCCGCCTGCCCCTGAATGCTGTTTTCAAAAGAAAAAACGGAAAAAAAGAAAGCCCGGAAAGGTGCCCGCGCGGGGCAAAAGGAAACGGAATAATTGGAGGGGACCCTTTGGGGAGGCGGCCGTTTATGCCGTAGTCTTTTGCGGATGATGACCAGGTCTTATTGCCGCGGGCAAAACCTTCGCTGGCCTTTTTATCCGTTTCTGGCGAAAACAGCGGGTAGGTCCTATAATTTTCCAAACCTTCGGATACAAATGCAGGAATGCTATGATGCGTTTGCCGAAATTCAGCCTGCAGGACTGCTGGCGATTGTTGTATACGTACAATAGAAACAGGGGAGTCGCGTCCCCTCAGGAAGATGATGTTGCCGCAGGGCTGGCCTGTTTTACCAGTTGATCCTCTTCGATCAGCGGGGACGGGCAGATCATAGACGAAACCTTCGGACAGCAACACTATCAATGTCGACATAGCCGTCGAAGATTTGCAAATCCTGAGGAAGCAGCTACCAATCAATAAAATGTCGCTGTAAGACAATTTTGGGGGAAACATTCCGGTTGCCGCTTTCATTGGCCGTTAACCGAGGTACGTCAATCTTTATATTTACGCTTGTCGGCGGGAGGTCAACGGCAACCAGAGCAACCTGATCTGTGAAAATGTCGCGCTCAAGAAGAACCAGGCAAAAACGAACTACTGGTGGGCAACTGTGTTAGCCGGGCGCGACCCTTTTAGAGTCCCGGCAGAACATTTAATGGCTATGTTCAGGGCCAATGGCTAAATATGATGGTTTCATCACAATATAATGGTACCTGTAAAATGGAAATTTTCTGCAAGCCCGGTTTGCTCCTGCTATGGCGCGCCGGTAAATCGTGTTATAGGAGCGTTTTTTTACTTTTTCTCAAAGTTGCACCTTTACTGAACTATGAACTATATTTTATGATCCCGGTTATTTTTAAATCGTAATACTTCGGCTACTTAGGAGAATCTTTTTAACAGCTTTACATTTTCTCTCGATATTCGGGCGATAAAGGTATCGCTTACTGTTATTTTAAGGTTTGGGGAATCGTCGCTATTTATTTCCATATGATCAGGTTTATCTAATCCGTTTTTCTCGCAGATTTCCACTATCGCGTCATCGAACGCTGCAATTTTTGATATGTTTACTTTGAAAATCATAAATTGGAAAAATTTGTTAAATATATTGACTTTCAGCAGGGAACAACCTTTTAAAAAAATGTTTATAGCGTTGGCCACTGTGGCAACAATTATGATAGTTGTAATCATCGTAATGGCAATATATCTTTCTCCGTTGCCACCTCAAATAATTTCCCCGCCGTCAGAACCAATGCCGTTCATTGACCCGACACACTGAGAGAAACATGTTGATCGCCGCGCGGAGTTCCGGGAAGCGGGGTCTATCCGGGCAGTTTTCCATGTGCATCAGCGCCCTGGCGGAATGCCACCTGTAGAAAATGCCGAAGGTCCGGCCAAATTCAAGGACCGGGAAAAGCGATGCTCAAAGCCAAATTTTGAAGTCAGAAAGAAGATTGCTTTACCGACAGCTAAGAATATTGCGGATCCTTGTCTCGGTCGTATTTTTTCCATGGCCGTTTCCCGCCACTCCTGACCAACCAGCTGGGCTGTAGTCGTCGCGGACGGAGTTTGCGCACAGGCCTTTCAGGCGATAATAAATTTTTGCAGTACAATTACAAAGGTTAAAAAAGCCTGCATGAACATTTTTGGCAGACATAGGGCACTGAAATGGTATTTTTCAAACATTTTAAGAATATAATCCTTTATGATAAAATCTTTGTTATGACTAAAAAGAAAAACCTATTTGAACGTTTTGCAAATTGGGCAACCAATGCGACTGGCAGTTCAACTGCTTTTATTGTTGCCGCTTTAACGATTGTCATTTGGGCGGCGACCGGCCCTTTAGCCCACTACTCAGAAACCTGGCAGCTGATCATCAATACCGGGACGACAATCATTACTTTCCTGATGGTTTTTCTGATTCAGAAATCGCAAAATAAAGACTCCAAGGCAATACACTTAAAGCTGAATGAGCTGATCGCTTCGCATGAAGGCAGTAGCAACAGGATGGTCAACTTGGAAGATTTGAGTGAAGAGGAATTAGATCAGTTACGCAAGTTTTATATGAAACTTTCCCGGCTGGCTTTTGATGAAGATGATATCACCTGCACGCACTCTATCGATGCGGCGGAGGAGAATCACCAGATTAAAATGGGGCATTATCAAAGCCGCAAAAGTTATGTTACGGGCAGCTCGGGGAAACCGAATAAGAAGGATGTGTTAATCAAACCAGCTGCAAAAAAATCCTCGGCAAAATCGGTAAGTAAAACAAAATAATGGAAATTTTACGATCTTATGGAGCACGCCTTTGATGATAAAATGATGAAATGCAGCATGGCATATCAGTAAGACCCCAGGCAAAACCCAGTGGAAGAAAGGTAATTTTTTGCGCTACGCCGTTCGTTTCGTCGATCTTAAATTCCAGCCAGGCCTTACCGGGCAATTTTATTTTGGCATACAACGGAACGTTTCTATATTTGCTTAAAGCCATAAATTCATTGCCTCTTTCGGCCACGATAGGCCTCGGCATAAAAGGGACATAAATCGGTCATCAGTGGCTGATTTTATCCACAATCAGACAGCTGTTTGCAGCGGAAAAATTACAATAAAGCAAAGGCTATTATTAATCACCAAACTCACCTATTACCAATTCCTTACTTCAGCTGTTTCGTTTCTCAGCGATGGCAGCCAACATTGTTTTGAAAGGCTGGTTGAACTTTTCAATGGCCTCCTGTTCCAAATGAGCAGTGATTTGCTGTAGGTCGATGCCCGCATGATGTAGCTGAATCAGCGTATTGTCTGCCGAATGGAGTCCCGATTCCAGGGTATCAGTCACTACTCCATGATCGCGGAAGGCGTCAATAGTTTCCAGTGGTGCGGTATTGACTGTATCGGGCCCGATAAGTGCTTCAACATACTTGGTGTCCCGGGCAGAAGGGTCTTTGCTGCTGGTGCTGGCCCACAGCAAACGTTGCGGTTTAGCACCTTTATCGGCCAGTTTCTGCCAGCGCTCTGAATGAAAAACCCTTTGATAGATAGCATAAGCTTTTTTAGCCGAAGCGATTGCGACCTCGCCCTTCAGGTCCTTCAACCCTCTATCTACCAGTATGGGATCGACGAGCACATCAATGCGGCTGAGGAAAAAACTGGCGACCGAGGCGATCTGGCTAAGGGGCTCTCCCTTGGCGAGCCGGTCTTCCAAACCGGAAAGATAAGCCTCGACCACGGCTTCATAACGCTCCAGGCCGAAGATCAGCGTAACATTGACGTTTATTCCGGCAGCGATCGCCGCTTTGATAGCGGGCAGGCCGGGCAGGGTGCCGGGGATCTTGATCATGACATTTTTTCGGTCGACCCGTTGCCACAAGTTCTTGGCCTGGCGGATAGTTCCTTCGGTATCTAAGGCCAGCGCTGGCGAGACTTCCAAGCTGACATAGCCATCAGCGCCCACCACATCGTCATTATAAACGGGATCAAAAAGGTCAGCCGCCTGCTGAATATCGGCGATAGCCAGTTCGAAAAACAATTCTTCGTCGCTTAGCGAACTATCGGCTTTCGCCTTGATGTCGGCGTTATAGTCCGAACTCGAGGATATGGCCTTTTCAAAAATTGCCGGGTTAGAGGTTACGCCACGCAGGCCATCCTCATCGATCATTTGTTTGAGCTTACCGGTATTCATGATTTTCCGATCGATAAAATCGAGCCATATGCTTTGCTTGTGTTGGTGGATCTGTTTAACTTTATTGTCTGCCATAAGAGCTGTAGCAAATGGGAAATAGTTCTCCGCCAAGCAGGAAAAATCAAATGCTATTTAAATAACCCGGCTTTACAACTTATGTTTGTGAAGATGTCAGATAATAAATACTTTGACTGAGTCGCGTTCGTAACGTTATCTTTCCCAGAAAATCGTCTAATTTTTGACGAGAGAGCAGTTTGGGTATCTATACTTGCCGTTAATTACACGATACAGCAGCTGGGTAGACTGAAATGAAATGTCGAACCTTTATGCTCTTCACTTTCTACCCAAATCTTACCGCCATGGTCGGTCACAATTTTCGAAGTTATATAAAGCCCCATACCCAATCCGGCGTGCGTTTTGCTTACGTCTTCAGCGCGGTAAAATTTATCAAAAATGGATGTCATGGTATCTGCCGACATACCTATACCCTGATCTTTAATTGATATAGTAATATACCCCTCACTATCAAGAACTGAACCAACTTCTATGTCTGTATTAATGTTTGAATATTTGGCCGCATTGCCCAAAAGATTCGAAAATACCTGCTCCATCCGTAGGGTATCGATCATTACATCAGCATCATCCCCCAGAGTGCTGTTAATGGTATGATTAGGCATAATACTTTGCATCACTGCTAACTGCTCAATGATAAAACTATTAAGCTTCACTTGCTTTAAATTGTATTGCAAGTTGCCATTTTCAGCCCGCGAAATATCAAGCAGTTGCTGCACAAGCGAGTTAAGCTTGGTAGACTGCAAGTCTATTTTATTTAATATTCCCTTCAATCGATCGGAAACCGGTTCTTTAGTGGTTTTTGCCATCTGAGTGAAGGCTTTTAAAACAGTCAGTGGTGTTTTAAGCTCATGGCTGGCAATGGAGATAAATTCAGTTTTCTTTTCGTCTATCAGTTTTGTCCGTCTTAATTCCTCTTCCTGCTCCGCGGTTAGTTTGTGCAAGTGCGAGTTTCGTCGTTTTATTTCTTCGTAAGGATTAAGGGGCTGTTCCTCCTGAAAGAATTTTTTAAGTATGCTGATCTTAACCGCGTCGAGCTTTAATGACCGTGGCAGCCCCAGCTTCATATCTATAATATAAGCACCATTCTGGCCGGTTAATTCAAACTCAGGCACCAGCTTTTGGGCATAGTAAAAACCTTCATCGCCAGAGGTTAGTTTGATTTCGCTATTGAAGGTTACGTTGGCCTTTAACACATACCGTGTTTTATTTTGTTCAATCCCAATAGCGAGCGTGCCGTTATCGGTGTATTCAATAACGGCCCGGGCCACTTCAGATACAGCAGTGGCAAATGTGGTTTGTGTCGCCACGGTTAATCCAAGCTTTTCGGCAACCTTCATCGACCGCTTGTGAGCAAGCACCAGGTCCATTTCATTCTCTAGCGAGATGCTTACTATTTCTGTCATTTATTTAACTTTTGCAATGATCACTGACATATCGTCATTTTTACGTGCATGGTCTTTATATATGGCGGCGGCTAAAATGGAAAGATCGTATTTATACATTAACGGGTATTTTGCCATATCGATCCGGGTTTTAATCCCGTCAGAACAAAGCATCAACTGGTTGAATTCATCAGCGGGGTACTGCTGGTCGTTCATGGTATTGGGTATGTTATGGCCCACGATGCCGTTGTACGACATATGGTTTTTGAAGTTTATAGGTCCAAACATGCGCGCTGCAATATTACCTACGCCTGCAGATGACCACTTTTTTTCGCCGTAATGATAGCCGACTACATTTATTACCGCTCCACGGGTTTTTTTTATATTCGCATGAATAAATCGCAATGTTTCCGTAGGACTGTAATCAGGAAATACTTTGAATGCGGCGGCGGCCTCGTTAATAGCCTTGTTAGCCTCGGGGCCGTGCCCTAAGCCATCTGCCAGCATCATCTTTAAATATTTATCTGTTTTTTTATACACAAAGCCATCGCCGCTTGTTTTTTCGCCCGGCTTGGATACCACTATCGGCCGCATGATTACGTTGTCGTCCGCTTTCGACTTTTCGGGGTCGCTGTAAACACGGCTAAGTACTATGGTCCCCCAGCCTGGTTGCGAATAAAGCTCAAAAGTATCCGAAAGGCGTTTCATGCTACCTAAACCATGGCCTAAAGTATTTGTTGTTGAAACCCCGTCAACCATCATCCGGGCCGGGTTAACCATTCCGGGCCCATTATCAATGCTGATCAGTTCAATGTAAGGCGAGCCTGCGTTGGCAAAAGTACCCATCAATATTTCGCCATCGTCACTGTACTTATACAGGTTAGATGTCATTTCGGCTACAATGAGGTCAAGCTCATTGATGCGGCCCGCATTCATCCCGGCCTCAGTTGCCAGCCGGTGGATTTCTTTTTTGATCAGCGAGAAATAACTGCGGTCGTCCGCTGCAAAACTGATATGCGTAGCGTCAACCATTGGCCCATTTTATGATGGTAACAGTCGTGCCTTCGCCAACTTTACTCTTGATTTCAAACTCGTTCACCAGTCGTTTTGTGCCGGGTAATCCCAGCCCAAGGCTTTTACCTGTAGAAAATCCATCGCGCATGGCGGCTTCAATATCAGGGATTCCCGGTCCTTTATCAGAAAATACCAGCCTGACACCATTATTACGGCCGCTAGAAACAACCTCGATCTGGCAGACGCCGCCATTGGCATAGCGCATCATATTGCGTACCAGTTCGCTGGCTGCTGTAAGCAGACGGGTCTGATTAACCAAGCCCATTTTAATTCTTACGGCGACTTCTTTCACCCGGTTTTTTAAAAAAACAACATCCTGCTCTTTTAGTACCTGCACGGTGTCTTTACTGAGTGATAATATCATCGTCGGTCGATTCCTGATCTATGTCTTCTTCATCTATATCAATCATCGATTTTAGCAAGCTCATGCCACGCTCCATGTCCAAAGCAGTATGCACACCTTTTAATGGTAGGCCCAGTTCTATCAACGTAATGGCAACCGCGGGCTGCATGCCTACAACTACCGTTTCTGCATCCAGTATTTTCGACATGCTGGCGATATTGCCAATAATACGTCCCATAAATGAATCAACAATCGTTACTGCCGATATATCTATCAAAACTCCCCTGGCATTCGTCTTATTTACCATCTGGACAAGGTCGGCCTCCAGGTTAAGTGCAAGGCGGTCATAAAGATCAACCTGGATCGTAACCAGTAAAAAATTGCCCAGCCGCAGAATAGGAATTTTATCCATTATAAAGCGATATTAAGATTTAGCGATAATGTTTGATTTTCTCACTTCCAGTTTCATCAGCTTAAAAGAATGTGATAAAGCGCTTGCTAAAGTTGCCTTGGTAATGATATTGGAAAGATCGATACCGAGATGCACGACGGTCTGGGCAATCTCGGGGCGGATACCGCTGATAATACATTCAGCTCCCATCAGCCGGGTGGCGCTAACCGTTTTAATCAAATGCTGGGCAACAAGAGAATCTACTGCGGGCACGCCTGAAATATCTAATATGGCTATGCTTGATCCGGTCTCCACTATTTCCTGTAGCAGGTTTTCCATTACTATTTGTGTGCGCGCGCTATCCAGGGTACCTATGATAGGCAGGGCAAGGATACCATCCCATACACGGATCACCGGTGTCGATATCTCGGCTATCTCGTCAGTTTGCCTTAAGATCACCTCCTCGCGGCCTTTTATAAAGGTCTCGAAAGTAACAACGCTGAGGTTATCCATCAGGCGGTTTATTTTGAGGCTTTCAGTAAACAATTGCTGCGGATCGTTGCCTATTTCTTCCTTGAGTACTTCGAGTAAGGCCTCCTTCAGTGAAAATACGAAGTTGCCCGTTTCGCGGGGGCTGAATCCCTGGCGCGCACGCGTTATGGCAATGCCACCTAAAATTTCAATGACCGGGCTCCATTCGTCAGAATTAAGGTTGGTAAAATTCTCGCTTGATAAATTGCTCACCAAGGCTTGAACTAACTCTTCAGACTGGCTTCTCAGTTCATCGTTACTGATCAGATCTTCCCGCAGACCTTCATCGGCCAGTTGGTTCTTCATCCAGAGTTCAAGGATGTTTTTTTTCTTTTTTTGTAGCAATTGATGTGTTTTAAGTGACATGGATGAAGAATAGGGTAAATGATTAGTTGACCTTACAACCCAAACTTGGCAAAGTTGAATTAATGCGGAAAGTTAGATAACCCTTTTCAAATTAAGAAATTTATGTAAAAGAATCGATATGTTTTGTTCAGATAACTTGCGCATAATATTTGAGGACCTTCTGTAAGTAAACCAGAACAAGAAAAGTGACAAATGTCAGGTGAACGCGCAATAAATGGACTTGTTTGTGAATGGCCCAGCGTGTTTATGCCGCGAAAGTTACTTTACTGGTTTCAATTCTATGGTTAACTTTCCTGTGACAGATAACCGAAAAAATTCATAGGCAGATTGATTGTCTCCACAAGGTCTTTTGCGGACGATGACCGGCTTTTTTCGCCGCGCGTCAGCCCTTCGCTGGCCTTTTTATCCGCATCTCGCGAAACAGCAGATCAATCCCCGACAGCCATTCTCCACTCAATAAGATACAAATGCAGCAGTAACATGATGCCTTTGCCCCTGATTCGCCTGCAGGACATTGCTGACGCCACGGCCCTATATTCTCCACATTTGGAAATGCGTATACTCCATCCCTGCAACGATGTTCCCAGCAAATGACAAGGTATAGCAGGTATGAAAAATAGGTATTGATTGTCAATGCGACATTTAATATTTTATGATTGATTTAGCTATTACTTATGAAATATCGTTTTGCCAGTGCTTTGCTGCTGCGGATGCCCAGGAGGAGCGAGGCCGATTATACTACGGATCTGGCGGTAATCCTTGCAGACCCTCTTTTTCGAACTGCTGTGTTGCTGGCCTCGCCGGTTTTCTATAGCCGGATTCAGCAATCCCGTTTTCGTCCGGATCTCTTGTCGGATAAACAGCAGTTAACTTTGCTGAAATATTACAACCGCTTTTGTTTCCGGCCGACACCATTTGGCCTTTTTTCTTCTGTTACGCTTGCGCGATGGGATGATCAGCCTGTTTCCGGGGATACCGTGATCAGGTATCATCCCGTTATCCGTGCTGACCAGCACTATCAGGCAGCGCTTGTAGGGGCAGGGATAAAGGAACAAAGAGCTGCGGTGGGTACTCTCGATCCGAATCCCAGCATCTACAGGGTTCTGCATGAATTCCGGTTCCTGAGGAGTAGTCTTAATGAAAATTTCAGCATCCGCAATTACAGTCTGCAAGCTATCGCCTTTTCAAAGCTGCTCAGCGACCTCTTAACTTTCTGCCAGGGCGGTAAAAGCGGGAACGAACTCGTCACCTATATCGGTACGGAAGCCGGATGCCCGCCTGATGAAGCTGATGCTTATCTGGAGTTTCTCATCGACGCCCAGTTCTTGCTGGACAGGAACCGCAGCAATATCACGGGTACTGATTTTCTCGATCGGCAACCCAATGAACGGATTCAGGCTGCTTCCCGAAAACTTTTGCGTGCGCACGTTATTGAAGAACAATACTTCAGTTCGTTGAAAGCAGCGTTAAGGGCCGATCTTCCGCAGGGCTCCCGGGAGCATGTGAAGGACGAATTGAGCGTCATTCTTCACCGTTTTTCAACCGGGGAAGTCCTGAACAGTTCGATTCAATTCCAACTTGCGTCCGCTATCGATGCGCTTACCGTTCTTGTGCCGGATGTAAAAAACACCGCGATGCAGGCATTCGCCAGGCGATTCAACAACGATTTTGAAGGGCAATGTATTCCGTTGCTTGCCGCGCTTGATCCGGAAGCCGGTATTGGCTATCATGTGCCTGAATCCGACCCGCATCTCCCTTTACTGGAAAATTTACACCTTCCGCTCAATATCCCTGTTGAAGATTCGATGGTTTGGACGGCCGCACAAAGCCTGCTGCTGGAGCACTGGCATGGCGAGCGTTACCGGCAAACCGGTGTCATTCACCTGGAAGCGGATGACCTGGCAGGGTTGCAAAGCGGGCAAAAGCCATCTGCGGCGCTCGGGATGTCGGTACTTTTCAGGCTGGCGGGTGAACAGGTTGTGATCGAAAGTGCGGGCGGAAATAACGCACCTGCGCTTTTGGGCCGTTTTACGATCGGCGCTCCGGAAATCGCGAGCGCGGCAAAGGCGATGGCAAAGGAGCAGGAAGCACAGAACCCCGGAGTGATCTTTGCCGAGATTCTCCATCTTTCCGACCCACATACGGATAACATCAACAGGCGGGAGCAGATCTGGCAGTTTGAACTACCGGTAACCGCGGTTTCGCTGCTGCCGTTAGAGCGGCAATTGGAATTATCCGACCTGTACGTGGCAGTTTATGCCCAGCAAGTTTTTCTATACTCCAAAAAGCATCAAAAGGTGGTGGTGCCGCGGCTGACCTCCGCCTATAATCATAGCTTTAACAAGTTACCCTTATTTCGTTTTTTGGCTGATATTCCTTATCAATACGGAAAAAGTAGTTTACTGCTCGATCTGCGCCAGCTTTTCCCCGGACTCGGATTTTACCCGAGGGTCGAGTTCGGCGGAACGATCCTTTTTTCAGCGACCTGGGTCATCAGGGAAGCGCAGCTACATAAGCTGGGTACAAATTCTATGGAGAAAAACCTGCAACAGCTGCACATTTTGCGGGAGGAACTGCGCATACCCGATGTCATTGCAATTGCAGAAGGAGATCAGCACCTGCATTTCGATTTGGGTAACCAGCCGGAAGCAATTTTTTTTCTCCATTGCAGCCAAAATAAAAGTGAGGTCGTTTTAAAGGAGGTTATTGGTGACGAGCCGGCCCGGCAATATAATGCGTACCTGCTGCCCGATGATGGTTTCAAACTTCCGCCATCAGCAATCTTTAAGGACCATCCAGGAGAACGGCGAGGAACCCGCCGTAAATATATCCCGGGTTCCGAATGGCTTTATCTTAAGATATATGCCCCTAAAATCAGCGCTTCACGGCTTTTGTTGAAATTGCGGCCGATCCTCCGAAAAAAGTTCAGCCATGGAAGGATCCGGCGATGGTTTTTTGTTCGGTATGAAGACCATGCACCGCATATCCGGGTACGCATGCTGGTCGATCAAATGGATATCAACGAAATTTTAGGCGCATTTAAAGTTAAACTGGAAGACCGCGTCAGGCAGCATGTGGTCCGGGAATACCAGGTCGATGTTTACAGCAGGGAGCTGGAACGCTATCATTATGCAGGTATCGAGAAAACGGAGATATTTTTCTGGGCAAGCAGCGAACTGGTGCTGCAGGCGATCGATTCGATTACTGAACCAAGTGCTCTGTTTCTGTTTGCACTAAGATCTACCTTCGAAATACTGCTTAATTTCATTCGCGAGGAGGAAGACCTGCTGGTTTTTTGTTATCAAAGCTATACGCTCTTTTTAACCGAGTTTAAGGTGACGAAGCTCCATGTGGAACTGGACCGGAAATACCGTAAACTTCAACAAGCAATCGAAGCGGCACTTGACGAAAGCAATGTAAAGTACCTGAGCGCACAATGGAAATCGACCAGGTATTTTCTCCGCACCGTCCGCGACCTCGCACAAAACCCTGCCGGCGACGCAACGGAAAGAAATCAATTTCTGAGCAGTATCGTGCATATGCATGTCAACCGGATATTTACGGATGAGCCAAGGAAGCAGGAAATGATCACCTACTACCTCCTTTATAAATTTCTGCTGGCTAAGAAAGGAAAGGCAAAGCATACCGGCGAAAGACCCGCTTCTTAGCTGTTAGGAGGACCTGTTCACCGCATCGCCCCGCAGCAAAAGCTGAGGCGCAGCAAAGGTCAGGATGCCCGGCCGGTCTTGATCAGTCTGGCATCCATCATTTCCAGGAAAGATTCCTTGTAATTATTCCCCATGACCAATACCCGGCCATTTTCCAGTCTGACCCGCGCTCTTTCCGTTATTCTGATGTAATTGATATTAACGATAAATGAGCGGTGTATCCTGGCGAAATATGACGGCAGATGAGGTATGATCTCTTTAATCGTGAGGTAGGTCATATGTTTGGTATCACGGGTATGGATCGTAATATAATTCCCGGCCCCTTCGATGTAGACTACCTCATCCATTTGAATTCTCACCATCCTGCCCTTGATCTCACTTTTGATATTAAAGAAATCCTGAATTCCTGCAGGGTAAACTTTAGAACGCCTGGCTATCTTGCGTTTGGCGCGATGAACACAGTCCGCGAAACGGTCGTAACTTATCGGTTTAAGTATGTAATCAAACGCTTCTTTCGAAAATGCCTGCAAGGCATACTGGGGAAACGCGGTGGTGAAAACGACCATAGTGTAGAGATTGACCATACCTGCCAGTTCAAGCCCCGAAAGCAATCTCATGTCGATGTCGATAAACGTGATGTCAGGCGCATGTTCCCCGGTGAGCTGGTCCAACGCGGTCATGGGATCCTGGGTAGCCCCGGTCAGTTCCAATCCGGGCATGCGCGCAATATATTCTGTCAGCAGATCAATGGCTCCGGATTCGTCGTCTACGATGTAGCATGTCAGGTTCATAAGCTAATAGTTAAGGTTATCGTAAAATGTTCATTCTCGTCCCTGATCAGCATCGAATAGCGGTCCTGATAATGATTCTGCAGCCGTTTTTCAATGTTTTTCAACCCTAGCCCGCCGCTGGGATAAAGGCTTACCTGCCGCTTTTTATTGGATGCTTCAAAAATAAGGCGATTTTCTGCCAACTCAAGGCTGATACGGGCGGGATGTTTCTTGTCCCCTAAGTCGCCGTGTTTCAGCATATTTTCTACCAGTGTGATCAGCGCGAGCGGAATGATCTCCCTGCCTTTCAGGCGGCCTTTCTTATGGACCCGGACGAAGAATTCTCCGGGGGAACCTCATCGCACAAAGGGCGATCAGGTTTTCCATCTGTTCGATTTCCCTGGGCAGCGGTATTGTTCCGGTACCGTTGGCGCTGACCAGTGAATACCGCATGAGCTCGGCCAGGCGCATGATGCCTTTGCCGGCCGCGTCAGAAAGTTTGTATACGGCACTATGAATAAAGCTCAGGGAATTGAACAGCAGGTGAGGACTGATCTGATTCTGGAGGTAGGCGTTTTCGACGGAAAAAATCTGATTTTCCAATTCCAGGTTCCGCGTAATCGCCCTGAGCCTCCCGGTTTCTTCCTGGTAGGCTTTTTCGCGGAACCGGGCCAAGTAACGGGTCGAGAAGTAAGCGATGCTCAGACCTGTAAAACTTGCGCCACGATACAGATTTTCATAAATATAGAGATGTGATACAGGCAGGTGTCCCGACCTTAAAGTAAAGTAGCCCGTCAGCAGGTTATCCAGTACATATTTGATGGCCAGGTATACCGCCAGTTCCAATATGATCAGGCAGGCTGAATTTAAATATCGTCTCCGTGTCTTTAAAAACGCAAAGCTGAGCAGTACGTGCGCATTGAAATAAAACAGGGATATGTTAAGGCCATAGTAGATCAGCAGCGGTGCGGGGGTGATATGGATACGACTCGTTATCGCCACAAAGCCCAGTTCGTAGCTGATGTAAATCAGCCAGATAAATACATGAACCATTAATTTCTTTTTTAACGTCATTGTTTCACGATGCTTGATTGAATAGTTTGAAAGCAAAGCTTTTTCTGCATGGCGCAAATGCCTCGTTGCGTAATAAAGTTAACCACGGACATCCGCTCGGATAGCTTTGCCTGAAAACTGAAACCGATGAAAACGCAAAGAACAAAAAGACTGATCAAAAGGGTCAGTACGGTATGCGATTACCAGGCACCTTTCCCCAAAAATCATTTTGGCGAGACTGATCCGCCCACGGGGACGGATCCTACTAATACAACAGTTACCAGTATAACTACGATTAGTAGCCATATTGTTTTGAAAGTGTGAATAATTATAAATAATTCAATAATAAGCGATTTTCTGCTTGTTTTTTGATTTTTTATCAACGCATATATGATTATGCGGCTTAAAGTATTTTATGTTACTGAAGTCTGAATTATTAGATATCGAGAATTTAATACTTTTAGCCCTGCAGGATGCCGCCGGGATCGCAGGGCCAACGCTGCCTCCTGATCTTTTCCGTTTAAGGAATTTATGTGAAAAGGCCATGAACAACTGGACGACCAGGATTTTCAGTGCGGCCAAAGACCACGTGATCAGCCGGTACGTTCTGTTTCACCAGGCCGGTATTACGCAGCTTTCCGACCGGGTTGACCGGGCAAACCCTGCACTGCCGGCAGCCGGCAAATCTTTGTTCATCCAGGAGATCCTTGCGGAACTGGAGCAGCTACTCCAGTTCCTGCGGCAGCGTTGTTATCGTTTTTTTGACCTCGATTATCACGTTTCCGCCTATACGGTGAGGCAGGAAAAGCTGGTTATCGCGGCATACCTTGATCAAATAGCCGCTTCGGCCACGCGGGGTGCTGCCCCTGAACTTTTAAGTTTGCTGTGCGCGGATGTGGAGGACTACCTGGCAGACGGACAGGTCTCCGGTCTGAGTTACCGGAGGTTGGCGAAGATCGACGGTCTGCTTACGCTGGTCCTTGATGAACTAAACCGTGGTGATGCAGCTACGACGGAGCGACTCGTCCGTATCTTATTCAAGCGAAACCTGAATTCTCACCGGTTCGCCAACTGGCTCAGGCGCCACTACCAAAACCGGGCCGGCGAACCGGAAAACTGGATTGCGCGGGAAGCCGACGCGTTATTCGATATCCATGTGAACCCCGACGACCGTTTCATCAGGGAGCTTCCGTCGATCGACGAGCAGATCCTGCCCTGGTTGCGGCTGCAGGTAACGGATGCCGCAACCGATCCTCTGGCGGCATACCCCGGAACAGATGAGCAAATGCGGCTGGTGCTGTCCGTACCGCAGTTCGCCATGTTTGTCCGTGTCTTTCACAAGAACGGGTGCTTCCCGGAGCAAAACGCGGCAGCGATCATGCGTTTTTTCATCCGGCACTTTACTTCAAAAAAGCAAGGGCGGATTTCGATCAAAAGTTTCAACCATGCCTTTTACAGCAAGGATCAGCTTACTGCGGCTGTCGTGCTGGACTACCTTCAGCGAATGGTCGCCTATGTCCATAAAGTTTATTTTCCTAAATAAGATGCCTATGAAAAACTGATACCCGCAGGAATTGCTAGGTTCACCTGTTTCGGTTGACGGGTGGCAAACCTGTTCATTTTAGCATTGTGAATTATGATTTTAAAATTTAGTGAACGGTTATATGCAGATCTGAATAAAGACCTGAACACCTTACTGCTGGAAGAAGACCATTTGGTCAAAAGGCTTGAACAATCAGTCCATCTATGTCTGCGGAGCCTCCGAAAGCTGAAGGATTTTTGCAAACAGCATGAACCCGGCTCAGCCGAGGAGGAGATCCAGTTTTTTAAAAAGATCAAACCCAAGTTCAAATGCCAGCTGATCTTTCACCAGTCGCTTTTGAACATCGAACTTCGTAAACCAATCGGGGACAGCAAAGTGATCAGTGATTATTACAGCCAGGAGATTAATATCCTCAATCATTTTTTCGAGAGCAACCGGTCGTTTTTTCAATATGTCCGCACCCAGGCTACGTACCTCGACCAGCATTATTTTATGCGGGGCCAGTATGATGTTCAACTCGATCCGGACCTGTGTGTCATTGACTTTGATCCGGCGTTCAGTACCAGTCATGACAATAAGCTGGCCCAGGTGCTGGCGAGCGCACTCCTGCAGGAACATCTGGAACAGGCCATTTGCAAGCTGAGCCGGAAAGAGGCCATTTCGGGTACAGACCAGGAATTGACGGATTTCGACTGGAAGCAAACCAAGGTCGCGCTGATCGAACTGGTCTATAGCTGGCATGCGACCGAGGCGTTTGGCAAGAAGAACCTGAAAAGTATAGTGAAATTCATTGAACGTGCCTTTAATATTTCCCTGGGTAATTTCTATGATACCTATGACTGGCTATGCGGCAGGCCCAGCCCGACGCTCTACATCGACGAAATGAAGGAAGCCTTTATGACCAGGCTACAGAAGAAACTCAAATACTGAATACTAAAGCGGCATTAGCCGCTTTTTTTTGCAAAAAAAATGAAAAAAGTCATACTCCGAGTCGGATGACCTCGGAGCAATCCGTGGAGCAGGCTGGCCAATTTTGTACCGTACCCGGCGGCAATGGAGCCCCGGAAAATCTACCCCGATATGCTCAATCAAATCTCCTGGCCAGCATTCATCTCCGGTATGGCGATCCTGCTCAGCCTTTACTACGCTTATGTGGCGGCTTTCTTTTACAAAAAGGAAATCCTTGCATTCCTGTACCGGCTTTCCGGTCGCCAGGCAGTGACCGATCCGGCTAAAACCGGGTTTGTCCCCGAGCCGGCTTATACGGTGATGGGATCTGCCCGAAACCTCCGGGAAGCAGCGGAAGAAGAAGAACTTCAGTTCGGACCGTCTGATAATCCGGACGAAGATGGGGGTGACAACACCTTAACTGCCGCTAGGGCAGGGGCCAGCGCAGAAGTGGCCGCATCGTTCTCCGGGATGATGTCCGAGTGCAGAACGCTGATCCGGGTGATCAACGAATCCGGAGAAAGCAAAGAAAATTTCGAAATGCTGTTCAGGATCCTGGTGAAAAAATACCCGGAACTCGGCGAATCCCCTTATCGTCAGCAGGTGACCAAAACGCTGCTGGAAGAAAGTGAAGGCCAATTCCCCTTCGAGCTCAGCGCCGGGGAACTGGAAAGTTACTGGACGAATCATTAACCCTTAAACATATCCATATGAAAATCTCAGTTTTAAAACATGCGAAAGGCAGGATCACTGCCATTGTTAAGATCGCGTTCCTGGTGATTTCCGTTATCGCCCTTTCCATACAGGACCTGTGGGCGGCGGATGGTAACGCGGGTATTTCCGAAGCGACCAACCAGGTTAAAGGCTATTTCGATACGGGCACCAACCTGATGTATGCGATCGGGGCGGTTAGCGGACTGGTGGGTGCGATCAAGGTCTATAAAAAATGGAACGACGGCGAACATGATACCGGCAAGATGGCTTCCGCCTGGTTTGGCAGCTGTATTTTCCTGGTGGTCGTAGCCACTGTGCTCAAATCATTTTTTGGGATTTAAACAGGAAAGGAGAGCAGCAACATGGCGATCTATCAAATCAATAAAGGCATTAACAGGTCCATTGAATTTAAAGGGCTCAAGGCCCAGTATATCGGCTACCTCGGAGGCGGACTGGTGACCCTGCTGGTCCTGTTCGCGATCCTTTACATTACGGGCGTTCCGGTCTATCTCTGCATCCTGGTACTTGCCGCCGCCGGCGGAGGGTTGTTTTACCAGGTTTTCCAGCTCAGTAACCGGTACGGAGAGCATGGCCTGATGAAAAAGACGGCGAAACGCTATATTCCCGGCTACCTGAAGTTCAGTTCCCGCAAATTATTCCTTCACTTAAAACGATAAGCCATGGCGACATTTCAACATGCAGCGCGCATATTCCCGGTTTATAAAGTGGAACATGACTGCCTTGTTTCCGCGCAGGGCGACATCACCATAGCCTATCAACTGATGCTGCCCGAAATATTTACGTTAGCGGATAACGAGTACGAAGCCTATCACCAGGCCTGGATACGTGCCGTTAAGGTATTACCGAAGCAAAGTATCATTCACAAACAGGACCGGTTCATCAGGCAACAGTATCAGGGTAACGGCCTGGCGGAAAGCAGCTTTCTGAACCGGGCCGCTGACAGGCACTTCCGGGGCCGGCCCTATCTCGACCATGACTGTTACCTGATGCTGACCAAAAAAGCCGGTGACCGAAAGCAGGCCAGCAGCGCATTTTCCGGATTGTTCCGGAAGCACCTTGTTCCGCGCCAGGTTACCGACGACAGGGAATTACTGGAGTTCGAGGAGAAAGCCGGGCAGTTTGCGCGGATCCTCAGCGATTGCGGTTTATTATCGCTTCGCCGGATCCAAGATGATGAACTGGCCGGTACGATGGAACAGGCCGGATTGCTGGAACAATATTGCTTTTTGCTGGACGGCGGGGAACGGCCCGTGCTGAAGGATGTACACCTGAATGACGGCATCCGGATCGGAGATGATCATGTGCGTATCTATACGCTGGGGGATGCTGAAGATATGCCCTCCATGTGCGGCAGCAGGATCACTTATGAAAAGTACAGCACCGACCAGACGAAGTTCCCGGTAGGGTTTGCCAGCCAGCTTAACCTTCTGCTCGACTGCAACCATATCTACAACCAGTTCCTCTTCATCGAGGATACGCCCAAAGTGCTCAAGCAATTGGAGGCGAAGAAGCTGCGGCTGCAGTCGTTGTCCGCCTACAGCCGGGAAAACACGATCAGCATGGATGCGACCAATGATTTCCTTAATGAGGCGATCAGCCAGCAAAGACTGCCGGTCAAAGCACATTTCAATGTCATGGTCTGGAGCGACCAGCCGGAGCAACTGCAGGAGATCAAGAATCAGGTAGGCTCCGCTATGGCGCAACTCGGAGCGAGCGCCAAACTGGAATCGGACGGCGCAGCGCAGATCTGGTGGGCCGGTATCCCGGGTAACGCGGCGGACTTTCCGCTGAATGATACCTTCGATACTTTTCTGGAACAGGGTACCTGCTTCCTGAACCTGGAAAGCAATTACCGGAGTGATCCGCCATCCCAGGGGATCCGGTTCTGTGACCGCCTGTCCGGCAGACCGGTGTACATCGATCTGTTCGATGCGCCGAGAAAGAAAGGTATTACTTCGAACATGGGCATGCTGGTTTGCGGCACATCAGGCGGCGGAAAGAGCATGACGGTCAACCATATCCTGCGAACGTTGTATGACCAGGGCGCGCATTGCGTAACGGTCGATATCGGGGGCAGTTACAAGGGCCTTTGTGAACTGGTCGGCGGTTATTATTTCACCTATGAAGAAGCAAACCCTATCCGGTTCAACCCCTTCTATATCCCTGAAGGACAAACGCTGGACACGGAGAAAAAGGAAAGCCTGAAGGCCTTGCTGGTGACTTTATGGAAACAGGAGAACGAAAGTTTTATCCGGAGCGAATATGTAGCCCTATCCAATGCTTTACAGGGTTATTATGATCATCTAAAAAAACACCGCGATATATTTCCATCTTTCAATACTTTCTATGATTATCTGTATGGAACCTATGCCAAGGTATTGAAAGCTCATAAAGTCAAAGACAAAGATTTCGACCTGGACAGCTTTCTTTACGTACTTCAACCATTTTACGCCGGCGGGGAATTCGATTACCTGCTGAATGCGACCGATAACATCGATCTGTTGGAGCAGCGATTCGTGGTTATCGAGCTGGATAATATCAAGGACCACCCGATCCTGTTCCCCGTGGTGACACTGATCATCATGGAGATGTTCATTTCGAAAATGCGGAAACTGAAAGGCATCCGTAAGGTGCTGACGATCGACGAGGCCTGGAAGGCTATCGCCAATTCAGGGATGGCCGGTTTCATCCAATACGCTTTCAAGACTATCCGGAAGTTCAACGGCGTTCCGAATGTGGTCACCCAGGAATTGGACGACCTGATCAGTTCACCCATCGTGAAGGATGCGATCATCAACAATGCAGCGATCAAGATCCTGATGGATATGCGCAGCTACCTGAACAAGTTCGATAAACTGCAGGCTACTTTGGGGATGTCGGATAAGGGGAAAGCGCAGGTCTTATCAGTCAGCAAGGAAAACCGGGACATTTATATCGACCTCGGCGGCCGGGTGATGAAAGTGGTCAAAAACGAACTCTGTTCCGAGGAATATTTCGCTTACACTACAGAAGGTACCGAACGGGTGAAGATCCAGGAACTGGCTTCGCTCCATGGCGGTATGGAGCAGGGAATCACCGCAATGGTTAAAGAACAAAAACAAAATCATTCTCAGTAATCGCAAGTCTTATGAAATCATTTAAAATCAATTTATTCGTGCTTTTCTGTGGTCTGATGATTTTTGCGACCTGCAAAAGCAATAAAGAACAAAACCTCTCCGGCGTTTATGTAAATGATGGTAGAAGCGAGTTTAGCGTTGCCTCAGATACACTTATCATATCCGAGTTGAATTCTGAAAGTATGACATTTCTGATTGAGAGACATACCGGATTCAACTCAATCAAAAATGGCAGAATGTTGCCTCGGCAATATGAGCAAAGTAAATGGGTTGGCAATTGGGATGCGAATCATCAGGTCCTGACAGAGGGCCAATACGGCAGGCAAATCAGGATTTCACCCGATCATCAAGGCATCCTGTTAAGAACTACGCCATATCAAAAAGTAAAAAACTGATATCCTATTCAAACGATAGTACTGCCCGGAAATCCCGGGAGAAGGGAGGATTATGAAAATTTTTAAGGTTACACTACCGATCAGTCTTGCTTTTGTGCTGGTATCGGTATCTGCGGAAAATGCCAGGGCACAGTTCGTCATTACAGACGTCATCAAAGCTGCAGCTACGAAAGTAATTAAAGCGATCGATCTCAAAGTTCAGCGCATGCAAAACCAAACGATCTGGCTGCAAAATGCGCAGAAGGTTCTGGAGAACCAGCTTTCCAAACTCAGGCTCGACGAAATTACCAGATGGACCGATCAACAGCGGCAGCTTTACAGCAACTATTATGATGAGCTGTGGCGGATCAAATCTGTGATCACTTATTATCAGCGGATCAAGGATATGACCGCAAAGCAACTGGCGATGGTCAGGGAGTACCGGCAAGCCTGGGCGGTGGTCAACCGGGATGGCCGGTTCAGCCCGGCAGAATTAAGCTATATGGAAGAGGTGTATGCCGGGATGCTGGATGCCAGTCTCAGGAACCTGGATCAGATCATGATGGTCATTAACGGGTTTAAGACCCAAATGACCGATGAGCAGCGTCTCGTACTCATCAATAAAGCGGGTGACCGGCTCGATGAAAACTATGATGACCTGCATCGCTTCAACGAACAGAATATATTACTCAGCCAGCAGCGGGGCAAGGAAACAGGTGAAATAAAAACTATCAAAAAACTTTATGAAATTCCGCAATAACGACAACACCAGCAAAAGCAGTACACCTGTTTTTAAGCTGTTTTTCTACATTTTTTGGATCCTGATCGTTTCAGCCAAGGGCTCAAACGTCCATGCACAAACTTTCGCGGAATGGTTCCGGCAGAACAGTACGCAAAAGAAATACCTGCTTCAGCAGATTGCCGCTCTCCAATTATTGGGCGGCTATGTCAGGGATGGCTACAGGATCGCAGGCAAAGGGCTCGGTTCCATTTCCGGTTATCTCAGTTCGGAATATACCCTTCACAACGGATTCTATTCCAGGCTCGAAACGGCTGATCCTTCGATCAGAGAAAGCCCGGAGATTACCGAGATTCTGAACTGGCGGAGCGAAATACTCAAGGCATTGGGACCGGGTGATGCCTACACCGTATTGATGCCTCAGGAGCAGCAATACGTAGCAAGAGTAGGGGATGCCGTCCAAATGGACTGCGATTCACAAATCGCTCACCTTGAGCAGGTCATCACGGATGGTCAGCTGAAAATGAATGATTCCGAGCGGCTGCGGCTGATCGGTCAGATCCATGGAGCGATGCAGGACAACTATCGCTTTGTCCTGACTTTCCTGAACAGTGTTAGAATACTGGTCATTCAGCGGCAACAGGAAAAGAACGCTATTCAAACGAGCAACGCTTTATACTTCAAGCATTAACCATTTCCTTATGAAGCATCTTTTGAAATACATTTTACCCCTGGTTTTACTGTTGTTTTCCTTCATCTCTCCAGAGAAGGCATCGGCTCAAAGCCAGGAACTCCAGCAATTAATCCTGGATGTGGAGAAACTAACTCAGTTCAAGAATATCCTTAACGATATGAAGACCGGCTACCAGATTTATAATAAAGGTTACGGCCTAGTCTCGAACTTATCCAAAGGTAATTTTAACCTGCACGATCTCTACCTGGGAAGCTTGATGGCCATCAACCCTTCCATCAGGAACTACGGGCGTGTAGCGGAGGTCATCAGTATGCAGGTTAGTTTAGTAAGCGAATATAAGTCTGCGATCTCCGGATTCCGGAGGCGGGGCGTTTTCAGCGCGGCTGAGCTTTCTTATATGGAAAATGTGTATTCCAAACTTCTCGCCGAAAGTTTGGATGACCTGACGGAACTTACTCATTTGATTACCGCAAATGAACTTCGGATGTCAGACGCCGAGCGCATCGAAGGCATTGACCGGCTTTATGCGACAGGATCGGATAAGCTACAGTTCCTTAGGTCTTTTAATCGGCAGGGAGCGCTGCTCGCTATCCAGCGCGCCAAAGATCTGGCGGACAGCCGGACAATGAAACAGGTATTTACCATTAAAAATTGATCATGATGAGAAACAAATTATTATTCGCCGGAATCGTCGCCGGGGCCATGATGCTATTGCCATTCAATTCCCGCGCCGCAGGCATCGCTGATGATATACACGGATTACAGGCAACCCTCGACAGCGTTTATAATGATATGCTGCCATTATGCGGCGAACTCATCGGTGTGGGTCGCGCTATTGCGGGTTTTGGTGCATTACTTTATATCAGCTACCGGGTGTGGCGTCAGATCGCCAATGCCGAGCCTATCGATTTTTATCCCCTGATGCGTCCCTTTGCCTTAGGTATCGCATTGATAATTTTTCCGGGCGTGATCGCTGTGATCAATGGCGTCATGCAACCGACCGTCATCGCTACTTCAGGGATGGTACAGAATTCGGATGCCGCCATTGAAAAACTGTTGCAGGCCAAAGAGGCGGCAGTAAAGCAGACGGAAACCTGGCAAATGTATGTCGGGGAAAGTGGAGAGGGGGACCGTGCAACCTGGTATAAATACACGCATCACGATGACCCAACAGGTGCAAATGAAGGTGTCATTGATGGGATAGGCAATGATGTAAAATTCGCCATGGCCAAAGCATCTTATAATTTCAGAAATACGGTAAAGCAATGGATGTCAGAAGTTTTACAGGTGCTTTATGAAGCCGCTGCACTTTGTATCAATACCATCAGGACCTTTTACCTGATCGTGCTTGCCATTCTCGGGCCAATTGTTTTTGGTTTAGCGGTATTTGACGGATTTCAGCATACGCTGTCTGTCTGGTTAGCCAAGTACATCAATGTATTCCTATGGCTGCCGGTGGCCAACATCTTCGGGGCCATCATCGGCAAGGTCCAGGAGAACATGCTCAAGTTGGATATTTCCCAGGTGGAAAATACCGGTGATACTTTCTTCAGTTCCACCGATACTGCCTACCTGATCTTCCTGATCATTGGCATCCTCGGTTATTTCACCGTGCCCGGCATTGCAGGATATATCGTGAATGCGGGTGGCGGCAACGGTTTATTACAAAAAGTAAATACGCTGATCAGCCAGTCTTCCCGTACGATTACGCAGGCAGGTACGGCCGGAGGGCAGCGGGCCTTAAACGGTGCGTTTAATCTCGCTTCAGCACCCGGTGATCTTGCAGCGGGATACCGTTCCGGCGGTAGGGAAAACCAGGTCGATAATTACCAGGCCGGGCGCTTATCCGGTGATAAAGATAATAAAGTCTCTTAACCAAAAACGACTGCCATGTTTACACATCTGAAAAATATCGACACCGCCTTTAAGCATATCAAAGTTTTCAGCATCGTGCTGATCGGCGCAAATATTTTCATTACCTGTTTTGTCTGCTATATCAATAGTAAAACGGTTGCCAGGGCACAACAAACCGTTCATATCCTTTACAACGGGAAAGTGCTGGAGGCGCTCGCGTCCGACCGGAAGAGCAATCTGCCGGTAGAGCTGCGAGACCATATTAAGACTTTTCACGAGGATTTTTTCAATCTTAGCCCTGATGACCAGGCCATACAGGCCAATATCTCTAAAGCGCTTTACCTGGCCGACGAATCTGCCAAACACCAGTACGATAACCTCAAGGAGTCCGGATATTTCAATAACCTGATCTCCGCGAACATCTCGCAGCGGATCAAGGTAGACAGTACGAGTTTGGAGGGTAACCAATTTCCATATTCCTTCACCTGTTACGCGACCGAAAAGCTTATCCGGGCGAGCAGCACAGTAACCCGGAAGCTGGTGACCCGTGGAGAGGTCCGGGATATGCAGCAACAGACCGATAATAATCCACATGGATTCCTGATCCAGCACTGGCAGGTATTGACGAATCGCGACACAACGATTAAACATTAATCCTATGAACCTATTCAGCAGACAACCGAAAACTATTGACGCGGCAAATGATCCGTTGGCGATCAGGATCGCCGGTAAGGTCATCCGGTGGCAGGATCATGTCAGCATGCGCATGAATAAGATGGTCGGTAATTATTCCCTTCGCCGGCAAGCGGGGATACTGGCCGCGATCATTGCGGTATTTGCGGGGGCGATGGTAGCCAGTTTGATCCTGCAGCGCGGGAAGTCGGCGCCGATTACCAGCGGAAGCTACGTTTCCCGGCATATCGGCGAAGCGTCAAATGGCCAGCCGCCCGGGGAGGATACCGTATTAAAAACAGATTCATTAACCCATCGAAAATAGATCTTATGAAAAAGCAACAACAGAAGGCTGCGAAGCCGCAGCATAGCAATGAATTTTTAAAGAAAAGACGATTCCTTATGGTATTACCCTTGCTGGTACTCCCATTTACCACTATGGCATTCTGGGCACTTGGCGGGGGGAAATCTGCAAAATCGTCTTTTCCCGTGGCAGAGCAGAAAGGGATCGATATGGCTTTACCTTCAGCGCAGTTTAAAGAAGATAAAGCCAAAGATAAAATGGGGATTTACCAGTCCTCGAACAACGATTCCGCTCATGCTACAGATGGCATCAGCCAAAGTTTTGTTGAACGCATGGGTTTTGGAAGCAGGAATAGTGTTGTACCCAAGGAAGAGCAGGCAGCTAATACCCTCAAGCCTTTTACTGCCGACCAACAATCCGCAAAAATTGAGGCGCGGCTTTCACAACTTAACCGTCAGCTCCATCAGCCACAGCCTGCGGTAACAGCACCTTCCTATAGCCCTGAACATTCGGAAGCTGTAAAAAATGTAGAGCAGATCCAAAAGATGGTTAACAGTATGCATGCCGATAATAGCCCGGACCCGGAGATCCAGCAATTAAGCAAGCTGATGGAGCAATTGCAAACATTACAGAATTCGCAACGCCCCGAAAATTCACCAGGCAAATCCAATCCGCCGAAGACGGATTCTGCAGCGCAGCCTTTTCGCGCTGTTCCCGCAGTTATTGACGGAAAACAAAAAGTAGCGGACGGCGGCGTCGTGAAACTGAAGCTGACCGATACATTGACGGTTAAGAACCAGGTATTGCCGAAAGGGCAGGAATTGTTTGGCATGTGCCAGGTAACCAACCAACGGCTGCTATTGACAATCAGAAATATCAGGCTGGATAAGCAGATATTGCCGGTAAACCTGACTGTTTTCAGTCTGGACGGGATGCCGGGTATTCCTGCCCCTGAAGCGGAAATATCGGGGGCCGCTATTTCCGCCGGCGATAACGCGATCCAAAGTATGCAGTTTCTATCCGTTGACCAGAGTATCGGCGCGCAGGCGGCCGCGGGCGGCGTGAACGCGGCTAAAAGCATTTTCAGCAAAAAGGCCAGGAAAATCAAGGTCAGGCTTGGTGATGCCTATCCAGTCCTGCTTAAAATCAATCCCTAAGCCCAATGAAAGTAATGACCAACCGGGTACTCCTGGCTTTCAGCGACTTGGAAGATCGAAAGAAAGTCATGGATCCCCTGCTCAGAACAGGTATAGCTGACCAGTCCGGTATCAGCAGGCTTCAATACAACCACCTGAGGGAGGCCCGGCACCGGCTTATCCAAACGGCGAGACCCGATGAACAGCCTTTTATGCTATTGCTCAATAACCAGATCAAGAAACTTGAGCGTCAAATATTCCCTAATCCAGTGGTCAGGGTTTTTCACCGGCTGAAAGACCGTTATATCGACCGGCCCGCTTTCCTCGCGCAACAACGGATACAACGGGAAAATAATATGACCACTCTGAAGACCATGTTGAGGAATTCAGGTCTTGGTTCTATAGCCGGCAGATTGGAAGATCATCTGGACCAGGATCAGCGCCAGGTTAAGCTTGCTGTCGATTCCCAACTTGAACGGGATAAGAAACTTGGTTTGAACCTGCATTTTGAAAAAGATGCCTATGGTAATTTCCAGCTGAACCGGGTCGACGGAAAATTACTTCGCGGCGATCATGGAGTCAGTTCGCACTCCTTTATGACAGCCGAGTGGCCGGATCTTAAAGTCGATCAGGTCAGAGGGCTTTTAGAGGGACGTGCCCTTAAACAAAATTACCCTGATTTTGAAGGGCGGGAACAGCAACGCTGGGTGCAACTCGGATCAGAAGGTATCCGGGAATACCATCCGGATTATGCTTTTGACATCGGAAAAGTGTTAAGCGATCTCCCCGCTATATCTGGTAACAAGACGGAGTTTGCCCGGCTGCTCGAGAATGGTCAGCAGGTAGAAACTCAATGGAAACAGCACGGGCAATCACATGAGGTTTTCCTGCAGGCTGACCCTGCAACCAAAAAGATCCTGCTTTTCGATGCCGATTACCGGCCTTTCAACCCCCCTCAACCTGAGCAGAAGAAGGAAAAGGCGGATAATAGCATTAAAGCGGAACCTGAATTACAAAACTTAACGAAAGGAGTGAAAAATGGATCGCGCCACAAACTTATTTGAATTGAAGAACCAACTGGCTGATCTCGGCTTTGTTTCGCCGAAACTGGTTGACCGGCTGCGGGAGAGTGTCCTGAGCAACAATGTCCAGTTTCAAATCCAGCACCGCGAGGTTTCTGAACGGGTGGCGTTTGATTTCTTTTTCGATCTCTACCGCCCCGTGCGGGAGGGGCCAGTTGTATTGCACAGTTACGATGCTTTTTTATATCAGCAGGGAACGATGAATCAAAGTTCACGCGGATTCAGCGCGGACGTCCATAAGGACGTTGCCGCGAAGGTGCTGGCTAAAGAACTGGTCCTAAAACAGCCGGACGAGCCGACAGTGCCGTGGATCATGAACAGAGCAGAAGCGAGTACTTACCTGACTGCCGATAACCCGAAACAAATCGATTATTTCCAACAATTAAATCATAGTCCAATGAATCAGAACGTAGAATTTTTGAAGAACAGTCTGCTGAACCTTGGGTTTGGCGAGAAGCTGAACGGTGAAATGGAAAAGCAGATCAAAGCGAAAACGCCTGAATTTAACCTGACCACGCAACAGGAATATAACCAGCGTAAAGTCGACTATACGCTTCATTTTAAGGCCGGGAATAATCAGGATATGTATTTCCTGAATAAATTCGACGCCTCTGTAAAACAAGGCAATGAAAACACCACGCAAAGTTTTTATATCAACAAAGGTAACGGCGTTACGGCGAAGGAAGCGTTTAACCTTATGGACCGGTCGGATGGCTTGGACGGCAGGGCGGTATTCAAGCAGCTGTTCAATAAAGATCAGGAGAAATATCATGCCTGGGTGAAGCTGGATTGGAAGGACCTGACCGATGGCGGGAATGCCCGTTTAAAGCAGCACAGCTTTGACGTCGAAAAATTCCTTGACGGCAAGGGAATCAAGGAAATGAATGATCCCAAATCAAGGGAAGACCTGCTTCGTTCGCTAAAGAAAGGCAACAAACAGCAGATTACGGTCGAAAAGGACGGCAATGAGCAGAAGTATTTTATCGCTGCCAACCCGCAATATAAAACTGTCAACGTCTTTGACCATCAAATGAAAAAGATGAAAAGGGAAGAATTGTTCCCACCTGCCCAGAAACAGGAAACAAGTCAAAAACAAACCAGATCAGAAAAGCAGGGTGATTCTTCAAAAGCGCAGGAGCCTGAGAAAAAGCAGTCCCGTAAAAGCAGTGTAAAAGTTTGATCGTCGTCACAGCAAATCACGATTGTTCTCAAACCAGTAGTAAATCCATATTAATCATCATCTTTGGCTTTAATGAGCTCTCCTAAGCTCATTGTGATAAGGTTTAGGAAAAAGTCCCGGCGGCGAGCGCTTTGGGGCTTTTATTTTTGGCGGCGATTGAGCAGAACTTTCAACATATCAATTAAAACTGCCGGAAATCTTTATTTTTGAACATGATCGTCGAGGAACTCATTTATTTTGAAAAGCAACAGCTGAAGCCTGCTAATCCTTTGGATGTGCAGGTATCCAAGATTCAGGCTTTTTTTTCCGGCTTTCCTCCTGTAAGTCTTGAAAAACTAAAATTTTTTGTGGTCTTACTCAAAGAACGTCAGGCTGAAGAACAACGCTATCAGGGATTTAGTCTCTACAAACTTATTTCGGTTTTTCTCGTGGTTAGTGCAATTATCTCGGCTTTAGCGTTCAGGGGGGGATCGCCCTTCCAGGAAATCAGGATGGGACTTCTGATGGGATCAATGATACTGGCTGTTTTATGGATATTCCTGCTGATGCAACTTATCCACTCAAAAAAAAATTTAAAATATCAGCTTCTTATTCGTGTATTGGAATCTTATATTGAGAAAATCTCAATGGGCTAACCCGGTTTTGCATGATACTAATTCTAGCGACTTTAAAATTATTTTGTCATAAATTTTTAAGGTATTCAGTAATAATAAATATCCTGCATCTGATCAAAAATTCCGGCTAACCTGAAACCGGAACGCTTTAATACTTTTGCAGCCGGAATATTACGCCGGTTGACAACGGCTGCCAGTTCTCGGATCCCTTTACCTTCCAAATGTTTGACTACTTTCGGCAGTAATCCCGTCATTAATGCTTTGCCCCGGACGTGTCCTTTCAAATAAAATTCGATAAAAAATGGATAGTGTGCCAGCTGGTAATGCTCTTTAGCCACTACCGGCGGTATAAGGTCCAGAACACCTAATAATGCACCGTTCGACTTTGAGCGGATCAAATGGACCTGGTTGCGGCCGGAATAGAAATTTAATATAGCGGTACTCAGCCAGATCCTGGCCTCATGCAATGATGTGAGTTTTTTGTCGGGTAGGTATTGTAACGTATGCTCATCGGATAATAACTGATAGATTTCCGAGGCCAGTCTTTCATGTTGCAGGACATCATTTGCGGCTAAAGGTTCGATACAATAGGCATCGTTTTCGATAACGGTCATATCCGGAAACGTAGGGCGATGTTTTTAGCGACTGCACTAACCAGGTCGGCCGTAATACCTTGCATTGGTTTTTCCGCCACCCAAAACTTGCCTTCTTTAATGATCGTCAACGGCTGGCCGTCCAGCAGCAGATCGATGATCTGTGTTTCACGCGTAATTGCTTCTTTGTTCAAGATCCTGAAACTATAATCTTGATTCTCAAAATTTATCCTTAGTAATTGTCCCATACCCAGCGGCTGAAATTAATTTATTTTTTCTTTTCGGTCAAATTAAGCGATCATGCCGGCCATCCAGCAGAGTATAAGTGCATCGCATAAACAATATGTCCGTTATGCTCCTTTTAGGACTCTTTTTAATGCAGAGATGCCGGCGATCGGACAATTTATTTAGCGTATGATAATGCTTTTTTGAAAGGACTCAATACCTTTGATTATGCACTTTGGTAGAAACGAAATAGACATAACAAATTTTGATCATCACTTGCCGGCGGACAGCGTGAGAACTTTACGGGTTTTCGAAAACGCGGAACCTGTGGGTGATTTTGAAGCCTTTGTGGGCGCGCCAAAGTGGGGTTATAAGAATTGGATCGGCAGCTTATATCCCAAAGGAACCAAAGACGCAGACTTTTTAAGGAATTATGCCAGGTATTTTAATACGGTAGAGCTTGGGGCTACATTTTATCAGCCACAACCCCGGGAACGGATCGCCGCCTGGAAAGAAATGGTTCAGGACATACCTGACTTTAAATTCTGCCCCAAGTTCCCGCAGAGTATTACGCATATCCGCAGGTTTCGTAATGTAGAGGAACAAACCAACGAATTTTACACTAATATCTCCGTTTTCGGAAAACATCTCGGACCTTTGTTTCTTCAACTGGCGGATAACTTCTCACCCAAGAGCTTTCCCGAATTGAGGTCCTATTTATCATCTTTACCTTCAGATGCGCCTTTGTATATCGAAGTAAGGAATAAAAGCTGGTTTGCAGCGGAAGAACACCGGAATAGTTTGTTTAACTTGCTCAGTGATCTAAATATCGGTGCGGTCGTCTCGGACACGGCCGGAAGGCGGGATTGCCTACACATGGAACTGACGGTCCCACATGCTTTTATACGATTCGTTAATTGCGGGGACGAGCGAACAGATTTACTCAGGTTAGATGAGTGGGTCAAACGGCTTAAAGCGTGGAAGCAAACCGGCCTCAGGTCCCTTTACTTTTTCATCCACGCCGGCGACGCGCCTTCATTGTCATTGTATGATTATTTCATTGATAGCCTGAACCGGGAACTCAGCTTAAAAATCCAGATTCCCGGTCAGTCGCTTAAATAATTTATGATGGAAGATCAAGATCCTACTTTTAGTTTTGAACTGGATTACGCAGGAGAAAAAGTCAGGTGCCGGGTGAACATGCAGGCGCAATCCTGCGAGATATTGTTCGACGGGCGCTTTATCGCGACTATAGCCCTTACGGGTGATGCGACCTGGATACAGGAATCGGGCGTCATACTGCCGGATTCGATCATTGAAGAAATTGGCCTTCGGGTCGAAAGTGAATACCTTTAAGCTTAAATCAACCATGCCAGAAATTCCTGATCTCAACATATTCCGTGACAACCTTGCTAAAAAGCTTGCCGGCAGAACTTTGTCAGCCATCCATATTCCCATAACCCGTCAACTCAAAGTTCCGGAAATCGTCATACAGGAATCCCTGGAGGGGCATGCTTTAACCGATATCAGGAGAACAGGCAAAGAATTACATTTTATATTTCAAAACGGCCATGTATTAAGTGTGCACCTGATGTTGCACGGTACCATGTACTGGTATGAAGGTGAAAATACAAACCGGTTTACGATCGCGGAATTATTATTTGAAGACCAAACCGGTCTTGCGATCACGGATTGGCAGAAAGCGGTAATCCTGACCCTCGATCCCAAGCCGGCTGTCGTCCCCGATGCCATGCAGCTACCGGACGGATATCTGCGATCGGCATTGCCGAAGTTATCGAAATCCATTAAAACTGTGTTGACCGAGGGCAAAACTGTGCAGGGCATAGGAAACGCCTATGTGGATGAGATCCTTTATGCCGCCAAAATATCACCTTTTTCCAAAGCCAATAAAATCCCTGAAACAAATATTGAGATTTTAACGGCAGCGATTAAATCGGTATTGACCGATGCTGAAAATCATATCCGTCACAACTTTCCGGATACGATCACCGAAAAGGAACGTGATTTCTTGCAGGTACACCGCCCGAAACAAAGCTTAACACTCAGCGGCGAACCTATTCTTAAGGCTGAAGTGGATAAACGCAAGACGTATTATACAGAAAGCCAGCATTTATTTGAGTAAATTTGTTAGGCCCGCGGGATCTTACCGTTTAAGGATAATAATTCCCATTTGCCATTATGCCTGAGAACGCTTTTACATGAGCATCTCTTTATGATCGGTTGGCTCACTTGCTTCCAGGCATGCGGGTAACGGTTGGGCCGGACCCTGAAGATGCCGATGGTCAGCAAAGAAATATCCAAATACATGTTAGCGGCCTCATTGCAGGATTGCAAGTGCTTTACTTATTTGAGATCATTGATATTGCTACGAGGTTAAATGGCCCAAGAGTGGCACAATTCGGACAGCGCATGAAAGCGCTCAAGGCATCCAAAGGCTTTCTTATCCACAACCAGAATCCCAATAAGGACGTTTATAAATTCAGCCGCAGAAATGGTGTCGAACTTGTTTATCAGGATGGAATCTTGTCCGGAGATTTTCTGATCGAGCCGGAAGTTCCAGTCAAATTTTTCAATCCGACGCTAAGTGCAGTGCAGCGGAAGTGAATCAAACTGTATTTTATAACAATGCCATGTGCTTGAACCCTCCTCCGTGCCTGGAACAGGTACCTGAAGATTTCGGAATAGTTTCTTCGGATGGGGGGCAAACACAAATCAAACTGGGCGATTACATTGCCGGGCAATACCTGCAGAAACGGCCCAACCTGCTTGGTTATGAAAAATTGAAATTACAGGATGAAAGAGTGTTTACCCGCTGGAATAACAGCTGGTTGCTGACGGAGTTCACCGTCACATTCAAATGGAACAAACCGGCATGTCTCGTTTACATGAAATCAGCCGAGCTTCTGGCTTTTCAATCTCAATGGGAAGGTAAAAAGATCACATCGGAATTTAGAGTCCGGAATTTGAGTTTGCCGGAACAAGAACGCTGGATAATCATCGGTAATCCATATGATATGCCTGTTCATTGTCATCTGCTTTACGAAAAACCGATGAAGCTCCCTGAAGAAGACATGGAAGCCTGGATCCCCCGGCATATCGTATATAAAGGGGATTGATCATTGATCTGGCAAATCTTCCGGCACTTCTTCCGGATGATTTTTAAAATATTTCCGTGCCTGTTTCAGACCTGTAGCAATTGCTTCACCTTCATCGTTGGTTGTTTTCAAAACCTCATTGGCGATCTCCGTTGCTTTATCGCGCAGATAACCGGGCTGGTTCTTGTAGGATGGCGGATAGTCGCCGTTGTACCATGGCATAGGCGTCGAAATAAAATTAAACTTCTGTTCTGTTCAGCAATGAACCCGGTTTTTCCGGGCTGATCTCCGGCTGCGGCGCCGGATGTTGCGGCAATTCAACCGGCTCCTTGTCCGGCGCTTCCGTTGGTATGCCGGGGCTTGCGGGGTCACTGGGTTGTTGTATTTCCGGCGAAGCGGGCCGAACCGGCGCTTCCTGCGGCTCATTCGGCATGGTCTCGTGTTGCTTACCCATAATAAATCAGTTTATTTGAAATATCTACCCAATTATTGTTCCAATCTGACATCCCGCTCAGAAAAAAATACAGGACGAACAAGGCTGGGTTTTATTTCTTACTAATTAATTTAATTTCTTATAAATGGCACGGTATTGGCAATAGGTTTAGCCTATCAAAAGAAAAACACTATGAGCACGACAACAGCAGCAACAGGCGTTATCAACGACCTGATCGAAATTAACAATGACCGCGTAGCGGGTTTTGAAAAAGCCATTGCGGATATCAAAGATGAAAATATTGACCTCAAAGAACTGTTCCAGGGTTATGCTGCACAGAGCCGTAAAAACAGCCAGGAACTGGCGGCGCTGGTAGGTAACGTTGATGAGGTGGAAACAGGTAACAGCGTAAGTGGTACTTTACACCGGGCCTGGATAGACGTTAAGTCCCTGTTTGGCGGCAGCGACCGTGCCAGTATCCTTTCAGAAGCAGAAAGGGGCGAAGATGCCATCAAAAAAGCATATCAGGATGCATTGAACAGTGAAGATCTTCCGGTCAATGGACGTGAAACGGTAAGCAGCCAGGCACAGGAGATCAATGCCGCGCACGACCAGATCAAAGCTTTGCGGGATGCCGCTAAAATTTAATTTCCATGTAGTTTTTTTGAAAGCTGCCTTGAGGGGCAGCTTTTTTATTGCCCATGCTCTACGAAAACAATATAGCCCAATTGTTGACCATTCATGAAATCTATCAGGAAGCCGACTTCCTTGATTACGCAAGGGGCAGGGAGATCCTGGCCAAATATCCCGACGCTAAACTGATCGAGATAAGAACTCACAACGAGATACCCGAGCTGATCGGGTTTGCCGGTCAAGTCGAATACTGGCTGCAAATCCAGGGTCTCTGAAAATAGTGTAGCTTTTGGTGATCACGGTATGGCCATTCAAATGTACCAGGGTATCCGGAAGGACCATTACTTTACAGTTGGGATGTAATGTCAGGAACAAAGGGGCCACAACAGCAAATTATAAGATCCGTGTACCGAATACTTTGTCAATAGCGCTGCTCAATTGATATTTTATACAACCTGTGAGAGTTTTTGGAACAGCCTTTGCATGATGAGGTCATCATTTACCTAAAGAAAATAAAATGAGATCACTTTTGTACATCGTAGCAGTTATCCTCGTTATAGGATGGGCTATCGGAACATTCGCTTACGCAGCCGGCGGGCTGATCCATGTATTATTGGTTATTGCAATTATTTCGTTGATTCTCGGTTTCCTCAGGAGGGATACCACTGTAGTCTGATTTATCAATCTTACAGATAACCCGGTGAGCAGCCGGGTTATTGGTTTATCTATTCTTTATGGCTAATTATCCTATCAGCATTGCTTTAGATAAGAAAGTACATCATTTTGAAGTGGGTGAATACCCGCATCATGATGAAAACCGCTGCCGTTACCGCGTTTATGAGGACGGGAAACTGGTTGCCAGCTTTGAACCGGACGCTCAGAATTATCTTTATGTATGCCAAAATACCGCTGGACTGGAGGAGGAATTGCTTCATTTGCTGGCTGATCAGATCGAAGCGAAACTACAGCACCCCGGCAATAAGCACCTGGATTTAAAAGACCGAGAACAATGAGATCAATCTGGACAGGATCAATCGGCTTCGGCCTGGTGAGCATACCCATCAAACTCTTTTCGGCCGTACAGGAAACGAGGCTGGATCTGGATATGTTGGACAGCCGTGATCACGCGAACATCAAGTTCATGCGTGTCAATGAACACACAAAAAAAGAAGTACCTTACGACAAGATCGTAAAAGGATATAAATACAACGATGACTACGTTATCATCGAAGACGCGGACTTTGAGGCGGCTTCGCCGGAAAAGAGCAAAGTGATCGAAATCGAAAACTTTGTAGACCTGGATTCGGTGAACCCGATGTACTATGAAAGCTCCTATTATACACAGCCGGCAACAAAGAAGAATAAAGCCTACGCACTATTGCTGGAGGCATTAAAAAAATCGGGTAAAGCAGGCCTCGCCCGTTTCGTGTTGCGTAGTACGGAGAGCCTTTGCATTGTACATCCTGTTGAACAAAATATCGTAATTACCCGTATCCGGTTTGCCCAGCAGATCCGTGATCAAAAAGAATTATCACTGGATGAAGATATCACGGTAAGCAAAAAGGAGCTGGACATGGGTTTGGCGTTGATCAACCAATATGCGGAGCCACTCGATCTTTCCAAATATAAAGACCAGTATCATGATGAGCTGATGAAGATCATTGAGGCAAAGGCGAAGGGTAAACGACCTACGATCAAGAAATTAAAACCCAAACCGTCGAAGAGCAATGATCTTTATGATCAGCTCCTGAACAGCTTACAGTCAAAAAAAGGCGCATAAATTTAAGTATGCTATTTAGGTTGCAGCGGCATTGATATGGCTCATAATTTCTGACAGCAGAAACGGGTCATCAATGCTACCACCCGTCACCTTCCAATGCCCATCAGTCCTTTCAACCTTTGCGACGACCTGTTCATTGATGAAGATAATGAAATGTCCTTTCATTTCCTGGATACGGATGGTGTCTGCCTGGAGGTCTTCGCCATAAATGAATGCCATGGCTTTCGCTGAGTTAGGTTCCTCGTGCAGAATAGCGGCTATGGCGGCTTCCTCCTCTATATGCTCGTCCGTCAATACCTTAAGTGCTGTAACCAATTGCCAGATTTCGTTCGTAGTCAGTTTGTTCCCGTGGTATTTCCAACCCGGTAGCCTGTCTCCATGAAGCCGCAGTTCCCCCAAAAAGAAGTCGTTATTAATTTCAGGCGAATCGATATATTGCAAATATCGGTCCCGGTTACTTTGTTCTGCCGATCCGTTGTCACCTGCTCTCGGAAAGCCTTCATAAACTCTTAAGACATCGGTAGCGACAAAGGCATGCGCTTCTTCCTCATAGACGGGGATTAAATCGAGAATCTCGAGACCGCCGTTTTCACGTACAACTGCGACTGATACCGGGTTATTCAGGATTGCCATAGCGTATAGATTAGTTTTGCCGAAGCTTAGCCTCCATGCTCAATGTGGTATGCGGAACTGCCATCAGCCGCTCTTTTTGGATGAGTTTACCGGTGACGCGGCAAATCCCGTAAGTTTTGTTACCAATCCGCTGCAACGCAGCTTCCAGGTCAACGATGAATTTCTTCTGACGCGCTGCCATTTGGTGAACGGTTTCTTTCTCCAATGTCGCAGCGCCATCTTCCAGTGTGGAGTAAACACCGCCGGTGTCGTCCGTGCCGTTGGGATTACCTCCCCGCAACGAACCCATCAAAACATCCAGTTCCTCTTTAGCGGCAGCGATTTTTTGCTGGATCAGTCGTTTAAATTCTTCCAGTTCCTGGTCAGAATAGCGGGTTTTATTAAAAGTATTAATCGTTAGTTTTTCCATGACCCAATTAACGCATATCTGGCAGGGTTGTTTAAAAATATGCGGACTTTATTCAATTCCACGATTAGATCCCATTGCTGACCGTCGATCAATCCAGCACAATCTGCCATTGCTGATCATTATTTAACATATAGCCCAGCTCATCTCATGAACTTCTTTCCGATACTTATCGCTATAGCGCTTACGCAGTTCCCGAACCGGTGCGCCGCTTTCTCTTTTCAGGAAAAACAATAAGGATGCCATGTTTGGAGCCACATCTTTTAACTGATCGCTTTCACCTTCTTTGACAAATGCCCTGCTCATACATCCTTTGATTGGTAAACAATAAAGCCCCGCAATGCAGGGCTCATCGTTTAAATAAATGCTGAACTATACTTTCTTTTCAATATTCCTGCGCTGATTGCCGACTTCCTTTTTTGCATCCTTCACGGCTTGCTTACTGGTACCCTCTTTATGCGCCTCATATTTGATCTCGTGTGGCTGATCCGAAACCGAATTCCTTTCCACTTTACTTCCTCTTGTGCTCATAATTCAATGATATGTTTTCAATTAGTAACAAAATTCGTGATACAAGGTTTTAATGGTTTTAAAAACAGGGATACCATTTGTTTTGTTGTTTTATTGATGCAACAACCCAGCTACCTGAATTTTGACCCGGATCATTACGCCTGGAAACCGGATACTGATTACCGGGAACGACCGGAACTTTATCGTGTGGGCAAAGGGGAACAGGGCGTGCTGATCTGCGAACCTTACAAAAGCGAGATCGGGCAATATTGGCGTTTTAAAACAAAAGCGATCGCCGGGGAAAGCAGTGAACGGATATTCAATTTGTTTACTGAATATCTAGCCGCCGGTGATTTTGTTGGTGCAGATATGGCGCGTAAATATTTGCAGATGGGTTACACGCGTGCCCGTCGTTACGCGAATTATAAGGGCGGCAAAAAATACGATGGGCACCAGGACTACGTCTTGCTGGAGCGCGGTAGCGGTGATCCCGAAAAATCGGAGGCGGCCAAAGTATTTTATGCCAGATGGAAAGCGGCGGAGAAGAATGAACTTTACGCCGCCATGAAAAAAGATTGGAAGCATGCGAGGGGTTAAAAAGGAAAACATACCGCAAAAGCTATGCGTTACATGCGGCAAACCGTTTCATTGGCGGAAAAAATGGGAAAAAGTTTGGGAGGAAGTTAAATACTGTTCGGAAAAATGCAAACGGAGCAAAATCCGCTGATATTGACCCTTAGGCTGGATGATAGCAGCCAGGCATACTTTGATGAACTGCGGGAGAGGTATTTTCCCCCGGATCGTAATTTTCTGAAAGCCCATTTGACTTTATTCCACAAATTGCCGGATCAACCGGACACCCTGGAATATTTCAATAATTTGAAATATGGTACCTTTGAAATGAAGGTTATCGGTTTGCGGCATTTTGGCGCAGGAGTGGCCTATCAGATTGAATCGCCGGAATTGCAGCAGCTAAGAAAGGAAGCGGGCCTTTATTTCTGGCCTGTATTAAGTCCACAGGACCGTCAAGCGTTCAAACCGCACATTACGATACAAAATAAAGTGACACCGGAGGCATCCAAAGCTTTATTAAGGGAATCGAGTGCGCATTTTAAACCGTTCAACGTTAATGGTATCGGGCTTGATTTATGGGAATACCTGGGCGGTCCATGGCGGCACAATTTTAGTTATGATTTTATAAAATGAATAATGAGCTGGACCTGCCCGAAATGTGACCGTGAACTGCCCTGGAAAGATTACCGCCATTATTGTGCGCGGGTAAGCCTGGATACTTTATTTGAAGGCCGTTCGCCTGAACTGGTGCTGGCCTTTGACAAGATCCTGGCCGAGGTTTCGGATTGGGACAAGGTATTGGTCGGTGTGACGCCAAACTGTATCGTTTTTACGCGGCGTGTCGGTTTCCTTATCATCCGTCCGATGAAAAAATGGCTGGACCTTAAGTTTTATTCTGCTGCGCCACATCCGGAAAAGCCTGTTATCAAGAGCGTAGCAGCAGGAAAAAAGTTCGAGAACCACATCCGCCTGGATTCATTGGATGATATCCGGCCCGCCTTGTTCGTGTATATCCGGGAATCATATGAACTGGTGCGGAATTAGCATTAGCTCTTTAAACACAAAATCACCTGATGAGCCTTTTACAGGCTTAACCCTGAATTTGCTAAAATAAACATACTCCCTTCAAACCTATTCTTCCTGGATACTTTTCAATAATTCATCCATTTCACGCTGACAGCCGGTGATTATGCCGGCAACATCTTCCTGCTCGTTTACGTCGAGTAAGTCACCGTCATAAATCCAGTTATCATTATCATCGAACAGCAATCTACCCAGTTTCAACTCCGGTATGGGTTCATAAAGCCAGTAACTTCCCATGGTATCCGGTACAAGCTGGATCCATCGCCCCGAACCCGTTTTAACAGTTACTGCCTTATCGTTGAATAACTTATTTCTCATGTAAAACAAAAGTGAATAAAAAAATGTAAAAAAGAATAATGAAATGCTAAAAATATTAGCATAGTTTTGTAGTCCCCAAATTGAAATGTTATGGCAGGCGAGAAACAGGCAATCATCGACAAGCTCAGGCAGGATATCCTGACCTGGGAGGGCTTTAAGCCCGCAGCTCCGGGAGCATTCAATTCATTTGGCTTGGGTCCGCTTGAGGCCGCATTTCCCAATCGGGTTTTTCCGACCGGGGCCATTCACGAATTCATTAGCCAGCGTCCCGTGGAAACGGCTGCTTGCGGCGGCATGATCGCCGGTATTCTTCGGGTATTGCTTGAAAAGGGCGGTATCTGTGTTTGGGTCAGCTATACGAGAAGGATCTATCCGCCGGCGTTGAAGCGATTTGGCATAACGCCCGACCGGGTGATCTTTGTCGACGTGTCACTACAGAAAGATGTGCTTTGGGTAACGGAAGAGGCATTGAAATGCGAAGGGGTGGCGGCCGTGGTCTGCGAAACGCATAACCTTAGTTTTATGGAATCCAGGCGTTTGCAACTGGCTGTCGAACAAAGTCAGGTTACCGGTTTTATCCTGAGAAAGGACGTCAAAAAAGAGAATACAACGGCCTGTACCGCGCGCTGGTATGTCCGGCCGGTCCGCAGCCAGCTCCGTCCCGGTATGCCCGGTGTTGGTATGCCCCGCTGGCAGGTTCAACTGAGCAAAATTAAGAACGGCAATCCGGGCACCTGGACACTGGAATGGTACCAGGAACAGTTCAGGGTTGTTACCCCTTACACCGCACCTGAAAAATTCCACCAGTATGCCTAAGCGTTTTTTATCCCTTTGGTTCCGTTATCTGCTGACCGACTGGAAGACGATTCGGCAGCCTGATCTGAAGGGCAAAGCTTTTGTTTTTGCTGAGCCTGATCATAGCCGGCTTTTGGTGACAGCGGCAACCGCCGTTGCCCAGCAGTTCGGGATCGAAGAGGGGATGACCGTTGCCGATGCCAAGGTGATCAGCCCTGACCTTGTCGTCTTTGACGGAAAAAAAGGCAGGGCGGTGAAACTGCTAACCGGGCTGGCTGAATGGTGTTTGCGGTATACCCCGCTGATTGCGCTGGATCCGCCCGACGGACTGCTGCTGGATGTAACCGGTTGCACGCATCTGAAGGGAGGGGAGCGCGAATTTCTGAAAGACATGATCGGCCGCTTAAAGGAGATCGGTTATGATGTCCGGCCCGGGCTCGCCGATACTATCGGCAGTGCCTGGGGTGTTGCCCGATGTGCAAAAAACGGCCTGATCGTTCCGGTTGGCGGTCATCGAAATGCATTAATGCCTTTGCCGCCCTCCGCACTCCGGCTTCCTACAGATCTCCTGATCAAGCTCCGGAACTTAGGGCTCTATACGATCAGCGGTTTTGTCCATATGCCGCAGGCGGTCCTGCGCAGACGATTTCAAAAAGAACTGGTGCTGCGCCTTTTGCAGGCTTTGGGCCAGGAGGAGGAATTCCTGATTCCGCTAAAAGAACCGGTGCCGTACAGCGAACGCCTGGAATGCCTCGAACCCATCACTACACGTGAAGCCATCGGAATCGCGGTCAGCAACTTACTGGAGCGTTTATGTAAGCGGCTTTACGCGGAGGGCAGGGGCCTCCGCCAATCTGAACTGATCTGGTTCCGTATCGATGGAAAGAAAGGGCAGATCGCTATCGGCACCAGCCACGCCAGTAACCGTACGGAACACCTGTTCAAACTTTTTTCGTTGCAGTTCGATCAGATCGAACCGGGGCTGGGAATCGAGCTTTTCGTCATGGAAGCATCCCAAACGGAGGCGGCGAGCGATAAGCAGGGGGGGCTTTGGGCCGGGAAGCCGGGTCCGGACAGCGAGGAGATCGCTGAACTGGTGGACCGGATCGTTGGGCGCATAGGTAGTCAGGGCGTTCGCCGTTACCTTCCCTCGGAACATTACTGGCCCGAGCGTGCCGCTGCTCCCGGAGATCAACGAAAAGATGACCTGGCAGGTGCATGGTGGTCTGACCGGCCAAGGCCTATCCAGTTACTTGATCAGCCTGAGCTGATTCAAGCCATGGCCCTGACGCCGGATTATCCGCCCAAAATGTTCAATTATAAAGGTGAACGTCATGTCATTGTCGCTGCTGACGGCCCGGAACGTATCGAACGGGAATGGTGGCTGGAGCCCGGCGAACACCGGGATTATTATATCGTGGAAGATGAAGAGGGTGGGCGTTACTGGCTGTTCCGTTCCGGACATTATGATTCCGGCCAATCGCAATTGTGGTACCTCCATGGATTTTTCGCATGAGCTACGTTGAATTACAGGTAACCAGCAATTTCAGCTTCCGGCGTGGGGGGAGCCACCCGGAAGAACTTGTCGACCAGGCGGCTGATCTGGGTTATGATGCGATTGGCATCACCGACCGCAATACTTTCGCGGGATTGGTCCGGGCTTATGTAGTTGCCAGGGACAGGAATATCCGCTTGATACCGGGAGTCCGTCTTGACCTGGTTGACGGTCCTTCGCTTTTAGCTTACCCGAAAGACAAAGTAGCCTACGCCCGTTTATCAGCCCTGCTTACTAAGGGTAACCTGCGGGCGGAAAAGGAAAAGTGCTATCTCTATAAAAAAGATGTGTATGAACATAGTGAGGGCAGCATTTTTATCATTATTCCCCCGGGGAAACTGACGAATGACTTTGAATTTGAGCTGGTATTTAAAACTCATGTACAGGAATACTGGTCCAATTTGCAGGAGCTGTTTGTGGCGGCTACCCGCTCTTACCTCGGGGACGATATGAAAAGACTGTTCCTGCTGTCGGAGCTGAATGTGCCCCTGGTCGCCACCAATGATGTTCATTATCATGCACCTGAGCGGCGGGAACTTCAGGATGTGCTCACCTGCGTTCGTGAAAAATGCACGATTTTCAATGCCGGTTACAAACTGCACCAAAACGCGGAGCGGTTTCTAAAGCCGGCAACAGAGATCGGCCGGCTCTTCAATCAATACCCGGAAGCTGTCGCCAATGCGCGAATGATTGCCGATGCCTGTCGTTTCGATCTGAAAACCTTAAAATACCAGTACCCGCATGAACTGACCACCGATGGCCGTACGCCCCAACAGCAGCTGGAATGGCTGACCTGGAAGGGGGCGGAAGAGATATACCCGGAGGGCATACCAAAAAAAGTTAAAGCATCGCTCATCGATGAACTGAATATCATTCAAGAAACGGATACGGCCAATTATTTCCTGACGGTGGAAGATTATGTCCGATGGGCGAGAAACAGGCGCATCCTGTGCCAGGGCAGGGGATCGGCAGCCAACTCAGCGGTATGCTTCGTACTGGGCATCACCTCGGTAGCACCGGATAAGTTCAACCTGCTGTTTGCCAGATTCCTTTCGAAGGAGCGGAATGAACCGCCTGACATCGATGTGGATTTTGAGCATGAACGCCGGGAAGAAGTGATCCAATATGTTTTCGAGCGCTTCGGCCGTGACCGTGCCGCCATTTTACCCACCGTGACGATGCTGCACTTTAAAGGCGCGATAAGGGATGTAGGCCGGGCGATGGGACTTTCGGTGGACGTTGTCGGCAAGCTCTCCGAAGCTTTTGGCGACTTTTCGGAAGAAGATATGAATACCGGCCAGTTGCGGTCCTTTGGCCTGAACGCCAAAGAACCGCTGTTGCTCAAAGTGATGCAGCTGACTTCCCAGATGATCGGATTCCCCCGCCAGTTGGGACAGCACACCGGCGGTTTTGTAATTACGGACGGTAAGCTGAGCGACCTTTGTCCGATCTTTCATGCCCGCATGGAAAACCGTACCAATATCGAATGGAATAAGGATGATATCGATGCATTGGGTTTTATGAAGGTGGATATCCTGGCTTTGGGCATGCTAACCTGTATCCGTAAGGCCTTCGACCTCGTTGAAAAGCACTATGGCAAACAGCTTACCCTGGCTAATATCCCCCAGGATGACCCCGCTGTTTACGAGATGATCACTGAAGCTGATACGCTCGGTGTTTTTCAGATCGAAAGCCGGGCACAAATGTCCATGCTGCCGCGGATGAAACCCAACTGTTTTTATGACCTCGTCATCGAAGTTGCCATAGTCAGGCCCGGTCCGATCCAGGGCGATATGGTGCACCCGTATATCCGGAGACGAAACGGGGAGGAGGCGGTAGATTACCCGTCCGATGAGATCCGGTCAATCCTGGAGCGTACCCTGGGTGTCCCGCTCTTCCAGGAACAGGCGATGGAACTGGCCATCGTCGCAGCGGGCTTTACGCCGGGTGAGGCTGACCTGCTCAGACGGAGCATGGCGACCTTTAAATTCAACGGGTTGGTCACCAAATTTGAGCACAAGCTGATTAATGGCATGACCTCCCGCGGCTACAGTAAGGACTTTGCGCAACGGATCTTTAAGCAACTGGAAGGGTTCGGCAGCTACGGTTTTCCGGAAAGCCATGCGGCCAGCTTCGCGCTACTGGTCTACGTCTCCTGCTGGCTGAAGCATTATTATCCAGACGTTTTCGCGGCAGCGCTGCTGAACAGCCAACCGATGGGATTTTATCAGCCTGCTCAAATTGTACGGAACGCACAGGAACATGAGGTGAGGATCCTGGAGATCGACGTCAACTATTCCGAATGGAACAATTTACTGGAAGGAAAGCATGGCAGATACTGTCAATTGCGATTGGGTTTCCGGCAGATCAAAGGCATCCGCGAGGAGGAAATGGAAAAACTGGTCAGGGGAAGAGTTAAACATTATACAGAAGTTCACCAGCTTTGTGACGCGGGCGTCAGCGTCGCTACCATGGAGAAATTGGCCAACGCGGATGCATTCCGGTCCATGGGGCTTGACCGCAGGCAGGCACTGTGGCAGGTCTCGGCTTTGCATGACCGTCCGGTTGCGCTGTATGAAGGACAGCCTTCGGAAAGTAATTATGAACCGCAGGTGGACCTTCCCCTGCTGCGTCAATCGGAGCATGTCGTACAGGATTATGCCACAACCGGTTTATCGGTTAAGGGCCATCCTATTAGCTTCGTACGGGATAAACTGGAGCTATTACATATTATCACTGCCAGCCAGGCCAATAAAACAGAAAACAAAAAATTGATTAAAACTGCCGGCCTAATCCTGATCCGCCAGCGGCCCGGTACCGCCAAAGGTGTTTGTTTTATCACGCTGGAAGACGAAACCGGTACCACCAACCTGGTTGTCTTCCCAAAACTCTTTGATAAATACCGCAAAGAGATCCTTCATGCCCGGCTCCTGATGGTCGAAGGGGTTGTTGAACGCACCGAAGTAACGCACATCATCGTCAGGCGCGTTTTCGATATTACCAAATTGTTAGGGGACCTGACCGCAATCAGAAACGAAAAACAACCGGTATTGACCTTATCAAGGGCCGATGAAAAAGCAAGCCCTTTTATTCCAATGGAAAAGCCACTAAAAACACAGCAACCAGAAGAGCATTTTCATAAAGGGCGAAATTTTAAATAATTCCATGCCGATCTGTAAAGCGATTAATATGTGAGTATATGACATCCACAATAAATTCCTTTTTCAAACCTGCTTCGTCTGAATATCGAAATCAATTCAAACCTAATTAAATACGAATTCCTATTTAGTTATGGATTTGCCGGAATTCTATGGGCGTGAGATCAGTTTTGGCTTTGAAAAGTTTGCTAAAGGATTGGGAATGTTCGAACCCTAGTTGATAAGCGATCTCCGAAACCGAAAAATCAGTTTTCGATAACTTTTCTTTCGCTTTTTCTATCACCTTATCATGAATGAATTGCTGGGTGCTTTGACCGGTCAGGGTTTTGAGTAAGGTGCTTAAATAGTTCGCGGAAATATTAAGTTCGTCCGCTACCTGCGTGACTGTCGGCATTCCAAGATCGATAAGCGAGTCCGCTGCAAAATAATTTTTCAACCATGTTTCCAGCTTATCAAGAATCTGATGATTTGTGATTTTTCGCGTCAGGAACTGCCTGTTGTAAAAACGATCCGCGTGGATCAGCAGGTTTTCCAGTTGGTTTATGATCAGTGACTGACTGAAACGGTCCATGTTCGACCGGTATTCGGACTCAATCTTGTGAAAGATCCCGGCAATTGCCGTTTCTTCCTTTTCCGAGAGAAATAACGCTTCGTTCACCTTGTACTGAAAAAACTCGTAATTTTTGATCTGTGCCGCCAGAGAGGTGTTCCAAAGGAAATCCGGGTGCAGCAACAGAAGCCAACCTGTCTGGTTGACCCGAACATCCGGTTTGATCTCGACCCGGAGCAATTGCTGCGGCGAAAAGAATGACAGCACGCCGGAATTGAAATCATAAATCTGCTGTCCATAATTAAATTTGGCCTGTACATTTCGCTTCAAGGCGATCATATAGAAATCCTGCAGCCATTTCAGGTCGGCTACATCGTCCGGGTATTTAACTTTACTGTAATCGATGACGCTGACCAGCGGATGCTCCGGTCCGGGCAAACCGTAATAGTCGTGCAGGTCTGACAGCGTACGGAAGCGAAATGTATCGGGCATTTTTAAAATTAATTATTTTCTTTATAAAATACCATGCCGCCATGATACAAAACCCCGCCACTAAATTCGCCGTCGGCGTCAAATCCAGTGTCGTCTTTGTATGCGATGTGGTTCCCGGTTACCCGGTAAGCACTTCGGCGATTACCACGAGCTTCGTCATAACGGCCCTCATGTAATAACTCCTGGCGCACATGACCATCTTTTGTCACCCACATGCCCAGGTATTCTCCGGTTTCTTCAATAGTTTTCGTCATTATTCGATAATCGCTGTTGATTCTGTAAGCTCCAAATTATCGGCCAGGGCCTGTTCAATGATGGCGATCTTGTCCTTTACCAGTACAGCAGTATCGATACCCATAAAAAAATGCACCGGTGGCCTGGACTGATTGCTTAGTTCAATGAGCGCTTTTGCGGCTTTTTTTGGATCGTTAGGCTGACGGCCGCTGATCACGTTCAGGTGCTGCGCTTCAATCTCACGGGCATTAGCATAGGCGTCAATTACATGAGCAGGCAACATGACGGAGTCTTTTTCAAGGAAACTGGTGCGGAAATATCCCGGGTAAACCAGGGTTGTGTGGACGCCGAAAGGTTCCATTTCTACTGCCAGCGCCTCTGTATAACCGGCCATAGCAAATTTGGTAGAACAATAGATACCGAAGGCGGCGTAATTCCCAACATAACCTCCGATTGATGCAATGTTAAAAATATGTCCTGAGCGCTGCTCCCGCAAGTAAGGAGCTGCATGACGGACCACATGCAGCGGGCCGAAAACATTGACATCGTAGTTCCTTTGCACCTCTTCTGCCGTCAACTCTTCGATGGCGCCGATCTGGCTGAACCCGGCGTTATTTACGATGACATCGATACGGCCGAATTTGTCAACCACTTGTTCGATCGCGCGCTTTACATCATTATTGTCGGTTATATCCATGTTGAGCGGCAGGAAATCATCCCGTTCTCCGATCAGGTCGATAAGCGCCTGCTTTGTTCTGGAGGTAGCAGCTACCTGATAGCCTTCCGCCAATAATTGCTGAACAAGGTCCGCGCCTAACCCTTTGGAGGCCCCGGTCACGAACCATACTTTTTCTGTTTGTTTTGTTTCATTTGTCATCGCGTAATATTTAATGACACAAAGGTCTGCTGTTGTGTATGAGGCCTTGTGACCAATTCTTGGAAAATTGTAGTCATATCTCAGGTTATTATTTGCCTGAATATGAATTCAGGTCTCTATTACATTGAAAAGACGGTCGCTGTTTTTGGAAACTCTTCAACTACATGAACTTTTTTCCGGAAAAGGCTGGCGACCTTTGTGGTATGGAAGAGATCAAATTTCCCGTGATTGAAGCAGGTCAAGGACCTGTGGTGATGCTGAACCTGATCAGGTTCAAAGACAAAAAAGTTTATTTCGACGAATATATACCTGCATTCGGGCAGGTGGTCAAACAATTGGGTATCGAGGGCGTAAATGTCAAGTTTGTTGGCGAGGTTGCGGCAAACATTATTGCTGGTGAGAACGAACAATGGGATGAGGTCGTTCTGGTAGAATACCCCAGCGCTGAAGCGTTCATGACCATTGCGAATAGCGAGGTCTATCAAATGACCGCCAACCCGCTGCGCATCGCCGGTACAGCAGAGCTGAAACTGATCATGACAAGGCAAATTGCGTTTTAAAAGTTAACTTGCACCATGTCTGAACTGATCCTGCGTAACTTCGCTTTGCATGTAATGCTTGATTCGGAAGAACAGGAGCAAATACTTGCTTTGTTACAACGAAAAGATGTTGCCCGGCGAACCCTGTTGGTTCGGCCGGGGCAAACTGAAAGGCACATTTATTTTGTTGATCGGGGCTGTCTGCGTATGTACCACACCGATGAGGACGGGCAGGAGCATAACCTCTGCTTTTATCCGGAAAACTGGTGGGCCTGCGATAACGTAAGCTTCTTTAAGGCAAAGCCCGCGACGCATACCATACAGGCGCTGGAGGATTCAGCGCTCTGTTATTTTACTTTACCGGATCTGGAGGAACTTTTCGTCCGTGTTCCGAAACTAGAGCGTTTTTTCCGTATCCTGATCCAGAATGGATTTGATATGTACCAGCGCAGGGTTACTTCCAATCTTTCTTTATCTGCCGAACAGCGTTATTTGGAATTCCGCCGGCATTACCCGGGACTTGAACAGCGTATAAATCAAAAGCACATTGCCAGCTACCTGGGTATAACCGCCGTTTTTTTGAGTATGATGCGCAAAGAAAAAGATCTCTGATATATTTGATAAATGTGATCTTAAATTATCATTATTTTCATTAGCGGGTATCAGAAAGTAAGGTTTTTCCGGGCGTTGCTGGCGTTTTTTGAAAGAGTCATCGAGTTTATCGGATAATTGAAGCAATCCGTTATAGACGTTGGTTAGCCTGATCGCCTTAGCACTTCAGCTATGCAGCCGGATACAGCAATTCCTCTGCGGTATCCATATAAGCCATATCAATGGGAGGCAACGCATCATATTGTGTAGGATTTGCTACGCGATCTGAAAGGTATTCCTTAGTGATTGTACAGTATTCCATGTCTTTAGATGAAACCTGTATCCGAGCAAGTTCCTGCATTCTTTCCACCGAGGGACCTCCTAATAACCATTCGTAAGCCTGGTCATCGTTAAGTATTGCCGGCATTCGCCACTTGTTATCTTTGTTATGGATTTGACGCATTAATGCATTTGCTTTTGTTGTCGCAAACGCGAAAGTGTAAACTAATTCACCTGTCTCTTTATCGAGTACCTGGTTATATAATCCCGCCATCCACCAGTATTCGCGGTCTTTCATGGTCACCATATACGGGAATGCATCAGTCGTTGTTAATTGCTGACCTTTTTTGCCGATCTTATTGATGTGCCTGTTTTCTATCATGCCTGTGGATAACACCAGGCAGGTTTTCCCTTTTTCAACCGAACTGGCCCACATCGACCGCTCTTTTTTTTCATTGAGCAGCATATTCTCCGATTTGAAATTCATCGTCGTGTATCTCCTCAAGAACTCTTGTGCTTTTTCGTGTGAATCGATGCCATACGGCATGAATCCCCACTGTGCCTGTACCAGCTCAAAATCAGTTTTGTCAGAATTGGCAATCGCGATAGCAGCGGGTTCGAACATGAATCCATTATGAACGCCTACATTTAGGAAGTTGTAGCGTCTCACCTCTTTTTCCAGGTTTTTCAGTCGAATAAACTCAGAACGGGTGACTTTTTGACCGTTGTAGTAGCACATATTTCTTTTTTCTTGTTTCTGATATAGCCGGCAACAAGTTTGCCAACCTCTTCTGCCAGCTCCTGGCGGCCTTCCGGAATTGACGTCCAAAACTTCTTATCATCGGAGTCATAAGCGACGGTGATCACCAACGGCATCATTGTCGGTTGCGCAAAGTCTATATGAAAGACCCTGCCATGTTTCAGGCTGTGTTCCGCAACCGTCGCCGCTAAGCCCTGATAAGTTATTTCAAATTCCTGTATCGCTGCCATGTTAAAGTTACACATTAACCAGAAAAAACAATAATGCTAAATTAATTAGTATTATTGTAAATTCAAAATGCTGTATCAAATTTCGATGTTCCTTCGTAAATTGTATACGAGAAAAATATCAAATAATCGAACTTATCGCAATCTACTAGAGATCAATTAACATGGAAGCCAATCTTGAAGCACAGATGATTTCAAAACCGCGCTGCCCGAGCTGTGGCAAAAAGTTGGTTTATGAAGTAAAAATGGAATGGTTTTTTATGCTCCTCAAAAAATTTTATGCAGTTCGTAAATTCTTTTGCGTCAATTGTATGTCAGGGAGGTACGTTTGGGGAAAAGGGGGCAATCTTTAACCGATAACTTGTTCGCCGGAGGAAAAAAATCTAAAAGCTGCTTAATTCCGCATCGATCTGCTCACCGATCGCGTCTATATCATCCCGGCTCAATTTCGTGTGGCCAATGATTATGTAAATTCCCTCTACTGTTTTGCAGATTGTCCCTAAAACAACGCTGTCCTGAACCAGCTCGAAGCATGGACCTTTGTGCCCGGCACACTCCATTTCAATAGCATCGATATCGCAATGCTGTGTGCATATGATGCAATTGATTCTGATGTTGTCCATAGTTTTCAATCTCTGCGTCCTTCAATTTTTGATATGATTTTATCAAACAAATCCTCACCTAAGGGTTCGCCTTCGGTTTGTCTCCATTCTTCGAATTGTTCAATAACTGCTATGAATATGCCATCCCGTTCAACGCCAAAATGACCTTCATTATCTGTTATGCGAAAATGGTGCTCGACATTATCAATTTGCCCGGCAAATGTGAACGAATCAAACGGCTCTTTTTGCCTGATAAATGTTACGATTTGCTCCTGCTCGGCATTCGAGAAATAATCGCCGGTAAATTCCCATTGACTTGAATCTTCCAAATGAAACGCGATTTCAGCCAACTCTTTCCCGGTCATGTCAGTTTCCAAAATCCGGTACACGCCTGTAAACTGCCTGACTTCGGGCAGACCTATGATAACCGGATCGATGGTAATTGTTTTATGGCGATTATCTTCCATCAAAACCGTAAATGTTGTTAAATCAATCATTTCTGCCTGAATTTTATTAATAATAAAATTCAGGCAGAAATGTTTGCGGTGCGCTCTTTCGTCCCTCATACTAACGGTCTACATTGTTTGGCCTTTTATAGTCAGTTAACCCTCTGTCTATCCAAATTATTAATGATAATAAATAGTTATCTATTGTTGAGTGCCACTCATTAGCAATAAAATGTCCTTCCGAGAAATCATCAATTGACGAAGTGATTACTTAAAGTTCAAGGATGTTCCGACTAGCGTTTTGATACGACCAATACCTAGCTTGCTTTAAACTACAGACAATACCAATTTGGTTAATCTTTAATCTCTTCGTTACATTCGAAGTAATTATTCTACTACTTCTTCCAAGTGTACATGAGTATTTTTCGTGCTATTTATAGATGGATCAACTGTTTTTAAATGGCTAACTAAAACCCCTAACCCGGTGATTAGGGGTTTTCATTTAAAGTGTTACGAGGTTTGCACAAGCAAGTTCAGGACTACTTCGTACTTCATCCAAAAATAAGCAATGTTCATTTCCTGCCTTTTTACGTGGACTTTCGATTTTTACAGTATAGTGCCTTTCATCAACTTCAACAACATTTACCGGAATAGCTTTCTTTCCGTCCCAGGAAATCCATGCTGGATCACCGGGATTAAATTTTTCTATCGTTCGTTTGTTGAAATGTAATGGAATCGCTTTTTTAACAGATACGATAGCCCGCGTAGCAAGTTTCTTTGGCGACGATTTTTTTGCAGTTTGTTCTTTCGGGGTAATGACGCTTTTCCGCTTTATGAACGCTTTGTATGTTTTCCATGCCCGCTCTAATGTTTCTATAGCCTTCCAACTTGCTCTTTTTGAATATAAATAATCACGATAATCATCCAGAGTTGAATGATTTGGCCATGTCTTATCGTCCATCATATCCCTTGCCAAGTTCCCTAACGGGGTATCTCTGTTTTTCTGCTTTGTTAACCATTCTGTAAAATTAGTTTCGCTATCTTCAACCAGTTGAACGTCATCAAGAGGTTGCGCATTACTAATCATTTGATGATAGGCATCTCTCATTTTTACTACCGCCTCATCCAAGGTTTCCGCTTCCACATAATGATGGTTAGTTTTGACATACCCAATATGGCCAGCTACCCGTTTCATATTGAATACATCGACAACACCTCTTTTACCTTGTTGAAAGGACAACAAAAGGTTTGGAGAAACATATTCACGAAAAACTACTATCGCCAGTTCGTCGTTTTCAAATTCTAACTTTACACCATGCTTTTGGATTTTCTGATCTCCAAAATAAGCGGGTTTTGACTTCAGATATTGGTCGGCAAGGGCTTTTCCCAGTTCTTCCAATGTTGGCCAAATGGTATGCAAAATCAGTTTTTCATCGTACAGAGGTAAGTAAACCCCTTCCGCCAAATCTTCAGGCAGGTCTTGCGGAAGTCCGTTGAGTTTGCTTCTACGTTCCCTAATTAGGGCTGTCGGGGTTAGAACAATAAATTCGGCATCTTTTAAGTTGCCAATTGAACATTTTGAGTCAGCAAGTAAAGCTGCTCGTGAGGAATAGCCCAAATAAGCCGCTACCAGCTCATGAGCGTGCGAAGATTTTAATTGAATACCGAATTTGTTAAGACAAAATGCGCGCAGAGAATCGGCGCATAATTTAGTAATATGCTCCATAGCAATTTTAAGTTAAAGGCTGGACTTTAAATGATTGTCGAGAGTGTTTAAACACAACCTAATGCCAGCAGATTTAACAAAATTTTGCTGTAGGCTTGTCAATTATGAATTAGCCTCGCGTTTCAGTCACTCACAACTACGGCGCTCGATTCCTTATCACTAAGGTAAAATGAAAGGATCAAAAAAGCAAGTAAGAAATCTAAAAAGATTCATTGACGAACAAGACAGGGTATTAATTATAAGGCGTTTAGCATTGCCAATATGGTTTCCGGCTTACTTTCTACCTGGCATTGGAATAGGGTATCCAATTTCTCCTGTCCGATAATGGTATGCAATTCGCGCTCGGTGAAAAAGTAATCACAATACGGCAACGCAATGGCGGCGTGCATGATGTCCAACGTATCGTTACCGTCTGTATGTTTCCTGTCTTTATTCCAGCGCATCGAACCAGCTAAGGCCGCGGTTATTTTAGCTGTAGGAAACTGCGTTGTTATTTTGCCAAGCTTAAAACACTGATAAATTAGTTTTTGCCACGAGGTTTTGTCGGTGTTGGCAATCTCTTCGGAGGTAGGGAGATGCCCGGTCTTTTTCTGATAAAGCTCCTGTATAACCTCATTAAACTGATCGGTAAAACAATCTAAAACACCCCACAGTTCCGAAAAGAACATTTCCGTCCGGTTTTTATTCTCGTGCTTATATTTTTCTTTATTGGTGTTCATCAGCTCAACGTTATCGCGAAGAGTGAAAGGGCTGTGTGAAAATTGTGGTTGTTCGATAAGCACAGACAATGGCATATTACTTACGAAATCAAGGGATGATCTTTTTAGATTGTCAGGCAATTCTTCAACTTTATGGGAATAGAAGAAATAGCCCGAAACTAATGGCAACTTACTCCATACCAGCTTATTAAGTATAAGCTTTTCTTGTGTCGGTAAATTAGTGGAATACCAACATGCAAATTCAATTTTTACCCGCTGTATATCGCTAAGTATAGCTATCCCCTTAGAAAGTCTTTCCACCAACTGGAACGTCTTTAGCAAGGAAGTTTTGTCACCCTGCTTCATCATCTCCCAAAATACCACTTCGCTTACCGGGAAAATACACTTTTTGCTTTCGTACAATTCAACAAATTTGGCTGCTAACTTATAAGTTGTCGTGTCTGGATTGCTGTTCAGCCCATCCCTAAGTAAAATCCAGTATTTTAAATCAAGATAGATGATTTTACGTCCGGCAATTGCCTGGTTGATAGTGATGCTGTTCTCCGCAATGTATTGGTCTATATAACGCATCTTTAAATCAATTAACCCGGTCCCGGTATGCTTTCATGATGGTAATAATATCATTCTGCGCAAAGCCAGTTTGACTAAGTACACAGCAGATCAATATCACTTTTAGCTTTTGTGTCAGTTCATATAGTTCTATTCCGGTTGCAACATGCGCGTTTGCCTTTTTTTCAAAAAAATGCGAATAGTAATGACGGGAGTTGACGACTATATCCAAATCAAGTGAGGTATTTTTTACCAATTGCACGTATGAAAATTCATCACGCAAAAAGGTTAGCTGCTCTATCAATGTGACAAACTTTTTATTCGCCGGTATGGCAGGCCTGAACCTGGTGGCATAACCCTCTAAAGCCTGTACAACGATAAGAAAGTCACCGGTGTTGAATATGTTTTTTTCCTGAATGCTCTCGATAAGGTGTTTTAAAATCGGAGCCATCAATTCATCAAAGCCATACCAGTTTTTAATCACCTCTTCAAAAGAGGTTTTGATACGATCATGCGTAAATAAAAAATCCTTCTTGTTTGCTGCATCCGTGTCTGTCTTATCGAACTGGTTATAATAGAACCTTACAGGATGAAAAAGTTTCTCGCCATCTTTTAATTCCTGAAATCTATCGGGGGAGTAAAATTCAATTGATTGGTAGCCGATGCTGGTTAAAGTACCAAGTGTTAGAAATGATTTAAATTTGGATGCCTGTAAAAGTAAATCCCAAAACGACATCACTTTTTTTGTGGAGATGTTTAGTTGATAGGATTGTTCAATTACGAGCTGCTCTTCATGCTCCGTTCCGGGCGGCGAGCAGGTAAACTCTAATTCTAAATTGATATTGTCTGTAAGTTGTACGCTAATATCATTACTGTTGTCTCTATCATAACTCAAATTGAACCCGTGTATCCTGTCATTTTTAAAAGGAATGGAATAATCAACACAATAATGATTTACCCATTTCGTCAAGCCGGGCATTTTAACCGTGATTTGGTTGAACACCTCTTCAGTCCAACTTTTTAAATGGATACCTGCTAAACAGTATTGAACACTAAATTTTTGCATCGGGAAAGAGCAGCTAAAATTCAGTGAACCATAAGAAGAGCAGTTAATCAATGTAATACTTTTGGCATCGGAACTCTCTCCAAGGATAATTTCCTTACGTTTATCATCACCCTGGGCCAAAGACATCATGTAATCACGTGGATCATGAAATGCCCCTATTAGTTCAAGGATAATTTTCCTGTTTGGCGTGTAGGTCAGTGTTCCTGCAACCCTATTCTCGGGATCATCGGGTAAAAACCAATATCCTTTTATTTCGATAGCATCAATCATAATTATCAGTCCTGCATCTTAACGTGTCTCAGACACTTTTGCAGAATGATGTAAATTTACCTTCCGATTGTGATATATACCGTAACAGATTTAATACCACTCATCGGGTATCAAGGCTTTGTCTTCTTCGTCATCCCGCCACCTATATACCTTAGTAAGATTTTGATAATCTTTCCAAGAGGTTTCCCCTGCGTGCTCAAGTAAGATAACCTGTACTTTTCCTTTAGTTCTTGTTACAAATAAATCGAGTGCTTGGAATATTCTTTTCAATTCCTCCATATCTTCAGAACCTATCTCTGCTTTATCATCGTTGATTTCTGGAAAATATACCTGGCTCGGCTGATCGAACATCAGAAAACTTGGGACTTTGCTTTGTTCCAAGCTAGCTAAATACTCATGAATACCAAGCATTGTCGAGATATGATAAGCCATAAAATTCCTTCCACTTCCTATCTCCCACAAATAATCTCTGGCTCCGGTTTTTGATATAAATTTCAACGTCAGATTATCAATATCCAAATTGATGTTAGCATCAAGTTTTTCTGGTTTAAAAATCTCAGCGTAAACTCTTATATATTCTGATATTTTAGCCAGGGCAAACCGCTTCACCTGGTCGCTTTTGTCGTCAGAGATTTCAGTTTCAATGTTTTTTATTCTCTCTTCTTTTCCAACAATGCGCTCCATTAACTCTCTATTCTCATTTCCTGAATTGAGATTAATAAGAATTTGATCCACCCTCCCTAAAAATCTGAATATACTAGTTACTGCTTGCCGGCTTCTTTTAAATTCTGTATCACGCTCTTCAAGTTCGCCAACTTCGCGACGTAAATTATTTAGTTCACGTTCATATTGAGATAGCTGCCCTTGAGTTTTTACAATTTCTGATGAGTAAACTTTAACCGAGTCTTCTACTTGGTCACCTAACTCACTTATACTTGCATTAACGGATTGAATATTGTCTAAGTAGTGTTCAGTATGTTCTTCGTTAGAGCCACAAAGGGGGCATATTATTGTAGAGTTAAACAAAGTCTTTAACCAGCCTACAGCTTTAGTTCTGTCCGATTGTATCAAAAGTGACTTCCTGTATTCTATAGCGCTATTGTTTAAATCTTTAAGGGTCATGCTCCGTTCTCTCAAAGTAGATAATCGCATGGAAAGATCATATTCCCTCTCCCTCAAAGTAGTTAACCGGTTAACCATATCGGCTGTTATACCCACCTCGATTGTCGGTAATTGGTCTTCTTTGAATTTTTCCTGGATTTGTAAAAGATACTGGGTGTATTGCTCTTTATTTAAATCATCATTTTCAAAAGAATAATCTTTTAACAAGCCCAATTCCTTAGCTAAATTAAAGTAGTTTTTAAGTTCAGCAGTCTCAGATTGAGATAAGTCTTGCTTTTCTTTAAGTTCCCTGGAAAGCATCAAGACTTCCCGTTTTAATAACTTTAATTCTTCCCTAAGTTCAAGTGTTCTGTTGTCAATCGCATTTATGAGATAAGGGAAGATAATCCTTAACTTTTCTCTATCAGCTGTTGAATCAGCTTTATAATAAAGCGTTGACGGGTTGGCGATTATATATTGTGGTTGAAAATTCAACGAAATAGCATTTCGATAACTTGGTCTTTGAGCTTCCCATGATGAAGTGCGTCCATTGTTTTCCATTTCTATGTCCGCATAGCCCATTACTTTGTTAAGCAATTTTTTTATATCATCTACCGTATAATTTGATGTTATCTCATCAGGTATAGGAACAGATTGTCCCTCATCCTTAAACATGTCGTTAGAAAGTTCATTTGTTCCTTTACTAAGCGTTCGGGCCAACAATATTTGCCGACCATTGAATGATATAACCACGCCAAACCATTCAGTGGTTTGCCTGATAAGTCCAGTGGGTATTCTGATTTTAGAACTTCCAAGACAATAGTCTATAATACTAATCAATGCAGATTTTCCGCGTCCACTACCTCCGGTGATTACATTGACTTTATCTGTTCTAAAATTAAGTTCACGGTATTTGAACTCTTTATTTTTAGGCCAGAGAATGACCTTTAATATCTTTAATTCCATTAGAAGCGTATGTTTAGGTATATCAAAATTTCTTCTTCAGACATCTTTGCAAACCATGCGCCCAAACGTTTTGCGGCGAACAGTATTTTTTGGTAATCCGCACTGAGCTGGATGCCAGGGTTTTTCTTCGCCTGAATAAATACCCTGGTGGATTCTGGATCATAACCTATTAATCCACATTTTATACCAAGATTTATACAATGCAAAGTATGCACAGATTGGTCTTGCATTTTTATTTGCAGGGTTGAAAAGATGTCGCTTTTTTCACTTAACACTTTTATAAAGCTGCCAGGCTTTAAATTTTTAGAATAGATAACAGCTGCGCTTTCTTCGTTAAAAAGAATAGGTAAAACAGGGAACAAGTAATGAATTTTAGGCCCTATTCCTTTGTTACTTTCTGTAAATTCCTTTAAAAACTCGTACAATCCATGAAACCCCAGGACTTTGTTTTGTACAATATCAAATTCGTTATAAATACCGATGCTCATACTATAATTCATCTTTCAGTTTATCCCAACCAAAATGCCACCCTAACCTAAATTCATTAGCCATCAAATGGTAAGCCCCTTTAGTGGTATATGACTGTTCGGTATCATAATTAGCCAGTTTTGCTTTATGATTCATAACTGCCCAATACAATTCATAGCCTTTATTTTTTCTTTCAATGTCGTCCGAGCATGACCTTTTGATTGGCTTTTGTAAATTTTCCCACCTTTCAAATAAATCATCATCCATTGATATAAAATCCTTTTTAGACGGGATATTACCTTCTTTAGCAAAACGAACTCTTTCCCACCGAGCTCTTAAAAAGTCATCAATAGCCTTTAAAATATCCTGCTCCTCCATATCGATCCAATCTAATTGCTTTACGAAATTATCTTTCTTATGAAGCGCCCTTAACGAGTCCTGTACAGGGAGAACATCCTTTGCTCGTTCGATAAAAGGTTTTGACATGTATCTGACTAACATGTCATTAAAATAGGTATTAAGTTCCTCTCCGGAGATGATAGCCTGCTCGTTATTAATCCATTTTTCAATGATTAGATCTGTTAACCAGCCAAGTAAATCTTTGTACATTGAATTAAATGGAACACTATTACTAACATGGAGGTTATCTTTGACAAAGCTTTTGAATTGGCTTCTATCATGGACGTAGTTAAGATCAAGAACGACTATATTTTTAAATAGCTTAGTGCGCGTTGTTGCATCTAAAGCTTCTACTTCAAGCGCATAATCCTTTATTTCTTGGGTAGCGCTGGATTTACCATTGTTTAAAAGTTCTGTAATCTTGTTTTGAAATTCGGTATCATTATCCTTCAAACTGACTATACTTTTGATTAAGCACGTACCAACAACTTTATTTGTTACCAGCAAAAACTGAGATGAATCAAGGTCTATCGTACTATTATTGATATTCATAACCCAAATATGTAAGGTTTTCCATAAGTCTAAACTTTTATTAGAAAATGGGTTTCTGTTAGACATGGCGGCACTCTTATCTTGTTCGTAATAAATCCCCAAATTCTTATTATTTTTTAAGTTTATTACTAAATCATCATCTGTTTCAATAGCAATATATCCCTTTTCTGTTGACGTAGATAGCCACAATAGCGCGCGTTCAATTTGAAATAAATAACCAAGCATAGGGCCAGGTGCGCTATGCTGATTGGTCTTTAAGCTTTTCGCCATAAAATTCTGACAATTAAAACCTTAAATATAGATTTTAACAATAATAAAAAAACCTTATGTTGGTTATTAAAATAATGTTGATAACAGCATGACTAAAACCCCAACAAGATTGCTAATAAAATTAGCAAAATCAATATTTAACAATCACTTCATCATATATTTTTACTAACATACTGCCCCGCAAGTGTCGACAGGCATTTTCGGTCGCCTATTGAAGAAACACCTGTTTTATTAAAGTTCAACAACTACACCGGGCTGGCAATCGTCCGCCTCGGACTGTGTGCGTCTTCCATATTATCGAAGACTTTATTGTTGCCCTCAAAATCGGTTACTATGGCTGCATATTCCGCTCCGCCATGTGTTTTTATGATGATGTACATAAATTTTAAATCAAGGGGCGTAAGCCGCCTGTTGAAAAGATTAGTTTAATGCACTGCTTCCTGCTGACACTAACACCAACACTATTTTTTTCGAAGCCTATGTGCGGTTTCATAGTCAACTATTGGATAAGACAAATAAGTTTTTGCTAAATTGCTTTCTTTGAAAGTCGCTCACCCTTACTTTATCATAAATGTCGATTAGATATGATTATATTGACACAATATTAACAGCCAATGGGTTGAGAAACCCAAAATTGGATGTTTTAGTTCCTGATCATCATCGTTACAGTATGATGGTTTACCAACATAAAGGTAGCCTTCAAGCAATAACTACGCCTCAAAGTAAATTTATAGGAAACACAGACCGGGATCTTGCAGCGAGCAAACACTCAGAATTGTTTAAACTTGCGATAGAAACTGAAATCCAATTACTCCTAACCCCGGAATATTCGTGCCCTCTAACCGCTATTGAAGCTTTGTTACAAAGTGATAATTTTCCGTCTGAAGGCAAACTCTGGGTAATTTGTTGTGAATCTATTAAACCTGATGAGTTACGAATATTTAAAACCAACTATACTATTGATAACACGGTGGTTTTAGCAGAAAACAATGCCCTTGTAAATACCCAGGATAAGATACTTGACCCTATTTGCTATCTATTTAGAACCAATTCGACTTTAGAAGGGGAATCCAAAAAAGTGGTGCTTTTTCAATTTAAAACTTTCCCAATGGGAGCCACTGGCGTAGAGGCTGAAAACCTACTTTTTGGCACAGAACGTTTTGTTTTCAGAAATGATGAAGATTCGATTTATCTCGCAACTATACTTTGTTCTGAAAGTTTAGAAATCGATTTATCGCGTGATTTACGGCAATTTGTAGATAAACCTTATTTATTACTTCATCCTCAGATGAATGGTGGTGCACGAACAGATGCTTTCAAATCATACCGAACTGACTTTTACACTACTTGTATGGAAGATTCAGACAAGGAATTGATTTGTTTAAATTGGGCTAAAGAAAGTAAAATTGCCGGTAAAGAAATCGGCTACAGTAATTCGGCTGTATACACAAAAGCAAAAAAAATAAATCTTGAAGATAATCGAATTGAAGTTAATGATAGCTACGGTATGTTTTACAATTGTTGGAATAATGCGAGGTCCAGCATACTTGTTTTAGACAATGATGAATCGATTTACCATTTTGAAAATTCTAAGACCTCGAAGCGCCCGCTAAATGTTCAAAATCAAGGGAGGTATGGTCCTGAGATGTCAAACAGGTTTATTTGGAATGATACTTGGGTGGAGTCTGTACTTGGAATTAATGGTGAGCTTACCGAAACTTGTAGTGAAATAAAGGGTGATTTTAATAAGCTATTGGATGTCGAATTAAGCTCTCTAAACAGGGAACGACTTTTAAGTCTTTCCACGGGGCTTATCTCTGGAAAAGACTGGTTTAAGCCAAGTGCTTCATCATTATTCAACATTGACAACAGCGAGCAATCATTTCGATTGTCCGTATTTCAAGATCCCCTTACTCAAGCAAAAAAAAGAGAATGGCTGATTAGGTATGCTTCATTGTCAACAGGTTACTTGAAACAAGATGGGATTTTTCCACAGGACAGCCATCTCATTGACTTAGTGAATCAACCAACAATTAATTATTCACCAGCGACATTACATTATAATGTTACGAGCGCTTCTGCAAATCCGGCATGTATTGTATATGTGGGTGATGCAGATCCAGCAATCATAAATGAATTAAAAGCTTATCTATTAGGTTCTGCACCTCAAGATAATAGTTACCGACTGAGGCTAATGATTTTATATAATCACCTAGGGGTATTGTGCAAAGACTATGAAAAAAGTGGGCCGGATATTTCTGGAAACACAAACGGCAATCCTGTTGCTATCAACAAAAAAAGACAATGATAAATCGCGATCAATTAATATCAACACTTAGGGAATATTATACCACCGTTGAAAGTATTTCTGAATCGGTTTTACAGTGCGAACGCACTTTAGAAGGTAAAGTCTATCAAAACTTTTTTTTTGATCATTCGGAAAACTTTTTGTCGTATGATATAACAAGCTATTTGAAACAATACATAGCGCCTTATTATTTTAAAAACAACAACGCGTTGCAATGGAACTTTTACCTAGTTTTTCTAACGGATCAAGAAATCAGTGAAGCCGACCGAATAACAGTAGAAGAAAATATGGATTATGCCAGAAAGTTTATTGTTCGCTCTTCCGAAGTAAGTGACTGGCTTTCTAGGACGTACCTATCAAGTGCGAATAACACCATTGATGGATTATCTGGCTTAGGGGATATATGGAAAGGAGTACTTAAAGATCAGAAACTTGATTGTGTATTTTCCGATAATATTAAAGTCGGAGACGGGGTTGAGCGAATAATCAATGGTGATTTTTATGTAGAAGGGGGCACACAAAAAGGGAACTTGAAACATAAATCAACTGAAGTGTCCGTAGGACAACTCAATTGGCTTCATCCTATTAAATACCGCGAATATCCTAAGTTCAGTGAACCTTTTAAATTCAAAAAAATAAATCTAATTGATGGTGCAAACGGGTATGGTAAAACATCGCTTTTGGAGGCTATTGAATTTTTTGTTACAGGGGAAAATCATAGACTTCATGAGCGTGAAAGCGGATATGAGATAGAAGCTAAATTTTTAGGCGACCAAGAGCCAAGAAAATTTAAAATGGATACTCAGCTATTTAGAGAAAGAGATCGTGTTTGGTATAATGGCATGGATAAGGTACGGGGGTCGGACCTCGCACTACACTTCAATAGATTTAATTTTTACAATACAGATGCCGCGTTTAGATTAACTGTTAATAAAAACGAAAAAGAAATTGAGGACGCATTTCGAGATATTGCACTAGGAGATGAGGTGAATTTTTTAAAAAGGCAGATTGCAACGTACAAGTCTAAGCTAGAAAGTGAACAAAAGCTTCGTGATCAATCAATTACAGCTTGTGACGAAGAAATACAAAAAGCTAAACTATTGCTAACGGAGCTTAGGAAAACTGCTGGTAATGAGGCTACATTAATCAAAGCACTGTACGATAAAATTCAACAATATCATATTCAGGTTAACCTTATTGGTTATGATTTGGTATCGCTTGACCGACTAAAATTCAGCCTGAGTATACTTCTAACAGAATTGGATAATATTCTAACTAATCTTACCTGGCTGGAGGAGCGAACATTATCTGAGATCCGTGATGAAGAGCAACAATTAATACAATTAGTTAAAGAGATTGAGCAATTTGAAGTTGCTGATGAAAATTTCACCAAGGATATAAACGACACAAATCTTCAACAGCAGGTTATTAAAAACTCAAAAGATCTATTAGAGTCGCTAACTAATTATCTGCAAGGTGACATTCACCTGCGGCTAACAGGACATAACGAAAGATTACGTCAGCAGAAAGTTATAGTCAATCAATTACGTATTGCAAATGAGCTTTATTCGCCCGTAAGGGGTTTTGCCTTCCCTGATTCTAATCTATCTATAGATGAATACAGGAAGATCCTCTCAAAACAACTCGTAGAAGATAGTGCCGCTCTAGAACAAATTGATGTTGAGTTAGAGAAAAGCCGAAAAAACATATCGCAAGTCAAAGCACTTCTGGCAACAATTAAAAACGATGGAAAAAATTATTTGGAACTTAATCTCAACTCCAATGTATGCCCCATGTGCAACAGTAAGTTTACTTCCACGTCAGATCTTCAAAGCTCCATTTTGCGTTCTATGGAAGAAAGTGTTGATAATGAAGATTTTAGTGGTCTTCTAAAAATAAAAAGTCGTCTTGAAGAAGCTAAGTCTGCCACCAAAGAGCAATTAACTTTATTGACCACTCTCCAAGAAGTTATCGAAAAAATAAATCTCGCGGAGGCTAGTGATTTGCCATTAGCAATGGTAAAAACTAAAATTGATGAACAATTGACGCAGTTGACTTTAGAGGAAACAAAACTTAGTGAACTGGAAAGTTTTTCGGCTTTGTGTATAAAACTTAAAATTGACGAGCAAGAATTAAATGCGTTAAAATTGAAATTTGGACAATTATTTCCTGGTGAAACATTAAACAGTAGTGTTTCAGAACGACTATTCGATAGCATTCAGAAAATGATGTCCCTAAACGATGAAAAGCTTGATGAAATCAAAACTATCCTAAAAGGGAAAACTGCCGAACTTATTGCTCAATTAAGAGTATATGACCCTCGTTTTGTTTTTGAGGATCGAGATGAAGTTAAAAGAAGATTGTCTTCCTTACAACATTATTTGAAAGAACTTGATAACCTTGTTGAAATTGATTTTGACGACGAAAAAGACCTTTCACATCTTCAACTTGAATTGAGGTCAATAGTAGATCAGTTGGATGAAATCCGGTCGGATCTATCTATCCAGCAAAAGGAAAGCACTTTATCAATCAAAGCCAATGAAACCATTGATAAGAAAACCGAAGAGAGAAATGCTGCAAAGACTGAAAACGACAGGATTAATTTGGCACTCAATGTTTTAGAAAATCTCTTAACCGAACACAATGAGGATAATTTTCTTCAGGATTTTTTACAGACAAATAAACAGGAGATAAAAGAAACGTTTTTAAGCATTCATACTCCAAAAGAGTTCGTTGATATTTCGATAAAAGACAGTACAATCAAACTTTATAAAAAAAATGGAAAAGTTACAGACTTGCTTAGAATAAGTACAGGACAGCGGTCTGCGTTGGCATTATCCCTATTTCTAACACTAAATAATAAGCTAAAAAACGGCCCAGATATTTTGATTTTTGATGATCCAGTAGCCTTTACCGATGATATGAATATCTTATCTTTTTTGGACTACTTACGTGAGATGGCAATTAAACGCAATCGTCAGATATTTTTTGCTACTGCAAATGAAAACCTTTCTTTTTTATTCCGTAAAAAGTTTGAAGTTTTAGATAAAGAGTTCAACCACATTACTTTAGAAAGAGTAGAGAGCTAATAAAAATAAGCTGCTCGATTTTAGCCCTATTGTGTCTACCCATTGAAACCAGTAAATAATATTTTCGGTAGTCAGCAACTTATCGTAGCACAAATTGTCGGAATTAGTGAAAAAAATTATCTTTATATAGCATGTAACGGAAGCTGATCCAGTAACAATATTAACGCATGATTGAACCGATTAAAGACGTTCCTACCACATTTATTTCCTATGCCTGGGAAGATGACATCTTTAAGCAAAGGGTTAAGGAATTTGCTAAGCGTTTGCGTAATAATGGAATTGACGCTAAACTTGATATCTGGGAGGTCGTACCTGGTGATCAGTTGCCTTATTTCATGGAAAGGTCTATCCGCGAAAATGATTACGTGATACTATGTACACCAAAGTATAAAATCAAATCGGAGAACCGGCTAGGCGGCGCAGGTTACGAGGGCGATATAATGACCGGAGAGATATTGCAATACGGCAATGCTCGTAAGTTCATTCCTCTTATTTTTTCGGGAGATCGGGAAACAGCAATACCCAACTGGCTTGCCGGAAAAGCATATATAGATTATACAAGGGATGACATTGAAGCTTCGCTCACTCCGTTGATCCATGCTATATTAGGTGCCGGAGAAAAGGCCCCTCCATTAGGAGAAATCCCTGAAGAATATGCGCGTACGGCTGAGAAGATTGCGGAGAAAGAAGATGCGGAGGCCGTTGTCTTCCATCACGGCAATGAAAAAGAAAATACCGCCGCCACATCAATTGCAGGACCATTTCTGGAAGCTGCTCTTTTATGGCATAGTGGCGGCAGGGCACCCAGGGGCTATAGCAATAATAATCTGAAAGAGACAGACGAGCACGGAAATGAAGTTATTGTTATCGGTGCGGGAGTAAAACCGATCATATATTGGGAGTTGAGCTGGCGTTTGGGACTTGCTATATACAACAATACAAGCCATGCGGCTGTAAATATCTCCCTTGAAATACAGGGCCCTCAGTTTTCTGAATTGGAATCGTTGCCGCAGATAAACCATTTAAAGCAGTTTGATCAAATTGAGCTTAAAGCCGGTTACCGCAGGATGCTCGAAAGTGTGCATACTGAAGCCGACGAATTTCTCCGCCACAAGGTACCGAAGGACCTTAACGGAATGATAATCATTATCCGCTATCTGGATGAGCAGCGAAATGAACATGAAACACAGGTAATTATTGAAGGTCAGAACCTAGTCAACAAAAAAATCAGGTAAGTCTAACGTTAGGGCCGACAGTCTTAAAACGCCTTTATAAGACCTCCTAAATATTATTACTCTTCCTCATGTTTCACGCGAGCTTACAACTGAAGAAAACGAAACGATCAAGCGGTATTTGCAAGATGGCTTGATTAACTACCTCTAAAAATAAAGGCCGAATAAGACGAATTCGACCTTTATTTTTTATCATTTTCGTCTTTTCTTTTTTATCGCTTTAATTGCTTCTGCAAGTGGTGCAAAAGCTGCGCTAATCGATGCTTTCACCATTTCATCGGCAAACTCGTCAAAATAGTCTTGGTAGTCATCCAATTCAATACCGGGATGAAAAGCGTCGTTGGTTAATCTACCGCTTAGTTTTCGTTCAATACCTTCTTCTGAGATATGATAGAACTTTTCGTAGGCTTTTCCCGCCAATATCTTCGCCTGGCGTTCTAATTCATCCTTGAGTGGCATGGTGGGTTGCGAACGTTTCATTCGCCGGTTCAGGTCGCTTTTAAACCTTTGGTAAATGCTTTCAGCGCTATCGTATTTATCCTGCGCAAATTGTTTGGCGTGATGTGCCAGTTCTTCTGAAGTGTAACGTTTCATATGTTAATTTTTTCTATATATGATGATTGTACTCAGAATTTTCCCAAAGTTTCAATGATCAGATAAAAAATTTAAAACTATACCGTTATGATGTTAACACGACTCTTTCCGCAGCCGGACTTTTATATTCTCGATTATTAATAAATGATAACTGAACATTATCCATTTTAGCATATAGGAACATTAAGAAGCCGGCTTTCGATCATTGCAAAACAACTTGTCGGGAGTCCGCATCCAGGATTATGTTTTCATTTTAAATTTCATAGAAGAAAATAACCATTTAGTTGAAATAGTTATTAGCCTGTTTTATCGCCCAATTGATTTTGTTATAATCACATTCGCAACTTTATACACGATAGATCGAATTTTGCGTTAAGGATTGCAGTGGAAAGCCCGCAGCGCAGCGAGGACTTGTAACGGAAAGCCTGGGCCGTAGGTAACGCCCTAAACTAAAAATTAATTAGATCTGCACGATCAATACCTAATCCTTTTGCCAAAGCGATAATAACAGTTAAGGTAGGATTTCTTTTTCCTTTCTCCAATCTGTGGATCTCACTAAAATCTACTTCTGAAAAAATCTCAAGTTGTCTAAGACTTATTTTCTTCTCCTCCCTTATTCTTTGCAAATTCTTTCCAAAAGCAATTAAGGTATTTTCATCCCGCGTTACACTCATGGATGAAAAGTCAATTTTTAAAGAAAAATTATTGTAGGACTATTGACATACAGTTTTTATTATTTTATCTTGCAGACTTATAATTTTATTAAATTAGCGACTCTTCAAAATATTAGAAGCATTCGCTTTGAATCTCGTAACTGAAACCTAGGAAATTTCAAGACGGCGAGATGATAAGTGGAATGCTCACGCTCCTGGCGTGGGCTCCCTTATTGTCGTCGGTTCTCCTAGGTACCAAGTTGCAATAAGTCGGGTTCCACGCCTTCTTTGCTATCAGGCCGGTCCCTTCTTCAAAAAATACAGGGATGAACGCTAAACTCAAGACCATTAACCGCATGACACTGCTCACCGCCGAAGAGGCGATGAAGCGGATCTTTGCCATGGTCGATTCCCCGGCCTTAAAGGCGCAGCTTAGCAAATGGCAGGATTTCGGCCTGTCCGAAGCCGCAGGCGACCTGCATACCTTAAGCGCCGAGGAGCTCGGTGATTTCATGGACAGGTTACCCGACCTGGTCCTGGCCCTGTATGCGTACCAAAAGGAAATTCAGAAAGGAGGAGACAAATGACCCTGATCCCTCAAAATCAATGGTTACTTGTCATTTGCCCGCCGGAATGATAAGACAGTAGCGGCGGCCCCGTCAGTTAATAGTTAAAAGAGGGCCGCCGTTATTGCCTGTTTCTCCCTGATGCCGCAACGGCGTCCTACCTGATTTTTAAACGTACTCCAAAATTAACACATGAAAAAAACGATATTTTTCGCTGTGCTGGCCACGCTTTGCCTTTTTTTTAAGCTGCCCGCCCAGGAAATCAGCCCCCGGAAGCCCACGACGGTGACCGGACGGGTGACCGATGAAAGGGGAAAGCCCCTGCCCAGTGCCACGGTCCGCTATGGGCCCGATCAACAAATCACTTACACCGACCAGGAGGGCAGGTTCAGCCTGCGCCTCAGCGGCAGGACCGAGCTGACCGTCAGTTATACCGGCTACCAGCGGCTCACGATCACCGCCGATCCAGCCAAACCCGCATTACCCGACATCCGTATGCAGCCCGCCAAACTGGAGATCCAGCAAGTGATCGTGTCCACGGGTTACCAGAACATCGCCCGGGAGCGGGCCACGGGTTCCTTCGTCCACCTGGACAGCGCGGTTATCAACCGGCGCACGGGCCCTGACGTACTGAGCAGGCTTGAAGGCGTGGTCCCCGGCCTCTTGTTCAACCGGAACACGAGCACGGCGGCCGGCAATACCGCCGACCTGTCGATCCGGGGACACAGTACGCTGTTCTCCAATGACCAACCATTAGTGGTCATCGACAACTTTCCCTATGACGGCGATCTTAACAATATCAACCCCAATGATGTGGCCTCCATTACCATCCTCAAAGATGCTGCCGCCGCTTCGATCTGGGGCGTCCGTTCCGGCAACGGGGTGATCGTGATCACCACGAAGAAGGGGAGGGCGGGACAGCCTACAGCCATCGAGTTCAACGCCAACTTGACCTCGGGCGACAAGCCTAACCTGTACTATGATCCCAATTACCTGAACGCGGGGGAATTCATCGGGCTCGAACAAAACCTGTTCAAAACGGGCTATTACGACGGGGCACTAAAAACCGGCTACCAGGTCGTATCGCCTGTGGTCGCTTTACTGAACAAGGCACGTTCCGGGGCTATCAGCCAAACCGATGCCGATCAGCAGATCGCAGCGATGAAAGGCTATGACATCCGGCGGGACGAAAGCGAATACCTGCTGCGCCGGTCGTTCAGCCAGCAATACAACCTGAATTTCCGGGGCGGGGGACCGAACAGCGATTATTATTTCTCGGCAGGTTATGACCAGAACAACGCCGCTTTGCGGGGCAATACCAACGACCGCCTTACCATCAACAGCAATTATAATTTCTCCCCCTTCAAAAACCTGAAACTGTCGGCCGGGATCAATTACATCAAGAACACGGCGGCGCTGAACAGTACGCTCAGCGACCTGAACAGTATCCGTGGAAAAAGCATGATCTATCCTTATGCCCGGCTCGCCGATGATGCAGGCAATCCTTTAGCCACGGTCAAGGATTTTTCGCAGGCCTTCGTGGACAATCCCGGAAATACGGGTTTCCTGGATTGGAATTACCGGGCACTGGACGAACTGCATAACAGTAATCATCATTCCGGCAGCATCGATACCCGCCTGAATTTCGGCCTCAATTACCGGTTCTTCACGCACTTTACCGCAGATATCAAATACCAGTACGAACGCGCCGAGTCCACTGACCGGACGATATACAGCCAGGACAGCTATTACGCCCGTAACCTGATCAACCAATACGCGCAGACTACCGCTGACGGCAGTTTAAGCTTCCCGGTGCCGCTGGGCGGCATCCGGATGGATGGCAGTTCCGCACTGGCCTCGCACCGCATCCGCGGGCAGCTGAACTATAGCGGCAGGGTCGGCAAAGGCGGACAACTCAACGCCATCGCCGGAACGGAGTGGAGCGGAGAAAATACGGAGAGCACTTCGGAAACGCCCGCTTACGGCTATAACCCGGCAACCGGCGCATTCAGCGGCTCGGTCAATTACGCGGATTATTTTGGCCTGAACCCGCGGCAGCTCGGATCGGCACAGATCCCGAACGGGCAGTTCTTCGGTAAACGGACCGATAATTTTATTTCCTATTTCGGTAATGCCGCCTACAGTTTTTTGGGCCGATATACCGTTTCCGCGAGCGGCAGGATCGACCGCTCCAACCTGTTCGGGGTCCATGCGAACCAAAAGGCGGTCCCCCTGTATTCGGCCGGTTTCACCTGGAACATTGCCGAAGAAAAGTTCTACCACGTGGATTGGCTGGAACAACTGCGGCTGCGCGGCACCTTCGGCTATAACGGCAATATCAATAAATCAGCGACCGCGGTAACGACGATCCGGCAGCAAAGTAATTCCTATTTTTCGGGCTTGCCTTACGCCGTGATCGCCAATCCCGGTAACCCCGACCTGCGCTGGGAAAAGGACCGGATGATCAACCTGGGACTGGACTTCGGCCTGAAAAACCAGGCCATTACAGGTACCGTGGAGTTTTATTTTAAAAAAGGCGTCAACCTGTTCGGCAACGCTTCGGTCGCCCCGTCCACCGGGTTCCTGACCTTTTTCGGCAATACCGCCGAAACGAAGGGGCATGGTGCGGATGTCACGATCAACAGCCGAAACATCCAAACGGGAGCGTTCAGCTGGCAAACCAATTTCCAGTACAGCTATGCCATTGATAAGGTGACCCAATATAACGCCCAACTGCGGACCCTGGCCTTCCTGCAACAGGGAGCCGGTAATTCCGGTACCATCACGCCGCTGGTGGGACAACCCCTGTTCGGCATCTACAGCTTCCGCTCCGGCCCGCTGACCCATGAGACAGGTGACCCGCAGGGCTATCTGAACGGGGCACTGAGCACGGATTATGCCGCGGTCATTGCCGGTACGACGGTGAAAGACCTGCATTATAACGGGCCTTCCCGGCCGACGAGTTTCGGATCGCTCTGGAACACTTTTAGCTATAAACAACTTTCGTTGTCCTTCAACCTGATCTACAAGCTGGGTTATTACATCCGCCGTTCATCCGTACAATACGGTTCGCTGTACAGCAACTGGCTGGGCAACCAGGATTATACCCGGCGCTGGCAACAGCCGGACGATGAGGCGAGGACCTTGATCCCTTCCATGCCGAAAACGCCTGTGAACCCCAACCGCGACCTGTTTTACACCTTTTCGGACGCGCTGGTCGATAAAGGCGACCATATCCGTTTGAAGGACATCAATATCAGTTATGACCTGACCAAGGTTTTCGGCCCGAAAGGCCCGTTCTCCCACATCAATGTTTACGCTTATGTCAACAACGTGGCGATCCTGTGGCGGGCTAATCCTGACCACCTCGATCCTGATGTATTCACGACCCCGGGCGGCGGCACGACCGCGCTGCCTTTGCCGAGGACTTTCGCCGTCGGCCTTAAAACCAACTTAAAATAAATGATAATGAAAACGCTGATCAAATTAACAGCCGTCCGTGTCTGCCTGATGCTATTTCCGCCGATCATGGCTTTTTATGATGGCTGCAAAAAGCAGGACGAGCTCCTGAACGCAAGGCCGGACGCGGCACTGAATGTGCCGTCGACCCTGGCGGATGTGCAATCGCTGCTGGCCAATGAAGATATTTTCAACCGCAACTACGCCACCCTGGGTGAACTCGCAACGGACGATTATTACGTAACCGACGGGTTTTACGCCAATATGAGCTCCACCGAGCAAAACGCCTATCTCTGGGCTAAATCGCTTTATCCCGCAGGCGCTTATGTCGATGCCTGGTCCGTGCCCTATCAGGCCATCTATTATGCCAACCAGGTACAACAGATCCTGGCGACCGTTCCGCGAAAGGCGGGCGATGAAGCCGCCTTCAACCAGGCCAAAGGCAATGCCCTGTTCTTTCGTGCGATGGCCTACTTTGATCTTGTTCAAACTTTCGCCCTGCCTTATGATGCCGCGACTGCTGCCAGCGAACCGGGTGTCCCGCTTCGTCCGGGCACCGATCTGACTGTTAAGGCCCCGCGCGCCTCGCAGCAGGCCTGTTATGCGCAGGTATTATCCGACCTCGATCTGGCCCTCCAGCTTCTGCAATCTGCGAGCTCTTCCCCGACACAGCCCAATAAAGCCGCGGCATACGGGATGACTGCCCGGGTCAACCTGTGTATGGGCCGGTACGATGAAGCCCTGAAAAATGCGACGGCCTCCCTGGCAGTTTACAACAAATTGCAGGATTTCAACGCGCTCGATCCATCAGCATATCCTGTTTTTCCCAACTACTCGCCGGAAGAGCTGTTCCATGCCTCGCTCAGCGGCTACTATAACCTGTACAGCTATGCCGATACGACGTTGCTGCGATCCTTCGACGGGCCGAATGACCTTCGTAAAGCCATTTTCTTTTACAAAGACGGCGATGGTTTGTATGAGTTTAACAGCCAGTATGGCAAACACGGGAGCGTGACCACCGGTATCTCTACCGCTGAAATGTACCTGACCAAAGCCGAATGCGAGGCGAGGGCGGGCAGCACTGCCCAGGCGCTGAGCGACCTGAACACCTTGCTGGTCACCCGCTGGAAAAAGGGCACGTTCGTCCCCTACAGCGCAAAGAATGCCGCGGACGCTCTAACCCTCATTCTGCAGGAACGTCGCAAGGAACTGGTCATGACCGGTGTCCGCTGGTACGATCTGCGGCGACTGAACCAGGAGGCGGCAAGGGCCGTTACCCTGATCAGGGACCTTAACGGCGAGCAATTCACCTTACCGCCTAAAGATCCGCGATACGCGATGCCGATCCCGGATACCGAAATCCAGTTGAACCCCATTCCCCAAAACCAACGCTAATCTATTATATATGAAAAGGACCAGATCAATTTTATTGACCATGATGCTGCTAACCACATGCCTCATAGCGAATGCCCGGCAGCCATTTGTTGAAGTCTACGGTACAGCCGATTTTCTGCACCAGGGCGATACCATCTTATTCCGCCTCTACCGTCACCCCAATACCGACCAGGAGCCCGCTTTGCAAACGGAACTTACCCAGCGCGCGACCGGTAAAAGCTTCCGGTTTCGTATCCCCTGTGATAACTTTCCGCATTATTTTAACTTAAGGTTCAAAGGGCATTCGGGTAAAGGAATTTACAAATACTATGCTGTGCCAGGTCAGCCTTTACAGCTCCATTTTAATCAGGATGGCATTGACCCGGAAGGGAGCGGTACCATAGCAAAAGTACAGGCAGAACTGATCAAAGCGCAGCAGGTAACCACTACCACGGAGGAAGATGATGCAGACGCGGCTTTGTTGGTGCAGCATGGAAACAAGAAAACGTTATCCTTGCTTCATATTTTGGAGCATTACCGTGAAAGGCTACCGGCATATTTTTACCAGTTTATGAAGGTTGACCTGATGGCTATCAATATGTCAGGTAAATACAGTAATGTTGAACTGATCTCCCGACGATATGCCGATTCTACGTCTAACCCATATTTGGAGCGGTTCCTGCAGACACGTGATACCGTTAAATCGTTGCTTGATGCAGCCGTAAAGCAATACCCTGATGCTTTTTATTGTGAAAGTTTTCTTTACACCATGCTATTGAAATACCGCATTGATTCCTGCGTTATTGCCAGAAAGCCCTATCATATCAAAGAAGCTTACGATTATCTCAAAGCAAAATACAAAGGCAAGCTCCGGGAGGAGTTGCTTGCGTACCTGATCCTGCCGCTTAACGATTACCCGCCGGAATTAACCGATTGCATTAAGGACGCATTGACAATTGTCCGCGAAGAGGATTACAGGACCCTACTAAAAGCCATTTCCGAAACGCGGGTCGACGGGGCTAAGGCTTTTAATTTCCGGCTCACAGATCAAAAAGGGGAAATACATCAACTTTCCGATTTTAGAAATAAAGTTGTTTTCATCGACTTCTGGTTTACCGGCTGCGGGTTTTGCAGGGTGGTCGCACCCTATATCCGTAAACTGGAGGAGCGGTTCAAGGGGCAGGCTGTCGAATTTATAAGTATAAGCTCTGACGAATCCAAAACCCAATGGGAGAAGAGTGTTTCAGGCGGACAATACACCGCACCTGAAAACCATAATTTCTTTACAGAAGGAAAGGGAAACAATCATCCGGCATTAACCAGTTATCGGATCAGGGAATACCCGGCGTTTGTCCTGGTTGATAAAAATGGATTGATCCATAACGTTCCCGTCGACCCCCGCGATGACGACGGACGTTCTGCTGAGGCGCAGATCAAAGCCTTACTATAATGACAACAGCCTGCCGGAGAGTTCCGGCAGGCTGTTTACGGTTTACTTGTAATTTTGAAAAGTAACCGCGTGGCCCGCAGGAACTACCCCGTCGGTTGGCTGAACAGCGGTGGTAATCGTGCAGGTAGCACTTACAGCCGTATTTAAACAATGCCCGGCTGGTGTCGTTCTCCATACGAACGAGGACCCGCTTTTGATCGCGTAATAAGTCGTCGCGTTTTTAGCATGCCTTGGTGCAGCGGCGAACGCGCTTCCCATTCCGGTCAGTGCGGCCAGGGCCATCAGGCCCATTTTTACTTTTTTCATGATGATATAATTAAAAATGAATAATTGACCGGTTTTACCACAGGACCGGCATCAACCCGATTTCGCGCGTGAAATATTTTGAAACCTTTTCAGGTAATTTTATCAGTAAGTATTGCCTGTCTTTCCAGCCGCATACCCCACAGTGCTGCCGCGAGAAAGAACAGGTTAAAGATCAAATGTTGTCCCCAGCCCAGGTGACTGATCACGCCGCCGCAGGAGCAGGGCACCCAGGGGAAGAAATGCAACAGGATAGCAGCGATATAAATCGTAAAGGACAGCATCAGCACACCGGCGCAGAAAAAACCCAGCAACCGGGTCCGGTCACGAAAGAGCAGCAGGGACACGACGACTTCCAGAGGCGGGATACTATAGATCAACGTTTCCGCCATCCAATCCGGAAAGGGCTGGTTGTGCATGGCGCGCTCGTAGGTTTGAAAGTCCATCAGCTTACTGGTCGCTGCATACAGGAACATCAGGATCAGGAGGGATGCCATTATCCCGGAAATCAGGTTCTTTTTCATTGGTTTAGTTAAATTTGAATGGGAAGCCGGTTCGTTCCGGCTGTTCTAAACGTATCAGGAAATCAAGGACACCGGAACTGCCGTTCATCCAGGCTGCCGTCGGACGGGTATCGCTGCCTTCCAGCCAGTAGATGTGGCCGTTGGCTTCGCGGAAAGCGCTGTTCAGCAGGTTTCCGGCAATGCTGATGGCTTTATCCAGCCAGGTCACATCTTTAAAAACGACGTAGGCATCCAGCATCACCTGCCCAATTCCGGCTACCCCGGAGGCTGCCGATTGGTAATTGCTGTGCAAGCCATCAGGATAGCTGCCGAGTATTTCCTCCGCGGCCAGCCGGTACGGCGGATGCCGGAACACTTGCCATGCCCGGATCAGGCAGGCTGCGATCCCGGCATAGCCGATACCGAACCATGGATCAGTCAGTTTGCTTTTCGCTTTTACCGGCCACATGCCGATGGCGTTTGCGGTGTATCGTTGCCCCAGCAGCCAATCGGCACCTTTCCGCGCCGCGTGTGCCGTAATCCCATCGTCGAACCTGTTGACGTAGCGCAGTAACGTATAAACGATCCCGGAAATGCCGGAAAAAAATCCGGTGGGACGGGCTGTCTCTTTACCATCAGGTCCCGTGATAACCCAGGAACCGTCTTTTTGCTGCCGGTTGACGATCGCGGTAATAGTTTTGTGCAGTTCTTTTTCTAAATCCGCCAGCTGCGGAATATCCAAGGCGGTAAGCAGGCACAGGGCTTTTCCGGCGAGACCCGATTCGACATTGATTTCTTCACTCGTTTTACTTAATTCTCTCCGGATTACAGCAACATGATCCGGGTTGATAAATACGGTTCCTGCACTGATGCTCTGTACTAAAATCGTCGCGAGGCCCCAACCGCCATTAGCCAGGCCTGCGGGCAAATCATGGTGATTCGAAAAATCCAGGGTATGAGCGAGGTTCCTGTTGAAAATATTCACGAGGCCGGCATTTGCATGACCGGAGGCCAGTGCATTTGAAATTACCAGGAGTGTACCGGGTATTCCATTGAAGAGGCTATGGTTATATTGCAACATTCTGACCGGGTTCGCGACACCGGAAGCACCGGGGCCGGGATGGTATAGCCAGTAGCCCCGACCATCGACCGTTGGCGGTGATAGCAAGCTGGCAAGGGCCTTCCCGATGGTTTCACTCAATAAGGGTTTCGCACTATGCCCGGCAGGCCCGTCTGTTGCTCCTCCCGTCAGTAACATCGCCTCATACAATTTGACAGCGGAGATCACTTCGATCAAAACCGGGCGCAAACGCCCGTCCGGGTTCAAACAGGCCGAGATCAATTCGCCCAGCTTCCTGCTGCCGGTCAAAGGTGAGATGGCCTCTTTCAATGCCGGCCGGTTTTCCGGGTTGAACTTGGTCGGCGCCAGTCCCGTAAATGCCCGGAGCAGCAATGCGCCGAAACCGTAGATGTCATCAGCCATTTCCGGTTTTTTTGAGGCGGCTTGCGACGGGGACATATAACCCGGTGTTCCGAGTGAGAATGCCGGAGACGGGATGTCATGGATGAGGTCGTAGGCCAGCTCCAGGTCGAGGGGCACGATCTGGCCGGCACTGACCTGGAAATTTTCCGGATTGAGGTCGCGGTGGAGGAAACCACGGGAATGAAATTGGCCTAATATCCGGCCCACGGCCAATACATAACCTGTCACCTGTAGTTTCACCCCGATTTCGAGGTTTTTCCAGGAGCGCCCGTTGTACAAGCGCTTTAACTCTTCGTGCAGTGACAAGCCTTCCACATATTCCATCACCAGATAATCGTTGCCTTCAGACCCGAAAACCTGATGAACCACAGGTAAAGCCACGTTATTCTTTAATTGTTCATACGCAGCTTGCTGCCAGATCAGTCTATCGCGGACAGTGCGACCATGGTCGTCGCTGCATTGATTACGCTTGCCTTCTTTGAGGACACACCAATTGATTTTCCAGAATGGGTATAAGCACAGGCATTTGAGCACATCGCCTTTCGTATCGCGCTTCAGCTGAGCCATGATGAGATAGCTCTTGCCGATAAGTTTCCTGGTCTTGACCGTCGGATAGGGACAGAAATTGTTGAACGGCCATTCCGAGATTGCTAAATTCCGACCGGTTGATAAGCTGGTCAGCTGCTGATGTTGGACATATTCCACATACAGGCAGTTGCTGAGCCGCTCCGCTGCCGGGACAGCTACCCCTCGCAGATCACCGATGGCGTTGATCAATGAGGCGGCAAGCGCCGACAGATTTTCGGCCGATCGCGGATATACGGACAAGACCTTGCCCGTCTCGTGATTTCCCAGGCCGCCTTCCAGGATCAGGCCATGTACGTTGGCGTTCGCCGGTACGCGAAATACCAGGGATAATGCTGACAGCAACGGGAACAAACGCCCGGCGAGTTCAGGCATTTGCTGCCTGATCACCGGTACGTGAAACACCCAGCGCGCGGCAGGGTCCGGCTGACCCGTCGTCAAATAATGACCAGTGCTCTGGAATGTCAAGCCGTGTTCGGTAAAAAATGACTCGTAGCCTTTTGTCACAGGCAGCTGAGCGTCATGGTGTACCACATTGATCATTTCGCTTTGTTTTTTCATCGGTTCTGGTTCTAAGCCAAAATAACGGTGGAATCGAATGCGAAAACAGTAGCTAATGGGTTGTAGCAATTGTCGTTAAAATAGGGGATAAAACTTTTGGGAATATTTTAATTAAGCGCAGAATCACGGCCGGGAACTACACAACTCAGGGGAATAACTCGCCTGCCCAGGTTCAAGGCCAGCAACCCTTTGCCACTCCATTTTTTACTCTTGTAATTGGTCCTGAACATCATTTATTCCGCTTTCAGAATATTTTCGATGTCGAGTTTGATCTGGAGAAAATTTTTTCTGACCATTTCTTCAGTCACTTCTTTGATCAAAGGCAGTTCTTCGTAGTCCTGTTCCTCATTCTTAATGGCCTCGTGATCATTGATAATCTCGTTGTGGAACACTTTGAGCTCGATTTTATTTTGCGGGTCATCGGCGACCATGCCTACAAACTGACCGGAAGATAACGTGGATATTTTGGCGGCAGGAACGGCAAAATCCAATTGGGTTGATCTACTGACAGAGGTATCCTGGCTGTTGATGGTCAGGCTTTGTTTTTCCTGGTTGATCTTTCCGAAGCGCTCACTCAGTTGTTTGGCGGTATCCCCGGTGACCTGGCCGGATACGATATTACCGACCATATTCATGATCACATCGGCCTGGTCTTTACCGTAATCTTTCTTTAACTGATCGAAGGTCTGCACTGCCAGCGTGGTTGCTACCCTGTTACTTCTTGCGGTGGCGAGCAATCCGTCGATGCCCGATCCGCCGCCCACATAGATCGTAGGAAATTCATCGAAGATCAGGCTGCTTTTGAGTTTGTCTTTTTGATTGACCAGCTTGATCATCCTGGAAATGTATAAGCTTAGCACCGCGCCATAAACCTGCTGCTTTTGCGGATTGTTACCCATACAAACAATTTTGGGTTCGAGCGGATTGTTGATATCCAGGCTAAAGTCGTTACCCGAAAGTACATAGTAAAGTTGAGGGGACGATAACCTGGCCAGGCTGATCTTGGCGCTCGCGATCTGACCTTCCAGCTGATCGAATGCTTCGTTCTTCCAGGCGGAAATGAATGGATTGATCAGTACCTCGATTTCCGGTTCTTTGGCCAGGAGCGGGAAGAGGACGCCATATTCGGCCTGCGAGAGCTCGATCGCATGCGGAACGGAGCAGTATTTTCCACCTGCGTGTTTTTTCAAGAACCATATTAGTGCCGTCAGGAAATTGATTGGTGATTCCACAAAGAAATCGCCCTGGCGTTTGATCCATTCACGGTTCAGCCCGAGCATAAATGTTCGGGCTGATTCCATGGCATCGGTAATATCCTTCATGTCAGAAGGTATGATCGGGTTGCACCGGTGGGTCCTGCTCAGGTCGTCGAAATTGATGATCCAGAGCTTTGGCTTAACTGCATATTGCTTGTGATTCTTCTTCAACGTATTAAAGGCTATTTTGGTGAGGTCATCAAATTTGAAGTCATAAATGAACATGCTGAAGCCCTTTTTGATGTGCTGAGTGATGATGTGCCTGATGACGAAATACGATTTTCCCGCTCCAGGTGTGCCGGGAACAAGTGTGCCTCGAAACGGATTGATGATATTGATCCAGCTGTCCCTTATTTTATTTTTTAACTGGTATCGCGCCGGGAGGTTAATGCTGTATTCGTTTTCCAGGCATCGTTCCTCCTGGGGAAATGTTTCGTTTTCCCTGTTAAAAATATCCCGGGTGAGGTTGACATTGATCAGCTTAAAAGCGATGCCGGCCCCTGATAGGAAAAGGAGGTATCCGGAAGCCGTTGCCGTTATGTAAGCCGTAGCGATCTCCTGCACACCACCGCGAAGCTTTAACAGGAATGCGCTCATAAAGTAGATGAGTAGGCCGGCAGTGCTGCGCAAAAGTGAATCTTTAAGCCGGGCTTTTTCGTCCTTTTTTCCACGCGTACCTATCAACGAAACGACCAGCAACAGCAGGGCTGTTATCTTGGTCATGGTGACCGTTTTGAATATGGGTAGCTTATAGATGGCCTGAAACAGCCGGTTCAGGATTTCGTAATGCCATTGCCAGAAAGTAAATGCCCGATAACATATGAAGTAAAAATGAAGGATCAATACGACAATGCCCAGAAACCTGGTGAAGTCGATGATCTTCCGGAACGCCTGTTCATTTTCCCCTGTTTGCATGGTTTCTTAATTAAAGATTCAAATGCCTTCGCTTTTTCTTTTTTCTCAAAGGATAGGGTACCGTCTCCTGCTGCGCAGTTGCGCTTAACAGTTCTTCCAGGAGCGTTTTGCCTTGACCAACATGGCTGCTATCAGCAACTTCTTTGATATGCCAGAGCTGGTCATGGCCTGCCTGTTGTGTGTTTGCAGCTCGTTGCTGGTCGCCAAACTGCTGAATGATAGCGGCTGCGCTGTACTTTTTACCCAGGTCACTGCCGTTAAAAACCACCTTGTTCACTTCATCGATGAAGGTCAGCCCGTAAACCCTGCCCTCGGTGTTTTTCCGGATGATAATTCTAATGTTTTTCTGATGCAGCTCTTTTTCAAAGCGGCTCAACGAATCGGAAGGAAATGAGGCCTGGTCGATCTTCGACTTCAGCTGCTCCCTGAATGGTCTCCGCAATAATTCATTCAGTTGGAACCGCTTCTCCAGAAGCCTGATCGTCGGTTTTTTAGGCAGCGCGCTTGCTTTAACCGGCACGCCCATTTTTGCACCCCGGCTATCTGTTACCCAATAACGCAGGCCGTTTTGTTGGTACATGACCGACGCTTTCGACCCCCGGTCCGCTAAAACATTAAAACTGCCCAGGATGGCATTGAATTCCGGGAGACTTGTGAACTTGTAATCCCGGATTACCCGGCTGACGACCCCGCTTAATGCTTTTTTGGTTTCGTCCTCGCCATAGCTTAAAGGTTTCAGCGCCGCCTCTTTTTCCAAACTCACCACCTGCTGTTGACCCTCTGCCTGAACCAGCCCGAATTCGATTTCTATCGCTTTTCGCGCCGGTTCCGATCTTTGTTTGCCGATGTTATGCATACTGATGCGTCTGCCATCCGGTTGGATGTTGGTAGCAAGGATATGGATGTGCGGATGACCGGCATCCTCATGCCGGTAAATCAAATAAGGCTGATCACCGAAGCCGATTTTTTGCATGTACCTATCCGCAATCGCATTCAGTGCAGGTACATCCAGTTTTTCCCCGGGACTAAAATTGAGCGATACATGCAGCGCGTTTGTTTTTGTTAGCTGGTTCCGTGAAGCAAGGTCGGTCAGCCGCAACAGCTTATCATGGAACGACAGTTTTTCCAGGTCTTTGGCATAGCCGCTTGCCCCGATAAAACGGGCGTGCCCTTTCCTGACCTTGTTTTCGTTGTAATTCAAGGCGTTGATCAGGCTTTTTCCGCTTTTAATTTTTGCGACCATACATCGGAGTATCTGTCCATCTGCACTTTAATCTGTTCAATTGCCGGTTCGATCTGGCTTTTGATTATGGTCATCAGGTTCATCCAAAGCCGGGCATCGGCAAAGCCATGGGCCGTATTAATGTTCTTTACCGACTGATTCAAATTGTTTCCGACCGCGTTCAATTCCCGCCTGAGCAGCACCAGTTCTTCCAGTATTTCGTCCATCGACTTATCCCGGTAAAAAACCGTCACGGGCTTACCCAATAGTACCGCCCTCCCATAATCGCTCATTTTCCTGAAACGGGATCGTTCGTATTGTTTTTTGAACTGGTTAAACTCCTCCGGCTTGAGTCGTAGGTTCAGCCAGTTGGACCTGTTGTTATGCTGTTCGCCCATATTACATCTTCATTAAATCGACTTCGGAGCGTTTAAATCCATGTCCCCAAACCGACTCCGGAGGGTGGGCAAGATCCGTTTGTGTAACAAACGTACATCTTGCTAACCGCAAAAAGACAGCGGTTTCATTCCGATGATCCTCGTTTTGAAGGCATTTCATTTTCCACTATCGGCTTCGTATTTCTTCCAGGAATTTCTCCAGGGCCTGTATCGTGATTTCCTTTTGAGATAGATCGTGCTGCACGCCATAAGCCTTGATTTTCCTCTTCAGCTCCCTGGGAATCCAGTTGTTAAACCGCGCCTCTTCTGCTTTTGCCGGATGTTTTATTGGCTTTACAGGCAGTACCTGTTGGATCGGTGTCTGTGGTTTTTCGTTTTTGATCTTATCGGCCAGGGAACCCAGCTTTTTTTTGTAGTCATCCATCGCTTTGTTTTTAGTAACCGCCCAGCGAGCTATCAACCTTTATGAACAATGGAACATTTGAGCAATGCGATATTTTTTCATTTGAACAAAGGGAGGTTTGCATAAATGCATCCATGTACAAATGAATATTTCGGCAAAGCTTCAATGCCGCATTTGCAGCATTATTCATCGATAGCATTGTTCCTTTATTCAATTCTACATCTATTCACTCAGCAGATTGATGATTTCCTCCGCTAGAAAAGTCACCTCTTCAATTGCTTTTTGGTCGGCGCTTTTGAGAATCCCGGAAGTCATCGACGACCTTGAAAGGCTAACCCGATCAAAGACACGGGACTTTAAAAGCGGCGTTCCCAATGAACTGAGTAAATCCACCACTTCAGCAGTTATACCTGACCTCGGCTTGATCATGTTAAGGACAATCCCCGCCTTCAGATTTCGATTCCGGGCCTGGGCAAATTTGACCAATGTCAGGGTAGATTTGACCGCCATGACATCAAAAAAACCGGCCTTGGTCGGGATCAACACGAAATCCGAATGAATAAATAATTCATTCAGGCGGTTAGATAAATAAGGTGGGGTATCCACAATAATCAGGTCATAATTCAGGTCCGGAAGCTCGCTTATTTTATCGGGGGACAGGATTTCCATGTCGGGGAAATCTTCCTTCAGGTGGTATATACTTCCCTGAAGATCGGAGTCAATAAGAGCGACGCTCAACTGGTCCTGGAAGCACAGGGCCAAGTTCAATGCCAAAGTGCTTTTTCCTACGCCGCCTTTCTGGTGTGCCAATGTGATGATCTTTGCCATATTTTTTCAATTTTGCTGCAAATGCACAAGTGTTCAAATGCAGTTATCAATATTTGTTCAGCAAAAGTCGTCAGACTGTGATCAGGAAAAGTCCGAGTTGCTCCGACTCGGAGGAAGCTTTTTTCCCAGGCATAAGACTATCAGATAGCATTAAACAACATTGCGGGATATCGGTGAGTTGGCTTGAAAGCGAAAAAAAGTAAGGGAAATAAATCAACTGCATCGTAATCATAAACCAATACTTAGTAAAAAAAAATTCTACTGGCGTTCTGGTTTAATTATTGTATTTGACAGGTGCAAGCCAAATATCTAAATTTGTCAGTAAGCCTTATGAATGACCTGCCAACAATCAGCTTTAATAGATTTACAAGCAAGCATTATTTTTACTTGTCACCGGAAATTTGTGATACCCTTTCGATACCAAACCACGAAGGCCGCGGCTTAACGATATGTCATGAGCAAATTCAAAAACTCTATGAGATACGAGATTCAGTGTTTAAAATGAATAAATCCATTCAGTTGGTCAGGAAAGGAAGGACTCTAAAGCGCTGGGTACACGCGTCGATTGCCGTGACCCTGCTCTTATTAGCTGTCGCAATGGTTGTTGCCAATGCATTTGTTTTGCAATATTTTCCCTTTCTTGACGCGTATTATGATATGACTGTTATAACCTTCGGTATGACGTCCGGCATTTTTCTTTTCATGACATCATTTTCATCAGCGCAGGACGTCGATGTGCTAAGAAATGCGCTTACCATTATGGAGGTCAGAAACCACATAGAAACGGAATTTCTATGTTTTGAATCCCTGGGAGTTCGTCAACAAGGGGCTGATATATCTGAGTCAGAAAGGTTCGCCTGAATCGGAAGCGGTCCATGCACCACATTTCGAAACCAGCAAATGATCGTCAAAACATTAATTTTCAATTATGAATAAAGCATTTAAAGTCGCATTATCAGCAACAACCGGCACCTCCTTTTATGACAGCAGACAGTTATATCTTGTCAATGATTTTTAACGAGGAGTTTCGCGAGCCGAAGCACCTCGTATGATTGCCAGGTCGTCATCCGGGCTTTCAGACCGAGCGAAGCAGGTTACAGGTTGGGGAGCCATTACGCATGAGATTCGTGTTTACAGCGATATATGTTGAATTATCGGAATGCTCGATAGCCTGCAAAATTATTCTGGGTCTGATTAGCAGCTTGAACGGTTCGGTTGCACGCTTTAGTCGCTTTTTTTGATACGTTCGTGCAATTTGCGAATGTCAAGTTTTTCCTTCATCTGTTCCAGGTCTTCGTCGGCAGTGTTGATTCCCAGTTTCTGCTGTACCTGTTCAAGCATCTCCAATATTTTGGTAATTTCAGTTTCAGCTCTGACATTGACTTCAAACTCGACTTGTTCCCGGACTTTTTCCATTTGCCGCTGTCGTTTTTGACTGATCAGGACGGTTATTGACAATATGATCGCGAATACCGATAAGATGGTGTCCAATATATTAAACGGTGACGGATCAAAAGGATGCAGCCACGGGATGAATCCGGCGTTCCAGATGATATAAAGAATGATCAATATCAGGATTATGCCAAGGAACCAGACGCTGCCAAGAAAGTCCGATACGAACGGCGTTTCTAAATTTCCACGTTCAACCTGGTTATTGGATTTTATTTTTGATTTTCGCGGCATATGGTTTAAATTCAACAATAGCAGATTATAATGGTTTGCCCTTGAAGTACATTATGTAAATAGATTAGTACAGCAGTCGCTTTTATTCTGAATGTGCGATGCTAGGATAAATTTGAGCACTGCAAAATCAACAGCGGAATTCAAGAGCCTGATCGAGTAACCTATGAATTGAGCAAATGCGACTGAAACAAGGTGGTCAACGATTACGGAATCTTGCCATATTCAGACAGTGAGAAGCTGCGGGCATTGAAAACTGCGCGATCTTTTTTTATTTTTAATAACCATTGTGTAACTTATAAAAAAGTTTTTACCTTTCTAAGAAACTCCCTTTTATAAATATTAAGCCTAATTTTATGGACGCCGGCCAATACATTTTAAAAAAATGGCTTATCAAATATGAACAGTTTGTTAAAGGCAGACTGACGCCCCTTACGGCCGAAGATGAATCGTCCATCGAGTATTGGAAAACGCAGCTTTTTTTTACCTTATTGCTCTATGGCCTGCCAATCAGCTTCGTTGCGGCATTTCCAGGCATTTATCTTTCAATCGCGAACCGTGATATAACTATGGGTGTTGTCGATATCACCACATTTCTTGGCTTCGCAATAATTACGTTTTCCGGCAGGTTAGCCCTGTTCGCCCGTAAACTATTGTTGATCGGATTATTTTACCCGCTGGCGATATACCTGATCATCGCCTTCGGCTATATTGGACCAGGCATATTTTACCTTTTCGGTTTAACTGTAATCACGACGCTGATCCTTCCTGTTTATTTCGCCTATTGGTCGGTTTTGTTGAGCTCGGCGATCTTAATATCTATTGCTGTTCTGCTCCCGCAAGGTGCCGGCCAATACGGCCCTCAGCAAGTAACTGGTTCAGGAAGCTGGGTTGCTTTTACTTCCAACCTCCTTTTCCTAAGCGGAATTGCGGTTATACTGATCCATCGCATTATTGACCGGCTCGGGGAAACCTTGCTTAACAAGCAGCAATTGACACAGCGCTATCAGATGTTATTTGAAAAAAGCCCATTGCCCATGTGGCTTTTTGATACTGAAACACTTCAATTTAAAGATGTCAACGAAGCCGCGACAAGGCATTACGGATATTCTCATAGAGAATTTCTCAATAAAAAGATAACTGATATTCGACCTGCTGCTGATAATTTCGCGTTGGCAGAAACGGTACAGGCGAATCGCAAATCGGGCATACCTTATGAGCAATACGCCCGTCACTATAAAAAAAACGGGGAATTGATAGATGTGCGAATAGAAAGCAGTTTATTGGAAGTGGAAGGCAAGCTGCTAAGGTTGGTTCTTGCTACGGACATAACCGAGATAATTAGGAATGAAAAGGAAATGGCCGCTGCTAATGAGCGTACCCGAAGATCTGAGTCTGACTTAAGAGCGATCTTTGAAAGTACGGCCGACGGGATCGTATTAATTGACGAACACAACCGCGTAAAGCAATTTAACGCCAAAGCGGCAGATTATATCCGATTTCAGCAAATGCCCAAACAATTTGAAATTGGTCGGGATATTTTCAGCTATGTATCAAGTTTGCTGCACGATGATTTTGCACAGTTGCTATTAAGATCGCAGTCCGGTGAAACCGTACAATATGACCGGCAGTACCGGCTATCGGAGGCTATGATGTGGGTACATTATTCTTTAAGTCCCGTATACACCGATGATAAAGTTACGGGCGTTTGTATTACAGGTCGCGATATTACGCCGGTAAAAACTTATGTTACAAAGATCGAACAACAGAACGACCTTTTCCGTGAAATTGCCTGGACGCAATCTCACGTTGTCCGGGCTCCGATCGCACGTTTACTGGGTTTGTTGCCATTAATCCGAAACCCTGAAACCGATGAGGATTACCAGGCAGCGCTTAAATACATGGAGGAGTCGATCACAGAACTTGACAAAATCGTAAGTGCAGTCATACATCAATCTCACCGGGCGGGGCAAATGCCAAAAATTGTTGAGAAAGATTGACAATTAGTGCAGTCATTACTTTCCAAGCATTGGGCTGCAGCTTTAAACAAATTATGTTACCAGAGACGTTAATAAGATTAAACAAGTGAATGGCAAACAATAACTGGTTCTCCGGATTTACAATCGCCCAACAATCGTAAACATCCCTGTGTTTGCTGGTTACTTACAGCGGAAGAGCAAACCTAAACGTAGAGCGTTTTTTCAGATCTACTCAAATTCTGCCTTCTTACTAGCCTACCAATCTCAGCGCTGAGGTAAAACCAATTAGCTGAATAATGACTAATAAAAAAAAGCCCGCTATGCGGGCCTAATACTAATGTGCGGCGTTTTTCTTATCGGTAACATCTTTACGCAAATCCGTTGCAATGACCTTGATTTGCTGTAACGCGTTGCGAAGGCGTGTTCCTGCTGCTTTGTTGTTTTTCTCATAAAACGCAGTTCCCTCTTTTTCCGCGGTCTCTACTAATGCTTTCAGTTCGGCTAATTTTTCCATTTGTATGTTTTTAATTGGTGAAGCGCAGTGCGCAGGCTTCAAATATAGTATTTTGTTTAAACCCAGCATTCTTAGCAAAAACATATTCGCTGTTGCAGGATTTCTAAAGTTCTCCTTGAAAATGCCAATACTCCGTTGCTCAAGCAATTTACTGAAGTCTAATTTCGTTTAATGGTTATTTTATCGCCAATATATATAACTGAGTCGAATAATTATCTGGTGATAGATATTAGCTTGTTTTTCTGATAGTTAATGTCGAAATTTAATAAGTAAAGCCATTTGCTATGAAAACGATCCTCCGCTTCGAGTTTGATTTCCAATTCTTCTATCCCGAATATAATGGGCCTCGGAATATTATTATGGAAAATCCATTACATATTCCCCAAACAGGCGATCCCGTTAATTTTAAAATCAAAGATTATTTTGAGGATAAAAAGGTGATCAGGAAGTTTGAAGACCTGGAGGACGGCAATGTTTTCTATGCGCAACGCCTGCAAACAACATATGGTAAAGAGACCATTGAGGTTATTGTGGTAATTTATGAAGAGAAAATATTCAAAGAAATTTTTCCGCAATATATCCGGGATAGCCTTTTTTGATTTGAAAGCAATTTTCTTATATGGGCTAATCGCTGTTGCCAACGTGTTAAAATTATAAGAAAGCTTACAAATTTTGCATCCACGATGAACGCCTGGCTTTCTCAAACCGAGTTTCAACACGATGTACATATTATCCTGCGTAAGTACCTGAAAGATCAAATGTTACAAACTCTAAAGTATTTGCAACATTCCCGAAAGTATTATAAAATAAAAAATGTTTGTTTTGTGAGAAACTGACAATCTAAACCATGATTATGAAAAAAATTCTCTGCCTTAGCATATTTGTTGCTGTACTACTGCCCGTTACGGCCTTTACCATTGATGATAATCCGCTTCTGGGAAAATGGGAGCATTCCGGCAAATCTCAGGGACAGCCTTTTAATTTAATGGCAATTTTCAGGGCTAACGGAACGTATGATGGTTTTATCAATAAAAAAGAATTTGTAAGTGGTGTTTATCATATGAATCATGATACCTTATACATTGCCGATGCCACCTGTAATGACAAATATAACGGGACTTATAAGATGGAGTTTTTCGGCAAGCTTGATTCCCTCAAATTCCATGTTATTCAGGACACGTGCGTAGGCCGCAGGCAGGCTACAGACGGAAAGGTGTTTAAAAAACTGGTTACAGCAGGTAAATGATCATCAAATGAAAAAGCTTTGCATGATTATCCTGGCGCTTGGCGCTGTCCTCATTATCTCGCAGAGCGCATTTAAATCCCCCGACTCTTTAACGCAGGCAACACTTGGCCAAAAATTGTTTTTTGATCCGATCCTGTCCCGTACTAAAAAGATCAGCTGCGCGTCATGCCATAAAGAAGAGTTCGCCTTTGCTGATACCTCTGCCGTTAGTTTAGGAGTGCACAGGCGGAAAGGTGTGCGCAATACCCCATCAGCCATGAATATGAGCCTACAGGTCGCATTTTTTTGGGATGGGCGCGCCACCACCCTGGAACAGCAAGCCCTGATTCCGCTTCAAAATCCTATCGAAATGGACTTACCGGTAGCGACAGCCGTATCGAGGTTGCAACACAATGCTTTTTATAAGGCAGCTTTTCAAACTGTTTTCCATGAGGCAGCCAATAGTGCTAATTTAGCCAAAGCATTATCCGCATTTGAAAGAACGTTAGAAGCCGGTGATTCTCCATTTGATGACTGGCGCTTAAATGATAATGAAGCGGCCGTCAGCGAATCGGCAAAACGTGGTTTTGCTATCTTCAATACCAAAGGTCGTTGTATCCAATGTCATTTTGGCCCCGACTTCAACGATGTAGAATTTCGTTCCATTGGTCTCTACGACGGCAAGGCATTACGAGATAGCGGCCGCGCCTGTGTAACTAAAAAAGAGAGTGACGTAGGCAGGTTTAAGATAGGTGCTTTGCGTAACGTGGCGATTACGGCGCCCTATATGCATAACGGTATGTTCAAAACATTACGGCAGGTGATTGACTACTATAATGATCCGGATAAAATAGTTTCCCGCTCCATTAACCGTGATACGCTGCTCAATACGCCAATGGGTTTAACAGAGCAGGAGAAAACCGACCTGGAAAATTTCCTGATTTCCTTAACGGATAAACGTTTCGCAGCGAAATTGAAAAACAAGGGAGCGTCAAACCATTTAAATAGACTATGAGAGTTTATGGCTTTTTGGCGGGCCTGATCCGGCAAGATATCGAAAGTTCGCTATCTGGTCGGCTTTGAAATGCATTTACTTTATCATATAAGCAATGCGCTAAGCATTGCGACCAGTTTTGAAACTATTTATGCTTAAATTAAAACAATGAAACGAGACGCCTTTTTACGGATTTTATCCCTAAGCGGTTCTGTTTTGGCCAGCCCTCTTAGTTTAACTGCCAAGATCCATTCCAAGTTCAGGGAGAAAACAGGTTTTAAAACCGATGCGGGAGCAGACCGTTTTGAAAAACCGATCAGCTTATTTGATGGGGACACTTTTTATACCAAAGTATCAACAAACGATACAGACGGCGATTTGTATGTATACGAATCGTCGCGGGTAAAAAAAGGTGGCCCCAACCTGCACGTACACCATGCGCAAGACGAATGGTGGTACATTTTGGAGGGTGAGTTCATAATTAAAGTAGGCGACAAATTGAACCACGTTAAAACAGGTGATAGTGTTTTCGGTCCGCGGGGTGTACCACACGCGTTTTCAAAAATAGGCGAAGGAGTTGGCCGGATGCTCACAACATTTCAACCAGCAGGCAAAATGGAAGAGTGTTTTATAGCGATTAGTAAAGGGCAAATGAAAGGCAAACCCGAGGCGGAGCAGGATGAGTTTAGAAAACAACATGGTTTTGAACGCGTGGGGCCGCCAATCGATATATTAAAGGCCTTTTAAGGATAAAAAAAAGTTCGCCAGATAGCAGGTTATGGAAACTGGCAGTTTTATATAGATAGTTATTCTGCGCATGCTATATATCGGTAATATTAAAAATTATTAATAGTTCAATTTTGAAATATCAGGATTCTAATTCCGTAAAGTGCGGAAAAAGCAGCTGACGTAGTCCTTATCCGAGGTTACAAATAATAACGCTGAATTTGCCTTCGCACATATCATAGAATTATGATAGACAGCCGACCGGTAACTTATTCAGATGAGAAAAATGTGGACATCGTAAATTAGACTCCAGTCCGGGCGAGTTGTCTTAATTGATTAATGACGGTTTCGTCTCCCCATAGGAAAACGCTTTCGGTATTGTAGGAATAACCTACTTTGAAAGCTTTGTTGCTAATCATTGATTTAAGGTACTCTTCGTATTGCTGCCGTTTGACTTGTATTCGTTTTTGAAGTTCCATCTGTAAACCCTTTAAATTGTCAGACAGTTAAATAGATACTATTGTTCTTTGCAGCCAGATAAATATTTGTTTTATCAAGTTATCCCAAACAATTTAACGGTTGTTTGTTAGACTGTCATCAGCGTTTTAGATATGCAGAAAAAAGTTTTTGCAGGAACAAGTGGTCTGCAGATAGACCGGCCAAAACGGGATTTTCCACTGGCCTATGCTCAATTATCCAGACTGGGTTACTATGCCTTGCACGAGAACAGTATCGAAATTAATAGTTCTTTTTACAAAGTACCGCAGCAAAACACCCTCACCCGGTGGGTCAGGGAGGTGGGACCTGATTTTCTTTTTACGTTTAAACTATGGAGTGAAATCTCGCATAAGAAAAATCTTATTTTCAATGCGGCAGATTTAAGCCGTTTCATGAAAACAATCCATATTATTCCCGAGGTCAACAAGGGATGCTTACTCGTTCAGTTTCCGCCCTCGCTTCATGTAAACGCCATGTCCCAATTACGGGAACTCATAGAATCTTTAAAGTCCTTTCAATGGCCGATTGCAATCGAATTTCGTCATTCTTCCTGGTATCAGGATGAAACTTATGAGCTGTTAAACCTAAATCAAGTTGCGATGGTCATACAGGATATGCCGGCGTCGGGTACACCAATCGAAGTCACATCTGACGAGTTTGTTTATCTGCGATTCCATGGTCCGTCGGGAAATTACAAAGGAAGTTACAGCGATAGTTTTCTTAATGAATACGCCGGATATATTAAAAAATGGCAGGAAGAAGGCAAAGCTATTTATCTTTATTTCAACAATACCGCGGGCGCTGCGCTTGAGAATCTTCAATCCTTAAAAAAATGCCTTGCGGATCACTATAAATAAGCTGGTCAAAGTATTGATAAGCTTATCGGCTCTGTATACAGATAATTATGACATGCCCTTTAAATGCGGTTTCCTCCGGCAGCATCTTGATTGATCACGATGGCTAACTACCGGTTATATTGTTTGACCAGCAATCTAAGGAACCCTTCTGTTTGATCAGACAGCATATTCCTATCTACCCTCCACCGCCAGTTACCGGTTTTTGACGCGGGAACGTTGATCCGACTTTTTTCATCAAGGCCCAGAATATCCTGTAATGGGCTAATGGCTAAGGCTGCCACTGAGGCATAGCAGGTTTCCAGCATCAGCCGATTTATATTTCTCCTATTGACATTAGTTCTGAAGTATTCGTTGAGATGCCGGCGTTCCTCTGCGGTAGCGTCGTTTTTCAACCAGCCAAGTAATGTATTATTATCATGGGTACCGGTATAGGTTATGCTGTTTGACAAGTGATTGTGGGGCGCGTGTACGGAGACCGGCATATCTCCTCCGAAAGCGTACTGTAAAACATTCATTCCCGGAAAAGCAAATTGGTCACGAAGCTCATAAACGTTTTGGTCGATATCTCCCAGATCTTCGCCAATAAAGGGGATAGCTCCGATTTCTTTCTTTAAAGCCTGAAAGATCTTTGCCCCGGGACCGAGTTCCCAACTACCGTGGATGGCATTTTTTTCGCCAGCCGGAATTTCCCAAAAACGCTGGAATCCCCGGAAATGATCTAATCTGATCAAATCGAAGAATTCCATATTCTTTTTTATTCTTGCTATCCACCAGGCATATCCGGTTGAGCGGTGTTCCGGCCATTTATAAACCGGCATATTCCACAATTGCCCGCCTGCATTAAAATAGTCGGGAGGTACACCAGCTACACCGGCCAGGTTTTTATCCTGATCCAGCTTAAACAGTTCAGGATGGGACCACACATCGGCGGAATCATAACTTACATAAAAGGGAAGGTCACCTATAAACTTTAAACCTGTTTGATGTCCCAATAATTTCAATGCCTGCCATTGGCGGAAAAAAATAAATTGCCGCCACATCGAATGATCGATCTCGTGCACATGCTGGCCTTGAAATAATTCAATAGCCTTTTTTTTACGATATTTAAGCTCATAAGGCCATTCATACCAGGGGCTATCGTTATAATAGTGCTTAATGGATTCAAACAATGCGAAGTCATGTAGCCAGGCCCGTTCCTTTACCTTAAAATCTTCATATTGGTTTTGAAATGGATTATCAGTGGTCTGCTTAAAACGTGTATGAGCTACGTTGAGCAATTCGTTTTTGATCAAAGCTGCCCGATCGTAATTAACCATGGAATTACCCAATCGCCTGAACTTTGCTGTCTCCTCTGCAGTTAACCAGCCATCGTTTACCAAATCGTCCGGGCTGATCAGCAAAGTGTTGCCTGCCATACTCGATATCGAACTATAAGGAGAATTGCCGGAAGCTTTACTGGTAGCGTTTACCGGAAGCAACTGCCAGTAACGTTGGTGCGAATGCCCAAGGAATTTTATAAATCTTCGCGCTTCAGGGCCCATGTCTCCGATGCTGTATGGAGATGGGAGCGAGGTGATATGCAGGATAATGCCCGCACTGCGTTTTTCTGAAACAGGCTCTGATCTTAATAAAAGCAAAGGCACAGTTTGCAAACTTTCGTTTAAAGGAATTGCAGTGTCCAACAATACCTTTTCATTTGTTAAAACAGAAGTCCATTGTAAAGGCGCATCGGGCGGCAGCATGATTTTAGTATCCGCCCAACCTTCATCCACCCGACTTATCGCCGCGGTATGGAGAGCCGAGATGCTGATGACCCATTGCCGCTGGTATACCCGTGCAAATGCGACGAAATGGGATTTAAATTTACCTTCCACTTGGAGTGGGATGTAAGTGCCGAGGTTAAATAGAGACGGATTAAGCTTCCGTTCTGCTAAAAGCTTTTGTGTCAGCCATAATTTTAATAAGCCATTTTCCTTGTTTTGGCAAAGTGCTTCGTATTTAAAGCTTTTGATCTTGCGGAGTGAAGATGCGCGACGCTCATAGTCAACAGGTCTCCGGTTATCGGGGTCTACCAGGCTGAAATCCCAAAGTTCACAGCCCTGGTAAGTGTCCGGGACACCCGGTGATGTGAATTTTAAAAATACCTGCGTGAGTGAATTGTTGATGAAGGCGTCGGATATCCTGTGCTGGAACTGCCTCAGGCTTTTCAAGAATTCCGCGCTGCCAAGTAATTTGCGTGCAAATAGCAGCGTCCCTTGTTCATATTGATCATCCGGTTCTGCCCACTGGGTGTGCAATTTGGCTTCCCTAAGTGCCTTCGTAAGATATTCCTCGAGCCTGGTGACCGACTGATCATCCGGCTCATTGTTGAGGCCGATAAAACCGACCAGGGTTTGATAGATCAGATATTCATCGTTGCTATCTGGAATGTTCCCTGTTTTATACTGCTGGTTTGCAATCTGCCAGGCATTAACCTGTTCAACCCATTTTTCGGGAATATCGGTTAAAACGTTCAGCCTGGCCCGTACATCTTCGCCGCGTTTAGTGTCGTGTGTGGCAGTTCCATTCATCGAAAGCGGCCAACTCCCCTGTCGCTCGATCATGCAGGCATGAAATTGCTTAACGTTTATTCCAAACTCCTCCGGGGAATCGCCAACCTCGTTATGCCCGATAAATCTGTCATAAGTGTACATCAGCGTATCTTCCACACCCTTAGCCATCAAAGGCCCAGTAAACTGCATGCAACGCTGGAAGAAGAACGAGATATCAGCCTGTACCTTGATGGGATGAACGGCCGTAAACAATTCGTTCAGGTAAGACGCTGGTTCTTCAAGTTCAGGGTTAGCCGCCGCTACCTGCCGGAATATTCCCTTCAAAACATCAGCCTCTGCAAATTGGAGTGGAAATTGGTTGCTGTAGTAACGATATACCGGACAGTGGATCAGAAAAGCTCCGATTGCCGCTTTCCACTTTTCCTCTTTAATATTTTGCAGGTTTTGTTGCGTTATTGGGATTTTACTGAATAGCCGGTACAGGTTGTCGAGTTCCCCTGCCATGTGGCGGTAAAGTATATCGCTTTTCTTTTCGATTATCGACCGCCTGACCGGTTTTCTGTCGGTCGCGAAGCTCTTGTAAAAATCGGTAAACAATTTTTTACTTCGGGTCTCGGTGAGGAGATTATTGACAACACCCAGGAAGTCATAACCCGTATTGCCCTGTACTGGCCAGTGCTGCGGAAACTGTTCACCCTGTTCAAGGATCTTTTCTACCGCGATATATACCTGATCGCCTGCCAGTGCCCTCAGCCTTTCCAGATAAGTTGTTGGATCGAACAAGCCGTCAATATGATCGACGCGCAAACCCTGGATCAGGTCGTGTTCAAGCAAAGTTTTCAAAAAACTATGATAGGTATGGAAAACATTTTCATCCTGTATATTAAGGCATATCAAACCGTTAACCGTAAAAAAGCGTCTGTAATTAATTTTATGGTCAGTATCCTGCCAGAAGCTTAGCAAATAATGCTGTTGATCAATGACTTTTCTCAGCCGTTCAGGATCGAGATTGATCTTTGCTGCAACGGATTCAACATAGGCTTGCAAGTCATTATTTAAACCCCGTAACGCATTTCCCAATGGCTTGACCGAATCTCTGCTGTTAATATCGGACAGCAATCGTACCAATTCAACGGGTTTAGCATCTTCCGATTCCAGTATTTTTAGAACCGATTCCTGATTCAACGGATAGCCTTGCCCGAGATAATCGATGGTAAAGTTCCCGGCTGCATATTTGATTTGGATCATATTGCTATTAATCGCCTCATCAAGCGGTTCGCCCAAAAAAGGCACCATCAGTTTACCGTCAAAAGCGGGGTTTTCCCAGTCAATATCAAAAAAGCTAACGTAATCGGAGGATTGACCTTTTTCCAATACGTCCGCAAGCCAGGGGTTACCGGGATCAAAAGCCATATGATTAGGTACTATGTCCTGCAGCCAATTCATGCCGAAACTTTTCAGCTTCGAGCGTATTGCCTGAAGTTCTTCCAATGTTCCTATTTCCGGATTGATCCGGTGAGGATTAATTACATCATAGCCGTGCATACTGCCTTTTGTCGCCTCAAAAATCGGCGAGGCGTAAATGGTCACCACACCTAACTCATGTAAGTAGGGGATGATCTCCATGAAATTTTTAAAGTTGAAATCCTTGTGGAATTGTATGCGGTATGTGGAAACAGGATTAAACATATTCTTCAAATATTAAAATGCTTTGAGCTGGAATGACAATCAGGGAAGATGATAGAAACGCATCATTGTTAATGACTGGCCCGCCCCATTCTGCAGAAGCTGAATTAAAAATGATCGAGACGTTCTCCTTGAATGCAGGCAGCATACATTCCCTGTCCCGGGTTGAGAAGTTGAGCAGGCAGTGGATTTTTTTTTCGTTGCTCCACCGGGTTAAAAGCAGCGTATTGTTGATTTTATTGGAGATAACCTCCATATTTCGCCTGTCCGGAACACGCAAAACAGGATGGGATTTGCGAAGGTTGAGGAGCGCCTGGTAATAGTTAAACATGGTCCGATGGGTTCCTGAACCGATTTTTTCCCATTGCAGCTTAGATCGATGGAAGGTGTTTTCATCTTGCGGATCGGGCGCATCGCCTTCCGTATGGAAAGCTTCAAATTCAGCTTTTCGCCCCTGTTGTACTGCTGTGATCAGTTCCGGATCCGTGTGACTCACAAAATATAGAAAGGGATTGGATTCAGCATATTCTTCGCCCATGAACAGCATCGGCAAAAAAGGGCTGACCATGACCGACGCGGCCATCAGTTTCTGCATTTCAAAGTTGAATAAAGCGGATGACCTTTCCCCAAGCATACGGTTACCCACCTGGTCGTGATTTTGCGAGAATACCACGAATTGCTGACCTTGATTTTCAACAGGATCGGTGCCAAAAGTTTTTTGGCGATGTTCAGAATAGCGGCCGTGGTATACATAAGCGTGTTCAAATGCGGCGCCGAGATCTTCAATGCCATGAAAGTCACCAAAATAGCCCTCTCGCTTACCACCTGCGCAAATCCGCAACGCGTGATGGAACTCATCGATCCATTGACTGTCCAGTCCGTGCCCCCCCTCTTTGAGCGGATCGATAAAACGGTGATCGTTCAAGTCGCATTCCGCGATCAGGTAATGTGACTTCCCGGTACATTGCTTCAAATCATTGAGCGCAAGTGTTAATTCTTTCAGCACGTGTACAGGGCTGAAATCTTTAATGGCATGAACAGCATCCAATCTCAAGGCATCGACATGGAAATCACGGCACCACATCAGTGCGTTTTCAATGAAATAGCGCCTAACCTCGTCACAGCCTGCATCATCGAAATTGATGGCATTTCCCCAGGGCGTTTTGTATTTTTCTGTAAAAAAGGGACCATATTTTCCGAAGTAATTGCCCTCAGGACCTATATGGTTATAGACTACATCCAAAATCACGGCAAGGCCTTTCCTGTGACATTGATCAACTAGCTGCTGCAGCGCAGCCGGGCCGCCATAGGAATTATGTACGGCATAAGGAAAAACGCCATCATAACCCCAGTTGCGATCACCGGGAAACTGTGCGACAGGCATGAACTCGATGGCTGTGATACCCAGGGCAGCCAAATAATCTAATTTTTTCGCGATACCATCAAATGTCCCCTCAGGTGTAAATGTCCCGGTATGCAGCTCATAGATCAGGTAGTTTTGTAGCGGGATATTGTCCCAGCGCTGATCCGTCCATTTCATACCCGATACATCGAACGCGGACGAGGCTCCGTGTACACCGTCCGGCTGGTACAGAGAATGAATGTCAGGCCATGTTTCACCGTCGATGACCACTTGATAATTCATTCCGGGGCGAAGTTCTCCGGTACGCATTTGCCAATAGCCGCGCGTTTTTTGCTCAAGTAACAGATCGTTGCCGGTATCCGGGCGAATTGATACCTGCTCTGCCTGCGGCACCCATAGCAAAATCTCGGCTATGCCGGCTTCAAAATTTACGCCTAAAGTCCTTCTATTCATCATCACCCTGATTTTGTCTTATTGTATCGTCCTTTAACAATACCACAGACCGGCCTTCAACATGAACCGTTTCCTGCGGTTTATAAATCCGGTCCGGGGCTGTATCGGAAGTGCTCGTGTCGAGGACGACTTTCCATTGCCTGCCATAAGTTTCATGAGGAAGTTTATAATCTAATCCCAGGTCATGCGCGTTAAAGACCAGGTAAAAAGTATCGTCCACAACCTGTTTGCCATCTGAACCGACGCCATGAATTCCATTGCCGTTGAGATATATGGCCACAGACTTTGCGTAGTTCTGTTGCCAGTGGCTTTCTTCCATCTGTGTTCCGTCCGAAAGGAACCAGGCTATATCTTCTATGTTCGATTCATTAACAGCAACGCCTTTGAACCATTCTTTTCTGGAAAAGACGGAGTGGCTGTTCCGTAAGCTGATCAGTTTTCTGGTGAATTCCAGGAGTTCATGATCTACAGATTCCCAGTTGATCCAGGAGATTTCGTTGTCCTGGCAATAAGCATTGTTATTACCTTGCTGGGTACGGCTGATTTCGTCACCCGCGACGAGCATGGGCACGCCCTGGGACAGGAAGAGCGTAGTCAAGAGATTTCTTTTTTGACGCTGCCTTAAACTGATAATGTCCGGATCGTCAGTTGGTCCCTCGGCGCCGCAATTCCAGGACCTGTTGTGGCTTTCCCCATCTTTATTACCTTCCCCGTTAGCCTCGTTGTGTTTTTCATTATAGGATACCAGATCGTTAAGCGTAAAGCCATCATGCGCGGTGATGAAATTGATACTGGCCGTAGGGCGGCGGTAATCTTTATAAAGGTCAGCGCTGCCTGTTACGCGGTCCGCGAACTCTGGTAGGGTATTCTCCGAGCCGCTCCAGTAGTCCCTTATGCAATCGCGGTACTTTCCGTTCCATTCCGCCCAGCCCGGAGGAAATTTACCTACCTGGTAACCGCCTTCACCAACGTCCCATGGCTCGGCTATCAGTTTGACTTGTGATATTACCGGATCCTGGTGAATGATGTCGAAAAATGCGCCCAGGCGGTTTACTTCATGTAGCTCGCGTGCGAGGGTGGCCGCCAGATCGAACCTGAAACCGTCGACGTGCATTTCTGTAATCCAATAGCGCAGGCTATCCATCATCAGGCGCAGAACGTTTGGCAGGTAGGCATTCAAGGTATTGCCCGTGCCTGTATAATCATTGTAATAACGTTTATCATCAGTGAGCCGGTAATAGGAAGCATTGTCAATACCTTTAAAAGATAAAGTTGGGCCTAACTGGTTGCCTTCTGCAGTATGGTTGTATACCACATCCAGGATGACCTGGATGCCTGCCTTATGTAATTCCTTTACCATCGTTTTGAACTCAGTAACCTGCTCGCCTTTGGTGCCCGAGCCTGAATATCTCGAGTCAGGAGCGAAAAAACCAATGGTGTTATATCCCCAGTAATTACTCAATCCGTTCTCTTTCAGATGCCGATCGGAAATGAACTGATGTACAGGCATCAGTTCGATCGCCGTAATTCCCAGATCTTGTAAATATTTGATACTCGCAGGGTGGGCGATTCCGGCATAGGTCCCACGTAAATTTTCCGGTATTTCAGGATTGAGCTGCGTAAACCCTTTGACGTGGGCTTCATAAATGACTGTATTATAATATTGGTAACTTGGAGAAGTGTCACCCTCCCAGTCGAAGTGCTGATCGATGACTACAGATTTTGGAATAAACGGCGCACTGTCGCTATCGCTGAAACTCAGGTCTTGCGCCTCATCTCCCACTTTATAGCTGTATAAGGCATCATTCCATTTTATACTACCTGAAATTGCCTTAGCGTAGGGATCAATCAGCAGTTTATTGGGGTTGAAACGATGGCCGTTTTCAGGTTCGTACGGCCCATGCACGCGAAAACCGTATAGCTGGCCGGGGGCAATTCCTTCAATATAGATGTGCCAGATGAAATTTGTTTTTTCCGTTACGGAAATTTTGGTTGTTTCATGCTGATCATTCTCCGAATCAAACAGGCATAGTTCTACTGCAGTTGCGTTTTCTGAGTATAGGGTAAAGTTAACTCCGTTGCCGTCCCAGGTGGGACCGAGTGGGAAAGGTTTTCCGGGTAGTATATTAGATTCCATTAATTGTTATTCAAATTGTTGAATACTAAATTAATTAAAGGGAAAAAAGTTTTTATTTGAAGGACAATTACTCTACAAAACTTACGGGCTGCGAGCTGTGACATCGCCGTAAATAAGATTAGCGGGAAACAGGTAGAAATGCTATTGATGCCGCAGGAATATTTTTCAAAATTGATTTTCTATAAATTTTCCTCATTTAAAGGGGGGCATTGACAGTTAGCAGTGAGAGCAAGTTATGCGAAGGGTTTGTGGACATTCCGGAGTCACTGATCACCCCGTTGCGGACTAGCAAACAGCTAGTTCCGTAACACTTTGACCATAATAGTTTATTAATTACTAATTTCAATTTTCTTAATTGCTTATACAACCCGGTGCTCAAAGTCGCACGGAATAGCCTGGCCAAGCCTTCAAGAATATCCACATAATAGACTTGTGAGACAACCTCTCGTACTAATGCGCGGCGTTTTCCTTTTAGGTAACATTTTTTCAGGTTGCATAAATCTCCCTGAAGATAGGAGTTGATAAGGGTAATCTTTAACTCATCCTGGAAGCACAAGGGCAAGATCAAAGCTAACTTGCTTTTCGCACCGCCACCTTTCTGATGTGCTAGCGTGATGATGTTTGCCATTATACTTTTCAGTTTGCTGCAAAGGATTATTTGTTCAAATTCAATAGTGAACAACTGTTCAGGAAAAGTGGTCAGAGCGTGCGCAAAACATCTCCGAATTGGAATTGTCTTTAGGATATGGTTTTGCATTTCTATGGCTAAAAAGAATTGTTAAAAAATGTTAAAACTATTGACGTGAAATTTCCATTCAAATATTTTTGACTTATTAATTATTCTTTGATAAAAAAATAATATTCTTTATTTAGTTAAATTTTAAGGTTTGTCATATGAAGTATAAATTATATCTCATCGGCTTGGCTTTATTATTTTCCGGCGATATTTTCGCTCAGACCGGCCCTCCGCCAGCATATTTTCAATTGGTAAAAAAAGCCGACACCTTATTTCAAAAAAAGGAATATCAACAATCAGCATCAACTTACAGTGCAGCTTTCAATACATTTAACGGACGCGCGATTCTGAATGACCGTTATAATGCAGCCTGCGCCTGGGCGAGATCCGGTAAGGCGGACAGCGCGTTTTTTCATTTATTTAAAGTTGCCAATGCCGGAAAATATGCCGATGACCAGCACCTCGCTATCGATTCTGATCTGGCATCCATTCATAAGGATTCCCGATGGGCAGATTTAATGACTATCGTTCGTAATAATAAAACTGCATTGGAAGCACAATACAACCTACCGGTCAAAAAACAATTAGAAGATATTTTCGCGTCCGATCAGTATTACCGTCGGAAAGCGGACAGCATTCAGAACAGATTCGGTTTCAAATCACCTCAAATGCAGTCGTTGTTAGACAGCATGAAAACGCAGGACAAGATCAACCTGCAGAAAACAACAGCAATACTGGACAAATATGGCTGGCTGGGCCCCGATAAAGTGGGAAACATCGCCAACCTGGCACTTTTTGCGGTGATCGTCCATGCAGATCTTCCTACCATGGAGAAATATTTCCCTTTGCTTAAAGATGCGGCAGATAAGAACGCAGCATCAAAAGGTAACCTCGCTTTGTTGCAGGACAAGATCGAATCTGCCAGATACCACTATCAAACCTACGGTACACAGTTAGATAAGGATGAAAAGACTAACAAATTTTCATTCGTACCGATAAAAGATAAGGAGCACGTGAATGAGCGCCGTGCTGCCGTTGGCCTGCCGCCAATCGAGGCGTATGCTAAGCAGTGGGGTATAACGAGTTATTAAATTAATTTATTATGAAAACGATATTGATGTTTTGCTTTTGGGGAATTTCCGGCATGTCTTTATACGGCAACAATTATAACAACAAGGATGGTGTAATGAATAAAGTTAATTCAATATATGGGGAATGGAGGGAAAAGAAAAATGAAACCGATTCCGCCGGGACATTTAGAATGATTTTCTTTCCGGGCGGAAAAGTTAATGTAATCCGTAAATTAAATAATTATATCGGTTTTTTTAAAATTCATAATGATAAAATTGATTATGTAGACGGCTCCATCACTATTGCTGATAAATACCCGTTTACCGCCACCTTCATTGAGCCAAATGAAATAAAGTTAGTCATCAACTACCGGGACAAATCTGAAACCAAATACTTAATCAAAACCAAGGACATTAAATCAGGATTTCAACTAATAGATAAGAACTTGTAAAGGGGAAGCCGAAAACCTGTAAGAGTAGGCATAATTTTAATTTATATTTATTCATGGAAGCATTAAACTCTAAAAAGTTTAAGACTTTAGAAAAAGGAGAATTAAAAAATGTTATGGGAGGCCTTCAGCAACCAACAAACCAGTCTATCTGGACTTATGGTTACGATGAAGTACCTTCACATTGGGACAACTCCGTGTCGGAAGACGCGCCTCCCGGCCCTATCTACACTTAAAAAGAAGGTACTGCTTTGCAGTACCTTCTTTCTTTTTTCTTCTTAAATAAAAAGCTCTTTTTCTATGATACTTATTGTTTCCGAAAAAAACGATCAGTCAACATATGAAGTGATGCAATGGCTGAAAAAAAATCATGTTCCACATTTTAGGGTAAACGGAGAAGATCTGGTCAACGTTAAACATCTCGACCTGAATAAAGAAATCGTCCTTGATGTACAGGGAAATGAAATTGATCTTAAAAAGGTTAAAGTACTTTGGTATAGACGGGGGAGTTTTAATTTCCGAAAACCGGTGGCAGAGGACTACAAGGAAATAGTAGATGCGGAATCCAAGGTACTTAACAATTACCTTTTTAAGTATCTGGATACTCAGAAATATTGCATTAATAACTTTTTATACGCCTTTGTGAATAAACTTTATGTCCTGGAACTGGCACAGGATGCCGGGCTGGATATTCCGCGAACATTGATTACGGGAGATAAGCAATACGCTTTGAACTTCTTAAAAAATGAGACAGAAGTAATCACAAAGATTATGGGATCACAATTCCTGATTCGAAATCCGGGAACTGTTAAAATGGCCTACACAGAGCAGGTAAATGACCGGGATGTAAATGAGTTCGATGATTCCTTCTTTCCGAGCTTGCTGCAAACAAAGATTTCGAAACGTTACGAAATAAGAGCATTTTATTTTAATGACCGCTTTTATTCGATGGCAATTTTATCTCAGGGCAATAAAAGAACAGAAACCGACTATAGAAAATATGATAGTGAGCTGCCTAACCGGGGTATACCTTATCAACTGCCAGATGAAGTTGAGAATCGTTTAAAAACAGTATTCGCTAAATTGAACCTAAACTCGGGATCAGCAGATCTGATTTTAGATCAAAATCATAACTATATTTTTCTGGAGATCAATCCTATTGGCCAATTCGGAATGGTATCCAAACCTTGCAACTATCATTTAGAAAAAATACTTGCTAACCATCTTATTACCCATGAAGCAGGATATGATGTTACTCTCAACTAAGGTCATTGACGTAAAGGTCATTGACAAGCCGGTGTTGGTAAAGAAAATACCTCTTTTGAATTACAGAGGAGAGCTGCTCGCCGGACGATTTTATAAACCCATTTCTAAAATCTTAAAACACCGGACACATGAAGTATGACCTGAATGACCATATGGTTATGGTAGCTAATTGCATTCCCGTAAAAGGATACAGCAGGTCGATCATTTATGACCTGTACAGAGAAACATTTGATTTTATACCAAACGATTTGTATGATATATTAAGTAAATATAACAAGCGAGAATTAACTACGGTATTTGGCGATACGCCGAAAGAATTTCATCATGTTTTAGACGAATATTTTGATTTTTTACTTGAAAAAGAATATGTGTTATTGACAAACAGACCGGATGAATTAGCATGTTTTCCAGATTTAAACCTGGAATGGGATGCGCCAGCCACGATAACAAACGCCATTATTGATATCAGGCAGCCACTGTTTGACCAGAAGGATTATTCCCGCTTTCTAAAGGATCTAAATGATCTCGGATGTACTCATTTACAAGTCCGTTTTTTCCCAGGATACAATCATAACATGGCGCTCAGGCTCTTCGAGTTTTTAAATGACCTCGATATGTTATGTGAGGTAGTGATTCCTTATGATACTGCACGGCCGCCTGGCTATTATATAAACCTTTACCAGCACTATCAGAAGATACACAGTATTACCGTTTTTGATTTCCACCAGGAGCTGGACTTCTTTAAAAAAGAAGATTACCGGCCATTTAGTCAACATGTTCATTTTACATCGGAGGCTGTCACTGATCAATCGCATTGCGGTATCATATCACCTGCTTACTTTTCGGTCAACATACCTATGTTCACTGAAAGCTTACAATTTAATTCCTGCCTTAACAGAAAGGTAGCTGTTGATCAGTTCGGAAATATCAAAAACTGCCCGTCGTTGACCAAAAGTTACGGCCAGATAAATTCTAGCAGTTTGAAGGACATAGTTAAGTCAGACGTATTTAAAGAATGTTGGACAATTAGCAAAGATAAAATTAGCATATGCCGAATGTGCGAATTCAGATATATGTGCACTGATTGCAGAGCATTTGTTTCGGATGCAACTGATAAACCTTTAAAATGCAGGTATAACCCCATAACCTGCGAATGGACCTAAATCAATTTTTATGGCGGAAAAATTCAACTTTTTCAAGCAGCATGATCAGATGGACTGCGGGCCAACCTGTTTAAGAATGATCGCTAAGCACTATGGCCGCACCATCCAACTACAGGAACTGAGGAACCTTTGCCAGATCAGCCGGAGCGGGGTTTCCTTATTAGGAGTTAGTGAAGCAGCGGAAAAAATTGGCTTCCGTACATTGGGTGTAAAATTGACCTTCGAGCAGTTAAATGATATTGAGTTACCAGCGATCTTGCATTGGAGGCAAAACCATTTTGTAATTCTTTATAGAATTCAGAGAGAAACATATTGGATTGCAGATCCGGGAGTGGGCTTAATTAAACTTACCGGCGCCGATGTAAAAGAAAATTGGATCAGCGATCCAAATACACTTGAAGGAATTGCGCTTTTACTAAGTCCTTCGCCACAATTTTACGAACAGGAAGACAGGGACCAACACGCCGTGAGTTGGTCTTCGCTTTTTTTATACTTGATCGGTTATCGAAAGTTGATTTTTCAATTATTATTGGGGCTAGCGTTGGCTAGTTTGTTACAGCTCATTGTACCGTTTCTAACTCAATCAATTGTCGACATCGGTGTTAATACACGTAATCTGAATTTTATACAAGTCATATTGCTCGCCCAGATATTTCTGATTGTCGGCCGGGTATCAGTTGAATTTATCAGGTCATGGATATTGCTGCATATCAGTACGCGCGTAAATATTTCCATCCTAACGGACTTTTTGATCAAATTGATGAAACTTCCGATAAGTTTCTTCGATACGAAAATGACCGGAGATATTATGCAACGCATGAACGATCAAAAGAAAATTGAAAGTTTTCTAACCGGTTCCGCGCTCACTACGCTTTTCTCACTGGTAAACCTATTGTTGTTCTCTTTTGTGCTCATTTACTACAAGATTTCCATTTTTTCCGTTTTTGCATTAGCGAGTGCATTATACATTGCCTGGATCACGGCGTTCCTCGGAAGACGCCGTTTACTTAATTATAAGTCATTTGAAGTAGCTTCGAAAAACCAAAGCAATGTTGTCCAGTTGGTTAACGGAATGCAGGAAATAAAGCTGAATAATTGTGAGCAGGCAAAGCGTTGGGAATGGGAGCACCTCCAGGCGAGATTGTTCAAATTTAATGTCAAAAGTCTTGCATTGAGCCAGTACCAGCAAGGCGGGGCTACATTGATCAATGAAAGCAAAAACTTACTGATCACATTCCTTACCGCCAAAGCCGTTATTAATGGCTCGTTATCATTAGGCGCAATGGTAGCTATTCAATATATTGTTGGACAATTAAATAGCCCGGTAGACCAATTATTGGGTTTTATACAAGGGTTTCAGGATGCCCGAATCAGCTTAGAGCGATTAAACGAAATTCATCAACTATCAGACGAAGAACCAATAGACCGCACATTAAATAATGAACTACCGGAAAATAAAAGTCTCTGTATTAATGACTTAACATTTTGCTATCCGTCGGCGGGTAATGAGCCTGTATTGAAAAATATTAACCTGATCATCCCTGAAGGAAAAACCACGGCCATCGTGGGGACGAGCGGAAGCGGCAAAACAACGCTATTGAAATTGTTACTCCGTTTTTATGAACCACAAAGAGGTGAAATACTTATCGGAAACCTGCAACTTAACCAGATTGCATTTAAAAGTTGGCGCAGCAGCTGTGGCGTTGTAATGCAGGATGGTTTTATATTTTCCGATACCATAGAAAGAAATATTGCTGTAGGTGATCAGTATCCCGACTATGATAAACTAAAACACGCTTTAAAGATAGCCAATATCAGCGATTTTATCGACAGCCTCCCATTGCGGCTAAATACTAAAATTGGTGCGGAGGGTAACGGCATTAGCCAGGGACAGCGACAACGAATCCTGATTGCAAGAGCCGTCTATAAAGATCCTCACTACCTTTTTTTTGATGAAGCGACAAATGCGCTCGATGCCAATAATGAACGAATAATCACCAATAACTTAAAGGAATTTTTCGAAAAGCGTACGGTTGTAATTGTTGCTCATCGTTTAAGCACCGTCAGAGACGCCGACAACATCATATTTATGGATAAGGGAAAGGTCTTAGAGCAGGGTACCCATGATGAACTGACTTTAATGAAAGGGCATTATTTTAATCTTGTCAAAAATCAACTTGAACTTGGAGTTTGATATGGAATCAATCATAAAAAATCACCGGCCAGTCTACAGCGAAGACATAAATGACATCATTTTCAAAGTACCTTCATGGATTGTGCGCTGGGGTACTACTGTTTTCTGGCTTATTATAATTGGACTGCTTATTCTTTCTACAGTTATCAGTTACCCCGATGTCATTAGGACGAGCTTAAAAGTTTCATCGGAAAACAATGCTAAGCCGCTTGCTGCAAAAGTGAACGGTAAAATCGTGAAGCTATTTGTCAAAGATCATGATCAGGTTTTTGAAGGCCAGGTCATGGCATACTTAGAAAGTATAGCAAGCCATGACGAAGTTTTGAAATTACTTGGCGAATTGAAACAATCGCGCAATTGCTTACTAAATGGGATCGTTGACAACAAGCGCCTCAATACCATTTCAAATACCGAAAACTTGGGAGAATTGGAAGGGGCCTATCAATCATTTCAGGAAGCAGTACTGTTATATAAGGCCTCAATTGGGGAAGGTTTATATTTAAAGAAAAGAAATTTATTGTATCAGGATTTGAGAAACCTGGCCATTCAAAAAAATCATCTGGAAGATCAGAAAAAGGTTCAACAGCAAGATTTGAAGATTGCTGAAGAGGAATTCGTCATGCACCAAAAGCTGATGAACCAAAAGGTTGAGGCCACATCAGAATTCAGGCAGCAGCAGAGCAAATACCTCAATAAAAAGATGCCGTTAATGCAAACAGAGAGCTCTTTAATTAGTAGCAACGCTGAATTAGCGGCTAAACAAAAAGAGCTTCTGGAATTAAATAATCAGGTCTCTGAAGGAAAAACTAAATTTTTACTGGCGATTAACAGTATGATCAGTCAATGTGAGGACTGGCGAGCTAAATATGTGATATGCTCAACTGAAAGCGGCACGGTAATTTTCAATGGACTTTTGCAGGAAAATCAAATCCTAAATTCCGGACAAACCCTATTTTATATATATAACCAAGGTCAAGAAACATTAGGGGAAATGTATATTCCACAATACAATATGGGGAAAGTCCATATAGGGCAACAGGTATTAATCAAACTAAGGAGCTATCCGTTTGAAGAATATGGCATGTTGCAAGGAAAAATTAAGTCAATTGGAGATGTTCCGTTAAAAGACAGTCTCTATTCCGCCTTTGTTGATATTGATAAGATTGACAAAAAAGGCAATGAGATCACGTTGAAGCAAGGTATGCTTGCAGATGCGGAGATTATTACCAAGGAAGCGTCTTTATTTCAAAGATTTAAATATAACATTATCAAAAGTACAAACACTCGCTAAAAAGACGGTATCCCTCAAAATTGTATTTCAATTTGGTTGCACCGTTAGAGCAGCAGGCGGATTTCAGAGCCTTTATAAGAATTGAAAGAAGGGCGATATTCGAAGTATCCGAAGTCAGTTAAATCTTTTATGCATTTATGATACGTTACAATTGAGTTGATATGTGAAAGTGCCATGAGTTCCTTCCTTGCTATCTTTAATTTTGGTGAAAACTCATTGATGCTCCAAAGCCATATCAGTCCGAAATATAAACTGATATGGCTTGGCAGAAGGCGACTGTCCCGGTTGGCCCTGTCATAAAAGCGCTGCAATTGCCTGAATGCTTGACTCAATTCTCGCCCTCCAATAATTTCAGAATATCGTCATTTTTATAATACATGATCTTGCCGACACGTGAAAACCGGATAGTTCCGTTAATGCGAAGGGTTTGCAATGTGCTTGAAGATATACTGAGCAATTTACGGACTTCCGCGCTTTTAAGCCATTGCTTTGCTTGTACTTTTGGTGCCGAGATGATGGATTTAATATCCTCTAACAATTGCAGCCGAAATTGCTGCAAGTCGTCTCTGGTAAGTAACTCGATTGCCGCCATAATATTTAATTAAGAATTATGAAGCAAAAATCGCAGCAGTGACCGTTCCTGTTATCCGATGTTATCCGAGTCGGATGTGATTTCTTTAAAGTATATTTTAGGTTTAAACATTTGATGCCGCAAACAACCACATCAAATTCGAGGGATTACATAGCATTTATTGGTCATTTAATCTTTGCTGCTTCTTCAATTCCTTTTGAACTTCTGTCAGTAACTGATCCGCAGTAGGCAGATATAATTGATAACGGGTCGCGAAAATGTTGCTGTTTTCCGGCAAAGAAAATTTGACGACAGTATCGTTTTTTTCCAGGCATAAAAGTATACCGACCGTAGGCGTTTCATGTGCCAGCTTTTCAACCCGGTCAAAATAATTTACATACATCTGTAGCTGCCCTATATCCTGATGAGTAATTTTATGTGTCTTCAGTTCAACGATCACGAAACATTGAAGCAGCCTGTTGTAAAAAACCAGATCGATAAAAAAATCATCACCGTTCAGATGTATCCGTTTTTGACGCGCTACAAAAGAATATCCATTTCCGAGTTCCAGCATAAATTCCTGAAGATGCGTGATCAGCGCGGACTCGATGTCCCTTTCAAAGTAAGCTGCTTCCTGTTTGAGGCCCAGGAACTCTAAAACCATCGGGTCTTTGATGATCTCCTGTGGGGCTTCGGATTGCTTTTCATTTCGGGCTACCGAGAGGACTCTGTCTTGATCCGTGCTTAACAGCAGACGTTCATACAACTGGCTATTGATCTGACGCTCCATTTGCCTTGATGTCCAGTTGTTCTTAACTGTTTCACCTATGTAGAAATCTCTTTTTTCCGCTGTTTCCATACTTAAAAGGGAGCGGTAATGCGTCCATGTCAATTGTGTACGCAGTGCGTTCACAATTGGAAAGCTCCTGTAAAATTGCCTGAAGTGATTAAGGTTCCTCGCAGAGAACGCAGTCCCGAATTGAGGCATGAGTTTTTCGGAAAGGTATGGGATCAGGCGTTCGCCATAAATGGCGCGTTCCTGACCATCTTGCTCTTCTTCGAAGATACGTCGGCCAATGTACCAGTACATCCTGACACGTTCAAAATCTACAGAGCGAACTGCCGATTCTCTCGCCGTACTTATTATCGATTGTATATCACCGATGATCGATTTCGATGCTTCCATATAATATTTTGTATTTTTAAGTTGTTGGTAGACAGGCATCAATTTTCATGAGCCAATTTTTGATCGAAGGGCGCTCATGTCCCTGCTTAGTTTCAGATTTAGCACTTTAGCATACTCCTGTGTGGTTTTGATACTCGCATGGCCCAGCATAACAGACACGCTTTCTATAGGCACATCGTTGGCCAGCGTTATCGTAGTAGCAAAAGTATGTCGTGCGATATGAAAGGTAAGGGGCTGCTTGATCTTACAGAGTTCAGCGATCTCCTTCAGGTAGTCGTTGACCTTTTGATTGGAGGGTACCGGGAAGAGCAGCCCGGTATTGGCGCACTTCGGATGATACTCATATTTTCGTATGAGCTCAATAGCCTGCGGTAAAAGCGGGACCCGGGTTGGGATATCAGTTTTTTGGCGATTGGTCATGATCCATATTTCGCCGTCGTAGCGGTTAGTCAGGTGCTCACGGTGTAGATTCTTAATGTCAATGTACGCCAGGCCCGTGTAGCAGCTGAACAGGAAAATATCCCTGATCTGTTCAAGTCGTGCAGACGAAAAGTTCTTTTCGGCAATACGGTTCAGGTCGTCTTGTTCCAGGCATACCCGGTGAACCCGTTTCGTTTTGCCTTTGTATTTCAGGAATGGGTTGCGATCAATCCAGCCGTTATCCAGGCAGATGGTGATGATCTTTTTAAAGTTCCTCATGTACTTAACGGCCGAATTATTGCCGCAATTGCGCTCTGATCTTAGCCAGAAATCATAATCCGTAATGAATTGGTGATCTACTTTTTTGACAGGAATATCTGAAAGATTAAAACGCCACTTGAGAAAGCGCTGTGTATGGCTCAACGATATTTTATACCGGCTTAGTGTACCTTTTGAATTTTCTTTGCCGACGAGCTTACCGAATTTCTGGTTGTGATTTTTAAAGATTTCGATGAGCATTTTCGGGCTTTCTTCTTTGCCCAGGAAACGACATTTCAAACTCTCTGCGGTAATGTCATCTCCCGCTTTGATCATTGCCGAATGCGCGTCATCGATCTTCGCGCGTAGGGTGTCGAGGTAATTATTGAGCGATTTTACGGTTTCTTTCGTTCCCTTCATTCGCCCTGCTGATGGGATCCACTGCGAAGGTTCACATTCACGACCGGTGGTGATTTCTGTGCGCTTACTGTCAATCGTAATGCGCATGTAGATAGGCATAGGACCTGTCTGATAGCCCTTTGGTCTCTTCAAATAAAAGAGCACACTGAAAATTGTCTTCATAATGACTCACTAAATGGTTAAACAAATATCGGTTTGCGGCCATTTTCTGACAAGATGTTCATTTTTTGAACTGGCTGTCAATCAGTATTTTAGTGCCTTTCTGGTGAGTTAATCAATTGATTAACTTTACTCACCGAATTACTCACCAGAATCATGCGAAACGGCGTATAAAACAGCTTGTTGGTTTAAAGCAAAAAGCCTGTTTTCGTGCGAAAAACAGGCTTTCAGTCATTTTTGGTATGAAAATCAGCGGAGAGGGAGGGATTCGAACCCTCGATACCCTTTTGGAGTATACACACTTTCCAGGCGTGCTCTTTCGACCACTCAGACACCTCTCCGTGTAAATAGTGGAGTGCAAAGGTAAAATATTTGCCTTTACAATCAATAAAAAAGCGAAGCCCGTTTTAACCGGCCCCGCTTTCACAAAAACTTAACTCTACTTACAAAAATTGCACTCGCATTAGTATGACGGTAATTGTATGCTTTGGTTTAATTTGAGTAAAAAATAGTAGGCTTTAATGCAGATAAATAATTTTAGCTTATGTTTGCTCCGCACTGTCACATGGCGGTGGTTAACATAAAATACTGTTTTGGTTGCAATGCTGAGCATCAACGACATTAAAAAACCTATTGCTGCTGATATTGATGCGTTTGAGGAGAAATTCAGAACCTCGATGAAAAGTTCTGTCCCGCTGCTTGACCGTATCACGCATTATATTGTAAAGCGTAAAGGAAAGCAGATCCGCCCGATGTTCGTGTTTTTTTCGGCCAGCATTTGCGGGGGCATCAACGAGGCTACGCATCGCGGGGCTGCATTGGTTGAGTTATTACATACTGCGTCGCTTGTGCATGATGATGTAGTTGATAACTCTTATCAGCGTCGTGGATTTTTCTCTATCAACGCTTTATGGAAAAACAAGATAGCCGTTTTGGTAGGAGATTACCTGCTGTCCAAAGGCCTGTTACTTTCTATAGATAATAATGATTTCCAGTTGCTCCGCATCGTATCTGACGCCGTTAAGCAAATGAGCGAGGGCGAGCTGATGCAGATAGAAAAGGTGCGCCGCATGGATATTGGCGAACCTGTTTATTACGATGTGATCAGGCAAAAAACGGCCTCGCTTATCGCGTCATGTTGTGCCTGTGGTGCTGCATCTGCCGGAGCAAGTGATGAGGTAGTTGAGAAAATGCGCCTTTTTGGCGAAAAGATAGGTATCGCGTTCCAGATCAAGGATGATATGTTTGATTTTGGTACCGATGATGTGGGTAAACCATTAGGTATAGATATCAAAGAGAAAAAAGTTACCCTTCCGCTTATTTACGCGCTGGCCAACTGTAGCAGTTCAGAAAAAAAGCGTGTGATAAACTTGGTGAAAAACCATAACGAGGATCCAAAAAAGATAGCAGAGATCATCAAGTTTGTAAAAGATACCGGCGGCCTTCAATATGCCGAAACGCAAATGAAACGTTTCCAGGATGAGGCTTTCGAGATTCTGAATACTTTCCCCGATAGTGATTCGCATCGCGGATTGGAGCAACTGGTAAGGTTTACGACCGAGCGCAATAAATAATTCAATTTATTGCTGCAAGTAATTACTGGCTTTTTAAAATAGGGTACCTATCTTTATCATAACCGGTTTTTACAATTATGACAGCTACAATCCCTACACTGTTTGAATGGGCGGGTGGTACACTTGCTTTTGAACAGCTTTTCAATAAGTTTTATGATAAGGTTTTGGCCGATGAGCTGCTGGAGCCTGTATTTAAGCATATGTCGCCCGAGCACCGGATGCATGTGGCACATTTTGTAAGCGAAGTTTTTGGCGGTCCCAAAACTTACAGTGAAACCGAGGGCAGCCACTACGCTATGATCAATAAACATTTGCAGAAATATTTAACCGAAGCGCATCGCAAACGCTGGATTGAATTGTTGCTGCAAACTGCCGATGAACTTTCACTTCCAGATGACCCCGAGTTTCGTTCGGCCTTTATGGCTTACCTGGAATGGGGGACACGCATAGCCGTGTTGAACTCGCAAACAGATACTACGACAGAAAGCGCCGATACGCCGATGCCTGTATGGGGTTGGGGCGTGCCGGGAGGCCCGTACATTCCCTGAAACAATACCACCGGTATGTAAAATGACTACGGTTACCGGGAGGTTGATCATATTTACCACCCTTCCGGCGTTTATGTTCGGGTAAACTTATTAACTTCGTAAATGCAGTCCTTACAATCCCTCTTCCCTAAAATAGGTTTCTTCTCCATTCTTGATGTATTGCTGGTGGCATTGATCATTTACCAGTTATATAACCTTATCAGAGGCACCATCGCGGCCAATATCTTCATCGGTTTCGCGGTGATATTTGCTTTGAATTTTGTGGTGAAAGCTTTGGACATGAAGCTGCTTACTATTATACTGGGTAAGTTTGTTGATGTGGGGATCATTGCTATCATTGTAGTGTTTCAGCAGGAAGTGAGGCGGTTTTTATTGTTGGTAGGTAAAAATGCTTCTTTACAACGCAATAAGGCCTGGTGGCAATATTTCTTCGGAAAATCTGAAGTAGAGAAAAATAATTATGCCCGTATTAAACCAATAATTGATGCCTGCAAAAGCCTGAAGCAAACCCGTACAGGAGCGCTTATTGTTTTCGCTAAATATTATGACGAACAGTTTTACCAAAACAGCTGCGAGGTTGTGGAGGCTAAAATATCAAAACGTTTGCTGGAAAGCATTTTTCAAAAAACCAGTCCGCTGCACGATGGCGCCGTGGTGATCTCGGAGAATAAGATTAAATCGGCAAGCTGTATTTTGCCGCTTACCGAAAAAACAGATCTGCCGGCACAGTTCGGTCTGCGTCACAGGGCAGGCATTGGTGTAACCGAGGCAAATGAGGCAACGGCAATCATTGTATCTGAAGAAACCGGCGAGATTTCTTATGCCAAACAGGGGCGGGTTAAAATGAATATCAGCTTCGCGGAACTGGAAAAAGTTTTGAATAAGGATTTTTAAAATATCCATCGAAAAAATAATAGAAGTTTCCAGGGTTCTGCTTTCAATAGCCGGACGCTATCTTGTATTTGCAGGTGCGTTTTATCTGTTTTTTTATGTGTGGCGCAAAAGGGCATATTGGTATGCGAAGATTCAGCAGCGTTATCCCGAAAATAAGCACATCCTTAGAGAAATAGTTTATTCCTTTTTTACGATACTGATATTCGGCGCTGTGATCATGCTGGTGATCTTCGCCAGTAAGCAGCATTTAACAAGGATCTACCCAAGCATCAGCGATAAAGGATACGCTTATTATTTTTTGAGTATCGGGCTGATGATCCTGATGCATGATACCTATTTTTACTGGACCCATCGCGCTATGCATTGGAAGCCCTTGTTTAAGCTGATGCACAAAACGCACCATTTATCTACCAATCCAACACCATTTGCCGCTTATGCTTTTCATCCGCTGGAGGCTGTTGTAGAAATAGGTATAGTGCCACTTATTGCTTTTACCATTCCTTATCACGGCACCGCGCTCACTGTATTTTCATTGTATTCGTTATTGCTAAACGTGACCGGGCATTTAGGATATGAACTTTTCCCCCAAGGTTTTACTACGCACAAGTTGTTCAAATGGCATAATACGTCAACCCACCATAATATGCACCACCGCCTGGTGAAGTGTAATTACGGCCTGTATTTCAATATCTGGGACAGACTGATGGGCACCAACCACCCCGATTACGAAAAGAGTTTTGATCAAATAGTAGAGAAAAGGAAAAAAGCGAAGGGTAAGGAAGGCATTGCTTTATTGCCTGACGAGCTGGCTACGGAGTAACTTTTTCTTTCCTAATCCTAACTGTGTCCGGATTAACAATATCTATCCTTTTAATCAGCATATGATATTTTACACCCGGCTCGTCTGTTTTAACAATCGGCATATTGTCCTGCGGATAGGTTTTAACAACCGGCATACGACTGTAAACCGTTTCATCAGCAATAAGCTCACGGGTGTTTAACAAAGCGCTGTTATTATTTAAAAGTCCTTTTTGCGGAAGTACAGGGATTAATTTAGATAGGTTGCTATCTGCCTTTAAAGGTTTCAGGTTAAAAAATTTATCGAAAGCGTTATTGTTGTTAGGCACCTTATTGATGCTTTGTGCTTTGAGCTGGCCTGCACAGGCTATGATTGTGACAAGGAGTAAGGTTTTTTTCATGGCGATAATATTTTATACTAATATACCCATCGTTTAATAATATATAAATGTTAAATAATGTTATTTATTGTTAAATGCTTTTTAATTGAACCCAAATACCAAAGCCGTAAACTGATAGATTTTACTATTTTTGTTGAAAATTTAAAAACCGATGAGCGAACTCATTAAAAAACAAGTGAACGATGCAAAGGCTTTAATGGATAAAGCCATTGACCATGCAGATAGCGAATTAAATAAAATACGTGCAGGTAAGGCAAGCCCTTCATTACTTGACGATATCAGGGTTGATTACTATGGTACCCCAACACCATTAAGCCAGATAGGCAGCGTTAACACCCCTGATGCCCGTACCATTGTTGTTCAGCCTTGGGAAAAATCATTGTTAAACCCTATCGAAAAGGCTATTAAAGAAGCTAACTTAGGTGTTAACCCACAAAACGACGGTATCATAATCCGTATCAATGTACCGCCACTTACTGAAGAGCGTCGTCGTGACCTGGTTAAGAAAGCAAAAGCCGAAGCTGAAACCGGTAAGGTAGCTGTTCGTAACATCCGTAAAGATGCTAACGAGAAGATCAAAAAATTAAAATCAGAAGGTGTTTCTGAAGACGAAATAAAAACAGGCGAAGCTGAAGTTCAAAAACTTACCGATGCTTACATCGCTAAAGTTGATCAACTTTCAGAAGCTAAAGAGAAAGATATCATGACGGTTTAATATTAACCTTATGTCAAATTAAAAGGGAATGAGCTACTTAGCCGTTCCCTTTTTTTATGTTTGCTGTTGAAACATGAATGTATTAATCTCTTACTTAAAAAAACACCGCTGGATTGTAGTATTTGCACTTTTCCTGGCGGCAATGAATATAGGCTTTTCGCTGTTGGATCCATGGATAACCGGTCGTATTGTTGACCGTGTTATTGAGCAACGCACATCTCTCCACTATGACGAATATTTGAACAAAGTATTATTACTTGTTGGGGCGGCCATAGGTGTTGCTATGGTATCGCGGATAGCAAAAAACTTCCAGGATTATTTTACCAATATCATCACCCAAAAAGTGGGTGCCGAAATGTATGCAGACGGTTTAAAACACTCGCTTGAATTACCATACCAGGTATTTGAAGACCAGCGCAGCGGCGAAACCCTGGGCATACTGCAAAAGGTACGCTTGGATTGCGAAAAGTTTATCACCTCTTTTATCAGCATCCTATTTGTTTCGCTCATCGGGATGGTGTTTGTAATTGTTTACTCGGTAAGCGTAAGCTATAAAGTTACGCTGGTGTATTTCGCGGCAATACCTATCATCACATTTGTGAGTATGGCTATGAGCCGCAGGATCAAAAAAATCCAGAAGACCATCGTAGCCGAAACAACTGCCCTTGCAGGTTCAACAACCGAATCATTAAGGAATATCGAGTTGGTGAAAAGTTTAGGTTTGGCCAAACAGGAAATAGCCCGGTTAAACAATACCACCTATAAAATCCTCGACCTGGAACTGATGAAAGTGAAGTACGTGCGCAGTATGAGCTTTGTGCAAGGTACTACGGTAAACTTTGTGCGCAGCGTAATGGTAGTGGTTTTGTTAATGCTCATCTTTAAAGGAACTATTTCACCGGGCCAGTATTTCAGCTTTTTATTTTACTCATTCTTTTTATTTAATCCGTTGCAGGAGTTGGGTAACGTGATCCTTTCATGGCGTGAGGCCGAAGTATCACTTGGTAACTTCAACAGGATATTGAGCATCCCAATTGATAAAAAACCGGAAAAGCCGGTATTGCTTGAAAAGGTAGATACTTTAACTTTTAACGATGTTAGCTTTAAACACCTAACTGCAAACCGTAACGCGCTTAATCATATCAGTTTTGAAACTAATTCAGGCGAGACTATTGCGTTTGTAGGCCCTTCGGGTTCAGGTAAAACAACGCTGGTGAAATTACTGGTAGGCTTGTATCAACCTTTGCAGGGGGATATTTTGTATAACGGCACATTAAGTAAAGAAATTGACCTTGATCAGCTTCGCGAAAAAATTGGTTTTGTAACCCAGGATACACAGTTATTTTCAGGCACCATCCGAGAAAACCTGCAATTTGTGCGCCCGAACGCTACCGATGAGGAATGTATGGATGTGTTGCAGCGTGCCGCCTGTCAAACCCTGCTGGCCCGTGCCGATAAAGGTTTAAGTACAGTAATTGGTGAAGGTGGTGTGAAAGTTTCGGGTGGCGAAAAGCAGCGCCTTTCTATAGCACGAGCATTATTGCGCCGGCCGGATATCCTGGTATTTGACGAAGCTACCTCATCGCTTGATTCTATTACCGAAGAGGAGATCACAGAAACTATCCGTAATGTATCCGAAAGGGAAAATCATATTACTATCCTGATAGCCCACCGTTTGTCAACCATTATGCATGCTGATAGTATTTATGTACTGGAAAAAGGCCGCATTATTGAAGGCGGCAAACATGCCGATCTGATAGCCCAAAAAGGTTTGTATTACGCTATGTGGCGTCAACAGATAGGAGAGAAGGACACAGCTGACGCGCTGGATTAAGATATCCTAAACAAGAAAGGCGATGCTTCAGCATCGCCTTTCTTGTTTAACCTCGTCATTGCGAGGAACGAAGCAATCCCAGATGGGCAGAGCCGCTCTGTATAGTTCGCGATTGCTTCGTTCCTCGCAATGACGGGGGTTAATATTTTTTATACCTCCGGCGGCACAAGCGTTACCGTAGTAGTTGCTACTTTGGTATTTGCCATGTACTCAAATAGGCTTACTGCATTTTGTATCGCGGCTTCGTGTTCAGTTTCAGGTAGCGCGTTGAGCACTTCCAAAAATTGTTTCCATTTTAAACCAAGCTGATCTCCGTAAACCTGGTAATAATGATAGTTCAGATTGTACGGGAACAAATGCTCATTAGTTTTAAGCCGTTTTACGATCACATTGCCTCCAAGGGTGGCCCCCTCCAATACATACATTGGACCAAGGATTGCTGCATCGCTGCTGAGATCAATAAAATCAGGAGTATTTTTAGGAGAACTGCCTGTTGCTGAGTTGATCTCCTCCAAATCGCGGAGAAGAGAAGGTAGTTTTACCCTGTTTCCGATATCCAGTTTTTGACGGAATTCATCGCTGAGACCGTCAAATAAAAACTCTTCTACTGTAAGGTGCGTAGCATAGTTTACCGTCAATATAGTTTGATATTGTTCAAATGTAAGCGAGCCATTCATAATTTGCCCAACAAACATTTTTTGTTCAAGCTGATCATGCAGATGTGCTGTAGCTTGTTTTATTTTTTCATGAAGCATAAAGTATGCGTTTTTACGCCGCTAAAATATTATCAATGCACTTATAAAGATCGTCAAGTGCAAAGGGTTTAGCGAGGTAAGATGTAGCGTTTAGATTTTCAGCCAGTTGAATAATGTTTTCATGGCCTGAAAATAATACAAAGGGTATAGTTCTGTGGTCATCAACCTCGCGGATCTCTTTGATGATTTCCCGGGCCTGCCGTTGTCCTATATAGTTATCAAGTAAAATCAAATCCGGCGCAAAGCGTTCTATTTGTGCTACAACTTCATAGCCGTCGCGTTTTACCTCAACTTCATATTTGTCGCATAAGGCAATTCCCATGATGTCGGCTATATCGGCATCATCCTCAATAACTAATATTTTTTTCAACGTTTTAATTGACATTCAGGTTTTTAGTGAACCAAAAATTGTACAGTGATTCAACGCAGTTCACCAGGTTTAAATAGCCGGCAGGCTTGGTTAAATAAGCATTAGCGCCAAATTCAAGCGATGCTTTGACATCTTTTGGATTATCGGATGTAGAAAAAAATACAACCGGCGTATATTTTAAAAACGGGATTTCACGGATGCGTTTCACCAAATCGAGGCCCGAAAGGCCCGGCAGGTTAAGGTCAAGCAGTATAAGTTTCGGTTTTACCCTTGCTTCGGTAAGCTGCTTTAGCTGTTCCAACGCATCTTTCCCATTGTCAATGATCTTAACGGTAAGTCCGTCTTTCACTTCTTGTACGGCATGCTGCATTATGAATGCAAAATCCTCGTCATCTTCAACATATAATATATCGGGCGAACTCACAACTAACTAATTTTAAAAGATATATAAAAAACCGTGCCAAATCCTAACTTGCTCTCAAACCAAATACGCGCTTTGTGTTTTTCAACAATACGTTTTACAATGGCAAGGCCAACGCCGGTGCCCTCAAATTCCAGAGCATTATCCATGCGTTTAAATAGTTCAAATACACGGTTATAATAATTTACGTCGATACCAACGCCATTATCAGATACCGAATAAACGATCTCGCTGTTCCTGACTATCCCCTCAACCTTAACTTTTGATGGTGTTGATTTTGAAGAGTATTTAACAGCATTGTTAATCAGGTTAGTAAAAACCTGGGTTATCATCACGCTGTCGCCTTGAATGGATGGTGTTTCACCAATGGTAAATTCAATATTTTCGGGATTAAGGGCCGATAGTACCTCCCTTTTAATTTCATTTAGTAACAGGCCCATGTCAATTGGCGTTGTCTCTATTTCGGCACGGCCCACGCGCGAATAATGCAATATCTCTTTAATGAGCATGTGCATTTTATCGGTACCCTTAATGATCCTGTCGAGCATTTTCTTAGCCGGTTCATCCAGACTTTTATTGCTCGCCAGTAAAAGCTCCGAATAGTTTTTTATGGATGACAGCGGGGTGCGCAGGTCATGTGATATGGTATAGCTAAAAGTATCCAGCTCGTCATAGGCCAATTGCAGGCGCTCATTCAGAATCCTGATTTCATTGGCTTTGCGGTTGATGGCATAAATAACATCTTCCCGTACTTTTAAAACCGCGGTGATCTCGTCATGTTTCCACTTTTCGGACGTGTTTTTAACAATTTGAGTCCAGCTGTCAAATGATTTTCGCGGCGAAAGTTGTAACAGACCATCGGCGGTTTCCTCAACCGGTTTTTCGGGATTGCCCGCCCATGTGATAGATTTTACCTGTTCTGGTTTAAACCAGATTATCATTTCGCCAAGTTCGCGCGACAGGCTGCAGGATAAAATGCCAGTGGCAACATCGCTGTAATCTTTTGCCGCCGGGAATATTTCAGGAAAACGGTAAGTACTATAAATAGTATCCACCATATTTACCTTAAGCCATTCAACTATATCGGCAATTTGCCCTTCTGTAGGTGTTTGTCCAATGGTGTTTATTTCGCCGTCATATATCAGTGCCGCCCCTGTGGCGGTAGTAACATCTTTTATCGTGACTTTATTGCGGGTTAACGCGAAAGTAAAATCAGTATCCTTTTTAATATAATCGGCAATGGTGTTGGCAGCCTCGCCCAGTTCATGAAGTTTTGCCGAATCTTCCTCGTCCTGCCGGTACTCCAATGCCGACGAGAGGATCTGGCCTATCAGTTTAGAGGCATCGCGCGATTTATAGTCGATAAACCTTGGCGAATAATTATGGCAGGCGATGAGCCCCCAAAGTTCACCATGAGCGATAAGCGAGATACTAAAGCTCGACCCGACGCCCATGTTTTTTAAATACTGGATATGGATAGGCGACACTGCCCTCAATACCGAATGGGTAAGATCAAGCGGTGCTGCCCCTTCCTCGTAAGTAATAATAGCCGAGCTGTCTGAATTTACATCGGCTATGATACGGGTAAGATTGATCTTATAAAGCTCGCGGGCCTGTTTGGGGATATCCGATGCCGGGTAATGTAAACCTAAAAATGGTTCCAGGTCATCGTTCTTTACTTCGGCAGTAACCTCGCCATGGCCGTCTTCATTAAATTTATAGATCATCACCCTGTCGTAATTGATGATCTTTTTTATTTCGAATGCCGCGTTTTGCAGCAGTATGGATAAGTTTTTACCACTCAGGATCTCGGCTACCGAACGGCCAATGGTTTTCTGAATATCATAACCAAGATCTGATTTGGTTGGCTCAAACTCCAGCACCAGGTCATTTACCGAATGGCTGATGATAAGGTTGTAATTACTTCCCTTTACATCAATAGCCAATGGGTTGATGGTGTCGGAACTTTTTGAGCCTTTTGCCAGGTTTAACAACTGCTGTAATGATGCGGTATCGCTCGCTATAGCTAATTGCTCTTCAAGCTCAGTAATATTTTTACCTAATAACCCGGTGGCATTGACACCGGTATAGCTTTCAATATTTTGGCTGATATAGGAAATGTTGTACGACTTGCTGTTCACAGCGATCAAAAAACCGTGCGATTGAATTTTTCCGGGGATGTGGATGGGTTCTCTGTCGCAATTGGTCAGGTCTACCTGGTAACTCATAGTGTGTTTTATAGGATGAATGACCGCGTAAAATACAAAAAATACACTTCTATGAAATATATTTTTTAAATAGGTAAGTTGTAAAGTAAAGGATTATTTGAAGAATAAATAAATCATGTCATTGCGAGGAGCAGGGGTGGTAAAAGCACTGGGGCGACGTGGCAATCTCGTAGCTATACAGGGCGGATATGCATTGGCTACAAGATTGCCACGCTTCGCTCGCAATGACATATTAATTAGGTATTCGGACTTATCGCGAAAATTTAACCCCTAAATATTCTTATTCTCAATCATCCTGAAAAACTCGTCGCGATAGGTATCGCCTACGGGGATGATCTTATCGCCTATCTGGATGCGGCTTCTTTCAATGCTATCTATTTTATTGAGGGCAACAATGTACGATTTATGTACGCGTACAAAATGTTTTTCGGGCAGGGCATCTTCCATTTTCTTCATGCCTTGCAGGGTAATGATCCGCTCGGCAGAGGTAAAAATGCTGATGTAATCTTTTAAACCTTCTATGAACATGATATCGTGCAGGTAAACCTTCTGAATTTTATGCTCGGTTTTTACAAAGATGAAATCCGTCGAAAAGTCATCCTGCTGCACAGGTTCGGCCTGTACAACCACCTGTTGTGGTTTGGCCTGCACCGGCTGAATAATGCCTTGAGCTTTTTGTACCGATTTGAAAAAGCGATCAAACGCGATAGGTTTCAGCAGGTAATCAACCACATCAAGCTCATAGCCTTCAAGCGCGTATTGCGGATAAGCTGTGGTTAAAATGACCTTGGCTTTGCCGTTGGCAATTTTTAAAAACTGGATGCCGGTAAGTTCGGGCATCTGCACATCTAAAAATACCAGATCAGCTTCGGCGGCCTGCACCATGGTAAGCGCCTCGATAGGGTTGGTTGTGGCTTTAACCAATTGCAAAAAAGGCATTTTGGATATATAATCTTCCAAAATATGCAGCGCCAAAGGCTCATCGTCAACTACCAAACATCTGATCATAGCGTAAAAATAATGTAATAATGGTTATTCTAAATTTTTTAGTGAGCTGTTTTTGTTATAACGGCGTCAATTCAACAGATTTATACCAGATTTCGGCCCCTTCAGATTGTAAAAGGATGCGGCCATGCGATAAAGAGGCTACTCCCCAGTTTACCAGGTGCCCGTTAACATAGTGCTCAATCTGATTGCCGTTACAAATAATTTCAATAGTGTTCCACTCGCCCCGTGGGTTTTCAAAATTGGCGGTTCGGTAAACGCGCTGTTGGTCCCACTCAATAGCCGATTTATTTGGCGTAACAACGCTGGTGTGTTGTACGCACCAGATATCGCCGCAATCGCCCTCCTGGATCTGGCATTCTATTGATCGTGGCCATACCACATCTTTATCCTCTTCGCCAAAATGGTATAAAATACCCGCGTCACGGGCTCCCTTTTCGCGTGGGTGGTATTGTTTGGTCCCCCATTTAAATACCACTTTCAGGTAATAATTATCGTACGATTTTTGGGTGGCCAGGTAACCAAAGTATTTACCCATAACATGCACCATGCCGTTTTCAATAGCAAAGTTATTATGTATGTCGTTATCCTTGCCCAAAGTATCCAGATAGGTATACCAGCCTTTTTTATCCTTACCGTTCAACAACTTTTGAACACCAAGCTCCCTGATCCAGATATTACGGAATGATACCGGAAACTCATGCTCCTGTATTAACAATGGTAAGGCGAAGGGATGTTTTTGATATTTTGGCTGGCCCACATGTGCCACAGTGCCTTTTATAGCTACGTGGTTTTGCACCAATACGCCATTGTGCAGTACCGTAATATAAGCAGGTGTTTTTACCGAGCTGTCAATATTAAAGCGCGGGGCTGTATAAATGATATCATACTTTTGCCACTCGCCCGGTTTAAGCGAAGCATTTACCTGTGGTACGTATTGTTTATAAATAGAACCGGCCTGTCCGTTTGAATAGGTACGGTTTTTATAGCTGTCCAGGATTTGCAATTCGTAATGGCTTTGCATAATTACACCGCTGTTGCCGCGTTCCTGACCTTCGCCTTTAACAACGGCGGGTGTGCGCCATTCGATATGCAGCTGGCAATCGGCAAAGTTTTGTTTGGTAATGATGGAGCCGCTGCCTGGTTTAACGGTTGCAATGCCGTCTTTTACAATCCAGCCCGGCTTATTACCTTTCTGATCTGTCCACTTATCAAGGTTTTTGCCATCAAATAAAATAATGGCATCTGATGGGGCCTTGTTGCCAACACCCGGTAAAACTACTTCGGGTTCCGGGTCCCAAACTTCGGTTGCCTTTGGATCGGTTTGTGCGATAGCTGGAATGGCCGATATCGCTAAAAGCAGGGCTGTAAACAAATTTTTCAGATAGGTCATGGTTATAATGGGTTATAACTATAAATCTATTGATAATTCGCAAGTGTAGGTATATTCTTCATCTCTGATTTTTAAGGAATACCTGTCAGGATAAAGCAAATCGAGCCGTCGTTGTACATTTATTAAACCAATCCCGCCCACCGCGTCGCGGTTATTGTTGTGTTTTTTGTTTTGAATGTAGAAATGAAGTTTGCCATCGGCCACGTTGATAAGCAGTTTAATTGGCGAGTTAATATCATTGGCAACGCCGTGTTTAAAAGCATTTTCAATAAAGGCGATGAGCAACAGTGGCTCTATTTTCTGATCGGTAATGTTGCCATCAACCTTAAAATCAATAAAAGCCTTGCTGCCAAAGCGGATCTTTTGCAGGTCGATATAGTTTTGCAGGTATTGAAGTTCTTTACTCAGATCAACTTTATTATCGTTACACTCATAGAGCATATAACGCATAATTTCCGAAAGCTTTAAAATGGCCTCCGGGGTGGTTTCTGAACGCTGATAGGCCAGTGAGTAAATGCTATTTAAAGAGTTGAACAGAAAATGCGGGTTGATCTGCGATTTCAGAAAAGCCAGCTCGGCAATTAATCGCTGGTTTTCCAGGTCGCGCTGAATCCGTTCGTTCAGGAACCAGTCGGTACTGAATTTTAAGGCCGTGCTCAAAAACACAAATATGAGGCTGGTAAATATGCTGCTGTAAAAATAAGTAGCAAAACCGGTTACATGGCCTTTTTGATGAACCAGTACAATATCTTTAAATATAAGCCCAACACCGTATTTACCTATACCATAAATCACAATGCTTGCCAGCACCGCAGCGGCGTATTTCCAGTATTGTTTTTTATTAAGAAAATTGGGTATGTAAATGAGATAGTTAAGGTAAAACAGACTGATATTGATGGTAGGATATAATAAAAATATCACCAGTAGCTCCTTGCTGCTGAGCTGCGCATCGTTTAATCGGGCAAGGAAAACAAAAAAGGATATAATGGCCGTCCAGAAAAACAGGTGCCAAAAAATTATCCAGGCAGTTTTAATGCCGGTTCTGGGTTTTGGTAATGGTAATGAAGCCTCCATTCGCTGTTTTTAAATCCTCTTTTTGTTTATGGGTATGGCATCTAATTTAATATTTTGATAATGATATCGGCCGGTTATTTATATGTAGCCGCCCTTTTTTTCGATGAACTGGCTTTTATTATCGATGAACCGGTTAAAAGGTATATAAAACCGTTCATCTATAAACAAAGTGAGTTGGTCTAAATGATTTTAGCAGGTTATTTTTTTGATATTCCTTTGTTGTATAAAATCACCACTCACAATGAAAACGCTTATCAAAAATTCAAATCCTTTTATCATGTTATTGATCCCGGTAATGTTTGCCCTTATTTTGGGTGTAACTTACCAGTTCGAGCAAAAAAAGGAAACAGCAATAATTGGCCGCACAGCAGTACATGCTACCTCATTGTTTCATAAAGGTTTTGTAATGGTTAAAACCGTTTGCTCAGTAGCAAAAAACAATAATATATGGTAATTAGTACCGAAGGGCTTTCCTTCACCTTTGGTAAGCAGCAGGTAGTTAAGTCGCTGGCGCTGCAAGTTCCGGAAGGAAGTATATATGGTTTTCTCGGGCCTAATGGTGCCGGGAAAACCACTACCATCAAATTACTGCTCAACTTGCTTAAACCGGATGCAGGTAACATCAACATCTTTGAGCAGGATATCAAAACAAACCGCATCAACATACTTTCAAAAATAGGTTCGCTTATTGAGCAGCCTGCTTTATATCAGCATTTAACCGGGAGGGAAAATTTATTGAACAGGGCCTTATTATTACAGGTGCCTGCTCAGCGCGTTGAAGATATGCTTGACCTGGTGCAGCTAACCCATGCCGCCAATAAAAAAGCCGGGCAATATTCATTAGGGATGAAACAACGCCTTGGCATTGCGCTGGCCCTGCTGGCCGATCCTAAATTGTTAATTTTAGATGAGCCCACCAATGGCCTCGACCCGAACGGGATCATTGAGATTCGTGAATTGCTGAAAAAATTGGTTGCACAACATGGCAAAACCGTTTTTATATCGAGCCACCTGCTGGCCGAAATTGAGCGGATGGCAACCCACGTAGGCATCATCAACAATGGCGCGATGCTTTTTCAGGGTAGCATAGCCGATTTACAAGCCATCAGCAAACCGCTTGTGCGTATTGAAGCGGAAAATACGGTTGATGCCGCCAACCTGCTAACCCGTAACCATATTAATGTTACCGAAGTAACAGACGATCATTTAATGATACCCTACATCTCCAAACAACAAATGGGCGATATCAATACTATGTTGAACAAAGGCGGCCAAACCGTTTACAGCATTGGTAAACAACAAAAAGATCTCGAAAAATTATTCTTAGATATAACCCAAAGCGCCTAAGCCATGAAAGGATTTATATTATCGTTCCGTTCGGAGTTTTACAAAAGCCGTAAAACGCTTGGCTTCTGGGCTTCCGTAATGCTGCCTTTGCTGATAGGCGTTTTGCTGTTTATTGGCTTTTACACTAAAAGCGAAAAATTGACATCAATGCCGCCAATGATGCTTTGGCTGCAGTTTGCAGGTGCTATCCTGGGCATTATGGGCTCGTTGGTGTTGCCGATGTATATCATCTTTATTGCATACTCCGTAAACAGTATTGAGCACAGGGCCGATACCTGGAAAACTTTGTTTAACCTGCCAATCCCGCGCTGGTCGGTGTATGCGGCTAAGTTTTTTTACGCCGTTTTTCTCGTATTTATGTGCCTTGCTTTATTTGTGTTGTTCACCATAGGTTTTGGCAACCTGCTCAGTATAGTAAAGCCCGAATTACGGTTCGATGATTTCCATATGGAAAAAGAACTGGCGCAGATCTATTTCAAACTATTTCTGTCGTCATTGGGCATTCTTTCTATCCAGTTTTTACTCAGTCTGTTTTGGGCCGATTTTTTAAAGCCGATGGGGATCGGTTTTGTATGTACCATAGCCGGTGTTGTGGCCGCTACAAAAGGCTGGGAGTATAGTTACCTGTTTCCGTATGCGCATCCCATGGCCGCCATCAGCAGCATGTTAAAAAATAATCACGGCGATCCAGCTCATTCATTACAAATTGATGTTTTTACCAAAGATGTATTTGTAAGCATGGCTGTAGCCCTGGTGGTATTTATTACCGGATATTTTATTGTTCAGCGCAAGAGTGTGAAGTAGTTGTTGGTGATTAGGTAGCTTGCTTCTGAGATAATGGCTGTTCTCGTTTTCTCTCGGGAGCTGGAGCATAATAATATGGGAAAGATGAAGGTTACTGAAAAAATAAACACAACCATGTCATTGCAAAGCGTGGCAACCGCGCAGAAGCAAAGCCGCTCTGTATAGCATGCGATTGCTTCGTACCTCGCAATGACATCTTTTCGTTATAGCCTCTAATCTCTCTCAAACTATCTAACCGGCTTAGGAAACACCGGTAAACTCTCATGCCCATCCGCATCAACCGACTGTACTGCGAAAAAATAATTGTCCTTTGAATAATTGAGCGTGGCGGCAGTATCTGTTACATAAAACTTCTTTTCCCAATAAGGGCTGATGGTTTCACGCATTAATACATAATAACCGACCGGCTTTTTTCCGGTAGCCGGAACTTCCCATTTCAATTTGGTTTTGTTGGTGAGATCGCTGGTGATAACGCCAACGTTTTGGGGTTCGGCAGGGGCCGAGGCAAGATTGGCCAATACTGATAGATTCATACGCGCCACCTTTTGTACATAATTAAAATCTACAAAGTCGGGCAGATCGCCATATTCAACACCATTTTCGGTACGGATATTCTGGTGCTGGCGGTTAAAGTTCTCGTTCATTTCGGTAAACCTCACAGCTGTAAAGCCCTGCTCTAAAAACGGCAGGTGATCGCCACCGCGCAGGTAACGGTCGCGGCGATAAATAAGCTTCACATCCAACTGATCGACATAGCGTTCCCCAATTTCTTTGGAGTACCTTGCCAACTCTCTCGACGGGCTGTCATTTTCTCCACCTAATGATTTTAGTGCCGCCACTTGTTTATCAGTAGCCGCGGTAGGCACGCCATCACTGAAAACCCGTACACTGCGGTTATCCTTCAGGTCGGTTTCCATGCCATAGGTATTGCCTACAATATCATTATTTAGCATGGCATCCACATTCCAGTTTTCGGCTTTGGCCCGTTTGGCAACATTGGCCGATCCGTAAAGGCCTTGCTCTTCGCCAACCACCGCCATAAAAATAATGGTAGCCGGAAACGGCCGTCTGGCCATTACCCTGGCCAATTCCATAGAAAGTGCCGTGCCCGAGGCATCGTCATTGGCGCCCGGCTCAACACCATTGGTATCCATCACATCATTAATACGTGAATCATAATGGCCGGATACAAGGTACACCCGGGTATCATTAGGATCGGTACCTTTTAATATAGCCAATACATTTTTGAGTTTGATGGGTTTATCAATCCGCGTGCCCTTAGGCTGGGTAAACGTATCAAACTGAACGGTCATTCTCCCGTTGGATTCCGCAGCATATTTCTCCATTTCAGCCTTGATCCAGTTACGAGCCGCTCCGCTGCCGGTAGTTTTGCTGGTGGTATCGCTGAGCGTATGCCTGCTTTTAAAGCTAACCAGTTTCCGAATAGTACCTTCAATGTTTTTGGCCGATACCTCATCAACCATTTGCTTGATCCCCGCATCCTGTTTTACAATGGTTTGCGCGGTGGCCGGGAGGGTTAGGATGAGGAGGAGGAATGGGAGGATGTGTTTCATAAAATGATGTCTGAACCCGAATTTATGGAATTAATGAATTTACAGAATGAAACGTATTGTAATAATCCAGTGATGGTGTTTTTTAATTACGTCGCACGTTCAAGAGGTCACGCAATAGCCGTTAACTCAAGGAAGCAAAAGCGTGGGATTGTGCGATTCCCCTCTTGAGAGGGGCGGAGGGGTGTGTTTCTGCTTTGATAAACTTATAGCAGAAACACACCCCTGCTACCACTCGTTCCTACGCGCCCCCTCTCGAGAGGGGATTTTGAAAATATTCTTTTTATTCTCCTTCCTCCTCTGCAACAATCCCTAAAATCTCATCGGCCTGTTTAAAATTACTTTTTACAAAATGGCACCAGTCGCACTCTTTTTTACCGCATCCGGTGCTGAAGTTGTGGGCCATGATCTGCTCGTACGTATCCTTGATCTGCCCGGTTACTATTTCCACATCTTCGGGTGTAATGACAAATTTTTCGCGGTAATATTCACCATCGTTTATCGGCTCAACAAAATCAAAAATGGTGCTGATCACCTGCCAGTCGGTAGTGCGGTCATGATCTATCAGTATTTTATAAAAAACAGCTTGCCTCCAGTAGTCACCTCCGTTTGGCGCATCGTTGGTTGGGCGCAACAATTTATCTTTTGCATTTTTGGGTTTACCTGTTTTGTAGTCAACAACGGTGGCTTGTTTGCCATCAAATTCAATTTTATCCAGGTTACCTTTAATAGGCACGCCAACCACTTCAATATTTTTTATTGAACGTTCAGTTACTGCTATTTTATTCCAGTGAGGTACGTTTTGTTCATAATATGGCGGCAGGATCTTTTCGCCATAAGCCGAGCGCAGCTTAAACTCATCTTTGGTAAAAGAATCGCGGTTGCGGGCCATGTACCACCTGAATTCGCGCATGAAATTTTCGGTGCTCAGGAACTCGTTATCATTGTCCTTCAACTGCCTGTAAGTTTTATTAAGCGCCCAGTGCACCGCCTGGCCAAAAGTAGCCGACGGACTCTTACCTGCCGGTACACGGATAAGGCATTGAAAATAAAACCTTAACGGGCAATCCAGATAATTGCTCAGGTGGGTTACCGATAGCGTATAGTTTTGCAGCAGCTGGTTAATGTAGTTTGTGTCCAGTAGTTCAACTTTTGGTTTATCGGTTTCACTGAACTGCGTTGCCTGAAAATCAATCATCGTATCGGCATCAACCTTAGGATATTGTACCTGTATGCTGGTACTGGCCAGTATTTCGCCTACAAATTGGCTCGCTTCCTGATCTTTATCTTTTTTATCCTTGGCCGCATATGATATCACAAGGTGCTGCTTAGCGCGGGTTACTGCTACATAAAATAAGCGGCGGGCTTCCTCTTTCTGTGCGATCTCATCTGATGCCGATTGGGTAAGTGTATCCGGGTAGCTGAAACCGCTGTTCCGGCCTTTGCTGTCCCAGGTACGTTTATCGCAACCAATAAAAAACACATCTTCAAATTCAAGGCCTTTGGAGCCGTGTGCTGTAAGGAAGTTAACACCATTTTCAGAAAAAATGCTTTGGTTAAGCTCCATCCGTATTTGGTGCTTCTTCATCATCTCAATGGTCTGGATCAAATCATTGAGGCTGATGTCGGGCTTCTTGCGGCTTTCATCCTTCAGGAAATCAAAAAAGCTGGTAAGCATTTGCATGTAACTTCCTTTGTCCTGCTGCTGCATGATGTATTTCAGGATACCCATTTTAGAGATAACGCTCTGAAAAAGCTGTTGTAGCGTAACGCTTACAGCTTCTTTCAACAGGTAATCCACATTGTTTATGAGGTACCGCATCTCCTGTTGCTGATCTGGTTTAAAGAGGTCAGGCTGTGCGAGCGGCTTCATTTCACTCACATAACGGCGAATAGATGTTTTAGGCTGATTATAAGCCAGGGTACCAAAGTTTTCTTTAAATACTGCTACACTTGCCTTGGCAATTTCGATAGGAGGGATGTTAAAGAAATCATAGTGCATGATCTCGAACAGCAGTTCGTCGCCGCTGTATGGCGAGTCGAGTTCCATGGCCAGGTAACGCAATATGTTGATGATCTTTTCGCCAAAGGGCTGGGTAAGTACATCTATCTTGCGTTTGGTGTTTACCTGGATCTTTTGCACATCCAGGAATTTGATCATTTCCTCAACCTGGTTGTGGTTGCGATAGATCACGGCTATTTCGCCCGGAGGTACATTTTGTTCCACCAGCTTTTTGATCTGCAGGGATACATCAACCAGTTCTTTATCCGGATTTTCATATTCGCGGATCACTGGATCGACCAACAAATCGCTAAATCGCGGATGTGACGATTTTAATGCCTTATCTAATTTAAGCTGACTGGTTAATCGTTCAAAGTTATTATCGATAAGGGCTTTTGAAATATCAAGGATCTGCTGGTTGGAGCGGTAGTTGTGTTTCAAAACCACGGTATGCAGGGTGTCTACATAATCGTTGGCGAAATCAAGGATGTTTTTCATGTTGGCACCCTGAAACTTAAAGATCGACTGATCATCATCGCCCACCACAAAAACGTTTGGCGTATCCCAATAATTAAGCAGGAAACGCAGTAGCTCGTTTTGCGATCCGCTGGTATCCTGAAATTCATCAACCAAAATATATTGGTAACGCTCCTGGTAACGGCGCAAAATTTCCTCATTATCCCGGAAAGCACGAAGCACCCAAATGATCATGTCGTCATAATCATAGCGACCGCGGGTCTTCATCTTTTCGGTATAATTTTGATACTCGCCTACGGCTGCCAGCAATTTTTTCATTACCTCGTGCGCCGCATCGATATCTTTTTGTTTAGGATCTCCGACCTTAATACCTGCTTTAGCGTTGGCGCGTTTATAAATAAACTCCTCACGATTCGGTATATCCTCCAAATACTCGCCTACCGCCCGCTCAATCATAGCGGCATCCCAGTTTTCCCGTTTCATAGTACTGAACAGGCTTTTGAGGCGGGGCACGTCGTAATAAATATCGCCGGTGAAGCGCTTCAGCAGGTGATCGTTCGGGAACTCATCAACCAGCTCACGAAAAAGCATGGCCGATTCCAGATCCGACAATGACTCCAGGTTCAGCTTGCCAAAATATTCCAGGTTTTCCTGGATGATCTCGTTACAAAAAGCATGAAAAGTATATATATTAATACGGTAAGCATCGGGCCCTATAAACTCAAACAGACGTTTGCGCATGGCCACCGCACCGGCATCGGTATAGGTCAAGCACAATATCTCGCTGGGCGAGGCATCAGTATCGGTCAGGATTTTGCCAATGCGGGCCGCCAGGATCTGGGTTTTACCCGTACCGGGGCCTGCTACCACAAGCACAGGGCCATCCATTTTATTTACTGCCGCTAACTGCTCGGGGTTTAGCCCGGCCAGCGCCTCTTGAAACTTGTTATTATATTTATTGAATGTAGATTGCATAAGCCCCCTCTAAATCTCCCCCTAAAGAGGGGAGACTTCTAATTTGGTTATTAAAATTCTTTGTATTCTGATGTTTGATAACCTGGCATACTTAAGGTACTTATTCGAACCTAAAAGCCGCCGATACCAAAATTAGGACTTAAAATGGAAATTGATTGCCTCCGCTATTATTATACTTGAACTCCCCCTTTAGGAGGCTGGGGGGCTACAACCCCATCCCCGTTGTAAAAAACGCGTTCACACTTACAGGCAGCTTCCCCGTAGGTTTTAAACGACCGCTAAGCACTTTGGCTGCAGATTGCTGCAACTCCGGCGACATCTGATAGCAAACTATTAAGTTGCCAGCTTTTTCAAGCCCCGGTAAACCGGCTATAGTATAAGCATTGGCAAATACGCTGAATGCTGTATTTTTCCTCGATGCCAGATCGGCAATCAGCAGTTTTACATCGCTGCTGTAATCAAGTTTGCTTTGCGGGCGCAGGCGGGTATCATGTATGCCCACAATGATCTGCTGGTATTGTTTAAGCCAGTTAAGGATATTGGTAACTTCAAGTGCCGGGGCATCTTTATTAACTATAAATATACGGCTGTTAGGAAAGCTTTTTACAACCTCCATCTGGAAAAGCGTTGGCGAGCTCACACCGATACTTACTATCGCTGTTTTTAAAAAAGGATTAAATGCCGGGTTATTGTTTTTTAAACGGGTTACCGAGGCATCGCTCAATTGCTGCACCAATGTTTTAGCGGCGTCGCTGTTGATGTCCTGGCTTAAATTGTTGAGGGCAGTTGGTTTGTATTGATTAAGCCCTGCCCAGTATTTAGCAACTAAAATCTTTTTGATGCGGGCTTCAAATTCGGCCGCGCTAACACTACCGTGCCTTACAGCCTTACGGATCAGGTCGATGGCCCGGTCGGAGTTTTCAGACAGCTCGATAATATCATTACCGGCAATAAAGGCCCTTACATCGGCTTCGCCATTTGGGAAATATTTGGTAACGCCTTTCATTTCCATCGCGTCGGATATCACCAGGCCTTTAAACTTCAGTGAATCTTTCAAGATACCGGTGATAATAGGGCGCGAAAGGGTAGAAGGGAGTTTTGGCGTGTTATCTAACGAAGGTATATTCATGTGCGCTATCATCACACCACTAATACCGGCGTTGATAGCTTCCCGAAATGGGTACATCTCCAATGAATCTAACCTCGCACGGCTGTAAGGTAGTAATGGCAAATCAAAATGCGAATCGACATTGGTATCTCCGTGCCCCGGAAAATGTTTGGCCGAAGTAAGCAAGCCTGCATCCTGCATCCCCTTAAAATAGGCGATGCCCTTTTTTGCTACGTTATACATGTTGTCGCCAAAAGAGCGGTAATTGATAACCGGATTGTTAGGATTGTTGTTCACATCCATATCTGGCCCGAGGTTCATTTGCATGCCCAGCCGCTTAAAATCATAGGCTACCTGCTGACCCATTTTGTAGATCAGGTTGTTATCCTGTATAGCGCCAAGCGTCATTTGATACGGATATGATATGGTAGAGTCCAGGCGCATGCCCAATCCCCATTCACCATCCATAGTTACAATTAAAGGTACTTTGGCCAGTTTCTGGTATTTATTAATAAGGTTAGCCTGGCGCACCGGTCCGCCTTGGAAGAAAACCACACCACCTAACTGCTGCTCTTTAATTACTTGCCCAACCGAGTCTTCATAAACTTTCCCCTTATTGGTATGCGCCCTTACAAACAGTAATTGTGCTATCCGTTGCTTGCGGCTCATTTTATTATATACCGAATCAACCCAACGGTTTTGCTTACCCAGTAATTGGATATAACTCTCCTTTTGAGCGAAAGCATCGGCAGTAAAAAATGTGAAGATGATAATTAAGGGGTAGAAAAAACGGTTTTTAGAAGCTTGCATAGGTCAAATGTAGCGTTATTCTGAATTTTTGATGAAAATGATGTTACAACTATTACAAAAAACAAACCACAAATAAACCTTTACGTTTTTCAGTAATCTATCAATTTATTAACATACATACAGGGAGAAGTTAATGGCGGCCCATGCACAAATCGGCCTGAGGCTTTTCCCGTCACTTATTTAAAACAGAGAAAAACGATGAAAAAATTACTTTTTTTGGCGATGTGCCTTTTTACCGTTGGTACAGTTAGTGCGCAGGGATATTATTATGGCCCGCGTCACCGCCGTCCGCCACGCAGGGTTGTTGAACGGCAACAGCCACAGCGCCGTTATGATGATTTTTATACGCCGAAGGTAGGTGTTGCGGTAGGTTTAAATGTTTCAAACACGGTTGATGCTTATAACAGCAATTACAGTTCAAGCTCACTTGCCGGCTGGCATGCAGGTTTAACGTTTGACGTGCCTATTATCTACCCGCTATCGTTTGCGCCCGAAGTATTGTTTTCGCAAAAAGGTTATGAGGTAAATGACAGGGACGGGAAATTTACGCAACGTACCAATTATATCGATGTGCCGTTGCTGGCTAAGTTTAGGGTAGTACGAGGTTTTAACCTATTGGTTGGTCCGCAACTTACCTTTTTAACATCAACCAAAAATACTTATGAAAGCGCTGTAGGTACCAGCATCGATCATATCGACAATGATGCCGAACATAGTTACGTGGCCGGTGTAGTGGGAGTGAGCTTTGATATTAACCGTAATGTGGAGATACGCGGCCGTTACAATATCGACCTTGGCGAAAACCGTCCTTATGCCGATCAAAATCTGCCTAACTATCGTAATCAGGTATGGCAAATAGGTTTAGGTTTTAAATTTCAATAAGCAATAAAGTATTTAAATCAGGAGTAAATCTCCCAGTAATTGATTCATGCAAAGGTTTAAAGGGAAATAACCCCGTTGATTTGAATCTTTGCATGAATTTTTAATTTTAAGGCATTGAGAGCCAGCATACTCATATGGGCGTTCCCGTCAGCTGACGGGCGGGCTATTCGCTCATACTGCACAGGCATTAATCACGGGCCGGTATCCGCTACTATCCCTAACGCTGGAATCGGTTTGATTTATAATTGATTACCATTCCCTCGGCGGATGTGCAGACAGGATCCTTATTTCTTTAGGGTAATAATTATTGATACGGTTAGGCAAAAGTTTGGCCCAACCAAGCGGGTGTCCTTCGTAGGTCATCAATGTCCAACCTTTATCAGTTGTACTTAAATCTATATTATCCCGGCGCAGGTATTGGATGGCCTGGTCTTTATTAAGGGGCGTTTCCAGAACGGCATCTTTATTCACTATCAGACTTAGCGCCAGTTCATGATCCGGAATCAAGTCTTTCCCGGCAAGCTTTCCAATAATCACCCCTGATTTTTTAATATAAAGGTGTCGCTGTAATATATTCAGGCTTTCTTTGTGGGCACGGTTAATAGCCATCCAGTCGTCGTTTACTTTGAAATAGTAAAAATCATCCGGTTCATTGATATATGAGCGTACCTGGTCAAGCTCTTTGCCCGGTAACTTTTGCTGAGTATTATTTTTAAATGATGCCAGATCGCCGCTGTGTTCTTTTTTACGCAAACAGGAAGCAAATAAGCCCTCGCCTTTTACTTTACCGGGATAGAAACGATAGCCCCAGGCTTTTTGCTGCGGCGATTGGGTTTCAACAATTCCCCATTCATTATGAACAGGTATACGAACGCTTTCCAGTTCAAACTCGGCACAAAGCCAATCCAGAATATCCTCGTTTTCCTGGTGCGAGTAGGAACATGTACTATATATAAGATAGCCATCTTCTTTTAGTGCCGGATAAATGTCGGCCAGGATACGTTCCTGTCGCTGGTGGCAAAGGTTCACGTTGCTTTCCGACCATTCGTTCATCGCGTCTGGATCTTTGCGGAACATGCCCGAACCTGAACATGGCGCGTCAACCAGTATGATATCAAAAAAGCTTTTCAACCTTCCGAAATCTTTGGGATCATTATTGGTAACAATAGTATTGGCCGTGCCCCAGCGGTTTAAATTATCTGTTAATATAGGTACGCGGGTTTTGATGATCTCGTTTGCCACCAACAAATCGGTAGGCTGCAGGGCCGAATTAAGGAGTGTGCTTTTACCTCCGGGCGCAGCACAAAGGTCAAGTACTTTGATCTCTTCGTCACTATTTGAGTTGATAGTTTTAAAAATATGATCAATAAACATCGACGATGCTTCCTGTACATAGTAGCACCCGGCATGAAAAAGAGGATCAAAAGTGAACGACGGACGGCTCTCCAGGTAATATCCATTTGCACACCAGGGTACATTTTGTGTGCTTTTTAAGGTTGATGGCTTAAAAGGATTCACCCTGATAGAGGTTGGAGCGTCTTCAAACTGGTGCGCTTTTACAAAGTTTTCTTCGTCAAAACCGTTTTCTGCACCTAATGACGCGATGAAATGCGGTGGAAAATTAAGCTCGTTCATATTCATTTCAAATATACGCATTAGGAAAATGACCGTCCTTGCCTAATTATAACAGTAACTTCACATTTATTTAACGTTAATTTTCAGTGAGTTGCGAAAGGGGTATCGATTATTTGAAAATATGTCTTGGTTGGAAGCTGGTTTTCTGCGTACATTTGTGACCGCCTTTGAGAAAAAGGTGTTGTTTTTTGAAGATTAAGGTTGAATGAAAAGGTTTTAAAAAGTAAAATTTTACTTGCTAAAACAAAATATAATTCACACCTTTGCAGCCCGCAAACGGGGAGAAGAGAGAAGGGATTGAGTCCAAAACAAAAAGAAAAAAAAAGTTTTGGAAAAGAGAAAAAGGTTGTTACCTTTGCAGCCCCAAGCGGGGAAGAAGTTTAAAAGCTTCTAAAAAGAAGAGGATGAGGGTTTTAGGCCTTTGGAATCAAAACGGAAAGAGAGCGATTCTCACCGGATAAACTGACAAATCAAAACGGTTAACACCGAAAGATTATATAGCTGAACTGAGATGGGGAAGCGAGCAAGTTCTTTTAAGAAATGGAAATCATGTAGCGTAACGGGAGGCGCGTAAAGGCTAAGGCCAATACAAGCTGAAGAGTTACAAAAAAAGCAAGCGAACTGTATAAAGATATAATAATACAGATTCTATTAATTAATAATAGGGTCAGTGAACAAACAAAACATTTTACAATGGAGAGTTTGATCCTGGCTCAGGATGAACGCTAGCGGCAGGCCTAATACATGCAAGTCGGACGGGATTTGGGAGCTTGCTCCCGATGAGAGTGGCGCACGGGTGCGTAACACGTATGTAACCTACCTTAGTCAGGGGGATAGCCTCTCGAAAGAGAGATTAAGACCGCATAACATCATTGAATGGCATCGTTTGATGATCAAATATTTATAGGACTAAGATGGGCATGCGCAACATTAGCTAGTTGGTGTGGTAACGGCATACCAAGGCTACGATGTTTAGGGGATCTGAGAGGATGACCCCCACACTGGTACTGAGACACGGACCAGACTCCTACGGGAGGCAGCAGTAAGGAATATTGGTCAATGGACGGAAGTCTGAACCAGCCATGCCGCGTGCAGGAAGACGGCCCTATGGGTTGTAAACTGCTTTTGCAGGGGAATAAACCTCGGTACGTGTACCGAGTTGAATGTACCTTGAGAATAAGGATCGGCTAACTCCGTGCCAGCAGCCGCGGTAATACGGAGGATCCGAGCGTTATCCGGATTTATTGGGTTTAAAGGGTGCGTAGGCGGCCTGTTAAGTCAGGGGTGAAAGACGGTAGCTCAACTATCGCAGTGCCCTTGATACTGATGGGCTTGAATGTACTAGAGGTAGGCGGAATGTGACAAGTAGCGGTGAAATGCATAGATATGTCACAGAACACCAATTGCGAAGGCAGCTTACTATGGTATGATTGACGCTGAGGCACGAAAGCGTGGGGATCAAACAGGATTAGATACCCTGGTAGTCCACGCCCTAAACGATGAACACTCGATGTTGGCGATATACGGTCAGCGTCTAAGCGAAAGCGTTAAGTGTTCCACCTGGGGAGTACGCCCGCAAGGGTGAAACTCAAAGGAATTGACGGGGGCCCGCACAAGCGGAGGAGCATGTGGTTTAATTCGATGATACGCGAGGAACCTTACCCGGGCTTGAAAGTTAGTGAATGTGACAGAGACGTCACAGTTCTTCGGAACACGAAACTAGGTGCTGCATGGCTGTCGTCAGCTCGTGCCGTGAGGTGTTGGGTTAAGTCCCGCAACGAGCGCAACCCCTATGTTTAGTTGCCAGCATTTAAGGTGGGGACTCTAAACAGACTGCCTATGCAAATAGAGAGGAAGGAGGGGACGACGTCAAGTCATCATGGCCCTTACGTCCGGGGCTACACACGTGCTACAATGGATGATACAGAGGGCAGCTACCTGGCAACAGGATGCCAATCTCACAAAGTCATTCACAGTTCGGATCGGGGTCTGCAACTCGACCCCGTGAAGTTGGATTCGCTAGTAATCGCGTATCAGCAATGACGCGGTGAATACGTTCCCGGGCCTTGTACACACCGCCCGTCAAGCCATGGAAGCTGGAAGTGCCTGAAGTGCGTAACCGCAAGGAGCGTCCTAGGGTAAAGTCGGTAACTGGGGCTAAGTCGTAACAAGGTAGCCGTACCGGAAGGTGTGGCTGGAATACCTCCTTTCTGGAGCAGATTTGCGAGCAGTGACTCAGGACTGTTACCTACATGATAATTTCTTAAAACACAAAAAAAAGACAAAAGGAAACCCAGAAGATGAAGCCATCGATGTGGGCCGGCCGTTGAGGCCAGGACACGAGTGGCAGTAAGCAGTGGCAGCAGCAGTAGGCAGAAAAGTCCTGCGTACTGCAACTGATAACTGCAACTAAAAAAAAGTCCTGTAGCTCAGCTTGGTTAGAGCACTACACTGATAATGTAGGGGTCAGCAGTTCAAATCTGCTCGGGACTACTATAAAGGCGGAAAGGGAAAAGGATAAAGGCGAAAGGTAAGAAACCTTTTAGCTTTAACCTTTCAGCTTTCACCTCATCCGAAAGGGGGATTAGCTCAGCTGGCTAGAGCACCTGCCTTGCACGCAGGGGGTCAACGGTTCGAATCCGTTATTCTCCACATTGAACCGGAAGTCATTAAATCATCAGGTCATTGAGTCATTGAAAAATGATTTAATGAAAGAATGAAAGAATGACGGAGGATCAAAACGTTCTTTGACATATTGGAAGAAGTAATTGAAAACAAGAGAAAACAACAGATAGAGACGTTGTTGAGTTCAGAAGCTTCAGGAGATCAAAACCGCAAGGTAATGAGCAAATGAAACAATGACTTAATGACAGATCTAAATAAAGACATACCTTGCGGCGCAAAAGGCGCAAGAGTAGAAGAAAGTAAGAAAGGGTACACGGGGGATGCCTTGGCTCTCAGAGGCGAAGAAGGACGTGATAAGCTGCGATAAGTACCGGGGATTTGCAAATAAGATTTGATCCGGTAATTTCCGAATGGGGAAACCTAGTTATTTGAAGAATAACTGCAGAATGCGCTAACCTGCCGAACTGAAACATCTAAGTAAGCAGAGGAAGAGAAAACAAAAGTGATTTCCAGAGTAGTGGCGAGCGAAATGGAAGAAGCCCAAACCTATATTGTTACGGCAATATGGGGGTTGTAGGACCACAACATGAATATTAAAGAGAACCGGAACGGGGTGGGAAACCCGGCCATAGAGCATGAGAGCTGCGTACGGGTAATTGATAGTAGGATAGTGGAATCCTGAGTACCGCGAGGTCGGAGACGCCTTGTGGGAATTTGCCGGCACCATCCGGTAAGGCTAAATACTCCTGAGAGACCGATAGTGAACCAGTACCGTGAGGGAAAGGTGAAAAGAACCCGAACAGGGGAGTGAAATAGAACCTGAAACCGTGTACTTACAAGCGGTCGGAGCCTGGCAACGGGTGACGGCGTGCCTTTTGCATAATGAGCCTACGAGTTACTCTTCCCTGGCAAGGTTAAGTGTTTAAGACACGGATCCGAAGCGAAAGCGAGTCTGAAAAGGGCGTATAGTCAGGGGAGGTAGACGCGAAACCTTGTGATCTACCCATGGGCAGGTTGAAGGTGCCGTAACAGGTACTGGAGGACCGAACCGATAAACGTTGAAAAGTTTCCGGATGACTTGTGGGTAGGGGTGAAAGGCTAATCAAACTGGGAAATAGCTCGTACTCCCCGAAATGTTTTTAGGAACAGCCTGGCGGTTGAGTTATAAAGAGGTAGAGCTACTAATTGGGTGCGGGGGAGTCAAATCCTACCAAATCCAGATAAACTCCGAATGCTTTATAATATACGCTGGAGTGAGGCTATGGGTGCTAAGGTCCATGGCCGAGAGGGAAAGAACCCAGACCATCAGCTAAGGTCCCTAAATTATTGCTAAGTTGAACTAACGAGGTCCGATTGCACAGACAGCTAGGATGTTGGCTTGGAAGCAGCCATTCATTTAAAGAGTGCGTAACAGCTCACTAGTCGAGCGATCGGGCATGGATAATAAACGGGCATCAAGCAGTATACCGAAGCTATGGATTCACAGTAATGTGACTGGTAGGGGAGCATTCTATTATCCGGCGAAGCAGGAAGGTAACTGACTGTGGAGGGAATAGAAAAGCAAATGTAGGCATAAGTAACGATAAGGCGGGAGAGAAACCCGCCCACCGAAAGACTAAGGTTTCCTGATCAACGCTAATCGGATCAGGGTTAGTCGGGGCCTAAGGTGAAGCCGACAGGCGTAGCCGATGGACAACTGGTTAATATTCCAGTACTTTTTAATACTGCGATGCGGTGACGGAGTAGTGACACTGACGCGAACTGACGGAATAGTTCGTTAAAGGCTGTAGGTATAGAGTTTGTAGTTAAGTACGCAAATTTTGCTGAAAGCTGATAGTACACCAAATCTTCGGACGAGGTGATAGTTCAGGTAATCAGACTTCCAAGAAAACCCGCTAAGCTTCAGGTATTAAAAACCCGTACCGTAAACCGACACAGGTAGTCGAGGAGAGAATCCTAAGGTGCTCGAGTGAATCATGGCTAAGGAACTCGGCAAAATGGCCCTGTAACTTCGGGAGAAGGGGCGCTGGCAGCAATGTCAGCCGCAGTGAAAAGGCCCAGGCGACTGTTTAACAAAAACACATGGCTATGCAAAATCGCAAGATGACGTATATGGCCTGACACCTGCCCGGTGCTGGAAGGTTAAGAGGGGATGTTAGTCGCAAGGCGAAGCATTGAATCGAAGCCCCAGTAAACGGCGGCCGTAACTATAACGGTCCTAAGGTAGCGAAATTCCTTGTCGGGTAAGTTCCGACCTGCACGAATGGTGTAACGATCTGGGCGCTGTCTCAGCCATGAGCTCGGTGAAATTGTGGTATCGGTGAAGACGCCGGTTACCCGCAACGGGACGGAAAGACCCCATGCACCTTCACTATAGCTTAACATTGATATCGGATACAGGATGTGTAGGATAGGTGGGAGACTGTGATCCAGCTTCGCTAGGAGTTGGTTAGTCAACGTTGAAATACCACCCTTTCTGTATTTGGTGTCTAACTCTACGATGTGGAGAACATTGTTTGGCGGGTAGTTTGACTGGGGTGGTCGCCTCCAAAAAGGTAACGGAGGCTTTCAAAGGTAAGCTCAGTACGCTTGGTAACCGTACGCGGAGTGCAATAGCATAAGCTTGCTTGACAGTGAGACAGACAAGTCGAGCTGGGTCGAAAGACGGATATAGTGATCCGGTGGTTCTGCATGGAAGGGCCATCGCTCAAAGGATAAAAGGTACGCTGGGGATAACAGGCTGATCTCCCCAAGAGCTCATATCGACGGGGAGGTTTGGCACCTCGATGTCGGCTCGTCACATCCTGGGGCTGGAGAAGGTCCCAAGGGTTGAGCTGTTCGCTCATTAAAGTGGCACGCGAGCTGGGTTCAGAACGTCGCGAGACAGTTCGGTCCCTATCTGTTGTGGGCGTAGGAAGTTTGAGTGGGGCTGACCTTAGTACGAGAGGACCGGGTTGGACTAACCTCTGGTGAATCTGTTATGCCGCCAGGTGTACTGCAGAGTAGCTACGTTGGGAATAGATAAGCGCTGAAAGCATCTAAGTGCGAAACTAGCCACAAGATGAGACTTCCATTGAGGGTCGTAGGAGACTACTACGTTGATAGGTTACAGGTATAAAGGTGGTGACATCATAGCCGAGTAATACTAATTGCCCGAAGCTTTCTTCGTGAAGAAACGTTCACTGGTTCATTTGTTCAGTAGTTCATTGGTAGTAATATTGATGATAAGCAGGATAGATGAGCCGGTGAGAAACACAAAAACAGATAATGAACAACAAGTGCTGTTGTTTTCTCTTAAATTCAATCACTTCTTTCAATAATATGTCATTTATAAAGGCTGAAAGGCCCAAGGATAAAGGCGAAAGGTAATAAACCTTTGAACTTTAACCTTTAAGTTTTCACCTTAATAAAAAGAAATTCAGGTGCCTATATCGGCGGTGTCTACCTCTTCCCATTCCGAACAGAGAAGTCAAGCCCGCCAGAGCCGATGGTACTGCGGTAAAACGTGGGAGAGTAGGTCGGTGCCACCCTTTATCACCTTTAATGGTGCAACATTGCAAAAGCCTTAGCTAATCACTAAGGCTTTTTGCGTTGATAATACTTTCCTATTCCTACTACTCCAACAGCTATAACAACCATCCAACCTAATCAACTACTGACTATTCTCCACTCACCCGCGACAGCGAAGAAGATCCTTCGCGCCTCAGGGTGACAATAAAATTGATAATGGCAAGCGGTGAAAAACATCATCATATAACCCAACCATTCACCATTTATTTGTGAAAGTAATTTTGCTACCTTAGTGCATATACCTAAACAATATGCTCACAGCACAACAAGCCTTACTTTGGCAAAAGATCCTCGATTTTCAATTGGATGACGCTGAGGCTGCTTTTAAATTTTCAGAACGTCTTGCCCGTGAAAATGGCTGGAATGTTAATTATGCTCTCCGCGTTATATCCGAGTATAAGAAGTTCATTTTTCTTTGTTGCATATCTGATAACGGTGTAACGCCATCCGATGCTGTTGATCAGGCCTGGCACCTGCATCTGACTTTTACGCACTCATATTGGATTGATCTTTGCCGTGATACGCTTGGCCGGGAGATTCATCATAATCCTACTAAGGGTGGGGATAGTGAGGCTGTTAAATATGATGCTTTTTATACAGATACCAATAAAATATATACAGATGTATTTCAACAATACCCTCCACCCGATATTTGGCCTGAAAATAATGCCCGGTTCTCAGATATTGATTTTCAGCGCGTTAACAAACGACGTAATTGGGTAATTCGTAAACCCAGGGCAAATAAGATATGGCCGGTACTTTTGATTTTTACTTTTGGTTTCGGCGTGATCGCGATGAAGTCGGGAGATGGGGCGATGTTTGTTTTATGCTTTTTAGCGTTTTTTGTTGTTCTTCTGGTAGTTGTTTTTAAACGGGAAAGTTGGAACAAAAACGATGCCGGCGAAACTTCTGGTTGTAATACCGGGGGCTGCGGAGCTTACGGCAATCTGGATACGGGCCATCATGGGCACTCCGGTCATGGCTGTCATAGTGGCTGCAGCGGGCATAGTGGATGCGGTAGTGGCTGCTCCGGATGTTCGTCATCAGGGTGCAGCAGTGGACATTAATTTAATGTGTTATTTGCTCAAGGCTTCAAATATTTCGGCACTAAGCAGCCCGCTACCTCCGCCAAAATGTTGCACTACCTTAATGTTGGGGTTTCTGTTATAAAAGTACTCGTTCAGTTTTCCTTCCGATCTTTCATCAACTCCACCACCCATCAGAACCACTTTAAAGTCTTGCGTAGGGAACGCCGCAATGGCTTCCTCATCGCTGAGGCAGCCTGTTGCGTTCCAGTCAGGATTATTGTTTACCAGTCTTACTACAGTGGCCAGTATTTCGGGGTGCCGGCCAATTACCAGTATCTGCGTCTTTTCCATGATTTTAAAATTTCATTGGTACATCTATCAGTAAAAACTCAGCATCGGTGCCGGCCCCAATAGTGAATTTATCAGTATCCCAAATGCCTAATGCATCGCGGCTGCTTAATGTTTCGCCATTGATGATCACTTCTCCACTTAAAATAAAAACGTAAACACCGTTACCTTCTTTTTTAATGGTATATTCAGTACTTAAGCCTTTGTCAAATTTTCCTAAATGAAACCAGGCATCCTGGTGAATCCATACACCAGCGTCGTTGGGATTTGGAGATAGTATCTGTTGCAGTTTATTATGACGGTCTTCAAGATTTAGCGAGATCTGATCATAACGCGGTTCAACATTCCGTTTGTTAGGATAGATCCAGATCTGTAAAAATTTAACTTCGCTGGTACGGTCAAAGTTGTATTCGCTATGAAAGATCCCGGTGCCAGCACTCATGGCCTGAATGTCGCCGTTTTTAATAACAGCCACATTGTTCATGCTGTCTTTATGCTCCAGGTCACCTTCCAGCGGAATGGAAATGATTTCCATATTATCATGTGGGTGTTTGCCAAAGCCCATGCCCGGATCAACTGTATCATCATTTAATACCCTTAAAGCACCAAAGTTCATTCGTTGAGGATTATAGTAACCTGCAAAACTGAATGATTGATAACTATGCAGCCATCCGTGATCTGCATGTCCACGGGTATTAGCTTTATGTAAAATGGTTTGTGCCATGATGTGTTTCCTTTAAATTATAATACAAATTTAAGGGAGCGTTATCCGGGGGCACTTGATGTAGGTTAAGAAATGGTGATTGGTTGATTAGGTGAGTGGAGAATAGTTATTTATGGCGCATAAACCACTCACCTAATCAACCCAATCAACCATTCACTTACTTCTTCCTCACTATCACACTTTTCATCCGGCTAAAAAACTCGGGGGTTACACCAATGTATGATGCTATTTGTTTTTGGGGCAAATGATCGATCAAGGTGGGATAACGTTTGCAAAAGTTGTTATAGCGTTCTTCGGCAGTTAAGCTTAGGCTATCAATTAGTCGTTGTTGGCTGGCTACTAAGGAGTTTTCGGTCAGGATCCTGAAAAAATGCTCAAACTTGGGGATTTGTGTATATAGCTTTTCCTGGTTTGCCTTAGAAAGTAGCAGCACATCGGTATCTTCTAAGGCTTCAATATTCTGGATGCCTGGCTTTTGCGAAATGAGGCTGTACATATCGGCAATCCACCAATCGGCGGGGGCAAAACTCAGCACATGTTCAATTCCACTTTTGTCTACCGTATATCCCCTCAAGCATCCTCCTGTAACAAAAGCCGAGTACTTGCACACTTCGCCATAGGTGAGCAAAAATTGCTTGCGTTTTATCTTTTTCGGTTGCAGATAGGCCGTGAAAATTTCCTGTTCTTCGCGGGTTAAGTGGATGTGTTTTTCGAGATTATGTAGTATCAGATCAAGCGGCATATGCAAAAATGTGTTTTATTTGGCTCATTATCGAAGATTGGTCAATTAATCTATCCGGTTTTTTACAGGATGGGGCATGTATTTAATAAATTTTAAATTAGCTTTATCAACCGCCAAACAAGCCATGCCAAAATATGCGCATGTTATGCTTATAAAGCGGTATGGATAGCGAAAAATTATCAATATGATTGTGAATGGCTTTTTAAACAAGGCCTGAAGCATAAACAAATAAACCTGGAACGCATTACCAATTACTGCGTTAATTGATTTTAAAGATAAATTTTATGGTGAAAAATTATTTTTTAACGATCTGCCTGTGTGTTATTGTGGCTTCATTTGCTAATGCGCAACAAAAATTTAATGGGCTTGACGTAGGGCTTGGAAATCTTTACCGTACGTCTGATGCCAAAACAAGATCTATCAGTCCGGAAAATTTTACGGGCGAAAAGGGTAAAGGCGGCATGGCTACAATCGGAACCGGTGCTAACGCTTCGCGCGATTTGGGCCAAACCTGGAAGGTAAGCCCAAGCGTTATCATCAAAAAGCATACAACATTTACCGTTGCCGAAATTAATGGCTCAGGAGCTATCCAACATATCTGGATGACACCTACCGGTAACTGGCGTTATTCGATACTTCGTTTTTATTGGGATGACGAAACTACTCCATCGGTTGAGGTGCCGGTAGGCGATTTCTTTTGTATGGGCTGGGGTAAATATGCGCCGGTAACTTCGTTAGCCGTGGCGGTTAATCCAGGCAGCGCTTTTAACTGTTACTGGCCAATGCCATTCCGTAAAAAGTGCCGCATCACCATGGAAAACATTGACGATGAGGATATGGTGCTCTATTACCAGGTTGACTATACGCTGACCGATGTACCTGAAGATGCAGGTTATTTCCATGCGCAGTTTCGCCGCGTAAACCCATTGCCTTATAAAAAGGATTTTGTTTTAGTAGATAGCATTAAAGGAAAAGGACAATATGTTGGTACTTATATTGCTTACGGCTCAAACAAAAACGGATGGTGGGGGGAAGGAGAGATCAAGTTTTTTATGGATGGCGACACTAAATTCCCTACCATAAACGGTACAGGCACCGAAGACTATTTTTGCGGATCGTACGATTTCGACACCCGTCATAAAGATGCAGATGGCAAAGAGAAACCAGGTACCGAATACACCGAGTTTTGCAGCCCTTACAGCGGTTTGCCACAGGTGATCCGGGGCGACGGACATTACAATATCGCCCAGCGCTTCGGTTTGTACCGCTGGCATATTGTTGACCCTATCCGCTTTGAAAAAAGTTTGAGAGTTACCATACAGGCTTTGGGCTGGCGGCATGATGGCCGTTACATGCCTTTGCAGGATGATATCGCCTCAACCGTGTTCTGGTATCAAACCGGCGAACATGGCCCTTTCCCTAAATTTCCCTCAAAAGACGAATTGGAAGTAAACTGATGAAACTATATAAACTGGCAAAAGGCAGCTTACTGCAACATAACGGTTCATCATTCATAATTGATGATGAATGGGACAAACTGATCAACCGTGATGATTTGGCTGCTTACCTGGAATCGGTTACCACCGATACGACAGCTTTAAGCACCGAAGTAGAGGCCGAACATTTAAATGGCAACATATTGCCGCCGATAGGCAGCCAGGAAGTATGGGCAGCCGGTGTCACTTATTTACGCAGTCGTGATGCACGGATGGAAGAATCTGAAACAGGCGCAAGTTTGTATGATAAGGTTTATGACGCGCTCCGGCCCGAGTTGTTTTTTAAGGCGCTTGCTCATCGTGTATCCGGACATAATGATGAGGTTTATATCCGCAAAGATTCGGAATGGAATGTGCCTGAGCCTGAGCTTACGCTGTTTGTGAATAGTAGCGGCAATATCCAGGGATATACTATCGGTAATGACATGAGCTCACGCAGTATTGAGGGCGAAAATGCCTTGTACCTACCGCAAGCCAAAGTATACGAAAAAAGTGCTGCCCTTGGACCTTGTTTATATATTACGTCGTCGCCAATCCCTGGTGAAACAGTGATTAGTATGAATATCAGGCGTGCCGGTGAGCTTGTTTTTGAAGATGAAACTACAGTTTCCCGTATTAAACGTTCATTTACCGAACTCACCGGCTATTTATACAGCGAATGTGATTTCCCTCACGGATGCTTTTTAATGACAGGCACTTGCTTAGTACCGCCGCCAAGTTTTACTTTACAGGCCGGCGATGTGGTAGAGATCTGTATTGATCATATAGGTACGATGGTGAATGTGATTGGTTTAAACCCTAAACATAAATAAGCGGTATGGTGCAGCTTTTAAAAAAGTCATCATTAGTTTTGCTGCTTGGCGGTTTAGCGTCATGTACAATGCGCAACCCTCAATTACCTATGAAAGGCACTTTTGGATCAGATCTTGATTTTTTAAAAGCAAAGGATAGCGTTATCGTTTTAAGAGACGACAGCGGTTTGGGGCAGGTTATTGTTTCGCCCAAATACCAGGCAAAGGTTTTTACATCGACTGCTGATGGTTTAAATGGGAAAAGCTTTGGCTGGATCAAATATGAAACTTTTGATCTGAAGCAGCCCGATCCGCATATGAATGCCTTTGGTGGTGAAGACCGCCTGTGGCTCGGTCCGGAAGGCGGGCAGTTTTCGCTCTTCTTCAAGCCAGGCACCAAAATGGAATTCGATAACTGGCATACACCAGCTGCGGTTGATAATGAAAGCTGGGAGCTTGTTTCATCCTCGCCTAAAAAGGTATCGATGAGCAAAAGCACACATCTGCAAAATTATGCCGGCACCGAATTATCAATAAAGCTGGAGCGGGATGTAGAGATAATGGAGCCCAAAGCAATACAGCAGCTATTGGGTATTGATGCCGATGCAGCTGTAAAATCGGTTGGGTTTAACACCGTAAATTCCATCAGTAATGCAGGGGATAAAGCCTGGGACAAAACAACGGGGGCACCATGCTTGTGGAATTTAGATATGTTTACCCCTTCGTCAAAAGTGGTGATCGTAGTTCCGTACGATGAAAATGCTGCGGGTAAAGTTGCTACAACCAATTATTTCGGTGAGATTCCGAAAGACAGGATCACGTATAAAAACGGGATACTATTGTTTAAGGCTGATGGCAAAAGCCGGGGCAAGCTGGGTATTCCACCTCATCGGGCAAAAAATATGGCCGGTAGCTACGATGCGGAGAATGATGTTTTAACAATAACTATGTTTGATGTGGATAGCACTGCATCGTACTTAAACCAGGAGTGGAAGACGGATACCGCACCTTACAGTGGCGACGCGGTAAATGCCTATAACGATGGCCCACTGGCTGATGGTAAACAAATGGGGCCGTTTTACGAAATAGAAAGTGTATCGCCTGCCGCTTTCCTAAAACCGGGCGAAAAGCTAATACATAAACACAGCGTATTCCATTTTACAGGTGATAAAGCCGCATTAAATAAAATAGCATTAAAAACGCTGGGGATTTCCTTAGATGACATCTCGGCAGCATTTAAATAACAGATCAATATATAACCAACCAATAAATACTCAATGTCAAAAAACAAAGCCCTGTTCGCAGTAGCATTAATTACCTCCCTGTTCTTTATCTGGGGATTTGCACTCAATCTTAATCCGATACTTATTCCACACTTAAAAAAAGCCTGTCAACTTAATGATTTTCAATCGTCACTAATCGATTCGGCATCCTATATTGCTTATTTTCTGTTGCCAATTCCTGCAGCCCAGTTTATGAAGAAATACGGCTATAAAGGCGGAATCCTTTTAGGTCTTGTGCTGTTTGCCACCGGCGCATTTTTGTTTTATCCGGCGGCCGCTGTACGCAACTATGCATTTTTCCTCGGTGCATTGTTCGTGGTATTTTCGGGTGCGGCTTTTTTAGAAACAGCTGCAAACCCATACATTACTGTATTGGGCGATCCAGCAGGAGCGACAACCCGTATCAACTTTTCGCAATCATTTAACGGACTGGCCGCAACGCTTGCTCCTTACCTGGGCGGCTTGTTCATATTGTCGGGCAAAAATTTAACTGAAGCCGAAACAAAAAGCATGTCGGCAACAGAATTGAACAATTATTTAAATAAAGAAGCGTCGTCGGTACAGCTGCCTTTCATTATAATTGGCATAGTTGTATTGGTGGTTGCATTCTTGATCTATAAAACCACTTTCCCGCCAATTGTTGAAGAAACAAGCCATGAGTTGGAGGACGATAAGCGTTCGCTGATGACCAGGATTGGTGAACTGTTGAAAGAAAAACAATTGATGCAGGGTGTACTGGGCGAATTTTTTTACGTAGGTGCACAATCATGTATCAGCAGCTTTTTTATCCGCTTTTCAGAAAAGGTAGCAGGTTTTGCTGAAAAACCGGCATCTTTCTATTTATCGATGGCTTTGCTGAGCTTTATGATTGGTCGTTTATTAGGCACAGCACTTATGCTGATTATTAACCCGGTTAAGCTGTTGATCACTTATGCAATTATCAATGTTGCATTATTGTTTGTGGCCGTATCTGTACACGGTGCTTTGGCGGTATACGCTTTAATGGGCGTGTTCTTCTTTATGTCCATCATGTTCCCTACTATATTCTCGCTTAGTATCCGCGGCCTTGGTGCTAAAACCAAATTAGGTTCATCACTGGTGATCATGGGGATTGTTGGTGGCGCTATCTTCCCGCCAATTATGGGGCGTATTTCTGATTTAACCAACATTCAAACATCTTATTTGGTACCTGTGGTTTGCTTTGTGTACATAGGTTATTTTGCGATAATAAACCTTAAAGTAAAAAAAGTGGAGATGGTTACAGCTCATTAATATATCTATCATAAATAAAATGAATTTACAACTTACAGATAAGGTAATTATAGTTACCGGCGGCGCCAAAGGCATAGGCGAGGGCATAGTGAAGGTGTTGGCAGCTGAAGGTGCTATTCCTGTTGTGTTAGGTCGTAACGAGGCTGATAACCTGAAAACAGTTGAAGCTGTTGAAGCGGCAGGGCACAAAGCCCACCAGGTTGTTGCCGAGTTGACAGAACCCAGCGCTTGCGAAAAAGCGGTAAAAGAGGTTGTAGCCAAATTTGGCCGTATTGACGGTTTGGTGAACAATGCCGGTGTAAACGACGGTGTTGGTTTGGAAAGCGGCGATTACGAAGGTTTCATGGCATCGTTACATAAAAACGTAGTACATTATTACCTGATGGCGCATCATGCCCTGCCCGAACTAAAAAAATCAAAGGGCGCTATCCTGAACATTACCTCAAAAACTGCTGATACTGGTCAGGGGAATACTTCAGGTTATGCAGCCTCAAATGGTGGCCGTAACGCACTAACCCGCGAGTGGGCCGTTGAGCTTTTAAAATATGGTATTCGCGTAAACGCGCTGGTAGTAGCCGAATGCTGGACGCCGCTATATGCCAACTGGATTAAAACCCTGCCCGATCCGGAAGCTAAGCTAAGAGAGATTGAATCAAAAATTCCGCTGGGTAACCGCATGACCACTGCCGAAGAAATTGCCAATACCGTGGCGTTTTTATTATCGCCGGCATCAAGCCATACAACCGGTCAGTTAATTTATGTTGATGGCGGTTATGTGCATTTGGACAGGGCGCTCGCTAATGCGTGAGGAATATCCCTAAACAAGTCCTTTCCCCGTTGACCGTGTCCTCACGGTCAACTTACTTATATAAAAAAAGCGCCCGTGGGGACACGGGCGCCGGGTATGAGTTTCAAAAAGGCTTCTCCATCACGTCATTGCGAGGTACGAAGCAATCCCCATTTAGCAGGTTCGCTCTGTAAAGTTTGGGATTGCTTCGTGCCTCGCAATGACGTAATTATGAATGAAGCGCTCTTCTTTCTACAACGAAAATCCTTTTAAATACTGTTTTGCATAAGTTTCTCCCCAGTCTTTCATGGCGTTTTGCAGTACAGTAAGAAAGCTTTTATTATTTCCCGCTTTTCCTTTTTTGGGTGCCATGAACGATTTTTCGTCTACCGGTTGTTCGGTAACTTTGGTAGCAAACCAGGTTATGTTTTCATGTGGTAAGGCAACACCCAATATCATGCCGGGTAAACCATTAAATGATTCCGGCCCGCCGGAAACAGGAATTTCATCGGTATAAAAAGCAACTACATAAATTGAATCGAGAATGAGGCCGTTTGCCCGGCGGCAGTTATAGCCTGCAATCTCCCTGCTTTCGCCGGTTAGTTTCCATTTAATGTGCCTTGTGGTGTCCTTTACCAGGAAAGTTTCTTCAAATACCTTTTTTTGGCTGGTGCTTATTCCCGTATTGTAGTCGGTGAATATGGTATTATTCTGCACGGCCATTGGCAGCTCATCTCCAAAATTGTTGGGTGTGTATTCCGGTTCTATAGGGGTAAATAGTGTTTGATTATCGGCAAATTTTAACGTGCTTTTCAAAACCTTAAACTGCGGTTTGTTTTTCTTGTACTGATCAAACATGGGCTGGTACCAGCTTTCATTATCCTTATTGATCAGTTTTTGCAGCATAGCCCACATATTTGATGATTTATCATACTCAATGGTGCCGTGAAAAGTGAAGTGCTTATTGCCCTGTGCCAACAAAAGGTTTGCACTCAGGAACAGTATGGTTGTTAGGGTTAAAATCTTTTTCATGATAGGTTATTTTTTAGGTGCTCCGCCGCCAACTTTGTTAAAATCCCAGGTTAGTGAAAACATAAAGTATCTCCTGATAGTGGTATAACGTTCCTGGGTAAGTACATTGGCCGATCCCGTGCGGTTATAACCGGTATTTTGGTTTAACAGGTCATTGCCCGTAACAGAAGCTTTTAAAGCATCTTTAAAGAATGTTCTTGAAATGTTCGCGTTCCACAAAAATCTTTTGAAATCCTGCGGGAACGATTTTGTTGGCGCGTTATAAGTATAGTTGCCATCTGAACCAATCTGGAATTTGCCCGGCAGATAGATATTAAATCCTCCGTTGGCATTAAATCCTCGGCCGTTATTGTTAAGTACGGTATTAAGCGACGATGAGTTGATGGTATAAGTGGGCCCGGCTGATACCCATGCGTCATACTTCTTTTCCTTGTATTTAGATAGCCTGACACTGCCCGAATAGCTGTATGATTTGGTTTCGTTCAGTACATCGTTAGACATATTGTAATAGGTATTACCATTAGCATAAACCTCCAGGCCTGCATTAATTCCTATTCCCGGAATCTTCCTTTCAAAATAAGTATTCACCCAGAAATTGTTTGTCGATTTATTTTTTAGGTTTGATGATTTATAGGTGCTGATACCGGTTGTAGTATCGCGCATAACATTGCTAACGATAGGGTTGCTGGTAGTTGAGTATGATCCGCTGATCCAGATATATTGATTACTGATCACCTTGTACGAGTTATAGCTGATGTTATATCTGTTGGTGAAAGACGGCTTTAAATCAGCGTTACCCTCCTGTATATTCAGCGGGTCGGTATTTATTCTCACCGGCTGAATTTGATCGATATTAGGTTGGGTGGTATTACCATTATAGCTTACACGGATGCTTGATTGCTTGGAGAACTTGTACTGGAAGGAAGCCTGCGGATACCAGTTGGTGAAGTTGCGCACCAGGTCAGAGATTCGTCCAAACTCATCAACCTGTTTAAACTTCACGCTGGCTACCTTGGTGCCAAAGTTGAACGAGTATTTTTGCTTTTGCATGTTAAATACCGCGCCTCCCTGGTTTGAAAGCTGGTTCAGTTTATAATCACTGCTGTAAACACTGTCTAAAGCGGTGTAAATGGCAGCCGAGCTAACCGGTTTGTTGAACGTGCGCCTGTCGGCGGTGGCATTATTAACCGCTAAGGCATAGCTTAGGGCAAGGGTGAAATCCTTGGCCAATGGTTCGGTATAGGTGATGTTGGTATTGATATTGGTGCTTTTGGTTTTATTTACCTTGTACTGGTCAATCGTGTCTTTGTTTACATAGGTACCAACAGAATCATAGAATTGGGTGTTTGACTTTAAGAAACCTTTGGAGTCACTTTCGTTATAAGCAGTTCTGAAGTTTACCGAAAGTGTACGGCTTTTTTTCTTGAATTTTTTGGTGTAGAAAGCATTCGCGTTAAATACTTTGCCATCAACATTGGCGCTGTTTTCACGATCATTGCTGTTGATCAGACTTCCATCCAAACGACGGGTTTGCGTGGCGAAATTGCTGCGGGTATTACTGTTTTTTAATGTTCCGTCGGCGGTAATCTTCAGGTTCTGCATCGAATCGATCTTTACCTGGTAATTTACATCCAGCTTTTGGCGGAACATATAATTATGATTGCTCTGATCGCTGTTAACGTTTGATATATTACCAGGGAAGTTATTTTGCTGCTGGGTGTTCTTGGTACCGTCAACAGTAAGCGAGCCTATTTTATAGTTGGTGTTTATCGATTCCTTATCATTATTCCATTTAGTATCATAATGTGCGCCACCGGTGCGGGCTACAGGTTTACCTTCGCCATTGTACCTGCCATCGAAGCTATCAAGGTCATCACCACCGCCGAAGATATAGAAGCCACCATCATCGCCAAACTCCATGCCGCCACCGCCGCCGTACTTGTTATTGTCTTCCCAGCCTAAACCTGTTTTGCCGGTATTGCCAAGCGTGCCGTACACCGAAAATTTCTGTTTGCCCTTAAAACGGTTAAACAAAGCCTGGCCCTGGTAATAACCATCGGTACCTATGCCACCATCCAGCTTACCGAAGTAGCCGTTCTTTTTATCTTCTTTAAGTTTAATGTTAATGGTTTTATCTTTCACGCCATCATCAATGCCGGTAAATGCGGCCTGGTCACTTTTTTTATCATAAAGTTGTACTTTATCCACCATATCGGCACGCAGGTTTTTGGTGACAAGGGTAGGGTCATCCCCAAAAAATTCCTCGCCGTCAACCAATACTTTTTTTACGGTTTGCCCCTGAGCGGTGATTTTACCGTCTTTATCTACCTCGATGCCAGGCAACTGTTTCAACAGGTCTTCAACTTTTGAGTTTGGCTGGATATTGTAAGCGGCAGGGTTAAACTCGGTGGTATCCCCCTTTATTTTGATAGCCGCGGCTTTGCCTTTTACAATTACTTCTTGTAAAAGCCTTTCTTTAAGCAGCATGCTGATACGACCGAAATTGTGAGTAGTGTGTGCCGAATCCAAGGCGAAATGTTCAACAAAATCGGCATAACCGGGGTATGTTGCCACCAAAATAAACTTGCCTTTATTAAGATTGTTGATGGTAAATGTACCATCGTCCTTAATGCGGGTGAATTTTTGCAGGATAGAATCTTTGGCGGTAATTACGCTTACGCTGGCGTTGATAAGGTTTGTGTTGGCTACCGTGTCGGCTACTTTTCCTTTAATACTATAACCGGTTTGAGCAAATGAAGTTGTCCAGCTCAGGCAAAGCAGGAGTATTCCAATAAATGTGATTTTCATAAGGTTCGTTATGAAAGCCAAAATATAACTAAATGGTTAGTTATGCAAGCGATTTAACATTTTATACTGTAGATTTAACATTTCATCGCTAAAATTTAACATTTGGTCGTGGATGGAAGTGTTAAATATTTATAAATGATTGGGGTAGATTGGTCGGAGGCATATAACGTTATGTCATTGAGGAGGGACGACGAAGCAATCGCACGGAAGCATAGCCGCTCTGTATAGCATGCGGTTGCCACGCTTCGCTCGCAATGACATGATGGTGAGCACGCCCCCCGCCGGCGATTTTATTCATATCTCAACGCCTCAATAGGATCAAGTCTTGCGGCTTTTTGTGCCGGGTAATACCCAAAGAAAATCCCCGTAATGGCACAAACCACAAACGACAGCAGCACCGATGATTCAGATACGATAGTTGGCCATGATAAGGTGAGCGTAACCAGGTTTGATGATACAATACCAAGCACCACGCCAATAATACCGCCTGTAATACTGATCAGGATAGCTTCCATTAAAAATTGGAGCATAATATCTTTTCCGCGGGCACCGATAGACATGCGCAGACCTATCTCGCGGGTGCGCTCCGTTACCGAAACATACATGATATTCATGATGCCTATGCCTCCTATCACCAGCGAAATGCCCGCGATTACGGTAAGCAATACCGTAAGTAAGCCGCTGGTTGAACTCAGGGTATTGATTAGCTCGGCCTGGGTACGAACGGTGAAATCATTATCCTCACTGTCGCGCAAACGATGTGAATCGCGGAGGATTTGCGTCATTTCGGATACGGCTGCATCGGTTACCTGCTCGCTGGCGGCAGAGGCGTAAATGTTTTGGTAATAAATAGTAGCCAGGATCCTTTTTTGAATAGTAGTATAAGGCGCTATCAAGATATCATCCTGATCCTGCCCGAAGGCGTTTTGCCCTTTAGGGTTAAGAATGCCAATGATCTGGAAAGGGATTTTATTAAAGCGGATCACTTTTCCTATCGGGTTTTCGCCGTTGGGGAATAAATTATCGATCACTGTCTGCCCGATCAAACAAACTTTAGCCGAGGTTAAGATATCTTCTTCGGTAAAAGCTATACCATCCTTCAGGCTTAATTTGCGGATATCTAAATAATCCGGACTTACGCCCTGGATACTGGTAGGCCAGTTAAGGGCACCATTAATTGCCTGTCCTTTTGACGTTATTGATGGAGATAGCTCGGTGATATACTGAGCCTTTTTTAAGGCCACGATATCTTTTTGAGTAAGGGTTTGAAAGCTTGATCCGGCTATCCTCACACCGCCGTTAAGGTTACTGCTTGGCAACACGGTGATCATGTTAGATCCCATGCTTGATAGCTGGTCGTGAATGCTTTGCTTCGATCCCTGACCAATAGCCACCATTGCTATCACAGACGCTACGCCGATAATGATACCGAGCATGGTTAAAAAGGCCCTTAGCTTGTTGCGCTGCAGGGCTTTGTAAGCTATCCGTATCAGGTTAAAAAAATTCATAGCTGCTTCGCTTTAATAATCATCGGTAATAGGCAAGCCTGCAAGTACTTCTTTTGCCGACCGCTTGTTGGCATTTTGTGTATCCTTCTGGATCCTGCCATCGCGCAACTGTATAGTACGGCTGCTGAATGAAGCTATATCCGGTTCGTGGGTTACAAACACAATGGTTTTGCCCTGCTGCGAGTTGAGTTCCTGCATCAGCGACATAATTTCGTACGATGTGCGGCTATCCAGGTTACCCGTAGCTTCATCGGCCAGGATCATCACCGGCTCATTCACCAGGGCCCGTGCAATGGCCACACGCTGCTGCTGCCCGCCCGAAAGCTGGCTTGGAGTATGATCTAAACGCTCGGCCAGTTTTACGGCTTCCAAAGCGTGAATGGCCCTGTCGCGGCGTTCACTTACGCTGATCTCCTTATTGTACAAAAGTGGGAGCTCTACATTTTCAAGAGCAGATGTACGTGGCAGCAGGTTATAGGCCTGGAACACGAAACCTATTTTACGATTGCGTAATTGTGCCAGCTCATCTCGCGAGAGTTTTTTTACATCTACACCATCCAAAAAATAATCGCCTATAGAGGGTTTGTCCAAACAACCTAAAATATTAAGCAGGGTGGTTTTGCCGCTGCCGCTGCTGCCCATGATGGTTACAAATTCACCGGCTTCTACTTCAAAAGAGATCCCTTTAAGCGCACGTACGGTTTCGCTTCCCATCTGAAACTCGCGTTTCAGTTCACGTATATCTAAAATTTTCTTGCTCATTACCGGCGTCCTCCCCCTCCGCCACGTGGCCTTTGCGGCATAAACGGACTTGCCCCCGGTTTAGCTGCCGCTGTTGATGAACTGGATGATCCGCCGGTAACACCAGTGATCACAGCGTCATCAACTGTTAAGCCCGATAAAACTTCAACCTGTGTATTATCATTCAAGCCGGTCTGAATTTTTTTGCGGACTATCTTTTTACCCTGCAATACCCATACTATAGCTGTTTGTTTATTTACACCACTGCTATCCTTGCGGCTTTTAGCAGTGTGCAGTGCCTGGGAATTATCATTGGCTCCACCATTCCCCGCACTACCCGCAGGGGCATTTCCGCCTTGTCCGCCACTTCTTTTCTTGTTCCCTTTATGTCCTACTTTACCTACTATTTCATAATCTTTCATTAATGCCGAATCGGGAGTAAAGCTCAATGCTTTGGCCGGGATCAGCAGGGCATTGTTAACCTCTTTGGTGTAAATAATGATGCTGGCCGTCATGCCGGGTTTCAGTTTCATATCATCATTAGGAGCATTGATAATGGTGGTGTAAGTAACCACGTTTGACGACACCGATGGGTGCAGCCTGATATCTTCAACAGTACCTGCAAACTGGTCGTTAATAAAAGCATCTACCGTAAATGAAGCACGGTCGCCTGATTTTACATCACCGATATCAGCCTCATCAACATTAGCCTCAACTTCCATTTTGGTAATATCTTTTGCCAGTACAAAGAGCGTAGGGGTACTGAAACTTGCTGCAACGGTTTGGCCTACACTCACGTTTCGGTTAAGCACCACACCATCAATGGGCGAATAAATATCAGCATAAGATAAATTCTTCTCTGCCGAGCGGACCTGCGCTTCTGCACTTTTAACCTGGGCTTTTGCAGCGTTTAAGGTGTTAAGGGCGGTATCATAATCGGCCTTGCTAATGGCGTCGGTTTTAAATAGCAGGTTTTGCCTGCCAAAGTTGTTTTGTGCAAATACCAGCTGACTTTGGGCATTAAGCAAGGTTCCCCGTGCCTGGTCAAGCGTGGCCTGTAACAGCGATTTATCAAGCTCGGCAATAAGCTGGCCTTTCTTCACTTTTGAATTAAAATCGGCATAAACATATTTAATAATGCCCGACACCTGGGTACCTACTGTTACAGTATCAACCGGCTCAATGCGGCCTGTGGCGGTTACACTTTGGGCTATATAACCTTTAGCCGGCTTTTGAGTTTGCAGCACAACAGGCTCCTCTTTTTTCCTGATGAACAGGAACCAGATGAGCACCAGTGCCACCACTATGCCTGCAATAATGAGTATCTTTTTATAACTGCTTTTCATGATAAACCGGTATTATAATGTAATAGGTACTCCCCTGTAAAAGTCATAGATTTTTAATGTAAGCAGGGCGTTATATTTGGCCTGCACAAATGATTGCTGCGCCTGTACAAACAGGTTTTTCTGCAACAAAAAGTCGACGGTATTGGCTACGCCAACTTTAAGTTGTTCGCTGGCAATGCGGTAGCTTTCCTTGCTGAATTTATATTCTTCGGCAGCGGCACTAAACTGGCTGCGCGCGTTTTGTACATTGATGTAAGCCCGCTCAACAGTTTGCGAAAGTGTGATCTTGGTGTTTTTTAGATCAAGCTGCGATTGCTTGACGTTGATCTTCGCTTCTTCGACCTGCGTTTTTACTACGCGTTTGGTGAATATGGGTATCGACAGGTTGACCCCAAGTTGCTGATAAAAGTTATTATTGATCTGGTTGCCGAATGAAACACCTTGTCCGTTGGCATACCCCGTATTAAGTGAAGCACCGGCAGTAAGTGTGGGTTTATAACCTGCTTTGGCTTTATCTACATCAAACTGCGCAATCTTAACGCCTAACTCACCATTTTTTACTTCTGGTCGATTTTGCAGGGCTGTTTGCTCTGCTTCGGGGAAGGAGGAAACACTGTCTATAGGGGCCATCACTGTATCGGGCTTCATAATGTCGAAACTCAGATCGGTTGGCAGTACCAGTAATTGTTTCAGGGTAAGCAGATCATTACGGACGGCGTTTTGTGAATTAACCAATGTGTATTGATCAGTTGCTTGTTGTGCCTGTAACTGGATCAGGTCCTTACGGGCTACGCTGCCCACGTTATACCGTTGTTGCTGTAATTTAACCTGCGCCTGAGTGGTACTGAGCAAATCGGTGTTATAAATAACGGATTCCTTATCCAGCAGTACGGTAAGATACGCCTGGGTTATCTGCAGTACAATATCATTTTCCTGTTGCAGGATACTCAGGTTAGCCGATTGTACCTGCAGGTTTTTTTGAGAAATGTTATTATTAATATAACTGCCGTTGTACAGCGTTACGTTGGAGCTTAAGCCATACGAGCCGGAAACGTTGTAACCCGAATGCCTGCCATTATCGCCATTGCTGAAATTATTGCCGTGCGCAAAGGTTTGTGACCCCGTAGCCGAAAGATCGGGCAGGCGGGCGGCTTTGGCCAGTAAATATTCCTGCTGACTGGTTTGCTGCGACAGGCGCAATGAATTGATCTGGATGTTGTTCTTTTTTGCATAGTCGATACACTTAGCCAGGTCCCATTTGAGTGATTGCCCAACCAGCGTGCTATCCTGTGCACGGAGTTGCGAACCAACTGCGAGCAAAAAAAAGAACGTTATGATATGTTTTACTTTAATTGGCATAGTTTTAAAATTATACCTGTAGCGGCTAATACCTGCTCATTTTGCAAGTAAGAATATCGCCTTTGGGCAAAATGTTTTAGTATGACTACGCTTATCCCCGTAAGTAATGTATTATTTTTATTACTGTAAATAGCTGATAAGTAGGTTTGTAGCTAATAAAGTGCCTTTGAGCATATTTGAAGCAGGTTTAGTGTGATTATGTAAAAAGTTTTTTACGCTTGATAAAAAAGAGTTTCGGAGGTTGATAAAATGAATGCCAGTACAATAAGGCATAGCCGAAATGATGAAAATCTACCTCGTCCGATACCCAAAAAATCTATATTTTAGCACATTATTCTAACCTACAACGCTGCCTGATCAGCGAGTTTAAACATGTATTGTAAATGATAAAAAAAAGTAAGGTTTTAATGCTTTCCAAAAGGGCATATAAGCTTGTATTGCTTTTTGTTTTACTGCTGCCCGCGATGAAAGGCATGGGGCAGGGTTTACAATTCGGTTCAAACGATAGCCTGATGAGCAAACGCACCTCGTACCAGGTTTTTAAAGAAGATTTACCTACTTTTCATGATCGCCTGGTTATCGGGTTTGATCTTTCACTGTGGGATAACCAACATCTCGGCTATATTTTAAATTTAACGGACGATAAGGGCAACTCATACAGCCTGAGTGCTATTTACGATCAGGGCTCGTTCCTTAATTTTAATATTGACAGCCGGAGCAATAAACTCAACATTCCCCTTGCCAATGCCCTGCTGAAAAGGCGTAAATGGTTTAAGGTGATTGTTGATCTTGACCTGAAAGATGATAAGGTAGGGATCTCCGTGAACGGGAAATGGTACCGGGCCAATGAACTGGGTTTTACCGGTAAAATAAAGGCCAAGATCACGTTTGGTAAAAACGAGCATTACTCGGATGTGCCCAATATGGCCATTAAAAACCTGGTTGTTAGCAATGATGATAAAACCTATACTTTTCCGCTTAACGAATGGGCTGGGAATGATGTTTTTAACAGCGATGGCGACAACTTGGGCTATGTGGATAATCCCGCCTGGCTTATCAACGAATCCTATTATTGGAAGCAAAAGTTTGTACACACTTTTAATGAGGTGGCGGGTATCAACTTTAATGAAAAAAATGAGCAGTTCTTTATTTTCAAAAGTGATTCGCTCATGTTTTATGATGCTGAACGTGACGCGGTCTGGTCGAAACCGTTTAAAAGTAAGTTGGAAGTGCCTTTGCATTTGGGCAAGAGTATTGTAAACCTAAAGGAGAATAAATGTTATCTGTATGAAGTACTCCGTGCTTCGCAACCGGCGCCAAGTATCGCATCCTTCAACCTTGATAGCCTTAACTGGGATTATTATGGTAAATCTACTATAATGGAGCAAAGGCATCACCACAACATTTTTTATGATAAGGACTTTAATAATTTTTACCTGTTTGGTGGCTATGGGTCTTTCAAATACTATAATAACTTTTTCAAATACGATAAGGCGACCGATAACTGGCAAAAACAAAGCTTTACCGGCGATGTAATTAATCCCCGTTTTTTCTCGGCGGCCAGTACTGCCGATCAAAATAATGATGTTTATATCTTCGGTGGATATGGCAATCAGTCAGGTAACCAGGTAGTAGGAGGGATGCATTATTATGACCTGTACAGGGTAAATCTTGGCAATCATACCATTAAAAAGTTATGGGAGATCAAGCCCGATGAAGAAGCATTTGTACCGGCTAATAATCTCATTGTTTCAAAAGATAAGCAGTTTCTTTACGTGCTGTGCTATCCGCACGAGCGGCCAAAAACAAGTTTGCGCCTGTATAAATTTTCAATAAAAGATGGTTCATACCAGGTGGTAAGTGGCACTATCCCGGTTGTATCTGAACGTATCGAAACAGATCATAACCTGTTTTACAACGCTAAACAGGATGTGTTTTATTGTACAACGCAAGAGTTTGAAACCCCATCCCGGTCAACCATAAAAATATTCGCGCTTTCTGCGCCACCTGTAAGCCAGGCCGAGTTTACGGCTGCACATCAGCCTAAAAGCAAATCTTTTACTTTGTACAGGGTATTAGGTGGGGCATCTGCATTGATTTTACTGGGTGGTGTTGTGGCGTTTTTCTTAAGGAGGAAAAAGGCCGATGATGAATCTGCACCTGCAGCTCCGGAAGAAATTATTGTTGAAGAAGTTACCGAAGCAGTTGTAGATAATAAAGCCAACGCGGTTTACCTGTTAGGCGAGTTCACCGTATTTGATAAGAATAAGCGGGATATTACCTACCTGTTTAGCCCCAAGATTAAACAGTTGTTCATCCTTATTCTGTTAAACAGCCGAGAAAAAAATGGGGTTGTATCTAAAAAGATCTCGACTACGCTTTGGCCTGATAAAGATGTGGTTAAAACCAAAAATATCCGTGGCGTAACCATCAATCACCTGCGCAATATTCTTTCGGATATTGAGGGACTTGAGCTCGCGTTTTTGAACGATACCTATAGCTTTATTATTACCGAAGGCTTTTACTGCGATTACTTTGTAGTTAGGGATTCACTTAAACAAGCCGGCAATGTCGAACCCGCTGTGTTTAATTCTTTTGATCTGGTTTCCCGCGGCGGTTTGCTGCAGCATATTCCGGAAATATGGCTCGATGATTTTAAACAGGATTATGAGGAAGCGCTGATGCCTGTTATTTTACCGGTGATAAAAAAGGTTTATGATGCCCAGGATTATAAAAAGGCGCTGGAAATTTCACGTGTTGTATTGAACATTGACCCTTTCAATGATATTGGCATTAAGTTTAAACTCAAAGCCCTGCGCCGTACCAAAGGCATTGAACATGCCCGGAAAATTTACGAGGAATTTAGCGCCGAGTATGAGAAATCATTAGGTGAAGAATACCCTGTTCCTTTCGAAAAGATTTGCTCCAATAAGTCTGACCAGCGTTAATTATAAAATTAAAATGCCTGATAGTTAAGAGGTTTTTAGGAAGGATGAATGTTTTATGAATAAATTCTATTAAGTATATAGATTTAATAGAATATTTATATATTTGCAACAGATTAGTTTGCAAATGGGGTTCATTTTTAAACTAAATGGCAGGTGCTGGCCGGCAGCAAGCGGATGGTTCGACTCCACCCCTGCATCTCTTCTCCTCTCATGATTTATGTTTTATAATTGGTTAGCAAAAAGAGTATTCCTGCCCATCAGGAACTCTTTTGCCTTTTTGGAGAAGTTTCTATTTATAATAATTGTCATTTCGAACCAGGAAAGAGGAAAAATCTTATACCATATGTAGGCGAACTAATTGGTTGGATTTTCATGGCGTATAGGATTTCTCTTTCGCCCCATGTTTATGCCCTCGCTTGTTCAATCGAAATGACAATTTCGGATGAGAAGAGATGAAATCTATAACAATGCAAATTTTAACCAAACTCCTTATCAAAACACATATTTCCGGATAAAATACTTATTAAAAAAATTTAAAAAGTTCTTTTAATTCAAATTTTGTTTTAGTAAGTTTGTGTTGATAATGCACAGCATATTATTATACGCACTTTACTTTACCCTCATGTCGGTGAGGATAAACATTTTTGTTAATTGGTTTGATAAAAATCCTCGCCCATGGCGGGGGTTTTTTGTATAGTGACTTTTTTAAACTTTAACATATAACATATAGGTTCTGAACAAATTATGGCACGATTAAATTTATTGGAAGAGACGCGTTACGAGAAGTTACCTGTGAGCGTGTACAACAACCAGCAAGAAGCCTCAGTGGCGGTAGCGAACCGGATAGCAGATCTGATCCGCTCAAAACAAGCCAAAGGCGAAAAAGCGGTATTGGGACTTGCTACCGGTGTAACTCCTATCGGCGTATATGCCGAATTGGTAAGGCAACACAAAGAAGCAGGTTTAAGCTTTAAAAATGTGATCACTTTCAACCTGGATGAGTACTACCCGATGAAACCCACAGCAGCGCAAAGCTATGTGACATTCATGTACGAAAATTTGTTCAGCCATATTGATATTGAAAAGGAGAACGTTCACATTCCCGACGGTACACTGGATAAAGACGAAGTTGTAGCATTTTGTTTAGCCTATGAAAAGCAGATTGAAGAACTGGGCGGGTTAGATCTTCAGATCCTGGGGATCGGTCGTACAGGTCACATCGGTTTCAATGAGCCGGGCTCTGCACCGAACTCTGGTACCAGGATGGTTACTTTAGATGACCTGACCAGGCGTGACGCCGCCCGCGATTTCGGTGGTAAAGCTGATGTGCCAACTAAGGCCATCACGATGGGTATCGGTACCATCTTCAAGGCAAGGGAAATCATATTGATGGCCTGGAACAAAAAGAAAGCCCCGATCATCAAAAAAGCGGTAGAAGGCGAGATCTCTGGTGAAGTACCTGCAACTTACCTGCAATTATCACAGCATGTGGAGTTTGTACTTGATGCAGATGCGGCTTCAGAATTAACCAGGTTTGATACCCCATGGTTGGTAAAAGATTGCGTATGGGAAAATACGCTGAAAAAGAAAGCTGTAATTTGGTTAGCAAATGAGGTTAACAAACCTGTGCTAAAACTAACCGAAGAAGATTACAATAACCATGGTATGGCTCAACTTGCGGTAGAGCAGGGCCCGGTATACAATATCAACATTGATATCTTTAACCAGATCCAGCATACCATAACCGGCTGGCCAGGTGGTAAACCGGATGCGGATGATTCACAAAGGCCGGAAAGGGCATTGCCAGCCAAAAAACGCTCAATTATTTTCTCACCACACCCTGATGATGACGTGATTTCAATGGGCGGTACATTCATTCGTTTGGTAGACCAGGGGCACGACGTTCACGTAGCTTACCAAACTTCAGGTAATACCGCGGTATGGGATGATGATGTTTTGAGGTATATGGAATTTGCCATCGACTTCACAAACAGCATTGGCGAAGATACCACTCATCTTCAAAAATCATATGAAGATATGCGTGCCTTCTTCCCAACAAAACAGCCTAACGAAATTGATACGCAAGAAATCAGGAATGTAAAAGGTTTCATCCGGAAAACAGAAGCGATTTCAGGTGCAAGGTATGCAGGCTTACAGGATGATCATATCCACTTTATGGCCTTACCATTCTATGAAACAGGTAAAACCAAAAAGAACTCAGTCGGCGAAGAAGATATCCAGTTGACTATTGAACTGCTTCAGAAAATTAAACCACAACAGATTTTCGCGGCAGGCGATTTTGCGGATCCTAACGGTACCCACCTCGTGTGCTTCAAGATCATCTTAGCTGCATTAGACAGACTGAAAGGTAAAGAAGCCTGGGTTGAAGATTGCTGGTTATGGATGTATCGTGGTGCATGGCACGAGTTTGAAACCTACGAGATAGAGATGGCCGTACCATTATCTCCACAAGAGGTGATCCGCAAACGTAACGCTATCTTTAAGCACCAGTCGCAAAAGGATACACCTGTATTCCCGGGTGATGATGCAAGGGAGTTCTGGGTACGTGCAGAAGACCGCACCCGTGACACGGCCCAGCGCTACGACCGCCTTGGCCTTGCCGAATACGAAGCTATGGAGGCGTTTGTTAGGTATAAATTCTAATATTTTAATACATATCCAGACTTAAGAAGTTTTAATAACTTCGTAAGTCTTTTCTCCGAGCGTCATTGCGGTACGAAGCAATCCCCGATCAGCAGGTTCGCCCTGTATAGTTCGTGATTGCTTCGTACCTCGCAATGACGTTTTTTCTTTCCCCAGCGCCCGTATCCCCACGGGCGCTTTTTTATTGAAGATAGTTGGCCGTGGGGACACGGCCAACGGGAGAACGAGCACCAAACTATATTTTTCCCCAGCGCCCGTGTCCCCACGGGCGTTTTTTTAATTACAACGGGGAAAATAACCAACAAAAAAGCCTCCCCAATAGGGAAGGCTTTCAAATATTAAATCCGAAATCAAAATTCCGATATCCGAAATTAAGATGCCATTTGTTTACGGATGATGTTTAATGCACCCCCTGCTTTAAACCACTCAATTTGCTGCGCATTGTAAGTGTGGTTTACAGGGAATGATTCGGTTGAACCATCTTTGTGGTGTAATACAACGGTTAACTGTTTGCCAGGAGCAAAAGTAGTTAAGCCGGTGATATCGATGGTATCATCTTCCTGGATCTTATCATAATCGTTGTTATCAGCGAAAGTGATACCAAGCATACCTTGTTTTTTAAGGTTGGTTTCATGGATACGGGCAAATGATTTTACCAATATGGCACGTACACCAAGGTGACGAGGCTCCATAGCCGCGTGCTCACGTGATGAACCTTCGCCATAGTTTTCGTCGCCTACTACTATCGAACCGATACCTGCTGCTTTGTAAGCACGCTGAGTAGCCGGAACCGGACCGTACTCGCCGGTTAATTCGTTTTTAACGCTATCGGCAGTAAGGTTAAAGTAGTTGATAGCACCGATCAGCATGTTGTTTGAAATGTTATCAAGGTGACCACGGAATTTCAACCATGGACCGGCCATTGAAATGTGATCGGTAGTACATTTACCTTTAGCTTTGATCAGCAATTTCAGACCTGTAATGTCGGTACCTTCCCAGGCTTTGAATGGCTCAAGCAATTGTAAACGTGATGAAGTTGGAGAAACGATAACTTCAACTTTGCTGCCATCTTCGGCTGGTGCCTGGTAGCCTGCGTCTTCAACCGCGAAACCTTTTACCGGTAATTCGATACCCTGAGGCTCATCAAATTTAACCTGCTCACCGGCTTCGTTAGTTAACGTATCGGTAAGTGGGTTGAAAGTTAAATCGCCTGCGATAGCAAAAGCGGTAACAATTTCTGGTGAAGCTACGAAAGCATGTGTATTAGGGTTGCCATCCTGACGTTTAGCGAAGTTACGGTTAAACGAAGTGATGATAGAGTTTTTACGAGTAGGATCATCAGTATGACGAGCCCACTGGCCGATACATGGTCCGCAGGCGTTAGCCAATACCACACCGCCCATTTGAGCAAATGTATCAAGGTAACCGTCACGGTCAACAGTGTAACGTACTTGCTCAGAGCCCGGAGTGATGGTAAACTCGGCCTGAGTTTTTAATTTTTTATCGATAGCCTGTTTAGCGATAGAAGCTGAACGGGTGATGTCTTCGTAAGATGAGTTGGTACATGAACCAATCAAACCAACCTCTAATTTAGTAGGCCAGCCGTTTTCTTTAACAGCAGTAGCAAATTTAGAGATAGGCCATGCTAAATCCGGAGTGAACGGGCCGTTTACGTGTGGTTCAAGCTCGCTCAGGTTGATCTCGATAACCTGGTCGAAATATTGCTCAGGGTTAGCGTAAACTTCGTCGTCGCCGGTTAAGTGTTCAGCAATGGCGTCAGCTAACTCAGCGATATCAGCACGTTTAGTACCTTTTAAGTAAGCGGCAGCTTTTTCGTCGTAACCGAAGATAGAGGTAGTAGCACCGATTTCGGCACCCATGTTACAGATAGTACCTTTACCGGTTGCAGACATTGAACGCGCGCCTTCGCCAAAGTACTCAACAATAGCACCGGTACCACCTTTTACAGTAAGGATACCAGCAACACGTAAGATTACGTCTTTAGCTGAAGTCCAGCCAGAAAGTTTACCGGTTAGTTTAACACCGATCAGTTTAGGGAATTTAAGCTCCCATGGTAAACCGGCCATTACGTCGCAGGCATCAGCACCACCAACGCCAATAGCAATCATACCTAAACCACCTGCATTAGGTGTATGTGAGTCGGTACCGATCATCATACCACCCGGGAAAGCGTAGTTTTCTAACACTACCTGGTGAATGATACCCGCACCGGCTTTCCAGAAACCGATACCATATTTATCAGATACTGAAGCCAGGAAGTCATAAACTTCGCGGTTAACGTCAACAGCAGTGCTTAAATCTTCAACAGCGCCAATTTTAGCTTGTATAAGGTGATCGCAATGCACGGTAGACGGAACGGCAACCTGCGGGCGGCCAGCTTGCATAAACTGCAAAAGGGCCATTTGTGCCGTAGCATCCTGCATAGCTACACGGTCTGGTGCAAAATCAACATAGTCCACTCCACGACCGAATGCTTTTTGAGCATCGCCTTCGCTAAGGTGGGCATATAAAATCTTTTCGGTTAAAGTTAGGGGTTTACCGGTCGCTTTACGGGCAGCATCAACACGTGTGCTGTAGCGGTCGTAAACCTTTTTGATCATATCTAAATCAAAAGCCATTTGTATTTGATTTTTAGGTGAAAAGTAAAAGAAATTGACGTTAAGCCCATTAACTGGTCTTAGAGCGGCGAATTTACAAAAAATAACATTTGAAAGCGGTTAGTGCTTTATACAAATGTTATTTGGATATGTTCTAAATAAGTTATTACAGGTTAGTGGCAGTTTGAAGTAGCAGTTGCAGTAAGGATTGGTTAGTTGCAGGTTTTAGTGGCAGTGACAGTAAGAATTAGTTAGTTGCAGTTTTAGTAGCGGAGCTTGAATTGCTGCTACTTTGAACTGCAACTGCCACTAAAACCTGCCACTGCCTGTGCGGAGGCTAAATCACTGCTACTGCGAACTGCAACTGCCACTAAAACCTGCCTCTAATTATTTCAACTGTTTCAGAATCTCCTCAATAGCTCTGTCCAATTGCGGATCTTTATTTTCAAGCCTGTCGGCGAAATCTGTTTTTACATAAATGTCGGGTGTTACACCGGTTTTTTCAATGTCTTTACCATCAAGTGTATAGCATCCCCAGGCCGGGATACGGTAGAACGAGCCATCAACCAAGCCTTTGCCGCTGGTGAAAATGATCCATCGGTAGGTTTCGGTACCTATGATCCTTCCCAAGCCCAATTGTTTAAAGCCCTGCGATGTCATTTCGCCGTCGCTCAGGGTTTGCTCATTCATGAGCAGGATAATTGGTTTTGCTGCCGGAGCAAAGTTTGATTGCTGTGCTTTTTTGCCATCACGATAAGCCCATTGCAAATAAGGTTTTTGCGACAGAAATTTCAAAACATTATCATGCACATTTCCGCCGGTATTATACCTCAGGTCAAGGATGAGGGCATCCTTGTTATAAGCATCATCAACCATATCCTCCAGGAAATCTTCCAATGCGCCATCACCCATGTTTTTCATGTAGGAGTAAGCTATGCGGTTTTTGCTTTTTTCGGCAACAGTTTTGGCGTTGGTCTTGATCCAGTCGTCGTAGAGGTTACCTGACAGGTCACCGGTTGATTCGGGGTGTAGCTTTACCTTAATTTCTTTACCACCCCGGTTAAAGGTTAGTTCAATTTCTTTATCAAGTGATGGTTTGCTGAAGTAATAGTTGCGGTCTTGTTTTTCATCAACGGTAACACCATTAACTGCTTTTAATATATCGCCTGATTTTACGTCAACACCTGCTTTATCGGCATTACTGCGGGTGGCTATGCCGCTAACTTTGTATGGCGAATCGTTATCAAAAATGATCCCCGTTTCCATGGTGCGGTAGGAGAGTGTTTTCTTTTCCTCACTGCCATTGGAATAGAAGCCCTGGTGCGATGAGTTGAGCTCACCAAGCATATCATTCAATAACAGGCGCAGATCCGAGCGGTTATTGATGTAAGGCACAAAAGCTTTATAGGTGTCATGTACCTTTTTCCAGTCGGCTCCATGAAAATTGCCGTCATAATAGTTTTCATCCAAGCCTGCCCAGGTTTCATCAAACATCTGCGCAAATTCGCCGGCCATGTTGCGGGTGAAGCTGTAGTTGATTTCTACTTTATCAACTTTATTGGCATCAATATTTAGGGTGTAAATATTACCGCCTGCCAGTAAAAAGTATTTATCGCTGTTGCCAAAAATGTCAAAACTGCCAAAGTCGCCACTGCCAACTTTTTCGGTTTTAGGCTGCTCAAAGTTTTCGAGGGTTGTGCGATAAAGTGCTGCTTTGCCCTCGCTGTGGTTGGATGCGTAGTATACCAGCGTTTTATCGCCTTTTTGAATTACATATGAACCTTGTGCCTGTCCAAATTCCGGGCTGATACGCTCCAGGCGTTTCATCGGCTCTTCGGTATCTATGGTGATATCGTCTGGTGCTTTAGGAGTAGGCTGCTCAGATAAAGGTTTCTTTTTGTTAGATGCTTTTTTGTCTTTATCCTTTTTGTCTTTATCGTCGTCTTTTTTCTCTTCCTTAAATAAAGCAGTGAACTTATCCATCTTAAACGGATCGTCATACTTTTGCAAAGGCATCCGGTAGATGTGAGAATCTTTTGAGCCGTAAGGGTATTCCGGTTGAGTACGCGATGAAGTAAAATAAATATACTTACCATCTGGCGACCAAAACGGTGCCGCCTCAGTAACACCGCTGTTGGTAAGGTTAATGATCTTCCCGGTTTTTATCTCGTAAACAAAAACATCCATTTCAAAATTGCGGTATGCGTTATAAACCACATACTCTCCATTCGGCGAAAACCTCGGCGCGAGATTTTCAAAACCCCAAAACTCATCGGTAACAATAGTTTTTGATGTAAGCGTTTTGCTGTCTAAAAGCTTCAACTCGTTTCGGCCGCTCAAATAAATAGCTTTTGATCTGTCTTTATTCATGCTTAGCATACGGTTGCTGCCTTTATCGGTAGTAAGCTGTTTTTCTTCGCCCGTACCGTCGGCAGCTATGGTGTACCAGTTTGGAAAGCCACCCAGCGTTTGACCAAAAATTAAGGTTTTATTGTCGTTTAGCCACTCAACTTCGGTAACACGTTCGCTGGTATTACGCTCCAGTTTTTTTATGAATTTGCCTTCAGCGTCGCTTACAAATAATTCGCCGCGTGATACAAAAGCCAGTTTTTTACCGTCCGGCGATAAATCCGCCGCTCCAATTTTGCCGCCTGTTTCAAACGATTGGTCTTTAGGTAATACATTGTTACGGAACAGGTTTAAGCTTAACTTCTGCGTTTGTTTGGACGCGACATCGTAAACAAAAATCTGGTAATCTTTTTCAAACACCACCTTGCTGCCGTCGGCACTTACCTGCGGGCGTTTAATAGATGTTGGGAACTGGGTTAAAGGAGTTTTTTTACCATCGATAAATGTGTACAGGTTATATTCCTCGTTACCCTCGTCGGATACAAAATAGATGTTGCCTTTTTGATCAATAGTAGTCCAGAAATCCTTACCCTGCCAGTCGGTATATTTTTTATATGCTTTAGTTTTAGGATTGTATGATTGAATATCGGGGTTATAAGCTCCTTTATAATGTTTGCGGGTTGGGAAATAGATACTTTCCCAGGTATTGCTGAAAAACAGTTCGCCGGTTTGCGGGTGCTCAACTACCCCATGTATAGTATTGAAGTAATGGCCAAACAAGCGCACCGGTGTGCCGCCTGTAGCGGCTACCTTATACTCGCTAAAGCCGTTATAACGGGTGGAGTTAAAGTAGATAGATTTAGAATCCCAGGTCCACGAGTCCACATTGTCGGCCCCATCATTAAAGGTGATCTGTTTGATATCGCCACCGGCAAGAGGCATTACGTATACATCATTGTTGCCAAACTGGTTTGACGAAAAGGCCAGCCACTGCCCATCCGGAGATACTCGCGGATTGCTTTCATCGCCTTGCATGGCGGTTAATCGTGTGGCGGCGGGACTATTGATATCGGCTTTCCACAGGTCGCCCTCGTAAGTGAAAATTACGGTTTTGCCATCGGGTGTAAGGGTTGGGTTGGATGTGAAATAGTTTCCAGCGGTTTGTGCTTTAAGATTTGTTTGACACAATACTGCCGAGAACAATACGATGTATAGTTTCTTCATATGGTTTAAGTGTTATGAATAAATGTATTTTTGAGCCATGTTAAAAGTGGTGCACCTCAATACGTATGACGGCAATGGCGGCGCGGGCAGGGCCTGCATGCGCCTTAACCGGGCATTACTAAGCCAAAATATCAATTCTAAAATTATAGTACATTATAAATTTGGAAATAATCCTGATATCAAGACTTTTAACCGTAGTATTATCCAGAAATCATATGCCGCCGCTACTATTATTCTTGAACGGATTTTGGCTAAACGGTTTTTAAAACCCGATAGCCGTACACCGTTTTCCTTCACCTGGTTTGGCCGTTCGGTAATTAAACATCCCGATCTTAAAAATGCTGATGTTATTCATCTGCACTGGATCAACCATGGATTTTTAGATCCTAAACATTTAGCCGAAATCAAAAAGCTGGGCAAGCCCGTGGTGTGGACTTTTCATGATAGCAACGCCTTTACCGGCGGATGCCATGTGCGCTACACTTGCGATCATTATCAGCAGCAATGCGGTAATTGCCCGCTGTTGATCAATGCCGGAGATAATGATATTTCGCACCGCATCTGGCAGCAAAAAAATAAGGCCTACCAGCAACTCGGCTTTAACATCATAGCACCAAGTTTATGGATGCAAGCTTCTGTAAACAAAAGTAGTCTGATGCAGGGGAGGGCTGTCAGTAATATCCCCAACACGCTGGAGACCGATATTTTTAAGCCTATTGATAAAAAGCTGGCAAAACAACAAGCCGGGTTACCGACTGATAAATTCATTTTTTTAAGCGGATTTATGCCATCGCGCAAGGATCTGCATAAGGGTACACAATATCTGCTGGAAAGTATGGAGTTGCTTAGGCAACGTTTAGGTGCAGATACAGATCAGATAGAATTGGTGGTGTTTGGAAACCGGGGTACAGAAAACCTGCCCGATTTTCCTTTTAAAACCAGTTTTTTAGGAACCATCAATAACGATGAAAAACTGGCCCTGCACTATGCCGCGGCCGATGCCTTTTTGATTCCTTCGCTTGAGGATAATTTGCCTTACACCGTGATGGAAAGCCTGAGTTGTGGTACTCCGGTAATTGCCTTTACTACCGGCGGGATCCCCGACATGGTGCAGCATCAATATAGCGGCTACTTAGCTACCTATCGCTCGTCCGAAAGTTTTACAGATGGGATGGAGTGGATCATTAAACATCCTGAAAAGGACAAGTTGAACCAGCAGGCCCGGCAAGCCATTATGGATAACTTTTCGGAAGATGTGATCGCAAAAAAGCACGTCGAAGTTTATCAACAATTACTGAATAATGGAGGTAATAATGTCTAATCCCCGGTTAAGCGTTATCACCATTGTTTATAATAATGTAAGGGATATTGAGCGTACTATCCGGTCGGTGGTTAATCAAACTTACCCCAATATTGAGTATGTTATTGTTGATGGTTTATCCAACGATGGCACTTTACAGGTAATTGATCGGTACAAAAGCCAAATAACAAAATTCATCAGCGAAAAAGACGAAGGTATTTATGATGCCATGAACAAAGGCCTTGCTTTGGCTACCGGCGATTACGTGATCTTCATGAACTCGGGCGATGAGTTTTATGATCGTGAAACTGTAGCCGCGGTTTTTGCTTCGGCAGATGATGCCGATATTTACTATGGCGAAACCGAAATGATTGACGATGATGGCCATAGTTTAGGCCAGCGTCGGCATAAAGCCCCCGCTAAGTTTACCTGGCGCGGTTTTAAATATGGCATGAGCATTAGTCACCAGGCTATTTATATCAGGCGTTCGCTGGCCGAACCTTACGACCGCCGCTATCAATTAAGTTCGGATATCGACTGGATAATCCGTGCGGCAAAAAAGGCCAAAAATATTGTCAACGTTAACCGTTACGTAGCTAAATACCTGGTAGGGGGCATGTCGAAGAAAAAGCATCGCCAAAGCCTGATGGAGCGCTTTGACATCATGAAAAGGAATTATGGCTTAATCCCCACTGTTTTTAACCATGTTGTTATTGCCTTTAATTTAGCCTGGTACTGGTTGAAGAACAGGAGGACGAATGATTAACCGAATATAACAATTTAAGATCTGGCGCAAGTATGTAGGGCCGTTTGTGGGCAATCGCTACTTGTCGACGATGGCACAAGTAGCCTTTACGCAATTCCCATCCCTTCATACTTGCGCCAGTAAAAGAGTTGATTGAGTAAATCCCACAAAAAAAGCGATGAGCATTGCCCATCGCTTTTTTCTTTCTAAGCTTAATGTTTATGCTTTTTTATCAGCCGGTTTTGCAGCCGGAGTTTTCTTTTTGTTTTCGGTATAAGCGGCACCACCTAAGGCAAGTACCAGCAGGATTGAACCTGCTAAAGAGATATTCTCGCCGGTGTAGTATGATGCCGGGTGGAATATAAACTCAATTTTGTGGTTACCAACAGGGATCTGAGCGGCGCGTAAAAGGTAATCGGCACGGAAATAAGGTTTTTCAACACCGTCGATATACATTTTCCAGCCTTTATTATAGTATACTTCAGAGAATACCGCTATCTGTGATGCAGTAGAACCACTTTGGTAAACCATGTGATCTGGTGAGTAGCTGGTAAGCTCAATTTTTCCTTCACCGGCTCCGGCACCTAAAGTTTTTTCGTCGATAATGCTTTTGTATTGTTTATCAACAATGGCCTCATCTTTTGGTGTAAAGCTGCTGATGGCAACCATTTCCTGATCGGCATTATCAGCATATTTAATACTCTTAACAAACCACGCGTGACCACAAGCGGTTTGGTTTACCTGCATGCCTACATTTTGTGTTTTTGGATCAGAATTGATGATGTATTTAACGTTCATCATATCCAAAACATCCTGGTTAATACTTTTGCTTAGCTGGTTGTCAACAAGTTCTTCCCAGCGTTTTAACCTTGCGGCCGAATAGCCACCTAATGATTTATAGAAGAACGGTGTCAGTCCATCGCCCTTGATTGATTGGGTAACGTCAAATACTCTGAAATCAGGATCTTTATCTTTCATGATAAACTGGTCAACCTCGCGTGGCTGTGGTGTTTCGTTATCCTGTTTTGGCGCAAAGCTATCATGGTTTAAATAGCGTTTATCGATACCCCAAAGATCAACAAGGATCAAGGCTAAGAAAGCAAGAGAGGCAACTGTTGGGTTGATCTTCTTTTTAAGGAAAGCCCATGCAATACCAAATGCCACCGCAAGGAAAATAAGCGAACGGATAGCATCAGCCTGTGCCATTGATTCCCTGTCGGCAATTAACGCACGGGTTATCGCTGAGCTATCGGTTTTCAATGCCTGGCCAATTTGAGCGATAACGCCAGCCTGTTGTTCGCTAACGCTGAATGATAAAAGCAGGGATGGTACCGCGGCTACAATCAGCACAATGCCACCAGTTATATAAAACGCGATTTTTAGTTTTTTGAACAGGTTTGCCTTGTCTTCATTCACTATAGCTTCGTTAACTGCCAGCACGGCAAGAATTGGGAAGCAGAAACCGGCAACTGCCAGTATAGATTCAACCGCGCGGAATTTATTATAAAGCGGGAAGTAGTTAAAGAACAGATCAGATAGATAAGGCCAGTTCCTGCCGAATGACAGCAACATCGTTAATACAACCGCACCCAATAACCACCATTTAATGCGGTTTTTAACGATCATTAAGCCCCATACAAACAGTAAACAAATTACAGCGCCAAAATAAAACGGACCTGCAGTAAATGGTTTGTTACCCCAGTACAGTGGCAAATAATTAGCAGAGATACCGGCAACCTGGTTAGGATCAGCACCACTTGCACCAAGTGTTTTGATAACGTGCGAATCCGGATCAGTAGAACCTTGTTCGCCGCCACCGTAAGCGTTAGGGATCAGGAAGGTGATACACTCGCCAACACCCTGGCTCCATTCATAAGCATAGTCGCGGGCTAAACCGTTGTTGGGCTCTGCCGCTTGCCTGGTAAGGTTTGATTTACCACGAATGGTTTCATTACCGTAATCAGCAGTGCTCCACAGGATAGACGCATTTACAGCAACGGCAAGTAGTACCGCAGCAGCAACATAGCCTAATGATTTTAAAAAGTCATTCAGCGTTTTGTTTTTTATAGCATGGTAAAGCTCAATACCCACCATGATTAATAGGGCCAGCATCAAATAATAGGTCATTTGTATGTGGTTGGCCCTGATCTCTAATGCCAGGAACAACGCGGTTACTGAAAAGCCTAATAAATGTTTGCCGCGAAGTGTAAGGATAATACCTGCGAGTATCGGCCCGAAAAATGCAATAGCAAAGGCCTGGTTTGCGTGACCGGCAACCAGCAAAATAATATTATAGGATGAAAAGGTGAACGCTACCGCACCCGCCGCCGCAAGCCATGGATTCACCTTTAACACTATAAATAAAAAGTATGTACCTAATAAGAATAACAGTACTGTACCAACAGGGGTTGGGAAAGTGTAATTAATAGCGCTAACTACCCATGTAGTTAAATTAGCTTTATAAGGCGCCCATACCTGGTAGGTTGGCATACCCCCATAAATCTGGTTGGTCCACAATATGGTGGTATCTTTGGCCTTATAATCATTAATTTCTTTTTGGGTTGATTGTGCCCTTGTAACGTCATTACCGCCTAACGTTTTTCCCTGGAAAGCCGGGGTTAAAAATATAAAGCAGATCACTAAGAAAATTGCAGCTATGGCAAAATGAATGCCGTTACGCTTAAACCAGTTATTCATTTAAATTTTTTGAAATGGATATTATATTCCTCAAAAATAGAAATTACAATGAGAATAGGAATTATAAGTTTTGTTAAGGAATTTGTTAGCAGTGTTGTGCGTACCGCAAAACAAAATATAAGCCTATCATTACAACAAGGCTCACCACGTAGGCTATGACCTGGGGTTTGTCATAATCTTCGCGGTATTTACGAATGGTAAAGTAATTATATACAGCCAAAGCCGCCAAAACCACCCAGAAAAAAGTGTTAATGCCGGCACACGAAGTGAACATTTGGGTGGACAGGCCAAATACAATAAAGTTGGTGATAATAAGTGTTACCGAGGCGGGCGTATTGTTATGGTTATGACGCCTGTTAAATACCGGGTTGGTGTCCATGATTTATTGATTTAGGTTATTTTACTTCTTCGTAATCAACAAACTCACCTTCGCTATCGGGCACACTGCCTTTTTTAGGCTGCGGAATATGGTCAATCCTCACTTTGCCGTCAGGTTTTGGACCTTCGTTATAATTACGTTGCTGCTGTTGATATTGTTGTTGCGCTTTATTTACAACGCTTTCAAAAAGGAATGGCAACAGGTAACGCGCCAGGCTGCGTACTATGTATAATATACAGATAGATATGATCAGGAAACGAATAAGAATCATACTGTTAATTTTGAGCTTACAAATATAAGGTATATAACGTTAAAAATGTTTTATTATGATTTGAGTCGTTAATGTGCAAATTTCAAATGTGCAGATGTGCAAATTAATGGATATGCAGATTATAGATGTGCAAATATGCAAATGAAAAAAACAGCTGCTAATTCTATCAATCCAAAAATCCGATAAATCCAGGTTCAGACAATCATCTGCACATTTGGAATTTGCACATCTGAAATTTACCTATTTGCACATCTGAAATCTGTAATCTAAAACTTCTCCTCCATCATTTTTTCCAAAGCAAACATTTCGTCGCGTAGCTTGGCTGCCAAAAGGAAATCCATATTTTTTGCGGCGGCAAGCATATCTTTTTTGGTATTGTCGATTGATTTTTTCAGATCGGCCTTGGTCATGTATTGAACAATAGGGTCGGCAGCAAGGGTAACGGTATCTGTTTCCACATAGGCCTGTTGTACGCCACCTTTAAAGTCAACCACCGATGTTTGCTCCATAATTTCCTCGCGCGTTTTGCCAACGGTTAGCGGTGTAATGCCGTGTAATGTGTTGTAGGCTATCTGGATTTCACGGCGACGATTGGTTTCATCCATCGTTATCTGCATCGAATCGGTTATGGTATCGGCATACATGATCACCCGGCCACGGTCATTACGGGCGGCGCGACCGATGGTCTGGATCAATGAACGTTCCGATCTTAAAAAGCCTTCTTTATCGGCGTCTAAAATGGCTACTAATGATACTTCTGGTAAATCAAGGCCTTCACGAAGCAGGTTGATACCTATCAGTACATCAAATTCGCCAAGGCGCAGGCCCCGTAAAATTTCCACACGCTGCAGGGTTTTAACCTCTGAGTGGATGTAACGGCATTTAATGCCCAGCCTGTCCATGTATTTGGCCAATTCTTCGGCCATACGTTTGGTAAGCGTAGTTACCAATACACGATCACCTTTTTTAATGGTTTTATCTACTTCGTCAAGCAGGTCGTCTACCTGGTTTATTACCGGGCGAACATCGATAACCGGATCAAGGAGTCCGGTAGGGCGAATAACCTGTTCAACCACAACACCACCCGATTTTTCCAGCTCAAAATCGCCCGGGGTAGCACTTACGTAAACAGTTTGCGGGGCCAGGTTTTCAAACTCCTGGAAATTAAGCGGACGGTTATCCAAAGCGGCCGGCAAGCGGAAGCCATAATCTACCAATGAGATCTTGCGCGAACGGTCACCGCCATACATGGCCCTGATCTGCGGAACGGTTACGTGACTTTCGTCAATCACCATCAGGTAATCTTCCGGAAAATAATCAAGCAAGCAGAATGGCCTTGCGCCGGGCTTACGTCCGTCAAAAAAGCGGGAATAGTTCTCGATACCTGAACAGTAACCCAGCTCACGGATCATTTCTAGGTCGTAATTAACCCTTTCTTCCAATCGTTTAGCTTCCAGGAAACGGCCATCGTCAATAAATTGCTTTTTACGGGTTTCCAGTTCTTCCTGTATGGCCCATATGGATTGCAGGAAACGCTCACGGGGCGCCACGTACAGGTTGGCCGGATAAACCACCATGTGCGTCATTTTTTCCAGGGTTTTCCCGGTGCCAATATCAAAGGTGCTTAACTCTTCAATGTCATCGCCAAAAAAGGAGATGCGGTAGGCGTAATCCAGGTAGGCCGGAAAAATATCCACCGTGTCGCCTTTTACCCTGAATGTTCCGCGTTTAAAATCGGCAGTGGTGCGGGCGTATAAAATCTCCACCAAGCGGTGCAAAAAAGCATTCCTGCTGATGCGGGTACCCACGGCAAATTTGAAAACCGAATCTGCAAAGTCGTCAGGGTTACCCATACCGTAGATGCATGATATAGAGGAAACCACGATAACATCGCGCCTGCCCGACATTAAAGCTGACGTAGTACGTAAACGGAGCTTTTCTATCTCTTCGTTGATCTGCAGGTCTTTTTCGATGTAGGTATTTGTAGTCGGGATAAACGCCTCCGGCTGATAATAATCGTAATAAGATACAAAATAGTTCACAGCGTTTTCGGGGAAAAACTGTTTGAATTCGCCGTACAGCTGTGCCGCCAGTGTTTTATTGTGGCTCAGGATGAGTGTAGGCTTTTGCGTTTGTGCTATAATATTGGCAACTGTAAACGTTTTGCCCGATCCGGTAACACCCAAAAGGGTTTGATACTGGTCGCCATTGTTGATACCTTCAACCAGCTGCCGTATAGCTTCGGGCTGATCGCCGGTGGGTTTATATTGAGATGTTAATTGAAAATCCATGTTGTTATGTAAAAATACAAATAATCCAGAAACAGGGTTTGTAAATCAAAATAAGTACATGGTAATGACAACCGTATGTCAACATTGTTGTGCCGGGGGTAATAAAATAGAAAGTTATGTCATTACGAGCGATAGCGTGGCAATCTCGTAGCTATGCTTAGCGGCTTTGCATACCGCACAGGCATAACGACGAGATTGCCGCGTCGCCCCATTGCACGGCCCTGTCTGCTCCTCGCAATGACATGGTTTTTAAGATGATTTTAACTTGTGACCAGTGGTAATCATTTACATCTTCGCTTTCAACCGCAGTGCCCTATCCAAAAAACTTTGCTGTTTTAATTTTTCTTCGGCTTCGGTAATGGCCTTCATCAGGTTGTTCTGGGTATCGGCAATTTCGGCGGCGGCTGCTTTTATAATTTCCCAAACCGGTTTCATACGTTCTATAAGTTCCTGGCCTTTTGTTGTTAACGTAATAAGCCGCTTCCTTTCGTCGGCCTTATCTTTTTTTGAGCGGATGAGTTTTTCTTTTTCCAACTCTTTTAACAGGCTTATTGTTGAAGGATGAGTGTATCCAATTTCGGCTGCAATTTCTACCACGCTCAGCATCGGCTTAAAATGCAACGTATAAATAACCGGGAACCATTTGGGTTCAAATTCAATATTGTTGGCTTTGTAAATGAGTACGCCTTCTTTACGCAGCTGCTCGGCCAGGCGCTGCAGCCTTGTTGAAATCGCTAAAATTCCCGATTCGTCAATAACATTCATTATTCCGTTGTTAATTGTTCAAATGTAATTCATAAAAAATAGTATCCGCAGCCATAAGCGGGAATGATTCTGGTAAATCATGCTTGGCAAGCCGTGTAAAGCCATTTCTTTCATAAAAGCGATGAGCGGCTTTCAGCACTTCAACAGTCCCTAAGTAAATGGATGTAATATTGTTTTGCCTGCAATAGGCTATGAGATTATCCAGCAATAGTTGCGCAATGCCCAGCTCCTTGCCGCGGTATTCTTTAAGCACAAACATTTTGCGGATAGCCGCGGCATTATCTCCAAAAGCAATCAGGGCTATAGTGCCAACAAGTTGTTCATTATATGTAGCTCCCCAAAAATTGCCGCCGGTTTGGTGGTAGTTTGATTCAATATCCAACAAGTCGGGCTGGGCTTCAAGTGTAATGGGCACGTTAAACTCTATTTGCTGAATTGGCAAAATGATATCAATGATTTGCTGGCAATAGGTATTGTTTAATGAGCTTATAACCGGTGTAGTATTCATGACTTTAATATTTATGTACAAATCTACGTAGTTGACTACATATATTCAAAATAAAATTTGTTACGGACGACCCGATATGACATTTAATAAACAAATAATGATGCTATTGCCGAAAAACGCTTAAATTTAAGCATGATTTTCGTCCTCAATAAAACCGATACCATTGCCAACCAGTTTCTGGCCGAATTGCGGGATGCAGTTATCCAGCAGGATAAAGAGCGCTTCAGGCGCAACCAGGAGCGGTTGGGCGCTATACTGGCTTATGAGCTAAGCAAATCATTACATTACGAAACAAAAGAAATTCAGACCCCGCTTGGCACTGCCAGCGTTAACATGCTGGCCGACGAGCCGGTATTGGGCATTATATTAAGGGCTGGTTTGCCGTTTCATCATGGCTTTATGCAATTTTTTGACCAAGCGTCATCGGCGTTTATTACCGCGTACCGCAAAGTGAAACGCAATGGCAGCTTCCTGATCCAGGTTGATCATATCGCTACACCTAACCTTGATGATAAGATTTTTATTTTGTGCGATACCATGCTGGCCACAGGGCAAAGCGTTGTAGCCGTTTGCAAGGAGCTGATGGCCCAATACTCCATAAAAGAACTGCATATTGCTGCCGTAATTGCCAGTACCGAAGGCGTGGCGCACGTAAAAGCAAATCTGCCCAAAGCCAAAATTTGGGTTTGCGCTGTTGATGACGAAATGACCAGCAAAGCTTACATTGTACCAGGCTTAGGCGACGCCGGAGATCTGGCCTTTGGAGAGAAAGCGTAGGTTTGATTTTAGAGTTTAATATTGCTGTTTAATCGTATTTTGTTTTCCATTATATTGATCTTATGCCTAAATCTTCATGAAACCTATTTTCGCGTTTATAATTATTGTTGTTTGTTTTGTCAGTACTTGTGATGCTCAGGGTAAAAGCAAAAGCCTTCAGGACATTGCAAACCTCGTGCAAAAGAAACTCACCTGGGACGTTCAAACAGAAGCTAAAGGCTCAATTATGTTTTTAGATGTGCCGTTTGATTATGATGGAGCAGCAGAATATTTGACAATGACGGTAGCCAAAAATAAATCAGTTGCCCGGCCCGCATTTATATCCGTCATCATACCGAGCGATATAAATCAAGCCAACGGCATTTTTATAACCTTTGCCCGTACCGTAAAAAATTCAGCAGGGGAGTTTAATATACAGATTGAGAAAGGCTTAACGGCAAGATTGAAATTTGAGAAATGTGATGATAGCGACTGTACCGCCAGAATGGTTAATGGTTATGCGAATGATAAAGAAGGTAATAGTCAGATAGATGTATTGAAAAACTTCTTAAACTATGACCATGTCGTGTTTTTGTTTCTTTATAAAAATGGTACACATAAATCAGTAATAGTGCCATTATCATCATTTAAGCAGCAATACAAGAAGCTATTGTAGTTGCTGATTTATTTGGAATTCAAATTTCGGAATTTGGATTTCGGATTTAGCAATTAAGATTTTTTAATTTTGGACTTTCGATTTTAAATCAAGGAATTAAACAAATCCGAAATCGAACATCCGAAATCCGATATGAAACAATATAAACACATCTTCTTTGACCTTGACCATACCATTTGGGATTTTGATAAAAATGCTGAGGAAGCTTTGCAGGAGTTATATGTTATCCATCAACTTGGTGAGATAGGGCTGCAATCTGCCGAATTGTTTATTGAAACTTATACCCGCAATAATCACCGGCTTTGGGCGCAATACCATGTTGGAGAGATCACCAAAGATGAATTGCGCGAAGCCCGTTTCAAGTCAACTTTTATTGATCTTGGCCTGCACCCCGACCTGATGCCGCTTGATTTTGAGGATGAGTACGTAAAACTTTGCCCTACTAAAACCAACCTGTTTCCGCACGCGCACGAAACCTTGCAATACCTGCAATCGAAGTATATCCTGCACCTGATCTCAAATGGATTTAAAGATTCAACCCGCATAAAAATCGCTGGAACAGATCTTGCAAAATATTTTCAAAACATCATCATTTCTGAAGATATAGGTGTCAATAAACCCGATAAAGCGATATTTCAGTATGCGCTTGACCTGGCTGGCGCGTCAAAAGCCGAAAGCGTAATGATAGGGGATAGCATAGAGGCCGATATTCGCGGGGCGTTGAATTTTGGTATGGACGCCATTTATTTTAACCCTTTTAACCTCGAAAAGCCGGATGATGTAACCGTGCAGATTGCTCATTTAAAAGAGTTAACTTTACTTTTATGAGTATTGCCAAAGAACGTAAAGCTATTGATGCAGCCCTTGATGAATACCGCAAACAACTGGATATCATACCCGATGAGTTGTTTGATGTTACTCCGCCAAACGGCGGCTGGTCGTTTGCGGAGGTGTATAGTCACATTATGCAGGCTACGCTTGGTTCATCAATAGCGCTTGAACGTTGTACGCATGGTAATTGCGAGCCCACCAAAAAAGGCATTAACTGGGAAGGTAGGATCTTGCTGCTGCTGGGTAAGTTTCCGCCCGTTAAAACAACCGTTCCTAATACGGTAAGCGATAAAATGGCTGCCAATAAAATCAGTAAGGAAGATGCTAAAAACCTGATCATAAAATGCCGTAAACGGGTTGACACTACCATGCCGCTTATTGCAGGTTCTTCGCCGGCCAATAAATACAAACATCCCCGCCTGGGTATGCTTAATGCCAAACAATGGTTTAAGTTTATCCGCATCCATTTACAGCACCACTTAAAACAGCTCGACAGGATAAAAAATAAATTTAGCGCAGCAAAGTAACCTTTTACATTTAATGTAGTCTTAACAGTAGGATAATGTTAGATTTCAGACATTTGTAAAAATCTTTGTAATGAATTTTGAGTATGCTTATTTGGTAGTTATAGGGTTGCTGATACTTGTCGGCTGCTTCTACGCAAGTCCATATGAATTGACAGTTAACGAAGATGAGGACGACGAGTAATCGTTGCTTTATTAATAACATATTGTTTTTCCGGCTAACCAAATCATGCCGGCCTGTAAAATAGCCCCTTAATTTAATGGCAAAACGCGAAGTTGATATTGTAGTAATATCTGATGTGCACCTTGGTACTTACGGCTGTCACGCAAAAGAATTGCTTAAATATTTAAAAAGCATCAAGCCCAAAATCCTTATCCTGAACGGCGATATTATTGATATTTGGCAATTTAGTAAATCGTACTGGCCCGAAGCACACATGAAAGTGGTGCGCCGTATCCTCAAGTTTGTTACTGATGGTATCCCGGTTTATTATTTAACCGGCAACCATGACGAAATGCTGCGGAAGTTTACCGATTTTAACATGGGCACTTTTCAGCTGCTTGATAAACTTGTGCTCAATATCGACGGAAAAAAAGCCTGGATTTTTCACGGGGACGTGTTTGACGTTACCATGCAGCACTCTAAATGGCTTGCCAAACTGGGTGCGGTGGGTTATGATACGCTTATTTTGATTAACAGTTTTGTGAACTGGTTCCTGACAGCTATTGGCAGGCAGAAAATGAGCTTTTCGCAAAAGGTGAAAGCCAGTTTTAAAGAGGCTGTAAAATTCATAAACCAGTTTGAACAAACCGCGGCCGACCTGGCTGTTGATAAGCAATACAGCTATGTAATTTGTGGCCACATTCACCACGCCGAGATCAGGGAAATTACATCAACCCAAAATAACGGTTCGGTACTTTATCTAAACTCTGGCGATTGGGTAGAAAGCCTGAGTGCACTGGAGTATAACGACGGAAAGTGGGAAGTATTCAGGTATAAGCCTGATGATTTCAATACCGATGCGGATGAAGAAGATAAAACCGATTCGGAAGATTTGAACGCCATGCTTGATGTTAAAAACCTGCTGGAGCGTTTTAAGCACGAACACGATTAAATTACACGGCGAAAACATTTTTCTTTACTAAATTAACGCCCTGAATATTGACGGAGGTAAACCAGCACGTCTGCTACACCTGTGCCGCGCAATCATCATCCTTTTTGAAAAGAAATTATTTTAATGAAGATACTGTTTGGTATACAGGGAACAGGTAATGGCCATATCAGCCGGGCAAGGGAAATTGTGCCCCTGCTGCAACAATACGGTGAAGTTGATCTGCTGGTGAGCGGCACCGAAGCGGAAGTCTCGTTATCTCAGCCCCTGAAATATAAGTTTCATGGCGTAAGTTTTGTATTTGGCACTAATGGTGGCGTAGATAACTGGGCCACCTGGAAAATCATGAACCTGCGCCAGTTTCAACGCGATTTGCGGAGCCTCCCCCTGAAACAGTATGATCTTATCATCAACGATTTTGAACCTGTAAGTGCCTGGGCCTGCAAATTAAAAGGCGTGCCGTCTGTTTCATTAAGCCATCAGTGTTCATTTGTTTCACCCAATACGCCGAGGCCCGAAAAAAAGGACCCTTTTGCGCAATGGCTTTTAAAAAACTATTCACCTACTACTTATCATGTAGGGTTCCATTTTGAGCGTTATGATACTTTTATCAATACGCCCGTGATCCGCAGCGAGATCAGGCAGATGGAAACTTCTGATCTGGGGCATTATACCGTTTATTTACCGGCATATGACGATAAAACCCTGCTGAAGTACCTGAGTACACAAAAAGAGGTTAAATGGCAGGTGTTTTCAAAACGGCAAAAACAAGCCTATCAGTCTGGTAACGTGGAGATCTTCCCGGTAAATAATGAGGCTTTCAATAAAAGTTTGGCCAGCTGCACCGGCTTGCTTACCGGCGGTGGCTTTGAAGGCCCTGCCGAAGCTTTGTTTTTACAAAAGAAGGTAATGATGATACCCATGAAAGGGCAATATGAGCAGCAATGCAACGCGCTTTCGGCGTCTAAACTGGGCGTTCCGGTGGTGAGTGAAATCAATGAAAAATTCAACGGCCATTTAAGTAATTGGATAAACGACAGCAAAAAAATCATCGTTGATTTTCCTGACGAAACAGCCGCTATTGTTGATAAACTGGTAAAGCAATACGCAAGAGTTTAAAGCATTGCAACGTAAGCTGTTTTTCTGCTAATTTTGCAACCGCAAATACGGCCGCATAATATGATCAATCTTTTCCGGAACTATAACCCCCTTAATATTTTATGGCTGGCTATTTTGCTGTTCGTGCTCCGGGTGGGTTATATGGCACAAGTCCCCGAAAAGGTTGAATTTATTTTTGTTGAACCATTTGCCCGGCTGCTGGTCCCGGTAAAATATGAATACGCGTTTTCGCCCCTGTTGAATGTGATAATCGCGGGCGGACTTGTATTCGCGCAAGCATTATTGCTTAATTCACTCATCAATCACCACAACTTATTAGGCAAGCCCACATTTTTACCCGCGCTAATGTATATTACGCTGTCGGGACTGTTCACACCTTTTTTAACGCTAAGCGCCCCGCTCATTTGTAATTTCCTGCTCATCTGGATGCTATTTAAATTATTCAACCTTTATAAGGGGGAGGATGTTAAATCGGCTACTTATGATGTGGGCATGATTGTAGCGGTGGGCTCGCTTGTGTATTTCCCGTTTATTTATTTGTTTTTAGCTATCTGGGTCGCGCTTATCGTGTACCGTCCGTTTAACTGGCGGGAGTGGGTGATTTCGATACTGGGCTATGTAACGGTATTCTTTTTCCTGGCGGTTATCTATTTCCTGAACGATATGCTGCCCCGCTTTACACATATCTGGCTGCCTTTAGGTAAAAAGTTTCCGGATCATATCAGCATAAACTCTTATAACTACCTTTTGCTGGCACCGGTTATTTTGATATTGGTGTTGTGTTTTTTTAAACTGCAGCAAAATTTCTTTAAAAGTTACGTACAGATCCGCAAAACATTTCAGTTGTTGTTTTTTATTTTTCTGACTACGGCGCTTTCATTTTATCTTAATTCAGAGTTTCGCCTGAGCCATTTTTTGCTTTGCGCGGTACCCGCAACGGTGTTTTTTGCCTATTATTTTTTGTATGCAACAAAGCGCTGGTTTTATGAAATACTGTATTTACTGTTGTTTATCAGCATCATTTACTTTCAGTTTAACAAATTTTAACTTTTACATTCGTCCTTATTTCGGCGGTTATGTTAGTTTTGTAGCCTGAAACTATAATAATTAGCTATTTAGGTTCAACCCATTTTAAAAAATAATTCTGATGAAGTTTGGAGTAGTTATATTTCCCGGTTCTAATTGTGATGAAGATATCATTTATGTATTAGAGAAAGTAATGGGTCAGCAAGTAGTAAGGTTATGGCATAAAGACCATGATTTGCAAGGTGTTGACTTTGTTGTTTTACCCGGTGGTTTTTCATTTGGCGATTACCTGCGTTCAGGCGCTATTTCCCGTTTTTCGCCAATTATGCAGGAGGTGATCCAGTTTGCCGCAAAAGGTGGTTATGTGATGGGTATTTGCAATGGCTTCCAGATCCTGACCGAAGCTGGTTTGTTGCCAGGTGCTTTATTGCACAACACCAACCGCAAATTCATTTGCCGCAACATTTACTTAAAACCGCAAACATCACAGTCGCTGCTTACAGCGCAACTTGATCCTCAGCAACCATTAAGGATCCCGATTGCGCATGGTGAAGGTAATTACTTTGCCGATGCCGATGTAATTAAAGCCCTTAATGATAATGACCAGGTAATGTTCAGGTATTGCGATGAGGCCGGTAATATCACCGCCGATTCAAACCCTAACGGATCATTGGAAAACATAGCTGGCGTAACCAACCTAACCAGGAATGTGTTTGGCTTAATGCCGCACCCTGAGCGTGCTGCCGATGGTTTGTTAGCCAACGAGGATGGTTTAGCTATTTTTGAATCAATATTATCAATAGTTAGGGCCTGATGACCAGTTTGGTTATCGATATTGGTAATACCCTCATAAAAATCGCGGTTTTTAAACTGGATGTAATGCTCGAGGCGAACCAATATGAAACCATTGACGAGCCGGCTCTTGATGTTTTACTTAGCAAATACAACCCTGTTAAGGCAATTGTATCATCGGTAAAAAAAAGTAAAGAAGCCTGGCAGGTCGTACTGGGGCAAAAAATCCCGCTGATTCAGTTTAATACAGTAATGACCAGCGGAATAAATAACCATTATTTAACCCCCGAAACCCTTGGGCCCGATAGGCTGGCGGCTGTTATAGGCGCATATCACATGTTCCCGGGGCAAAACAGCCTGGTAATAACCGGCGGTACGGCCATTACTTATGATGGTGTTGATGCCGAAGGGAATTATTTTGGCGGGAGTATATCGCCGGGCTTAAATATGCGTTATAAGGCTTTGAATCATTATACGGCAGGTTTGCCGCTTATTGAGGCCGACGCTGATTTTGATACAGCATACGGTAATAATACAACAACCGCCATCCGTTCGGGAGTACAAAACGGAATAAAATATGAGCTTACCGGTTTTATTGAAAGTTATAAAACCGGCGGGGAGCAACTGAACATTATACTAAGCGGGGGCGACAGCATTTTTTTTGATACTCTATTGAAAAATAGCATCTTTGCCCGCTACATAAAAATTGAACCATATTTGGTTTTAAAAGGATTAAACGCAGCTATACAAAAGCATAATGATTAAATATACCCGGTTTTTTATAACACTTTTATTGGCTGTTGCCGCTTTTTCTGCACACGCGCAATCAACGGCAACTTCAAGCTCTCCATATTCACGTTACGGTATTGGCGATATTGATCCTCAACTCATGGGCCAGAATATAGGTATGGGCGGTATAGCTGTTGCTACCAACAAAATAGGTTTTTTCAATAACATCAATGTTATAAACCCGGCATCATATGGTGCGGTTAACCTTACCACTATTGATGTGGGCTTGTATGCAAACTTTTTAACACTGAATCAAACAGGCGCGGCAAGTCAAAAAAATAGCAATTTCAGGCTTAATCATATCGCGTTCGCTATCCCTACATCAAAGCGTTCGGCATTAAGCTTTGGTTTGTTGCCATACAGTGAGCGTGGTTACAACTATAAAAGAACGGTTAATAAAATGGGAAATTCAGGCTCGCCTGCTGATACCAACGTAACCAATTACAGCTACAGCGGTGATGGTAGCTTATCAAAAGCGTATTTTGGATATGGTTTTGGTATAGGCAAGCACTTGCTATTAGGCGCAAACGTGTCATACATATTTGGTAATATCAAGGATATTGCCACCACCGAAATCCCTAATCTTGCAGGTGCAATAAATTCAAAAATTGAATCGAGCAATGCCATTGGTGGTATCAACTACGATTACGGTTTGCAATATTCATTTGATTTTTCTGAAACAAAACACCTGGTTTTTGGCTATTCGGCTTCGGCAGGTACAAAGCTGCATACGCAAAGCAGCTTTGTTGTTAGCCAGTATTTTAATGATGCCAACGGTAATCAGGACATAGCTGCCGATAGTGTGGTGAGTACAACCGGCCCAAAATCAAAACTGAAACTACCGCAGATCAACAGGTTTGGTATCTCTTTTCAAAACGACGGCAAGTTTCTTGTTGGTGCCGATTACTCGATGGGTAAATGGTCTGATTTGTCAATTGCCGGTGTAAACCAGGGCTTACAGGATAGCAAAACATTCAATATTGGTGGTTCATATACACCTAATATCTCAACCATCAGAAACTACCTTGCCACTGTTGATTACCGTTTAGGCGCTCTTTATGATGAAACCTATATGCACATCAATGGCCGCACCATTAAAAGGTATGCCGGTACTATTGGTTTAGGCTTACCGCTTCGCTCAAACAATGGTAGTTACTACAAAATCAACATCGCTGCAGAAGTTGGTCAGCGAGGTTCATTGGTTAATGGTTTGGTTAAAGAAAACTACGTTAACATCCACCTTGGCTTTACGCTTAACGATAAGTGGTTTACCAAGTATAAATTTGACTAATTCGCTGTCATGAGCCGCCCTGCAGTTAACATACCGGCACTATGCCTGTTATTGTTGCCATTGGCGGCTTTCCTGTCCTCGTGCGAAAACGATCTGAAAAAAGTTAGGGAAATATCGGCTAATGAAGTTGATACCGTAGCCCAGCGCACTACCGGGCTCGATGTGATCATGAGCGATTCGACCAAAGTAGAGATCCATCTTACGGCGCCGCTTATGGTTGAGTACCAGATCAAGAAGCCTTATAAAATTATGCCTAAAGGTGTCAAGATCGATTATTATGATCGGGCTACAGGCGATTTTGCGGGAAATATCATTGCCGATACCGGCATTCAGCGGGAGAAGGAAAAGCTCATAGAATTTCATGGCAACGTGGTTGCAACCAATGCCAAAGGCGAAACCTTTAAATCAAAAGAATTATTTTGGGACCAGGTAACCAAACGTGTTTACTCCAATAAACCGGTACAAGCCACCCTTAGCGGAGGCAATGTCATGAACGGCGATACCTTTGAAAGCGATGACAAGCTATTAAATCCTTCCTTTAAAAGTAGTACGGGCATATTCCATGTGGATGAAAAAGCGACACAATAATGACTTTTTTTAACGAAAATTTTGTGTTATAGAATTTTAGTAAAAATTGTATCTTGCGCCCTCTTTAAAAAAGAATAGAATAATTATAAATGTAATATGGGTATAATGGGTTTTTTGCGCGAAAGAATGGGGAAGATTCTCGCATTCTTTATTGGCCTCGCGCTGCTTGCATTTATTGTGAGCGAAGTTGTAAGATCGGGCGGTTCCTTTTTCAGGGACGATAGTAACGAGCTTGCCGTTGTAAACGGCGAAAAAGTGCCCTATGACAAATTCAACGAAAAGCTGGAGCAAAATTCAGCACAGTTTAAACAACAGGGACAGAGCATTTCTCCGCAGATAGCAAGCTATTTGCAGGAAACTACCTGGAACCAGTATTTAAGCCAGATGCTGATAGGCAAAGAAATTGAAAAACTTGGCCTTACAGTTGGTGACGACGAAATGAGCGTGATGATTGGCGACAATAATCCCGACCCTCAGATTGCCCGTCAGTTTGCCGATCAGCAAACAGGCCAGTTTGACCGCAGCAAGTACAACCAGTTTAAAGCCTACCTTCAATCAGGTAAAGCCGATCCTGCTCAAAAAGAAGCATGGCATAACTTTGTTGTTGATTTAATTGAAGCTAAAAAAGCAACCAAATACATGACATTGGTTACCAATGGCCTTTATGTAAACTCGCTTGAAGCTACGGATGACTACGAAGCAAAAAACAAGCTGGTTAACTTTAAATATGTATCACTTGATTATGCTTCAATCCCCGATGCTAAAGTTACTTTAACCGATGGCGATTACAGCGCATATTATGATGCTCACAAAGCCCAGTTTAAAACTCCACAGGAGTTAAGGGACTTTGAATACGTTACTTTTAACGCCGCTCCTTCAAAAGAAGACTCAGCTGCTGTTAAACTACAGGCAGAAAAATTAGCGAACGAATTTAAGACAACTAATAACGATTCGCTTTTTGTTCAGATCAACGCCGAAACAAAAGCACCTTTAGCTTATCAGCGTAAAGGCAGCCTTGATCCTAAACTGGATACAACCATGTTTAGCGCTGCCAAAGGATTTGTATACGGGCCTTACATTGAAAACGGAAGCTACAAAATAGCTAAACTGGTTGACAGCAAAACTACTTTTGACTCAGTTAAAACAAGGCACATCCTGATCGACCTTGCATCTGCAGGTGGCGAGGATAAAGCAAAAGCTAAAGCGGATTCAATCAAAAAATTAATTCAGGGCGGTAAGTCATTTGCCGAATTGGCAACAACTTTCTCTGCCGATAAAGGCAGCGCTGTAAAAGGCGGTGAAATTCCATCATTTGATGCCAATGGCGTTATGGGTGGTGGCCAGGGCGCATTAGTTCCTGAATATTACAATGCTGCTTTCAAAGCAAACAAAGGCGACATCCTTGTTGTAAAATCGCAATTTGGTTACCATGTTATCCAGGTTGAAGATCAAAAAGGCTCTGTAAAACTGGTTAAAGTTGGTGTGGTTGATAAACCTTTAACTGCAAGCAGCAAAACCCAAACTGTAGCTTACAGCAAAGCACAAGCATTTTTAGCTTCGTTAACATCTGATAACTTTGAAGCTGAGGCAAAAAAAGAAGGTTTAAAATCTCGTACTGCCGAAGATGTTACCGCTATAGCTTCTGGCCTGCCAGGTTTGGATAACGCCCGTGATGTAGTTAGATGGGCTTACAAAGCCGAAAAAGGCGATATCACTGATAAAGTATTTACTGTAGGCGATCAATATATCGTAACCCGCCTTACCGAGATCAAGCCTAAAGGTACATTAGCTCTTGAAGCTGTTAAAAAGCAAATTGAGCCAATGGTACGTAACGAGGTTAAAGCTAAACAACTGAAAGAGAAATTTGACTCTGCCCTTGGCGGTGGTGCTTCTATCGATCAGGTTGCTCAAAAGGTAAACAGCAAAGTGGTTCCGGTTGAAAACATTGTTTTCGCTAACCCGATCATCCCTGGCCAATCTGCAGAATACAAAGTTATTGGTTCTGTATTTGGTTCTGCGGTTAACAAAATTTCAAAACCGGTTGACGGTACTCAAGGTGTTTATGTGTTTGTGGTTAATGGTTTCACTAACCCACCTGCACTTGGTAATGCCGTTAAACAAAAAGAACAAATTGGCCAGGCCTTGTTACAACGTTCACAAGGCTTAGTTCTGGATGCATTAAAAGATAATGCAATTGTAAAAGATAACAGAGCTAAATTTTTCTAAATAAAATTTAAAGTAAATTTGTATCCGGGAGTAGCGTTAAGCCGCTCCCGGATTTTTTGTTTTATATAGTGCCTGTTATTAGGGGCAAATAATTAATATTTAAAATCAAGCTAAGCAGCTTTAGGCTCTACGCATTCGGCTTTTGGCTTTCATGATAAACGGTATGGATATCCAGGAAAACATAGTAAATAAGGTAGCCCAGAGTGGCTTGGTTACCTTAGACCCGGCAGACTTTTATCCGGCAGGTGATCGCGTTATATACGATATAAAAGATAACCTTTTCCACGGCCTTATTTTAAAGGAGAAGGATTTCAGGGACTTTATAAAAGAATATGACTGGGCGCAATACGAGGGCAAGAACGTGGGTATTACCTGCTCTGCCGATGCTATTGTACCTGCATGGGCGTATATGCTGCTGGCTAACCGTATGGCCCCTTACGCCCGCGAAATAGTTTTTGGTGATAAAGAGGTGCTTGAAACTGTGCTTTTTGAAAAGGAGATAGCTAAAGCCGATTTTGAGCAATACCGCGGGCAGCGCATTGTACTTAAAGGTTGCGGCGATACGGAGGTGCCGGTATCTGCTTATGTTGAGATCACTAAAAGGCTAACTGCCGTGGTGAAAAGCCTTATGTTTGGTGAGCCATGCTCAACCGTTCCTATCTATAAGCGTAAGGACTAAGTTTTTAAGCTGCAGCAGGCAATAAAAATAGATTTAAACCATTTATAATAGCAGTTGTCTTATCACCAGTCCCGCAAAAGGGGCTATTAATCAATGAAAAAACTGCTGATAAATAAATATTTTTTTACTGTACTGCTTTTTATAGTCTGTTGTTCCGGGGGTTCTGCCCAGGAGTTGAAGAAGATCAACGAATCGATTTTCAAGGCTGGCGAACAACTGGATTACAAGATGAAGTACGGTTTTTTTACGGCTGCCGAGGCTACCATTAAGGTAGAGGCCAGCGATAAGAAATATAATGACCGTCCAACTTTCCACCTTGTTGCTGAGGGAAAAACTGCGGGCTCTTTCGACCTGTTTTACAAGGTGCGTAACCGTTATGAGTCGTACGTTGATCAAACAACGCTGATGCCTTATTTTTATACCGAGAACAGGAGGGAAGGTAAATACAGGCATACAGACAATGTTACCTTTGATCAGAAAGATAAAAAGGTAACGGCGAATAAGGGAACGTTCGGGTATAAGGGAGAGTCCTTTGATTTTGTATCGGCCTATTATTTCGCGCGGGCTATCGATGTTTCAAAATTGCACGAGGGTGATACATTTGATCTGCAATACTTTTTGGAGGATGGCTTTCACAGTATGCAGATAACCTATGTGGGTACCGAAACGGTTGAGTGTTCGCTTGGTAAGTTTAATTGTCTTAAATTTAGCCCGGCAATTATTCCGGGACGTATTTTTCGGAAAAACAGTAAGTTGTACCTTTGGGTTACTAATGACAAAAACAGGATACCGGTAAAAGCCCATGTTGAAGTGCTGATTGGTAGCGTAACGATGGACCTGAAATCGGCATCGGGACTTAAGTATCCGTTAAATCCTATTAAAGATTGATTTTAAAAAGATGATTGAGGTTGGCAATGTGTTATTACACGAGGATGTAGTAAAGGAAAATTTTGTATGTAACTTAAATAAGTGCAAGGGAGCCTGCTGCCTTGAAGGTGATTCGGGTGCCCCGCTTAATGCCGACGAGCTTGATATCCTGAAAGAGATCTACCCTAAGGTAAAACCTTATCTTACTGCAAAAGGCATCAAAACCATTGAGCAGGACGGTGTATATGTAACCGATTTTGAGGGCGATTATACAACTCCTTGTGTTGATACCAATAAAGAATGCGCTTACGTAATATGGGAAAATGGTATAACAAAATGTGGTATTGAAAAAGCCTACGAAGAAGGTGCCGTTAGCTGGAAAAAACCTATCTCCTGCCATTTGTATCCTATCCGTATCACCTCATATCCTGAGTTTGATGTTTTAAACTACGACCGCTGGAATATCTGCAGCCCAGCATGTTCATTTGGCGACGAGTTGAAAGTGCGTGTTCACGAGTTTCTAAAAGATCCGCTTATTCGTAAATACGGTGCCGATTGGTATAAGGAACTGGAAGATACCGTAGCCGGAATTTAATTATCCCGCAAGCTTATTTTAATATCCTTATCAGTCATTTAACAGTAGCATCAACCGCTGCCTGTCTTATATATTAAGCGTTATGGACGTAATTACAATAAAATTGGATATTATTGTATTGCACAATACATGTGCGCTATTTATTAATGAAAAAGGCTTTAATAACAGGAATAACAGGGCAGGATGGCGCTTATTTAGCAGAGTTTTTGCTGAAAAAGGGTTATGAGGTGCATGGAGTTAAACGCCGATCGTCATTATTAAATACAGATAGGATTGATCATTTATACCATGATCCGCATGAACCCAACGTTAAATTCAGGCTTCATTACGGTGATCTTACCGATTCAACTAACCTGATCAGGCTTATACAAGAAGTTCAGCCCGACGAAATTTATAACCTTGCCGCTCAAAGCCACGTGAAAGTGAGTTTTGAAACACCCGAATATACCGCCAATGCCGATGGTGTTGGCACTTTGCGCATTCTTGAAGCCGTCCGGCTTCTTGATCTTACTAAAAAAACGCGGGTTTACCAGGCTTCCACGTCTGAGCTTTATGGCTTGGTGCAGGCAGTACCGCAAAGTGAAACTACCCCTTTTTATCCACGCTCGCCGTACGCTGTAGCAAAACTATATGGTTATTGGATTGTAGTTAACTATCGCGAAGCTTATGGCATGTACGCTTGCAACGGGATCCTTTTTAACCATGAGAGCCCGGTACGGGGCGAAACTTTTGTTACCCGTAAAATTACACGTGCGGCATCCAAAATAGCGCTTGGCCTGCAAAATTGCCTGTATGTTGGCAATCTTTCGGCGCAACGTGATTGGGGGCATGCCAAAGATTATGTAGAAGCCATGTGGCTGATGCTGCAGCAGGAAACTGCCGAAGATTTTGTAATAGCGACAGGTGTAACAACCACCGTACGCGACTTTATCAGGATGGCATTTTTGGAACTGGGTATAGAAGTTGAGTTTAGCGGGAAGGATGAAAACGAACGTGGCGTGATCATTGATATTGATGAGGAACGTGCCACTACGCTTGGATTGAATTTGGATGCCTTAAGATTTGGGCAGACAGTAGTTAAGGTTGATCCCCGTTATTTCAGGCCAACAGAAGTTGATCTGTTAATTGGTGATGCTGCCAAAGCGTATAATAAATTGGACTGGAAACCTAAATATGACCTGCAGGCGCTGGTAACTGATATGGTACTTGCCGATTTGCATTTGGTGAAAAAAGACGAATACCTGAGAAAAGGCGGTTTTAACACGCTTAATTATTTTGAATAATCAACGACCAAAACATATAACCTACATATGAAGAGAATATTTACAAGCATTATTTTACTGTTTTTGATAAGTGGATTGGCGGAAGCACAGTCCGAATATCAATCTTATAATTACCAGTTTTACCAAAAACTTAATGAGGATGTTTATTCAACCAAAACAAGGGTACATAGTTCACTAAAGCCTTTTATGGTTGATGATTCGCTTTTGAAGGAGCACTACGATTCATTAATGAACCTGAACGGGCTTAAAGGTCGTTTTTTTAACGAACATCAGATTGATGTTAAGAGCAAGAACTCCACTTTTTATGCCGATCTGTTGCCCGACTTTAACGTTAGCCGCGATTTTTCCGGGAAAAAGAATACCAATTTTGGTACGCTTGGCATCCAGTTCGGCGGTACTTTCGGTAAAAACTTTTCATATAATGTTGCAGGTTATGAAAACCGTGCAGAATTGCCCAATTACCTGCAAACCTACGTTAACCAGGTTGGCATAGCTCCAGGGCAGGCGTACGCAGGTATTTATGGTAACGAATACCGCTGGTCATACATCACAGCCAATGTTTCTTATACGCCTGTAAAGTTTTTGAATATCAGTGCCGGTCGTGATAAAACCTTTGTGGGCGATGGGTATCGCTCATTGCTGTTATCTGATTATGCGTCACCATATCCCTTTTTTAAATTAACGGCTACACTGGGTAATGTGCGGTATATGGCCATGTGGGCTTATTTCGATGACCCGCTTTCCATAAAAGTGGATAATGGCGACAGGAAGAAATTTGGTGTGTTCCATTACCTGGACTGGAATGTAACTAACAGGTTATCGCTCGGTTTCTTTGATGCTGTAATCTGGGCCGCTAAAGACGACTTGGGTCATCAGCGCGGCTTTGATTTCACTTACATAAACCCGGTGATATTTTTGAGGCCGGTTGAAGCCTCAAACGGTTCGCCCGATAATGCTTTGATTGGCTTTACCGCTAAATATAAATTAACCGATGGTATTACTGCTTACGGACAGTTTGCGCTTGACGAGTTTGAGTCATCAAGCTTTTTTTCAAGTAAGGGCAGCTCACGTAATAAATATGGCTTTCAATTGGGTATAAGAGGAGCAAACCTGTTCAATGTTAAGGGTTTAAACTATTTGCTTGAAACAAACAATGTTAAACCTTATACCTACTCAGAACGTACATCTGTAATTAACTATACTGAAAATGGAGAGCCAATCGGGCATCCGTGGGGTGCTAATTTCCGTGAGGCGGTAGGCTTGCTGAATTATTCATATAAAAGGTTTGACTTTACAGGCGAGATTGACTATGGCCATTATGGCCTCGATGTCAACGGTCTAAACTATGGTAAAGATCCTTATCAGGGCTATCGCGACCCGGCGCGCGAATTTGGCAATTATACAGGTCAGGGTTTAACTACAAACATGGTTTATTTTGAAGGAAAGGTAGCTTATTTAATTAATCCTAAATACAACTTAAGGTTTGAGCTCGGCGGTTTAATCCGCAGGGATAAAAATGATCAGTTTAATGACAAAACATCTATGCTGACTTTTGGTATCCGCAGTTCTTTCCGTGCCATATACAACGATTTGGCAAGTTATAAGGTTCATTGATAACCGTATCCCGCAGGATTAAATCTTGCAAATGACAATTGACTGAGCAAGCCCTCTTAGGAGGGCTTGCTTGTTTTATTAGAATCTTGACGCGCATTAAGTTAGACAATTGAAACTCGCTTCATTAGCTACCCGTGCTTTGCGGTTAATCAAAGCTGCGCTTTGGTCTAAAGAGTTATAGCTGTATAAGTAATAAACAGTATACCGCAAGCCAGCTCAAATAAGCCTACCTGTACCGGGACATCTTCAGGCAAACGTACAAGGGGATTTTTCGACACTATTCCTGATCCGGAAATGTTAACGTAGTATAATATCGCATCTTAATTGCAGAGCTCTCCCCGGCCTGTAAGCGATTAGTAAAACTAAATTTGGTCACAAAGGCCCTGTGTAAAAACACATAGTCTTTGTTGTTAAATTGTGTTAACTTATTAATTTTAAGTTGCACGAAACAGAAATCTTTACTACATTCATAGTATAAAATTAAACCTAACCTACTTCTTAAAACAGCCCTTCTGTTTATGTATCACAAATTTTCACCCCAACCACTCCGTTATTTAAAATTTGATATAAAGGATGATATCTTACGTCTGATCACGTGGCCGAATCTTTCCCCATAGATGCTCAGTTACAATTAATTTCAAGTTCGAGGCAGCATCTGCCATACTCAACAGCGAATTATCAATTCATAAATTAATACTATACCATGACAACAATTGCTAACTATGCAGCCTTGCGTAGCTATGTCTACAGCGCGGGCAATGAATCAGTATTTGTACAAGGAAGAGCAGCGACCGGAGACGGCGGCCAGGGAATATTTTTCTGGGACTCGGGTAATACCTTGACAGACAATGACGGTTTTATCATCAAGGTGAGTTCTGTTACTACCGGCAGATGGAAACGTGTTTATGATGATTATATCAGCGTGGCCTGGTTTGGTGCTATAGGTGACGTTAAAACTGTAACAGGGACAATAGTTGCAACAGGCACCGGTGCCACCCCGACCAAACTTACATGTACCGGATCAAATTTTACATCGGCAGATGTTGGTAAAAAGATAACAATTAACGGCGCCGCTGCCCCGGTGAATATACTTAACGAATTCGGTTCAGACGATATTCCGCAAGCACTTTCAACCACTATTGTAACTGTAAATTCGGCAACAGAAGTAATATTACAAGATGCGGCCGCTACCAACGTAACAGCCAGTGAGGTAAATTATGGTAGTGATAATATTACTGTACTTCAAAGTGCCATCAATGCAGTGGCTGCGATAGGCGGTGGGAGTGTGTTTTTTCCTGCGGGTAAATATGCGATATCAGGAAAATTGCAGATCAAAAATTACACTCACATCTTGGGCGAAAGTAAATACAACAGTATCATTTATGCAATTTCAGACAATTTCACACTGATTGAATGGGATTACATGGCTGCCTTGCCGGCACCGGGAAATATATCCGTTAAAAATATATGCCTTTGGGGCTACGCCGACAGGTTTACATATCAAAATGTGCCTGCTACAGCTACAGTAGTTAGATGCTATCTGATGAAATTGAGTAACTACCAATTTGTCGAAATAGATAATTGCTATGGCAAGTGGTCACGGGAAATGGGCTTCGCGCTAAGTGGTGGCACAGTTACTATTACTAACAATATTCTTGAGAATATATTAAGGGATGGTATAAATGCAGGTGATGCACAAAAGGTTATTATGACCGGGAACAGGGGGAGGTTTATTGAAGATGATTTCCTTGCAGTAGATTGTTCAGGAATGTCAAATGGGTCGGATCCAACAGGGGCTGTGGATAATATAGCTATTGTATGTGATAATGAAACGTTCGGTTCGCAGGGTATAACTGTTGGCGGAGCCAGAAATGCTATAATCGCAAATAATAATCTGTCCTTTATAAAAGGTCGGGCTATCAGATGTTCGGTGGAAACTGCCTCGGGCGGCCAGATTGAATCATTAAATGTGGTAATAGCTAACAATAACATAAAAGATGTGCTAAAGCTGTGTACACCGGAGTTGAATTATGGTGTTGTAGATGGCCATAATACATACCCTAACGAGAATAGTACGCCAAGATATATTCCGGGTGCATCGGCAGATGGTATTGAGTTAGGATTTACGATAATGAAATCAACTTCATTAAGCAATAATGTATATCCTGGTACCTTTAGCACTTTGCTTAAACAATACGTAAAACCTGAGATTTTTTGGAATCTTGAAGGGGTTAATCTGGCTCATGGACAAAGTAGGGGGGTAATTGTGGCTCACAATTCTATTATGCAATCGTTTAGTGGATTAACTAAAATATCAGATGCTTATGGCTATGGTTTGTGGACAAGAAAAGGTAACACTGACGTTTTAGGATACCAGGGAACTATTTGTATGGCTAACGGAGGTTCGCAGCAAAATGCTTATTATAAATCATATGGCATCACTGTGGGCGGGCCTAATAAAGGATTAAAAATTATTAATAACTACATTTATGGTTTTCAGCGGAGTATTTACTTTGACCCTCAATACTGGAGAGAGGATATCACTATCAGCGATAATACCATAGAAAGGACACTGGAAGGTATTTTTCTGGATGTTAATGTTAGTTCTCCCGCGCAATATCCTGTTGACATGAATATCACCGGGAATAGTTTTGATCCTGATCCGTATTTAGAAGCCACAGATAGGGCCGATACCACTTCAGCAGGAGGTACCGGTATTGCTGATGCTAATATTGTTGCCGGGACTACACTATTGACCACTACCACATCTACGCCGTTTTCATCATCTGATGTAGGGAAAATTGTTCAGATTACGGGGGCGGGTTTTTTGGGGTTGTTAAACGGACCAACTGCCGATCCTTTAGTTGCTCAGATTGTTGCCTATAACGCCAATAACAGTGTTACTTTATCTACGCCCGCAATGACTACTGTTAATGGGCAAACGTTGACTAAATTTGGGATGCTAACCGGGGGGTGGGCAAATGATACCGGAACGTTTTATCATGCGGTTTTTGCACTATATGCAGTTGGCCTTAAGGTAACTAATAATAACTTTAAGAACACCAAGGATATTGTTGAGGTAAATACATATACCCAGGCATTTGTTTATTCAAATAATTACTACTGTGATCCGGTTAGCCAATATGGTATTAAAACGCTTACTAATATTACCTCAAATCGGGTTTTCTGGATAGACAGCACTCCCGGGAATTTTAGTGACCAATTACTTGCCATCAAAAATACCGATTTGCAAGAGGCGGCAGCGCAACCAACTTCGGGTTATTTTATCAAAAATCAGATAGTCAGGAACACTAACCCAGTTATTGATGCAAACGGATTTATCCTTTATGGCTGGCTGCGTTTAACAACAGGCTCTGACCCTGCAGACTGGCAGCCGATGTATATCTCAACTACCAGCTTAAAAGGCGCCATCTTTAATCAAACGGCAACAACGCAAACAGCTGCATTTAAAATTTCAGGTGCCGGAACAATACTTGGAGGGCTTACGGTTGGAACAGGCTTAAATCCGTCTGTTGATAATGGATATAACTTTGGGGGCCAGACTTTAAGGTGGCGACAAATTTGGGGCGGATTTGGGCATATCGGCGATCCGAATGCACTTGACAACTCAGCGATGTTCCAGATCGACTCGGGCACAAGGGGGTTCCTGCCGGTAAGAATGAACAAGGCTCAGCGTTTAAATGTAACCAGTCCTGCCGATGGTCTGTTGATCTATCAAACGGATGACCTATCCGGTTTGTATGAATACAATGCGGCTACATCAGCATGGAGGCGCATTTACCAAAATGTTCCTGCTATAAAAGCCGTAACAGCATCAGGAACGGGAAGCGCAACAGTTATCAGCATTCCTCATTCGTTAGGAACCACCCCAAGCTGGTTTACAGCGGTTGCTACGAACGGTGCAGCTGGTAATATCGGCTACATAACTGCGGATTCAACTAATATAAACATCAACTATGCTGTGGCACCCGTTGCGGGGACTAATAATTTAGCATATAATATATCTTTTATAGCCTGATTATTATTGGGTAGAAATTTAAAAAGCCGCCTCATAAGTAATTATGAGGCGGCTTCATTATATCGGCGTACTATAGTCGTATTTGATTACGACGCAATAGTATTCATGCTTCTTTTTTCGGCCATGTTACGTACCTGCTCAGCTATCCCGTTGGCATTAAAACCACAATCGGCCCAAAGCTCGGGCTGGTCGCCATGTTCAATGAAAGTATCGGGAATGCCCAGGCGTTTCACCTGAATATTGGTGTAACCATTATCTGCCATAAATTCAAGCACCGCGCTACCTGCACCGCCTTCAATACAGCCGTCTTCAACAGTAATTACTTTATTAAACTTGCTGAATACATCATGCAATAAAGCTTCGTCAAGCGGTTTTACAAACCGGAGATCGTAATGGGCCGGGTTATAACCTTCGGCATTAAGTTCGGTAATAGCTTTAACCACTTCATTACCGATAGCGCCGATAGATAGGATTGCTACATCGTCGCCATCGCAAACCTTACGGCCTTTGCCTACCGGGATGGCTTTGAACGGACGCTGCCAATCAACCATAACACCGTTGCCACGAGGGTACCTGATCACGAATGGCCCCATGTTTTCCTGCTGGGCAGTGAACATCAGGTTACGAAGTTCTTCTTCGTTCATTGGGGCAGAAACTACCATGTTTGGTATGCAGCGCATGTATGCCATGTCATAAGCTCCGTGGTGTGTAGCGCCATCAGCCCCGGCAAAACCGGCGCGGTCAAGACAAAATATAACGTTGAGCTTTTGTATTGCCACGTCATGGATCACCTGGTCATAAGCCCGCTGCATAAAGCTGGAGTAAATGTTACAGAACGGAACAAGCCCCTGGGTGGCTAAACCCGCTGAGAAAGTTACGGCATGCTGCTCGGCAATGCCCACGTCAAACGCGCGGTTTGGCATGGCCTTCATCATAAGGTTTAATGAACAACCTGAAGGCATGGCCGGAGTGATCCCCATGATCTTTGGGTTTTGCTCTGCCAGTTCAATTATGGTATGCCCAAACACATCCTGGAATTTAGGAGGTTGAGGCTTGTCGTATTTAGTTTTCTTGATTTCGCCGGTAATTTTATCAAACAAACCGGGAGCGTGCCATTTGGTCTGGTCTTTTTCGGCAAGGGCATAACCTTTACCTTTTACCGTGATACAATGCAGCAGTTTTGGCCCTGGAATATCGCGCAGGTCTTTCAATACTTTTATCAGGTGGTTTACATCGTGCCCATCGATGGGGCCAAAATACCTGAACTTAAGTGCTTCAAAAAAGTTACTGCGTTTAAGCAGGGTGCCTTTAATGCTTTTTTCAAGCTTTTGGGCGATTTTAAACGCATCAGGGCCAATAGATGATAGTTTGGCCAATACATGCGCAATATCGTCTCTGAAGCGGTTGTATGGCTTTGAGATAGCGATGTCTGTCAGATATTCTTTCAAGGCACCAACGTTAGGGTCGATGGCCATGTTATTATCGTTCAGTATCACCAGTAAGTTTGAATTCTCGATACCTGCGTGGTTAAGGGCTTCAAAAGCCATACCCGCGGTCATAGCGCCATCGCCAATTACAGCTACGTGCTGCCTGTCGGTTTCGCCTTTGTATTGAGATGCGACAGCCATACCGAGCGCCGCAGATATTGACGTTGATGAGTGTCCTACACCAAATGTATCATATTCACTTTCCGAACGTTTTGGGAAACCGCTGATACCACCGTGAATACGGTTTGTATGAAACTCATCCCGGCGGCCCGTAAGTATTTTATGGCCGTAAGCCTGGTGGCCAACGTCCCAAACCAACTGGTCGTAAGGGGTATTAAGCACATATTGTAGCGCTACCGTAAGTTCAACTACACCCAGGCTGGCGGCAAAGTGCCCGCCATTAACGGATACCACGTCAATAATATACTGGCGTAGTTCTTTGCATACCTGTTCAAGCTCATTTTCGTTAAGTAGCTTTAAATCAGATGGATAATTTATTTTTTGTAATAAATTCCCGGCCGGTACCTGCATTGACATTCGTAAGGATATTTAACCTGCAAAATAAGGTAATTATTGTTAAAATAAGGACATATAAATGTATTAATTGTTTTGCGACTGTGCCGAATACGGTATAAAGTGCAATAATAGCCTCATAGCTACAGGCTATAAACATTTAGCTCACAGATGCTACCGCAAATTATTATATTTAGCTTTCCTCAAACCATTGACCTTGTTATAATTTATGACGGAGACAAATGCCAGCCCGATTTATTGGTCGGCCCCGCAAAAAATAGCTTTTAGGTTTATCCTGCAGCTGTTTACTTTGTACATTATTTTTAATCCAAATGGCGTACTGCCGTACACCGAAGTTATCGCCGAATACTACATTAAACCGTTCCATACGCTAATCCCCTGGCTGGCCCAACACGTTTTGCATTTAGCACAACCCATAATCGTTTTTACTAACGGCAGCGGTGATACTACTTACGATTACATGATGATTTTGTTTATAGCAACTGTTGCAGCAATAGGAACCCTAATATGGTCAATTGCCGACAGGAGGTCCCGGAATTATAATAAGCTGTTTTATTGGCTGTGTGTTATTGTAAGGTATTACGTGGGGATAACCATGCTGAGTTACGGTTTTGTGAAAATTATTAAATTACAGTTCCCCTCGCCGTCACCAGGCCGGCTGGTGCAATCAATAGGTAATGCTTCGCCCATGGGATTGGCCTGGACATACATGGGATACTCAAGGGGCTTCAATTATTTTACTGGTATAGCTGAGGTGAGCTGTGGGTTATTGCTGTTTTTTCGCAAAACTACCACGCTGGGCGCTGTGTTGGGGCTGGTAGTTGCCGGCAATATTATGGCCATCAATTACTGCTTTGATGTGCCTGTTAAATTATTGTCGACCACACTTGTGCTTATGTCGCTGTTTCTCCTTTCAAAGGACGCAGGTAGGCTCATTAACTTCTTTTTTCTTAATAAGACTGCGCCACCGTCAGAGATTGAACCACATCGTTTCCGGCTTAAATGGAAAAATGTTACGCTTTCCGTTTTTAAATATATTTTGCTGGTTTATCTGTTGGTGTCAAATATCAATGATGATATTAAAGCAGCCACCCAATACGGCGATGCCGCTGTAAAGCCGCATCTCTATGGCATTTATGATATTCAAACCTATGTGTTAAATAAAGATACTGTTGCTCCCTTAACTACTAACATCAACCGCTGGCGTAAACTGATGGTAGGCGCTTCGGGCCGTGCCATGGTGAAAAAGATGAATGACAGTACGGAAAATTACACTTTTAGATCAGATATTAAAGCGCATACCATAGTGATGTTTACTGATGCCGATACGGTAAATAAATACTACTTTAATTATGCGGAATCCGGCAAAACCAAATTGATTTTGACCGGGAAGTGCGGCATTGATTCGCTCCACATCAGCCTCGAAAAATTTGATCTGAATAAATTCAGGCTGAATAACCGTGGCTTTCATTGGATTAATGAATATCCGTACAACAAGTAAGGGTTTGGTAAAGGCGGCTGATTTGTAATTATTTGATGTTGTAAAATGTTTATTTTTGACGCTTTATGACCGACGATAGTTTTGCCATTAGGTTACCCCAGTTTGAAGGCCCGTTTGACCTGCTGCTGTTTTTCATTGAGCGTGATGAACTGGATATTCACGATGTCCCTATCGCAAAAATTGCCGATGATTTTCTGAGCTACCTGCACCAGATGACGAGCCTTAATATGGAAATTGCCAGCGAGTTTATTTTCGTTGCGGCAACGCTTATGCGTATCAAGGCCAAAATGTTATTGCCGCGTTACGGTACCGAAGAAGCGGGCGATGATCCGGATACCAAAGAAAACCTGATCAGGAAGCTCATCGAATACAAAAAGTTCAAGGAGGTTTGTGAAGAGATAAGGCCCATGGAAGATGAGCGCTTTAAACAGGAAAAGCGCGGTAACATTAAGCTTGACCTGGAGCAGGTTGAAAAAGTAGCTGTTCCCGGCGAAGAACTATCTGAACTAACCCTTTACCGCCTGATGGTGGTTTATGAGCGGATGCTCCGCAATTTCACCCGCCGCAGCGAAGAGGTGAAACATACGGTAGTACAGTATCCCTATACCATCGAAAAGCAAAAAAAGGCGGTTGCCGATCTGCTCCGGATCAATAAAATGCTCGACTTTAAGGCCATCGCCAAAGAGTCTGAAAACAAGGTGCATTTTGTATACAACTTTTTAGCAGTGCTTGAAATGCTGCAGCAGGATTTGATAGACATTCAGATAGGATTAGGGTATAATAATTTCTGGATTTCACCTAAAGGCGAGCTGGAAGCAGAAGGCTAAAAGCCTAAAATTCGGCGCTTTTTTGGAACTGATGTAGAAGCTTTATGCTTTCAATTTTTTAAACATATAAATTAAAAATGTTCCGGATCTCAGCCCGGAACATCGTTACCGTTCGGAAATCAACTAAGTCACCAATCTCACACTAATGATACCTTGATACTTATCACAGACAAAACTCATTTATCTGATAAGCATTTGTTTTTTAATTTAATGACCGGTACTCCTGTGGTGTATGGCCTACTCTTTTTTTAAACAGGCGGGCAAAGTGTTGTGGGTATTTAAATCCTAATTCATAAGCCACCTGGTTGATGGTTTTATTTCCGTCAAAGATTTTCTCCTTTGCCATGTCAATCAGTTTAGCCTGGATATATTCCTGGGCAGTTTTCCCTGTTTCTTTTTTAACCAGATCGCCAAAGTAGTTTGCCGAAAGGTTCAGTTGCTCTGCACACCAGGCAACGGCAGGTAAACCAATAGTTTGCGGCTTGTCTGATCCAAAATAATCGTTCAACAGGTTTTCGAACTTTGCTAAAATGCCTTGATGCACATGATCGCGAGTGATGAACTGGCGATCGTAAAAACGGGTGCTGTAATCCAAAAGCAATTCAATATTGGCAATAATCAGGTGTTTGCTATGCTTATCTACGCCCCGCTCCAGCTCATAATCTATTTTGGAAAAACAATCTAAAACGATGTTCCGTTCACGTTCGGACAGGTGCAATGCCTCGTTCGACTGGTAACCGAAAAAGCTGTATCCGTGGATTCGTTTGCCGAGCGAAGTGCCATGTATGAGGTCGGGGTGGAAGGCCAGGGCATTACCTTTTGGCTGATAGGATTCGCCATTGCTGTTTATACCGGCTACCTGCCCCGGTGCAAGTAAAACCAATGTTCCTTCCTGGTAATCATAGGTGTTTCTGCCATACACCATATCGCCGCATTTAACATCTTTTAAAAAGATAATGTAAAAGCCGAAATACATTTTGGAGCCCTGCCTTGGATCGGCTTTGGACAGATCGACAACACTTACCAATGGGTGTTTGGTTTCGTTGTTGTTAAATGCATTATACTCACTTATTGTATTGAAACGGCGCATGCTATCCATATCCACTCTGTTTTAATTCCCGAATTTACGCTATTAATCAATGTATTGACACCACAATGGGCCCGATCAGTAATAATGGTATAAACATCCGTAATCTGTATCCTGTTTCTACAGGCAAAAGGCCTCAACTTTGTCTTAGTAAATATCAGCTATGCAAAAAGTTAAATTAAATAATGGTGTCGAAATGCCAATTCTCGGATTTGGTGTATTCCAGGTAACGGATCTGGCGGAGTGTGAAAGAAGTGTAAGCGATGCCATAGAAACAGGCTATCGTTTGATTGATACCGCGGAGTCTTACATGAACGAAGAAGCTGTGGGCCGGGCTATCAAAGCAAGCGGTATAGCCAGGGAAGAATTATTTATTACCACTAAGCTTTGGATCCAGCGGGACGGTTATGCAGGGGCAAAAAAGGCTTTTGAAAGTTCATTGAAAAAGCTGCAGTTAGATTACCTGGACCTATACCTGATGCATCAGCCGTATGGCGATGTGTACGGCGAATGGCGGGCTATGGAAGATTTATATAAAGAAGGCAAAGTAAGAGCTATAGGTGTGAGTAATTTCCACCCCGACAGGTTGATTGACCTTATCGTCCATAACGAGATTGTTCCGGCTGTAAACCAGGTTGAAACACACCCTTTTCATCAGCAAAATGAAGCGCAGCAGTTCATGATTGATAACAGGGTACAAATAGAATCGTGGGGCCCATTTGCCGAGGGCAAGAACAATATTTTCCATAACGAATTGCTGCAATCTATTGCCGGGAAGTACAATAAATCAATAGCTCAGGTTATCCTTCGCTGGCTTACGCAAAGGGGAGTTGTGGCCATTCCCAAGTCGGTACGCAAAGAGCGAATGGAAGAGAATATCAACATCTTCGATTTTGAACTGAGCGCCGAAGATATGGATGCTATTAAAGCATTGGATACTAAAACAAGCAGCTTTTTTGACCATCGCGATCCGGCAATGGTGAAATGGCTTGGAGAAAGAAAATTGAATAATTAAACCTGCAAAAAATCATGAAAAAAGTTTTGTATGTAATGATGTTGTTGGGAGTTGTTACTTCTAACCGCGTGATGGCCCAAACGGCCGCCATCTTCACAAAAGGCGAATTGTCTAAAACCAATAATCATACGGGGGATGTGTGGCTTCGGGAATTAAATAAGGCTGATAGTGTAATTGATTGCAATGTAGCTACCGCGACGTTTGCACCGGGTGCTAAACTCGACTGGCATATCCACCCGGCAGGGCAAATTCTGATGATTACAGAAGGAACAGGTTATTACCAGGAAAAGGGAAAGCCAATTCAGGTGGTTCATAAAGGGGATGTGATTAAATGTGTTCCCGGTGTAGCCCACTGGCACGGCGCATCGCCTGAATCAGCCTTCACGTACATTGCGGTTAGCACCAATGGGGCAACAAATAAAACCCAATGGCTGCAAAGGGTAACCGACGCGGAATATAACAGCGCGAAATAGTTTATTAATACCAATAAATCCTGTAAAATCATGAGAGTATCAATTATCACATTATTCCTGTTAATTGCCGGGGTGCGGTTAGCCGGTGCGCAAACGCAAAGTACATCACCTGCACCTACAAAAGCAGAGCAGGAGATCATTAACCTGTCTAAAGCCAAGTGGACATGGATGGCCGACAAAAATGTTGATTCGCTAAATGTGCTGTTTGATGAAAAAGCTGTGTTTGTTCATATGGGCGGAAGCTGGGGGAAACCACAGGAGATCAATGTAATCAAATCAGGAGGGATCTGGTATAAAAAGGCAGACGTCTATTCCACTTCAGTAAATATTTTTGGTGGCACGGCCATCCTGTTAAATGATATCGACTTGCTGGCGGTAGTAGGCGGAAACGAAGTTGTACATGCTTTCATGGTAACAGAGGTATACGTTAAAGAAAACGGTAAATGGAAGATGGGGTCACTCACCTTTTCGCAATTGTTGAGGCCGGTTAAGATGGAAGTGCCGGGCAAGAAATAAAAATTGGGTGTATGAAAAAAGTGTGTTTTGCTTTGATTTTAATTGCGCTCTGCAGTATTTCTGCCTGTTCTAACGCGCAATCTATATCAACAAAAAAAGTGCTGATTGTATACCTGTCCCGCACCAATAACACAAAGGCCATAGCCAATATAATCCACGATGAGGTTGGGGGAAAACTGGTAGCATTGGAGTTGGAAAGGCCGTACCCGGAAAACTACCAGGCCATTGTTCAGCAGGTTGCCAAAGAAAATGAAACCGGCTACCTGCCGGCATTAAAAACAAAGATCGATAGTATCGATCAGTATGATGTGGTGTTCGTTGGCTTTCTTACCTGGGGAATGAAACTGCCGCCTCCTGTAAAAAGCTTCCTGAAGCAATATGACCTGAGCGGAAAAACAATCGTTCCATTTAATACCAATGCCGGTTACGGCATTGGCAGCACTTTTGAAACGGTAAAAGAACTGTGCCCCAAAAGCAAGGTATCAGATGGCTTTACCACCAAAGGCGGCATTGAACGCGACGGCGTTTATTTTGTTATACAGGGCGAAAAGGAAAAACAGGTACGTGAGGAGGTTAAAGCCTGGTTGAGGAAAATAAAAATCCAGAATTAACAAATCGTTTACATGTGCTTAAAATGAAACTTTGATGTATTCATGAAATAAGATACGTAAATCCTACATATATCAGCCTTTACCTGTTTTAAGCTTGGTGTCTATTTTGCAGTAATTAGTTCGTTGTAAAGAGTTGAGTAGCAAATAATATTGTGTTTACTTTTGAATAAGTAAAATCTAACATTGCTTACCTCTCAAATCTCATATCTCATATCTCAAATCTATCTTTTTCGCTAACTTAGCGCCGTTAAAAACACACAATGAAAAGAGACAAACTGATATTTAAGCTATTGGATGAAGAGCAACAACGCCAGGAAGAGGGCATTGAGCTTATTGCATCTGAGAATTTTGTAAGCAGGCAGGTTATGGAAGCTGCAGGTTCTGTTGCAACCAACAAATATGCCGAAGGTTTACCGGGCAAGCGCTATTATGGCGGCTGTCAGGTGGTTGACGAAATTGAAACCATAGCTATCGAGCGCGCTAAGCAATTGTTTAATGCCGAGTGGGTTAACGTACAGCCACACTCTGGTGCACAGGCAAACGCGGCAGTTATGCTTGCGGTATTGCAGCCGGGCGATAAAATATTAGGTTTCGACCTTTCTCATGGTGGTCACTTAACACATGGTTCACCTGTTAACTTTTCGGGTAAATTATATGAGCCTCATTTTTATGGGGTTAACAAAGAAACAGGTTTGGTTGACTATGACCAGCTGAAAGAAGTTGCCCTGCGCGAAAAACCAAAATTGATCATCGCCGGTGCTTCTGCATACTCACGCGATTGGGATTATGAGTTTATCCGTAAGGTAGCTGATGAAGTTGGAGCTTTGGTACTGGCCGATATTTCACACCCTGCCGGTTTAATTGCACGTGGTTTGTTAACAGATCCGCTTCCGCATTGCCATATTGTTACTACTACCACCCACAAAACATTACGTGGCCCACGCGGTGGCTTGATTATGATGGGTAAAGATTTTGAAAATCCATGGGGCCATAAAACACCAAAAGGCGAAATCAGGATGATGTCGTCATTATTGGATATGGCTGTGTTCCCGGGTACACAGGGTGGTCCGCTTGAGCACATTATTGCTGCTAAAGCCGTTGCTTTTGGCGAAGCTTTGAGCGAAAACTACATGAAATACATTGTACAGGTTAAAAAGAATGCCGATGCTATGGCCGAGGCATTTGTGAAACTGGGCTACCAGATCATTTCTGGCGGTACCGATAACCACTTAATGCTTATCGACCTGCGTAATAAAAACATCACCGGCAAAGCAGCAGAAAATGCTTTGGTAACTGCTGATATCACCGTGAACAAAAACATGGTGCCTTACGATGATAAATCACCATTTGTAACTTCAGGTATCCGTGTGGGTACTGCCGCTATTACAACCCGTGGCATGAAGGAAAAGCACATGGAGCACATTGTTGAATTGATAGATGCTGTAATTTCTGATCCTGAAAATGAACATTCTATCAAAAAAATCCGTAAAAGGGTTCACAAGTTAATGTACGATTTTCCGTTGTACAGAGATAAGGACTCAGAATAAAAAATGACACTAAGGCAGGAAGATCCATTAAACATAGAAGATAAGCGTTTAGCCGCGCTCCAATCATATCATGTTTTGGACACCATGCCCGAAAAGGAGTATGACGCTATTACGCGTTTAGCTTCTTATATATGCCAGGCTCCTATAGCGTTAATTACGCTGCTGGATGCCGACAGGCAATGGTTTAAATCAACATACGGCGTCGACGCGGAGGAAACACCCCGCGCCGACGCTTTTTGTAACCGCACCATCCAATCTGACGCGCTTCTTGAAATTCCAGATTCGAATGAAGATGAAGAATTCAGAGATAACCCTATTGCTAACGGAATGGGCGTACGCTTTTACGCCGGTGCGCCACTGATTAATCCCGACGGTCTCCGCTTGGGCTCATTATGCGTAGTTGATACCAAACCCCGCAAGCTTACTGCCGAACAGCGCGATGCCTTACGTGTACTGGCCGATGAGGTAATGTCTCACCTGGAGCTCCGCAAGCAAAAGCTTAAGCTGGAGCAAAGCCTTGCCGTTCGCGAAGAATTTTATGACCTTTTTGATAGTTCGCCCGATATCCATTGCATTATGGACAGGGATTTTAAAATCGGACATATTAACCGCGCGGTAAAATCTGTTTTAGGTTATTCCGCAGACGAGGTATGCGGGATGCCTATCTGGAATTTTTTTCCGGAGGAGGCGCGTGAGCAATCATTAGCTGTATTAAAAAAGGGCATCAGCAAACAGCAACGCAAATTTGAAATTGAAACTCCCGTAATTACTGTTGAAGGGGATAATAAGTGGATAAGCTGGTCGGTAACTTTTAAAGACGATAAATGGTTTGCCAGCGGGCGCGATATTACCTATCAGAAACAGGTGGCCCAGGATCTTGAACTACTTTCATTGGTGGCCAGTAAGGTGAGCAATGGGGTAGTGATAAGTGATGCCGATGACCAGATATTATGGACAAACGACGCGTTTGAAAATATAACGGGTTATGCTTATGCAGATGTTAAGCAACTTCGCCTGCGTGATGTTATAAAGGGGAAGCCGTTAAGTCCTGAGGCTATGGAAAAGCTGGAAGAGGCTATCCGAAACAAGATATCATATGAGGTAGAGCTTTTTTTTAATGCAAAGGATGGTTCGCCAAAGTGGATCTCGGTAATGAATTCGCTCATTTATAATACCGATGGTAGCGTTGATAAATCCATCAGGGTAATTATAGATATCACCAAACGTAAACTGGCCGAACAGGAGGTAGAGATATTATCGTTCGCGGCACGTAAATCACCAAGCGGTATCCTGATCCGTGATGCCGAGGGGAAAGTGATCTGGATGAACGAGGCCCTTGAAAACATAACAGGTTATACATTTACCGAAATGCAGGGCCGGGCCTTTGGCACCATGTTGCTGGGTGAGGATACCGACCTGGAGGTTTTTAAAGATGCTGTTAAAGCAGTTGAAGAAAAGCGTTCGTACGAGGTAGAGATCAAGATCTATAAAAAAGATCAAACTCCTATCTGGGCATTCCTGTCAAACAGTCCTTTGCTTAACGAGACCGGCCAGGTTGAACGGCAGATAGGGGTGATGGTTGATATCAACGAGCGTAAAGCTACCGAAGAGCAGTTGAAGCAACTATCGTTAGTAGCAAGCAATACTACCAGTGGAGTAGTGATCAATAACAGCGATGGTAAGGTAGAGTGGGTTAACCGCGCGTTTGAAAATATTACAGGTTATACCCTTGATGATGTAAAAGATGTGCACCTGGGCGATATATTGAAGGGTGAGCTTACCGATGTATCTATCATACAAAAAGCCCGGGAACTGTCCAGGCAAAAGCAATCATTTGAGGTGGACCTGCTGGTTTACCGTAAGGACAGGCAGCCTTTGTGGATCTCGGTTATCAACTCGGTTATACTGAACAGTAAAAACGAGGTTGACAAATACATTGAAGTAATCATCGATATCACGGCTAAGAAGAAGGCCGAGATTGAGCTTATTTCGGCAAGGGAAGAGGCAATACAGCTTAACCGGGCCAAAGATATGTTCATATCAGTGATGAGCCACGAAATCCGTACGCCGTTAAATGCCGTAATTGGTATGTCGCACATATTGCTGGATGATGATCCTGCCGAGTCGCAAAAGGAAAATCTTAATATCCTTAAGTTTTCGGCCGAGAACCTCATGACGTTGATTAACGATGTGCTGGATCTGGCTAAAATTGAAACAGGCAACGTTGAGCTTGAAAAGGCCACGGTTAACCTGCGCGAACTGGTTAATAGTATAACAAGTTCGATGCAGTTTAAGGCTGCCGAAAAAAAGATTTATATTAGCAAAAGCGTTGAGGAGGTTGTTCCCGATGAGGTGATTGGCGACCGGACACGCCTTATCCAGATATTACTTAACTTAGTAGGTAACGCGGTTAAGTTTACGCACCATGGCGGCGTTAACATCGATTTAAAGGTTATTCAGGAAACGGAGCGGGATGTACGCATCAGGTTTGCCGTAACTGATACCGGCATTGGTATTCCGGCAGACAAACTGGGTACCATATTTGAACAATTTAAACAGGCCGATACGGATACAACCCGCAAGTATGGTGGTACCGGTTTAGGTTTGGCTATCAGTAAACGCCTGATCGAATTGCATGATTCACGGATAAACGTGGATAGTGTGCCGGGGAAAGGTTCGACATTTTGGTTTACCATTGGATTTAAAAAAGCTGATATAAAGCAACAGAGAAAAAATAATAACGTGGAAGAAGGACTTAAAATAAACGTTTTAGTAGTAGACGACAACCAGATAAACCGCTTGCTTATCAATAAAATATTAAAGAAGTGGGGTGCTCATGCCGATTTTGCTGAAAACGGTATTGAAGCTATTGAAAAGGTTGAAGCCAACCGCGGCTATAACGTGGTGCTGATGGATATCCACATGCCTGAAATGGGCGGCCTGGAGGCTACCGGCATAATCCGTTCTAAAACCGATCCTTATTTTAAACAGTTGCCCATTATAGCACTTACCGCATCCATGCTCAGCAATCAAATGGGTGAGATCAACAACGCCGGCATGAATGACTATATTCTTAAGCCTTTCGATCCAAGGGTGCTTTACGATAAACTAAGCAGGTATCAGCAGCAGTAGGTAAAAAGCTATGTCATTATAAGCGAAGCGTGGCAACCGCAGGGAAGCACGGCTGCTCTGTATAGCATGCGATTGCTTCGTCGTTCCTCCTCGCAATGACATGGAAAATAAAGCTTTAATACACTTCTACACCGCATAAGCAATCGCAGCAATACTCAATTTTACTCCGGGAACTTTCAATAACTCCGCTCCGCAGGCCTCAACGGTTGAGCCGGTGGTTACAATATCATCAACCAGCAATATATGCTTGCCCTCAAGTGCGGCAGGATCTTTAACAGCGAATACATTCTGCATATTTTCAAACCGGGCAAAGCGCGACCGTTGGGTTTGTGTTTTGGTAGCCACCGTTCGCACAAGGCTATGTTCATCAACCGAAGCATTTAGTTTCTCGGCAAGGCCATGAGCAAAGCAGGTACTTTGGTTATAACCGCGTTCGCGTAGGCGGCGTTTGTGCAAAGGGACAGGGATAATGAGATCTGTCGAGCTGAAAATGTCATTTGAGGCAAGTTGCGCGCCTGCAATGGTGCCAAGCAAATTGCCTATCTGCTGCATACCCTTGTATTTAAAGTGATGCATCAGGTTTTGGATTTTGCCACCTTTATGAAAATAATAAAGCGCATAGGCAGCCTCAACGTTAATTTTACCCCAAAACTGCTGGGCAACAATGTTGGCAGGCTGTTGATGGAAATTGGTAAAAGGCAAATTAAAGCGGCAATCGCTGCAAATGATATACTCGCCCGCCACTAAACTTGCCTGGCAGGCCGGGCAAAGCTCCGGAAATAGCAGGGCGGCAAAATCAGCAAGGTAGGCACGCAGTAATTTCATGCCCTCAATTTAAGTCGGATTTTTTAAACTTCGGCCAGTTTATCTTTTTCTTTGATGGCAAGCTGTCCGCAGGCAGCATCAATATCTTTACCGCGGCTTCGGCGCAGGTGGGTGTTGATACCCTGTTTGGTAAGGTAATCGGCAAATGCTTCAACCTTATCTTCGCCGGCGTTAATGTAGCTTGCAAAAGCAATGGGGTTATATTCAATGATATTAACCTTGCAGGGCAGGTGCTTGCAAAATTTGGCCAGCTCCATAGCATCCTGAATGCCGTCGTTTACACCATCAAAAATAATGTACTCGTAGGTTACTGGGTTTTTGGTTTTGGCGTAGTAGTATTTTAAAGCCTCGGCCAGTGCCTTTAACGAGTTTTGCTCGTTGATAGGCATAATGGTATTACGCTTTTCGTCGTTTGCGGCATGCAGGGAAAGTGCGAGGTTAAATTTAACCTGGTCGTCGCCCAGCTTTTTGATCATTTTGGCAATACCGGCAGTTGATACGGTGATCCGCTTGGCTGCCATGTTAAGCCCATCTTCGGAAGTGATGCGTTCGATTGACTTCATCATATTGGCATAGTTGAGCAGTGGCTCGCCCATACCCATGTAAACAATATTTGATAAAGGCTGACCGTAGTTTTCACGCGCCTGCTGATCAATCAAAACTACCTGGTCGTAAATTTCGTCGGGGTTAAGATTTCTTTTACGCTCCATATATCCGGTAGCGCAAAATTTACAGGTGAGGCTGCAACCTACCTGTGATGATACACAGGCTGTCATACGGCCGGGGGTGGGAATCAAAACACCCTCAATTAAGTGGTTATCGTGTAAAATAAAAGAATTTTTTATAGTTTTATCAGCACTAACCTGTGAAGAATTAATTTTTACATTATTAATTACAAAATTTGCATCCAGTTTAGCACGGAGTTCTTTTGAAATATTGCTCATCTCGTTGAAAGAAAAGCAAGATTTTTTCCAAAGCCATTCATATACTTGTTTTGCCCTGAAGCCTTTTTCATCCATGCGGATGAAATGCTCCTGTAAAGCATTCAGACTCAGGCTACGGATGTCAATTTTATCTTTTGTATTGTTCACAGTGCAAAAGTACTTAAATTTAAAAAAATCTATCTTTTTTTAAAGTCATTCTTTTTGGCTGAATAAAAAACAATAACTAAAAGTTAATTGTACTTATTTTTGCAGGATAGTTTGTTTTGAAAAACGTTATGTGTTACGATACCAAGTTTAAATTTTAATGAAAAGTTTTAGAGCCGATTACGTTTTTCCTATTTATGCCGATCCGATTAAAAATGGAGTAGTCACTGTTGATGATCATGGTAAGATCATATCCGTTTCCGATAGCAGCAAGTCCCCCGGCGGGAATGTACAGCAGGTAAGCGGTATCATCTGCCCCGGCTTTGTCAATACCCACTGCCATACCGAACTTTCTCATTTAAAAGATAAAGTAAAACCCAAAGGCGGTCTGGTAAATTTTATAAAGGATATTCAATCTTTACGTAATGCCGATCAGCAGGAGGTTCTTGATGCCATAGCTAAAGCCGATCAGGAAATGTATGATAACGGCATTGTAGCCGTTGGCGATATCTCCAACACCAATAATAGTGTTGCGATGAAAAAGCAAAGCAAGTTGTACTACCATACCTTTGTTGAAACTTTTGGCTTTTTACCTGAAAAGGCCAACGAGGTTTTTGAAAAGGCATTGGCTTTAGTTAATGAGTTTAAACCAGGCTCATGCTCGGTAACGCCCCACGCTCCTTATTCGGTATCAAAGGAGTTGTTCAAGCTCATCAAAAAGCATAGTGATACTGCCGACGATAACCTCATCAGCATTCACAACCAGGAATGTGAGGATGAAAATAAATTTTACCGTTATAAACTTGGCGCGTTTTTAGAGCTATATGAGCATTTTGGTATGGATATATCCTACTTTAAGCCCCAGGCCCGTAACTCGGTACAATCCATCATTCCGCTGCTCACCAATAAACAAAAAGTACTGCTGGTACATAATACCTGTACCAACCTGAAGGATATTTATTTTATCAAACGGTTTGACAGGAAAATCAACTGGTGTTTTTGTCCTAACGCCAACCTTTACATTGAGGGCCGTTTACCTAAAATAGATCTTTTTGTTGATCAGGGCTTTAATATTACCCTGGGTACGGATAGCCTTGCATCTAACAATAAATTATGTATCCTGAGCGAGATGCGTGCTATTCAGCAAAAATTCCCGTCGATAAGTTTACCTCGCCTCGTTGAATGGGGTACCCGCAATGGTGCCGAGTACCTGGGTATCGACGATGAAAAAGGGACGCTTGAAGTTGGCAAAACTCCCGGTCTTAATCTCATCAGCGGTTTGGACGGATTTAAGATCACACCCGAAACCAAAGTGAAGAAATTGATATAAAACGAGAAACCGGCGAAAAGCCGGTTTCTTTGTTTTATATCAATGTATTTTTATGTCATTGCGAGCGAAGCGCGGCAATCTCGTAGCCAATACATCTCCGCTCTGTAAAGCTATGAGATTGCCACGTCGCCCCGTGCTTTGCCCTTGCCGCTCCTCGCAATGACATGGATTTTTGCCTTTACCGTTTTTACTTACCCCTTACTCACCGGTACAGTCAAATGAATAGTAACCTCGGGCGGGGTTCCGCTTCTGTCGATGCCGTATTTTGGAGGCAGCACTTTAAAATCTCCTTTAAATACACCTTCGTTGCCTTTATCTTCAAATGTGAAATGGATAGATTCAGGGTTGGTTTTCCCTTTCATGGTTAACTTACCATTGGCCACATAACCATTGCCGCTTTTTGATACCGAGGTCGATTCAAATTTAATTGTCGGGTAATCATCGGCACCTAAGGCCGATTTTACGTGGCTGGTTTTAATGAAAAAACCAGTTGCCGCTGTAGTTACATCAATGGTAGCCGAAATTTTAGCAGCCTCGGGATGGTCCTTGTCAAAACTAATCTCGGCTTTTAGTCCGCTGAATGAGCCGCTTACCCTGTGCCCTTCAAAAGTTACCTGGGCTTCGTCTCCCTTAACCTTCCAGTTGCTAAAAATCGCGAATGCCGAAAAAGCTGTAAAAGCGACGATCAGCGCGGAAAAAATAATTTTTTTCATAAAATAGATTTTTTAATGTTATGTCGATCCCGTTTAAATTGTGATACTTTTACTGTAAGTACGCTTGTTAAGTTAAACGGGTTGCTTAGCAGGAAAAAAGTTAACTTTGCAACAGTTGTACATAATCTGTTAACGTTTTTCAGATAACACAATTGTCAATACCGGTCTGTTAGCTTTAGGCTTTGTGCATTAAGCTTTCAGCTGCTATCAAATATCTATAAATACTGATGATAAAACATCTTAATATTACAGTTAAAGGCAAAGTACAGGGCGTTTTCTACCGTAAATCAACCAAAGCGGTTGCCGATCAGCTTGGTGTACGTGGCTTCATATTAAATGAGCCTAACGGCGATGTGTACATGGAAGCCGAGGCCGATAATTCCACACTTGATATGTTTCTGGACTGGTGTAATGAAGGCCCGGAAGATGCCGAAGTAAGCGCTGTTGAAAGTCATGAAGGCGAATTAAAAAACTATCGTAATTTTGAGGTTGTTAAAAGACGCTCATAAATAAATATCATCATTGTCTACTATAAAAAAATTTGCCGGGCAAACCGCTATATATGGTTTAAGTACCATTATTTCCCGGATGATCTACTTCGTTTTAACGCCTATTTATACTCGTACTTTACCGGTTAATGCCAACGGTGTTTTTACGTCTGTATATGGAAGCGCTTCTATCATCAATGCTATTTTGGCCTTTGGGATGGAGACCACCTATTTCAGATATCTTCAAAAGCGTTCGGATAATAAGCAGCAGGTTTATAACAACGCATTTGGGGTTGTTATTATGGTGTCAGTGCTATTCTTGATTTTTTGCTTGCTGTTTTTAGATCCCATAGTTAATTACATGCAGGCCGGTGTAGCAAAAGATCATGCCGACTACACTTTTTATGTAAAATGCTTTCTGGTGATCTTAGTATTGGATGCTTTTTGTGTTATCCCATTCGCGCGTATTCGTGCCGAAGGCCGTCCGGTTAAGTATGCCGTAATTAAGTGCTCAAACATTGGTTTGGTAATGGCGCTCAATCTGTTTTTTCTTTTCGGGGTTCCGTTTATATTAAGTCATCATTTACCTGGTGCAACTTGGATGGCTGGTTGGTACAGGCCAAACTGGGTTGGGTACGTATTTTTAGCCAACGCCATAGCAAGTGGACTTACCGTTTTGTTGTTGTTACCTGAGGTAATACAACTGAAATTGAAATTTGACGGCACTATGTTAACAGAAATGTTTTCATACAGCTGGCCCGTATTGATAGCCAATATATCGTTTATCATAAACGAATCCCTGGATAAGGTGATGTTGAAACAGATGCTGCCTCAAAGTATTGCTGATACGCATGTTGGTATTTATGGTACCTGCGCTAAAATAGCATTGTTTTTGAGCCTTTTTGTGCAGGCCTTCAGGTTGGGAGCCGAACCATTTTTTTTCAGCCATTCCAAAAACAAAAACTCTGGCGAAACCTATGCCCGCATCATGACCTACTTTGTAATTATGATAGCGGTTATTTGTGTAGCGCTTACCGCCAATGTTGATATCCTGGCAACTATTATTGTTGGGAAGGAAACACATATAATAAAACATCACATAGTTCATAATCCGTTTTGGCAGGGCTTGGGCGTTGTGCCGCCGCTATTGTTTGGTTACCTGAGCCTTGGTATTTATATGAACCTTTCGGTGTGGTATAAATTATCTGATCAAACCAGGTATGGCTTATATATATCAGGCATAGGAGCAGTACTTACCATAGCGTTAAACTGGTTGCTGATCCCTAAATACAGCTACATCGCTTCGGCATGGATCTCCTTTGCGGCTTATGCAACTATGATGGTGCTTTCGTATTTATGGGGGCAAAAAAATTATCCAATTCCTTACAACATAAAAAAGAACCTTGCGTATATAATTGTCTCAATAGTGTTTGTTTTTCTGTCGTTTACGGTATTTAAACGTAATATTTTTGTTGGTAACGGGCTTTTATTGTTATTTGCGGCCGGAGCTTATTACTTTGAACGCAAGGAGTTAAAAGCTATATTTAAACGATGAACATCAGGGTAATTAATAAATCAAAAAATAGTTTACCGGCCTATGAAACCGCTCACGCGGCAGGTATGGATTTGCGTGCCGATGTAGAAACTGCCGTAGTGCTTAAACCAATGGAGCGTAAACTCATTCCAACAGGTTTGTATATCGAATTGCCCGAAGGTTTTGAAGCGCAGATTCGCCCGAGAAGTGGTCTGGCATTTAAGCATGGTATCGGCATTGTTAACTCGCCGGGTACTATTGATGCCGACTATCGTGGTGAGATCAAAGTATTGCTGATCAATTTTTCGACCGATGATTTTGAGATCAATACCGGCGACCGCATAGCCCAGATGGTAGTTGCCAAACACGAGCGTGTTAACTGGGAACAGGTAGAAGTACTGAACGAAACCCAAAGGGGCGAAGGCGGTTACGGACACACAGGGAAAGTTTAGAACCAAGACTTTAAGAGTCAAGAGACAAGAAAGAAATAGAATCAAGACAGTTAGAGTAAAGACGCAAGAAGAATGAAGATTAAGGAAGAGAATATTAGGTTGAGCGGTATGCAGAAAGCACGTTTGTTTTCTACTCCGTTTTTTGCTTCTTTATTCTTGCCTCTTGCCATCTTGCCGCTGTCCTTACGCGCTCAGCATAAAAAAACTGCCGATAATAAAACGCTTGCATCTGCGGGTAAGGTAATGAGCTATCAGGATAGCGCTCTGGTTAAGCAGCTTTTCTTTTCGGCCCTGCGCGAAAAAACAATCGAGAACTATAAGCTTGCTACAGAAATGTTTGAGCGTATTTTACAGGCCGATCCTGCTAATGACGCATCGATGTATGAGTTGGCAAATCTTAAACGTCAGCAAAATGATTTTGCAGGATCTGAGCCGCTTCTGGAGCAGGCTGTAACTTTAAATAAAGATAATGAATGGTATTGGGCGGCACTGGCTGATAGCTATGAGAAAACCAATACCATTGATAAACTCGAAAATGTTTTCAATCAACTTATCAGGCTTAACCCCGACAGATCGGAATATTATTTTGATAAGGCAAACGCGTTAAATATCCTGAAAAGGTATGATGATGCACTAAAAGTGTATGATCAGATTGAAAAGCTTTACGGCCCGAGCGACGACCTTTTAGCAAACCGCCAAAAGATCTATTTAAAACAGGGCAAGGTTGACCTTGCCGCTTCCGAATTGGAAAAGCAGATAGCCGCCAATCCTAATGAAATTCGCTATTACCTGGCGTTGGGCGAAATCTATAATTCGAACGGGTTTAGTGATAAGGCACTCAAAATATTACAGCAGGCCGAAAAGCTTGACGCGCGTAATGGCTTAGTTCATTTTGCCCTTGCCGATATCTATCGCGATAAAAAAAATAACGAAGCCAGCTTTAATGAGCTTACACAGGGATTTGCCATTCCTGATATCGGTATCGACCAGAAACTGAATATCATTTCGGGGTATTTTCCAAAATTTCCGGATGCTAATGCCAAGGCAAGCGCCCTTGAGCTGAGTCGCATTTTAACTGTTGCACACCCGGGCGATGCCAGGGCTTTTGCCATTTATGGCGATATGCTGATTCAGAATGCCAAATACAAAGAGGCAAAGCCTGTGCTTAAAAAATCGGCGCAACTTAATGACCAGGTATATAATGTTCAGGAGCAACTGGTACGACTGGAATTGGGCGATAATGATCTTGACGCTGCTATAAAGGATGGCGAAAACGCTTTGTCGTTATTTCCGAACCAGGCCTGGATGAATTACCTGGTTGGTGTGGCCTGGGCGCAAAAAAAGGATAATAACAAAGCTGTTGGTTACGTTAAAAACGCTACTTCATTAGAACTTCAGGATAAGGAACTACTTTCGTTAAGTTTTTCATTATTGGGCGATTGCTATCATGAGTTAAAGAATATTAAAAGTTCTGACGAGAGTTATGATAAGGCCTTGACCTACAATCCGGATAATGCATTCACTTTAAACAATTATGCTTATTATTTATCGTTAAGGAATGAGCAATTGGAAAAGGCGGCTACTATGTCGGCACATTCCAATGAGCTACAGCCTAACACAGCATCGTTTGAAGATACTTACGCCTGGATCCTGTTTAAACAGAAAAAGTATGCCCAGGCAAAAGAGTGGATGGAGAAGGCCCTGGCTCATGATAAAGAAAATAGTGCGGTTAAGTACGAACATTATGGCGATATATTGTTTTTTGTAGGGAATACCGATGCTGCCGTAACTAACTGGAAAAAGGCTAAAGGCTTTGGTGAACAATCACCTGTTTTAGATCGTAAAATAAATGAAAAAAAATATAGCGAATAGTTTACTTATAGTTTGCTGCCTGCTGGTAATGGCAAGCTGTAAGGCACGTAAGCAGGTGTTGGTTGCCCGCAAGGCAGATTCGACAGCGAAGCCCAATGATGTTGCCAGTAAACTGGCGGCCATACGGGCAAGCCAGGTGAATTTTACCACATTTGCAGGTAAGGCAAAAAGTAAGCTCAGCATTAATAATAACAGCAATGATGTTACGCTGAACATCAGGATTGCAAAAGATAAAATGATCTGGGTGTCCATTACCGCGGTATTGGGCATTGAAGCCGCCCGTGCGGTAATAACTCCGGATAGTATTCTGGTTATTAACCGCCTGCAAAGTGTTTATATTAAAAAGCCGTTCAGCTACATATATACTTATGCAAGTAAACAGGTTAATTATAAAACGCTGGAATCATTGCTGATAGGCAATGCCGTGCCCGAGCTTGTTAACGAGCAGGCAAACATTGATCATGCCGAAGGTAATACCACCTTAAGCGGCACGCTGAATGACCTGGTATACAAGCTGATACTTGGTCCGGATAATAAGGTTACGCAAACCAATCTGGATAATCAAAGCCAGTCCCAATCGTTACAGGTAACCAATAATGCCTTTATCCAGGCAACAAACAGGATACTGCCATCACAAATAGATATAGCTTCAGTAGTAAAAGATAAAAAAATACAAGTTAATTTGCATTATACTAAGGCCGATTTTGAAGTACAGCAAAACTATCCTTTCAGCATTCCTGAAGGATACGAGCCTGGCAAATAATTAATAAAGTTTATTTGATGAAGTTTTTTAAAGCAGTTTTCTTTTTATTATTGGTGTTTGCAGCGGTTACAGTACGTGCCCAAAGCAGTGACGAATTAAAACGCCGCAAAGCTCAGCTAAACAAAGAGCTTGAACAATTAAATGAAGATTATCAGGAAACTTTAAATAATAAAAAAGCTTCATTGAAGCAGTTAAGCATCCTCAAGGCGCAAATAAACCTGCGCCAGGAAAAAATTGAGAATATCAACTCGGAGGTAAGAAATTTGGATAACCAAATCTCTGAGAGTAATAATAACGTACGTAGTTTACAATCACAGTTAGACCAACTTAAAAAGGAGTACGCGGCCATGATCCTGTTTGCATACCGCAATCAGAGCGCGTATAATAAAATGATGTTCCTTTTTGCATCAAAAGACTTTAACCAAGCCTATAAGCGTTTAAAATATTTACAGCAGTTTGGTACCTACCGCGAGCGGCAGGCCAATTATATACAGGGAACGCAAAAGGAGCTGCACGTTAAGATCAATGAGCTTGATCGTACAAAAGATGAAAAAAATAATCTTTTAAAAGATCAGCAAAAAGAAAAAGAAACGCTGGGTAATGAGCGCACCAACCAGGTTAAGCTGGTAAGCGATTTGTCGCAGCACGAAGGGATCCTGAAAAAACAACAAAAGGACCTGCAGGCTAAGATTGTAAAAACCAACCGTGCTATAAACGACGCGATCCGGAGGGAAATTGAGGAAGCAAGGCGCAGGGCTGAAGAGGAAGAAAGACGCCGTGCGGAAGAAGCTGCAAGGCTGGCTGCTGCCAAGGCAAAGGCCGAAAACAAACCGGCTCCTGCCGCACCTGCTCCGGTTAAACCAGCTGCAACACGCAGTACATCAAGCGTGCTGAATGCTACGCCTGAAGCAGCCCGATTGTCAAACGACTTTTTGGGTAACCGTGGTAGTTTGCCATGGCCGGTTGCTAATGGTATTGTAACGCAGGGGTTTGGTATTTATACAACCCCTGAAGGTATCCGCAGTGAAAGCAATGGTCTGGATATCCGGACTAACTCGGGTAGTGCGGTAAGGGCTATATTTGACGGTACCGTTGTAAAAGTGATGGATGTGAGCGGTACTTACCTGGTGGTTATTGTACATGGTGAATACTTTACCGCATACAGTAATTTACGCTCGGTTAGCGTTGCAAGGGGCCAAAAAGTAAGCACCAAACAAGCCATTGGTGTGGTGGCAACAGATCCATCAACAGGCGAAACAGAGGCTCACTTTGAAATTTATAAAGGAGCTACACCTGTTAACCCTAAGATCTGGCTGGCGCCTAACTAATTAGTTATGAACGATAAGAAATTTTAATTGTATATATTTGTATCCTTAAACAGAATGCTATGTTAAGTTCAGTTTTGTTATTTTTAAATATTGGTACAGGCGAGATGGTACTGATACTTTTTGCAGCATTGATGCTATTTGGCGGCGAAAAACTGCCTGGCCTGGCAAAAAGCCTGGGTAAAGGCATCCGCGAATTCAAAGACGCCTCCGAAGATGTTAAACGTGAGATCAACAACCAGATCAATAATTACGAAGACAAAAAGCCGGAACCTAAAAAAGAGGAAACTCCGCTTTTAGATGAAAAAGCTTCAGAAGCCCCTGAAACAGCCGAGCATCACGTGCCCGTTGTTGAAAACAATGTTCCAAACACAATGCCAATGAGCGGTTACCATGTAAATACTCCTGCCGAGCCGGAACATGAGAGCCATATTAATTTAACTAAAGCTACTACTGAAAATCATTCGGAGGCAGAAAAACACGAAGAGTACAAATCTTAATATAATTTAATCATACATAAAAACTTAAAATCATGGGTGGATTAGGCGCACCAGAAATTATTCTGATCATCATTGCGATACTTTTATTATTCGGCGGTAAAAAAATCCCTGAACTAATGAGAGGCTTAGGAAAAGGCGTTAAGGAATTTAAAGACGCGCAAAACGGCGAAGGATCATCTTCATCATCATCTGAAGAAAAAAAAGCTTAATTCCCTAACAGGGATTAGGTTTTAATGCCGCTTTTACTTAGTATATGAACTTATCTGTTGATTTATTTCTTATTTCAACAGATAAGTTTTTTATTTTAGCCCCATGGCTAATATTTATTCCACTTTATCCGAGATAAAGAGTGGGTTACAACGTGCGGAAATTACTGTTGAAAGTCTTGTAAAAGGCTATTTGATCGAGATTGAAAAAAATGCTCATCTGAATGCTTTTAATGAAGTGTTTGCTGATGAGGCTTTACTTGCCGCACAACATGTTGACAATAAAATAAAAAATGGCACTGCCGGTAAGTTAGCCGGTATGGTTATCGGCATAAAAGATAATATCTGCTACAAAGGACACGAGGTTAATGCCTCCTCAAAAATCCTGACCGGTTTCACCTCAATTTTTTCATCAACTGTGGTTGAACGCCTGCTGGCCGAAGACGCGGTGATCATCGGTCGTTGCAATTGCGATGAATTTGCTATGGGCGCTACCAATGAGTCATCATATTTTGGCCCGGTAAAGAACCATGCAGATGAAACTAAAGTTGCCGGCGGTTCGTCTGGCGGTTCGGCTGTGGCCGTGCAGGCCGGGATGTGTCACGCGGCATTGGGTACCGATACCGGTGGCTCGGTAAGGCAACCTGCCTCTTTTTGTGGCGTTGTTGGTTTAAAGCCAACTTACGGAACAATTTCAAGGCATGGCATTATCGCCTATGCATCATCGTTTGACCAGGTTGGCCCAATCACCAAATCGGTTGAAGATGCTGCTTTATTGCTTGAAGTACTTGCCGGGCCTGATGAGTTCGACAGCACACTATCGCAAACGCCACCTCCTGCATCATATACCAATCTTCAAAAGCCGGGCAAAAAGAAAATAGCCTACCTTCAAGAAGCTATATCAAGCCCTGGTGTTGATAACGAAGTAAAAGAAAACCTCATACAATATATAGACAAGCTGCGTGCCGATGGCCACACGGTTACCCCAATTGCTTTTGAACTGCTGGAATACCTTGTGCCGACCTATTACATCCTGGCGATGGCCGAAGCCTCATCAAACCTGGCAAGGTATGATGGTGTGCATTATGGCTACCGCAGTCCGCTGGCTACCGATCTGCAATCGACATATAAACGTTCGCGTTCTGAAGGCTTTGGTAAAGAAGTGAAGCGCCGTATTATGACGGGCACCTTTGTACTGAGCGCGGGATATTATGACGCCTATTATGCCAAGGCACAAAAAGTACGCCGACTGATACAGGAAAAAACCAACCAGATACTGGAAGAGTACGATTTTATATTGGTGCCATCGGCTCCTGAACCGGCCTTTGAAATAGGTAAGGAAGAGAAAGATCCGGTGGTAATGTATCTTTCTGACATATTTACCGTACAAGCCTCTTTAACCGGTGTTCCGGCTATATCAATCCCTACGGGCAATAACAGCAATGGTTTGCCGTTAGGTTTACAGTTATTAACAAAGCACTTTGGCGAGCAGCATCTATTAGATTTTGCCAAATATTTTCTTGAACTGTAATAAAAATGATATTTTAGTAAAATGCTGATGCTTTGGGCATTATAAATTAATCAAATCCCTGAATAAATGAAGAGATTATTTACGCTGACCATTTGCCTTTTATCACTCCAAATTTTACAGGCCGAATCGATAACAACCAATTCGGCAAAAACAGTTAAGCAAGTAAACCTGGTAACCAGGGTTAACTCAGATGCTATAAATGCTGATACCACCATTTTACCGGTACTTAATCAGCCAATGCCCTTAAGTTCATACGGTGGTATCTATAAACGCAGGTTAGATTCTATCCGTAAGGATATCCAGCTTGATTACAACGAATATGTACAGGCGTATATCGACTTGTATATGCACAACCGCGATGAAATGGGACAGGTTGCCGGCTTAACCAAATATTACTTCCCCATTTACGAAAAAGCTTTTCGCGAGGCCGGTATCCCCGATGAAATAAAGTTCCTGTCTATTGTTGAATCAAAACTTGATCCTAACGCCGTATCAAGGGTTGGGGCAACAGGTCTTTGGCAATTTATGGGTACTACGGCAAAAATTTATGGCCTTAACATGGATAACTATGTTGATGAACGTCGTGATCCAATCCAGTCGAGCTATGCGGCTGCGGCCTACCTAAAAGATGCCTACCAGGAATTTGGCGACTGGCTGCTGGCCATCGCATCGTACAATTGCGGTAAAAGCAATGTAGAGCGCGCTGTTGAAAAAGCAGGTGGCGTAACTGATTTCTGGAGTATCCGCCAGTACCTGCCAGTTGAAACCCGGGGCTATGTACCGGCTTTCATTGCCATGAATTATGTAATGAACTATTTTAATAAGCATAACATTGTGGCGCAGGCCTGTAACTTCTCTACCCGTACCGATACGGTAATGGTAAAAAGGGTAGTGCCTTTGAGCAATGTTGCCCAGGCACTTGATGTTAGCTTAAGGGAAATCACTATCCTTAATCCATCGTACCGAATGGCTGTAGTTAACGGAAGCCCTAAAACACCACGCAGGCTTATTATTCCGCAAACTGCAAAAGGTAATTATGCTGCTTTGTACAATGTATTAAACGGCGTTGATGCTCCAATATCAACAGTTGCGGCTAAACCGGCTACATATGCTGCTGTTCAATACTCACCTGCTAAATCTGAGCGCCATATTCCAACCCATCATAAAGTAAGAAAAGGCGAAACCCTTGCCTCTATAGCTGATAAGTTTGGCTGTGAAGTATCAGACCTGAAAGTATGGAATCATCTTAAAACTAACCGCGCACCGGTAGGCGCTATGCTGAAAGTATCAGTTGGTGAAGTTGCCGCCAATGTGCAGGATGACGGAGGATATTCGAAGAATTAAGTTTTTATATTAGTATATAATAGAGTTATAAAAGGCGTCATTGCGAGGAACGAAGCAATCCCCGATCAGCAGGTCTGCCCTGTATAGTTTGGGATTGCTTCGTTCCTCGCAATGACGCCTTTTTGAAGAAAGTTTATTGGAAAATAAGAACCTTCCGCAACTGTTATCTGGGATGTAAACAAATCCATGTCATTGAGCGAAGCGTGGCAATCGCACGGAAGCATAGCCGCTCTGTATAGCATGCGGTTGCTTCGTCGTTCCTCCTCGCAATGACATGTTTTTTTTGTAGATTTATTTCAACCAATCACCCATCAACATGGAAAAGCCAAAGGAGAATATTGATGAATATATTGCCGGTTTCCCGGAGGATGTTCAACAAAAACTACAATTGGTACGGGCCACGATAAAGGCAGCTGCTCCGGAAGCCGAAGAGGCTATCAAATACGCTATTCCCACGTTTATCCTTGACGGCAACCTGGTACATTTCGGCGGCTTTAAAAATCACATTGGTTTTTACCCGGCCCCGCAAGGCCTGGAAGAATTTAAAGAAGAACTTTCGGGCTACAAAGGGGCCAAAGGCTCGGTTCAGTTTCCGTTAGATGAGCCGATGCCATTGGAACTGATCACCAAAATTGTAAAGTTCAGGGTACAAAAGAACATGGAGAAAGCAAAAAAGAAAAAGTAGATATTTTGCTAAATACAATCTTTTAAACGCATCTTATCAAAACATTAACCGTATTTTATCCTCTTTTTAACATAATCGTAAAAAGGGGCTTTTTTATGCTTGTTCCGTAAAAAGAATTGTAATTTTGGGCGCTTCAATTTGAAAAAAATGAATAAAACTAACCGAAAACAGGACGCGCTGAATTACCACTCTCAAGGCCGTCCCGGGAAGATACAAGTTGTACCTACCAAACCAACAAATTCGCAGCGCGACTTAACTATGGCCTACTCCCCGGGGGTAGCTGAACCATGTTTAAAGATTGCCGATAATACCGAAGATGTTTATAAATATACCGCCAAAGGCAATCTGGTTGCTGTGATCAGCAATGGTACCGCCGTGCTTGGTTTAGGCAATATCGGTCCTGAGGCCAGCAAGCCTGTAATGGAAGGTAAGGGGCTGCTTTTTAAGATCTATGCGGATATCGACGTTTTTGACCTTGAGCTTAACGCCAAAAGTGTTGATGATTTTGTAAATATAGTTAAGGCGCTTGAACCCACTTTTGGTGGTGTAAACCTTGAAGATATCTCGGCCCCAACCTGCTTTGAAATCGAACGCAGGTTGAAAGCGGAAATGAATATCCCGGTAATGCATGACGATCAGCATGGTACCGCCATTATATCGGGCGCAGCTTTGATGAATGCCTGCGAAATACAGGGTAAAAAGCTGGATAAGATAAAAATGGTAGTTAACGGCGCGGGTGCCGCCGCGGTATCATGCTCAAAAATGTATTTGTCATTAGGAGTTAAAAAAGAGAACCTGGTGATGTTTGACATCAATGGCGTTTTAAACCATGACCGTACCGATCTTGATGATATCAGGATGGAATTTGCTACCACCCGCACCGATGTTAAAACACTGGCCGATGCTATGAAGGATGCCGATGTGTTTGTTGGTCTTTCGGCTGGTAATGTGGTAACGCCGGATATGTTAAAGGCGATGGCTAAAAAACCTATTGTTTTTGCAATGGCCAACCCGGTGCCCGAAATTGATTATGACCTTGCAGCCGGCACCCGCAACGATATCATTATGGCAACTGGTCGTTCAGATTTTCCTAACCAGGTAAATAATGTACTTGGTTTCCCTTATATTTTCCGCGGAGCACTTGACGTTAGGGCAACTGCTATTAACGAAGAAATGAAAATAGCGGCCACGCACGCTATCGCCGAGATGGCTAAAAAGCCGGTTCCGGAAGCTGTTAACCTGGCGTATAACCTTACCAACCTTAAATTTGGCAAGGATTATATTATCCCGAAACCGATGGATCAAAGGCTGATCACCGAGGTATCTATGGCGGTAGCAAAAGCAGCTATAGCATCTGGAGTAGCCCGTAAGGTGATCACTGATTGGGATGCTTATCAGGAAGAATTAAGGTCACGTTTGGGTACAAATGATAAATTACTACGTAACCTTACCGCTAAAGCGAAACAGGACCCTAAGCGTGTTGTATTTGCCGAGGCAGATAATTATAAAATCCTGAGATCTGCTCAGATTGTAAAAGAAGAAGGTATTGCTACTCCTATTTTATTGGGTAATGAAGCAAGGATCAAAAAGATTATCCAGGATAACGACCTTGATTTAGGAGATGTTCACATCATCGACCCGCGCGAGGGTTGTGAACATATGGACGAGTACGCTGAGTTTTTATACAATAAACGCCAGCGCAGAGGGATAACCCTGTACGAGGCTAAAAAGCAATTGGTAGACCGTAACTACTACGGCGCATGTATGGTGCAGTTTGGCCGTGCCGATGCTTTAATCTCCGGCTTAACCAAAAACTATGTAACTACAGTGAAACCTGCATTGCAGATTATTGGTACAGAGGAAGGGGTGAACCGTGTTGCAGGTATGTATATGATGATTACAGCTAAGGGGCCGGTGTTTTTTGGCGATACCACGGTGAACGTAAACCCTTGTGTTAACGACCTGGTAGATATTACAGTACTCATAGAACGCTCGGTAAAGCAATTTAATATCAGCCCAAGAATCGCGGTGTTATCTTACTCAAACTTTGGTTCAAATGAGGGTGAGGTTCCTGAAAAAACGCGGGAGACGGTAGCTATCCTGCATGAAAAGTATCCGGATATGGTAGTTGATGGTGATATGCAGGCCAACTTTGCGCTCAATGCAGATTTGCTTGCAGATAACTTTCCGTTCTCAACGCTTAATGGAAAACCGGCAAATACGCTGATTTTCCCTAACCTGGAATCGGGCAATATAGCTTACAAACTTTTGCAGGAGATAGGTGGCGCCGAAGCGGTAGGGCCGATATTAGTTGGCTTGAAGAAGCCGGTACACGTATTGCAATTAGGCAGTTCGGTGCGCGAAATTGTAAACATGGTTACCATTGCTGTGGTTGATGCACAGGCAAAAGCCGCTGCTAACAGTTAATATTTAACTTAATAAATAAGTATATCTTTTGATAAAGACGCTGGCATTGAAACGCTTAGCGTCTTTATTTTTTTAACTGATGATACCGCAGCTTTTTGTTTGTCTTTATATTAATATAATGACGCCGGAATTTTATCTTTGGATAATCACTGTAGAGGCAGTTTAGCCTGCAAAATCTTTGTTTTAATAAACTTAATAAAGTAATAATATATGTATGATTATATTAGTGGGAAACTAATGTTTAAAAGCCCGTCGTATGTGGTTATAGATGCAGGAGGGGTAGGGTATCATATCAATATTTCTGTAAATACCTATTCGGGTATAGGCGAAGACGAAAAATGCAAACTCTTTGCGTGGTTACACGTAAAAGAGGACGCGCACACCCTTTACGGTTTTGCTACCGAAGGTGAGCGCAGGTTGTTCTTACATTTGATCTCCATTTCGGGCATAGGGCCAAATACGGCAAGGATGATGTTATCATCCATAACCCCGGCCGAAATCCAGGCGGCTATTGTAAACGGTAATGTTTCGTTGATCCAGCGGATAAAAGGCATTGGCCCTAAGTCGGCCCAGCGTATTATCCTGGAGCTTCAGGATAAGCTGCGCAAGGAAGGACCAGATACATTAACCGTTGTACCGGTAAGCCAGACCGTTAAGGATGAAGCCTTGTCGGCATTGGTGATGCTGGGTTTTGCGCGCAACACGGCCGAAAAAGTATTGGATCAGGAGATTAAGAAAAATAATGGCGAATTAACGGTTGAAGAGCTTATTAAGTTCGCTTTAAAAACTCTATAATTACGGATATATATCTACTAACTTTTGACCAAAGTATTTACTTATAAGACACTTATAAGTGTGTTGTTCATTGTGGTGTTCGGGGGGCTGGGTAATGTGTATGCACAACAAAAGCCTACTCCTGCGGCCAAAAATGATACAACCAAATCAAATGTACCAATAAACCTAACCGCGCCACGAAGCCAGCGGATGAGGGAAGGTATTTTCAATGCTGACCCGGCCAACCTGGTGCGTACCATTGAATATGATCCGGCCACAAACCGTTATATTTTATATGAAAGAGTAGGGAACCTGCTCTATCGCCCACCGCAATACCTTACGTTTGAACAATATTTAAGACTTAAGGAACGGTCAACGCAGCGCGGGTATTTTCAGCAACTGGCCGATAATTATGCTTACGACTCTCAGCAACCGGGCTTTATACCGCCTATAAAAGTGAGGAGCCACACGTTTGAACAGATCTTTGGCAGTTCGGTGATTGATATCCGGCCGCAGGGTTCGGCGGAAATGATATTGGCCGGGCAGGTAAATAAAAATCAGAACCCGCTTTTTAATACCCGTCAACGGAGCCAGTTTAATTTTAATTTCGATCAGCGTATCCAGCTTAATGTAACAGGTAACATAGGCGATAAATTAAAAATTACGACCAATTACAACACCGATGCGCAGTTCCAGTTTGAAAACCAGATCAAGCTTGACTATACAGGTTCGCCCGATGAGATCATTCAAAAAATTGAGGCTGGTACGGTTAGCATGCCGCTTAATACAACATTGATTACCGGTAGCCAGGCGCTTTTTGGCGTTAAAACCAAACTGAAATTTGGCCGGTTAGATGTTACCAGTATCTTTTCGCAACAGCGGTCGCAATCAAAAACTATCACGATTACCAATGGCTCTCAGCAGGGCGAGTTTAGGTTAACACCTGCGGATTACGAGGCTAACAAACACTTCTTCCTATCACAATATTTCAGGAACAATTACAACCGGGCCTTAGCCAACATCCCGATCATTAGCTCCAATATCAACATTACTAAAATTGAGGTTTGGACAACCAACCGTACCAACGTAACAACTGACTCCCGCGATATATTAGGCTTTATTGATTTGGGCGAAAATAACCCGTACAATAAAACAAGGATTGTTGGCGGTGGCAGCGCCTTACCTGCCGGTTTTAAAGGCCCTGGTTTTGCACAGCAGTCTAATAACCTGTTATCGGTTTTGCCTCAAAATGCAAGGCTTACCAACTCTAATGATGTCGCTAATTTTTTCCAGGGATCGGGCAGTACAGATAACTATTCAAAACTAACCTACGCCCGCAAGCTAACTGATAAAGAGTATACCCTGCACCCGCAGTTAGGTTATATCTCCCTAAATTATCCTTTAAATAATGATGAGGTACTGGCAGTGGCCTACCAGTACACAGTTAACGGTGTACAGTACCAGGTAGGCGAGTTCAGTAGCGACGTTGCTGTTAACCCCAATACGCCAAACGTACTCTTTGTAAAGTTGCTGAAAGGCGAGTTGCTGAAAACCAACCTGCCAACCTGGGATTTGATGATGAAAAACATTTACTCCCTTGGTGCTTTCCAGATAGCTCCAACCAACTTTAAATTAACTGTTACCCGTCTTGATGATAAATCGGGTATCGAAAAAACGGTAATGGAAGAGGGGCAAAATACCAAAGGTAAATTATGGTTGCAGATAGCAGGGCTTGATAACCTGAACCAGCAAAGTGATAAAAAGCCCGATGGTTACTTTGACTTTTTGGAGGGCATCACTATCGATTCGCAAAACGGACGCATTTCATTCCCGGTAGTGGAACCTTTTGGTTCGGATCTGGCCGCACAATTTACCCCCGGCGAAACCGACCTGACTAAACGATATGTTTACCAGGCCTTGTATGATTCAACCAAAACCATCGCGCAGCAATATTTCCCGGCTTTAAACAGGTATGTTATTAAAGGTACGTATACTTCAACGGGAGGTTCAGAGTATCAGCTGAACGCGGTTAATATTCCGCAGGGCTCGGTAAACGTTACTGCCGGTACAGTGAAATTACAAGAGGGAAACGATTATACAGTTGATTATAATGCCGGTCGGATCAGGATCCTGAACCAGGCGCTGTTATCGTCCGGTCAGCCTATTACCGTGAAGTTGGAGAATAACGAGCTGTTTGGTGTTCAGCAAAAATCGTTATACGGTACAAGGCTTGATTACCATGCCAGTGATAAGCTTCAATTAGGTGCCACCCTGATGCACCTTACCGAGCAGCCCCTTACCCAAAACGAAGTGGCAGGCGAAGAATCTATTTCAAATACAATCTGGGGTTTTGACGCTAACTACAGTTCAAACTCACGTTTCTTAACAAGGCTCGTTGACAAGATCCCAGGTATCCATACCAAAGTGCCGTCATCTATCAATTTCTACGGTGAGTTTGCCAAACTGATGCCGGGTAGTCCCGGAGCGTTGAACTTCGCAGGTTCAAAAAATGGAACATCGTATCTTGATGACTTTGAAAATAGCCAGTCGGTAATTGATGTTAAGGCCGCCAACGCCTGGCAAATTTCGGGTACCCCGCAACTGTTTACCGAATCGACTTTGTTTGATAACCTGAGCTATGGTTACAACCGTGCGAGGCTGGCTTTCTATAATATCGACCCTATATTTTATACCAATACAGGTTCTATCCCAGTGTCAAGAAGCGAGCTTTCCAATCACTACGTAAGGCAGGTGATTGAGCAGGAAGTATTTCCTTACAAGCAATCGGCCACCGGCCAGCCGCTTAGCCTGGCCACGTTGAACATGGCTTTTTACCCAACCATTCGTGGCCCTTACAACTATACAACAACAGGCATTAATCCCGATGGTACCTTACAAAATCCTAAAACCCGTTGGGGCGGTATGTTCAGGAAATTGGAAACCAACGATTTTGAATCATTAAACGTATCATACATTGAGTTTTGGGTGCTTGATCCATTTATTTACAAGCCAAACTCGGCAGGTGGTGATCTTTATTTTAACCTGGGATCCATCTCTGAGGATATCTTGAAGGATGGACGCAAAAGCTTAGAGAACAGTTTACCTGTTGATGGCGACATGACCAAGGTTGACGAAACCAACTGGGGCAGGGTATCTAAATTACAACCGGTTGTTAACGCTTTTGATAACAATCCCGATGCCCGTAAACTGCAAGACGTTGGTTTAGATGGTATGAACGATCAGGACGAGCAAACTAAATTTGCGCCCGTTGTTCAGCAAATAAAAGGTCAGCTGAACGCGCAAGCTGCAAATACTTATGCGGCCGACCCTTCATCTGACGATTATCAATATTACCAGGGCCCCGCGCTCGATCAGGCCCGCGCCGGCATTCTTGACCGTTACAGCAAATACAACGGTACCGATGGCAACTCTAAAACGGCTCAGCAATCGCAGGCCGAACTTGGTTTGCAAAACTCGGCCTCAACCTCACTGCCCGATGGCGAGGATATTAACCGCGACAATAACATGAGCCAGGAAGATTCCTACTTTCAGTATAAAGTGTCTATGCGTCCGGCCGATATGGTGGTAGGTCAAAATTATATCAGCGATAAAGTTACCGCACAGGTAAAGCTGCCCAATGGTACAACGCAGGCTGTTAACTGGTACCAGTTCCGGATCCCAATTACCGATTATCAGTCGAGGGTGGGTAACATCCAGGATTTTAAGGCCATCCGCTTCATGAGGATGTTCATGACCAATTTTGCCGATACCGCGGTGCTCCGCTTTGCGACCCTTGAACTGGTGCGTGGCGAATGGCGTGCTTTCAACACCGAAAAAAATCCGCTGAATGTAATTGCTGATCCGGCAATTCAAAACCCGCCTATAGACAATTCGACCATTGACGTACAGGCTGTAAATATTGAAGAAAACGGTAACCGTACGCCTATTCCTTATGTGGTGCCACCGGGTATCAACCGTCAGCGTAATTACAATAACCTGCAAACCAATACCAAGCTTAACGAGCAATCTTTATCGATCAACGTAAAAAGCCTGCGCGATGGTTATTCAAGAGCCGCCTTCCGCACGTTTTATAACGACCTGCGTAAGTATAAACGGCTGCAAATGTTTATCCATGCCGAGGGTGATTACGTAAAAGATAATGATCTGAACGCGTTTATCCGTTTGGGAGTTGATTACCAGGATAACTATTACGAGTACGAGTTGCCACTAAAAATAACCCAGCCGGGTACCAGCGATCCGGGAGCTATCTGGCCCGATGTTAACGAAATGGACCTGGAACTTGACCTGCTTGTACGCGCCAAGCTTGCACGCAATCACTCCAACGTGGCGTACAACCAGTTGTTCAAATACACAGAGGGAGATAAGGTGGTTTACATAAAAGGCCAGCCCGATTTAAGTAAACTGCGTACCATTATGCTGGGCGTACGGAACCCTTATAAAGGCACTAATGCTATTCCGGATGATGGTTTGGATAAATCAGGAACGGTTTGGTTTGATGAGTTGCGCCTTACCGATTTTGATCAGCGTGGTGGATGGGCGGCCACCGCAAGGATTGATGCCAAGCTTGCCGACTTTGCCGATATCACCGTATCGGGAAGTAAAACAACCATTGGTTTTGGTACTTTGGATTCAAGGTTGAATGACCGTAGCCAAAGCGATGATCAAACTTATGATGTATCAGCTAATGTGGAGCTGGGCAAGTTTTTCCCGGATAAAAGTGGTATTCATATTCCGGCGTATATCAATTTATCATCGCAAAGGAGCATGCCGCAATACGATCCCGGCGCGCCGGATGTTGAATTAAAGGCGTCGCTGGCGGCTGCTACCAGCACCAAAGAACGTGACTCTATCAGGAACGCGGCTATTGATATTACTACCCGTAAAAGCATCAATTTTACCAATGTGCATAAGGCCAGAACAAACCAAAATGCCATTAACCACATTTGGGATATTGAAAACTTTAACGCCACTTACGCCTATACCGAATACAACCATCATGATTTTGTGACGCAGAACGATGTGGAGAAAACATATAATCTTACACTCGCTTATAACTATACCAATCAGCCAAAATATTATAGTCCGTTTGCCAAGATCATTAAAAGCAATATGTTGGCCCTGTTCAGAGATCTTAACTTTAGCTTGTTGCCGTCGAGGTTGAATTTCAGTATTAACTTCGATCGTTTTTACTCGGAGAATACCCTGCGCGATAATGATCCTAATAATTATATCCCTATCCCTACAACTACATTCAATAAGTATTTCAACATAACCCGTGTATATGGTATCGGCTGGAACCTGTCGAAATCTTTACAGATGGATATTGACGCTACCAATTTATCGGTGGTGGATGAGCCTGCCGGCCGTATCAACGGTTTAAAACGTGATACCCTTTGGGACAACCTGAAAAAGCTTGGCCGTACTACCAATTATAACCACACCATCAACTTTAACTATACTGTACCTATCAATAAAATTCCGGGGTTGGATTGGGTATCGGCCGTGGCGCGTTACAGTACGCACTTTAACTGGCAAACCCAGCCATTGTTTGCTATTAACAGCACCAATTATGATGTGGGTAACAGCATTCAAAACTCAAGAGCTATTCAGCTTAACCCAACCTTAAACATGGTTTCGCTGTATAATAAGTTTCCTTTTATCCGTAAGGCAAATAATCCTAATAAAAAGAACAACATCCTGATTGGCTTGCTAACCAGTGTTAAAAACCTAAGCGCCACTTATACCCGTACGCAGGGCACCTTTTTACCGGGATACTTACCACAGTCGGGCTTTTTTGGCGCGGACGGCAGCGCTCCTGGATTGGGCTTTTTGTTAGGCAGCCAGACAGATATCAGGACCAAGGCAGTTGCCAACGGCTGGATTACTAAAGATACCCTGCAAAATCAGCTGTATACTACGTCGCTTAACGAGGATATGCACTTCAGGGGTATCATAGAGCCATTTAAAGATCTACGGATTGAGCTTACCGCATTTAAAACGCAGGATCATAATTACCAGGCTAACTTTAAATACCTGGCATCAAGTAATAGTATTGAAACACTGAGCCCGGTTACATCGGGGAACTATAGTGTATCATTCCTTACCATTGGTACAGCGTTTGAATCGGCAAAGGGGATTAACAATGTATCCAGTACCTTCCAGAAATTTTTGGATGCCCGTACCGTGATCTCACAAAGATTGGGGCGTACCAATCCAAACTCAAGCGGCGTTACCGACGGATATGCGGATGGTTACGGGCCAAATTCACAAAACGTATTGGTGCCGGCGTTTCTGGCAGCTTATGCGGGTAAAAATGCTTCGGGTAGTAACCTGTCGCAGTTTCCTAAAATCCCGATACCTAACTGGCAGGTTACTTACAACGGCTTAAGTAAAATCTCCTGGTTCCAGGATATTTTTGATTCGTTTGATTTAAGCCACGGCTACCGCTCCTCATATAACGTAAGTGGCTTTACCTCTTTATTGCAATACCAGCAAGCCAACGGAGCTTCGTCTGCCCGCGACCTGAATAATGATTTCCTGCCGCTGTACCAGTTTTCGCAGGTTACCATTTTTGAACAATTTGTACCATTACTGGGCGCAAGTATGCGTTTCAAAAACAGCATGACCGCCAATGCCGAGTACCGCCAAAGCCGTTCGTTAAGCTTAAGTATGCTTAACAGCCAGTTGGCGCAGCAAAATGAAAAGATCATTGTTTTGGGCTTTGGCTATCACACTAAAGATTTTCATTTCCCGTTTGGCTGGTTTGAAGGCATTCAGCATAAGGACGTAAACTTTAAGCTTGATTTTTCGCTCCGCGATAACAAAACACTCATTTACCGTGCAGATGTTGAATCGGCCGAGATCTCATCCGGAGCCCAAAATATAACCGTGAGGCCGTCTATTGATTATGTGATCAATCAGCGTTTCAACCTGAATTTATTTTACGACTCGAACCTTACCAAGCCTTACACTTCGCAAACCTTTAATACGTCGTTCACCAACTTTGGCATTAATTTGAAGTTGTTGTTGCAGTAGGACTGAGCGAAACGTGATGTATAATGTCAAAGCGTCATTGCGAGGCACGAAGCAATCCCCGATTTACAAGGCCGCTTTGTATAGTTCGCGATTGCTTCGTGCCTCGCAATGACGCTGTTTATGATCTCTTTCAAAAGGTATACCATCTCATCAGAGGTCTCAGAGAGGATTCTGATAGCACGCGCGTTGTACCAAGCTTAAATTTTTTCTATCATTAGTATATTTGTTAATATGGATGCATTAATTGTTTACCCAAAGAATAAGGAACAGATGGCAGCTTTAAAGGCAGTTATGAAAGCCATGAAAATTTCTTTTGAGCAAAAAAGTGAAGTTTACCCCGATTATGTGATTAAAGGTGTCAAAGAATCCTTAAAGCAAGCAGAAGAAGGTAAGCTAACTCCATATATCGGATTTAGAGACGTGCTTAAGGTTTTCCGTTAATTCAAAATTTCAGTAGGAGACACCTACGGAGTCAAAAAGGTATATTTTTATTGCTATAAACACGTTGCCCCGCTGGGGCTGGTAAATGTTTATTATATAATCTGCATGCTTGATGAGATGTTGGGCCTCAGAGAGGCCTCGTGTTTATAGTCGAAGTTCAAAGAAAGGGTGGACTCCAGCGGAGTCTCGTAGTCGTAAACTTCTATTGTCCCTCAGGCTCTCTGAAACGACTCAAAGGGGCTTCATTTTCAAATCTTCGAACCGGACAATTTTCAAATCAAAACTTCCCCTGATCCATCAGCTTCTTACGCTCTGCTTTTCTTTTCTGGCGTTCTGCTTTATTCTTTAAGCGCTCCTCTTTGTTTTTATTATGCTCGTCAATGCGGTCTTTGGTGGCTTTTTGTTTTTCCTCGTCAAGGCCGATGCATGGCTTTATGCCGGTAAGCAGCGTTTTCCAGATGGTTTTAAAAAATGGCGAATCTTTTGGACGTTTATAGATCACTAAGGATGAAGTAAGCTTACCCTTATCATCCGGATTGCTGCGCCTGATCACAAACAGGTTGGCAAATATCGACATGATCGATTTTCTTTTGAAGCGGTCGTTAGCCGTGTCGGGCTTTAGCAAAACCACCTTTAAATCGTTATATAAAAAATCAACTTTTCCTTTAAATACTTTGCTGTTGGCCTGGATATCAAAACTGAATTTTTTAACGCTGCCCGATGTCATTTTTACCATGGCTAACGGCATTGTGGCTGGGTTTAGCCGGCTAAATTCCATAGGTCCTAATGTGCCTTTGTAGCTGAAGGCAGCATCATCGTCAGTTAAATTAAATTTCATCTGAACATCGAGCCGGCCGCGGTTCATGAAATATGTTGTCAGATCAATAGTGGTAAAATTATTTTTGGCTATGGCCGATGGATTATTGGTAATGTTATAAATATTGCCGCTGGTATTGTTAAATGCAACCGTACCTGTTTTCTGTGACTTTTTATCAAATTCATTATAGATCACATCCATATGACGGAGTTTCAGGGTGTCGATCCGCAGATCAAGATTTAATTTCCTGATCATCATGTTAGGAAAGGTTTTAACCTTATCCGTTAGTGAATCGGGCTTTTTACCAGGGTTAGTGAAAGCGGTTACCTTGCCATTGGCCAGGGTTAAACTTGATGCAGAAACGGTACGGTATTTATGATAATTTAAATAATCAAAATTATTGAGCTGTACAGAATCGGCCAGCAGGCCCAGCCGGTCTTTTTGACTTTTGCCAAAGAATACATCTGATTTGGCCGGTTGCATGGCAAGCCCTTCGATATTAAGCTTTGAAGTAAGCGTTGAAAGTTTAAGATGCCTGATCTTATAGGTATATAAGCCGCTCGGCGTTTCTCCGGTGTAATTATTTACTTCGGTTATAATATCCTTACAGTAAAGCAAGCGCGATTTATCGTACTGCGTAGCCGAGTCTATCAACAGGTCGGTAGCGCTAAAGTTCAGCTCTTTCAGTCGGGAAATGGCTACTTTATTACCCGAGTAATCCTCATATTTTAAGTTAACATCATTCAGTAAAATAGTACCGATTTGGATACATTTCAGGCTTTTGGAAATGCGCTGCCAGGCAGTACGGCGGTCTTTAACAACAGTATCTTTAGTATGGTTTAGCTGGTAACTTACGTTCAGTTGCGGCTCATTCAGGATGATCTGGCCAATATTTAATTTTTTCTGAAAATACAGGCTAAAGGGATGCACGTGGTTAAGCACCAATCGCTTTACCTTAAGTTCAACCAGTGTATTTGGCGCCAGGCGTAAGCGTTTTTTTTTATTGTAAACGGCGGTATCCGGCTTGAGCGTTATATTATAAATGATAATTTTCCCCTGTAGGATATGCAATTCCGCATCCGAAAAATCGGCTTTATAAAGGCTGTCGCTGCTGCTTAATACAACATCCTTTACTTTTCCGGCCAATATGGGCGACCAATACCTGTTTACAACTACGGCCAGCAGCAATATCACGATTACCGGTATCAGCACAAATTTAAATGTCCTTTTTTGCCACTTGTGCTTTAAAAAATTTAGCGCCATTTACCGGTTATTAATTTTACTTGTGTCTTAATGCTTTAACAGCAAGTTAGCAACTTTTGTTACAGTGTGATGGAAGGATAGGTTAAATTTTGTTAAAACTCATACTTAATTCATCGTTCGTCAGGAATCGTTTCAATATGGTTTACAGCTGCGAGGATAGCTAATGTTGTGGTTTTGCTTAACCACGAAGCAACCCCCGGGAATTTCATGGCGTTATATCTAAACAATAACCATTATTAACATCTAATTAGGACTCCCGATGAAAACAAAAATGTACTTAGCCCTGACGGGCTCAATTGCCTTAACTTTACTAACGGCATCGTGTAAAAAGAATCACGACAATAACCCAACCAAGTCTACCGTTGTTACCGGTGTGCAGCTTACTTCAAACAGCACTTTTGGTAGCATTATTACAGACAACAACGGCCGTGCGCTTTATTTTTTTTCTGACGATGCTGCTAACGTTTCAACCTGTACCGGCGGCTGTGCTGTGGTTTGGCCCGCCTTTTACAAAGAAAATCCATCAATAGGCACCGGCCTGGCGGCTACCGATTTTGGTGTCATCACCAATACGGATGGAAACAAACAAACCACCTATAAAGGCTGGCCTTTGTATTATTATTCAAAAGATGTTGCAACTACAGACGTTAACGGCGATGGCGTGGGCAAAACATGGTTTATTGCTAAAGCGGATTATAGTGTAATGGTTTCTTACGCGCAGCTGATAGGCAACGATGGAAACCAATACACCAGCAAAGGTATTGCCGGTACCGAAAACTCGCAGTACATTACCGATGTTAACGGCCGTACTTTGTACATGTTTACAAAAGACGCGTTTAAAACAAACAAGTTTAGCACCGGCGTTGCGGCGCATGATGCAAACTGGCCAATTGATGGGGCAACGGCAGTTCAAAACGTTCCATCTATTTTAAATAAGGCCGATTTTGATGTGATCACCGTATTTGGGCAAACACAACTGGTGTACAAAGGGCATCCGCTGTATTATTTTGGCCAGGATAACGGTGTTAAAGGTAGTACCAAAGGTGTTAGCTTCCCTACCCCGGGTGCAGCTATATGGCAAATTAATAATACAACTACCGTGGCTTTAACACAGTAAGCTTAACTGAAACCGAATTTAATGAACGGGTAATACAAGCGTATTACCCGTTTTTTGTAAAGTAACCCATGATTTTATTTAATACTGACAATATGTCATTTAGGTATTTAAATTTTGTTTATTTTTGCAAACTAATTTTTTATATAAATGATGGATTTGCTTATTCCGGATAAAACACATGATGAGAGCAGGCAGGGTGAGGCGTTAATGTTAAAAGCCGAAGCAGCTAAAAATAATGGCCGTAAGCTTTATATTGAAAGCTATGGCTGCGCCATGAACTTTTCTGATAGTGAGATCGTAGCTTCTATTTTAGCCGAGCGTGGTTTTGAAACCACGTCCGACTATAGCATTGCCGATGTTATTTTCATCAATACCTGTTCTATCCGCGAAAACGCCGAACAGCGTGTTCGCAACCGTTTAAAAGAGTTCACCGTTGCCAAAGTAAAAAATCCGGGATTGGTTGTGGGCGTACTGGGCTGCATGGCCGAACGTTTGAAATCAAAATTCCTGGAAGAAGAAAAATTAGTTGACGTTGTTGTTGGTCCGGATGCTTACCGCGATTTGCCAAACCTGATTGACCAGGTTGATGATGGGCAAAAGGCAGTTAACGTATTGCTATCGCGCGAGGAAACTTACGCCGATATTAGTCCGGTGCGTTTAAACAGCAATGGCATCAATGCCTTTGTATCTATTATGCGCGGATGCGATAACATGTGTTCGTTTTGCGTAGTGCCATTTACCCGTGGCCGTGAGCGCAGCCGCGATCCTTTATCGATAGTAGCAGAATGTCGCGATCTGTTTGATAAAGGTTACCGTGAAGTAACCTTGTTGGGCCAAAATGTGGATTCATACAAATATTCAACCACCGGAGAAGAGGTTATAACTACAAACTTTGCTAACCTACTGGAGATGGTAGCGCTGATAAATCCCGACCTGAGGGTTAGGTTTTCAACCTCGCATCCGAAGGATATTACCGATGATGTGCTTTATGCCATCAATAAATACGATAACATCTGTAATTATATCCACCTGCCGGTACAATCGGGCAATAGCCGCATCCTTGATCTGATGAACCGCACTTACGATCGCGAGTGGTATATCAACAGGATAGACGCTATTCGCCGTATCATCCCTGATTGTGCGATATCAACCGATGTAATTACCGGTTTTTGCAGCGAAACCGACGATGAGCATAAGGAAACGGTAAGCATGATGGATTATGTGAAGTACGACTTTGCTTACATGTTTAAATACAGCGAAAGGCCAGGTACTTTGGCTGCAAAACGTTATGCGGATGATATTCCAGAAGAAGTGAAGCAAAAGCGCTTAACCGAAATAGTAGCAAAACAGCAGGAATATTCATTTTACAGGATGCAGGCCCGCATAGGCAGGGTAGAGCGCGTGCTGATAGAAGGTTTTTCTAAAAAATCTGATAAAGACTATTGCGGCCGCAGCGATCAAAATGCGATGGTAATTTTCCCGGTTGGCGAAAATTACAAGCCAGGTCAATACGTAAACGTACTTATCGAGCGCAGCACAACGGCTACTTTGATAGGGAAAGTTATCCCCCAAACCCCCTAAAGGGGAGTTACATCCTGATGGTTTGGGGTGTAACAAAAAACGTGGGGACTATGATAAACAAGAATTATAAACATTTACAATAACTCCCCCTTTAGGGGGCCGGGGGGCATGGAAGTACAGGAAATTAAACAACGCTTCGGGATCATTGGCAACTCGCCATTGCTTAACCGGGCTATAACTATAGCAAACCAGGTTTCGCCTACAGATATTTCGGTGTTGATTACCGGGGAGAGTGGTAGCGGTAAGGAGGTTTTTTCGCACATCATACACCAGATGAGCCCGCGTAAGCACGGCCCTTTCATCGCGGTTAACTGTGGCGCTATACCAGAAGGTACTATCGATTCAGAACTTTTTGGCCACGAAAAAGGCGCTTATACGGGTGCTGTTGGCGAACGTAAAGGTTATTTTGAAACTGTAAATGGCGGTACCATATTTTTGGATGAGATTGCCGAAATGCCGCTGGGCACGCAGGCCCGTTTGTTAAGGGTGCTTGAATCAGGCCAATATATTAAAGTAGGCTCGTCAAAGGTTGAAAAAACTAACGTGCGCGTTATTGCAGCAACTAACGTTGACGTGTACGAGGCGGTAAAAAACGGCAAATTTCGTGAAGACCTTTATTACCGTTTAAACACTGTTCCATTAAAAATACCACCATTGCGCGACAGGAAAGAAGATATCTTTTTGCTGTTCCGCAAGTTTACCGCCGATTTTACCGATAAATACCGTACGCCGCCAATTCAGCTGGATGATGAGGCCCAGCAGGTGTTATCAAACTATTCGTGGCCGGGTAACGTAAGGCAGCTAAAAAATATGGCCGAGCAGCTGGCCGTATTGGAGCGCGACAGGATCATTACCGCACAAACACTGCTTACTTATATTCCGCATGAGGCCGGTGCCCGTAACCTGCCTATGCGCGTTGAAAATCAGCCTAAGGAAGATTTTTCTGAACGCGATATATTGTACAAAGTACTGTTTGATATGAAACGCGATATGGTGGAGTTGAAAAAACTGGTAGCCGATATTATTGAACATGGTGGTGTTTCGCCGCATTATGCAAATAATCCGCAGACCTTAAACCAGCTTTATCGTGATATTGAGCTGCATGGTAATAACGAGCCACAATTTACTTTACAACAACCCGTTAATACGGTTACAAATAGCAGCAGTAACAACTCCAACACTATCGATGGCTTTAATATAACGCATGATGCCGAAGAAGTAGAAGAGTCGCTGTCGCTGATTGAAAAGGAATCAGATCTGATCCGTAAGGCTTTAAAAAAACATAAGGGCAAACGCAAGCTGGCCGCTAATGAACTGGGAATATCTGAGCGTACGTTATACAGAAAAATAAAAGAACTAAACTTATAAAATTGATGAAAAAACTTTTGGGAATTATTTCTGTGTGTGTGCTGGTACTTATATGCCCATCATGTTACACCCTCAAAAATCAATCAATCCCGCCCAGTTTGAAAACCATTAATATACAGTTTTTTGAAAATAACGCGGCTTTGGTGGTAAATAACCTGAGCCAAACTTTCACCGAAGCGTTAAAAGACAGGGTCCGTACACAAACCAGCCTAAGCTTAGTCCGCGGTGAGGCCGATGCAACCATGTCGGGCGCTATCACCGGTTATTCTATCGCTCCGGCATCTATTCAGGCTACTGCAAATAATGTGGCTCCAATTGCTGATGCTAACAGGCTTACTATCACCGTCAGGGTTAAATTTTCATTTGATGCCGCGAAAACTCCGGCAGATAAAAAGCTTAGTTTTGAGCAAAGTTTTACTAAGTTTGCCGATTACCGGGGGGATATTTCTTCGCAGGAACAGAACCTGATACAGCAAATTAATAAGCAGTTAATTGATGATATTTTTAACGCAGCCTTTTCTAATTGGTAGGCAATTTGTATTTTCAACCACGTGGATCAATATTTGAATAGCAGGCAATACGAAATATTAGATGAACTGTTGGCCAATCCGGCCGAAACAGGTTCTTTTTATGGTTATAACCTGCAGCAGTTGGTTGATGCCTATCCTCAAAGCGGGATTTTGCGCGCTTTACTTGCGCATGCCGGTACAAACAAAGATGTGCAGAAGGCGGCCGTTTACTATCAGCCTGTTTTACTACATAAACTGATTCACGAACCCGATGGGCTTGCTCCAATAAACGCGTCGCAGATCATTAACCTGGTTAAGGCTGAGGCCACCGTTAATACCCCGGTTACCGAAAACTACTTTAATATAGGCACGGCTGACGATCAGGAGGACACTTTACCTCCAATACCGGAAGATACATCATCTGGTTCAACTGAGGATCCAACCAGTTTTGATTTCAGCATTGCCGACGAGCCTGAACAGGATGTTATAGTCGATGCACCGGTAATAACTGAACCGGAAGTTGTTGCATCTGCACATGATATAGATGACGAGGTTTACGATGAAATTGTTGGGATTGAAAGCATAAGTATCGCTCAGGCTAATGCGAACGAGCTTGTTAACCATGTTGAGGCAGAGCCGGAACCAAGCAATAAAAATGAAGACGTTGCCGATCCTGAACTTTTGACGCCGCCGCCGGTTCCAAATGAAACCAGGCCGGTAAAAGACGATGTAACTGAAAAATGGATCATAGGCAATATCGCATCAACCGATTACTTTTTATTTGATAATTCGGTTGCTGATACACGCATTGAGGATAAGGCCACAGCGCAGGAGTATGTTTCGCAGTTGGCAGAGATCGGAGCTCCCGAACAGCCGGAAGTTGTATCAAAATATCATGATGAAAAAATGCCGTATACCTTTATGTGGTGGTTAGATAAAACCCGTAAAGAATACGCATCTACTTATCAGCCTTATAATATTGAAACCATTGCACCGGCAAACGCACAGGTTGCCTCGGATGATCGGCCTGCCGACGCTTTACAGCATCAGTATTATGAAAATATTTTCCATGCACAATCGCTGGAAGAACTGGAGAAAACCCCTCAGCCCGATGTTCCGGAGATAAAAAGCAAAGAAGATCTTATTATTGAGAAATTCATTAAGGAAGAACCTCAGATCAGGCCACCATCAATTGAGAAAATTGATAATGAGAATAAGGCAAAGAAAAGTTCGGAAGACAGAAATGACCTGGTAAGTGAAACTTTAGCGCAGATTTACATCGATCAGATGCTATATCACAAGGCTATTGCAACTTACAAAAAATTGATGTTGAAATTCCCGGAAAAAAGCCGTTACTTTGCAAGCCAAATTGAGCAGTTAGAAAAGAAAACTAATTAATATAAAGAAATGTATATCGTTTTAATCATTGTTACCGTAATTGTATGCGCTCTGTTAGGGCTTATCGTACTTATCCAAAACCCTAAAGGCGGTGGTTTGGCATCAAATTTTTCAAGTTCATCACAATTAATGGGTGTACAAAAAACTGGCGATTTCTTAGAAAAAGGTACCTGGGTGTTAGCTATAACCCTTATGGTATTGTCACTGGCTATTAACGTAGCTGTAAAAGGTGGTTCATCATCAAGCAATAATGATAACCCGGCTTTGCGTGAGCAAATTGAAAAAGCTTCAAAACCAACTAACTCGGTTCCATCAGCAACTCCGGCGTTAACGCCATCTGCTACACCGGCTCCAAAACCGGCAGACAGCAGCAAAAAATAATAAAGTAATTAACTAAGATATATTGAAGGCCTCTGGAAATATCCAGGGGCTTTTTTGTGTTTCTTTTAGAAGAGGGTAGTGGTATTCGTTGTATCTGATAAGGTGTATAAAAGACGTCATTGCGAGGCACGAAGCAATCCCCGACTTTACAAGGAAACTTGCATGGCTACTCTGCGAATTGGGGATTGCTTCGTGCCTCGCAATGACGTAGGGGAAATGCTTTTGTGAAATAACCCCAACAAAAAAACGCCCCTGACGAAAATCAGGGGCGTTTTTTTGTTATTATATAAGTTATTCAGATTATAATATCAGGATCAATACTAAAATAATGATGATGATAGCGCCCAGTGAAAGGTAAATGCCGCCGCCGCCAAGGGCATTAGCTTCTTTTTTCATGCTTTTAAGCTCGGTACGCAATTCTTTACGCTCTTCTTTGTTAAGCTGCGATTTGTCCATTGCTTTGATCTCGTTTACACGGGCTTTTATCTCCTCAACACGGGCTTGCTTTTGCTCGGTTGTCATGGTTGAAATCTCTTCTTTGCTTAGCGGGGTAAGCGCGTGACTATCGGCAGCAAAAGTATTCAAGGCTGTAAATGACAGCAATAAGGTGAGGGCTAATAAATAAACTTTCGTTTTCATAGTTTTAATATTTAAGTGATTTCTCTATGAAAGAGAAAAACTGTGAAAAATGTTTTAACCAAATCTAAATTTTTTGTAACGCCAATGTTTACAAACAAATAAAATAGGCCGATTCAAACACGTGGCCAACACTTAGTTTTTGAATAGCTTCTTTCTCTTTAATATCAACATGTTTGCCCTCGGTATCAGCACAGCCCAACCACGGTTCTATGCAAATAAAATCGGCCCCGGGTTTGGCCCATAAACCAAGATAATTGAAATGCGGAAACTCAAGCGCAAGGGTTTGGTCATGCTTGTCACTTTTGATGGTTATCATGCGCGATTTCACATCTTTAAAAACAAGGGCATCGTCATTAAACAGATCGCGGGTTAAATAAAGTTTTTTATTGGGAGTAGGTACCGGATGTGTTACGCCATTAAAAAAGCCATCTTTCGATAAAAGGTGGGTGTTAAAATGTTCTTCGGCTTCAAACTCAAGATAGTAATCCTCATAATTTTCGCCCTTGTTGAACGGTACGTTAAAAGCCGGGTGCCCCCCAACCGAAAAATATATTGATTTTTTATCAAGATTGATCACTTTATAGGTAACACGGAGGGCATTGTCAATAAGGTGGTACAGGATCTGGAAATCGAATTTAAAAGGATAAACTTTTAGGGTGTTTTCGCAATTAGGTAACGAATAGCTTGCTGATGTTTCATCCGACTCTAACAAAAAAAACTCCGACTGCCGCGCAAACCCATGACGGGACATGGCATATTTTTCACCACCTACCAAAAGCTCATTATTAATGAGGCCGCCAACCACCGGGAAAAGGTTTGGTGCATGCCATGGCCAGATTTTTTCATCGGCCTGCCACATATGCTCAACGCCGGTGGCTTTGTTAATAAATGAACTTAGCTGTGCGCCTTTGGTGTCAATAGCTACTTTAATGTGCTCGTTTTCTAAATGAGTGATCATAGGAGTATAATTAGTTATCTGAACCGGAATTTTAAGAAATTATTCGAATTTCACGAATTTTCAATTGCTATTAAATTTAATTCGATAAATTCTTTAATTCTAAAAATTCGAGTTCAGACACAAGTTAACAAATCAATCATCATCCTGTTCTTTTTTAGGTTCTAAAATTACAAAGGCGCTCCTTTTTGGCGCAGGCATGACAGACGACTCGCCTTTTACGTACTTCCAAACCACCTCATTCAACTCAATATCCGGTGCCGCGTCTTCTTTAGCAAAATTAAATAGCTCGGAGCGTTTGCTGCTTTCGTTTACAGCTATGTTGCGCTGTTCAAGGTCAACCTGTGCTGCTTTTGCGGTGTAAGGTGTAAAGTCGGGCTTGCTGGTAAAGCAATCATATAACGGCATAGCTGCGGCATCATACTGGCTCATTGGCGGAAGGCCTAAAATAAGCTCCATGGTACGCAAAACGCCCGAGGTTGAATACATCCCATGAATCACCGCGTTCCGCTTTACATACGGCCCTGCAACAAACACAGGCGAACGGTGAGCGTCGATATGATCGGGGCCGTTTTGAGCGTCATCTTCCAAAATAAAAACTACCGATTCTTTCCAGATAGGGCTGTGCGATAAATGCTCAATAAACTGGCCTATGGCAAGGTCATTATCGCCAACCGCTGCAATAGGAGATATGGCACCTTTACGTTGTCCGCTGGTATGGTCGTTCGAAATACGTACCGTGTTGAAATGCGGTACAGCATTTATAGTCAGTAACGAATCAAAATCATGCGCCCAGATCTCAGTACGTTTTACATCTTTAACATTTAGATCGAATCCCGGCGATTTTACACAAAAATGCCCTTCAAGCGATTTTAAGTTTGCCTTGCCCGGGTTGCCATCGCTCACAAACTCGCCATAAGTACGGTAGCTTACGCCTGCACGTTTACAATAATCCCATATAAAGCCATCGCGTGGATAGGCTGCTTTGCGGGTGCCTTCAAAATCATAATTACCACCGCGACCGCCATAACTGGTTGGCCAGGTTTTTTCCACAAAATCCGTAGCATAAGCCGCCATGCTCCAGTTGTGGCCGTCGGCACTTACCTCGGCATCAACATAAAAGTTATCCAGCAACACAAACTCGTTGGCTATGGCGTGGTGATTAGGTGTTACTTTATTACCGAAAATACACAGCGATGTATCACCGTTACCCTGTGGCATGTCACCTAAAACCTGGTCGTAAGTACGGTTTTCTTTAATGATGTAGAACACATATTTAATTGGCGATTTTTCACCTACCCGGCGGGGGATTGGATTGCCTTCTTCGCCCTTGGCTGTTTTTTCAACTTTGGCGGTAAATGGTGTATTGGCATAAACCTGCTTGGTATAAGTTTTCAGCTCGGCATCGGTTGGCGTATTGATGAAGGATAAGGTACCTTTAAACAAGCCACCGATATACTGCTCACGGCTGTTTATTGCGCCTTGTTTGTAACCGCTGTTATCCGTTTTTTTCACAGGTTGTGGCCCTCTTGGGTTAGCCATTGATGAAAAGCCTTTGCCGTTTGATACCAGGATTTTATCACCTAACATTTTTACGTTGGTTGGGTACCAGCCAACCGGGATAAAGCCCTTGCTTTTGCTGCTGCCGGGCATAGTAACGTCAAATACGGCAAGGCAATTGTTATCGGCATTGGCTATGTATAATGTTTTTCCGTTAGCTGAAAGCGCAAGGCCGTTACTGGTTGAACCGGTAAGGCGGGTAGGATAAAGGGCCGTAGAAATGGTTTCGATTATTTTATGTGTGGTTGTATTTACTACAGATACCGCATTGTCGTTAGCATCGGCCACGTACAGGAATTTTCCTTTTTTATCTAAAAGCAGTTCGTTGGGGTGGCTGCTGGTTTTGATAGTACTAAAGCTTTGGGTTGCAATGTTATAAAAGCCAAGCATATCGCCACCCCATAAAGAAATATAGAGCGTTTTTTCATCCGGAGATAAAACGCAGCTGTAAGCTTCGGCCGGAAGTTTTACCTGTTTAAGGATCTCTTTTTTATCAGGATCGATAATATAAAGGGTACTGTCTTCTTTGGTAACCGAATACAGGCGGCTGTTGCTTTTGTTGGTTACCATGCCTGTAGGGCATGCCTTGTTTTTAGGCCATGCATTTGGGGCTAACTTAATGGTATCAGGTGTTCCCAGTTTGTTATTGGCGATGTTGAATACCAGGATCCAGTTATCGTTTCCGCCCGATGCATACAATTTTTTCTCGTCGCGGCTGAAAGCAAGGCCATACCATGATTTTTTTACCACCACTTCGTCAAGCAGTTTTTCATTTTTAGGGTCGATCAGCTGTACCGATTGTGTGCTTTGGCCGTTATTGGTAACTGCCAGTAATTTGCCCGATGACGATAGCTGCATATTAAGCGGCAGGTCGCCAAGAGGCAGTGAACGCCCGGCGGGACTAAGCTTCCATCCGTTAGGTAATAATACCTGTCCTGTTTGCTCGATTTTACCCGGAGTTTGGGCGAACGATTGTAGCGCCGCACTTAAAAGGGTAATGCCGGCGATGAATTTTAGTTTCATAAGAAAACGATTGTAGCCAAAATTACAAATTCGTTTTATTCTGAAAGGCTTATTAACGGAAACTTAACATGACTTTTGAACTACAGATTTCCTACAGAATTTAAAATGGTTATTTTAGTAAACTTGAAATGTTGAACAAAAGTCCCTGCCATGTTTAATTTATTCAGAAAGAAGCAAATACCACTCATAATACATCAATATAAAAACTTGATTATTGCCCTTCCTGCGCATTGGCAGTATGAATCTGAAGGCGAGGATCAGGAGGCTTGTTTTGACCCGAAATCGAATAGTACCCTGCGTTTTAATATTATTGAGGCAATACCTCCACCGGGAATAACTGAAGAGGAAAATTTGAAATTGCTGATCGCTGATCTGCCTTACGCAACCACAGTACATGGAAACCTTTTAGCAGGGCCTGCTTATAAAGAGTCGGGCGATAATGGTACGATGATTACGCTTATTACCTGGCGATTGATAAAGCCTGAAAGAACGATGGCGGTTATTACCTATACTGTTTTATCTGCTGAGAAGGATTCATCATCAGAAAATGAAACGCTTAAGCTGATCAGAACCTCGTTGCTAAATGCGCAATTAACGTAGTTAACAAGGTTTTGAAGTTTTAAAATGCTATATTGAACATACTTACTACTTAAACTTTATATCTATGAAAACTATTAAATTCTTCGCTTTTTTAACATTTATGCTGGCTGTGTCCTTTAAAGGTTTTTCACAAACTAAAACAGGACAGGTCTACCTGATCCGGGTAACGGGGTATGCAGGATCGGCGGTTAATTACAGGTTTTATGTTGATGATAAACTTGTCTGCAAAATGAAAAATAAAACTTTTTCCATACATGATATAGCTCCCGGTCAGCATACGGTTAGCGTAGTTAGCGGCGGCCTGTCAAATGGAAAAAAATCGGCACCATTAACAATAACTGTTGAAGAAGGAAAAGTGAATTATGTAAGCGTTGTTAGTACCGAGGCCGGATATGTAAACAAAATAACCTGCCAGGAAATTACCCAAAACTCAGCGGATCCGCTATTAGCAAAGGTCAAACAGAAAAAAGATTGTGAAACAGCAGAGTAAAAGCCGTTAATTAACCAACTGCTTTTTAAACTGGTTGGGGCTGATGCCTGTTTCCTTTTTAAACAACCGCGAAAAATATGGCAAATTTTCAAAGCCGAGTTCATACGCAATTTCAGAAACGCTTTGGTAATCACTTTTGAGGCGGTTTTTGGCTTCGTTTACCAGGTAAATATGGATCAGTTCAATAGCTGTTTTCCCTGTTTCCTGCTTAAGTAAGTCGCTTAGGTAACGCGGCGACAGATTGAGTTGCGAAGCTAACACGTTAACAGATGGCAGTCCCTGGGTTAACAGTAATCCATTTTTAAAGTAGGCGGCCAACACTTCATTGAATTTTGATACAGTTTTACCCGAAAGTTCGGTACGGTTAATAAACTGGCGTTTGTAAAACCGTTGGGAGTATTTCAGGATCGAGTCAATATGGGTGAGCATAATATCGCGGCTGTACTCGTCGGTATTATTGCGGTATTCGGCTTCTATCTTGTAATAAAGGTCCCACATGATCTGCTCTTCTGAGGGCGAAAGGTGCAGGGCTTCGTTGGCCTCGTAATCAAAGAAAGCATATTTGCTTATCTCGGTATGCAGAAAGTGCCCGTTCAGAAAATCCTCATGAATGAACATGATAAACGCATCTTCATCATATTCAACACTGTTAAACTGAATTACCTGCCGGGGTTTGATAAACATCATGCTGCCGTTATCATGGTCATATTTGGTGCGGCCATACATGATCTGCCCTGCTTTAAGCTTTTTAAACCCGATCATATAAAAATCGGATGTAAATTCCCTCTCGCCAAACCCGCAGGTATGGGTACACCTGTACAAACTGAAAAGCGGGTTCTCCGGCATCGGAAAACCGTTAGACCGGTGCATGTCGGTCAAATTTTTAAAATGCTGCATGATGAATAAAGTTAAACAAATCTACGCCGGAATACGGCGTAGATTATGTCAGGATAATACCATTTATATTATTTACCGTGTGCTGCCGAGGCAACTTCATTCCAGCTGTCCCATTCTGTAGTACGGCCTTCATAAGTTTGTTTAACCCAAGGGTAAGCGTATTTACCAAGGAATAAACGCAAAGGAGGATTATCGCTGTCAATCAATTGAAGTACAGCATCGGTAGTTGCTTCTGGTACACCGAAAATTTCGTCGGTTAAACCAGCCTGGAAAGCAGCGCGTACAGCGTCATACTCCGGCATTGCCACAGTTTGCGCGGCAGATGCACCTGCCCAGTCGGTTGCAAAGCCATTTGGTTCAATTAATGATACCTTTATCCCAAAGTCTTTTACTTCGGTAGCTAATGTTTCACTTAAACCTTCCACTGCAAATTTAGAGGCATTGTATATACCCAGCACAGGCAGGGTAATGAGCCCCAGCACGCTTGAAAGCTGAATGATATGGCCGTGACCCTGCTCACGCATAACCGGTAATACGGCTTGCGATAACCATAGCAAGCCAAAAAAGTTGGTTTCCATCTGCTCGCGGGCTTCCTGCTCGGTGGTTTCTTCTATGCTACCAAATAAGCCGTAACCTGCGTTATTGATCAGTACATCAATGCTGCCGAAATGTTCTTTGGCTTTGTTGATAGCTGCAAAATCAGCAGCACGGTCATTAACGTCTAACTGTAGCGGTAAAATATTGTTGCCATATTTGTTAACCAGATCGTCCAGCGAGCTTAAGTCGCGGGCGGTTGCTACTACTTTATCGCCTCTTTGCAATAGTGCCTCGGCCCATAGTTTACCGAAGCCACGTGATGCGCCGGTAATGAAAATTGTCTTTGCCATTTTTGTTGTTTTTAAATGATAAGACAAAATTAAAGCGGCAACTGCAGAGCCATTTATACAGAAGTAGGGAACACTGATACATTTTTACGCAGGCGCTTATAATTGGTAATGGGAGTGTCATTAGCGTGAAAAGTAAGCGGTAAAGCTTATCAAATTAAAGAGCTTCCTGGCTCCAATATCCATTCGGTAGGGGCCTTGCCGAATTTTTTCTTGAAGGAGTAGGAAAAATGAGCGAGGCTTTCGAAGCCAAGGTCGAGGTATATGGCGGATGGTTTTTTGTTTCTTTTTTCTATCAAACGGCGGGCTTCCGTTAGCCGCTTTTCCTGCAGCCAGTGCCGGGGCGCCATACCGAATATTTTTTGAAAATCGCGCTTAAACCCGGCAAGGCTTCTTCCTGTTAACCTCGCGAATTTTTCGACAGGGATATTGAAATGGAAATTGCTGTGCATAAACTTTTCCAGGTCCATTTTATAAGGCTCCGAAAAATCAAACAGGAAATTCTTTAGTTCGGGCATCATATTGATAAGGAGGTATACCGCCTCCTTTACTTTTAATATGCCCATGGCATTGGTAATCTGTTCGTTCGGGTGATGAACGTACGGGATTACTGATTGAAAAAAAGCATGCAGGAAATCATTTTTAGGAATAAGTATGTTGGGCGGGCCATCATACTTATTCCCTATTTCTATTTGTTCGTCAAGCGCGATTTTCCTGAGCAGGTCTTCTTTTAAACAAATAACAATAGTTTGATATTCCTCCCCGTCAAGCGGTGTCTTGGTGAGCTCGCCCAACTGGTTTCTATGGATCAGCAGCATCTGGCCTTTTTCCATCGAAATTTTCTCGCTGGCAGTCTCCATCGTAAAACGACCGGAAACCTGCAATACCAGGGTAGTATGTTCCAGGAATGCTACTTTATCTTTTCTCATTGCAGAGAGGTAAGAGTAAAAGAGCACGCCCGGAATAATTTCAGTTGGGTTAACCATTAATGTAAAGATATAAAATGAGGAGGGCTTATCGTAACAAGCTGTTATCGCTGCAAATAGGTACTGCCCAATATCGCGCCAGGCGCAAAGGTTGTATTAAGCGCGTCCATTTCTGCCGCAGTAAACTCAATACCCATGGCCGCTATGTTTTCGGGCAGGCGCGAACGGCGGCTCATGCTTACCAGTGGCATCATATGATCGCCCTGCGCGTTAACCCAGGCTATGGCTACCTGCGTAGGCGTAAATCCTTTATCTTTTGCTATATGTTTTAATACCTCAACTTTCTCCAGGTTTTTAACCAGGTTTTCGCCCTGAAAACGTGAAAAATGGTTATGATAACTATCGGCCGGAAGAGGTGCTTTCATGTCGCCGGTCAGCAGGCCTTCGGCTGTGTTGGCAAAGGCAACAACGCCAATGCCTAACTCTTTTGCAGTTGGCAGCAGGTCGCTTTCAATTTGCCTGTCGGCTAAAGAATAGCCTATCTCCAATGCTGATACAGGATATACACTATTGGCCTTGCGCAATTGCTCTGATGTGATTTCAGAAACGCCAAGGTGACGCACTTTTCCTTCTTTAATGAGGTCGGCAATGGTGCCTATCACATCTTCTACCGGAACACTGTTATCTAACCTGCATGGCTGATAAAGATCAATAGTATCTATACCCAAACGTACTAAAGAGTAATTGATGAAGTTTTTGATAGCTACCGGGCGCAGATCAAGCCCAAGCCATTGGCCGCCATAAAATATCGCGCCAAATTTTACGCTGATAAAGGCATCATCCCTGCGGCCTTTAATGGCTTTACCTACCAGCAGCTCGTTATGGCCCGCGCCATAAAAATCGCCGGTGTTCAGAAAATTAATGCCATTATCCAATGCCTCCTGAATGGTGGCAATACTTTCATTTTCGTCGCCGGCGCGGCTTCCCCAAACTGAAGACATGCGCATGCAGCCTAATCCAAGTTTAGAAACCAATGGTCCGTTTTTGCCAAGGGCTATTTTTGATATTGTTGTCATCGTTGTTTTGTTTTATGAATAACAATACAAAGATGCAGGTTGTTCGCTCCCGGCCGATTTCTTCTACGGCTCAAATTACTTACCTGTATGGCTCATGACTGTAGCGCGTATCCCACTGTAGTTATTGTTGATTGCTACAATGAAGATTTTTTAAGGCTTGCCTGCTTCCCGAAAAACTTAACTTCGGATATAAGTGTTGCCAAAAAAATAAGGCTGCCACCTAAAAGTAAACGCCAGGTAAACCCTTCGCCCAAAATGAAAAAGGCGGCTATAGCTCCGAATACCGGTTCAAAAAGATAAATGATGGATACCCTTTCGGCGCTGATATGTCGTTGCGCGATATTTGATACCGTGTACATGTAGGCCGTAGAGAACAGGGAACAGTAGGCAATCCCTATCCAGAAGGTGTTGCTTTCCGGCAACCAGTTGGTATTAACATCGCTTACAGCAATGCAACCGGTAAATAATGCACATGCGGCAAACATCGGCACAATGGTGTTTACTATATCTTTTGACCGGGAATGCGTTTCTACTTTGATGAGGTAAACGGCAAAGGCAACAGCCCCGGCAATGGTGTATAAATCGCCAATGTTAACCGAAAAATCTTTATTGATTGAAATGATGGATAAGCCGATTAGAGCAATAGTTGCCGCAATCCAGATTTTGGCCGGGGCGACGGTTTTGTACAAAATAATTTTGAGTAAGGGAATAATCACCACACACATACCCGCCACAAATGAGCATTGCGAGGCGGTACTGTACTTAATACCCAGTGTTTGAAAATAGATGCCGGCAGTGAGCGGAACAGCTAAAGCAACCCCTATTTTTACAGAAATCCACTTGATTGCTTTTAAACGTTTCCAAAAGATGATGGAAAGTACTGTTGTTGCAGCTAAAAAACGATAAAACAAAAACGCCGATGACGATGCCTGGCCTATAGCCAGTTTGGTCACCGAAAATGAGATACCCCAAAACGCGGTACCTAATATCAATAAAACAAGCAATATATTTTTTTTACCCATCTCTTATCAGTCTGTTAATATTTTTTTCATCATTAAATCAATTTGCTCATCAGCACCTAACCGGAAGATATGCTGATCAAATTCTATAAAACCATTCTTTTTATAAAAGCTGATAGCCCTTTGATTTTTTTCCCATACCCCAAGCCATACATATTTAGCGCTGATCTCGTTTGCTATCTGGATAGCCTTGTTGTAAAGCAGTTGGCCTACTTTTTTACCATGAAAACCCTGCAATACATAGATCCGCTCAATTTCGAGCGCGTAGGTATCTTTAATTTCTGTTTGCGCCTCCCCGAGGTTTAGCTTCAGGTAACCAATTACTTCGCCGTTTAATGCCGCGAAGTAAAATTGAGACAGGTCGTTACTTAGTTCGGTGGTCAATTTTTCTGCGGAAAGGCTTTCGTTGAGATAAGTATTCATATCCTCTTCAGTATTAACTGCCGAAAAGGTTTCAAAGAATGTATTTACACTTATTTGCTGAAGTTGAATGACATCGGCTTGTTCAACCTTATCAATCGTTAAATTTTCCATAGCACAAATTTACTGTATCGTTATATGCTATAAAATGCTATTTTTTGATCTATTAATGCGTAAATTGCATTAATGGATTTTCAGCAGATCAGATATTTTTTAGCCTTAGCACAGGAACTTCATTTTTGGAACACGGCCGGTAAAATGAATATTACCCAATCGGCGCTTAGCCGTCAGATCCAGTCGCTTGAGAGTGAGCTGGGGGTACTGTTATTTGAGCGTAATAAGCGAAATGTTAAACTAACCCCGGCGGGTAAGTTTTTAAAGGATAAGTGGGAGGTGGAGCTGAACGAACTGGAATTTATTCATCAGTTTGCCCGTCAAATACATTTGGGCGAAAGGGGAACGATAAGGATAGCACATCCTGACTCTATCTCCGCGTCGATTATTCCCGATATTATGGCGAATATCTCTAACGCGTTTCCTAAGTTGCAGATAGAACTGGTACAGGTACTGTATGAAAATCAGCAGGAATTTTTACTGAACTATAAAATTGATCTGATCATTACCCGGGATATGAATAGCGCTCCCGGTATCCGGTCGGAGAAAATTTACACCGATAACCTGTCGATCGTTGTTCCGGAAAACCACCCATATCGCACTATAGACGATCTTTCTAAAGAAACACTCCGGCAACAAAAATTTATACTGCCAATAAAAGATGAGGGCAGCAGCTATAGTGATATTATTCATCAAATGTTTAAGGCGCTGGAGGTTGTGCCTGATGTTTACCTGCATTCAGAATTCGGGTCGACCATTATAGCGTTGGTACGGAAAGGCCTTGGCGTAGCGATACTGCCCGATTCTTATATGTATCATGAAAGCCCGGGATTACGGTTTATTAAACTGCCTTTTAAAACCGATCTGTATCTTAACTGGCGTGCCGAAGACCATAATCCCGTGCTGTCAAATGTGCTTAAATTGATTTTGAATTAATAACAAACCATCGGGCTGCGGCTTCTTCAAGTCCATTCAAATCGAAAGATTTATCGGAAGCCCAGGCGATGATGCCGTCGGGGCGTATCAACAAAGCGCTCAAGCCTAATTGTTCTTTAGCGCTGCCGGAAATATAGCTGATCTGACTGCTATATTCAGTTGCAAAGGTTTTAAGCGAATCATTGCCGTCGAAATCAAGCAGGATGCCTTTACCATCGTGCATTAATTCACCAATGGCTGAACCATCTTCAAACTCAAAATTGGGAACGCTGTGACCGGTTAACGGATGGTTACCGTTAAGCCTGTAATGTGTATGAATCCCCCATACCCGGCCTGCAAAATAGGTAGCGCCGTCTCGCGTATTGATCAGATCACGGATCACAGCGTTCAGCGCACGGGCACCCGGATCAGGTTTCATGATAGCTACCTGGGCACGCGACCAATCTAAAACCTGTGTGCCAATGGGGTATCGTTCGGTATAATAACTGTCCAGCAAACCTTCGGGGGCTTCCTCCCGGATAGTTGCGGCGAGTTTCCAGCCCAGGTTCATGGCATCGCCCAGGCCAAGGTTTAATCCCTGCCCACCCAGCGGCGAGTGGATGTGCGCGGCATCGCCGGCTAAAAGTATCTTGCCATTACGGTAAGTTGTAGCTTGTCGTGCGCGGTCGGTCCAGGTGGTGGCGGTGTGAAGGGCGTTGATGGTAACATCGGTGCCTGATACGCGGCGCAACACCTCCTGAACATGTTCAAGCGTAATTGGCTTGTCCGAACTATGAAATGCACCGCCATCAAAATCCTGGATCACCACGTAACCCGGTTGCGACTGCATGTACATGCCTCTTTCTGTCACATTTCGACCGGGCTTAAGCTTTTCCGGGTCAGCTATATCGATCCGGGTAGTGTAGCCCGTAAATTCGGGTTCGGTACCGGCAAATTCAAAACCACCCAGTTTGCGCACAACGCTCCGGCTGCCGTCGCAGCCTACGAGCCATTTGGCTTTAAAAGATTGATGGCCCGCCTCAACAGTAACTTCATCGGCGTTTTGCTGAAAGCCGGTAATGGCGAGCCCGCGCTTGATCTCCACACCCAGTGATTCTGCCCGGCGGGCGAATACCGTTTCAAGTTCCTGCATTTCAGAAATTAAACTTGTTGCGGGAGAGCCTGGCAGGCGGTATTCCCATTGTGAAGTGTCAACGTTACCTTCCAAAAACGGGATACCGGCAAAATGCCCTACCTGGCGTTGTGCTCCCTCTTTGGCATGTAAGTGAGGGTTTTTAATGCGTTTATGCACCTCAAGCTGTTCAAGCAAGCCCCGGCGATAAAGCGCCTCAATGGTAGGTGCCGAGAGGCCACGAATGCCGAAAGGCAATTGCTTTAAAGGAGTATTGGGGGCTTCGGCTTTTTCCAGTATCAGGACTGAGCATTTGGCCAAAGCGAGTTCGCAGGCAAGGAACAGTCCTACAGGCCCTGCTCCGGAGATGATTACATCATATGTAGATTGATCTTGTGCTTTCATTTTAAATAAATTGATGCACAAAATTGTGAAATGCCGCTGGATCAGGATTGTATAAACGCGACAAAATCATTGCTGCTTACTGCCTGTTTCCTTTTATTGGCTTTGCGGGCAAAGGCAGCAGGCGTGGTGCCGCTGTAGCGCTTAAATTCACGGCTCAGGTGCGATTGATCAGTATAGCCTAACTCATGGGCCAGGCCCGCGAGATTGATATCCGGATTATGCCATAATTGGTTTCGCACCTGCTCAAAACGGATCAGTGCGGATACATCCTTAACTGTATGGCCGGAAGACTGCTTAAAGTTCCGTTCCAATGTACGGACGGTGGCATGTGCCGCCTCTGCTATCTGGCTCACAGGTATGGTGCCATTTGCTTTCCGCATGGCAGAGCCGGCTTTAAACAGCATATTGTTTGTAGCAAGTTGCAGACGTACATCCAGGAAGTACTGTTTTATTGTAGCTATGGCTTCATCTATCTTTCCGGTATTAACCAGTTCATTCAAAGAGGGTTGAAGCCGGGCGACAGGATGTTCAAACACGTGCATACCACCTTTGCCGGATGGCAGGCCGAGCAGATCAAATACCGTCCAGGGAAAAAAACGCACGCCGATGATCTCCAACCGGTTTTTTGTGTAAAAAATAGCCGGTTGATTGAGCAGTCCCATCATAAACGGGGAAGGTAAAGGTTGCAAGCCCTCCTTATATGAGACACTAAAAATGCTGCCGAAATAAAAGATGATTTCCACATAGCCATCAGGTTGTACTTCAAAGGCCGATTGTTGTTCGCCAAAATCGCCGGTGTTGTACCAAAAGCATTTTATGATATCCTTAAGCTCTTCGGGAGGTTCAAATTCCTGGTGCTGCATTTTTAAAGATAGGGTATTTTGTTTGCAGTAGGTGTTGATAGCCGGATCCTGAGCTACAAAATAACTTAGGAAAAAGCCTCAGATCTTTTGATCTAAGGCTTTTTCCTGAATTACTTAATCACCGTAACTTTTAAGTATTTGGCGTTTATGGACGTACTGTTTTCGGTATCGCTTTTGTTTTGACTGTTGAACAGTGTTTCCAGTTCCTGCTGTAGCTCTGCGCTTTTGTTATTTTTTTCGGCGGCTTCAAATGCATTCATGGTAGGGCCATAATAGTTTTTGAAAGCCTCAACAAACTTTGTTGGGCTATAAGGAGCCTTGAAAGTAAATGTTTCTTTAGCAAAGTAAATATTTTCCTTCCTGATGCCCGCGTTAACGAAGCGCTCTATCACACTTTCTTCAACTCCCCACAGCATCGGACTGATAAAGCCCTCGGGTGGCGGTGGCATATAAGCCGAACTGATTTTGAGTATCTGCGCTACCAGGGTAGGGTCGCCGGGAATCCAGTTACCCATAACAATTTTACCGCCGGGACGTACCACGCGCACCATTTCTTTTGCAACATCCAAAGGTTTTGGTGCGAACATAGCGCCAAATATGCTAACCACAAGGTCAAATGAATTATCTTTTAATTGGTTCAGATCACTTGCATCGCCTTCGCTGAATGTGCATTGAGTTAGTCCTTCTGCCTTGGCGCGCGCGTTTCCTGCTGCCACAAGGTTCGCTGCTATATCAACGCCTGAAACATCGGCGCCAAGCCTTGCTTCCGGAATGGCGGTTGTACCATCGCCGCACCCAAGGTCAAGTACCCTGAGGTTTTTGGTGATTCCTAATTTACTAACCAGCTCTTCGCCACTCTCTCGCATAGTTGCTGCAATTTGTGTGAAGTCGCCTTTTTCCCATAGTGCTTTGTTGGGGTTCATAATGTTGATGATTTAAATATTTGATTTTCAAATTGTTTATTTGTATTTAGTAATATCAAAGGTAGCTTTGAAAGCAAAAGAGCGTTTGTCTGAAAAGTCCAGATAAATGACTTTGAAGTCCAAATGTGATAAAATTTAGGTTTTAGGTGTTTTATGAAAAATCTGTATGAAAGTGTGCTGCAGCATCCGAATTATCACCGGCAGTTTAGCTGTAATGACTCACTGATCACCATATTTAGTTGCCCGGCAGAAGCGCGTTTGATGAAGAACAAGTTTTCTACACTTTGGACGCAATTCAATTACCTTTTTTATGTGGTGGAGGGTAAAAAGATCTGGCATACATCTGAAGGTTCTTACAGTATTGAGGCCGGCAATTGTGTATTTGTGAGGAAGGGCGCTTTTGTACTGGAGCAATTTTTCGATATCGGCTTTTGCCTGGTGCTGTTTTTTATTCCGGATGATTTTATTTGCCAAACACTTGGTAAAAAATTTAATCCACCTGTTAAGCAATCCAGCCATCGGCAGGTGATCAGGTTAAACTCCTCCGATACGCTGGCCGGGTTCTTTCATTCTATGGCTTCCTATTTCAGCGAAGCAAGGGAGCCCGCGCAATCCTTACTGGAATTAAAATTTAAAGAACTGATTTTAACCATAGCGGATAAGCCCGTTAACGCCGAGTTGTTATCTTATTTCTGTACGCTGGTAAACGAGCCAGGCACGGCGGCCCTGGAACGGATCATGACTGATAATTTTCGTTATAATCTGAAGATAGAAGAATTTGCCCAGCTCAGTAATCGCAGCCTCTCTGCATTTAAACGCGACTTTCATGCTGTTTTTAATGCTACGCCGGGCAGGTGGCTACTGGAAAGGCGTTTGTTTTACGCCAAAAGCCTGTTAAGTATTAATAGTAAGAAAGCGGTAAGCGATGTAGCTTTTGAAAGCGGGTTTGAAACATTGGCCCATTTTAGCAGGGCATTTAAACAGCGCTTTGGCGTAACCCCGTCGTCGATGGCTCGTATACCGACGGGAGCAGAAGTAGCCCCGGAAGAGTAAAAAAATAAAAAGCCTCAGATCGTACGATCTGAGGCTTTGATCTGAGCTATCAATTCAGGAGTTTGATCCTTATTCCAGCATTTATCACAGCGCCATCCAGCGGCGCGTAAATGTCTTTAAAGATCGGGCTCGACATAGGGCCGGTATAGATGGTGCCCCATCTGCTTTGCCGCTGATCGGTCAGGTTTTCTCCGTTAATGAATATATCGAAGTGTTTCCACATTTTTTGAACCAGCAGTCCGAATGTCCAGTAGGAGCGGCCGGTAGTACCATCGCCCAATAATTGAGCTCCGGTGTAAAAGCCTTCTATACCTGCGCGGAAACTATTCTCAATTTCATAAGTCATATCCGCATTCAGCTGGTGTTTAGGCGTTAATGTTTGCGCTGATGCCAAGCCGTTAAAGTGGCGCTGAACATCTGTATAGGTATAACCCAGGTAAATACCCAGTTCGTCCATGAGTAGTTTCATATTGGTTTCGGTGCCTTTGCTTAATAGGTAGCCTGGCGCGTTGATGAAAGCATTATGCTGCAAGATCAGCGGATCGTTTACCCGGGTCAGGAAAAATAATTGATTAACCTGCAGAAAAGCATCGCCAACAACACCCTTATAATTAACATCCCAATTTGCCCCTGACGAGCGCTCGGCTTTGGTTGCTCCTATGTTCAGGGGCTGCAAATAACGATAGCCTTGTTCTTCGGCATCGTCATTAAATATATCGGGCATCTTATAACCAAGGCCACCGCCAATACGGCTGGTCCAATGTTCGTTCAACCTGAAAAGGCCATTTACGCGGGGCAATAAAAACAAACCGTTTGACGGCGTAGCAGGTGAGGGGGAGTTTCCGTCAAGCCGCAAGCCACTTTCAACCGCGAACCATTTTGCCGGTTTAAAAGTATTTTGTGCAAACAACCCGTAGGTATTGCGGCTATAACCCAGATTGGCGCTGCCATCTTTTGGGGTTAAATGATCTGTCCAAACATCCGCTCCGGCTACCCAATTGGCAACTTTGCCATTGCGCACATAATTTGCCTCTGTGTAAGATGAAACCTGAACGCCCCTGAAATTGAATTGAGGCTGACTGAGCTTGCGGTTAAAATAGCCCACAGTATTTTTGAAGTTGAACTGACTGTTGCTATCGAGCTTATGGGTGTAAGAAAATTGCGAAGACAAGCGGTCGCTGATGTTATGTTCAAAATACTGATGCAGGTTATCAGGGTGGCCACGAAGAACCTGCATATCGCCGCCTTTGCGATCCTCGTGCAATATATTTACACCAAACCACAGGGAATCTTTACTTCCAGGCTTCCAGAAAATCCTGGGGTTAAGCAAAAAACGGTTGGTTTTAGGGATTGCCGAAAAACCGGTGCTGCCAGGATCATAAGCTCCGTTATAATTATAGACACCGAAAATGGTTGTGCCTACCTCGTGCCATTGCTGGCTATAAAATCCGCTTGCATCAGTTCCTTTGGCTGTGTTTTGGTTAAGCAGGAAGTTAAGCTCCGGCTTTTTGCCCGGAGTTTTGCTGATCAGGTTTACCAGGCCAGCTATAGCGCCGCCACCATATAGGGTAGAAGCGGAGCCTTTGATGATCTCGACCTGTTTCAAGTTTAGTGGCGATACCTGTACCAGGCCCAGTCCGCCCGAAAAACCATCATAAGTTGGCAGACCGTCCTGTAGTAATTGTGTGTACCGGCTGTCAAGGCCTTCGATACGGAAACTGGCAAGGCCGCTCACCGCCGAAGTGGCTTGTATATGCACACCTGTGATTTCCCCCAGCAGCATTTTAATATCGCCGGGGCGCATGGTGCCTTTTTCGTCAAGCTCTTCGGGAGGCAAGGCTTCAATGCGGGTAGGTATCTCACTGCGGTTTCGGCCGGTGCGGTTGGTTTGTATAACCACTTCGGCCAGCTCGCCGGCCATCGGTTCCAGGTAAACTTCTACCGTTTCATCAAGTGACTTTAACGGAAATGCCAAAGTCTTATCTGCCGGCAAGTATCCCACCATGCTCAGCTTTATCTCGTATTTGCCGGAGGGAATATTCTTGATAATAATATGACCGCTGGTGTCGGAAACACCACCTTTTTTAAGATCGGCGATATAGGCCGTGACGCCGGTCAAGGGTAGTTTGCTCTGATCGTCTTTCACAACCAGGTGTAAAGTATGTTGTGCGCGTGCCGAAAAAGAAAGCAGCAGCACAACCCATAAAAGTAGTTTGCGCATGAAAAATTAGCGTGTAGCGTAAAAAAATAAATAGATTAGGAATGTGGGGTGGCTTACGCTAACGGAGGGCGGAATAAGGATGGGTGATAATCACTTAAGGCAGCAGGAGGCAGGTAAACAGCATGATGGTCGGGTCCTGCCGGGGCTGGTAATAACCTGATCAAAGGCACACCGGGCTGGATAATGGTAGCGAAAGCGGCCGAACGCTGAAACTGGAGATCGCCTGCTTTGGATGGCTGGTCATGCTGATTATGACCCAACAGATCTTTGCCGTTCAGCAAATAATCGCCGATGAAATCGAGTACACCTTTTTCGTCGGGCGAAACCACTTTTTCATACGCCTGATACATGCGGGGCAGTTCTTTCAGCAGGGAAAAATCGCCCAGTGGC